>NVXI01000002.1 GCA_002747015.1 Zetaproteobacteria bacterium
GACGAGACTTGAACTCGCGGCCTCCGCCGTGACAGGGCGGCGCTCTAACCAACTGAGCTACACCCGCGCATTTGAGATGAAGAGTGTTATATTAGGATGCTCATCTTTCGTCAAGCAACATCTCACAAAAAAATACAAAAAATGCATCTTATTCCACTCTTCTTGATAAGCTTATCCCAATAAAGCACTTTCAGCAGGGATGCTTTCCATATCTAAGGCCTCTGCGACAGGTTCATTTGTAATTTTACCAGCACATACATTCAACCCATTTAAGAAGTTAGGATCGTTCCTCAATGTCTCTTTCCATCCATTATCTGCAAGACGGAGAGCATATGGCAATACAGAGTGGTTCAGTGCCAAGGCAGAGCTAAGCGGTACTGCACCGGGCATATTTGCGACACAGTAATGTAGAATACCATCAACAACATATGTTGGTTCTGCATGTGTGGTGGCCTTACTTGTTTCAAAACAGCCGCCCTGATCAATTGCAATATCAACCATAACCGCGCCTTTTTTCATTGTAGAAAGCATTTTCCTGCTAACAAGCTTAGGTGCGGAAGCCCCAGGTATCAAGACTGCCCCAATAACTAAATCAGCCTGTATAAGGGCACGCTCCAATGTATCAAGGTTTGAATAAACCACATTTGCACGCCCATGGAAATATTCATCCAAAAAGCGCATACGTGGATTTGAACGCTCTAATATCGTTACGTTTGCACCGAGGCCCGTTGCCATTTGCGCGGCATGAAAACCAGAGACACCACCACCAATGATCAAGACATCGGCTGGTTTAACGCCTGGAACACCACCAATAAGACGCCCTAGGCCACCCATATGTTTCTGAAGATAAAAACTTCCCACCTGTATAGACAAGCGACCAGCGATCTCACTCATAGGTTCTAATAACGGAAGACCATGTCCATTTGGCCCCGTTACCGTCTCATAAGCAATCGCAACACAGCCAGAATCAACAAGTGCCTGAGTTTGATCCTTATCCGCGGCCAAATGCAAATAAGTAAACAATATTTGCTCCTTGCGAAGCATCTTGCACTCCTGCGCCTGTGGCTCTTTAACCTTAATAATCATTTCGGCTTGTTCAAAAACTTCTTGCGCAGTATTAACAATTGTTGCACCTGCATCCACATAATCAGAATCACTAAAATTAATACCCATGCCTGCATCTGTTTCAATCAAAACATCATGGCCACGAGACGTAAACTCCTTGACTGAAGAAGGTACCAACCCCACCCGATACTCCAATGTTTTAATTTCTTTTGGGACACCAATCAACATTTTGAAAACTCCTTCAATTATTTTTCTAGCGGAAATATTTAAAAATTTTGTGGCAGTGTATGATAATGGACAATAATCATCTAGTCATAAAGTATGCTGCACCACGAAAAACCATAGATAGAATCGCCACAATCCCCTAATAAGGTCGAACTACGCAGCTTTTGTAAAACGATTTTTTACGTAAGAATCAACAAGGTTTTGAAAATCTTTAGCAATATTATCACCGCGAAGAGTGTGAGTTTTCTTGCCATCAATGAAAACAGGCGCAACAGGCTTTTCCCCTGTCCCGGGCAAACTAATGCCAATATCTGCATGCTTGCTTTCACCTGGGCCGTTAACGATACACCCCATGACTGCCACCTTCATAGTTTCAACACCAGGATAATTCTTTGCCCATATCGGCATATTAACATCAAGGTGGCGTTGAATATCTTGGGCCAATTCTTGAAAATATGTGCTGGTTGTACGCCCGCATCCTGGACATGCACTGACCTCTGGCATAAATGACCTTATATTGAGAGCCTGCAATATTTCCTGACACACACGCACTTCCAATGTGCGCTCTCCGCCCGGTTCTGGTGTTAAAGAGGCACGAATTGTGTCCCCTATCCCTTGCTGTAAAAGTATCCCCTCACCAAGGGCTGTCGCAATAATACCTTTTGAACCCATACCTGCCTCGGTTAAACCAAGATGCAGCGCATAATTGGATCGATCGGCCAACGCACCGTAGACAGCAATTAGATCCTGCACACGACTAACTTTCGCAGATAAAATAATCTTATTTTTAGATAATCCAATATTTTGTGCTTGATCTGCACTCATCAATGCTGATTCAACCAAGGTCTCACGCATGATTTCATCAGAAGAGCGCGGTGTATCAAATTTTGCATTCTCGTCCATTAGCTTGGTTGCAAGCGCTTGATCCAAGCTCCCCCAATTCACACCGATACGAACTGCTTTATTATATTTTATTGCCGTTTCTATGATTTGCTCATAGTGAAGATCCCGTTTTTTACCAAAACCAACATTCCCAGGATTGATACGATACTTATCAAGGCTCTCAGCCATAGAAGGATGGTCTTTTAACAAGGTGTGCCCATTATAGTGAAAACATCCAACAAGTGGGATTTTTAAATTGGCTTTGTCTAAACGCTCACGCAGTTTGGCAACGCCAATTGCTGCTTCATCATTATTGACCGTAATACGAACGATCTCTGATCCCGCCAGATAGAGCTGCCTAACTTGCTCAAATGTCTTATCAACATCCGCAGTATCCGTATTTGTCATAGATTGCACAACAACAGGCGCACCACCACCAATAGTGACGTTCCTAACTTTTACCGCATGGGTTTTATGCCGTTTAATTTTTGAAATTGCGACCATAGGGGTTTTGTATTATAAAATTCACAACATGGCAATTAAAAGAATGCCTGCAACCCCGTCTGAGCCCGACCAAGGATCAGTGCATGCACATCATGCGTTCCTTCATACGTATTTACGGATTCAAGGTTACACATGTGGCGCATGACATGGAACTCATCCGATATACCATTACCGCCATGCATATCACGCGCCATACGGGCAATATCCAGTGCTTTGCCACAGTTGTTGCGTTTAATCAAAGAAATCATCTCCGGCGCAAAATTGTCATCATCCATCAGCCGTCCTACCTGCAACGCAGCGTGTAAACCAAGAGTGATTTCCGTTTGCATATCAGCAAGTTTCTTCTGTACCAATTGTGTTTGCGCAAGTGGTCGATCAAATTGCTTACGGTCTAGAGTATATTGGCGTGCGGCATGCCAGCAGAATTCCGCAGCCCCCATAACACCCCAAGCAATACCATAGCGCGCACGGTTCAAACATTCGAACGGCCCACGTAGCCCTTGCGCATTGGGCAATAAATGCTCATCAGATACAACAACACCATCCATTACAATTTCACCGGTAATAGAAGCACGCAAGGACAGCTTCCCACCAATTTTAGGCGCAGATAATCCCTTCATACCCTTTTCAAGAATAAAGCCTTTAATTTTATTGTCATGAGCCGCAGATTTTGCCCAAATAATAAACACATCCGCAATCGGAGAGTTACTAATCCAAGTCTTTGAACCTGTGAGCTTATATCCACCATCAACCTTTTCAGCGCGTGTATTCATACTGCCCGGGTCCGATCCTGCATCAGGTTCGGTCAAGCCAAAACAACCTATATGCTCCCCACTCGCGAGTTTAGGGAGGTATTTTACACGTTGTTCTTCTGATCCCCATGCATAAATAGGATACATAACCAAAGAAGACTGAACCGACATTGCAGATCTATATCCAGAATCAACACGCTCTATTTCACGGGCAATAAGGCCATAAGATACATAATTAACGTCCGAGCCACCATATTTTTCAGGTAGGGTTGAGCCTAATAAGCCAAGTTCGCCCATCTCCCTTAATATCTCCGGATCAAAGTGATCATCTCTATAAGCATCCAGTACTCTAGGGGCTAATTTATCTTGGGCATATGCATGTGCCATATCCCGAATGGCACGCTCTTCCTCAGTTAAGCATGTTTCTAACAACAAAGGATCTTCCCATTGGAAATTGGCGATATTCATATTTATAATTCCCTATTTTATGTTCGCAGGAACTATACATCACTCTTTCTCGATGATAAAGTCACCGACATGAAAGATCGTGCAAAAATTGTTCATGAAAATTTTCTTCGTCGCGTTAAGGATGAGGACTTACCACATACAGATTTTGAAAGTCCTGAGAATGTAGGCCTTTCAAATGCACAATTTGTTGAAATCTTCGAAAGCCAAGCTCTTAGTCGTCGCCTTGATATGGAGGCACGAGACCTTCAGGCAATTGGCGAAGGATTCTACACAATCGGTAGTTCTGGCCATGAAGGAAATGCCGCCGTATCCGCGGCACTTCGTATTGATGACATGGCATTTTTACATTACCGTGATGCTGCATTCTTTATACAACGCGCAAAGAAATTACCCGGACAGACACCATTATGGGATATCTTGCTCAGCTTAACAGCCTCTAGCGAAGATCCAATTTCTGCGGGTAGGCATAAAGTTCTAGGCAGTAAAGCCCTACACATCCCCCCACAGACCAGCACAATTGCATCACATCTGCCAAAAGCAGTTGGTGCGGCACATAGTATAGGCCTCAATACAAAAATTGAAAAAAATAACAATATTCCACATGATGCAATTATCATGTGTAGCTTTGGTGATGCGTCTGTCAATCACTCGACGGCACAAGGCGCGTTTAACGCCGCAGGTTGGGCAGCCTATAAAAACTCTGATTTACCGCTCTTATTTTTATGTGAAGATAATGATATTGGCATCTCTACCCCTACGCCCAAAAACTGGATTTATAATAATTTTAAAGACCGCCCAGGATTAAAATATTTCTATTGCAATGGATTAAATGCACTGGAGACATATAAGGTTACAAAAGAAGCGGCCGCATATGCCAGAATTAATAAAGCTCCTGTCTTCCTTCACAAAAAATGTGTGCGTCTATATGGTCATGCAGGCGCAGATGTTCAAACCGCATATATGAGTAAAGAAAAGGTAGAGCGAACAGAGGCACAAGATCCGCTATTACACACTGCAAATTTACTTATACAAAACAATATTCTTACTGCTACACAAATTTTGGATATTTACAATGAAATTGGTGAGCGTATAGAACGCGCGGCACAACATGTGATAAAACGCCCCAAACTCACAACATCTCTCGGTGTACAAGAAAGTATAATCCCCGATACGGTTGAAGATATTAAGCCAGTAAAGCTGCCGACTCAAAAAGAGCGTGAACAAAGTTTTGGACGAGAAATCCAAACCATGAAACAGCCACAGCACATGGCACGTCTTATCAATTGGACATTACATGACCTTATGCTGTCACATGATAATATTGTAATGGCCGGTGAAGATATTGGTCCCAAGGGCGGTGTTTATAATGTGACAGCTAAATTACATTCTAAATTTGGGTCACAACGCGTTATTAATACACTTCTTGATGAGCAAACCATTCTCGGCCTTGCTATAGGCATGGCGCATAATGGAATCCTCCCAATTCCAGAAATACAATTCTTGGCATATCTGCATAATGCTGAGGATCAGCTTAGAGGCGAAGCCGCAACGCTCAGCTTCTTCTCCAACAAGCAATATACCAACCCAATGATAATACGTGTTGCCGGCTTGGCATATCAGCGTGGATTTGGTGGGCATTTCCACAATGATAATTCCTTTGCCGTTTTACGTGATATTCCCGGCATTATTATTGCTTGCCCGTCTAATGGGGCAGATGCCATTGAAATGATGCGCGAATGTGTAAGGCTGGCGCGCGAAGAGCAACGCATCATCGTATTCTTAGAGCCTATCGCCCTGTATATGACACGTGACTTGCACGCGGAAAAAGACGGACTTTGGACATTCCCCTATATAGAGCCTAAAGATGCAAAACCGATTGCTCTTGGTGATCTTCATGTAGAAGGCAAAGGAACGGATCTTTGTATTCTTACATATGGGAATGGCTATTACCTATCACGCCAAGCCGCCAAGATTTTAGAAGATGAGCATAATATTAAATTGCGTGTGATTGATATTCGCTGGCTAGCCCCGCTAAATGAAACGGAAATTATTAAAGCCATTAAACCGTGTAAGCATGTTCTGATTGTTGACGAATGCAGGCGTAGTGGTTCAATCAGTGAAGCCCTTATGACTATGGCAATGGAAAATCTATCCCCCATGCCAAAGATTAAACGTCTGACAGCAGATGATTGTTTTATCCCATTAGGAAAAGCGTATGCAGTCACCCTGCCAAGCAAGGATATAATCATTCAAAATGCATTAGATCTTCTAAAATAATCATTAAAGATTAGGAAATTTACAATGAAAAAAAGAGCATTAGTTATTGCCCCCGGCAGAGGGACTTATAACAAGGCGGAGCTTGGATATCTACAAAAACACCATGCGGATAAAGCAGATTTCATTTCAATGCTTGATGATTATAGAACGGCACAAGACCAAATAAAAATTTCTGAGCTTGATGGTCAATCTAGATATTCCTTAAGAGAACATACACGCGGCGATAATGCTTCCCCACTTATCTATGCTTGTGCCTATGGAGACTATCTTTCTATTGATAAAGATAAATTCGATATCGTCGCAATCACAGGAAATTCTATGGGTTGGTATATAGCTCTTGGATGTGGAAACGCTTTATCGGAAATCAGCACAACCAAAGTCATCAATACAATGGGCACGATAATGCAAGACTCTCTTATCGGAGGGCAACTGATTTACCCAATCGTTGATGATAACTGGAATATCATTGACGGGAAAATGGATGAACTGGCCCGCATAACAGATAAAATAAATGCACTTGAGGGATGCCACCTTTATACATCAATAATGTTAGGGGGATTTATTGTTTATGGTGGGAATGACGCAGCCATACAAATGCTGCAAGAAACGTTACCACCAGCACAAGAACGGTTCCCTTTGATACTTCCAAACCATGCGGCGTTTCACACACCGCTACAAAAACCAATGTCAGATAAGGCATTGGACATTTTCTCTTCCGATATATTTTTCTCACCAGCTGTGCCCTTGATAGATGGACGCGGACATATTTGGCGACCCTTCGCAACAGACCAACAAGATATACACAGCTACACTTTTGATCATCAAGTCTGCGAATATTATGATTTTACAAAAGCTGTTCAGGTCGGCATGAAGGAATTTGCACCCGATTGTATTATTGTACTTGGCCCGGGCACAACACTTGGGGGTGCGGTCGCGCAAAGCCTTATCCAAATTGGATGGGACTCATTGCACTGTAAATTAGACTTTATAGAGCGTCAGAAAACAGACAACCCGATTCTCTATGCAATGGGTATCGATGAACAACGTGCAGAAGTTATTTAGAATTGAGCCTCACATGAATAATCAAAGAAACTATAATCTTACTGATCTTATTAAAGTTATGGAGGACCTAAGAGCACCAAAGACTGGGTGCCCATGGGATATAGAACAAGATTTTAAAACCATAATACCTTATACACTGGAAGAAGCATATGAAGTGGCAGATGCGGTTGATCGTGGCTCCATGCCTGATTTACGTGAAGAGCTGGGCGATCTACTCTTCCAATCTATATATCACGCGCAAATGGCGGCAGAATCCGGTCATTTCAATATTCATGATGTTATTCACGATGTTACAGAAAAGATGATCTCGCGACATCCGCATGTTTTTGGCAATGTAAAAGCAAGTTCTGCGGCGGATGTGGACAAAATATGGGAAATTCAGAAAGAAGCCGAAAAGAACAAAAATAAAGACAAAGATAATAGCGCATTAGATGGTGTCACGGTGGCATTACCAGCACTTTTAAAAGCCCAAAAACTTCAAAAAAAGGCTGCTAAAGTTGGATTTGAATGGCCAGATGTATCTCACGTTTTGGATAAATTAGAAGAAGAAATACTTGAAATGCGTACAGCAATTGCCAACTCAGACACTGATAACCAAAAAGAAGAGTTGGGAGATATCTTATTCCTGCTTGCTAACTATGGTCGGATGCTTGGTATTAACAGCGAAGAAGCATTGCGCCAATGTAACAATAAGTTTGAGCGCCGCTTTCGAGGGTTAGAAACAGATATAAAAAACAATGGCGGTAGCCTATTGGAGACACCCTTGGAAGAAATGGAAAATGCATGGAATAGGCAAAAAAACAAAGAATAATTTTTTAGACGGGGCTTCACCTATGATTTTTTGGCTATCTCTATATATTTTTTGAAAGCATCTAATGTTTCTTTACTAACGTGATGCTCGACACCTTCCGCGTCCATTTCCGCCGTATCATCACTAACCCCAATAGATTTCAGGAATTCAACAACAATAATATGACGTTCTTTACACATTTGGGCCAGCTTCTTCCCTTCTTTTGTAAGAAATAGGGAACGGTACGGCTCTGAATTAACAAGCCCCTCTTTTTTTAGGCGTGCAACCGTCTTATTTACTGTCGCATGAGAAATACCAAAGCGTTTTGATAAATCAACGATACGTGCTTCCCCCTTAACATCAATTAGATCGGCAATAAGCTCAACATAATCCTCAGCATTCTCCGTCTGATGTGCAAGACGAACACGCCCAAATCTTGATGCCTGTAGCTTGGGGTCTGCAAGAGATATTTCGGAGCTCATTCAAGATTATCCTCAAGTAAAAATTTAGCATACAATAAAAAGTGTTGCCAAGGCTAAACCTTCGTGTATACAATATATATATTACAAATATTAGGTAAAGACATCATGAAAAATACATTATTTATATTTTTAGCGGCGATAACAATACTGAGCCCTTTTTCTGCCTCGGCAGAAAAACCGCTCTACATTGTAACAACCACTTCACAAATTGGTGATTTAGTTCGTAATATTACGGGCGACAGCGCAAAAGTCGAAGCGTTAATGGGTACGGGTATTGATCCGCACCTATACCATCCCACACGCACAGATGTCTCCAAACTTATGAAAGCAGATATAGTATTTTATAACGGCATTAATTTGGAAGGGAAAATGGAGCATTTTCTAGAACAATTAACCTCTAGAAAACCAACGATTTCGATCGCTAATGCTCTCGCCCTTGATACATTACAAAGTATGGATGGCCTAGAGGGCTATGACCCACATATTTGGATGAATGTTAATAACTGGATTATTGGTGGTAAAGCTGTGGTTGGTGCACTCTCAAAAATTAGACCGAAGGACGCAGATATTTACAGAAAAAATAACACTATCTATACAGAAAAGCTTCAAAAATTAGACAATCTGGTTCGTCTTACAATCGCCTCTATTCCGAGAGAAAAACGTATATTAGTGACCGCCCATGATGCTTTTGGATACTTAGGCACGGCCTATGACATTGAAGTGATAGGCGTTCAAGGCATCTCTACAGAAAGTGAAGCCGGACTGACAAAAATTAAATATCTCGTCGATGTTCTGGTTGAACGCAATGTTCCTGCGGTCTTTGTGGAATCATCGGTTGGTGATCACAATATTAAGGCTATTGTAGAGGGTGCAAAAGCCCGCGGACATAATGTTGTGATTGGCGGATCTCTGTTTTCAGATGCCATGGGAGTAGAAGGAACGATTGAGAGTACGTATATCGGTATGATGGAATATAACGTCAATATAATTAGTAAAGCATTGAAAGAACGTATAGATGGATAAAGTAATATCGCCCCTTTCTGTTGAGGGTCTATCTTGCCGTTACACAAAACAAGAAAGTTATGCCTTACGTGATATATCGTTCACGGCGCATACAGGAACAATCACGGGAGTTCTCGGCCCAAACGGCGCAGGGAAATCAACCTTTCTGAAATCTATTCTAGACCTCCTCCCCCATGAAGGTAACGTAAAGTTCTTTGGAGACACGATTGAGGAAAACAGACAGAAGATTGCCTATATACCGCAACGTAGCTCGGTCGACTGGGATTTTCCGGTGAGTGCACTTGATGTCTGCCTTATGGGTCTATACCCTCGCATTGGCTGGCTCAAACGTATTCGTAAAACACACAAAGAAGAGGCTATGCATTATTTAGAGAAAGTCAAACTGCAAGACTTTGCCCATCGCCAAATTGGCGCATTATCCGGCGGGCAACAACAACGTGTATTTATGGCACGAGCCTTGGCGCAAAAAGCAGATCTGTTTCTCTTGGATGAACCTATGGCAGGTGTAGACCAAAAAACCCAGACCTTACTATTCCGTCTGTTCAAAGATTTGAAGATGCAAGGGAAGACCATGCTTATAATTCATCATAATCTACAAGCAGCAAGTGAACATTTTGACCATATACTCCTTCTCAATCAGGTCCTAATTTCGCAAGGCACACCCGAAAACGCTTTATCTCAAGACTCGATTAATAGAGCTTACAGCCCTATTGAGGCTTAGAGATGGACATTTTAACGAATCTATTGACCGAACATTACAACGCCACGATCGTTTTCATGGCAACGGCATTACTTGGCCTATCAGCAGGACTTGTTGGTTGCTTTCTTGTCCTCAGAAAACAGGCACTAATTTCAGATGCCGTCACACATGCTACACTCCCCGGGATTGGCATCGGTTTTATACTCTCTCTTCAGTTGGGATTAAATGATGGTAAATTCCTCCCGCTCTTGCTGCTGTGCTCCGCTGCCACGGCATATCTAGGAGCCAGATCCGTACAATATATTACAAATAACACGCGTCTATCGCCCGATACGGCAATTGCGAGTGTCATGAGTTTCTTTTATGGGCTGGGCCTCCTCCTGCTAAGCATTATTCAAAACATCGATGCCGGTAATAAAGCAGGATTAAACTCGTTCTTACTTGGGCAAGTTTCAGGATTGAGAATCGATAATCTCATATTACTAGGTGCAGTGTCCTTGATCGTTGTATGTCTAGTAATCCTGAATTTTAAAAATCTTAGGCTTTTATGTTTTGACAAAAACTATGCAAGCCTTCTGGGGCTGAAAATAAAGGCAACAGAGAACCTTCTCCTTCTTTTAATGATTCTCGTTATTTGTACAGGCCTGAAAACCGTGGGTCTTATTATGATTATTGCACTTTTAATTATACCGGCAATTACCGCACGCCTTTGGACAGATCGCAGTGAAATCATGGCTGCACTGGCTGCATTTTTTGGCGCGATCAGTTGTATTGGTGGCGTATATATTTCCAGTGCGCTCTATGATTTGCCTACAGGATCAACAATCGTCCTGTTCGCCTTTTCTCTCTTTACGGTCAGCCTAATTATTAGAATCATACGAGGTACAAATGTCTGATCAGTTCTTCATAATAGATTTCCCGGCATTAATTATTGTCTCCTTGGCAAGTCTTCTGTGCGCCCTACTCGGCAGCTTTCTTGTCCTAACCAAACAAGCCGTCATTATTGATGCAATTTCACATTCAGTTCTTCCAGGCATTGTTGTGGGCGTATTGCTGTCGGGATCATTCAGTATTCTATATGTTATGGCGGGTGCATTAACCTCCGCCCTTATCGCCGTGATGCTGGTCTATGCTTTTCAACATTGGGGAAAGATAGAGCAAGGCGCAGCCATTGGTGCGGTTTTTACAGCGATGTTTGCTTTTGGCGTATTACTGCTTGAAACTCAGGTTGGATCGCGCATTCACCTTGATACACAACATGTTTTATACGGCGCATTGGAATTAACCTATTGGGCGAATCCCTTCGAATGGAGCTCAATGCCAACGCAAATTAAGACATTAGCCGTTTTACTCATTATTACCATTATTTACTTAATAGCGTTCTTCAAAGAGCTACGCTTAACAACATTTGATCCAACATATGCAAAAATTCTTGGCTACAAAACATATCTTTTTCAATTGGCCTTATTGATTCTAATTGCCCTTGTCGCTGTTGGCTGTTTCGAAGCAACAGGATCCATCCTTGTCATTGCCCTGTTTATATGCCCCGCAGCAGCCGCACGCATGCTCTGCGATAGAATGATCAGCCAATTACTCCTAAGTGCACTCATCGCTGTCTTATGTGCGGTCGGTGGCTACTTATGTTCGGCCTTACTTCCTATCTGGCTAGGATTCGATATGACCGTAAACAGTGCCTCTGTCATCGCACTATTTTCTGGTATTTGTCTAATTGCATCTATCATTGGATCGCCTAAATATGGTATCCTCGCGAAATAGAAGGAAAATGACTATAAATCTTATGATATTTCTTGACACTAGACGGTGAGTATGGTTATTTCCATCGCCTATGACATGAAGGACTCTAGTTTGAGTTTAGGGTGTTGTAAGAACGAATAAAAATGAAAACACATAAATTAGACGGAATAGAGCGATGTTTGCGGTTATTAAAACTGGTGGAAAACAGTATAAAGTACAAAAAGACGATAAAATTCTTGTTGAAAAACTAGAAGGTGAAGACGGCGATACGATCACACTGGATCAAGTGCTGATGGTTGTTGATGGTAAGATATCAAAAGTTGGTGAGCCGTTGGTTAAAGGCGCTACGGTTGAGGCCACATTGGTTAGACAAACACGCGGCCCGAAGATTACGATCTTTAAAAAGAAACGTCGTCAAAATTACCGTCGTAAAAAAGGCCATCGCCAAGATCTAACAATGATCCAAATCACAAACATTAAAGCGGCTTAATTTAATTATTAGAACGTTTGTAAAACATTAGGAGATAAATAATGGCACATAAAAAAGCAGGTGGTAGTACCAGAAACGGTCGTGACTCAGCTGGTCGTCGTTTAGGAATTAAAAAATATGGTGGAGAATCTGTATTGGCTGGTAACATCATCGTTCGCCAACGTGGTACAAAATGGCAACCAGGCAAGAATGTTGGACTTGGTAAAGACCATACGATTTTTGCACTACTTGAAGGCCAAGTATTGTTCACAAGGGGTAAAGGCGACAGAGCTATCGTGAATATCGTTCCAGCGAATGATGGTTCACAAGCGCAAGCCGCAGAATAATCTCTTTCAGAGTAACTAAATTTATAAGGGGGAGCATATAATGCCTTCCCCTTTTTTAATGGATAAGAAATAAGCAATGAAATTTTTAGACGAAGCAAAAATTTATTTGGAAAGTGGTAAAGGCGGCCTCGGATGCGTTGCCTTTCATCGTGAAAAAAACATTGCCTTTGGTGGGCCAAGTGGTGGAAATGGTGGTAAAGGTGGTGACATCTATTTCGAAGCCGTTGAAACATTAAACACACTTATAGATTTTCGTTTTAAACAGCATTACAAAGCCACACACGGTAAGCATGGTTCTGGTCGCAACAGAACAGGCCCTGGCGGCGATGATTTAATTATTAAGGTTCCCGTTGGCACAGAAGTTCTTGATGATGAAAAAGATACAGTTCTCGCAGATCTAAGCGAAGAGGGTCAAATAGTAAAATTCATGAAAGGTGGTGATGGCGGCTTTGGTAATGCACACTATAAAAGCGCCACGAATCAGGCACCTCGAAAATTCACCCCTGGCTGGCCATCGCAAGAACTGTCTGTTTGGTTACGACTAAAATTAATCGCCGATGTTGGCCTTGTGGGACTACCAAACGCGGGGAAATCTACTTTCCTTGCTGCTTGTTCTAATGCAAAGCCAAAAATTGCGAACTACCCTTTCACAACATTACATCCAAATTTAGGTGTCGTAAAAGTCGGTGAAAGAGATTTCGTTATCGCAGACATCCCTGGATTGATCGAAGGTGCACATGAGGGATTAGGACTAGGCGATCGTTTCCTAGGCCATGTCGAGCGAACATCCGTATTACTGCACATTATTGACTGCACACAAGACGACATCGTAAAGGATTATAAAACAATCCGCCACGAACTAAAAGAATATGGCTGCGACCTTGAAAACAGACATGAGATCATCGTCATTAACAAGGCAGATGCCCTTGGTTCTGAATTGGCGCAAGATCAAGCACAAATGCTTGAAGAAGCCATTGGGAAAAAAGTGAATATCATGTCTGCTGTTTCTGGTGAGAATACAAAGAATATCCTCTACCAACTTGCCGAAGTCGTATACAGAGAGAAATACGGTGAAGGCATAGAAGATACAAGTTTTGACCCAACATGAAATCAATCTTAAAAAACAGTAATTTAATCGTCATAAAAATCGGATCTGTATTGGTTCGCGGGAATGAACTTGATCAAGTAAATCAGCATTGGATGAATGCTCTTGCACAAGATATCAGTGCGCTAAGAACCCAAGGTAAAAAAATTGTTATCGTATCATCTGGTGGTGTTGCACTTGGCCGTAAAGCGTTGGGCATTTCCGCCAACGTATCACCAAGCTCAATTCCGCTAGCCAAAAAGCAAGCCGCATCATCTGTTGGACAATTTCATTTATTTAATGGATATTTTAATGCCTTTAAAAAGCAGGATATAATTACTGCACAAGTTCTTTTGACGATAAGTGAAACAGAGAACCGTCGCATGAACCTCAATGCACGGGCAACGCTTCACACCCTGATTGATAACGGGATTATCCCTATTATCAACGAAAATGATACGGTTTCAACAGAGGAAATTCGCTTTGGCGATAATGACCGCTTAAGTGTCAGGGTGGCGCAGATGATCCTTGCAGACACTGTATTGATCCTATCAACAACTGATGGCTTATACACAGATAATCCCGACACTAATCCACAGGCCAAACATATCTCGCTTATTGAAAATATAACCGATGAACACAAAAAAATGGCAGGTGAGGCCATCTCTGGCCTAAGCACTGGTGGTATGAAAAGCAAAATAGAAGCAGCATGCGCAGCAACCAGATCAGGTATAAATTTAATCATTACAAATGGGCAGGGAAACCATTCTCTGGCGAGCCTATATAATGACAGTGACAAAACATTAACATTATTTGTAGCCCAAGAATGTGACAATAATGCCCGCCAAATATGGCTTAGCGCCCACATGAACCCCAAGGGTTGCGTCGTTATTGATGATGGAGCATTAAGTGCTTTAAAGAATGGAAAAAGCCTCCTACCTATTGGTATAAAGGAAGTACACGGCGATTTTAGGCGCGGGGATGTCATTGAAATTAAATCTTTATCCGATGTAAGAGTTGGGATGGGTGTTTGTGCCTATAATGCCGATGATGCACGCCGTATTATTGGCAAGAACAGCGCGAAAATTAATGAAATACTAGGCTATATAGATCGCTCGGAGCTAGTTCACCGTAATGACATGGTTTTAGATAGCTAACACCCTTTGCATCCTACCTTTTTTTGTTCCATTATATTTATTAATTCGAATCAAAAAGGGCATGAAATGCGAACTGATACTCCAAAGACAATCTACCTCAAAGATTACACGGCATTCCCTTTTAAAATTGAAAATGTACATCTAGATTTTGACATCCACGATGGACACACAATTGTAACAGCGACAACCATCTATCAACGCACGGATACACCGGCAAGCACGATATACCTCCACGGGGAAGATCTTGAAATTCTGAACATCTCTATTGATGGTAAAACCAACGATACATATACCAAAACAGATGATAGCTTAACGCTTAACATTCCAGATAATGAAAAATTCACTCTAGAAATTCAAACAAAAATATATCCAGAGAAGAACACACGCCTAGAAGGGCTATATAATTCTGGTGGCACATATTGCACGCAATGTGAGGCTGAAGGCTTCAGGCGTATAACCTACTACCCTGACCGCCCCGATGTCATGACAGAATTCACAGTGCGCATTGAAGCAGATAAAAAATACCCAGTATTACTCTCGAATGGTAACCGAATAGATGGCGGCGAATCTGGCGAAGATCGTCATTTTAACATTTGGGAAGACCCACATCCAAAGCCTTGCTATTTATTTGCGTTGGTTGTCGGAGATTTAACACACATCCACGATACTTTTACAACGGCATCAGGACGTGAGGTCGATCTATATATATATGTGCGCCATGGTGATGAAGACCAATGTGCTCATGCTATGGAAAGCCTAAAAAGATCAATGATATGGGATGAAGAAGTCTATGGCCTCGAATATGATTTGAATATATTCAACATTGTTGCGGTCAGTGACTTTAACATGGGAGCAATGGAGAATAAGTCACTCAATATTTTCAATACTGCACTTGTACTTGCCCAACAAGAAACCGCAACAGATCAGGATTTCATGCGCGTTGAAGGGGTTATTGCCCATGAATATTTCCACAATTGGAGTGGTAATCGCGTTACTTGCCGTGATTGGTTTCAGCTATCCCTAAAGGAAGGCTTAACCGTTTTTCGCGATCAAGAATTTTCAAGCGATATGCATTCTCGTGATGTTCAACGTATTGATGATGTTACACATTTACGTCGCTTTCAGTTTAGCGAGGATTCATCTCCACTCGCGCACCCTATTCGCCCAGATAACTATATAGAAATCAACAACTTCTACACCATGACGGTCTACGAAAAAGGAGCGGAGATTATCCGTATGATACGTACAATGTTAGGCGTAGATAATTACCGCAAAGGCACTGACCTCTACTTTGAACGTCATGATGGACAAGCCGTGACATGCGATGATTTCACAACAGCAATGGAAGATGCCAGTGGTGTTGACTTAACACAATTCAAGCTATGGTACTCACAAGCAGGCACGCCAGAGCTAACCTTCACCGGCGCGTATAATAAGACCGCACAAACCTATAATATAACACTTAAGCAACATGTTCCTGATACTGCGGGACAAAGTGATAAAAAACCAATGCCAATTCCCTGCTCTATCGGACTTATTGGGGCAAAAGGGCAGGACTTAATAGAGACGACGACCCTGATATTAAGTAAAACAGAACAAACATTTACAATAGAAAATATTACAGAAAAACCAACCCCATCAATCTTACGGAATTTTTCTGCCCCTGTTAAACTTACAACTGATTTAACTGATGATGATTTGGCCTTCCTCATGATCCATGACACGGACGGATTTAACCGTTGGGAAGCAGGACAAACATACTACCTTCGTACAATAAATGAAATTATTAGCACCGGAAAACAGCCAAGCGATGCATTCTTGAATGTATACGGCGATTTATTAGAGCGCACATTGCACCCAGATTCTGACAAAGCACTGATGGCACGCGCCATCAGTATGCCGGATATCCAGAGCATAAGCCAAGGGCAGGATATTATCGACCCACAAGCCATTCATATAGCAAGAGAAAGTGTTCTTAACGCTGTATCCACTAACTTCAAAGGGCTGCTTAAAAACATATATATTGAAAATCGAACCAGCGATGTCTTTTCAATCTCCGCCGAGGCAATGGGACAACGTACATTACAAAACACTGCAATGATGATCCTATCGAATGGGTTAACGAATGCAGATGCACAGCGGTGTAAAACGCATTACGACCTTGCCAATAATATGACTGACCGCATGGCTGCTCTGTATTTAGCTTGTGCGCTAGATGGCGCAGTACATGATAACATTGTTGGTGATTTTTATAATCGATACAAAGAATACCCTCTCGTTATTGATAAGTGGTTCAGTGCGCAGGCGCAAATTCATCTACCAAAAACAATCGATATCGTTCATAAATTACTTAAACATGATGATTTTAATATTACGAATCCAAATCGCGTACGCTCTCTATTCTCCGCATTTGCAATGAATAATCCCGTACGTTTCCACGCGACTGATGGCTCTGGATATACATTCTTGTGTGACGCAATCATTGAATTAAACCAGATAAACCCGCAAATAGCGGCCCGATTATTAACCCCTATGCGTACATGGAGATCATATACACCAGATCGCCAAAAAATGATGAAACAAGTATTAAGTGATATTTTGGATATAGAAGATATAGCACCAGACATTTTTGAAATCGCAAGCAAGAGCCTTAATGACTGACTTTTCGATCGAAAATCAATATAGCGGTATTGTATGCGGCCTTGATGAGGTCGGGCGCGGCCCACTGGCTGGCCCCGTGGTCGCCGCATGCGTGGTTATCCCCCCTGCCAAACGTATGCTAGATTTTGTGGCCGCGATACAAGACAGTAAAAAATTATCAGTAAAAAAACGCGATGAACTTTACGACAAAATAATCGAGAATTTTCCCCATGCGATCACCGAGATTACTCCAGAGGAAATAGATGAGATTAATATTCTACAGGCCTCTCTCAAGGCCATGAAAACCGCGCATGATGCCATCGGTAATATCGAATATGCTCTTGTCGACGGAAATAAAGCACCAGAGCTAAACTCCAAAGCAATCACCGTGATAAAAGGTGATTCAAAGTCAAAGAGCATTGCCGCAGCCTCTATCATTGCAAAAGTACACAGAGATAGAATTATGCAGGAGCTATCAAAGCAATATCCACATTATGGCTGGAGCAAAAATGCAGGATATCCCACAAAACAACACCGTGAAGCCATTTTACAATTTGGCATAACCCAGCATCATCGCAAAAGCTTTGCCCCTGTTCGGAACTTTATTGAGTCACAACAATAAGTTAGATCAAGAACCCTAAGCAAAGCATTGAGTCTGCAATAAATTTCATCTTTTTTCTTGACCCAGAGTCCATAATGACTCATGATTCGATCCTAACTTTCATAAGGAAAATATAATGTCGAGTCAAAATAAAGATTTACCCACAGAGTCTATTATTATTGGTGATTGTATTAAAAGTATGAAAGCTCTACCAAAGGAGTCTGTGGACTGTATATTTGCCGATCCTCCATATAATTTACAGCTAGGCGGTGATTTGCATCGTCCGAACAACAGTAAAGTTGATGCTGTTGATAATGACTGGGATCAATTTGAAAGTTTAAAGGCATATGATGAGTTCACACGTGAATGGCTTTCCGCAGCACGCGACACACTTACAAAAGATGGATCAATCTGGGTCATCGGCAGTTATCATAACATTTTCCGCTTAGGCTATATTCTACAAGATATGGGTTTTTGGATTTTGAATGATATAATTTGGCGTAAATCCAACCCTATGCCAAATTTTCGTGGACGACGATTTACAAATGCACATGAGACGCTGATTTGGGCATCAAAATCAAAAAAATCAAAATATTATTTTAATTATGATTCAATGAAAGCACTAAATGAAGACTTACAAATGCGCAGTGATTGGTTTTTACCTCTTTGCACAGGCGCAGAACGCATAAAAAATGCCGATGGTAAGAAAGCACATCCTACTCAAAAACCAGAATCTCTATTAAGCCGTGTTATCATGGCATCAACGCGCAAAGGTGACATGGTGCTAGATCCATTCTTTGGGACTGGGACAACGGGCGCCGTTGCGAAGAAGCTTGGACGATCATTTATCGGATTGGAGCGTGATGAAACTTATGCTGCTTATGCAAAAGAACGCATTGCCGGCATTACCCCCCTTAAAGATAATTTGATTGAAACCCTACCCAAGAGAGAACAACCACGCGTCCCATTTGGTACTTTGATTGAACGTGGCCTCTTGCAGCCTGGTGCAGTACTTACAGATTCTAAAAATCGACATAAAGCAACTGTGCATGCTGATGGCTCAATAATCATCCAAAATCGCATTGATAAAATGCGGGGCTCTATCCACAAAGTTGGCGCTGCTGTCCAGAATGCACCATCTTGCAATGGCTGGACATATTGGCATTATAAGGATGGGTCTAAATCTTTGCCAATAGACAACCTTCGCGAACAAATACGAGCAGAACAAAAAAATGTCTAATACTATTCCGACGGACATCGTCTTTATAAAGAATCTCATAGTTGATATGTCTGCTGGCATTTACGATCACGAGAAACAGAACAAACAACGTATCATCATCAATGTAACACTAAATGTTGAATGCAATGCTCAGAAAAAACTATCATCTATAGATGATGTGACATCCTATGAAGATATTACAAATGAAATCCTAAACATCACCCGCACAAAACACTATGATTTATTAGAAGAACTTGCCGAAGTAATTGCTAGGACTTGCACAACCAAAAAATATGTTCACAAAGTATGTGTACGTATAGAAAAACCAGATATAATATCAGACGTGGACACCGTAGGAATTGAAATCAGCAGACCCTGATTATTGCAGAACTCCACCATTCCTCGATAGCTCCTCCAATATCTTGTACTGATCGCCCAGTTTAACATTTAGCTTCCCTTTCTTTTTGCTCCTTACAAAGATCTGAGAATAGAACAACGTTTCCTTCCTTCTATCTGCATAGACTTCGTACCCTTCAAGTATCCCCATCATACGAATGGCTGTCAAACGGCTTGTTCTGCTTCTTCCCAAAAGCCCTCCATGAGCAAAAATTTTAACCCTAAGATAAAGGTACGCATCCCTCATACCGTACATCGCTTTTTTAGTACGATAGGCTAGCTTCTTGTATTTCTTTTTAAATTCTATGTTTTTTTGTCGAGTATACTCATTTGCGATCTTCTCTGACATTGGTACACGAATGATAGTTAATGGGCGGCTTAACTCTAAAACAATAATTCTTGGATATCCACTCTCAAGAGTCTGATCCTTGACGCACGGTTTCCTAAAAGGATCTGTTGCAAACAACTCAAACTTACGAAATGATTTTATTTGGTAATCCTTTTGCACACCAAAAGCCACGAAACGCGCGCTATAATCACGTAACTTAAGGGGAATTATAAATTCAAATCGTGTAGGAAACTCCGATTTATTGTTTTTAATAAAGTTTTTTGCCGCATCCCTTATTCCACCCCACTCAAACTCATCACCAATAAACTTTCTATACATATCACATTCATTGATCCGCATAAACTCGTCAACAGCTTCATTATCATCAGTACTATAAACCCCTAACCCCCAATACATGTGAGACAAAGCCTTTACAGTCGGAAGTTCGTATAAATATACATCACTTTCTATTTTATCAGTGCGTTTACCAATTTTTTCTGCGCCAGCACCTTCATAATAATTTAAATATACATCAGCATAGCCCTCTAGAAGTTTTTCTATATGTGCAGATGCTGTCCCTGCAACAAAAGATCCACAGAGCATGATTATCAAAACAGTAAAGCCACGGATCCATAAGGTTATATTTCTTCTAAACACGGCAGCTCCAAAAAAATTATGTACATAAGTAATGATAGCACGAGGTATCAAAAAACAAATCACTTTATCCAAAAAACTTTTGAGCTTTCTTAAACACTGTAGGTAAACCTAGGCGATCAAGTCTGTCTGCATTCATCCATTCATAACCAATTGGCACTTTCAAATCCTTATAAAACGCATAAGAATACAAAGTAAGCGTTAGATGAAAATGCGTAAAAACATGTGTAATGTTGGCGTTCATTACGTGCAACTCCATTTTTTCATTTAAAAAATTTATATGCTGTAAATTAGTTTCTCTCCCCACCCACTCAGAAGTAGGTAATCCATACATACCACCCAGCAACCCTTTCTCTGGCCGCTTATGAATTAAAATATCACCTTCTGGATTTGTAATGAAATACACGAAACCATGACGTTCAGGCCTTTTTTTCTTAAGAGAGCGTAGTGGATATCTTTCAGGATTCCCCGCACTATACCCCATGCAAACATCATTTAGAGGACATGAAAAGCAAGCAGGTGACTTTGGCGTACAAATTGTTGCCCCTAAATCCATTAATGCTTGTGCGTAATCTCCTGTACGCTGGTCAAACCCATCTGCATATGTAGTGGCATATGCCTTAAGATTTTTTTTCCCCTTCGGTAATGCAACTTCACATGCATGCAAGCGTGCCATCACGCGCTCCACATTACCATCTACAACTATGGCCGGCTGATCAAAAGCAATAGATGCAATAGCTGCACTGGTATAATCTCCAATGCCTGGTAACCTTTTAAGTTCACACAAGTCAGTTGGGAAAATTCCGTTATACTCGCTAGAAATAATTTCCGCACATTTATGAAGATTACGCGCCCGCGCATAATAACCCAATCCGGCCCAATTACCCATCACATCATCATTATCCGCGTGGGCAAGTGAATGAACGTCTGGCCATTTTTCTGTAAATTTTAAGAAATATGGAATAACGGCCTGTACAGTTGTTTGCTGTAACATTATTTCAGAAAGCCAAACACGATATGGGTCGGGTTTTTCACCCTTCAAAGCCCTCCATGGCAACACACGTCTGTGCACATCATACCAATCCAGAATTTTTTTACGAAAAATAACAGGCTCTTCTGTGTTTCTATACTTACTTATGCTACAAATTGACATTTATACAACCGAGACCTAAAAATTAATGCGCCCATTATCAGAATCAACAGCACGCGTTGCCAGTAAAAACTTTTCCAGAAAATACATTGCCTTGGGACGAGTTGTCAAACAATGGGATGAAATTATGGGCAGGGAATTTGCCGATAAAGCGCAGCCGGTCAAAATTAACTATCGAAAAGCCACACGCTCAAAGAAACAAACAGTCACTCTAGATATCGCTACAACCAGCTCATATGCAACAATATTACCCTATCAAAAAGATATCATTCTTGAGCGCATTAACCAACTCTTTGGAAATCAATGGATTACGGATATAAGATTTGTTGCTGGTAATGTTATTGAAACACCAATTACAAAGAAAAAAATCATTTCTCCCTTGACGCAGGATGAAAAAAAATATCTATCGGGGGTACTTGATCAAATAGATGACCCTGAATTTAAGGAAAAACTTGAAAGCTTAGGAAAAGCTCTCATATCAGACATAAAATCACCGGAAAGAAAGTTATGAAAGTAAACGCAATTACTCTACGCTCTGGAAATATTATTGAACATAATGGAAAGCTTTGCATGGTTGTTAAGAATGACATTCAGCAACCAGGAAAAGGCGCATCTGTCGCCCAAATAGAAATGCGTGATATTCGTACAGGCAATAAAGATAATGTCCGCTTTCGCACTCAAGAAACAGTCGAGCGCATACGCCTTGATCAAACAGAATACCAATTCCTATATTTGGCTGGTGATGATATAAATCTTATGAATACAGAAACATATGATCAAATCACAGTTACAAAAGAAGCAATGGGGCCGCAAGCAGCCTATTTACAGGAAAATATGCTTATTGAGGTTGAATCACACGAGGGTGAGCCATTGGGCTTTAAATTACCTGATCGTATTATTCTTGAAATCGTAGAGGCAGAACCCGTTATTAAAGGCCAGACTGCAACGACATCCTATAAGCCCGCTATTTTAGAGAATGGTGCAAAAGTTATGGTACCCCCACATATTGAAGTTGGAACAAAAGTTGTGGTTAAACTAGAAGATGGTGTTGGCACATACTTTGAGCGTTATAAAGGCTAAAAATTAATACAATTCATAATAAAACATCGTAAATAAGGAAAATTAATCATGGCAACACAAACGCCTGTAATGAACGTAATGATGCGCGCAAGTGAAAAAGCCGCGCGCACACTTTTACGCGACTTTAATGAAGTTGAGCACCTTCAAATCTCTCAAAAAGGACCAGGAGACTTTGTTTCCGCCGCAGATCGTAGATCTGAAGAAATTATATTTGAAGAACTTAAAAAATCACGCCCTGATTACAGCTTCCTTATGGAAGAATCTGGTGTAGTTGAAGGCAAAGACCCTGACTATCGCTGGATCATCGATCCCCTTGATGGAACAACCAACTTTCTCCACGGTATTCCACATTGGGCAATATCCATTGCACTGGAACATAAAGGGCAGATAATTGCCGGCCTTATCCATGATCCAGTTAAAGATGAAATTTTTCACGCAGAAAAAGGCAAAGGCGCCTTTATGCGCCGTAGACGTTTACGCGTTTCGGGAAGAAATGACCTAATGCTTGCCACAATTGCCACAGGCGCACCACGTAGATCACAAGCACAAAAAGATAAATTCATCGCCGAATACACTGCTATGCAGTCTTTTGCTCCGGGATTACGCCGTTTCGGTGCTGCTGCTCTTGACCTCGCATATGTTGCTGCTGGACGCTATGAAGGGTTTTGGGAACGTGACTTGAAATCTTGGGATGTTGCCGCTGGTATCATCATTGTAAAAGAAGCTGGGGGTTTTATTTCAGATATTGATGACATTCGAAAGAATCCAGTAGATACTGGAAATATTATAGCGGCAAACGAACAACTCTTCGATTCTATTGGGAAAATTCTGAAAGCCGTATAATTCTTTAACAAAGAAAGGATTTCAGACTTTGAGACTATATAAAACACTCGGGCAGTCCTTTCTTTTCATCACACTTATATTTATTGGCAATTCTACCATATCCATTGCAGCTAAAGCGGAGGAAACAATCCCCATTCCTCCCAAGCGCCCCAATGTTCTAAGTGTTTCTCCCGCCTATATAGAAGAGCTAAGAAACAGAGAGCTAACACTTGCGGGTAAAACCAATAAAGAACCAGATTCCTACACCACGACGCAAAATAATCAACCAGCTGAAACTATCGATACCCAGCCCACCACATTGGATGCTGAACAACTCGTCAACATCCTAGAACCACTACAGGATAATACCTTACCTTCGGCCCCTATTCCTAGATATAAACCGTCCTTATTAGACAAAAATATAGAACCTGCGGCACAAGAAAAAAGCCAAGAAACAACTTTGGTTAGTTTTGCGCTGAAACCAAGACAGGTGTCCCTCGATAAAAATTTACGTTACTTTTTAGAAAAACATGCCATACGAATTCTCACAGAAGATAAGAGTCTTGAAATACAAATTCACGCTTATGCTACGCCCATTGAGGGTGAATCATACAGTGATGTCAGAATTTCATTGGCGCGCGCTTTGGAGATAAGAAGCTTTCTTATTGATAAGAATATAGAGCCAAGTCGTCTAAAATTAACGCCCGTTGGCCATGACAAAAAAAACGGCAGCAACGACCGGATTGACTTAATTTTCGTAACCAAAGAATAAAAAATACGACTGACAAGTAATCCAGATGCTTATATGTGGATAAAAAAAACTTAGGAAGCACTGTATTTCTTGACTTTTCAAAGATTTAAGTATGGTATGGGTCGTTATTTGAAAACTATGGAGTTATACTATGTCGAAAACTGATGATCAGGCTAATGAAACAACTGAGAAAATAAAAAAATCACCTATCGGTGTTATTTTGGCCGTTTTCGCCCTACTCGCAATTATTGTTGTTATCGGCTTAGCAAATAACGCAAAAACCACGACATCTGATCCAACTAAAGCGACCAATCAAGAACAAGCTAAGCCTGCTTCTGCGGAAACAGAAAATTCAGTTGATGCAAATCAAACAACAGGTATCGTAGAAATAGAAGCGCAAGCAACAAGTATCGAGTTTGACTTAGAAAAAGCCTCAACACCACGTATATTGGGCGACCCAGATGCTCCAATAAAAATCTCAGAGCATAGCTCTTTCACTTGTGGTGCGTGCGCAATGTTCCATAAAGATAACTTTAAACGTATCAAGAAAGAATATGTCGATACAGGTAAGGCATATATTGTCTTTGATGATTATCCACGAAACATGTTTGATGTTAAAATCGGTGCTGTAGCACGCTGTGTTCCTGAAAGTGCTTATTTTAATTTCGTACAGCTACTCTTCGAAACACAAAAAACATGGCTGAATGATGACTATGTTACATATTTAACACAAAATGCAAAACTAACTGGTGCCAATCATGCACAAATTCAAAATTGCTTAAATAGTAAAGAGCTTCACAAAGCTCTGGCACAACGCCAAGAAGAAGCAACGAAGAAACATAATGTAAAATCAACACCAACATTAGTTATTAATGATAGTGTTGTTATTAGCGGCCTGTCTCCATACCAAGCGATTAAAGAAGCACTTGATGCCGAACTCGCTAAAACAGCCGAATAACACATGTACCTTAATGGCTATAAATAAAGGCATTTGAGTATAAATGATCCAGTTCGCGAGCCTTAGGCTGAGTGGTTTTAAATCATTCGTCGATAAGACAGAGTTAGAGATCGGGCCAGGGTTAAACGGTATTGTTGGCCCCAACGGTTGCGGAAAATCGAATCTTGTCGAAGCCTTACGTTGGGTTATGGGAGAAAGCTCCGCAAAAAAAATGCGTGGTTCTGGGATGGAAGATGTAATATTTTCCGGAACAAATCGAAGAAGTGCGCGGAATTTTGCTGAAGTTTCCCTTCTCCTAAGTAATACAACACGCACAGCGCCTTCCGCTTACAACAACTCAGACGAAATTGAAGTTGTTCGTAAAATTGAACGTGATAAAGGATCTGGCTATAAAATAAACGGAAAACATGCGCGGGCGCGTGATGTGCAAATGCTATTTGCCGACACTGTCACTGGCTCAAACTCTCCATCACTCGTATCACAAGGTCATGTGACACGCATGATTAATGCTAAACCGCAAGATCGTCGTCTTATTTTAGAGGAATCCGCCGGCATCGCAGGATTATATGCACGCAGACATGAGGCAGAATTACGCTTAAAGGCAACCGATACAAATTTAATACGTGTCGATGATATTCTTAGCAGTATGGAATCACGTCTAAATTCTTTAAAGCGACAAACAAGACAAGCAAGTAAATACAAGAATGTCAGCGCACAAATCCGCCAACTTGAATTGGTTATCACCTATCTGGAATGGCAAGCCATCATTGATAAGAAAAAAGAAATAGCAAACGCATTCTCTAATGCCGAGAGCATTGTTGCAGAAAACCTAGGTACTGTAACCCAGCTTACAAAAACACAAAACACACAGATAGAAGACTTACCAGCCTTACGTAAGACAGAATCAGAACTATCCGCGAAATTGCAAAAATACAAATTGGACTTTGAAAGATTAGAAAGTGAAGCAGAACGCCACCAAAAAGATTTGCTAGAAACAAAAAATCAGATACATCAGGTAAATATTGATGCACAACACGAAGAACAAACATTAGAAGAATGCACTATATTACTAGAGCGCACGGAAGTTGAGCATAAAAATTTATTAGAGAATCAAGAAAACGACACCTCTACACAAGAAAAACAAACAGCAGAAAAAGATGTCTTAAAAGTTAAAGTCATAGAACTTGAAGAACGTTTCACGGCACTGAAAGAAAGTGCCGCCGAAAACCGTGCCCGCGAAGAATCTCTCAAACACCAAATTCAGCGCCATAATGATCAAATTGCCACTTTTCATCAACGCAAGTCTTATGCTCAAAGAGAACTGGAAAGTCTCGTTATCGATGCGGATAGCCGCAAAAAAATTAAGACATTGGAAGATAAAACCGCAACATTAGAAAAACAGCTTAGCACATTAAACAGTAAAACGGACAAGGCGCGCCAAGACATATCCCATTCAGATGAGGAAACAGAATCCTCACGTCACTCACTATCGGAAGTAGAAAAGAAGCACGCAGAATTTACCGCCGAAATATCAGTGCTAGAAGCATTTTTTCAAAATGATGATGCACAGAATTTCACACCTATCCTCGATACGATAATAAGCACCCCTGGCTTTGAAAAGGCACTATCGCGCGCGCTTGGCGACTCCTTAATGGCCTCCGTCGATAATGCTGCTCCTACAAATTGGAGGGCACAGGACCATAATACAAAACTACATGATCTGCCAACTGGATCAGAACCATTATTGCCATATATAGACGCTCCAAAGGAACTGCATAGAACACTTTCCCAAATTGGTTTTGTAAAGGACCAAGAAACTGGTGAACGCCTATCCCCATCAYTRAAAGYCGGACAATCKTTGGTCTCCGCAGATGGGGTTTACTGGCGTTGGGATGGATATCACGTRCAATCACACGCTGCAGATCGCCACTACATTCATTTGGRACAAAAGAMCAAACTACTCGATTTAGAAAAACACAGTAAAGAYATTCAGAGCACCTTGGAAACAATGCAGAAGTCCCTTAATAAAAGCCTATCCAAGCAAAATGCAGCAAAGCAAGCATATGATGTATTACTATCCGACATCAAAGGCACCGAAAGCACACTAAGAGAGCTTCGCCCTGCTCTATTAAAAATTAAAGAAAARAATCTGCGTATTCAAAGTGAAAGAAAACGCTATGAAGRTCAGATCATTGTYATAGATGAAGATGTTTTGTCGACACAAAGCACTCTGAAAAAAGATGAAGAATCGTTGAATKATGTCATAAAGGCTCAATCTAATGGAGCGCACAGCGTAGAACTTATAAATCAAGTCAAAGAAACACTCGAKCAAGCCAAAGAGGAATATCAACAAGCYATTCGAGARTTTGATATGTGCGTACAAGGACAAAACACACGCCGCGCCCGCATTCAGGCCATTGCGGATGAGCGCATATCCCTGAAAAACAGAACCATCCGTGCAACAGAGCACCTTAAATCCTTAAAAGAACGTAGCCAAACACTGAATGACAAGCTCTCTCATTTAAATAATCAACCTATAAATATCGAAAATGGGCATGAGGATATGCTTACGATCATTAGTGAAATAGAGAAAAGAGAAACAGATGCAACAGAGCAACTGCACCAATGCGAAGAAAAGGTTAGCGTTACAAACAAAGCATTAAAACAAGCAGAATCAACATTAGCGAACGCAAGAGAAGAGCGTGCGGCCAGTCAAGCTATGCTTGCCGCGGCGAATGAACAGCTCACAGCCTTAGAGGCCGCAATAGAAGAAAATCTGGATATTCGTCCTCAAGACCTCCTTAATCATGCGGCTATTGATCTGGTAAAATTCCAAACTGGGGATTTACAGAGACTAAAGCAAGATAAAGAACAACTAAATCGCCAGCGTAACTCTATTGGCGCGGTAAACCTACGCGCAGAAGGCGAAGCAAACCAACTTGAAAAAGAATTCACAACATTACTGCATGAAAAAAATGACCTGATTCAAGCGATAGATGAGCTTCGCGGGGCTATTAATAAGATCAATAAGGAAGCAAGAGAACGCCTGAATATAGCATTTGAACACGTCAATGCCCATTTCCAGAGATTATTTGTACGCCTATTTAAAGGTGGAAAAGCATATTTAAAACTCATTGAAACAGAAGATCCACTGGGTGCCGGTCTTGAAATTTTTGCACAACCCCCTGGCAAAGCATTGCAATCACTATCCCTATTATCAGGAGGCGAACAAACGCTAACCTCGATCGCCCTAATATTTGCAATGTTCTTGACCAATCCATCTCCAATTTGTGTGCTTGATGAAATTGATGCCCCGCTAGATGATGCAAATGTGGATAGGGTTTGTGACCTATTAGAAGAAATCGCAGAGCGCGGTGAAACACGCTTCCTTGTCATTACACACCATCGCCTAAGTATGGCACGTATGGACAGGCTATATGGTGTTACTATGTCTGAAAAAGGCGTCTCCCAACTTGTATCCGTAGATTTACAACAATCATTCGGATTCATAGATCAAAAGGTTGCATAGATAATGGCGATCCCAGAAGACACCCAGAAAAAGATGGACGCACTTGATATACGTATACAAGATGCACGTAAGGTACATAAAGAGACGAATGATCCATACGACTTAGGTGATGAAGAGGAAGAATCGCCTGATGCGAAAAAAAGTGCACGCGCCGGATCAGAATTTTTATCTAATGTCTTTGCCGGAGCTTTCCTCGGTTATGGAATAGACTGGTATCTAGAGACAACACCTTTGGCAATGATACTCTTCATTCTACTTGGATTTATCACTGGTGTTATACGTGCAAATGCAGCAATGAGAAAAAACGATGAAGAAAACAACAAATAGAGCATAAACGCCATTGATTATATCAAAGAAATAGGCTACAAATCGGAAAATTTTTTAAATGCATAGCGTATCCTTGGAGATTAAAACGTGGCAAGTCCAATTCATCAATTTGTTGTAACGCCCCTTTCCCCATCCACTCAAATGGATATCAACGGAATTGACATTTCCTTCACCAATTCATCTTTATGGATGATGATCGCTGCAATTGTTTCTGTTGTATTCCTGAGTTTAGCATCACGCCGTGGCGCAATGGTGCCAAGCCGTCTACAAATGAGCGGAGAAATCCTCTACGAATTCGTTAGTAAAATGGTACAAGATAATATTGGCAAAGATGGCCGAAAATATTTTCCGTTTATCTTTACCTTATTTATTTTCATCCTGATAGGTAATATCTTAGGGCTATTTCCACATGCATTTACGTACACATCGCATTTAATTGTGACAGGCGTCTTAGCGATGATGGTCTTCTTTATGGTTTTTGCCTTAGGACTATATAATCATGGCCTCAAGTTCTTTTCGCTCTTTCTACCACCAAACGTGCCGTGGTGGCTTGTTGCGTTTATCATCCCTATTGAAATAATCTCGTTCTTTGTACGCCCAATCACTCACTCCGTAAGACTTTGCGCAAACATGATGGCTGGACACCTTATCTTAAAAGTGGTTGTCAGCTTCTCTGTCGCAGCGGCGAGCATGGGTGTTGCGTGGGCGGCTCTGGGAATTTTCCCAGTACTAATTAATGTTGGCTTGTTAATGTTCGAGCTACTTGTTGCTTGTATTCAAGCTTACGTTTTTGCAATTTTATCATGTGTTTATCTTAAAGATAGTGTTGATCTTCATCACTAAATCTGTATGATCTCATCGATAAAAATGGGTTTTTTATTAACGACTGACTAAAGGAAAAGATTATGGAAGTAGAATCTGCGAAACTTATTGCCGGAGCATTGGTTGTATTACCTGCATTTGGCGCGGCACTTGGCTTGGGTATGTACTTTGCATCATACAACAACGCTATCGCACGTAACCCTGAAACAAAAAAGCTATTGGATGAAAAGTTCTTCTTGATCCTCGCATTCATCGAAGCTCTTGGTATTATTCCAATTGGTGTCGGTGCGGCTTTGTTGTTTGGTTAATAATTACGATCTGTATCGTAAACATATTAAAATTATATATTCAGGAAGACCGATGATAAAGAAACTGGCTGTTTCTAGCTTTTTAACGCTTACTTACGCTACGCAATCCTTTGCTAGCGATAAGAACCATGTGCCAACACATAATGATGTCAGCCATGGCGAATCCTCTGGCGGTCTTCCTCAACTTGATCCCTCTTCTTTCACTGGTCAAACATTTTGGTTGATCATCATTTTTGTGAGCATCTATATAATATTCTCTCGTAAATCGTTACCAGATATATCGCGTGCAATAGAGAATCGTGCAGAACGTATTAAAAACGATTTAGATTCTGCTGATCGGTTAAAAGGCGAGGTAACATCCGTACAGGATACTTATGAAAAAAGACTTAAAAAATCACATGAGGAATCCTCTTTAATATTCCTGAAGATAGAAAAGGATATTAAAGTTAAATCTGAAGAGAATACCAAAAAATTCCAAGAATATTCTGCTGAAAAAATTTCTGAATTGGAAAAAAATATTGATAAAGCACGCAAAGATGCCATGGAAGATATGAGCCAAATAGCAGCAGATATAGCAACAGAGGCCGCAGAGAAAATTATAGGCGTCCGTGCAGATACAAAAAGCGCAAGAGCCGTTGTTGATTCACTTTACAAAGCGGCTTAGAGGATTAGAAAATGGAATTTATAACTGAATTACTTGCAGATGGCTATACGTGGTATACGTTCTCCTTCCTGATTTTTGCCGCCATTATTATAAAAGTGGCGTCACCAATTATTACAAAGGCACTAGACTCTCGTATCGAAGATATAAAAAGAGAACTTGAAGAATCAGAGAATCTGCGTGTCGAAGCACAAGAAATGCTTGCACAATATCAACGTAAACACCGTGATGCAGTACAAGAATCAGAAAAAATAATTAAGACAGCACGTGAAAATTCTGAACAATTTAAAGCGCAAGCTGAGGCAGATCTTGATGAAATTATGAAGCGTCGCGAACAACAACTCGAAAACCGTTTACAGCGCATGGAACAAAATGCTATTAGCGAAATCCAAGCTTATGCTGCTGACCTTGCTATGAATGCAGCAACACAAATAATTATTGATAAGCTCGATAAAAAAGCAAACTCAAAGCTTGTTGAGCAATCCATTGAAAATGTTGAAATAAATATCCACTAACCCTCTACAATTCAGCGAAAACGATAAGGAGACATCTATCATAAAATGTTTAGAGGCTATCCTAGATAACTACCTGATATATTTTTCCCCCTACCTTAACTTTCTAATGGCTCTGTTAAATCGCATTCATTTCCTTCAAATTCAAAAATGATAGAAAGTGTTCAATTAATCGCCCCTATTTAGAATTGGCTTGATAAACAACTTTTCCGTATATCCACATGGTGATTACTTTTCTTGCTCATCTTGGATATCTGTTGTCTCTCACAACGCTATATTTCACAAACATTAGCTTTTAAATAGTCTTTATATGTGCTTCCAGGGTGATCTTTTTCATACTCTATTTTTTCAATATAAGCATTCGCAACAAGAGAAGCTGCCGTTTTAATTTTATGATACATCTGCTCCGCAGCATATAATCCAGTTTCAGATAAGCGGAGCATTTGATCTTTTGAAGATAGTGTGAAGGCATCTTTAGGTCGAATGTCTGCTGGAACATTATTTATATCTATATTAAAATTAAAGTAATCTTTAATAGCTTGTTGACCAGATCGTATACTAAAACGATTAACAGCCTGCATTGGTGCTGCGACGATAATATCCTTCATTGCAATTAGGGTGTTTTTTCTAGCATCTTTATAAGAGACGCCATCACTAAAATCACCAGTCCCCCAATTCAGATGAATAATATCATGTGGCATTGCATACCCTTTATGAGCCTGATTGTCGAATATAAAACAATTACTATCTTCATTGGTTTCCTGACCGTACATAAAAGTCGCTTCTGTTAATACTGGGATAGATGGGTTATTCCAACCTGATTGACCACCATCTATCACAATAATACGACCCTCACGAGCATCGTTATGCAGCTCAACACCTGGAAAATATGATGTCGGAGAAGCACTTCCAAGAACGACCTCTGATAACAGCCAGTTCTTCCGTGCTGCTTCAACACCTTTATCCCACACAGTACTCTCACCCCGCGCAACATGGCTTTTTGCGAACATAGCATCTAAATCTGGATGTACGCGTGTCATTGTTAACATTATATCATCTGTGACATCTGCCATATGTGTGTTTATACCAACGACATCCTCAATTAGCCCACGCAGAGGTTTATTACTATATTTTGTTGTTCCTGCGATTCCATTTAGAATTTGGCGAGGATTATTAAAAAGTTTTTTGAAAAAATTACTATGATATGGGAAAATTTTATTGGCATTATCATCTATAAAATCCCCAAGCTCACGTGGCGATGTGAAATATGGATTCTCTCTGCCTATGATTTGGCTCATACCAATGGTAGAAAGTGCACCAAAAGATGTCCCTGCGGAAAGAGTTATCAAATTATGGAATTGTAGATTGCTCGCTTCATCCGTATAGTCACGTTTTATAAGCTGTTCTTTTACTTCATTGAAGAAGGCTTGTTTCAGCTCTACCGTCATACGACCATGAAGACCGCCACCCTGATTAGATTCAGTTACAATAACACCCATAATTTATCACCAAAATTTATTATATACGTTATACAGACGTTAATAAAAATTTATTAAATATGCAAGCTTCGCCTTTATTTAATCGCCTGCCCCCTACCTAGATTTAAAAAGGGTAGCAAACATTTTCTCTAGAAGAAAAATCAGCATATACAACTTTTTATTTTATCTCGAGCGTAATTCTTTTTCCGCTTTATAGCCAAATTCTTTTTCAAATTTCATCTGATCACCATCAGCTAAGCGTAGAGAGATTTTAACATCCGTATCACTATCTTCGCGCTGCAGCACGTCACCATGCGAATATAACCATGCAATGGCTTTCCCATCTGAAATAGAAACATTGAAGACACTATCTTGACGGTTCTTTACTGTAATTTCAGCCACTTGGTTAAGTAAACCGTCAATTCCATGGTTCTTATATGCCGAAATTAATATCATTGGCATTTTTGAAATTTTACGCTGTCTCGATAACTCAACACATGAATCTTCATCTAATAAATCAGTTTTATTGTAAACTTCAATAATACGATCATCCGTTTCATATTCGATACCTAAATCCTCCAAGATTTTAATAACATCATTTTTTTGTGCTATGTAATCTTTACGAGACGCATCTATAACGTGAACAATAACATCCGCATGTGTTATTTGCTCTAAAGTGGCGCGAAAAGCAGCAACAAGATGCGTTGGCAAATCAGCAATGAACCCGACTGTATCCGCCAAAATTGCATTTTGATTCTGAGGCAAAGTAATACGCCGCATTGTCGGATCAAGTGTAGCAAAGAGTAAATCTTCCGCAAAAACATCGGCATTGGTAATATTATTAAACAGAGTTGATTTTCCTGCGTTGGTATAACCAACCAAGGAGACAATTGGAAACGGAACACGTTCTCGACTTTTACGGCCTAAATCACGCGTTCTACGTACATTTTCAAGATCCTTTTTCAAACGTATAATCTTATCAGCAATCATACGGCGATCAAGTTCGATTTGCCTCTCGCCTGGCCCTCCCATAAAGCCTGCACCACCGCGTTGACGCTCAAGATGCGTCCAAGATCTAACAAGACGGGATTTTTGATATGCAAGCGCAGCAAGAGCAACCTGCAAGCGTCCTTCTTTGGTTTGGGCCCGTGCTCCAAAAATTTCAAGTATAAGACCTGTTCTATCAATAACTTTAACGTCCCACTCTTTTTCAAGGTTTCTCTGTTGAATAGGAGATAGCGCACAATTAACAATAACGATAACAGGGTTCGCTGAGGCAATTTCATCGCCAATATCGCTGCGTGTTCCTTTGCCAAAGAAACTACCCGCATGAATTTTAGAGTAATTAACGACGCGCGTCTGAAAGACATCCAAACTGATTGCTTGTGCCAGCCCATTTATTTCTTTAAGAACATCATCAATTTGACGCGAAGCATAAGCACGTTTATCAATGGGTTGAATAATAATCACGGTATCAGGATCTTGCGCCTGAACACCTATATGCATTTTATTTTTTTTAGCCAATGGCTTAAACCTTAAGTGATACGCTGTTATGCACCATCTGATGGTTTGTTATCTTCGTCATTCAGACTAAGCGGGCCACCAGGCATAATCGTAGAAATAGCATGCTTATAAATAAGCTGAACATGTGAATCACGACGCAACAAAACGGAAAAGTTATCAAACCAGGTCACAATACCTTGAAGTTTTACTCCATTAACCAGAAACACTGTCACAGACATTTTTTCTTTACGAATTTTATTCAGAAATACATCTTGTACATTTTGTATTTTATCGGCCATTTACATTTCCTAAGCTCTTATTATTTCACAAATTAATTATACCCCTTACGAAGGCAAGCGATCCCACATTCTTAGAGTAATTAATCTATATTGCAACCAAAATCTCTTCTAATTGAGAATAATTATCAAAAGTAATGATCGGGTTATATTTTTGTAATAATGTTTCTGTTTCTGCAACCCCCGATAAGAAAAGTGAGGCACATCCAGCACTTTGAGCGCAAGCAAGATCATTTTCTGTATCGCCAATATACCAAATGTTAGTATAATCTTTATCAATACCAGAATTTTCTAGTGCTAATAAAAGTGGTGCGGGTGACGGCTTGTCAGTGTGTGCATCCCCTGCCCCCACAATCACTGAAAAGTATTTTTCCCAACCTAAATGCTTAAGTTCCAATGCAATAAAACTAGCCTTTTTATTACTGACAATACCCATCTTAATATTTCGCCTATATAAGAATTTCAGGACCCTTTCTCCACCTTGAATGGTCTGTATTTTATGGCTATTTTCGGCGACATATTTACCAAATATTTCTTTTGCTTCTTCGCATTTCTCATTATAGATCGCGGGGTATAACATCTCCCTTGGCTTACCGAAATACTGCTTATATTCCCCTTTTTTGAATGGCTCAAACCCCAAGGTAATAAGTGTGTGACTATGTGCGTCATTCAAAAAACCATAGCTATCTACGAGTGTTCCGTCCCAATCCCAAAAGACGGCATCCGGTAATTGAATATTATCTTTTTCACTCATACTAAATCCCCTCGCATGTAATTATTTTTTTGGACTGAAAATTCAACATGTTCAATATCAATAGGCTCTCCATAAATTTTAAACGCTGCATTTCTATAGCTTTGCGTGATATCACTGACCAAGAACTCAATATGCCCATTATGTGATATTTTTTCCGATATTTCAGGATGACGATCTAGATAGCTTTTAAGCTTATTTGGTACAATCTCATCCTGTGTAATTAAAGCAATATCTTTGCCAATAATCCGGCGGATTTCATCTTTCAAAAATGGGTAATGCGTACACCCCAAGATAAGACATTCAATATTTCTTTTAATTAGGGGGGTAAGGTAATGCTCCAAGACAGAAGGTATCCATTGCATACCATCATTTTCAATAAGAGGGACTAACAACGGAGTTTGAACCTGAAAAATCTGAATATCAGGCTCTAACTTTTGTAGCTCATCCTCAAAAACATTAGAATGTACCGTATAGTTCGTTGCAATAAGGCCAAGGCGTTTATATCCATCATCACGCGCACATTCCAGTGTAGGCACGACAACACCCAATATACGCCTGTCTGCATATTGTGAGGTTGGAAGATATTCTTGTTGTAATGTCCGAAGGGCAGACGCGCTAATCGTATTGCAAGCAGTAATAATGAGATTACAGTCCTGAGAAAAGAGAAACTCAACACCACGCTTACTGTATTCGTAAATCGTCTCTTTTGACCTGTTGCCATAAGGTAAATGTAGGGTATCTCCAAAATAAAGAATATCAATATCAGGTAGATGTGCACGAATTGACTTCGCTATCAATAAACCACCCAAGCCAGAATCAAAGATACCTAATTTCATGCGTGTACAGGCCCCTAAAACAAGTCAACACGGACACAAAGCATGTTTTCCACCAACCTTGCTTTTTCCGATGAAGCAAGAATAATAATGTGATCTTTTGGTAAAATATCCAAGTTATACTTCGGAATAATAACTTCTCCATCCCGAATAATTGCGCCAATCACAACACCAGAAGGTAATTCCAAATCTTGAATGTTCTTGTTTGCTATGCGTGATGAGTCAGATATCTCAATTTCCATTAATTCAAATTCACCATCACGAATATTATGAATACCCTTAATCCGCCCCCTTCGAACATGCTGCATGATATTAGCGACAATGATTGATTTAGGCGACACCAGCGCGTCAATACCAAGCGGCCCAACCAATGGATAATAAGCATGGTTATTCACCAAAGTAACAACACGTTGGCAGCCATATTGCTTTGCCAGCAAGGAGCCAAGAATATTACTCTCATCATCATTCATCAAAGCGATATAAGTTTCAGCGGTAGAGACCGATGCCTCCTCCATAATATCGCGTTCTAATGTATTTCCGTTTAAAATGATTATATTTTCTAATTGCTCACTAAGATATTGCGCGCGCTCCTCATTATGTTCAATGACCTTTAGCTGAAGCCCTGATACTTCCTCTTGCAGTTTTTTTATTAATGATAGGCCTATATTACCACCGCCAGATATAATAATCCGTCGCGCTTCTTTTTCTAAATGCCCGAAAGCCGCCATAATACGCCGTAAATGCTTACTATCCACAACAATATAAGCCTCATCACCGACTTCCAACATATCATCTTCATCTGGAATAATATTCTTCGTTCCCCGCGAGATTGATACGATAGAGAATGACAAATCAGGGAAAAGCTTATCAAGTTGACAAAGTTGCGTATGTAAAACTGGGCAATCTTCCATGCAAACAACGCCTATTAAATACGCCTTCCCATCCGCAAGACGAAGCGCAGTTGTTGTTCCTGGAATTGCTAATTTTTGCACAATGTTTTGGGCAACCAACGTTTCAGGAGAAATAATCACATCAATAGGCATATGCGCACGACTAAACAGGTTTGACCATGATGGATCAAGGTAAGCCTGTCGACGGATACGTGCTATTTTTTTAGGTATACCAAATAAAGAGTGCCCAATCTGGCACGCAATCATATTGATTTCATCATTTTCTGTCACGGCTATAATCAGGTCGCAATCATTTGCACCTGCTGCGTTCAATACATCAGGATCAGATGCATGTCCTGCAACCGTATTAACATCCATAAAACTATGAAGTTGTGCCAACACATTGCTATCAGGATCGATAACGGTTACGTCATTATCTTCTTTTGATAGATATGCAGCAATACTTGAGCCAACTAAATCAGCACCACAAATAATAACTCTCATAACTTTTCTCTCATGTGCAAGGTTTTGGAATATACCAGAATTTTACTTGAAAAGCAGTGTACTATGCCACGTTTTGTTTATCATTAGAAAAAACATCAAGTGACTTTAATTTTCTATGCAAGGCAGAACGCTCCATACCGACAAATTCTGCTGTTTTAGAAATATTACCATCGAATTTGTTCACCTGCGCCAATAGATAGTGCCTCTCGAAGCATTCCCTAGCCTCACGCAATCCCATCTGTAATGTTATGTCGACAAAGGTCAAAATATCTTCTTCGCTTTGGTTCTCACTACTTTTTCCACTAAATTCAGGTGGCAGCTGATCGATATCAATGAGCTTGTCTGTATTCTCGTTCATAATAGATATCCACTCCAGAACATTATGCAATTGCTTTATATTACCTGGCCATTCATAAACACGAAGCTTTGACAAAGCGAGGTCAGAAAAAGAAAAAGGCGAATAATGTGCAATAATCTCAACAATATCCTGTTTTCTTTCACGTAAGGGCGGCATATGCACTGGAACAACATTTAGCCGATAGTATAAATCCTCACGAAAGTCTCCGCTGCTCAGCTTTTGATCAACATCTGTACTGGTTGTTGCAATAATTCGAATGTCAGCAGGAATTTTATGATTTGATCCTATTTTATGATAGGATGCGTCTTGTAAAAAATTCAATATTTTACCTTGCGTTTCAACAGGTAAGCTCATCACTTCATCAAGCAACAGAGTCCCGCCATCTACAAGCTCTAAGAGACCAGATCTTGTACCTTTACCTTGGTTATTTTGAACTGTTCCAAATAATTCTATTTCAAGTTTTTCATAATCCATACTCACACAGTTTAAGACCATAAACGGCATAGCTGCACGGGCGGACTTTTCATGTATGTATTGCGCCGAAATATTTTTTCCACTGCCTGCTTCGCCTGTAATTAGAATACGGCTATTCGTTGAGGCCACTTTATCTAATAATTGCCGAGTATAATCTGGGATTTCCGCGAAAAAACTCTGCCCTCGCTGCGCAGTGTGTTGCTTTAATTCTTTATTCTGCTGCTTCAATGTTGCATTTTCCAATGCGCGGTGAATCATAAGCAAGAGCCGGTCACTTTGAAATGGCTTTTCAATAAAATCATACGCGCCAAGCTTTATGGCAGAAACAGCCGTTTCAACCGTTCCATGCCCACTAATCATAATAAAAGGTAAAATTGGATATGCCTTTTTAATCGTCTTTAATATCCTAATGCCATCATCCTGGCTTCCTTGCAACCATATGTCTTGAATAATAAGATCCGGCGCATCATTCTCAATGATTGCATAGGCATCTTCGCTATTATGTGCGGTTAAGGCAGTATAGCCCTCATCCTCAAGCAGCCCTTGTATCAACATACAAATGTCTTTTTCGTCATCAATAATCAATATTGTTTCATGCATCTTTTATTTTATCCTTTGACGATATATGTAACTCTGGGAATATTAAAACAACGCAAGCGCCCCCCTTATCTTGCCAGTTAGAGTATGTTGAAAGCCATTTGGGGCTACCCAGAAATATATCACCACTATGATCTTCCATAATTTTCTTCACGATAGCAAGTCCAAGGCCGGTGCCTTTGTGTTTGTGCGTAATATATGGCTCCATCAACTTTGATGGTTCTTCGTTCTTAGGAAATCCTACGCCATTGTCTGTAATTGCGACAAAAACCTCATCTTTATTGTGCTGACCAATTAGAATATCTATTTCTCCAATATTTTGTACATTATTGCCTTGAACCTCACCATATTTTTCATCAATAGAATCAACTGCATTCTGTAACAAATTGGTTACAACTTGACGAAGCTGCTGTGCATCAAAGCTCACGATACGATCCTCATCACTTTTGATAAGGTTAAAACGTATATGCGCATGTGCCTGCTTTGACAGAACAATAGATTCTTCAATATGCTTACTTAGAACTCCTACCTTCAACACTGGGCTTGGCATACGGGCAAAAGAAGAAAACTCATCAACCATACGGCCAATATCCCCGACATGTTTTATAATAGTGTCAGTGCATTGCTCAAAAGTATCAGGATCACTTGTTATCTCTTTAAGGTATTTTCGCTTTAAACGTTCGGCAGATAACTGAATCGGCGTTAAAGGGTTTTTAATTTCATGTGCAATTCGGCGCGCAACATCAGACCATGCAGCTTTCCTTTGTGCAGCTTGTAGCTCTGTAATATCGTCAAAAGTAATAATAAGGCCGCTGGTATTTTCCTCTAATTGCTCAATTACAATGTTAAACAAAAAGCGTCGCTGATTACCATTGCTTGATAAAACTTGGATTTCTTCCTGTACTGCTTTCTTAGGACTACGGGCAACTTTATCCAAAGTGTCTTTTAGCTCTGGTAGCACCTCCAAAATATAACGCCCCGTTATTTCCGGTAACTCCTTATCAAGCAAGTTCATAGCAGAATGGTTGGCAAGATTAATATTCCCATTATCATCAACACCAATAACACCGGAGGATACACCCGCCAAAACAGTTTCGGTTAAACGTCTTTTTCTATCAATTTGCCGATTAGCTTCAATCAATTCATCCCTTTGGTTTTGAATTTGTTGCGTCATCCTGTTAAATGCGCGCGCCAAATATTCAAACTCCTCCAGTCGTTTTGCATTCGGTATACGTGAGGTAAAATCCCCTGCTCTCACACGGTCCGCAGCATTTATTAACTCCCCAATAGGATTAACGAGTTGGCGCGCCAATAACAGCCCCGACCAAATAGCAGCAAGCAACAACAGCAATCCAACAACAATAAAAATCATTGTCACCGTTATTTGCATGCCAGAATATCTTGCCTGCAAATTATCATAATCTTCGATCGCCAGTTTAGCCGCATTTAGATGAGATAAAACTTTTGGATCAACCATACGCCCAACAAATAAATAGGCATTAACCATATTATTCAGCTTAACCAAGGCCCGAACCCGATCCTGATCCTCACCCATGGTTAAAATAACATCACCCTGGTCTGCTTGAGCCAGCATATAATCAGGCGGCGTTTCATATTCAAGCGCAAAAGTAAGAGAAGAACGCGCCAGAACATGACCCTTTTTATCTATTACGATAGCTTCCGAAAGATTTCTAAAAAATGATTGTGTGTCCATCGCCTTGGCAAACATCTTCTGATCAAGCATTAGAATACCCGCCTGTCGGTCAAGATCATTCGCCATCGCCAACGTATCCGCACGAATAACCCTCTTATGTTCTTCCAGATACGATTCTGCAACGGCTTGAGATTCATGAATTGCCGTTTGTACACGTTGGGAAAACCATGCCTCTATACCAAAATGAAAGAAAAAAGCCGAGAAAACTGTCATCAATATAGTGGGCACTGCAACTAGTAGACTAAAGATATAAACGAGGCGCACATGCAAATGAGAGCCCGCAATTCCACGCTTTTTTCCACTCCACACGCTAACAATGCGTCGCGCGATCAGCGATACCAACAACAATAAAATAATGAGGTCAATATTCAATAATGTAATGACTAAATCAGGATCATTTCCAAATGGCGGTGTTTTCGTTAAAGCAGCATAAGTCACGAACCCGCTTACAATCGAAGCAATAACCAGTAATATACCGACCTTAGTACGCCATGATCTATATTTTAGACGAGAAAAATGCATACCAGAAAATGCTTTGAAAACCATCTCTTTCAATGTGAGGCGGTTTCCCTGTATTTCACGGTCTACTATCTCGCCTGAATTTTTTATGTGTATTGACAAAAGTGATCCTGCTATAAGTAATTTTGTGTATATACGCACATATAATGGTGTTGCATTTTTACAACGCATTACATAGAAAAACAACAAAATTCGGTGTTTCAAAGGTCTCTAAGGTATATCATTCCATGCAGTCTACTCAAAATTATAGTGTTATTATTGTTTCCGCTGGCAATGGCACACGCGTAGGTGGACAAATACCTAAACAATATTTGGATATTTGCGGGCGTTCTATTCTACGCCATACTCTTGATATATTTATTAAAATGGATATTTTCAAAGATATCTGTGTTGTTATCAATCCCGATCACAAAGATTTATTTGATCAGGCCACTCAGGGACTGGAAAATGTAAGTTTTTGCTTTGGAGGAGAGGATAGAAAAGATAGTGTTTACAGCGGAATAAAGTATTTATCTAATCTAAAAAATGAAGATTTCATTTTGGTTCATGATGCGGCGCGTCCCTTGGTGCAAGACAGTGATATACACAATCTTCTCAACGCCATGAAAGAGCACAAGGCCGCAAGCCTAGCCCACCCTGTGGTAGATAGCCTAAGCCATTGCGATCAGGAACATTTCACGACCTCTCGCATTTCTCGTAAAGATTTATGGAGTATCCAAACCCCACAAGCCTTTCACTATGGCATACTTAAACAAGCGCACGATCAATGCGACAATAAGGATTATACCGATGATACATCCCTCGTATTCGCGATTGATGTCCCCGTAAAGTTTATCCAGAGCAGTAAAAATAATTTTAAAATCACAGTCGCTGAGGATTTAATATTGGCAGAACATATTTTATCAACAAAGTTATCCAAAGAAATACGCACAGGCCTAGGCTTTGACGTACATGCATTCGATAATGAACAAGAGAATATCTCCCACGTACGCCTATGCGGTGTGGACATTGCCCATAATCGTAAGTTGAAAGGACATTCTGATGCAGATGTTGGCTTACATGCTTTAACAGATGCAATATTAGGGGCAATTGGCGAAGGTGATATCGGTGTGCATTTCCCACCTAGTAATATGGACTTTAAAGACATGGATAGCGCGATCTTTTTAAAGCATGCGATGACGTTGCTCCGTGAAAAAGAGGGCACGTTGATTAATGCCGATATAACCTTGATTTGTGAACGCCCGAAGATCGGTGCCTATCGCGAGGAAATCATTACGCGCGTTGCCGAAATCCTTGATGTATCAATCAAAAGGATCAACATTAAGGCCACAACATCTGAGAAGCTGGGCTTTATCGGACGTGAGGAAGGGATCGCCGCGCAAGCCGTCGTTTCCATCTCAATGCCATCTTTAAACGAGGATTAAAAATACATGAAATTATATTACAAAATCCCAGAAGAGCTAGATAAGAAAGAGCCATCTGTATGGTTGGCCAGCTGGTTTGGCTGTGGGTTCATCAACCCTGCCCCAGGAACATGGGGAAGTTTGGGCGCATTACCTTTTGGCATTATCCTATACATGTTTGGTGGGGCATTTGGCCTTGCCATAGCGGCCTTTATCATCACGCTGATTGGCCTGTGGTCTGCCGATAGGTTCGATAAAGCAATGGATGGGCATGATTCCAAAATGATTGTGATTGATGAAGTTGCCGGTCAATGGATTGCCCTTATCCCTGCTGCTCTTAACCCTGCTCTTATATTGATTGCCTTTATTTGTTTTCGGTTTTTTGATATCCTAAAACCATGGCCAATTAGTTTCTTCGATCAAAAAATACCAGGTGCGATCGGGGTTATGGGCGATGATATCATCGCAGGACTATTTGCTGCTATTTGTGTCATTGGGGCAGCGCAATTTATATAGGATAAATCTATGGATAACCTTGTTGATACATTAAGCAAAGCCCTTCTTGAAAAGGAATTGAAGCTTGTGACCGCTGAAAGCTGTACAGGCGGAATGATTAGCGTTGCCATGACTGGGCGCGCGGGATCATCCGCAGTATTTGATCGTGGATTTGTAACCTATTCCAACACGTCAAAGCAAGAAAATCTCAATGTATCACCTAATATATTAAACAATTATGGCGCGGTCAGCGTGCAATGCGCAGATGCTATGGCGATTGGTGCACTAAAAAATAGTAAGGCAGATATCTCTGTATCCGTAACAGGAATTGCAGGCCCAGGTGGCGGATCGGATGAAAAACCCGTTGGCCTTGTTTATATTGGAGTCGGCATGATGGGTAAAGAACCACAAGTCACGACATGTCATTTTTCAGGTGATCGTCATGACATTCGTCAACAAACATGTAAAAGGGCGCTAAGTCTTTTGGTTGAGACCGTTAACACCATATAATTGCCGCGCGCGCGCCTCGAAGGCACCGACCATACGCTGCATCACTTCTGTAAAAAAAGCTCCAATAAGATTTTGCAACAATCTATTTTTAAACTCAAAATCAACAAAAAAATCAATGGTACATGATCCATCTTCTTCTCTGATGAATTTCCAATGATTGGATAAATACCGCATAGGCCCTGATAGATATTCAACATGAAGAGCGTCCGGACCATCCAAAACGACTTTTGATCCAAATTTTTCACGTACCATTTTATAACCAATGGTCAGATCCGCATAAAAAATATTATCACCTTCACGCTTTGTAATGCGGCTATCAATGCACCATGGCAAAAATTCAGGGTATCGCGCAACATCAGCAACCATCTCAAAGAGTTGCTCCGGCGTGTAGGGCATATTTCGTTTTTCTGCATGTGTGGTCATTGGAAATAAATCTACTTACTCTGCCGCGATCGCACCGTACTTCTCTTCACGAGCAGCTTTCAATTTTTGAAAATCATCACCTGCATGATGCGACGAACGTGTTAATGGCGATGCAGAAACCATTAGAAACCCTTTTCTTTTCGCCATCTTTGTTAGCTTCTCAAATTCTTCTGGTGTCCACCACTTCATTACTGGAGCATGCTTTGGGGTTGGCTGTAAATACTGTCCAATCGTAATGAACTCTATACGAGCAGCGCGCATATCATCCATGACTTGCGAAACCTCTTCCATCGTCTCACCAAGCCCAACCATCATACCAGATTTTGTGAATATAGTCGGGTCAACATCCTTAACCCGTTCAAGCAGGCGAAGAGAGCGGAAATAACGCGCCCCTGGCCTAATGCTCTGATACAAGCGTGGAACAGTCTCCACATTATGATTAAACACATCAGGCTTCGCCGCAATAACATGGTCAATATCTTTCATATGACCTTTGAAATCACCCGGTAAAATTTCAACAGTTGTTTTGGGTGCCTTCATACGGATCGCCATAATAGTCTTGGCGAAGTGATCCGCACCACCATCTTCAAGATCATCACGGTCAACCGCAGTGACAACAACATGCTTTAGACCCATTTGCATAGTTGCCACGCCAATACGTAAAGGCTCCAGCTTATCAACTTCATCAGGCTTACCAGTTGCAACATTACAAAACGCACAAGCCCGCGTACACACCTCTCCTAGGATCATAAACGTCGCATGCTTTTGCTGCCAACACTCACCAATATTTGGGCAACCGGCCTCTTCACATACCGTTGTGAGCCTCTGGCTTCTAACGATATCCAATGTCTCAGAATAAACTTTGCCTTGTGGGGCAGGAACTCTAATCCAATCAGGTTTACGCCCAGCAGGTCGATCAGGGTTTTTCTGCTTCTCTGGATGGCGTTTTACCTTATCTAATAACTTTGGATTATAAGTCATAAATCCTAACCCTACCTAATTGCCCGCGCTTTACCATATAATAGCTCTGTTTTACATTCTGTTCCTAAACTTTTCAAGACTTGATCGATAAGTTTAAATCTCTCGCTGCAAACTGATAATGATTTGAATGGCAAGATTTCCATTCCAGTATATTCTGGCAATGCCTTTGCCTCTTCCGATAAATTTACCGTTGCCATGAAAAGAGCCGTGTACTCAACCAATGCACTCATTTTATCATCTGAATAATCAATATTCGTGATTGTACGCCTTAGGCTAGAATCAAACATTTTTCCAGTTTTATCTTTCATATCGGCTACTATTTCATCACGCGTCAGCTCTTCTGTGATAATACGCAAACCTTTATTGGATTTTATTTCTTGTTTAACAATCGCCTCTTCAACTGTGTGATATATTGTCAGTTCTATAATTGCATCCATATCCGGCTGCGCTTGCGTATATAACTCCTCCGCTTTACTGAACAACTCTTCAATCTCCAAACCCGTTAAGGTCTGGGCATATAGTGGCATTGGTCCAAGTGTCATTGAAATCACAGTAAATAATACAACCTTCGTAAAACGCATAATATTTCCTTCTAAATTTTCTCACATAAACAAAAAACGCTTAGGCCAAACATTTTATTAAATGAAAATAAACTTACACGTTCTACATCATGCAGTGCAATTAAGGTACTGTTTACACTATTTGAGTAAAGTTTCAGCTCGCTTTTTCCTTCTATTTTTCCTTGGTTAAACAATATCTTTTTAACAAAGCGAACAACCGCAACAACGGGGAATAAAGAACCGAAGAAATACCGACTTTTTATCGGACGCAAGCCAGCATCACGGATGGTTTTCTCCATCATATCAATCGTATAGCGCCGATAGTGTTCAAGGAAAACATCGTGCCCAGACCACATAAATTGAAAAGCAGGAACGGTTATTAGAATTTTTGCATCCTGAGGCATAGTGTCCGCATACTCTCTTAACAAAGCAACATCATCCTCTACATGCTCTAACACATCCATCATCAATGTCAGGCCTTGTGTTGTCTTCTTGATAGACTTTACGAATTTGATAGATTTGCCATTCTGATCTTCTTGTGTTTCCTCAGCATAATTTGGGTCAACACACACCGCACTTTGACAAATATTGTGATCTAATAACTGTCGCGAAAATATGCCAGAACCAGCCCCGACATCCAAAACTTCGCTGGCTTTTATATTGCCCAAAAAACTACGCATCGCCTTGCCCTTTGATACATAGTACCAATGGTCATGGATTTTATCGCCTAAAATATCTTCTTCTTTTAAATCCATAAAATACGTCTCATCAATGTCATCTCTATATATCTAGGAACTTTAAAGTGCACACAAGGTTGTGTCAATTTATCTTCTATAACCCTTAGAAATGTATCACTTTTCCATAGGCATCCAAGACGCTTTCATGCATCATTTCGGATAAGGTTGGGTGTGGGAAGATGGTATGCATCAGCTCTGCCTCTGTCGTTTCCATCGTCTTGGCAACAACATAACCTTGAATCATCTCAGTAACCTCTGCGCCAATCATATGCGCCCCAAGTAACTCACCAGTCTTCTCATCAAAGATAGTTTTAACAAGACCGTCCGTCTCTCCCAAGGCGACAGCTTTACCATTGCCAATAAACGGAAAACGTCCAACTTTTATTTTATAACCCTGATCCTTTGCCGCTTGCTCCGTCAAACCAACAGATGCAATTTGCGGATGGCAATAGGTACAGCCTGGAATGTTAGACTTATTCAATGGGTGAACATCTTTTTGTCCCGCAATCTTTTCAACACAAATAATACCTTCATGTGATGCTTTGTGTGCTAACCATGGCGCACCAGTAACATCACCAATGGCATAGACGCCTTTCTCGGCAGTTTCCAACCACTGATCCGTTACAATATGCCCACGGTCCAACTTAACTTTCGTTTTTTCAAGACCAATATTCTCTGTATTGGCAACGATACCAACAGCAGAAATAACAACATCCACTGTAATTTCTTGCTTACCTTTGGCAGTTTCCAATGTAACTTTTACGTTTGTTTTGGACTTATCAAGCTTAATAACTTTTGTATTGGTCAAGATATTCATGCCTTGCTTTTTAAAGGCCTTGTGCGCAAGAGCTGATATTTCAATATCCTCAACAGGCAAAACACGATCCATCACCTCGACGACAGTGACTTCTGCACCCATAGAGCGATAAAAGCTAGCAAATTCAATGCCAATCGCGCCTGAGCCCATAACCAACAGTGATTTAGGCATCTCTTCTGGCACCATAGCCTCTTTATACGTCCAGACCAGCTTCTTATCCGGCTCTATTCCCGGCAAAACACGGGCGCGAGCGCCTGTGGCAACAATAATATGCTTTGCAGACAGTGCCTCTAGAACCTTACCGTCTTTCTCAACTGTAACCTTACCTGCGCCCTGAAGTTTGCCCCAGCCATCGAAAACAGTAACCTTGTTCTTCTTAAGCAAGTGCGCAATACCACCTGAAAGCTGTCCTGCGATACCGCGAGAACGTTTCACTATTTTCTTAATATCAAAACTAACATCTTTTGCAGATAGTCCGAACTCATCCAGGTTATGCATCATGTGATAGATTTCACTCGACCTTAACAGTGCCTTTGTTGGAATGCACCCCCAATTCAAACAAATACCACCCAGATGTTGTGCTTCAATAACAGCCGTTTTCATACCCAGTTGCGCCGCACGAATTGCAGCCACATAGCCACCTGGTCCACCACCAATAATGATAATGTCAAAGTTTTTATTACCCATACTTTAAAGCACCTATTTAAAATTAAGAGAGATTAAACGTCAAAGACGTCATTAAGGAATTGTTCTACTTGCTCAATGGTTTGTGCACGCAAAGGGTCTTCTGGGAATTTTAGAAACTCCTCTTCTGGACCAAATAAGACAAGGGGTTTGTTATACATCAACGCAAGAGAAACCTCGTTACGCGTCCCATGAGAACCGGGCATAATTATCAGGGCCTTCGCAGTCATAACATTTACAAGATTGCGGCTGAACGGCATTTTATCACTTTGTGCCTTGGCACTTAAAGGCGTAATCATTGGTATTTCAATGTAAGGGTTTGGGTATTCTTCCGTATCAAGTTTTTGCCCCCTATAGTCTACCGCCGGCAAAATCCCTATTGCAACGCCCTTGCGGTGTTCTACTTCACAAAAACCTCTTGCTACTTCCGTCATAACACCGCCTCCGGCACCTGTTAACAAATTATACCCACGGTTAGCAATCAATTCACCAGCAGGATAAGAAAAATCATGCCAAGTCTTTACATGAGAACCCATTACACCAACGATACAACGTCTGATCACAGTCATTTTTAGATCTCCTATACAAGCATTGCCACGGGGTTTTCGATATATTGCTTAAATATCTTTAAGAATTCGGCACCAACAGCACCATCAACACTACGGTGATCAACAGATAAGGTACAATTCATCACAGTTCGAATTTCAATTTCCCCATTAATCACGACAGGGCGCGGCTCTCCCGCACCGATGGCAAGAATACACCCCTGCGGTGGATTAACAATAGCTGCAAACTCTTTTACACCGAACATCCCAAGATTTGAGATCGAAAATGACCCGCCTTGAAATTCTTCAGGCTTCAGCTTTCCTTCTCGCGCACGTCCGGCCAAATTTTTCATTTCAATAGATATTTCGCGCAATCCTTTGTCTTCAGCCGCCTTAATAATCGGAGTAATCAGACCTGTCGGCGTTGAAACAGCCACAGAAATATCCGCCTTTAAAAATTGCTGGATCGCATCATCTGTCCATGACACATTTGCAGCGGGGTAAGCCTTTAATGCAGCGGCAGACGCCTTGATAATAAAGTCATTTACCGAAATCTTATATTCGCCATTCGCCGCATCATTAAGGTCTTTACGTGCAGCCAACAAATTATCCAGAATACATTCTACGGTTAGATAGAAATGCGGAACAGTTTGCTTTGATTCAGATAAGCGTTTTGCAACAATTTTACGGATATTATTATTCGGGATCTCCGTATAGGCCATTCCAAAGACGTTTATTTTAATTGCTGGGTCATCATATGTGACAGCTTGTGCGCTCACGGGAGACGTTGCAGGCGCGCGCCCTGCATTCTCTATATCAGCTTTAATTATTCGGCCATGCGGACCTGATCCTTTTATCGTTGCTAAATCAAGGTCGGCCTTCTTTGCTAGGCGTTTAGCCAATGGTGAAGCAAACACACGGTCATCAGCAGAACGTTGTATCATAGAAAGAACCTCCAGTTTTTCTACTTTCGGCATGGGGACAGCATCAACAATAGTCGGGGCAGCAGATACAACAACAGGAGTAGGTGAAACAACAGGGGCATCGCTCAAATCATTACTGGTCTCCCCCTCCTCTAAAAGGATTGCAATCACATCATTAACAGGAACATTCTCAGCCCCTTCCGCAACAAGGATTTTACCAAGCACGCCCTCATCAACGGCCTCAACCTCCATCGTGGCTTTATCCGTTTCAATTTCGCAAAGTACATCACCCGATTCAACAACATCCCCTTCGGATTTCAACCATCTAGATAGTGTTCCATCAGTCATTGTCGGCGACAAAGCTGGCATTGTAATATTTATTGGCATTGGCGATACCCATTCATGCTAAAGTTTACCTGATAACCTTTTTCACCAATCGCTTCCATTAACGCTGCTGCTTTTTCGGTATCTTCAATTTTAAAGGAAACACCTCCATTTAGACTGTATTTAGACGGAGTATTCGCATTGCACCCGCCACTATTTGTCGTGTACACATTGTAGTTTATATTATTAACATGCATTTTTTCTATATTTAAATCTTTGGCAACCAACATAATCTCATCCGCCTTGCCTTCTATATAAGTTTGCGTATTTTTAAGTTCTATAGGGACATTACTAAAGCTGACACTTAACGTAGCATTTTCAACCATTGTACAAGTCTGACCACTACCAGACACAGCCAAACGCTTGCTTGCATGTGCGCTGGACATGCAAAGTATAGAAGATAGAATTGTCGCTGTAATAATAAATTTAGAATATTTCATTTTAATTTCCTTATCTAATAAATTTAAATATATTCATTAGACGACGTGAATCAGACGTTCCTTGGTAAGTTTAATCAACATAGCAAACTTTCTTAACCGCCGTAACAATATCCTTAGACTTTGGTAGCGCCAAACCCTCAAGATTAGCGGCATACGGCATAGGGACATCCAAACCACAAACACGTGTAACAGGTGCATCAAGATAATCAAAGGCATGTTCACCGCAAAGCGCCGCGATTTCAGCACCAACCCCTGCAAAAGGCCAGCCCTCTTCAACAGATACGATACGATTTGTTTTCTTAACGCTTTCTAAAATTGTCCAACGATCTAGCGGACGAATTGTGCGAAGATTTATAACTTCTGCATCGATACCCTGCTCCGCCAATTCTGTTGCGGCCTCCAACGCCTTACCAACCATAATGGAGTAAGCAACGATGGTAACATCGGCTCCTGCACGCTCAATTTTCGCACGGCCAATCGGAATCTCATAATCCTCAGATACAGGCACGTCAAAGCTCTGCCCATACATCATCTCATTTTCAAGGAATACAATTGGATTTGGATCGCGAATAGAGGCCTTCAATAGGCCCTTAGCATCCGCAGCCGACCATGGGGCGACAACCTTAAGCCCAGGCACATGTGCATACCAGCTCGCGTAACATTGAGAATGTTGAGCACCGACACGCGACGCCGCACCATTAGGACCACGAAAGACAATTGGACAGCCGAGCTTACCACCCGCCATGTAAAGAGTTTTACCAGCAGAATTTATAATATGGTCAATTGCCTGCATACCAAAGTTCCACGTCATGAACTCAATAATAGGCCTCAAGCCATTCATCGCAGAACCAACAGCCATGCCAGCAAACCCATGCTCCGTAATTGGAGTGTCAATCACGCGCCTTGCTCCAAACTCATCAAGCAAGCCTTGAGAAATCTTATAGGCACCTTGATATTCTGCGACCTCTTCCCCCATCAGGTAAACACGATCATCACTACGCATTTCCTCTGCCATCGCATCACGAAGCGCATCACGAACGGTCTGATTAATCGTATCGGTGAAAAAGGATGCCTCATCAAAAGGCGGTGGCTCAATAACTTTGCCTTGCGCATACAGGATATCACGGTTCTCAATAACCGCACCGGCGGCTTGTTCAACATCACTGGCGGATTGAACGGATACATTCGCCTCAACAACAGCATCATCATTAGATGGCAAGGGAATAACCGCAACGGATACATCGCCAACATCATCCGCACTTTCGCCCTCTTCCAAAAGAATAGCGATAGGAGAATTAACAGGCACCCCTTCAGTCCCTTCACTCACAAGGATCTTACCAAGAATACCATCATCAACAGCCTCAACTTCCATCGTTGCCTTATCTGTTTCAATTTCACACAATACATCACCAGATTCAACAGAATCACCCTCGGACTTTAGCCACTTTGCTAAATTCCCTTCAGTCATTGTTGGTGACAAGGCCGGCATTAAAATCTGTGTTGGCATCTACGCTCTCTCCACTAAAATATCCGTCCAAAGCTCAAAATCTTCTGGCTCTGGACTTGTTTGGGCAAACTCTGCCGCTTCAGCGACAATCGCCTTTATATCTTTATCTATTTGCTTAAGATCAGCTTCACCAACACCAGACTCTTGCAACAAATCCTTCACTTGAGTAATCGGATCGCGCTCCCCCTTCATAGAGGAAACCTCTTCCTTAGAACGATACTTGGCCGGGTCAGACATAGAATGTCCACGATAACGATACGTCATAACTTCTAGAATATATGGGCCATTACCTGATCGAATATAGTCCAGCGCCTGACGTGCCGATTTTTGAACAGCAAACACATCCATTCCATCGACCTGCTCACCCGGGATACCGTAGCCTTCACCACGGCGATATAACTGCCCGGCAGAAGAGCGGGAAACACTGGTCCCCATACCATATTGATTATTCTCAATAACAAACAACACAGGCAAGTCCCAAAGAGCCGCCATATTATAACATTCTGCAACTTGGCCCTGATTAGATGCACCATCCCCCATATAAGCAACAGCAACACCGTTATCGCCCTTATACTTATGTGCGAACCCAAGACCTGTACCAATCGACGTTCCAGCACCAACGATACCATGACCACCAAAGAAATTCTTCTCCAAAGAGAACATATGCATTGATCCGCCTTTACCCCTAGAATAGCCATCTATACGACCCGTTAACTCCGCCATAATCCCTTTTGGATCCATCCCACACGCAAGCATATGCGCATGATCACGATAAGAGGTTACAACAGTATCTTGAGGTTCCTGTACAGAATTAATACCTGTCACGACAGCTTCCTGTCCAATATACAAATGGCAAAACCCACCAATCAAGCCCATACCATAGAGCTGACCAGCCTTTTCTTCAAAACGACGAATCATTAGCATGTCATGATAAAACTTCTTTAGCTCTTCCAACGAAGCTATATTTGATTTCTTCGCATTCTTTTTAGTTGCCGTATTTTTCTTAGTTTTAGAAGCTGCCACAGATTTTTTCCTCCTGATGCCGAATGCATCAAAGCCATTCCCATTTGTATAGAATGTGCTACACCATTTTACGTGCTAACACCAGAGAAAAAAACACTTTTGTGCGGTGCAACATGCTGTAATATAAAGGAATTTAACATATTTAAAACTCAGTGCCCAAGCACAATAATTTCATCCCGATACTTATAACCAAGAACAAGACGAACGCGCTCATCCAACATATCCGAAGACAAAGAACCCGGGCGCATCCGAAGGACACTAACCTCAACATCGTCTTTTTTCCGTTCCAGAGAACTCAAAGCATTCTGCTTTTCTTGCAACACACCTGTAAGAGCTGATAAACGAGTATAACTTCTTTGACCAGAGACTGTGTGATAGGAAAAATACAAGCATAAACAAAGACCAACCAACATCGGTATTTTACGGTGAAAAGTCATTCTAATGTCTTTAAGTGCTTCCATATGGCTATAGAATCACATTGCTGCCTGTGGATCAAGCTAAAAAAACCATTAGACTCAACCGCTTAACGTGAACATAAAAGGAACAGAATGAAGTAAACGACTCTATTGATTCACTTTTTCGAATTTCATGGTTTCCTCATGATTTTCCAACAATCGTGCCCACAGCGTTTGCCGTTGCGAATTATCAAGAATTTCAGCAGAATATTCTTCTACAACCCACATATCGTTGCGAATTTCCTTTTCCAATTGTCCTGGCTTCCATCCAGAATACCCCAGATAAATATCAAAAGGCTTCTCACTATCCTCAGGGAATAATTTCTTGAATTTTTTATATGGCACAATATATAAACCTTGCGTTCGCCAATGCGATATCGCATTCAACCTATTCATTGCCACTAGGCGCATCTCCGGAAACGCGACTGGCCCACCCTTATAAAACGTCACATCCTGATCTACAAACAAACGTTCCTTTAGATCAGGCGATTGTCGCGGCCGATTAAGAATTATACCCTGAGCCCCCCAAACAGAATGATCAAATATATAAATCACAGTTTGTGTGAAATTCGGGTCAGCGCTTAATTGCTCGGTTGCTATTAATATTTTACCTGCATGCCCCTGATAAAAACTCAAAAAGCTAGGCAGAGCAAACAAAATTGTCGCCAACAGGAAGTATATTCTCGCATTTTTCAATCTCTGTATATTCATCGAAAAGACTATAACAAAGAATTAAACATTTAATCAGGTGATACTTGTATTTTATTTCAAATCCGCACGGTAAAAACTGTTACCCGCATATTTAGCAACATCACCAAGCTGCTCCTCAATACGCAGAAGCTGATTATATTTGGCGACACGATCAGAGCGCGATAACGAACCAGTTTTAATTTGCCCCGCATTCGTTGCAACGGCAAGATCAGCAATCGTTGAATCTTCTGTTTCGCCAGAGCGATGAGACAAGACAATACCAAATCCGGCCTTTTTCGCCATTTCTATTGTTTCAAGAGTCTCAGTTAATGTCCCAATCTGATTAACCTTTACAAGAACAGCATTCCCTGCCTTTTCCTCAATCCCACGCTTCAAACGCTTTGCATTTGTAACATAAAGATCATCACCGACCAGTTGAATTTTATCACCAAGTGCAGCAGTCAGAGCGGTCCAGCCCTCCCAATCATCTTCCGCAAGACCATCCTCAATAGACACGATTGGATAACGCGCGCACAAATCCTCATAATAAGTAATCATCTCCGCAGAAGTCAGGGACTTTCCCTCACCTTCCAATTCATATTTACCATCTTTATAGAATTCTGTAGACGCAGAGTCCAACGCAATAACAACATCATCCTTTGGCTTATAACCTGCGGCGACAATAGATTTCATAATAAAACCCAGAGCCTCATCAGAGGACTTAACCGCAGGCGCAAACCCACCCTCATCACCAACATTCGTATTGTAACCCGCATTGGATAGTTGCTTTTTTAGCGCATGAAAAATCTCAGAACCAACGCGTAAAGCCTCACTAAAACTTGTAGCGGAAACTGGCATAATCATAAATTCTTGTATATCTACCGGATTATCGGCATGTGCCCCACCATTAATGATGTTCATCATCGGGGTTGGCAATATATGCGCATATGCCCCACCAATATAGCGATAGAGCGGCGTATCCAACTCTTCCGCCATTGCTTTTGATACGGCCAATGACACACCTAAAATAGCATTCGCACCAAGGCGACCCTTATTTTCAGTGCCATCCAATTCGATCATATCACGATCAATGTGCATTTGCTCTTCCGCATCCGCACCGATAAGATTGTCATAAATTTCTGTATTTACAAATTCAACGGCCTTTTGAACACCTTTACCAAGATAAACATCCTTATCACCATCGCGAAGCTCAATCGCCTCATGTATCCCAGTAGAAGCACCAGAAGGCACCGCAGCACGTCCCCTTGCACCAGTCTCAAGCAAGACATCAACTTCAACTGTTGGGTTTCCACGACTATCTAAAATTTGGCGTGCATGAATATCAATTATGGCGGTCATATTTTCTGTCCTTTTAAAACACCCGTGGATGGGAAAAAATCTTATGTAAGATGTTTTAGAGAAAAGCACAGAAAAATAAAGGAAAATAAGATTTATTTGATTAAATAACAGCTTGGTTAGGTCAAAATCCTACGCCGTTTCATCAACTTCTGTCCCAAGCGCACTTGCTGAAACAGAGCCATTATCAACTTCAAAAAATTCGCTGGAAAAAGAACCATCGCTTTGTATGGATACATCACGGCTTGTAGATGCCGTTGCCGCAAGCCCTGCAATTTGTATTTGAGCAGCACCAGTCGTAGCACTCGCCCCACCTGAGAGTGAGAAAAGCCTATTATACGATGAAGAATTGTTTTCTATAATTTGATTATTAAGCTGACGCGCTCTCGCAGATATTCCAACACCAGACACCGAAGTTGCACGCCCAACATCAAGCAGGCTAGAAGAACTTGTCAATGATAGTATATCCGCAGGCACAAAAGTGCTGCCCTGCTTATTCGCAAGGGTCGCTTGATTTAAGTATTGTGATGCTCCGGCAATACGCGCCATAAATTCAGCCTCCTGCTGATTGATACCACCATTTTAGTACATTTTAACGACTTTATCAAGTTTAACGAGAATGCCCAACAATTCTGGCATATCGCTCAATTGAACCATATTCGGCCCATCAGAAGGTGCGCTATCAGGATTTTGATGCGTTTCAATAAAGACTCCGGCGACACCTACGGCCACTGCGGCACGCGCAAGAACAGGAACCATCGTGCGATCTCCACCAGATGAACCACCTAAACCGCCTGGTTGTTGCACCGAATGCGTGGCATCATAAATAATCGGATAACCTGTTTTTTGCATAATGGGAATTGAGCGCATATCGGAGACAAGTGTATTGTAACCAAAACTGGCACCACGTTCGCATAACATAATGTTATCATTACCGCTATCCGATACCTTTTTAGCAACATTTTCCATGTCCCAAGGCGCAAGGAATTGCCCTTTTTTAATATTAATAGCCTTCCCAGTCTTTGCAGCAGCAATCAGTAAATCTGTTTGCCGACAGAGAAATGCCGGTATTTGTAAGACATCAACAACTTCACCTGCGCGCGTGCATTGCTCTTCCGTATGGACATCCGTAATAACCGGAACACCGAAGTGATCGCGAATATCGGATAAAATCTGCAATCCCTTATCAATCCCTACGCCTCTAATACCGGATATAGACGTACGATTTGCCTTATCGTAAGAACTTTTAAAAATGAATTGCAAACCCATTTTCTGCGTAAGCTGCTTTAATGCTTCACACATTTCGAAAGCATGGTCTTTGCTCTCGATTTGGCACGGGCCAGCAATAATCGTTAAGGGCTGCTTATTACCAATTTGAAGCTGGTCAACTTTTACAATTTTTTCCATACGCACAAGGTATTTTTATATGAGGGGTGATGCAAGTGGAAAAAACACCTTTTACACTAATCTTTCTTGCTCAATCGCCGCCGCAATAAAAGAAACAAACAATGGATGCGGAGAAAATGGCTTGGATTTCAGCTCTGGATGGAACTGCACACCAATAAACCACGGATGGTCTTCATATTCTACAATTTCAGGAAGCTTACCATCCGGTGATAAACCAGAGAATTTTAAGCCACCCTTTTCAAGCTGCTCAAGGTAATTAATATTCACCTCATAACGATGCCTATGGCGTTCACTAATCTCTTGTGTGCCATAAATTTCGGCGACCTTAGAACCTTTAAGTAAATGTGCAGGATAAGCACCCAAACGCATCGTACCGCCCAGATCACCATCCGATCCACGCTCTTGCTTTGCATTGCCTTGTATCCACTCTGTCATAAGACCAATAACCGGCACATCACATATTTTAAATTCACTAGATGCTGCGCCCTTAATACCACAAAGATTGCGCGCCGCCTCAATAACGGCCATTTGCATACCATAACAAATCCCGAAATATGGTATTTTCTTCTCACGTGCATATTGCGCCGCAAGAATTTTACCTTCTACGCCACGATCCCCAAAACCACCAGGAACAATAATACCGTTCACACCTGATAAATACACTTCTGGATCTTCGGATTCAAAGATCTCTGCCTCAATAAATTTCAGGTTCACTTTAATTTTATTCGCTATTCCGCCATGAATCAGAGCCTCATTCAGAGATTTATAACTGTCGGCCAAGTTTGTATATTTACCGACAATTGCAATTGTTACTTCGCCTTCTGGTTCCTTTATCGTTTTTACGATACCTTGCCAGACAGATAAATCCAACTCACCCTTGTCTTCGATACCAAAGCTATCCATGACTTGAGTATCAAGCCCTTCTGCATGATAGGTTAGAGGAACTTCATAAATCGAAGCAACATCCAGCGCAGGAATAACTTTTTTCTCATCCAGATTACAAAACAGCGCAATTTTACGACGCTCATCATCCTCAATTGTTCTATCTGCACGACATAGCAATATCTGCGGACGAATACCATAACTCATCAATTCCTTAACAGAATGCTGTGTTGGCTTGGTTTTCAATTCACCCGCCGCAGGAATATAAGGCAGCAATGTTACATGAATGAAAATTGCACGTTCACGACCAACATCATTACCAAATTGGCGAATAGCCTCCAGAAACGGAAGGCTCTCAATATCCCCAACAGTACCCCCGATTTCACAAAGGACAAAATCAGCCGTCCCCTCTTTTTCACGGATAAAATCTTGAATTTCATTGGTTATATGCGGAATGACTTGAATTGTCGCACCGAGGTATTCGCCTCTACGCTCTCTTTGTAGAACACTGGTGTAAATTCGCCCAGTTGTTGTGTTGTCTGTGGCTCTAGCCGGCACACCTGTAAAACGTTCATAATGCCCAAAATCCAAATCAGTCTCCGCACCATCATCGGTCACGAACACCTCGCCATGCTGAAAGGGACTCATCGTACCCGGATCAACATTCAAATATGGATCAAGTTTGCATAGACGCACACTATACCCTCTTATTTGTAACAATGCGCCAAGCGAAGCGGAGGCAAGACCCTTTCCTAATGAGGAAACAACGCCGCCTGTAATGAAAATATATCGTGTCATAATTCTACTCTACCGGTGCTGATGGCTCCGGCTTGTTTTCAGTTATTGAAGGAATTATATCAGCATCTTGTGCTTCTATAACATTTAGAGACTCTACATCCTTAATTTCTACATCTAATGACGGCATTTCCATTGGCGGCGTATATATTATTCCGACTGGTGCGCTCACATCTGGTGCTTGTATCTCTGAAACATTTACATCTTCAAGAATACCTTGGTTAACACGGCTTTGCTGGCTTGCCAGAACACCAAGAGTAAGTGACGTTATAAAGAACCCAGCTGCACATAAACCTGTCATTTTAGTAAGCGCATTGGCTGTTCCTTTTGCAGAAGCAAGACCACCAAGGCCACCACCACCGCCGCCGATACCAAGTCCACCGCCTTCAGAACGCTGTAACAAGACAAGGACAATAATTAATAAAGCCAAAATAAGGTGTATTACGAGAATTACGGATTCCATAGTCTAAATACTTTTTCTTTCGTGTGTTTAACACAGTTTATACGGTTTCTTACCTTTAAAGACCAGCCATAAAATTAATTTTTACAAAGTCTTTACAGAAGCAATCGCAATTCCTACAAATTGCTCCGCCTTTAAGCTTGCACCACCAATTAAACCACCATCAACATGCGGAGTAGCCAAAAGAGCACAAGCATTTTCAGGTTTCATCGAACCGCCGTACAAAATACGCATATTTTCCGAATCTGCAAGCTGTTCTTTCAATTGAGCGTGTATAAAACTGTGCATTTTTGCGACATCGTCGCTGTTTGCAGTTTTTCCAGTACCAATCGCCCAAACGGGCTCGTATGCAATTACAATGTTATGTGCATTTGCACTTTCAGGCAAAGAAGCCTTCAATTGTGCACCAACAACTTCATTTTCCTTGCCTGCCTCGCGGTCACTTTCAGTTTCCCCCACACAAATAATCGCTATTAAACCTGCATCATGCGCAGCCTTTGCTTTCTGCGCGACAAGCTCGCTGGTTTCTTTATGGTATTGCCTACGCTCCGAATGGCCAAGAATAACATAAGAACCACCACAATCAGCAATCATTTGTGCTGACAGCTCACCAGTATACGCACCCGATTCGTGCACAGAGCAATCCTGCGCCCCTAAAGAAATACCTTGTTTTGCACAGATATCTTTTACCGTCAGTAAATAGAGAGATGGTGGGCAAACAAGAAATTCATGCGAATCCTTTATTGCGGGATTGCCCTGTATTTCTTCAGCAATCGAAGAAACCAGTTCTACGGCCTGATTGGTATCCCCATTCATTTTCCAATTTCCGGCAATCAATTTTTTCATATCTATATCCTTATATTTTTATGCAGTTCAGCATATCAACGCCAGTGACACTACCCATATAGCCTTACCGTGGAAAGTAATTTTTCATACTCAATTTTTCTAACAAGTCATATTTGAAGACTTGCCCCCTTGATACTAGCTGCCTATAGTGCCTGATCGAAAGTGAAATTATTGAAAATTGGATTGAAGTTAGTATGGTTATGAAATCTATGCGCGGCGGAAAAGTCGGTGGCTTTTTTAAATATGTTCTTTTTGGCCTCCTCGGGATGGCTGTCGGTGGATTGGTCTTAAGCGGATCATTTAGTGGCGGAAATGTTGGTGGCAATGATGTTGCAAAAATCGGCGATAAAACGATTACAATCAGACAATTTGATCTTACATTGCGGCGCGTCTTGACTCGATATAATATGTCAACAGAAAAAGCCTATGAAGTTGGGTTGGCAGAAGATGTTTTAGCAGGTGAAATACGCGCGTTTTTCATGTTAAAGGAAGCAGAAAACCTTGGCATAGAAATCAATCAGGCTCAACTTGCAAAACGCATAGGACAAGTTATTGCTCCGCGTAGACGAGATGACCAGACATTGCAACAGGCACTTGATGAGGTTTTGCAAAGCCAAAGAATGAACGAAAAAGATTTTGTAAATGGTATTAAGCGTGAAGTCTCGGGCGATATAATAAGTGAAGCCATTCAAACAGGATTCGCGCCTACGGCTGATTTACTGGCAAAAGATTTATATACTTTTCAAACGCAAACACGCGATATCGATATTATAGAATTTAACGACAATGAAATAACGTCCATTCCCGAAGCTAAAACAGAGGAACTGGAACGCCTATACAACGCGTTAAAATTTTCTCAGTATATAATACCAGAATATCGCAGTGTTAATGTCGCAATTTTTGATCCAGAAAGCATAAATGTCAATATTTCCATCACAGATGAAGAAATAAAAATGGTGTATGAAGATAACCTTCAAAGCTTTGCCATTGGTGAACAACTTGTACTGACACAGACTATGTTAGATGACAAGAAAAAGGCAGAAGATATCTTCGCCCTTGTTGAAAAAGGCACTGATTTAAAAACTGCGACCACAGAAGTGATGGGGAAAAGTGCCCGATATATAGAAAACATACCCTTCGAAACCGCAATGATGCTGCCAGCCCTGTTTGAAGCTGTCAAAGACAGGGAGATCGGTAAAGTTGTCTCCCCTGTAAAAACGACACTGGGCTACCACATTATCAAACTAATGAAAGTGCTACCACCATCCACGCGTCCACTCAAAAATGTGCAGGAACAGATCAAAAGAGACTTGCTGGATGAGAAACAATCTGACCATCTCTACGGCATTTCAACAAACTTTGAAGAACTACTCAATGATGAAGTTAGTTTTGAAGACATCGCAAAAGAAATTGATATTACGATATCCTCCATTGGGTTAATTGATGCAATGGGCACAAATAAGACCGAAAAATCCGGAATAGAATCATTTCCGGCCCCTGATAAAGAGGCTCTTATTGAAATGATTTTTGCACTGGAGGACGACATTCCGCCTATACTCGAAGAGTTGCCAAGCGGACAGTTTGCAAGCGTTAGCCTTAATTCTATAGAATATAAGACATATCAACCTTTCGAAGATGTTCGCCAAGAGCTTGCCGATAAGTTTATCGCAGATCAACAGAAGGTCGAGAATAAACGCCGTATAGATAAATACCTTGCAGAACTTGATATAAGAGGATCGACCTTTGAAAGCATCGCACAAGACAATAAGAAAGACATTCAAACAATCAAGGGCATTACAATCCAAGGCGATATCCCTGAACCTTTGGTGATGAACAATCGCCCTCTGATCTTCAAAACGGCTCTTGGTGGTTATCAGGCTCTACGGCTTGATGAGAAATATGCATTGATGAGAGTCTCTGGCTATAGCTTCCCTGAAATTGATGAAAACAGCAAAGAAGCAATAAAAATCATCAAAGAAAGAATTGATACTGAGGTTAAAGAAGAGGCACTCTTATCTTATCTGCATATGCTGAGCAGCAAATACGATGCGACAATAAACACAAAATTATTAGAGCGTGTCTACGGTCAGAAAAATGACGAAAATTAAGAGCAATAAGGATACCCCATAATGCCTGCCCAAAACGACCATCTATATAATCCACATCCAGATGTTTTCAGGCAAAATTTTGACAATAATAAGACACAGATCATTTGGCACTGGGTTTCAGCAGACCTTGAAACACCGGTTTCTGCTTATCTAAAATTATGTGGTTATACGGCCTATTCTTTTTTGCTAGAATCCGTTGAAGGAGGCGCAACCCTGGGACGCTATTCCGTTATTGGAACAAGCCCAGATTTCCTTTGGAAATGTTCGCAAGGGGGCAAGGTTGAAACAAAATCAAAAAATGGTAAATGGGTATCGCAAAATATTTGTGCAAAAACATCCCTAAAGGAAAATATCGCCGCTAGTTCTATTGACGTTGTTCCCGAAGGCCTCCCACCGATGTGCGGCCTTGGCCTATTCGGCTATATCGGCTATGATATGATACGCTTGGTCGAGGATATTCCGGATAATAACCCTGATGACTTAAAGGTGCCTGACAGTATTCTAAGTCGCCCATCTGTCCTTGCGATTTTTGATAATGTTAAAAACATGATTTGTATTGTAACACCTGTCTATGCACATGCGGGCAATTCAGAACTTCCAATTGATCTTGTTTACAGTGACGCACGCTCGCGAATCGACAATGCGTTAAAATCTATCAATACACCGTTAGACCGGACCTTGTTGGAACACCGAACGACACTAAACCCTAAACAAGAAATAACATCAAATACGCCGAAGGAAGATTATAAAGCTGCGGTTCGCAAGGCCATTGAATACATCCGCGCAGGTGAAATATTTCAAGTTGTTCCTTCGCAAAGATTTTCCATTGATTTTGACTTACCATCGTTTGAGTTATATCGCTCTCTTCGTAGTGTAAATCCATCACCTTTCTTGTTTCATTTATCATTTGAAGGGTTCTCTCTGGTTGGCTCCAGCCCAGAAATATTGGTGCGGGTGCGTGATGATATGGTAACAATTCGTCCAATTGCCGGAACACGAAAACGCGGGAAGAATGCAGCAGAAGATAAGGCTTTAGCGGATGATTTACTCGGTGATGCAAAAGAATGCTCCGAGCATTTGATGTTACTCGATCTTGGACGCAATGACGTTGGTCGTGTTGCAGAAATCGGCAGCGTCAATGTCACCGACCAATTCCAGATAGAGCTTTACTCACATGTTATGCATATCGTTTCAAATGTAGAGGGAAAACTACGTAAAGATTTAGACGTTGTAGATGCGTTATTTGCAGGATTCCCCGCTGGAACAGTCAGTGGAGCGCCAAAAATTCGCGCCATGGAAATCATCGATGAATTAGAGGTAAGCCGCCGTGCAACATATGCAGGCGGTGTCGGATACTTCTCTCAAAACTCAATGGATAGCTGCATTGCCTTACGTACAGCCTTGGTCAAAGATAGAAAAATTTATGTTCAAGCTGGCGGCGGCGTTGTCGCGGATAGTGACCCAGAACTTGAATATCAAGAATGCTGCAACAAGGCGAAAGCTGTTTTCCACGCTGCTGAACTAGTTATACAAAAGTTCAGCGCCGATTAGGAACAAAACACACAAATTATTTTTGGTTAGATCGACACTAAAATCGCGCCAGCAAATGTAAGAATGACATTGGCAAAGGTATAACTACCTGCATAACCCAATGCAGGAACCTGACTTTTTGCTGCCTCCGTAACAAGATTAAGTGACGGTGTACTTGTCATTGCACCTGTAATCGCCCCAAGCAAAAGAGCCGCATTCATCTTCATCACATAACGCCCAAAGACGAAGGCTACTAATACAGGGATCACCGTTATGGATATCCCACACAACACCAATAAAGGACCAACCGAAGCTAATGCCTCCAGCACTTTGCTACCTGCATTTAGGCCAATTGACGACATAAATAAAACAATTCCCAGATCCATCATAATATTTCTGGCTGCGCGTGGAAACGCCCCAAATGTAGGATGGACAGAGCGAAAAAATCCAATCAATATACCAACAATCAAAAGCCCACCGGCACTGCCTAAACCAACAGATATCTGTCCAAAGTTAATCACAATAGTACCAAGCAATAGACCAAGAGCCGCACCCAGACAAAGCGTTAAAAGGTCTGTTTTCTCGACATCGGATTCTATACTGCCCAGTTTTTCACTGACATCAGTGATACGATCTTCCTCACCGATAACCTCCAGCTTATCCCCCTTCAGTAAGATAGTATTTTTATCAATTGGTAATTCAATACCCGAACGGATTAAACCAATAGGAAAACATCCATATTTGCTGGACAGCATCAAGTCTTGCACTTTTTTTCCTACGTAATCAGCACCTGTGATAACAATTTCCTTTGTTCTAATTCTAAAATTCAAAAGTTCTTGATCAAAAACCTCTTGGATTGCCTTGTTCTTGGCGTAATTATGTTGTGCGATAGATGCTATAACAGATACGATGTCATCTTCTTCTATAATAACATTCCTAGTAACCTCAATAAGATCCCCATCTCTGCGTATCCCCAGAACAGTGAAATATTGCCCTGTGGCCTCCTGAATTTGACGAATTGTTTTACCAATCATTTTTCCATTCGAAATCTGGTATGTACGCACCATGGGTAAATTATCTTCGTTAATAATTTTGACACTCGCCCGCGCGGGAGCAATTTTCTTAGCCTCCTCAACAAGATCAACTCTAAATAATACAGGGATGTATTTGATAACAAACATCAAACCACCTATGCCAAACAGATATGTAAGGGAATAAGCCACACTAATATTTTGAATAATTTCTTCTGAACTCACGCCTTCAGGTAATATCACCAGACCACTTGTAACGGCATCTTGTGCACCAACTAGTGTGGGGGTACTTGTCAATGATCCTGCCAACATACCCGCGGCAATACCCATTTCCATTTCAAATATATATGAGAATAATAAGCACAATAGAACGGCCGTAATAGCAACAATTATGGATAAGCCAAGATACCTTGCCCCATCGGATGCGAAAGCACTAAAAAAACTTGGTCCCGCTTGCAGGCCAACACAAAAAATGAAAATTGTAAATCCAAAGGTTGCAATGTCCGGATTGCTTTGGAAACCCAAAGATCCTAGAAATAAACCAGCAATCAAAACCCCTGTTATATTTCCTAATTTAACACCTAATATATTAACTTTACCAAGTAAATACCCAAGACTTATGACTGTAAAAATTATAAGAACCTGATCATTCTTTAAGAGGTCGTAGAGATTAATTTCCATCACAATCACCATAATATTTTACGTATAAATACATTTTATATGACCTAATATACCTTTTTTAGTAAATCACAAGCTAAAAATTGTTAATTATAACCCTAAGCATAAATGCATATACGAAGGCACTTACATTTCTATTCCCTTACTGCAGCAATATCACCATTTACTGCTATGGGATGCTTTATAACCCGACTAGCAGGAACAAGAGTTAACCCCTTTTCCTGTAGTGTCGGCAACCACGCCTTCAACGCGGCTATTGTTTCCTTATGCGGATGACCAATCGCGATGGCATAGCCTTGGCTTCGTGCTTTATGCTCTAATTTCTCCAAAGCATTATTTATAAATTCCGTATTAATTTCGTGATCAAGGAATACATCACGTTCCGCATATGGAATGCCTGTTTCACGCGCCGTACTTGCCGCAACAGAAGATCCAATCGTTTTCGAATCTATAAAAAATAGATCCTTATTTTTTAGATAACGCATCACACGCTGCATAGAGAGGCTATCTTTTGTTAATCGACTTCCCATGTGATTATTAACGCCAACAAAACCATCAAAACTTGATAATCCCCATTCAAATGTTTTTAAGAAGGCCTCCTCACCCTGCCCAACTTTAAGAACGTTAGGACCACCATCCAGCTGCCCATTCATAGGTTCCATCGGCATATGGAGCATCAATTCATGTCCGTTCTGTAATGCTCGTTTTGTGCGATCATTTAAATTTTTCGCATAAGGTAAATAGGATAACGTTAACGGCCCTGGCAAAACCTCCACTTGTCTACTGCGCAAGCTGATCCCCATATCATCTATAATAATGACCACCAGACCGTTCCCCTCTGGCGCAGAATATTCGTGCTTTATAAGATCCGCAGTCGGCAACTCAGTCATATCAATATTGGCAACATCAACACTCAATATAACAGGAAGATCTTTTTCCACTTGAACTTTAGAAATATTGAGATCAGAAATAACATCAGAAACACTTTTTACTTCTTCATAATGTGACATTTCTGTTAATGGCATGCGCTTAAAATAACGTTCAATATACTGTGCACCACTCTCAACACCCACAGCAGGGGTAATAGAAGCCAACAAAGTCGCATCCGCTACATTATCTTGCTCATCAGGATATGAAACATTAATATGCACAATCTCTATATCTTTATCCATTATCGGCGGTGGCGGCATAATTTGCATCATGGATAACATATCCACTTCGATATCTATGCCTGTATCCATATAGGAACTATGTTGTCCCCTTAGATTTGAAATAATAATAGATTCCGCCGAATAACGTTCACCAAAACGATTAAATATAGTGTGTTTTTTATCCAGTATAAACAAATCTGTCAGGATAATTAAAGCACCACCAAGTAAGATGAATACTATAATTTTAAATGGATTGTGACTTCGTTCGTTGTATTCCATGGCTTTACACTACTCATTAAATACAGAACATTAAAATAAGGTTCGCCTGCATGCTTGCTTTTTCTAGCACACAACGTCATAACAAATCCATGATTACCTTAATTGATAACTATGATAGCTTTACATATAATTTGGTTCAATATCTTGGAGATTTGAAATCAGAGGTACGTGTCTACCGCAATGATGAGGTTACAGCACAACAAATAATTGATAAAAGCCCTGCCGGAATTCTTATTTCACCAGGGCCGAGTGACCCTGATCGGGCTGGTATATGCTTGGATGTTATATTGCTTGCCGCGGAACATAATGTTCCTTTATTTGGTGTTTGCTTAGGCCATCAAGCCATTGCCCAAGCCTTTGGTGGTAAAGTGATACGTGCGCCCGAACCGTTTCATGGGAAGACGTCCACCATAACGCATACCGGAAAGAAAATGTTTGAAGGGATACCATCCCCCTACACTGTTACACGGTATCATTCTTTGACCGCTGAGCGAGAAAGTTTCCCTGATTGTTTAGAGGTTATGGCAGAAACACAAGACGGCATTATCATGGCACTCTCACATAAAGACAAACAAATTCACGGCGTTCAGTTTCATCCCGAAAGCATTGCAACTGAACACGGCCATGCATTATTGGAAAATTTTGTTAGGTTGACACGATGAGTGATCCGTTATCAGAAGCTATTCATGAGGATATTTCTCTTAGTGAAGATGAAATGCGCGGCGTTATGTCAGAAATTATGGAAGGTCAATGGAGCGATCAGAAAATAACTGATTTTCTTGTTTCCCTATCCAAACGCGGAGAGACAGTTGAAGAGATCACTGGCGCGGCCAGTGTGATGCGCGAAAAAGCATTACCAATTAAAGCACCTGAGAACGCTGTAGACTGTTGCGGCACTGGTGGTGATAAATCAGGCACATATAATATTTCAACGGCTGTAGCCATTGTCTCTGCGGCGTGCGGTGTTCCTATCGCCAAGCATGGCAATCGTAGTGCCAGTTCAAAGTCAGGTGCAGCAGATGTACTGGAAGCACTCGGCATTAACCTTGACGTGCCTCAGCGTCAACTTGAAGAGGCATTGAAACTCTACAACTTCGCTTTTCTAATGGCTCCACGCCATCACGGCGCAATGAAATATGTTGCACCCGCCCGTAAAGCCCTTGGCACACGAACCATATTCAACATCTTGGGACCTCTCGCAAACCCTGCAAAAACGAACTACCAATTGCTTGGTGTTTTTGAGCGTGATCTGGTTTTACCAATGGCGCAAGTACTGCAAAAATTGGGAACGAAATGCGCGTGGGTTGTACATGGATCTGATGGCTTAGATGAAATCACAACAACTGGTGAGACATACGTTGCCAAGCTAGAACATGGAAACATAACAGAAACCGTTCTCACACCAAAGGATTTTGGTATATCGATAAGCAATCCCAAAGATATACTCGGCGGCACACCAACCGTTAATGCAGCGGCACTCCTTGATATCCTAAGTGGTACAAAAAACGCGTACAGGGATATCGTCGTCATAAACACTGCGGCTGTACTTGTTATCTCAGGACAAGAGAATGACCTTAAAAACGCAGCAGTAAAAGCACAACAGGCCATAGATAATGGTCATGCTTTGGCATTACTCAATAAATACAAAGAATTTACAAAAGAACATGGAACTTAATCCCAATGAATACCCTGCAACAAATATGTGCTAAAAAAACAGAGCATATTGCCTATAAGAAATCATTGCGTTCACTGGCAGACCTACAGTACCTAACAGCAGAGCAACCTCTACCATGTGGTTTTTTAGGTAAAATGAAGCGAAGTAAAGATATTGCTCTCATCGCCGAAGTTAAGAAAGCATCCCCAAGTAAAGGCATTATCCGTGAGGACTTTGATCCCGTTTCTATTGCAAGAATATATAAAGAGTCAGGCGCAAGCTGCCTATCTGTACTGACAGATGAACCATACTTTCAAGGACATGATGATTTTCTAGTGAGCATCAAAAAATCCGTTGATATACCTGTATTGCGCAAAGATTTCATTATTGACCCTTACCAAGTATTTGAATCGCGTGCCCTTGGCGCAGATTGTATTTTACTAATCATTGCCGCACTAGATGATGTCATGGCACGAGAGCTGTATGAAACAGCCGTTGGACTTGGTATGGATATCCTTGTTGAGGTCCATGATCTAGAAGAGTTAGAACGCTCATTCAAACTAAATCCGATGATGATTGGGGTTAATAACCGTAACCTTAAAACTTTAGAAGTAGACGTATCGACTTCGCTACAGCTTTCTTTAAATATTCCAGATACAACCTACAAAATATCCGAAAGCGGCATCGGCACGAATGATATGATAACTAAGCTAAAATCTGTTGGATATCAGGGGTTTCTAGTTGGAGAAAGCCTGATGCGTGAAGATGATATACAGGGCGCGGTGCATAAATTACTTGGTAAATAAAACAAAAGCCCCTTGACACAAAGGGTGAACCAAACTAGAACAAACAGTGTATATTGATGCCTAGAATAGGGATTTGTTCCAAATGCTAACAAAAAAACAAAAAGATTTATTACTATATATTCATGAGAAAATGTCGAAAGATGACATTCCACCCTCATTCGAAGAAATGAAAAATGCACTGGGCCTGAAATCAAAATCAGGCATCCATCGCCTGATTTCTGCACTGGTTGAACGTGGCTATATCGAGAGATTACCACATCGCGCACGCGCATTGCAGATCAAGCGTCTGCCTGATGGCTTCATGAACAAAAAAAACAGCAATGTAATTACACACACAATTGCAGCTGGCTCTACTAACAATCCCTCCTCTTCTGAACACGCTACTCTTGACGAAGTTCCTATCTATGGCCGTATTGCGGCAGGAACACCAATTGAGGCCATTCGAGATGAAGGTGAAATCCTACAACTTCCGCAAGGTCTAATCGGGCGCGGCGATCATTATGCACTGAAGATTGACGGTGATTCTATGATTAATGCTGGTATACACGACCAAGATACCGTTATCATCCAACGCTGTGATACAGCAGAAAATGGAACTATTGTTGTTGCACTGATTGATGATTTAGAGGTGACACTTAAACGTTTACGTCGTGCGGGCAACAAAATTGTTCTAGAGCCTGAAAATGATGCGTATGAGCCTCGCATTTTAGAACCGGAGCGCGTAAAAATACAAGGACGTCTGGTTAGCTTAATGCGCACATATCATTAAAAAACTAAACCAGCCTATACCTAGTCTATATATTGCCATTATATACAATATCACTTGTTCTCGTGTTTCTTTTCAAAATGCCTATTTTTTGGCTTAGGTGGGTATGCTGACCATGGGCGATTTGACGTTGTTTCAGCAACATTTCTAACCGTAACCTTTTCACTTGTAACCCAAACAGCATAAGCTCCATTTTGCCAACTATCGAATTTATCAATAATAACTTGTGCTTTACAGTGATTTTTTCGTTTATAATTCCGTGCCATCGGTTGAATGGATATAATTATATTTGCCCAACCACATTCTTGATCTTGGATATAAGCTCGGCGAATAAACGACACATTATGCCCTGCAATAACAAAGCGGCAACCACCATCTCCGCAACTGTGAAAATCTCTCAACTCTTTTTGTGAACCTTTATAAAGCAGACGCTGCGCGGATTTTTCTTCTAATCCATAAAATCTTTCCCAATTTTTTAGAACAAACTTCTCACGTCGACGTGTAGAAACATAAAGCGCACTATCCCTATCCTTAAAACCAAATAACTTATGTGATGATGACACAAGAATGTCCGGATAGACTTGATTATGTAGCATAACCATAGACAAAACGATCAATGGTACAGCGCACAACTTACCTATCCCTTTCCATAGGATCATAAACAAAGTAGATAACACTAAAATTACAAACGGAAGGAACCCCCACGCAGACGTATATATTACTGCATCTGGCAATGACGCGGCCCAGTATGAAATATCCAGTATATATTTTGTACCAATACCAACAAGCTGAAGCGGCCAATAATCCAAACCAAAGGGCATTGAAATAAGGCTTAACAATGCAAAGGGCATGATAATAAAAGCCAGCAATGGAACGGCAACAAAATTCGAGAGAGAGCCAAGATAAGAGACCTGCCCAAAGTGATAGAGCGCAAAAGGTGCTGTGGCAATGCTGGCAATCAACGTTGTCATACAAACACTAATAAAATAAAGAAGAAATTTCCTGTACCACCCTCTTTTTTTATACCACTCCATCCAGAATTTTCGCGTTACCTCATAAAAATAGATCAGGCATGTCACTGCGGCAAATGACATATGAAAACTGGCCGACATCAGGCTCTCAGGGGCAATAATTAGAATGACCAAAGCAGATAAAGCAACTAGGCGCAAAGAGATAGGCGAACGATCTATAATGATTGCCAAAAAAACAATTGCGGTCATCATGACTGCGCGCTGCGTTGGGATTGTTGATCCCGCAATCAACATATAAAATATTGCTCCACACAAAGCAAAAACCGCAGCAACCTTTTTAACAGAAACACGTAAAGCGAGATTTGGAATCATAACCATAGCCAGACGAATAAAGAAGAACAGTGCACTGGCCACCAACCCGACATGAAGACCAGATATAGCCAACATATGCGCCAACCCCGCGTCACGTATTGCCTGCGCATCATCATCTGATAATGCCTTTTTCTGACCCACGATCAAAGCCAAAGCAATGCTTGCTTGTCTTGGAGTTAAAAACTCAATAATTCTTGCTGCGATATAATGGCGTATAGGCTCAATATCCCATGCATTAGATCTGGCCTGTTCAGTAATTTCAGGGGCACTATAAATAAACCCAACGGCGCCAATACCTTGAAAATACAAATAACGCCTAAAGTTAAACCCATCAGGGAATAACGGTGGCGATGGCGGGTTTAAAAGTGCCAACGCCTTAATGCTTTGCCCAATTTCTACATTGTCATCAGCACGTAATCTAAGCCTTATTTTTCTTGGTGTCTTCTCTGGAGATAGTTTTTCAATGGTGAGACTTGATAATGTTATACGACTACCATCACCTTCCTCCATTTTTTCAATTGCAATAATATGGCCGCTTACCGTCACAGGGCCAATCTTTTTTGATAAAACAGGCGTGTAAATATTATTCGTACGCATAGTTGCCGCTGTAAATCCGGCAAACACAAGAAAAATAATAAAGGAGAGCATGACACAAGTCTGCCCCCAAATATTAACCTTTTTGATCGGACGAATAAGCAAATGAATTGCAGACCAGAAACACAACATAAATACTGACAGGATTATGGGCGGTTCAAAGGATAAGGAAAAATAAACGCCTACACCACAGGCAAAACATACAGGCACCCACAAGAACAGGTTATCTTTTTGCAAAAAAAACTTATATTCCATCCACTCCAGAACAGCAGGATAGAAGAGGAAAAATGGCTTTTCCGACCCTGTCTTATCTATGCGTGAGCTATTTTGCATGCTAGTGTCCAAAAAAAATTGTAATCCCTATCATGTAAGGCATAAAAATAATGACTGTTGTAACACGTTTCCCTCCCTCCCCTACAGGCTTTATGCATGTTGGAAATGCACGTACAGCTATCTTCAACTGGCTATATGCACGTAATAAAGGTGGAAAATTTGTAGTCCGTATTGAAGATACAGATAGAAAGCGTCACTCTGAGGAAGCAGTAGAAGCCATTATGGATGGATTGGCGTGGCTTGGCCTGGATATCGATGGTGAAGTTACATCACAATTCGCACGCCGTGATCGCCACGCAGACATCGCAAAAGAGATGGTAGAAAATGGACATGCTTATTATTGTTATTGTACACCGGATGAACTGACTGATATGCGAGAAAAAGCCCGCGCGGAAGGGAAAAAGACCTTCTACGACCGCCGGTGGAGGGATGCTGCCCCCTCTTCTGCACCTGCGGACATTAAGCCCGTTATTCGTATTAAAGCACCACTAAGCGGGCAATCAACAATACATGATAAAATTCAGGGTGATGTTCGTGTTGCAAATGACCAGCTCGATGATTTTATTATTCTGCGCAGTGATGGTACACCGACCTACATGCTATCCGTTGTTGTGGATGATCATGACATGGATATCACACATATCATACGTGGTGACGACCATTTGAATAACACATTCCGTCAGAAAATTATTTTCGACGCCATGGGGTGGGACCTTCCGGTTTTTGCCCATGCGCCACTTATACATGGCGCAGATGGAGGGAAGTTCTCGAAACGTCATGGCGCACAAAGCATACAGGAATTCAGAGAAATGGGATACCTTCCTGAAGCCCTCCTAAATTATCTTCTACGTCTTGGTTGGTCACATGGAGATGATGAAATTATCCCGCGTGATAAGGCCATTGAATGGTTTAACCTAGAAAATATTGGGAAAGCCCCATCAAAATTTGATTTTGCAAAACTGGATAGCCTAAATGCTCATTATATTAACATTGCAAGTGCGCAAGATTTAATCGCACAATCTTTGCCATTCTATCAAGAACGTCATGATATCACCCCAGACGATCTGGGAATAAAGCGTATTTCACAAGGTATTGACGAGTTAAAGTCGCGTGCGAAGACATTGTTGCAATTCGTTGACGAATCAGTATTTTATGCCAAATCAGTTCCACTATCATTCGACGACAAAGCCCTCAAAAACCTAAGCGATGCGGATGACATTTTGCGCGCTTTAAAATCTGCCTTTGAATCGTGTGATATGCTTAACGCCGATAAAGTACAAGAGATTTGTAAGGCCATAGCCGACGAACATATGAACGGAAAGCTTGGAAAAGTTGCTATGCCGCTGCGTGCCGCCCTAACTGGAACGACCGTCTCACCATCCATATTCCATGCCGCAGAAATTTTAGGGGCTGAAGAGGTATGCCTACGTATTCAGGCGGCTATCGATCGATAAAAAACACTTAATGTGGACTAAATCATTGATAAAAACTGTTTTTTACATTACAGTTTCCTTGGCTCTTTGCAGTTCACTCCTTTTGCTGGCTTCTTTGGCACGACATTCGTTCGAAATATAAATTAAACTATACTGCGTATTTAAAGACTCTATAGCCCTATTAATTAAGGATAGCACAATGACGCAGAACCCTAAAACCGATCGAACCTTTACCTTAACGAATGATCAAACGGGTGATTCGATTAAACTGCCTGTGTTAGAAGGCTCTGCAGGAGCACCAGTTCTAGATATTCGCAACCTATACGCCAAGACCGGGCATTTTACATTTGACCCAAGTTTTACCTCCACAGGTAGCTGTAAATCCAGACTAACTTTTATTGATGGCGAAAAGGGCATTTTGCAACATCGCGGTTATGATATTGCCGATTTAGCAGAAAAAAGTGATTTCTTAGAAGTTGCACATTTATTATTAAATGGCGACCTCCCAAATAAACAACAAAAAGAAGAATTTGAGCATGCAATCACCTATCACACGATGGTTGATGAGCAAGTTAATTTCTTCTACCGCGGATTTAGACGTGATGCCCATCCAATGGCCATTATGTGTGGCGTGGTTGGCGCCCTATCGGCGTTTTATCATGATTCACTAGATATCCACGACCCCGCACAACGCGAAATTTCTGCGCACCGTCTTATTGCCAAAGTTGCGACCTTGGGTGCAATGACACATAAATATTCAATTGGGCAACCATTTATGTACCCTAGGAATGATTTATCATTTGCAGAAAATTTTTTATATATGTGTTTTGCTGTTCCGGCAGAGCCCTATAAAGTAAACCCTGTCCTCGCCAATGCCATGGATAAAATATTTATTCTCCACGCAGACCATGAACAAAATGCATCAACATCAACCGTACGACTGGCCGGATCGTCACAAGCCAACCCATTTGCATGTGTATCAGCAGGCATTGCATGCCTTTGGGGCCCTAGTCATGGGGGTGCAAATCAAGCGGTATTAGAAATGCTTGATCAAATCGGCACTGTTGAGAATATCCCTGAATTTATTGCACGCGCTAAAGATAAAAATGATCCATTCCGTTTAATGGGCTTTGGACATCGCGTTTATAAAAACTTTGATCCTCGTGCCAATGTTCTAAAGGCCGCATGTGACGAAGTCTTGGATGAGTTAGGCGTTCATGATCCAAGACTTAAACTTGCTATGGAACTGGAAAGAATTGCTTTGGAAGACTCCTACTTCATCGATAGAAAACTCTTCCCGAATGTCGATTTTTATTCTGGTATTATCCTAAAAGCCATGGGTTTTCCAACCAGCATGTTTACAGTTCTATTTGCTGTGGCACGCACCGTTGGATGGATTGCACAATGGAAAGAAATGGTTGAAGAACCAACTTTACGCATAGGCCGTCCAAGACAACTCTACACTGGGCCAGTCGCAAGGCCTTACGTTAATCTTGAAGATAGATAAATACAAAGAGGGGTAAATATCCCCTCTTTTTCTATCACTAAATCATATTACTTTGCACGAATTGTCGCGGTAATAAATTCTACGGCTCTTTCTGGTGGAGACATAGAATTTCCTTCCCCCAGTATTTCGCCCAAAGCGAGAAAAGATTCTTTTTGTGCCTTGCTCTTTTCTTCATCTTGCAGCAACTCCAGTGCCTCTTTTGCAATTTTATCAGAAGTACATTTCCCTTGTAAACATTCAGGGACAATAGCTTTATCGAGAAGGATGTTGGCCAAATGTGCATACTTAACTTTAACAAGAAGGCGCAAAATTAGGGCCGTAATTGGATTGATTTTATAAGTAACGACGTGTGGCACTCCGGCATATGCAAGTTCCAGACCCATTGTACCTGAAACAGCAATAGCAACATCACATGCTTTTATCGCTTGCCACTTCATTTTCGGGTTTGCAACAACATAAATGGGTAGATTAAAATCCTCTAAAAGCTTTTGAACATTATACTCCAACTCTGGCAGAGTAGGCGCAATAATGTGGATTCCTGGTTCAATATCATTAACCAACAAAGCAGCCTCTTTAATAACGGTACTTAAGTTTTTAAATTCGGCTTCACGGCTACCAAAGAATAAACCAATGGTTTTTGCGTCTTTTTTAATATTATTTTCTTCACGGAATTCATCACCACTCAAATCATGAGCATTACTCATAACCAAAGGATGTCCAACATGTGCGGCCTTCATGCCATGTTTTGTGAAATACTCAACTTCCATAGGAAAGAGACACATCATCCCATCCATAAAACCAGCTATTTTTTGAGCACGCCCAGAACGCCATGCCCAAACACTTGGTGCAACATAATGGATAATTTTTCCTTTATAAATCCCTCGTTTTTTTAGAGACTTCGCTAGAATAAAATTAAAATCTGGAAAATCCACAGTGATAACGGCATCAGGTTTTTGCTTCTCAATCTCCTCAACAATAGACTTATTCAACTTCAATAATCGTGGAATCTTTGGGATCACCTCCCATATGCCTATAACAGAAATCTGATCCAACGGTAACAACTCATCAAAACCCTCTGCTTTCATTTGAGGTCCCCCGACCCCCAAACATTCCATATCGTTACCATATTGGTCTTTCAATTCTTTAATTAGTGGTGCCGCTAAGGCATCCCCAGAACTTTCTCCGGCAATAAAAAAGAGTTTCATGTTTTAAGAGTTCTTTCTGTTTTGGGTTTATTTCCATTTTCAACAGGTACACCGACCACAAATATTTTATATTTATCTGCATAGTTAGCAACGGTTTTTATATCAACAATAATTACATTACCAGCATGCAAGACAATACCGGCCAAACCAGCATTATGTGCGTTAATAATGGTTTGTGGGCCAATCGTCGGCATATCCAGCATTTTATCTTGCTGTGGCTTACGGGTTTTAACTAGAATCCCTCCACGCCCATTTTGCTGCAAATCAGAACATCTCGCAATCAAAGCATCGGTTCCCTCGACGGCCTCTACACCAACAATCATAGCATTCTGGACAATTACAGATTGTCCGATATCCAACGCTCCAATTTCCTGTGATACCTTCAATCCAAACTCAATGCTCACGGCATCATCAGGCTCTGGTTTATAACGCCCCACTGTACCTTCCTCAATCAGCAGGCCATCACAAAAGTCCTGAACACCGCGAAGGATAAAGCCCTCTTTCTCTAGCTCTGTTTTCAAGGCACTTAATAAATCATTATCGCCCAATGCACGAAACCCGATACGAGATAGGATTTTAACGGCCTTAAAATCCGGTTTTATTTCTGAAAATGATGGGCGTTTTACCCCACCAATTAGAACGAGATCTTTAACCCCATTAGACTTAAAAAATGAAATTATTTTCCCAGCCTCACCAAACCCAACCCATTGATGGTGGTTGTCTTCCATAATATCAACACCAGTTTGCCCATCAAACCCTATTATGAACGGCTCTATCCCTTTATCGTTACAAATAGACAAAAGGTAAGAAGGTAGATTTCCTCCACCGGCTATAATACCCAATTTTTTGACGGTTATTTCTTGCGTGGCTGGCATAATGGAAAATTACTTTTTGCTCTGGAAAAATCTACAATAGACATAATCAAGCTGTCATTTGCAAAACCGGAAGAAACCATATCAAGACGCTGTTCCAACGTCCCCTCATTGCCAAACAATTGATTAAATGCCCGTTGTAGCTGTCTTATTTCTGCTTTTTCAAAGCCGCGACGCTCTAAACCAATCAAGTTTAGGCCGGCTAGAAATGCGCGTTCTCCCTTAACACGTCCATAGGGAATAACGTCATTTTCAACACCTGACATACCGCCAATAATGGCGTGAGAACCTATACGAACAAATTGATGGACCCCGGAAAGACCACCAATCACAACAAAGTCTCCAACGACGACATGACCAGCAAACGTTGCATTATTCGCCATGATAACGTTATTACCAACAACACAATCATGTGCAACATGTGCACCCACCATGAACAGGCAATTATTACCAATAACCGTCTCCATCGCCCCATGTTTCGTTCCGGGGTTCATCGTAACATGCTCTCGGATCGTGTTATCTTTACCAATAATAAGTTTTGTTTTCTCACCAGAAAACTTCAAGTCTTGCGGCGGCGTTCCCAAAGATGCAAACGGAAAGACCTGCGTATTCTCTCCAATTGAAGTTAACCCTTCTATATGAACATGAGAACGCAGTATTACGTTATCACCTAAATTAACATCTCCCCCGACAACACAATAAGGGCCGATCTCTACATTATTACCAAGTATTGCATCATCATGGATAATTGCTGTTGGATGGATTTTTGAGGGCATGGCATATCTTTGAAGGTAAGTGGTCAATTTTTTTAACTAGTTTAATGATAAGGCCTTTAGCAAAAAGAACAAATCACGCTTTGTTACGAAAAATTTCAGATTTTTAATAGAAAAAATTAGGAGGATGCTTCTGTCTCTGTAATCATCGCGCTAAATTTTGCTTCGGCGCAAACCTTGCCGTCAACAGTCGCCACACCCTTAAATTTCCAGACTGAACCACGTGATTGTATTTTCTCAACATGCACATGCATACTATCCCCCGGTGTAACGGGCCTACGGAAACGTGCATTATCAATTGTCATGAAGTACACAACTTTTCCTTCTGCCTCTTTACCCATAAAATCAACAACAACGAGCGCGGCTGTCTGTGCCATGGCCTCTATAATCAAAACACCAGGCATAACAGGAAATCCTGGAAAATGCCCCGTAAAATGCGGTTCGTTCATTGTTACATTCTTCAAGCTAGTAGCACTTTCACCGCGCTTTAATTCAAGGATACGGTCAATCAACAACAAAGGATAACGATGCGGGATCATTTCCATTATTCCACTTATGTCCATATGGGGAGTTTTATCTTCGCTCATCCTTGTACCTTTATTTTTGTATATCGCATGTAACAATCGCAGTTAATCGTGTTTTTTCTTCTTAATCAAGCGATTTAACGCCGCGACTTGTCTGAAAAACTGTGATTTGGGAAATGCCGGAGAACCCAAATATTCCTGACCACCCGGAACATCGGATATAACACCTGCCTGCGCGCCTATTCTTGCGCCAACACCAATTGTGATATGGCCTGCAATACCAACTTGTCCACCTATAGCAACATAGTCTTCTATTTTCGCTGAGCCCGATATTCCGACCTGCGAAACAATAATGCAACCTCTACCAATTATAACATTATGGGCAATTTGAACAAGATTATCAATCCATGTCCCTTGCCCAATAACAGTGTCTGGCCCAGAGCCACGATCAATTGTTGTGTTCGCACCTATTTCGACATGATCCTCAATAATAACGCGTCCCAATTGTGGTACCTTCACATGCCCTGCCGATGAGATCGCAAAACCAAAGCCATCTTGCCCAACGCGAACACCTGGATATAGGCGTACATAATCACCAATAAGGGCATGAGATATGGTTACATTACATCCTATATCACAATGCGAACCAACCTTCACATTATTCTGAACAACCGTATTCGCACCAATACATGTATTATTACCGATGGTAACATTTGCGCCGATGACCACGTTTGGTGCAATTGATACATTCTCGCCAATATCCGCTGTTTCATCGATAGACGCACTCTGAGCGATGGATGATTCTACAAATAAAGCATCAGGATAGAAGGCCTGTGCCGCGAGGGCATACGCCTTATAAGGCGTTGGTGTTACAAGACAGATCATACCCTTGGGTGCGTATTCCTCCATCTCAGAAGATATAAAACACGCACCAGCCTTAGTGTTTAAAAAATCTTCTTTATACTTCACATTATCCAGAAAAGAGAGGTCATTCTTCCCTGCATTATAAAGGGGAGCAACATCATCTAACACAAAATTAAGATCACTGGACGTGGAAACATCACAACCAGATATTTCTGCTATTTCAGAAAGAGAAAAGCCCTTGGTTTTCTGGAAAAAACGAGGATCTGCCATACGCGTATAGTCTATTTCACTTTAAGAGATAATTTAGGCAATTTTTCATTTAATCGCTCAATTACCTTTTTGGTTATATCTAAGGACATACTGCCTACAACAATATTTTGACGTGTAATAATCAAATCAATTTTATCTTCCGCAGCAATTTTTTGACAAACCTCATAGACTGATTTCGTCAACACATTCATCGCAGATACATAAGCTTTTTCCAATTTTTGCTTTTTTGCCTGAATTGTATTGCGTGCAGTTATACGTTGTCGTTCAAATTCTTGAGCTTTTTTGAGCATATCCTCTTTTGACAATTCACTACGCTTTTTCCCTAAGGCCACTTGATCCGCGCGCAATTTATCTTCGGCCTTTTTAACATCCGCAAGGAATGCTTTACGTTTAGCCGCGATTTGCTTTTGTATAGACTTCGCAGCCTTAGTTTCAACAAGAACCTTATCTATATCAACAACAGCAATATTAATTTCCGCATAAGCATGTGTGAAGGACATGCACAGCACTGCGACGACCAAAAAAACCATAGTCTGTATTGAGCCAAACTTCATAATTAAATCCCTATTTCAAAAAACATATATTACCGCCAGTAACTCTATTAAAAGCGAGTACCAAAATCAAATCTGAAATGCTCTTCCTCATCGAAATCTTCCTTCAGATACGGAACCGCAAAATCCAAGCGTATAGGCCCGAACGGTGATTTCCATGAAAAACCTACCCCTGCCGTTGCACGAAGAGAKGTTTCCTCAAAAATACCTGATCCAGTTTCATCAATATCCCAAAGTGAGCCAAAATCACTAAATACATGTCCCTTTATGCCCAGCTCCTTTGGTAAACCAAGCGGAAATGAACTCTCAACACTTCCACGGTAGAAGTAGTTTCCACCAAGGGCATCATCCGTCGCGCTATCACGCGGTCCAATCCCTGAACGCTCAAACCCACGAAGCGAAGAACCACCCAAGAAATAGCGCTCATTAATTTCAACCTCGGCRTCACCATAAGATTGTATACCGCCKACTTCTCCCAATAGGTTAACGTTCCATTGCTCTGCTAATGGGAAATAATAAGATGCACCTGTTTTCGCRGAAACATATTTTGCATCRCCGCCCAMRCCKGCCACTTCCGTTTCAAGCCAATATGTTGTYCCACTCGTTGTTARAACYGAGCTGTCACGCGTATCRTAGAAAAGRCGTTGTGAAAAAGCGAGTGTMGTGCGCTTCCCCTCTTGATCTTGAATAAARCGCGAGGCATCGCTACCGACATCCGTAATTTCATTACTAGATATATTATAGCGAATTGTTTGTCTCCAATTACGAGAAAGAGGATACCCTATGTGTATCCCGCCCCCTGTACGTTTTTGGTCGTATGAGCTCTCATCTTGAAGGTCACGCGTCACATGAAATAAGCTAATCCCCGCAGAAATATCACGACCAAGGAAATATGGTTCAGTGAATGAAAAATCAATCTGGCTTTTTTCCCCCGCAATAACCGTTGAAAGTAAAAGGTCCTGTCCTTTACCCAGTAAATTCCGCTCTCTAATTCTAATATCTGCCAATGGACCGTCAGTTGACGAAAAGCCAGCACCAATTGAAAGCTCCCCCGTAGACTTTTCCTGCACATCTATATCAATAACTGTTTTATCAGGGGCTGATCCCTGAGAAACCCTTAAATTAACTTTCTCGAAAAAATTAATATTCCTAATATTCTGTTCAGATTTTGCGACTTTAGAACGATTAAAAGGGTCGCCCTCAACCAATTCGAGCTCTCTACGTAATACCTTATCCAAAGTACGAATATTACCGTTCACATTAATCCGCTCGACAAACACACGTGGCGTTTCATTTATTGCAAAAACCACTGTTATTGTTTGGTTTTCACGATCTTTTCTAATATCAGGGCGTATATCAACAAAAGCATATTGAAGATCACCCAGTTGATCAGTCATTTTTCTAACCGTCGACTTAACATCATCTGCGTCATACCAATCATCAACATCAAACGTTACAGACTCATTTAAAACCGTTTCATCAAAATTCTGGATGTCGGATAAGATCTCCGTTCCAGCAACTTTATAACGTCGCCCTTCCTCCACCGTGAAGGTTATAAAAAAACTATCCTTATCATTTGAAAGCTCTGCAACAGAAGATAAAATATTGAAATCTGCATATCCTTGAGATTCGTAGTATCCTCTTAGAAGCTCCTGATCATAGGACAAACGATCAGCATCATAACGATCACTGCTGGACAAGAACTTATACCATGCGCTTTCCTTCGTACTAATAACACTACGAAGTTTACCGTCGCTATAATTTCTATTACCTATAAATTTAATACTCTTGATATCAGTGACACCACCTTCATGTATTTCAAATACAAGATTCACACGGTTTTGATCTAGCTGTATGATTTGAGGCTGTATTGAAACAGAAAACCGCCCTTGCCTTCTGTAAACCTGATAAAGGCGACTAACATCCGACTGCACTTTTGAGCGTGTAAAAACTTGCCTTTGGCGCAGCTGAACTTCGGCAAGAAGCTCCCCATCCCCAATCGCATCATTCCCCTCAAAACGTATAACATTGATAACCGGATTCTCAACAACATGTACAGAGACGATACCGTTCGATTGCTGTATTTTAACATCCGCGAACAAACCTGTGGAGAATAAGCTTTTCAACGCTCTATCCGTAGAAATGCTGTCAACAGGATCACCTACCTTTAAATCCATATAAGAAGCAATCGTTGATTCTTCAATGCGTTGAACGCCTGAAATTTCAATTTTTTTAACCATTTGTGCAGCATAAGCACTAGCGGGTAACATAAGCCCTACAATTACTACAGCGGAGCGAAGGGCATATAATTTTGAGTGTATTAGAAATTTCATGGTGAGCCTATTTTTTATAAAATACTTATTTGGAGTCTATATCACTTAACATAGAAATCAAGTCATTAAGGTTTGCAATTATCATGATGCCCCCAAGAATAACCAGCCCAATTATCATTGCAATATTTTGAACACGCATAGAAACAGGTTTTCCTCTAACAACCTCATAAGCAAGAAATATCAAGTACCCACCATCAAGCACGGGAATAGGTAATAAATTCATAATCGCAATCATAAGCGAAAATCCAGCAACAAACATAATATAGTCATAAAAGCCTGCTTTTGCGGCTCGTGCTGTATGCTGGCTGATTTTCCCTAGACCACCAAGAATGGGCTCATCCGTTAACCCTTTGTGGGCAACACTTACCAATTCATAGCTTCCAACCAGCATTTTTCTAATTGCAAACAGTGATCGCTCTAAAGACTCCATAGGCCCTAAGCGAAGGAAATATTGATTATCAGGGTCAGAGAACAGAACGCGGTTATAATATTCATGATGAGGATTATCCAGATGATCATTCACAGCAGAGGGAATATGTATAATATACTCATCAACACGCTCTTTTTTAAACGGTAAGCCAATCAGGACATCTTTATCCATGTTTTGTAACAATAGTTCTCTCGTTTTATCTGGCTGATCTTTTGTTTGCACACCCTCAACAGAGTGTATTCGCTTAAATTGTATAGCATTTAAACGAATCATTCCTGTTTGCCCATGGCTTTTCGCGACCCCCTTTCTGTCCGTATATTCTATATGCCGCGCCGTAAAGCCAATATTTAAAACCTTCTCGTCGCGCAATATTGTGTATTCATGATGCTGCGGCGGATGTTCATACCATGTCAGATCATAGACATCCTCCAAACGACGGATTTTCCTTCCATCCATTTCAATAAAAACATCACCAGTCTTAATACCGGCCTCATAAGCTGGCGAATCAACCGCCAATCCATTAATAATAAGTGGCTTTGATCGTTGCCCGTATGTTGAAAAAACTAAGAAGAAAATTATAAACGTAAGAAGAACATTAATGAAAGGGCCAGCCACGATAATAAAAATACGCTGCCATACCGTCTTGGTACAAAAAGAATATTTGAGTTCTTCCTCGCTCAATGTACGTTTACAATTATTCTCGTGATCCCACACAACAGGGTCATTTATATCTACATCACCGAATAACTTAACATACCCACCTAGAGGAAAAAGACAGAACGACCATCTGGTTTTAAAATCACCGCCACCAAAACCGAACAGCTCTTTCCCAAATCCAAAAGAAAATTGCTCAACATGCACGCCACATTTTCGTGCAGCCCAATAATGCCCAAACTCATGAATAATAATAACAATAGCCAGCGTCACTAGAAACATGAACCCATAGAAAAATATATTTTCTACTACGCTTTGGGCAAAAAATAAAATTGGATCCATAAAATATCCTAAAAACCCATATTAAAGCTATATAAGCAGTTGATAAAGATCGTTTAAATTTGCAAATGCCATTAAACCAATTAAAAAGAAAAAACCCGCCCTGAATGCATATTCTTGAATTTGTTCGGGTACAGGCTTACCTAAGACTGACTCGAAAAAATAAAACATTAAATGACCACCATCAAGCATTGGAATTGGCAATAGATTGATAAACCCCAAATTAATAGAAAGCAAAGCCATCAAAAGAATTAACGGGACAATGCCTTGCTGTGCCATATCACCTGCAATTGCGCCAATACGAATTATACCACCAAGTTCAGTCGCACTTCTAACACCGACAATCATTTGCCACAACGCTTCTAGAGAGCTACGTGTCATAACATAGCTCTCATTAATGGCTGCTTGTATTGCAGTCATAACGGTGTGGGGTGAATATGTTTTGGCTGGCAAATTAGAGAGATAGAGACCTTCCAATTCTACATTCTCGGCTGTACCTAAATGTTGGTTCATACTGGAAACAGGACTAATAATCATATTCTGCCTGTCATCACCGCGCATCATACTGATCATAAAAGTCGTATCCAGACGATTTTTAATTGCGGCCAAAGCAGCCTCAGATGTATCGATCTCGACACCATCGACATGCGTAATTCTGCTAATCAGGATTCCTTGCTCTGCACTAATTAATCCCAAAAGCCCTATAGAGCTTTTAAAACCAAAACGATCCTCAATCGCCAAACGCTCAGGCTTCGCCTTTATGTCGACCAACTCATCACCACGTTTGATAACAAAATGCCTTTCTTCATCCAAAGCAACCATCATTTCACGGCGGATATCACTAAAGGAATTTATATTCTTCCCATCAATTGAAACAATAATATCATGTGGTACAAAGCCATGTTTGTCTGCGCTGCTTCCGCCAATAATTGCGGCGGCAGTTGGTGGAGAAACTGGTTTTCCATGCGCCACATATAAACCAGTCAAAAGAATAATTGCAAAAATATAGTTAATCGCCGGCCCTGCGAAAACGACAGCGGCGCGCTGCCATACAGGTTTTGTAAAGAAAGCAATATCTCTTTCGGCCTGTGTCATTTCATGGCTTTTGCCATCAGATTCCTCGATAATATCACTATGTCCTGCACTGGCTGGGTCTGTGTCCCCGAAAAGTTGCACATAACCGCCCAATGGGATCAATGACAACTTCCACCGCGTACCAGATTTATCATTAAACCCCCATATTTCTCGACCAAAACCGATGGAAAACATATTCACATGTACACCGCACATACGTGCAACGATATAGTGCCCCCACTCATGCACAAACACCAAAACGCTCAAAACAATGATAAAAGCACCACCGTAAATCCATATATTTTGTCCAGTTTCTTGAATAAGACTCAAAATATCCATAGTGTAGTTCATTCCCTTGCGATTACTTGATTATGATGCTTAACGGCTTGTCGCACAGTGTTATCTAATTCTTCTATATCTTCAACCGTTTTTAACGCTACGCCCGACATCTTGGGGTATAATTCATCAACAGCATAAGCAACACTCCTCATAATATCTGAAAAACCAATTTTCCCGCGTAAAAACTGATCTACAGCAACTTCGTTGGCCGCATTCAAGGCAATACATGCGCCTTGCCCTATATCTATACATTTATAAGCATAGCTTAAAGCCGGGAACTTTTCAAAGTCTGGTGGTTGAAAGGTCAACGTTGATAGCGTTTTCAGGTCAAGTTTGTTACCAGAGCTCTCCATGCGGTCTGGCCATGCAAGTGCGTATGCGATTGGCGTATGCATATCACTCGCCCCCATTTGTGATAAAATTGAGCCATCAATATATGAAACCATAGAATGGATTGTTGATTGTGGGTGAATAAGAACATCGATCATATCACAAGGTATATCAAACAAATGTACAGCTTCAATAATCTCCAATGCTTTATTCATCATTGTTGCACTATCAACAGATATTTTTTTGCCCATTGTCCAATTTGGGTGTGCAACGGCCTGCGCTGGAGTTGCTCTTGCTATATCCTCAATGCTCCAATTCAAAAACGGGCCACCGGAGGCTGTTAGAATAAGTTTATCGATTGCAGGCCTATTATGTTCTTCAAACACTTGAAATATAGCATTATGCTCACTATCGACAGGAAGGATTTTTGCGTTTTTTTTGCGTGCGGTCTCCATTATAAGTGCGCCTGCCGCAACTAAAGGCTCTTTATTGGCAATGGCTACATTTGTGCCCTGCTCTAACGCCCGTAATATAGGTCGCAATCCTGCAAACCCCATGATCGCCGCCATAACGAGATCAACAGGAACACATGCAACATCTTGAATAGATTGAGCGCCAGATAATACTTCTATATCATATGATTTTAATAAGTCCTGTAATGCTGCTTCTTGCGTTTTATCCGCAATAACGGCCTGTTTTGCTTGTAATTTTATTGCCGCCTCAGCCAAGTGCGTAACATTGCTGTTTGCACTGAGTGCCTGTACGTCAAACAAATCAGGCGCAGATAGGATCACATCCATTGTACTCTGCCCAATCGATCCGGTCACACCAAGTATCGTAATTTTCTTTTTAGAAGACATAGGATAGCAACGTAATCAAAATCAAATAAACTGGCGCACCCAGCAACATTGAATCAATGCGATCAAGCAAACCACCATGCCCCGGAATAAGGGTGCCAGTATCCTTTACATTGGCCAAACGCTTTACAAATGAGACCATAAGATCTCCCGCTTGCCCAACACAGCCTATAGTTACACCAAGAACCGCCGCAATAGGCAATAATACATACCAAGGGTTATGGTTGAAAACATCATGAAACCCAAAAGCCCATATCCATGTTACAGAAAATAAAGCAGGGAAAAACAGTGCACCACCAAAACCAGACCATGTTTTATTCGGACTAATCGCCTTAATCAGTTTAGGACCACCAAATGTTTTGCCAACAAAATAGGCACCAATATCACTGGACCAAATCATGCCAATAAAAATAATAAGAACATTGGTTGAATATACCTCACGCAGAGCCAGAAAGCTGCCGAATGATATGGCCATATAAATTAAACCCAACAGCATTGTAGGTGCAAAATACTCCAGATTTTTGGACAGGAAAAACCATTCATACAAGGAAATAAGAAATGCGATAAATAATAAAATTTGTAATGGAGGACCACCAAATTTAATCGCAAAAATAAAACATGGCGCAAGGATCAGGGTAGACAAAATTCTTTTAAATAATGATGAAGACATATTTTTAATCACCCACCCTAGCCTTCAGATTGCTTTAACGCTCCGAAACGACGATCACGTCCGGCATACTCATTAAGCGCATCATTTAGGTCCTTTTCATTAAAATCAGGCCACAATGTTTGCGTGAAAACCATTTCTGTATAGGCACATTGCCACAACAAAAAGTTACTGATGCGTTGTTCTCCACTTGTACGAATTAAAAGATCCGGATCTGGAATACCTGCTGTCTGCAAAGCATTGGAAAGGCTCTTTTCTATAACAGAAACATCAGGTTTTTCGCCCGTTTTAATTGCCTGCTCTATTAGATATTGGGTTGCTTGTGCAATATCACTGCGACCACCATAATTTAAGGCAATAATAACATGGATTTTGTCATTATCCTTCGTCAGATCTTCTGCATTTTTAATAAGAGCAATAATATCATCATCAAATGCGCTACGCTCACCAATAACAGAAAGGCGAACGTTATTTTTATGAAGATCTGCAGTTTGGGAGCGCAAATAATGACGTAGAAGCTTCATAAGCTCAAAAATTTCATCCTTGGGTCTATTCCAATTCTCAGATGAAAACCCAAAAAGCGTGAGGTATTTTATACCCGCATTTGCCGCATTTTTTACAATATCCCGCGCTGCCTCTGATCCTTTTTTATGGCCGAGCCTCCTTGGTAATCCACGCTTACACGCCCATCTACCATTACCATCCATTATGACAGCAACATGTACTGGCACATTATCATTTTTCTGTATATCGGAAGAATGCGTCATAGAAAACTAAACCGTCATAATATCTTTTTCTTTATCAGATAAAGAGCTATCAACAGATTTTATAATGTCATCCGTTGCTTTTTGAATTTCATCAGACAAGCGCTTTAAGTCATCCTCTGATATATCACCGTCTTTCTCCATCTTTTTAACACTATCCATCGCATCGCGACGAACATTGCGCACAGATATACGCGTACTCTCCGCAATTTTTCCAGCAATTTTTGTCAACTCTAGACGGCGCTCCTCATTAAGGTCTGGAACAGGAATACGTATATTATTACCATCAGGCATAGGATTTAGCCCAAGCCCCGCATCTCGGATCGCTTTTTCAACCTTCTTCACTGCATCACCATCCCAAACCTGAACAGACAACAGCCGTGGCTCTGGAACACTGACTGTACCAACTTGGTTTAAAGGCATTTTACTACCATACATATCAACCATAACCGTATCGAGAAGGTTGATCGAGGCACGCCCAGTACGAAGACCAGAAAACTCCTTTTTAAGTACATCTAACGCGCCATCCATGCGACGTTTTATATCTTTTTTATCATATGACATATTTAAATCCCTCTGTTTTTATTAGTTTGTAACCACTGTGAATTTTCCATTAGCCTGAGCAACGGTTGCGAAGTTACCCTTCTCCATAATTGAGAACACAACAATTGGAATATTATTCTCACGCGCCAAAGAAATTGCCGTTGCATCCATCACTTTTAAATCTTTCGTTAAAACATCAATATATGTAATGTGCGCATAATGTTCTGCATCTGGGTCCAATTTAGGATCGGCACTATATATACCATCAACCTTCGTCCCCTTCATGATGACATCACAATTCATCTCAGATGCACGCAACGCCGCACCAGTATCTGTTGTAAAATAAGGATTACCAGTGCCCGCTGCAAAAATGACCACACGCCCCTTCGCCATATGACGCATCGCCCGACGCCGAATATATGGCTCACAAATAGCATCCATGCGAATAGCAGATTGCACACGCGTATCAACGTCAAGATGTTCTAGAGCATTTTGCAAAGCCAAAGCATTGATTACAATACCAAGCATCCCCATATAATCCGCTGTTGTACGGTCCATACCATCTGCCGCGCCAGAAACGCCGCGAAAAATATTCCCTGCCCCAACAACCACACAAACCTCTATACCTAAATCTACGACTTGTTTTATATCAAGGGCAACACGCTTAACGGTATCAGGATCAAGCCCAAATTCCTTACGTCCCATCAGGACTTCACCCGACATCTTAAGCATAACACGCTTATATGGATTTTTCCCTGCCAAGTCTGAATCTTGATTTTCTATATTTTCGAGGACTGCCACTTACACGACTCCATTTTTAACTCTACAAAAATGACTACCCCTTAATATAAGGACACTCACACAACGAAGCAAGCCCAAAGGGGCTTGTTCCAATTTTTTACAAACTGAGTAAAATCAGATTTTTATAGTGTATTGAAGCCAACCGTAGCCAAATTAACCATTTACAACAGCCGCAACTTCAGCTGCAAAATCTTCTTCTTTTTTCTCGATACCTTCACCAAGTTGTATACGTGCAAATGCAACAAGTTTAATATCCTTATCTACATCAGCAATCGCCTCTGCCACAGTTTTATCCGTGTCCATAATGAAAGATTGTTCTGTTAGGCAAATTTCTCCGTAAAATTTACGAATGCGACCTTCAACCATTTTCTCTGCAATTTCAGGCGGCTTACCAGATGCAATTGCTTGCTCTTTAAGAACTGCGCGTTCACGCTCCAGAACATCTGCGGAAACATCATCCTTATTTAGGAATTGAGGGCTAGCTGCGGCAATATGCATTGCAACTTTCTTACCAATTTCTTGAAGAACATCCGCACTTGCAGATGACTCAAGTGCAACCAAAACACCAATTGAGCCAAGACCATCAGCCAAAGCACTATGTACATAACCGACAACGGCACCTTCTGACACTTTCAATGTTGTCATGCGACGAAGTGTCATATGCTCTCCAATTGTTGTGATCATATCGGTAAGCTTTTCAGAAACTGGCTTACCATTAAGATCAGCAGCAGCCAACTCTTCAAGCGTGCTTACGCTCTTCGCAACTCCGACAACCTGCTTAACAAAGCTTTGAAAATCTTCATTACGTGCAACGAAATCAGTCTCTGAGTTAAGCTCAATAACAGAACCTACGACACCATCTGTTTCAACACCGACGAGACCTTCAGCCGCTGTACGTCCAGATTTCTTAGCTGCTTTTGAAAGCCCTTGCGAACGTAACCAGTCAACTGACGCATCCATATTTCCATCATTAGCAACGAGTGCCTTTTTTGCGTCCATCATGCCGACACCTGTAGACCCACGTAGCTCTTTAACCATTGATGCTGTTATATCAGCCATATCTATATCCTCTTTATAATGTATATATTTTTATGAATCGTAGAGAGGTGCACAGCACCGACAGTTAAGCCGATGCTACTTTTTTCTCTGCTTTATCCTTAGACTCTACTTTATCCTTAGACTCTACTTTATCCTTAGACTCTGCTTTATCCTTAGACTCTGCTTTATCCTTAGACTCTGCTTTATCCTTAGACTCTGCTTTACCCTTAGGTTTTGCTTTGGACTTTCCTTTGCCTTCTTCTTGAGATTCTTTTGCCTCAGGAAGATCAACCTTCACATCAGTATCCGTACCAACGTCATGACCAGAAGATTTAAGTTCAGCTTGAAGACCGTCAAGAACCGCACCAGACACAAGTTCGCAATATAGGTCAATTGCGCGTAATGAATCATCATTACCTGGAATAACGTAGTCAATACCATCTGTATTAGAATTACTATCAACGATAGCAAACACAGGAATACCGAGCTTATTTGCTTCTTTAATTGCTATTTCTTCTTTGTTTGTGTCAATAATAAACAATGCATCAGGCTGTCCGCCCATGTCCTTAATTCCGCCGATAGCCAAAACCAACTTGTCATAGTCGCGCTTCATCATAAGAAGTTCTTTTTTCGTATAACCGGACTGATCACCTTTGAATACTTTTTCATGATCACGTAAACGCGTAATTGATGATGTAATTGTCTTCCAATTTGTCATCATTCCACCAAGCCAGCGATGATTAACATAGTATTGGCCGCAACGTTGCGCACTTTCTGCGATAGAATTCTGCGCTTGGCGCTTTGTACCAACAAAAAGAATACGACCGCCTTTAGAAACGATATTACGAATCTCTGTCAATGCGGTTGCCAATAGTGGCTGTGTCTGTTGTAGATCAAGAATATGGACGCCGTTACGTACACCAAAGATGTACTGACGCATTTTCGGATTCCAGCGACGTGTGTGATGTCCAAAGTGAACGCCAGCCTCTAGTAGTTGACGCATTGTGAATTCAGGTACTGCCATTTTAATTCTCCTATTTTTCCAGTTATACCTCTGTAAGCCTCGGTCTGTTAATCAAACACTGGTTCAGGAACTTACATGTGAATTTAAGTTGGGTGTTTTTTATAGGGAAACGTAAAGGATTGCAAGGAAAAACCGCATAATCATTCCCTCTACAGCTCTGATATATCAATAACGCCTTTTTCGGAGCGTATTTCATTGCGCGCTGCGGCGTTTAAAGACCAATGCCCCGGGATATCAATTTGCGCCCGACGATCTTTATCCAAATGCGCGAATATGGTGATTTTAGATCGCCCATTGCCACCCTCATCAAGTAACTCTTTTATTCGCGATGCAGCATCACCAGCCGATAAGTGAATATGGATCTCATTTATTTTCCCTTCCAGAGCCTCCTCTAACGGCCGCAGCTTGTGGGACGTATAGCGCATTTGATCTTCTTTTTGCTCAACCTCAACATTTAAAAGTAACGCCGTTCCTGGCTCCAAATACTCCCTAGCATTGTTCAATGTTTCAGAAAATATCGTGACCTCAAAAATACCCGTTGGATCGGAAAGTTGAAGAAAGGCATACTTATTACCCTTTTGCGACATTTTCTCCTGCTTTTTCAGCAACACACCCGCCATTTGATAGGCGGCTTTTGCTTTGGACTTCATATCCTCCTCTACATGAGATAGAGAAACAATTCTCATACGTTCAAATTGCGCCTGACGCGTATCAAGTGGATGAGCAGATAGATAAAAGCCTACTGCCTTGAACTCCCGTGCCAATTTTTCCAAAGGCCCCCAATTTTTCGCAACTGGTAAATCAGGCATCCCAAGGCCACCGTCGCCAGTATCATCACCAAATAGGCTGACCTGCCCCGAATTGCGCTCCTCTTGTAAACTTTGGGCATAACGCAAAACGATATCTGATCCGCTGCTTATCTCTGCACGGTTATCATGCAGATTATCAAACGCACCAGAACAAATCAGTTGTTCAAATTGACGTTTATTCATTGTCTTGGGATCTAGGCGCTGTGCAAAATCTTCTAGGTCTTTATATTCGCCATTTTTCGTGCGCTCCGCGATCAGTAGCTCCATTGCTTGCTCACCAACCCCCTTTAGTGCCGCCAAAGCATAGCGTACTGCGCCAGATTCCACCTTAAAGTCAGCGTGAGATTTATTCACATCGGGCGTCAAAAGGTTCATTCCCATTTTATCTATGTCTTGCTTAAAAACACTTAGTTTTTCAGTGTTTCCAAGATCAAGAGTCATTGATGCAGTCATAAATTCTACGGGATGGTTCGCCTTTAACCACGCGGTCCAATAAGCAATAAGTGCGTAAGCCGCGGCGTGAGATTTGTTAAAGCCATATCCGGCGAATTTTGCAATTTGGTCAAAAATTTCCGAGGATAGTTTTTCTGGAACATTATTATGCTCCTTTGCACCATCTACGAACATTTTGCGTTGTGCGTCCATTTCCGATTTAATTTTCTTACCCATTGCACGACGCAAGACATCCGCACCACCAAGCGTATAACCAGCAAGGCTTTGTGCTGCTTGCATCACTTGCTCTTGATAAATCATCAAGCCATAAGTTTCTTCCAAGAATGGCTTTAAAATTGGATGCATATAATCTGGCTCTTCACGGCCTTCCTTAACACTAATATATTTGGGGATATTATCCATCGGTCCTGGGCGATACAGAGAGACAAGCGCGATAATATCTTCGAATCTTGTTGGCTTTACCTTACGCAACATATCACGCATGCCCGCACTTTCCAGCTGAAAGACACCGACAGTATCGCCGCGGGCCATCAATTCATAAGCCTTAGGGTCATCAATAGAGATTTCAAGTGCGTCTATATGCTCGCCTGTTTCTTCCTTGATAATATTCAGAGTTTTCTGCACGACAGTCATGGTTTTCAAACCCAAGAAGTCAAACTTCACAAGGCCGGCTTGCTCCACGTATTTCATATTATATTGCGTCACAGGCATGTCAGAGCGCGCATCACGATAAAGCGGGACAAGCTCGTCCAGTGGCCTATCCCCAATCACAACCCCCGCAGCATGAGTAGAGGCATGACGATAAAGACCCTCTAATTGTAATGCGATATCAATAAGCTTGCCTTGTGTCTCATCCTTTTTACGCTCTAAGCGCAATTCAGGATCGGCATCCAAGGCCTCTTGCAACGTCATCGGGGCCGCCGGATTATTCGGAATCATCTTGGCAATTCTATCAACCTGCCCATAAGACATTTGCAGCACCCGCCCAACATCACGCACAACCGCGCGGGCTTGGAGCTTTCCAAAGGTAATAATCTGTGCGACATGGTCATGACCATAACGTTCTTGCACGTATTTAATCACCTCGTCACGGCGATCTTGACAAAAATCCACATCAAAGTCAGGCATAGACACACGTTCAGGATTCAAAAACCTCTCAAACAGAAGACCAAGTTCTAGCGGGTCAAGGTCGGTGATTTGTAACGACCAAGCAACAATAGATCCCGCACCAGATCCCCGGCCTGGGCCAACAGGTATATCCTGATCTTTTGACCATTTAATGAAATCTGAACAAATAAGGAAATACCCAGGAAAACCCATTTGATTGATAATACCCAACTCAAAATCCAAGCGATCCCAATATGGCTTTGAAACTTTCTTTTTCTCTGCCTCGTCCATTGTATCTTTTAAAACAAATTTATTTAGGCGCCACTCCAACCCATTCTTGGATTGAACGGCTAACTCTTCAGTCTCAGGGCGTTTACTCTCTGTTTCAAAAGGCGGGAGAATTGGGGCAATCACCTTTAAAATATAGGAACATCTTTGTGCAATAACGACTGTGTTTTGAATAGCCTCAGGAATATCCGCAAACAAATCAATCATTTCACGGGCAGATTTAAAATAATGTTCTGGCGTAACTTTGCGACGATCTTCTTCGCTTATATAACGCCCTTCAGCAATACAAAGCAGCGCATCATGCGCCTCATATGCACCTTTATCCCTAAAATAACAATCATTTGTCGCAACAAGGGGAATGTTATGCGCATAAGCGAGGTCAATTAGCCCCTCCTCCACTTTATCCTCATCTGACGAACCATGACGTTGCAATTCTATATAGAATGCGTCTTTGAAGATATTATTTAGACGCCTTACCTCTTGCTCTGCCTTGCCCTTCTGCCCATGTAAGAGCGCCTGTGCAATGGCGCCATTCATCCCACCACTCAGGCAAATAATATCCTTTGCATAAGTTTCTAACGTGCTATACGTCGTTGCGACCTCTGCCTGTTCATTGTCATTTATATATAAAGAACTCACAATCTTACAAAGGTTTTTATAACCCTGCTCGCTTTGCGCAAATAAGACCAACTCACTTTGATCACTGCCAACGGTAATTTGGCATCCGAATATCGGCTGTACACCTGCTTTTTCTGCGCTTAGAGCAAACTCCATTGCGCCAAAGAGATTATTTGAATCAGTTACGGCGACGGCAGGCATAGATTGCCCCACGCAAAGAGCAAGGAGGTCATTGATCTTAATTGCCCCCTCCGCCAATGAATAGGCCGAGTGCAAGTGGAGATGCACAAATTGTTGTTTCATGTGCGAAGAATAGCAGATATAGACAGCGGATATCTACGGTAAAAATTAGTAAGGAAGAACTCTTCCAGATTTAACTTCCAGAATACGATCCATTTCACTGGCAAGTTCCATATTATGGGTCGCAATTAATGCTCCAATTCCGCGATTTCTCACCTGTTTCAGAAGAATTTCAAAAACCTCCCCCGATGTTTCAGGGTCAAGATTTCCTGTAGGCTCATCAGCGAATAAAAGATAAGGATCATTTATTAGGGCTCTGGCAATTGCCACGCGTTGTTGTTCTCCACCGGACAGCGTTGCAGGGCGATGTTTCAAACGATGATCCAAACCCAACTGTTCAAGCAAATCCGCGGCCTTTTCCTCAGCCTCTTTTTGCTTAATCCCTGCAATAATTTGTGGTAAAGCCACATTTTCAAGTGCACTAAACTCCGGCAAAAGATGATGAAACTGATACACAAAGCCAATATGCCCATTGCGTAATTTTGTACGTTGCCGATCTGACAGCCTTGAGATATCACGATCACCAATGAAAATTTGGCCCGAGGTTGGGGAATCAAGTAATCCTAATATCTGAAGTAAGGTTGATTTTCCCGAGCCACTAGGACCGATTAGGGCAACGATCTCCCCTGAATGGAGGCGTAGATCAACATTTTTAAGTATTTCCAGCTTATTCGTTCCTTGAGAAAACTCTTTATTTATCCCCCGGACCGTCAACAGAGTATTTCCTTCCGTTGACAAATATTCATCATTTTGCGCCTCTTCGTGAAGATCCTCCAGATCAATATCATCATCGCCCAAGTCATCATCATCTAGAATGAAATCATCATCCTCACTCACATCCGGTGCAGGCATGAAGTAGTTATCCTTATCAGACACAATTTCAGCATCTGGAAAGCTATATTTTTCAAAGATATCCATCAATCGTATGTCCATTATCAATATCTATCATTTTCATTCAGAGTATTATTCATAGCGCAGAGCCTCAACAGGATCGAGGCGAGCAGCACGCCACGCCGGATAAATTGTCGCAAGAATAGAAAGCGCAAAAGCCATTAGAACCACCGTTGATACCTCATTCCAATCCAGTTCTGCTGGTATCTCGGAAAGGAAACGAATTTCTTCATCCCAGAGCACCGTACCGGTCAGCCCCTCGATAACTTTACGCACTGTCTCAATATTAAGAGCAAAAGAAACACCAAGTATAGCACCCAAAATCGTACCTATAAAACCGATACTCGCCCCCGTTAACATGAATATACGCATCATATTCCCACGCGTTGCCCCCATGGTTCGCATAATTGCAATATCGTGTCCCTTATCCTTTACCAGCATAATCATAGAGGAAATAATATTAAACGCGGCCACAATAATAATCATACTGAGTATTAAAAACATCACATTACGCTCGACCTCTAACGCATTAAAGAAACTCTTATTCATATCGCGCCAATCATATATACCCGCACGGCCATTAATTTCGATCTCAACAGCACGACGTATTTCATCAATTTTATCGGGCTGGCTGAGAAATATTTCAATTGCGCTAACACTATCTTTAAATTGAAAAAATTTTTGCGCTGCTGGTAAAGGCATAAATACAAAACCATTATTATATTCATACATTTCAACATCAAATATAAGGGCAATTTCAAAGGAACGCTGTGTCGGAACAGTTCCAAAAGGTGTGCTTTTTAATTTAGGTGACATAAGGATTATTTTATCACCAATATTAATATGCAGTCGCTTTGCTAACACATTGCCAATGGCAATCTTAAAACCTCTAAAATTCTCTATTTCCCCTTGGCGAATACCATTATACAAAATATCACGTGCAATAAAATCTGACTGAGAAATGCCCCGCACCATTACGCCACTGGCAGCAGAATGGAAAGACAGCAAAGTCTGGCTTTCAATTACAGGGGTAACAGAGGCAACGCCCGGCACAGATTTAATGGCTTTACTCAACGGCACATAATCATACAATGCACCCACTTGTGAGTACGCATTCATATGCCCGCCCATACCTAGAATACGGCTGAATAATTCATGCCGAAACCCATTCATAACGCTCATCACGATAATAAGAGTTGCAACTCCCAGCATAATCCCTGCGAACGAAAACCCCGCAATAACAGAGACAAAGCCCTCTGCCTTTTTAGAGCGTAAATAACGCCATGCTACGGTGCGTTCAAATTTAGAGATCAAAATTAATACGCCTTCCCGATTAGAACTTTTTCACCTTTATCAGCAAACGGCATGCAGCGCGTTGACAGAGAGTATTTTTTCATAACAGCTTCAAGTGTTGCATCTTCCAAAACACTAATGGGTACTTTCACAAGGCCAATACGGTCATTGGCAAAGAAACCATCAATATCCGCAACCGTTTCACTATCAATTGTGTGTTCGTCCCTAAATGCTTTCGAACGTGCAAGCATCGCATCATGGATATCATCCAATACCGTTGGTAACTTTTTCAAGAATCCATCAACAGACATGGTTTCTTTTGAATCGCGCCCGATATCACGGCGTACGAATGTAACTTCGCCTTTTTCAACTTCACGTCCACCAATTTCAACACGCACAGGAACACCCTTTTTAACAGCATCCCACATTTTATCAGAACTACGCATATCTCGTTTATCAATATGAACACGCATTCCTTGAGCCTTTAGTTTATTGGCCAACTTTTGTGCAAAGTCAAAAATTTTGTCTTCGGTCGAAGCATCTTTAATGAATGGCAATATAATGACTTGCTGGGGGGCGATACGTGGTGGCATCATCATCCCGTCATCATCCCCATGTATCATAATCATCCCACCGATGACACGTGTGGAAAATGCCCAACTTGTCGTATGCGCGAACTGCTCCGCGCCCTCACGCCCTTGGAATGTGATGTTACAACTACGCGAGAATGTTTGTCCTAAATCATGTGTTGTGGCGGCCTGCAAGGCTTTACCATCTTGCATAACGGCTTCGAAAGCATATGTCTCTAACGCTCCGGGAAAACGCTCATCCGGAGTTTTAATACCTGTATAGCCAGAAAATGCTAGATATTCCTCAAAGAATTTTTCGTACATTCCAAGAATGGTTAAACAATCCTCTTTGGCCTCTTCCGGCGTTTCAAACGCATTATGCCCTTCATGCCAGAAAAACTCAGAGGTACGCAAAAATAAACGTGTACGCATTTCCCAACGCATCACATTTGACCATTGATTTAACTTCATAGGTAAATCACGATAAGATTGTATCCAGCGCGACATCGCATCACCAATAATGGTTTCTGATGTTGGTCGGATAACATATGGCTCTTCCAACTTACCGGCAGGAACAAGGCCATCCTCACCAACTTCTAAGCGATGATGCGTGACAACCGCACATTCTTTCGCAAACCCTTCAATATGCTCAGCCTCTTTTTCAAGAAAAGATAGAGGGATTAGCAAGGGAAAGCTGGCATTTTGAACGCCATAATCTTTAAGCCAGCCATCAAATACACTTTGCATTTTTTCCCACAAAGCAAAACCATATGGCTTAATAATCATGCACCCACGCACAGGGGAGTTTTCGGCCATATCAGCAGCTTTTATAACCTGCTGGTACCACTCTGGAAAATCTTCCGCGCGCGTTGGTATGATTGCGGTTCGATGCTTCTTACCCATAGTATTTTATACTCCGTAGAATTATTCATTATAATGCGGCGTATTGGCTTCACGATCATCCGGATACTGCCCCTCAATTTTGTCGCTAGAGGGTAAGGGATTGTGGGCGCTGTGTCCATGCTCTGATTGTGTATTCTTCTCTATTTCTTTTGCGTCTTTGCATAAAGCCACCACATGATCCGTCACATCTTCATCATTATATTTAACACGTCCATCTTGATATATTTTTAAGTTGGCTACTGTTGGCATTAACGAAATATCTGCGGGCAAAGCCAAGCCAAACCTACCGATGATATCTATTTCTATTGGTATAATAATTGGATTATTTATATATTGTGATGGTGTGCTACTCACATCCGCAGAAACAACACGCTTTCCACCAACGTCTACACCCGGCACATATTCTGCCCCCTTATTGGAACGATCAATTTGACGGCATAGTGACGATAAATCAGATCCAGATTGACCTTGCGCAAATATAGGTGTCGTAAATACCAACATCAATGTTATATTTCTAAATAGATTCTTCATATTTGAACCACTCTATTCTTGTAAAGCCCATGCCCTAAAATCTATAATTCCAGAGTTAATAAACAGACAAATCCCTGCCCATAAGACCAATGAAATTGCACTTGTTATCAGAAGCTTCCTTTTCATATTCAGCGTTTTTGGAGCACCTGGTGCGCTATAATTATCGCCTTCTTCTCTATCCTCATATGTTGTAGGTAACCCAAAGGGCAAGACACAGAATAAGACACTCCACCAAACCATAATAAAGACGACAATCGCAGATACCGGATGCATAATGTGCTTTTCCTATCTATCAAGTAATGTTACATGCACAGTTGTTTTAGGACGTAAGCCTAGCATATCCTGAACATAACGTCGTAAAGCAATTCTAATTTTTTCAGCAACATCGTCTTCACCATAATGAGTTTCAAAATCCAGATTATCTAATGTCATCATAATATTTTCTTCCAGATCGGCAGCAATACAATCATCGCTACGTTTGCACGTTAGGCCAACAGTATCGATTTTAATCGAACCCAATAAACATAAATCATTATCAAGAACAAGCGATGCATGAACCGCGCCTGAATATTGCAATTTACGCCTTGCCGTAATGGATTGATGGGTTGCAGGAATTATTCTGCGCTGATCCACTGCTAAAAGCCCGGTTTCAACATGATTTACTATCTTTGGTTCATTGGGGGCAAGTCGGATCACTGCCCCGTTATTAGGCACTAATATTTGGTTCACTTGGCATTTTTTTGCAAGGACAGCTTGCGCGTCTAATTGCTGTCTTTCACCATGGACAGGGATAACACAATTCGGGCGAACCCATTGTAACATTGCTGTTATTTCTTCACGACAAGGATGCCCAGATACATGAATTATATTTTTTGTATCACTTGGTGTAATTATATTTACGCCGCCTGCACTCAAATTATTCTTAACAGTGTTAATTGTGCGCTCATTACCAGGGATAGCACGGGAAGAAAATATAACGCTATCACCACGATTTAACTTTACGCCACGGTGATCGCCGCGTGCGATCCTTGCAAGTGCGGCGCGATGCTCTCCTTGTGATCCTGTAACCACAAGAACAATATTCTCATCAGCAACATGGGCTATATCACTATCAGATAGGAAATCCGGTACGCCGTCCATATAGCCACAATCATAAGCAGCCCCGCTCATGCGATGCAGCGAGCGCCCGATAATAGCAACACTGCGCCCAACAGCTTGAGCCGCTCTGGCAATACTAACAAGCCTTCCAATATTAGAAGCAAACATTGTGATCGCGATTTTGCCCTTACAACCCTCAAATTCCGCAGCGAGCCCCTTGGCTACATCAGCCTCTGAGCCTGAAAAACCATCAACTTGTGCATTTGTAGAATCACCAACATAGGCCAAAACGCCTTGCTGTCCGATTTCGCGGAAACGTGCCTCATCCGTAATACGTCCAATAACTGGCGCAGGGTCAAGGTTCCAATCACCGCTATGAAGAACATTACCGTATTTGGTTTTGATCAATAAAGCGCAACTATCCGGTACAGAATGAGAAACAGGAATAAACTCAACGCCAAATACGCCAATATCAACAGTTTCATCCTGCCCGATAATATGGATAGGAACACCATCAAGCCCTTCTTGGTGTAACTTCTTACGTAAGACACATGCGGTAAATTCTGTCGTATAAATTGGGCATTCCAGACGTTTCCACAAATACGCAACCGCGCCAATATGATCTTCATGCGCATGTGTAATGACAAGACCTTTAAGCTTATCCTTATTCGCCTCAACGAATGCCGGATCAGGCAATAGCAAATCAATCCCCGGATACCGATCATCCGCAAACCCAATGCCGCAATCAATGACGAGAAACTCATTGTCACAGACGTACAGGTTAAAATTTGCACCAAATTCTTCACTACCGCCTAGCGGTACAAAATAAAACTCATTATCTTTAAAAATATTACGCATTCGCTTTTACTTTTTTATAAATTTCCAATAAACCTTTTAGTATCAGATCCCCATCAACAACATCAATATTATCTGTACTTTGTGCATATAGAGGCGCCAAACCACCTGTCGCCAAAACAAAAACATCGGTGTTAAGTTCTGTTTTAATTTTTCCAATAATCGTGTCTATAACACCAATATACCCCCAATACATACCAGACTGCATCGCCTGCGTCGTATTCTTACCAATAACATTGTCTGGCTTTTCAATTTTGATCCTGGGCAGCTTTGCCGCACGCAGTGTAAGTGCCTCTACAGACAGCCGGATGCCAGGCGCGATAACACCGCCCAAATAAACACCATTTTCATCAATAACATCAAAGGTCGTGGCCGTTCCAAAATCAATCACCACAGCGGGTAATTTATAATGCGCGATAACCGCACTCGCACTTGCAATTCTATCCGCACCAATCTCTTTTGGTTGATCAAGGTCAGTTTTAATCTTGCACAGGTCAGCCGTCACAAATAATGGCTCAATTTTAAAATTCTTACGGCACAGCTCTGTCAGGTGAAAATCTGTATCAGGCACAACAGAGCTTATAATAATATCAGCGATATCAGACCATTTTATACTCTCCAGCTCGAACAGCTGATTCAAGAAAACGGCATATTCATCAACAGAGCGCGAGGCCTCCGTGGCACAACGCCATGAATACAATATATTATCATCTCTAAACAGCGCAAAAACAGTATTAGTATTGCCAACATCGATTGCTAAAAGCATTTGTCCATCTTCTTTATTATACACAAGTAAATCCTATCATAGTAGAAACACCTCACCCGATGTTATTTTCCTTTTCTCACCGGTTTTCCCGCACGTTATCACTAAATTCCCCAGCATATCAATCGTATCGAATGTTCCTTGCACCTGATCCATATCTAACTTAACACCAACAGGGCAACCAGCCTTGTATGTTTTGGCAAGCCATTGAGACCTTATTAATTCAAAGCCATCATTCTGCCACTGCATATAACATATGGAAAAAGAGGAAAGTAGCTCTTTCATGAAATCATCACAATGAACTGTATCCTTTGTATGATCTTGTAAACATGTAGATGTATCCAAAGGTGATGACGCGATATTAACACCTATGCCAATAATCAGATATGGCACTTTGCCATCGATTAACGGTGAGGCATCAATTAAAATTCCGCAGCATTTTTTATCTTTGATAAGGATATCGTTTGGCCACTTTAATAGACTCTTACAAGACGTATCTATGACCTGATCAATCACATTGGATATCGCCAACCCCGTAAGAATTGCAACTTGCCCAATTTTATCAATCGAACACTTAGGCCTAATCAGAAAAGATAGCGTTAGGTTCTCTGCGTCGCTCTGCCATACACGCCCATATCGACCATGGCCACCATCTTGATGATGTGCATGAATGACCGTACCTTCCGGCAAAGCAGGATTACCCAGAATATCATTTTTAAGACGATCTTGCGTACTGAGAATACGATCGTATGTCTGGATTTTCCAATCAATTTTCATCAGGGGACATTCTTAAAACAAGGATGCCGCCGCGCCCATTGCATTGTCTAACACCATATTTGGGGAGAAAATAAAGCCAAATATCAACACCATAGAAGCCAATAAAACGATACGCTTTCCAAAATTCATTTTATCATCAAACGGATCGGCCGCTTCATCAAAAAACATTACTTTAATGATACGTAAGTAATAATAAGCAGCAACAACAGATGCCATGATACCTAATGTTGCGAGCACATATAGTTCGCTATCTATCGCCGCTTGGAAAATAAACAACTTCCCAAAGAAACCTGCAAGCGGTGGAATACCACTCATCGAGAACATAAGAATAGCCATAGCATAAGCCAAGACAGGATTATTACTTGAGAATCCTGCTAAATCACTGATTTTTTCAACAGCCATGCCATTTCTACGCATATACAAAATTATGGAGAATGAGCCAGAAATCATCGCCATATAAATGAAGAGGAAAACCAGAACCGCGCCCACACCTTGTGATGTTCCTGCCACAATCCCAATTAACGCATATCCCATATTGCCAATTGAGCTATAAGCAAATAAGCGTTTGATATTATCTTGAGCAATCGCAGCAAATGACCCAACAACCAATGACGCAATCGCCATGAAATACAAGATCTGCATCCATTGATCAGCAGCAGGTGCGAATGGCCCATATAGTAAGCGTATCAACAATCCCAAAGCCGCAATCTTAGGAACTATCGCAAATAACGCAGTCACACAGCTTGGCGCACCTTCATAAACATCAGGTGTCCACATATGAAATGGAACAGCCGATATTTTAAAGGCCATTGCCACAATGACAAAAACCATTCCAATAATAAATCCAGGAGGAATCATTTCCAAATTCGATAATGTATTTTGTACCGTCGCAAAATCAACAGACCCAACAAAACCGTAGATCAATGATATTCCGAATAACAACATACCTGAGGACAGCGCACCAAGGATAAAGTATTTCGTTGCAGCTTCACCAGAGCGCAGAGAATTACGATGAAATGCCGCGAGAACATAGAGAGCCAAGGACTGCAACTCCAATGCCATATAGAGACTTAAAAAATTGTTCGCCGAAACCATAAGCATCATGCCGATACCGGCAAAAACAACAAGAACGGGATATTCAAAACGCGCAATTCTTTCTTGATACAAATACTGCACAGACAAAATCAATGACGTCGTTAATCCCAACAAAATCAATAACTTCATTACAGATGAGAATTGATCGATCACCAACATATCATTCAATATGTATTGTGTGCTCCAGTCTAATTTCAACAAAAGAACGGCCGCTATAATGAAACTAACGCATGCCGACCAACACAACACGTCTGTGCTACGGTTACCTTGAAACACACCCAGCATAAGAAAACCCATGCCAGTAAGAGCAAGGAAAATCTCAGGAAGAATTAACATGATATTCAGATCACCCATTATTCGCCCTCCTCTTCTTCAAGGTTTATGTCTTGAACATCCAGAACTATAGCTTCTGGTGTTACGTCATATAATGAGACGATTTCACTAACAGCAGGCGATAATTTATTCAAGACAACATTCGGAAATATCCCAAGATAAAACACAAGAATTGCCAAAGGAATAAATATAGCCTTCTCCAGTTTTGTTAAATCGGTCATTTCGGCTGCATCTTTATTATCTTGCGGCCCAAAAATAACGCGACGGTAAAGAACAAGCATATATGCAGCCCCCAAAACAACACCTGTGGTTGCCAAGGCCGCAATAACAGTGTTCACCTGAAACGCACCAAGCAACGATAAAAACTCGCCAACAAAGCCACTTGTTCCCGGTAGACCAACCGAGCCAAGCGTAAAGATCATAAAGAACGTCGCATAAAGCGGCATATTCTTGACAAGCCCGCCATAACGGCCAATGTCGCGCGTATGTAAACGATCATAAACAACACCAACACATAAGAATAATGCAGCAGAAATGATACCATGGCTAATCATCTGGAAAATTGCACCCTCGACCCCCTCTTGTGTAAAAGAGAATATACCAAGCGTAACAAAACCCATATGAGCCACGGAAGAATAAGCAATCAGCTTCTTCATATCTTCTTGCACCAAAGCAACCAATGATGTGTAAATAATCGCAATAACACTAAGCCACATCACGGGTTCTGCATAATAGAGGCTTGCTTCCGGCAACATGGGTAAAGAAAAACGCAAGAACCCGTATCCCCCCATTTTAAGCAATACCCCCGCCAAGATCACTGACCCCGCAGTTGGGGCCTCAACATGCGCATCAGGAAGCCATGTATGAACCGGCCACATCGGCATTTTCACTGCAAAACTCGCAAAGAAAGCCAACCAAATCCATTTCTGCATTTCAAAGCCTACTGGATTTTTAATAAGTTCCGGAATATCGGTTGTTCCCGTTTGTACATACAGCATCAATAATGCCAGCAGCATTAAGACAGACCCTAATAGTGTGAACAGAAAGAACTTGTACGATGCATAGACACGATTTTTTCCACCCCAAATTCCGATAATTAAAAACATTGGGATCAAGACGCCTTCAAAGAAAACATAGAACAGAACACTATCTAGTGCGGCGAATGTTCCAATCATAAAACTTTCAAGAACAAGGAAAGCAATCATATATTCTTTAAGGCGCTTCTTTACGCTATTCCAGCTCGCCAGAATACAAATAGGCGTTAAGAACACAGAGAGCAGGATAAAGAACACTGAAATACCATCAATACCAAGATGATAGTTAATCCCTGCGGTCTTAAACCAAGTATATTTTTCTTCAAATTGAAACCCTGATGCCGCAGGATCAAATTTTTGATACATAAACAAACCAAAAACGAGCACAAACAAAGATCCAAACAATGAAAGATGTTTGATATTTTTTTCGACAATTGCTTCATCACCTTTTTCTCCACGCACCAACGCCACCATAATGGCGCAGATAAGTGGCAAGAAAATCATGATCGAAAGCACAGGAGGCATATTCATCGGGTCAAACCCTCCATATTTATGCTCTGAATAGAATAGAATGATGGGTCTGCTTTAAGTACAAACCACGTAATGATTGTAATAAACGCAATAATCATGACAAGCGCATATTGATAGACATAACCACTTTGAAATTTAGACAAACCACTTGCTAAACGTGAAGAAAGTCCTGCAATTCCGTCTGAGCCTACGCGATCAATAATATTTTTATCGCTACGCCAGAAAATGCGCCCTAAAGATAATGCCTTTGTTACGAACAATCTATGATAAATGGGATCAAAGAACCATTTATTGAAGAATAGCGTATGGAATGGTTTAAACATTTTGACAAAAAATGATGCCCCACCTGGACGAACCATATAAAGCATATATGCCAAGAAAATCCCGAATGCACCGACAAGAATCGGCATTTTCTTTACCCAGAATGGCGCAGAATGAGCCGCTTCTACAGTATCATTTTCAGGGAGAACCTTTATCGAATTATGCCAAAAGTACTCTTTGGACCAAGCGTTCACGTCAAGAGCATTACCATGTAAACGCTCTTTTTTATCATCATCCGCGCCCACATGCTCATCACCATCGCTCTTATCTGAAGCTAGATGTTCATCTTTATGCTCCTCACCAGCAGCCGGTGTTATATTTGCGTGCGTATTTGCAGACGCGTGCTGAGTGGAAGACGAGCCAACAAAACCGCCATAGAACACTGCCCCCGCAAGGATAGCCCCCGTAGCCAGAACCAATAAAGGCATCAACATCATAGAGGGTGATTCATGCACATGGCTCATCACTTCTTTACTGGCGCGTGGCGTACCGTGGAACGTCATTATAATTAACCGCCAACTGTAGAACGCCGTCATAAAAGCCGCCGCGATCCCCATCCAATACGCATAATTCCCAAACCAAGTATGATCAGCCCAAGCCGACTCTAAAATTATATCCTTTGAGAAATACCCAGCAAATGGCCATATACCAGCCAAAGCAAGAGAACCAATCCACATCATGGCATATGTCACAGGAATTTTCTTCCACAGGCCGCCCATATTACGCATATCCTGCTCATCTGACATTGCGTGAATGACAGAGCCCGCACCAAGGAACAACAATGCCTTAAAGAATGCATGAGTCACAAGGTGGAAAATCGCCGCCCCATATGCGGAAACACCAAGAGCAAAGAACATATAGCCTAACTGGCTCATCGTGGAATAAGCGATAACACGCTTTATATCATATTGGGTTAATCCAATTGTTGCCGCAACAAAAGCCGTCGTCGCCCCAACAACAGCCACAACCATCGACGCAATCGGCGCATATTCGAACACAGGCGAGAAACGCGCAACAAGGAACACACCCGCCGTTACCATTGTCGCCGCATGGATCAGAGCAGAAACAGGCGTTGGCCCCTCCATCGCATCAGGAAGCCATGTATGCAGGCCTAATTGCGCCGACTTACCCATCGCCCCAATAAAGAGCAGCAAACAAATTACTGTCAAAGCATGGAATTGGAAACCAAGGAAATTCATCGTCGTATCGGCATATTGCTCTGCATTTTCAAAAATTGTTGAAAACTCGATACTACCAAAAACAACAAAGACAGCCATAATACCCAGAGCAAGGCCAAAATCGCCAATCCGGTTAACAATAAATGCTTTTTGAGCCGCTGCGTTTGCAGAATGCTTATGGTTCCAAAAACCAATCAGAAGATACGATGCAACACCGACACCTTCCCAACCAAAGAATAATTGTAATAAATTATCTGATGTGACCAGCATCAACATTGCAAATGTAAACAGGCTTAGATATGCCATAAAGCGCCCTTTACAGGGATCATTGCTCATATAACCAACGGAATAGACATGCACACAAGCAGAAACAATATTAACCACACACATCATAACAACGGCAAGCTGATCAATACGAAGTGACCATTGGACAGTAAAAGCACCTGATGTAATCCATTCAGTGAGTATCGTCGTATATGCACCATCGACCATATTTTCGGTCAATATCACGTCGAAAAACAACCTTATAGAAGATAAAGCAGCGATAATAACGGCCGCACATGTGACGATCTGACACCCCTTATCACCAATAACCTTGCCAAACAGCCCCGCAATCAAGAATGCGACCAAGGGAGAAAATACTGCAAGTAGCTCCATGTCCTACCCCTTCATCTCGGAAAGGTCTTCCACGGCGATAGAACCTTTATTACGGAAGAACACAATTAATATAGCCAAACCGATTGCCGCTTCTGCAGCCGCAACAGTTAGAACAAACATAACAAATACCTGCCCGACCAAATCATCTAAATAGGCAGAAAAAGTTATAAAGTTTATATTCACAGCCAATAACATCAGCTCAATAGACATAAGAATAACAATCACATTCTTTCGGTTCAAGAATATACCGAACACACCAATCGTGAACAAAATAGCAGCAAGAATTAAAAAATGCGTCATACCGACATATGCAACAGTGTCCATACCTATGCTCCCGTTCTTGATGCGATTTTTTTAACTTCCAAAACATCTGAAGCTTTTCTGGCATGCTGATCAGACACTTTTTGCTTACGAATACCGGGACGCGTTCGAAGTGTAAGAACAATAGAACCAATCATTGCAACAAATAATATTAAACCAGCCATTTGAAACGGGAAAATATATTCGGTATAGAGCACCAATCCCAACGCCTCGGCATTCTGGGCATCACCGAATTCGGCAACGGGCAGCTTCGTATTTTGAAGAACCTCAGGCGCAAATTGCCAGTACGTATAAACAGTAATCAGCTCAAACAATAAAATCCCGCCAATCACAATACCAAGAGGAATATACTGCATCCCACCTTTGCGCAAATCCGAAAAATTAATCTCAAGCATCATAACAACAAACAAAAACAGTACAGCAACCGCACCCACATAAACAATCACAAGAATCATCGCGATAAATTCAGCACCCAGCAATATGAATATTCCAGCCGCGTTAAAAAAAGCCAGAACCAGAAATAGTACGGAATGCACAGGGTTACGCGCCGTAATAACCATCAAGGCGCTTACGATCAAAATTCCTGCAAATAAATAAAAGGCGAATGCCTGTATGACCATCGAAATGTCTCTATTCTTATTCGTACTATTTTCTAATCTTTTCTTAGCGTTACCGCAAGGTCAGAAATCAAAAAACATTACCTATTTTTGCTTTTTATGTTGATTTATCAAGTAAAAAGAACTGGTATTTTATTAATACTCACTGATTATATAATTTTAACGTATTTACCCTCATATTATCGCCCCATACTCCAGTAAAAAACATTCTAATTTCTGTGAATTTGACAGTACTGCGCTTTATGTATATTATTTTTTCATAATAAACAATAGGGGTTCGATATGGGAAAAGAAAATGATACAATTCCAAATGAAGGAGTGATCGTAAAAGACATTACCTTGGAAGAATATGAAGCAGCAGAAACCTTTCACAACGTTAGGCAAGCATGCACTCTGGTATATAATGAACTTGCCACAGCCAAAGAGCCTGGTGACAGTATTGTTTTCTCATCGGACACAACGGAGCAATCCGTTACCTTAACATTCGAGGCAGCACAAAAAGCTCTAGAGGACACAAATCAAGAAAATATATCTAAATATGGTATTCCTACTGAACAAATAAAAATCGGTGTCACAGAATCTCAGAAACCGGTACCATTCGAATTTACAGATGAACATAATTTATAGGATTAGCGCTCTCGCACACCTTGATAAATATGAATAGAACGCAAAGGTGCAGGATTCTACATCGCGCATCACCCTAATAATTAAATATAACAGAGGCCGAATTTAGCCTTCGTTTTTATTTGTTTACACTGTTTCATATGTGATGAGGTTTGCATCCATTGCTTCATACGCAATGGTATGATGGCTTGATAAGACGCAAAAAATTGCTTCGATCTTTACACTTTCCAATCTAGCGCAGCAGAAATATCGGATTCAGTCGCAATTACAGGAGGGTCTATTCCTATTTCTTTATGTATTTCTTCGTAAGCGTCAGTATTCCTAATGACATTGTTAGGATCTACACTAGTTCCATCGGCAAGAACTGCAACTTCTGTAAGTATTTCGGCAATCTCTTCAGCCGTCCTGCCTTTCATGCCCTCAAGTAAGTTCTCAATATGCTTCATCGCCTCTGGAGTTAATTTGCTGGTTTTACGTCCATCATCTGAAACAGTTATTCCGCCAGTTTCACGGAACTCTAGAATCATTTTGTTTACTAAAGCAACAACATCAGGTGCTGGCGATACAACAAAGTTAGGGGCAGCACCATTGAAGGACCCACCACAATCTACGTTTAATTCTATGCCTGGACCGCATGCACTTGTCATGTTTACTCGCTTGTTATCAATAAGTGGCAATTGTACCATATATCCCAATAAAAAGTCAAAATCACGTAAAACGTAACTTTACAGATAAGCATAATTTATAGGATTAGCGCTCTCGCACACCGAGACTAATAGAATCAACCAGAAATAGTTCGCAAGCTCCCCTTCCTGTATCATTGCGGGTCCGTGAACTTTCCCAATGCCAGCCATTCTTCGCTTTTACATCAACAAGATGCCCATTAAGCGTAACGACATCCCCCTTTTTAATGGTTTTAAGTATTTTAATAACTGAACCATTTGCAGGTATAATATGCATATTCGCGCTATGGGTTTCTATGTCACGATGACGGATTGGCGGGGCATTATTATATCTAAAACGATAGAACCGCCCACCTTGRGAAATATGAATAGAACGCAAAGGTCCGGGATTYGACATCGCRCCCCACCCTAATGCCAAATCAACAGGTGATATTGCAGCTTCTGYACCAAAGTTATAATTCCTTTTTGAAAGAACCAATGCCTTGATAAAAAAATGATGATGTAAACTGAGGGTGAAGCCGTTTATTTTACGTGTTTYCACAGGAAACGCACTCTTTTGCACTGGATCACCCGGTGCAGCRCGCCCTGCTTTYAAATGATCGAAATTCCCTTGCGAAARAATACTGCCGCCTGATTGCCARTAAAAAACGCCATAYAAAATAAGAAGCAATATTAAAAGTCGCATATCTTTTAACGATATGGTGCATCAGCGGCGATATTTGCGGCGATTTGTGCTTCCCAACGATCACCATTATCAAGAAGYTTTTCCTTATTATARTAAAGCTCTTCACGTGTTTCTGTGGCATATTCRAAATTAGGCCCCTCAACAATMGCATCGACAGGACATGCYTCCTGACATAGACCACAATAAATGCACTTGGTCATATCAATATCATATTTAGTTGTGCGACGAGATCCATCTTCRCGTGGCTCGGCCTCAATTGTTATGGCCAAAGCAGGRCATATCGCTTCGCATAGTTTACACGCGATACAACGTTCTTCTCCRTTCGGGTAGCGCCGCAATGCGTGCTCRCCACGAAARCGYGGAGAAATMGGCCCTTTTTCATAGGGGTAGTTAATTGTCACCTTCGGYACAAARAACATRTATTTCARGGTCAATAGAAACCCTTTAACAATTTCGGTTAAGAAGAATGCGCGTGCTAATCTATCCATTATTCCGCTTCCTTGTTATCTGTACCACTCACGACATCTACACTATTTATGGAATCTGCATTATCTTCTGCGTTCAAAACAATCACATGCTGAGGCTTCGGCACTTCTGCTTTCACTTGCCCAGGCAGGGCGTTAAAGGTCATAAGCATACCAGCAACAAGAACAACCCATACTAATGTAAAAGGCAAGAACACCTTCCAGCCAAGGCGCATGAGCTGATCATATCTGAAACGCGGTAATGTTGCGCGCGCCCAAATATAAAAGAATAAAATACAGCATACTTTCAAGGCAAACCAAAAAATTCCAGGGATAAAGCTGATTGGCTCTATTCCAAATGGTGGCAACCAGCCGCCCAAGAATAAAATTGTTGTCATTGCACTCATCAATATCATATTTGCATATTCACCTAAGAAAAACAGCGCGTAAGTCATTGCCGAATACTCGACCATAAACCCACCTGTAATTTCAGATTCGCCCTCTGGTAAATCAAAAGGACAACGATTGGTTTCCGCCAAGATAGATATTAGAAAAATAATGAACATAGGAAATAACATTATTTGAACCCAAACTGGGCGCGGCGCCAATACAATTTCTTGTAAATTAAGTGAGCCAGTGACAAGCAGCACACAGACAATAATCAAGCCCATGGACACTTCATAAGAAATCATTTGCGAAGCGGAACGAAGGCCACCAAGAAAAGCATAACGTGAGTTAGATGCCCAGCCAGCCATAATAACCCCGTAAACACCCATTGAAGAAATCGCAAACAAATACAAAATCCCAACATTCAAATTTGCCAAAACCCAGCCTTCATCAAATGGAATAACAACCCATGCAATCAAAGACAAAGCAAAGAGCATCATGGGTGCCAAAAGAAACACAATACGATGCGCCTGTGAGGGGATAATAGTTTCTTTGGAAAACAGCTTAATCCCATCGGCAATTGGCTGTAACAATCCAAACGGGCCTACAGTCATTGGGCCTTGCCTACGTTGCATCGCACCCATTATCTTGCGCTCTGCATATGTCATATAAGCAACGGCGAATAACAGACCCATTACGACAACCAGTGTAAACACTACGTTACGAACGATCCAAAAGCTCCATGGATCAGATAGAAATTCACTTAAAAGCTCCATCTATGCAGCATCCTTTTTATTTAAAAACTGTGAGATGTCAGGTTTAAAATAGTCAGGCCCTTTTAAAACCTTACCATCTGATTGGCGGCGAATAGGTTTACCATCTGCCCCTAATTTACTCATATTTGAGCGATGCACCTCATCAAAAGCGGGGGTTTTCAAATGTGCCATGCCAAGCGACAAAAACGCACCATCGAGCACATATTGCAAATCAATCAAAGCATCCAGTGTTTCCACCATATCACCCTGCTCTAATGCATCTTTAAGCTCATCCAACTCTTCCGCCAGTAAATTAATACGTAGCTCATTCGTTTTTTTATCGGAAATACAAGGCATATCCAAAACCGGAAGGCCGTATGTTTCATGAAACTCTTTCACCTGACCTAAGGTCGTTACTTTTATATTATCCATTATTCAGCAGCCTCCTGAAAATCATTGTTCTTCATAAATGTTTCTGCGCATGTTCTCATCGTTTTAGAAGCGCGACAAATCGAATTATTCAAGTAGTAATTTTGTACTGGCAAGACAAAAGCATCTTTAAGAACCTTACCCTTTATCGTAGGCTTACACCATTTAGCTGGTGCAATCTCATTAACTTTCTTAAAGATTGGCCATTCTTTTTGAATACGTGTGCGTAATTCCAACTGTGAATTATAAGGCAAAGGCTTTCTACAAATATATTCAGACATTGCCCGCAATATTGCCCAATCCTCTTTGGCATCACCAGGTGGAGAAACTGCGCGTTTGGCCAACTGCGGGCGACCTTCCGTGTTCACATATAGCCCATCTTTTTCAGTATAAGCAGCCGCAGGAAGTATAACATCTGCACGTTCTGCTGCATGATCTCCATGATGTCCTTGGTAAATAACAAATGTTTTCCATCCGACATTTACACGCGCATTAAACTCATCCGCACCGAGCAAAAACAAAGCCTCAACCGATCCATCTTTTGTGCCAGCAATAATCTCTGAAAAATCTAGGCCATTTTTTTGTGGTAAAAAACCAACATCAAGACCACCAACGCGAGACGCCGCACCGTGCAATATATTAAAGCCATTCCAATTTTTGGTCACAATACCAAGAGCTTCAGCCGCTTCATGAAGTAAAGCATGTATAGCCAAGCCATCATCACGACGGAATACACCTGAGCCTATAATCATCATTGGTTTTTTTGCTTTAACCTTACCGGCATATTGCTTAACCAATTTTTCTAAATCCTTCGGCCCTGTGCCGACATGTTCATACGGATAGGTTAAATCCACAGCCTCACCAATTAAGGAAACTGGTATATCTTTTTCTAGCCAATTTTTACGAATACGCGCATTAATCATTGTGGCTTCGTGGCGCGGATCAACACCGACAAGTAATATTGCGTCTGCCTCATCAATCCCCGCGATCGTCGAATTAAACAAATATGATGCACGGTTTTCTGTATTAAACACGCTGCTATCTGTGCGGCAATCCATATTCGGACTTCCCAAAGAGGCCATAAGATCCTTCATCGCCACCATCGCATCAACATCAACCAAGTCACCGGCTAGTGCCGCGATTTTATCGCCTTTAATATTTTGTAGCCTACCCTTGATGTATGCAAAAGCATCGTCCCACTCTGCTTCGACCAGCTTTCCACTCTGTTCATCACGAATGTAGGGACGATCAATCCGTCCCGCTGATAACCCATCACAAGAAAAACGTGTACGATCATCAATCCACTCTTCATTAATATCCTCATTAAGACGTGGCAGAATACGCATCACTTCACGACCGCGCGAATCAACACGGATATTGCATCCTAAAGAATCATGAACATCAATTGTCTCTGTTTTGGTAAGCTCCCAACTTCTTGCCTTATAAGTATAAGGCTTAGAGGTTAACGCACCAACAGGGCATATATCAACAAGATTACCTGAAAGCTCTGTATCTACAATTTCACCAATGAATGTACCAATTTCTGCATCTTCACCGCGATTAAACTGCCCAAGAACAGGTGTTCCTGCGATTTCCTCTGCAAAACGAACACAGCGCGTACAATGAATACAGCGCGTCATCTCTGTCCCTATTAATGGGCCGAGGTCTTTATTCGAAACAGTTCGTTTAGCCTCATGATAACGTGAGCGATCAAATCCATAAGAGACAGCCTGATCCTGTAAGTCGCACTCACCGCCCTGATCACATATAGGGCAATCAAGTGGGTGATTGATCAAAAGCATCTCCATAACACCTTTGCGTGCCTTTTTCACCATCTCCGATTCGGTATGAACAACCATTCCATCACCGCAGGCCATAGCACATGAAGCGGCAGGCTTTGGCGGCCCTCCTTCAACTTCAACAAGGCACATCCGGCAATTTGCAGGAACAGATAGCTTGTCATGATAACAAAATCTCGGAATTTCAATTCCTAGTTGCTCGGCAGCTTGCAATATGCTGGTGCCGGCTTCGACTTCGATTTCCATGTCATTGATTGTAATTTTTGGCATTTGTTTCTATTTCCGCGTTAATCGGTAATTAGAGTATTGAAATATATCTCGGACTACTATTTAATCTGCGCGACGATGAAGATCAACAGTTACTTGAAAATTATATGCAAACTCGAATAGAAATTCTAGCCCATAAAGATGATGGACGGGCACATCAGATAGAAAAAGCCCTCAGCTCCATGGGTGTAACAGCCTGTGTGCGGGCGGTTGACGTGTATTCCTCAGAAAATAAGGATGCGAAAAAAGATTCTTTTGTACAAAGCTTGGCAAATCCGATTACGCAAAAAATAAATCAGACACCCACAGATTTCGATTGGGCTTTAGAAATCGGGTTTCTTCCTGGCGTCACAGACAATGTCGGACACACAACATCGGAGCTATTAGCACTCTCTGCACAGAATGATAATGCAGGTCAGGAATGTTATTCCTCGCGCTTATACCTTATTAAGGGCAAGGCAACACGCGAAGATGTCGAAAAACTTTCAACGATCATTTCTAATAAACTAATTCAGCGCATATCAATTAAAAATATTGAGGAATACACGCGTGATGGCGGAATGGAAACAATTATTCCTAAGGTCATATTAGAAGAGAATGCGGTTATTGCAGATAACATAGATATGGATCTATCAGATTCAGAACTGGAAACATTAAGTAAATACGGTATTTCCAATGCTGATGGTTCTAAACGCGGGCCACTAGGTCTGCCCCTTGTTTATTTGAAGGCCATTCAAGAATACTTCAAAAACGAAGGCCGCCAGCCAACAGATATTGAACTGGAAACATTGGCACAAACATGGTCAGAACATTGTAAGCACACGATTTTTGCATCGCCTATTGATGACGTAAAAAAAGGGCTCTACAAACATTATATTCAGCGCGCCACCAAAGAAATACGTGCCGCACGCGGCGATCAAGATATCTGTGTATCTGTATTTTCTGACAATGCTGGCGGTATTATATTTGACGATAACTACCTGATTACAGATAAAGTAGAAACCCATAACTCTCCTTCTGCGCTTGACCCATTTGGCGGTGCAATCACTGGAATTGTTGGGGTTAACCGCGACTGTATGGGGTTTGGTCTAGGCGCAAAACCTGTGGTCAACCGTTATGGATTTTGCCTGGCTGATCCGCGCAAAACACCAAATTATTTCCGTGACGCAAAATGTAACGATGCACTTCTGCCGCCTTCTAATATTATGAACGGTGTTGTGGCAGGTGTTGAAGCAGGCGGTAATTGCTCTGGAATACCCACTCCGTCTGGATTTGTGTATTTTGATGATCGTTTTGCTGGAAAACCTCTCGTGTTCGTTGGAACAATTGGCCTAATGCCACGCATAATTAATGGCAAGCCTGGACACGAAAAATCTGCACGCCCAGGCGATAAGATCGTTGTGGCTGGTGGGCGCGTTGGTGCAGATGGTATTCACGGTGCGACATTCTCCTCTGTTGCGTTGGATGAAGGGTCTCCTGCCACTGCGGTGCAAATTGGTGATCCAATCACACAAAAGAAAATGTCTGATGCCATTATCAAAGAAATTCGTGATTTTGGCTGGTACAGTGCCATTACAGATAATGGTGCGGGCGGCTTGTCCTCCTCGGTTGGTGAAATGGGCGAAGGCTCAGGTGGTTTTCACTTAGAGCTTGAAAAAGTACCACTGAAATATCCGGGTCTGTCCCCATGGGAAATTTGGATTTCCGAGAGTCAGGAGCGCATGACATTTTCCGTGCCCCCCGAAAACACAGGCAGGCTTATCGCATTCTTTGCAAAACGCGGTGTTGAAGCAACGGTTATCGGTACATATACAGATACAGGTCGTGCAAAAATCTCATGGCATAATGATGTAATTATGGATCTTTCCATGGACTTCCTTCATGATGGAAATCCAGAAACACCCTTAACAACAACATTTACCCGTGGCGGAGATGCAGAACCTGACTTGGCAGAGCCTGAGAGCTACGAAGATACAATGTTAACAATGTTAGGGCGTTTAAATATTTGCTCTAAAGAATTCATTGCAACACAATATGATCATAATGTTCAAGGCACTGCGGTTCTCGGCCCATTACAGGGTAAGGGGCGCGTTTATGGTGAGGTTAGCGTTACGCGCCCAGCTTTAGATTCGCCAAAGGCCGTTGTTCTATCTCAAGGGCTATTCCCACGTTACAGCGATATTGACACCGCAGCAATGGCTGCTGCGGGCTTGGATATGGCAGTGCGTAATGCGGTTGCCGCCGGCGTGGATTTCTCTCGCCTCGCATTACTTGATAATTTCTGCTGGTGCTCATCTGATGAGCCGGAACGTTTAGGCCAGCTCAAGCGCGCCGTTGAAACCATTTACAATATTGCTGTTAAATACCAGACGCCATTTATCTCTGGTAAAGATTCAATGTTCAACGACTTTAAAGGCTATGACGAAAATGGTCAGGCGATCAAAGTCTCTGCGCCGCCAACTTTACTGGTTTCAAGCATCGGCATTATGCCAGATACGAAACATTCGATATCCCTCGCTCCAAAGGCTGCAGGTGACAGTGTCTATATATTGGGTGAGACCAAAGATGAGCTTGGTGCATCCGAATATTATGATGAACTTGGTCATCTGGGATCAAATGTGCCGGAAACCGATTCACATCAAAATCTACGCCTTTATAAACTTTATGCACGTGCAAGCCGTGATTGCTTAATCTCATCGGCACTGGCGGTTGGTTATGGCGGTCTTGGTGTAACACTGGCAAAGAAAGCTATTGCCGGACAATTTGGTCTGGATATCGATCTTTCCGGCTTTGCTCTACGCAGTGATAAAATGCTGTTCTCCGAAAGCACAGGTCGYATTGTCGTTACCGTTGCGCCACATAACAAAAAAGACTTTGAGCGAAACTTCAAAGGATTTGATCAATGTCATTATATTGGCAATGTATCCTACAGTGAAAACTTRTTTATTCGCGAKATMTTAACGCTCGRCATTAAGACATTGGATGAAGCCTATAAAGCACCATTRAGGGACTWYTAANCATGAGTGCAARAGTAATCGTTTTAAGTGGCTATGGCCTGAACTCTGAGGAAGAAACGCTTCAYGCGTTCARCCATTGTGGGGTTGAAGGTGATATTATTCATATCAATGATTTAATTGAAGCGCCAGAAACACTCGACAAGTACAACATCTTGGCYATTCCGGGTGGGTTTTCCTATGGTGATGATACKGGRTCKGGTAATGCATTTGCACAAAAAATGAAGCTTGCCCTTTGGGATACGTTAAAAGCMTTCGTCGAGCGTGATACTTTGACCATCGGCCTTTGTAATGGTTGTCAGATYYTGGTTAACCTCGGCCTTGTTCCTGCGCTMAATGACTATGGGCAGCGCGATGTCGCAGTGACATATAATGCATCTGCGCGTTAYCAGTGCCGCTGGATTGATTTAGAAATCAACAGYACCTCTCCTTGGTTTAAAGATATCAAAACCTTGCACATTCCTGTTGCACATGGCGAGGGACGCTTCATGATGGAAGATGAAACACTAACATATTTAAAAGAAAGCGGACAAATTGCCGCACGTTTTATAACACCTGATGGTACGCCTGCGAATGGCGAATTCCCGCACAATCCCAATGGTTCCGTCCATGATATTGCCGCAATGACCGATAAAACTGGGCGTATCTTGGCAATTATGCCACATCCAGAGCGCGGTATGTTCACATGGCAACGCGATGATTATCATGAGCTGAAAGATCAAGCACAGCGTGATGGTGTCGATTTATCAAACGAAACAGATGGTATACAAATATTCAAGAATGCCGCCGCATATTTTGAAATTGCGATGAAGAAAAGTGCCTAGCATAATAGAATTATGCCCCTAAATGTGCCTTTACTTCGTTTATAGGAGGCGCAACATACAATTCCCAACACATTGATTATCCATGACTTTCTTTCAGTTCATTTTTTGTTTGTTCTGGCTATTTTTCATAGCCTTCATAAGATCGGTGCGATAACAACTTAATTCCCAACGCTTTATAGCCGCCAAAAACTCTCGATTTATCTGCAAGGCAAGTGCCAAATCCTTCATTTTATAGCTATAGCGACCATGTTTAAGGGAATTACAACTTGAGCGTCTTTTCCCTGCTCCGCTCTTAGGCCCAGTAGATTTCTCCCACGGCCTTGTCTTGAGAATATTCTCCGCCTGCTTTTTCCGGCGCTCCTGTGTCCATCCTTTACTCATACTTTTCGTCTCCCTATATTTGCTCAACAAGAGTCAAGTATAGGATATTTTTCCTATTTTGACGAGAAAAATATATGCCAAGGGAATTCCTAATAGAAATTACTTATATCAAGTCAATCGCTGACATATCGTTTCTATTATCTCCCAGGGCTGGACGCGCATGGGCAACATCTAAAAGATTAGACTGCATAACAACAATGTTCTCATCTTGTTTCCATTGGATCGAAATTTTATCCTTATCTGGCATCTCATCAAATACAGCCTGTGTAAATTCATGCCCCAATGTTACATTTATAAATTGCATAACCTGATGATCAGAATCTCTATCCGTGTATCCATAGCTAGATAGCTCCTTAAGGCCAACTTGACTTTTTTCACTGCTATAAGGTGGTTTTTGAGACAATTTATCGACGGCTTCTTTTACGCTCTCCACCAAGGCATAATATGTTGGCGCTTTACGGTCAACGTTTAGAGGATTAAACAAAAACGATGAAGGAGCATCCTCTTTTTCACCAAAACCAAAGAAATCCCTATGAAAAAAATGCGCGCCAATATTGCCTCTCTCATCTGGATTATCACTCAAATTACTATCTGCTTTAGCACTGAACATCTCGCAATTTTCAAAAATAATAACAGGTGCATGTACTTGTAAGTCTAAAACAGCTTGCTGTACCTTTTGCGCTGTTAATACGCCATTATAACCTTTAAACGTTTTATCAAAAATATCCGTCAACTCTGAAAAACGAACCTTAAGAACAAAATCACGCTCAAAAGAACACTCATCAACACGCGCATTGAATAATGTTTCGATTTCTTCTTTAATATTGTCTAGATTTTCAGCCATTATTTACACTAGCCCACAGAAAAAGTTATGTCAAACGAACCCATCTAATCCTGCCACAGAACCAGTGGCAGTTCTAGCTCTTCGCCTAAATATTTTTGAAAGATAAGTGATGATATTTTATGTGCTGCTTCTTCCGTATATTGATCGGGACAGGCCTGCGCTAAATGCTCATCCATTTCTTCGCTAAGAAAGCATCCTGAAACTTGCTCGGCAGCCTCCCAAACAACACCATATGTCTGAATGCGTTTACCGTTAAGTTCTACATGGATTTCATATGCTTTTGATGGGTATATCGTTTGATCACTTTCATCCGAAAAAGGAACGGCCAGCGCATCAATAGAAAAAATATCCGTAATAATAAACGCCATTGTTATGCCGCCATTTTACGATATTCCATGATACGTTTCTCCATTTCAGGACGGAAATGCTTAATCAAACCTTGAACTGGCCAAGCCGCAGCATCACCAAGTGCGCAAATAGTTTGCCCCTCAATTTCCTTTGTTATTTCAAACAGTTGGTCAATTTCATCAACAGTTGCATTTCCTTGAACCATTCGCTTCATCATCCTCCAAAGCCAACCAGTGCCCTCACGACACGGCGTACATTGCCCACAACTCTCATGCATATAAAATTGTGACAATCTGCAAATTGCCTGAATTATGTCAGTGGATTTATCCATAACAATCACGCCTGCGGTTCCAAGACCTGTGCCAACTTCACGCAAGGAATCAAAATCCATGTGGATATTGTCACATATGTCTTTGGGCAACATCGGCGTTGATGACCCTCCGGGAATAATTGCCAGCAAATTATCCCAGCCGCCAATCACACCGCCACAATGCTTCTCAATCAATTCTTTTAAAGGAATTCCCATTTCTTCTTCAACATTACAAGGTTGCTCAACATGACCGGAAATACAGAACAGTTTTGTCCCTGCGTTCTTTTCATCACGCCCCAGACCGGCAAACCAAGAACCACCACGACGCAATATTGTCGGCACAACAGCAATAGTTTCAACATTATTCACAGTGGTCGGGCAAGAATATAACCCCGCCATTGCAGGGAATGGTGGCTTATTACGTGGTTGTCCCTTTTTGCCTTCTATTGATTCAATCAAGGCAGTTTCTTCACCGCAAATATACGCGCCTGCGCCACGATGCACAATAATATCAAAATCCCAACCAGAGCCAGCCGCATTTTTACCAAGCAATCCAGCATCGTAAGCTTCGTTAATTGCCACCAAGAGAGAAGAGCTCTCATTATAAAACTCACCACGAACGTAGATATAGGCAGCATGTGCACCCATAGCAAAGCCTGCGATCAGCGCGCCTTCTATCAATTTATGTGGGTCATTACGCAAAACATCACGATCTTTACATGTCCCTGGCTCCGACTCATCAGCATTAATGACCAAGTAATGTGGTTTATCGCCAACTTCTTTTGGCATAAATGACCACTTCAGCCCAGTCGGGAACCCCGCTCCACCACGGCCACGCAGACCAGAGGCCTTCATTTCATCAATTATCCATGCACGCCCTTTTTTAAGAATGGCTTTTGTATTATCCCAATCACCACGCTTTTGTGCAGCTTTCAGAGAGAAACTCTCCCAGCCATATAAATTCGTAAATATTCTGTCTTTATCATTAAGCATACGTCACATCCATGTCTAAATCACAACTCCCAACAAGCCAAATAAGATAATAATCGCCTGAAGAACGGGCGTTGCAAAAGGTCTATGATACCATTCGATATCACCTTCAGCCATTGCATCATCGGGCGATATGAATAGGCTATAAGCATACAAGACCAAGGGCACAGCGACAATCCCGACCAAAGCAAAAATAATGGCACTTAAACTCACGATTCTATCCAAAATAGGATGCTTATGAGACAAAGCATAGCGAGAAAATCGAACAAAACCATCAAACGTCAAAGCAATACAAAAATGGATATGTAACAAAGAAAATAAAAGAGCCGCCACAATGGCATTGGGTATCATCCATACGATCATACAAATAACGAGCGGAAAAATAACGCCAATCTTTGTAAAAGCATTGGCATATTTTTCATTATTCCCGAACACTCGCATAAACACGTTATTATGACTTTCGACCAGCATCAAACAACCTTCGCCTTCTTTGCACGATCCTTCATTGTCGTCGGGCCAGAGCTTGGCATAGAATCCCTGCGCCCTGTTTGTGAGCCGATAGTCGCACGCATATCTTGAGATAAATTCTCTAAGACCTCTTTCATATTTTCTGGCGTTAGGTCTTCATAATAATAATCGTTTATCTGAACCATTGGTGCATTCACACACGCGCCCAAACACTCAACCTCCATAAGAGAAAATTTCCCGTCCGTGGTCGTCTCACCCATTCCTATACCTAGATGTTCCTTGGTCGCATCAACGATTTTATCAGATCCACGTAACCAACACGGCGTCGTGGTACAGCATTGAACCAAATACTTTCCAACGGGCGCTGTATTATACATGGAGTAGAAACTAGCGACCTCATAGACCTTAACCTTATGCATCCCCAAAAGTTCAGCAATATGATCCATTGCCGCGCGTGGTATCCAGCCGCCATAAACAGGCGTTGCCTTTGCACCATCCTCCGCGATTTGACGCTGCGTCAGATCCAAGAGAGGCATAACGGCGGATTGCTGTTTTCCCTTTGGATAACGGGCAATCGCTTCCTTCACAGCCTTCTTGAATTTCTTGCTAAATTCAAAACTCTCTGGCTGGTAATCAGCATGTAAATCGAATGGTTTTTTCATCTATCGATTTCTCCAAACACAATATCAAGTGAACCAATAATAGAGACGGCATCCGCCAGTTGATGGCCTCTGCTCATAAAATCAAGGGCTTGCAAATGCGGGAAGCCCGGGGCGCGGATACGGCAACGGTAAGGCTTGTTCGTGCCATCACTCACCAGATACACACCAAATTCACCCTTAGGTGCCTCAACGGCTGTATATGTTTCACCCGCAGGCACATGAAAGCCTTCGGTAAATAACTTAAAGTGATGAATCAATGCCTCCATAGAGGTCTTCATTTCCGCACGCGGCGGCGGTGTCACTTTATAATCATTGGAGCGCACAAGCCCCTCAGGCATCTTCTTCAGACATTGCTTCATAATATGGATGGATTGATACATTTCTTCCATTCGCACCAGATAACGTGCGTAACAATCACCCGTATTACCAACTGGAATATCAAAGTCCAATTCTTCATAAACTTCATAGGGCTGTGACTTACGTAAATCCCATGCAATACCAGAGCCACGTAACATCGCGCCGGTAAAGCCCCAATCTTGCGCATCCTCAGGCGACACAACACCGATATCAACTGTGCGCTGTTTAAAAATACGGTTATCCGTCAAAAGGCTTTCAAGGTCAGTCAAGAATTTAGGGAAATTCTCACACCACTCCATCATATCTTCAGCAAGGCCAGCAGGCATATCCTGTGCGACACCGCCTGGGCGAAAATAATTTGCATGAAGTCTTGCACCACAAATACGTTCATAGAACTCCATACCCTTTTCACGCTCTTCAAACCCCCAAAGAGCAGGCGTGATTGCACCAACATCTAGGGCAAAGGTTGTGATATTCAGAATGTGACTTAAAACACGTCCCAACTCACAGAATAAAACACGAATATACTGGCCGCGACGTGGCACCGTAATGCCTAACAACTTCTCAATTGCCAGAGCAAAAGCATGTTCCTGATTCATTGGACAAACATAATCCAGTCGATCAAAATACGGCAAGGCTTGCGTGTATGTTTTATATTCGATCAGCTTTTCTGTACCGCGATGCAACAAGCCAATATGTGGATCTGCACGTTCAACAATTTCCCCCTCCATCTCAAGCACCAAGCGCAAAACGCCATGTGCCGCCGGATGTTGAGGGCCGAAATTCATTGTAAAAGGTTTAATCTGCGTTTCTTCACCGATTGTAATATCGGGCGTATCCACCCTATCTTTCAGAGGCATTATCTTGATCCTCCATATCCTTAACGTCGTCTACCGTGCCCTTCCAGCCAAACGGAATCGAACCCTTTTCATCTCCCGATTCTTGCATATCAGTCATACCCTCCCATGGGCTAATGAAATCAAATAAGCGGAAGTCCTGCGTCAATTTTACAGGCTCGTAAACCACGCGTTTTTGCTCGTTATCATAACGCAACTCAACATAACCGCTCAGCGGAAAATCTTTACGTTGCGGGTGTCCATCGAACCCATAATCAGTAAGTATCCGGCGAAGATCAGGGTTACCAGAGAATAATATCCCATACATGTCCCAAACTTCACGTTCCAACCATCCGGCTGAACTAAAAACTTTTGTAACCGTCGGCACGATTTGATCTTCTTCGACAGAAATTTTAATGCGCACACGGCTGTTCTGACGAATAGAGAGCAAGCAATACACAACTTCAAAGCGCTCTGCGCGCTCGGGGTAATCAACGCCACACAAATCAATCAGTGTCGTATACTGGCATTCACGATCATCACGAAGAAACTGCAATACAATCGCTATATCATCTGGCTTAACATGCACAACCAGCTCATCTTTCGCAAAGACGTGGTGCATCACATACTTATCCATTTTTTCCGATATATAGTCGGCCAAGTCTAGAAGAGAATCATCGGGCAATACGTGTATCCTCTCTTTGAATTTTCTTTTGTAGCTGCATCAAACCATAAATCATAGCCTCAGCCGTTGGCGGACACCCGGGAATATAAATATCAACAGGTACAATACGATCACAACCCCGAACAACAGAATATGAATAATGGTAATATCCACCACCATTTGCGCAAGASCCCATGGARACAACCCAACGTGGTTCYGGCATTTGATCGTAGACACGGCGCAAAGCAGGCGCCATTTTATTTGTAAGCGTACCCGCRACAATCATCACGTCGGATTGACGCGGACTGGGACGGGGAATAATGCCAAAGCGATCRAGATCATARCGGCTCATATAGGCATGGATCATCTCAACAGCGCAACACGCCAAACCAAACGTCATGGGCCACAATGACCCTGTMCGKGCCCAATCAAACAGCTTATCCGTACTGGTCAGAACAAAGCCTTTTTCATCTAGRGTTTTAGAAATCGCAGCCGGAATAACATCCTGCTCTAACGCCGGAGGAAATGGTGAGCGCGTCTGCAAATCATATGCCGGTGCGGTWATAATTGTTTTATCATGTCCCATGTTTTACATGCTCTCTCATTCTATGCTCAGCKGWGATTACTCCCACTCAAGCCCACCCTTTTTCCATTCATATACAAAACCAACRGTCAGGACAGAAAGGAACACAAYCATTGACCAGAAACCAAACACACCGATTTTYCCAAGAGTTATAGCCCATGGAAACAAAAATGCGATCTCTAAATCAAAAATAATAAACAATAATGTTACCAAATAAAAMCGCACATCAAACTTACCGCGAACATCGGAGAAAGCATCAAACCCACAYTCATARGCAGATAACTTCTCAGCATCCGGCTTACGCACACCRGCAAGKATMGAACCAGCRATCATTGCGACAGACATGCCTCCAGCAATAGCTATGAAAACGAGGATTGGAAGATATTCAATGAGTAATTCTTGYGGCGCCATAAGTGTCATTCTTTCAAGACRATTCTTATTTTAAGTTCTARCAGCTWATAAGCACGTTGAAAACACCTTTTACCGATGTTTTTAAATATTTTTATGAGAAATTTTTAGCGGTTCATACCTCAAGAGCACATCACAATAACACCCCTTTAAATAGATATTTGAAAAGTCGATTATACCAGTGGCTAAATCAATTAATAGCAGAACCCAATAAGCTAGCTCAAAGCATGTTACATATTCAATTGATGCGCGCGACAAACAAAACCTACAGGCAGCTATCATCAAACCATTTAGATGAAGTTATGGGAATGCTCGCCTGATAACTCCCATAGAGACAGCCCTAAAAGGGGGAAATAAAAATCGGGAATGTCTGGAAAATATTGAAACGATTGGTGGGTGATGACGGGATCGAACCGCCGACCCTCTCGGTGTAAACACAAACCATCACCCCTGTATTGGCAGAAACATTGGGGTTTTAGACGGCACTTTATAGTGTTTTATAGTAGTTTAAGGTGTTTATACTGCCCCATAACTGCCCCAATAGTTTTTTGATTATTTTACACACACACTTGTATATAAGGAAAAGAATACACAACATATTTTAATCGTACTTTTGCCCTGTGTATAAAGTTGTGCTTAAGGATTAATTGTAAGTTGAGATTTCTTCACAGCCTATGGCATAAAAACACATATTGTAACTAATGCCTGCTTACCAACTCAAAGGGGGCATTTAAAAAGTAATAAGATAATATATTGGAAACATGTATTTTACAACTCACTCATATTCATTCTATCTTTATATATTTCGCATGTTGGTTCATCATGATCTCCAGACTCAACAATCCACTCATCAATAAGTATTTGAGCATCATTTTCTGCCACTGCCTTTGATTTGTTGACATGAATTAATATATTTTTTCTGGTCACATATTTCTTTTCCTCATTGTAATATACTGATTGTATAGGGGCTACAATATACCAGTTATATGATGCTTCTTTCTCATTCGAATGACAAACTAATGCTGGGCTGTACTGAAAACTCTTAAGAGCCAATTTGTTGGTAACTACTCTCTCTATGGTACGTGACATTTTTAGGCTTTTAATAAACGCTTCCCAACCTTTTACTGTGTAGTACGAATCTAGTTTTCCTAGATTTCCTCTGTAATTCTGATAATCAAAACTTAGTGTTTTTTCTACTGTTTTCATTACCCACCTTTTTATTGTTGCGTTTTCTTTTTCCGCTTTATTAAACTCTATTCCAAATTTCTTTTTCAAAGCTTCTACTGATGAAATGTATTCTTCAACATGTTTATCAAATACCTTAACCTCATCGTATGATTGACAAGGTTTTTTTTCTCCTACCTTAACTCCAGCCATCCAACGGTAAATAGCCTTTTTGGATATTTTTTTCTCATCGTCAATTGTCTCTACGATAAAGACCACGACAGTTTGAAATTTTTTCCATTTATTATCTTCTGAGGAATATATAACTTTAATAGGCACGACAACTGACCAAATGCGCGTACCTTCTTTTTCTTCCATATTGCAAACCTCAGCAAGGTCAGCTTGAAAGCTCATTAGGCTCAATTTATCTTCAATCACCATATCTATAATTCCAGATCTATCCAGTGCTTGTGATATGTTCGCCCATCCGTTGACTGTGAAATATGAAGAATTCTGCTGCTGCCTCTCTTTATAATTTTGATAATTATAAGTCATGACATCTCTTACAGCCTCGATAGCCCACCTTTTTATATTCTTTTTTTCTATAAGTTTTTGATCGTTTGCATAACTTGGTTTACAGAAGCTAAAAGCAATAATTAAAATTAAGGTAAGAATTTGGGGGTGTTTACTAGACAAGGTAATTCTCTCTTTTGGGTTGATTACTTTTAGTACCATACCAATTAGTAAGAGAAAAGATTAAGTATTAACAAAGCGGCTTTGAAGAAGTACAAACTCACCTTAATCTATGCTTATATGATGCTTTATTTAAACATCCACGATGTGCCGTTAAAAGAAACTCATTTTCGCACTAGATAACCCCGTCAGCGAACGCGCTGGATTTAAAGGGGGCTGAGACACGCATTGCACCTCAGATCTCCTCCAGACGAAGTATTTACTGATAAAACCTAGGCATACTTCACCGACAAGGACACATCTAAATATAGCGCCCCCCTCGGTGCACCCGAAGAGGTCTGTATGTTAGTAAGGCATTGAAAATAATGTGAAAAACGGAAAACAGGACAAAACAGCATTTATACTGCCTCATGACTGCCCCAAATGGGGATTTTTGTTTTTGAGAATGGGAGCTAAGTCATTGAAGCGATTGGTGGGTGATGACGGGATCGAACCGCCGACCCTCTCGGTGTAAACGAGATGCTCTCCCAGCTGAGCTAATCACCCTGACCAATCGATTGGGTAGTTCTAATAAGTCTAACAATAAAAAGCAAGGACAGAATGCAATATTCTTTAAAAAAATTCGGCCGCCCATATAATGAAGACGGCCAAATATAAAATTTACAAATTTAAACAGTAAAATTACTTCTTTTTACCATTTACAGCTTCTTTAAGCTCTTTACCAGCCTTGAACTTAGGTTGCTTAGATGCTGGAATTTGAATTGGCTCACCAGTACGTGGGTTACGGCCAGTTGTCGCTGCGCGGTCAGATACTGAAAATGTACCGAAACCAACAAGGCGAACATCTTCACCAGTTTTAAGACTACCTTTGATTGCCTCAATAACAGCATCAACAGCAGACGCTGCTTTTTGTTTAGACATATCTGCGGATGCAGCTACTTTTGATACAAGATCTTGCTTGTTCATAAGGAATTCCTCTTACGTTTAAGTTTAAAGCCATTCTGCCCCCGAAACCACTCCCGGAACAGTCTGATAACAATTGAAGCAAACATATAATTAAATACGAAACACTTACTCAGTGCGCGATTACAATCATTTTCAGTGATTCCTTTGTAAGCCTTTTTTTCAAAAGGTTCAATGGTGAATCACGCTTTCTCCCTTATTTTCCGCTGTTTTTGAAGAAATTTTGTCTAATTCTTCATTTTTTAGTGATTCCAGCGGTTTTGGCATGTCTAAAAGGGCATGCGAAAGCACCTCATCAATGGTGCGAACGGGAATAATCTCTAAACCCTTCAATACATTCTTAGGAATATCGGCCAGATCTTTCTCATTATCTTGAGGAATCAGTACCTTTTTAATCCCACCACGAAGCGCCGCAAGCAGTTTTTCTTTCAGCCCGCCAATCGCCGTAACATTACCACGCAGATTAACTTCACCAGTCATCGCAATATCTCGACGGACTTCAATACCAGATAACGCAGATATGATTGCCGTCACCATCGCAGCACCAGCAGAAGGACCATCTTTTGGTGTCGCCCCCTCCGGCACATGCACATGAACCTGTTGCTTCTTTAGAACTTCATAATCCAAACCATATTGGGCGGCACGTGATTTTGTTAACATTTCGGCCACCGTGATAGATTCCCGCATAACCTCTTTCAAATTACCGGTCGTTGACACCTTACAGTCCTTTCCAGGCATTGTGACAGCTTCAATAGACAGTAAATCGCCACCACTTTCTGTATAAGCCAAACCATTCACAACTCCGACGCGATCAAACTCTTCAATTTCACCATAACGGCACTTTTTTACACCTGCATATTTTTCAAGACCACGCGGGGTAATAGAGATTTTTTCTTTACCCTTCATCAGTATATCTTTGATAGCCTTGCGGCAAAGGTTAGCGAGCTCTCGCTCTAACCCACGCACGCCCGCTTCACGTGTGTAATAGCGAATAAGATCACGGACTGCCGCGTCGCTAATACTAAATTCACCACGTTTTAACCCTGCCATTTTCATTTGCTTCTTCAACAAATGACGACGTGCGATTTGAACTTTTTCATCCTCTGTATAACCAGAAATACGAATAATTTCCATCCGGTCAAGCAAAGGGCGTGACATATTCGATATATTATTGGCCGTACAAACAAACATAACATCAGATAAGTCGTAATCCAATTCCAGATAATGATCTTGAAATTTATCATTTTGCTCTGGATCAAGAACCTCCAACAAGGCCGAGCTTGGATCTCCACGATAATCAGATCCCAGCTTATCAATCTCATCAAGCAAAAATAACGGATTAATCGTTTTGGCCTTTTTCATACCTTGAATAATTTTCCCCGGCATCGCACCAATATAAGTGCGTCGATGACCGCGAATTTCACTTTCATCGCGAACGCCGCCTAAAGACATGCGAACAAAATTACGGTTTGTCGCTCTAGCAATGGATTTCCCCAAGGATGTCTTACCAACACCTGGTGGTCCTGCCAAACACAAGATCGTTCCACGCACTTTTTTTGTGCGTTGCTGAACTGCTAGGTACTCCAAAATACGCTCTTTGACCTTATCCAAGCCATAATGATCTTTATCTAAAATATCTTGCGCGGCCTTTATGTCTTTTTTAACACGAGAGCGCTTCTGCCACGGAACATTCAAAACCCAGTCAAGGTAATTACGCACGACAGTTGCCTCTGCCGACATAGGGCTCATCTGACGAAGTTTTTTCATTTCTGCTTTTGCGCGTTCCCGCACATCTTTAGGCATTTTAGTATCTTCGATTTGCTTATTAAGCTCACCTAACTCATCAAGCCCCTCTTCGCCATCGCCAAGTTCCTTTTGGATCGCCTTCATCTGCTCATTCAAATAATATTCGCGCTGCGTCTTTTCCATTTGCCGCTTCACTCGAGAACGCACACGTTTCTCAACTTGAAGAACGCCAATTTCTCCTTCCATAAAGGAATAGATACGCTCTAACCGCTCGGTCGTTGTCGAAAGCTCCAGCAAATCTTGCTTTTGATCTATCTTCAATGCCAAGTGAGAAGCAATGGTATCAACCATTTTCGAGGGCTCATCAATTTGATTAATAGAGACAATTACCTCAGGTGGAATTTTTTTATTGAGCTTCACATATTGTTCAAACTGCGTCATGGCAGCGCGAGAAAGTGCTTCCAGCTCATCATCTCCAACGGTCGTGTCTACGATCTCCGCTATATTAGCTTCAATATAACCATTATGCTCTGTCAAGTTGGACAAACGTACACGTTCGCCCCCCTCAACTAGAACTTTAACCGTTCCATCAGGTAATTTTAAAAGCTGGAGAATAGTACCAATCGTACCAACCGAATACAGATCATTTGGCCCAGGATCATCTTCCGACGGTGTTTTCTGCGTCACCAGCACAATTTTTTTATCAGCATGCATGACATGCTCAAGTGCCTGAACAGATTTATCACGTCCGACAAAAAGCGGTACGATCATATGAGGAAAGACAACAATATCCCTTAAAGGAAGAACAGCATATAATGTGCTATTTTTATCTGACATTCAATTAAGTCCTTACATCTTAATAATGAGCCTATTATACACAGCTAAGAGCAACTTTTTAAAGGCTACACCACTCATTTTCACGTTCAAAACATTGAAAACGCTTAATCCCTTTGAAGAAAAGCAGAATATCAACAATTATACATTACACACAAAAAGTTTATTTTTTCTTATCATCGGACTCTTCCGATGGTTTGAACTCAACAACATGATCAATCAAGCCCCAGTCCTTTGCTTCTGCCGCGCTCATAAAGTTATCACGCTCCATCGCATCTTCTACAACTTTCAGCTTTTGACCTGTGTGTTTCACATACATTCCGTTCAAACTCTCGCGTAAACGCAATATTTCTCTTGCCTGGATTTCAATATCTGTTGCCTGTCCACGTGCACCACCTGATGGTTGGTGAATCATGATACGTGAGTTCGGTAAAGAATAACGCATACCTTCCGCACCAGCAGCAAGCAAAAGAGAGCCCATGGAAGCCGCCTGCCCGATACATAGCGTTGAAACTTTAGGACGGATATATTGCATTGTGTCATATATCGCCAAACCTGCGGTCACAACACCGCCCGGAGAATTAATATAAAAAGAGATATCTTTATTTGGATTTTCTGATTCCAGATACAAAAACTGCGCACAAATCACAGATGCAACATGGTCATTAACCTCACCAGTCAAAAAGATAATGCGCTCTTTCAACAATCTCGAATAGATATCGAATGCTCGTTCTCCTCTGTTTGTCTGCTCAATCACAGTCGGGACAAGATGGTTCATATAAGTATCAATTGGATTTGAATCAAACATATTCGCTCACAGTTTCTATATTATAAAGTTATTTGGTTGAACACGACTCATGCACTTGAACGCAAGAGTCAAAACAAACCGTACCCACTGTGCACGGCTTGTTCAAGAATTTTATATAAATATTTTATTTCTACTAAGAGGCTTTCTTCTTAGGAGCATCTTTTTTCTTTGCAGGAGCCTTTTTAGATTCTGATTTACTGCTTGATTCTTCATTTGCAGATTTATCGTCTTTCTTTGCTGTTTCTTTCTTTTTTGCAGCTGGCTTCTTCTTGGTTTTAGACTTTGACGCGTCATCCGCATCCTCATCCGAAGTCAACTCTTCAACTGTTACTTCTTTTTCCGTTACCGTTGCCAGCTCAAGAATAAAGTCAACGACCTTATCCTCATAGATCGGAGCACGCAGAGATTCCAACGCTTCACGGTTTTTTGCGAAGTAATCAAAGACTTCTTTTTCTTGTCCTGGGTATTTTTGTGCTTCTGTAATTACAGCTTTTTGCAATTCTGCATCCGCTACCTGGATATTGTTTTCTTTACCAATTTCAGACAGTACAAGCCCCAAACGAACACGACGCGCGGCTATATCCGTTAGCTCTGCAGTTTCCTCATCTGTTGGATCAACATCAATACCGCGTTGTTGATTATCCATTTTCACTTGCTGAAGAATATTTTGTAGTTCTAAATCCTTCATACCCTGTGGAATATCAAATTTATGTGATTCATCAAGTTGATCAAGTAGCTCTTTTTTCAATTTCAAGCGACTATGGTTATCAAATTCTTGATTCGTTTGCTCCGCAACAGCATCACGAAGCGCCTTCAAATCATCCATACCTAGAGATTTAGCAAATTCATCATCAATTTCTGCCTCAACAGATTCGCGAATTTCATGTATTTCAACATCAAAGATTGCGTCACGCCCAGCAAGTTCTGCTGAACCATATTCTTCGGGGAACTGAACTTTCACTTCCAGTTTATCGCCAGCTTTTTTACCGATCAATTGATCCTCAAAGCCTGGAATAAATGAATTACTGCCTAGCTCCAGATGATGTCCTTCTGCGGCCATCCCCGGTTGTTTAACATCATCGTCCGCCGTACGGCCATCAAAATCAATCACAAGAGTATCGCCAGACTTCGCGGCGCGTTTACCTTCTATCACCTTACTTGTCTTACGCGTAGAAGCAATACGCCCCAACGCCTCATCAATGGCAGAATCATCAGCCTTTGCGATCAACTTCGTTAATTTAAAACCTTTGTAATCCTTAATTTCGATTTTTGGAAGAACCTCAATCGCCATTGTATAAATAAGGTCTTTTCCTTCATCAAAAGATTTAACTTCGATTTTCGGCTGTAACGCCGGTATAATTTCTTGGTCTTTCATTGCCTGTTGTGAGCTATCATTAACGGCAGTTTCAAGTACTTCGCCCATAACGGCCTTACCATATTTTTTCTTCATAAGAGACATCGGCACTTTTCCAGGACGAAAACCAGGAATGTTAACAGTTTGACTTAATTCTACTAAACGTGAATCTACATGATTTGCAATTTCATCTGCACCAACTGTAACTTCAAGTTCGTGATTTAGACCGTCTTGCTTAAGCTGTTTTACTTGCATTGTGATGCTCTTCTCTGTTTGTCTTTGTGTAAATAAAAATACCGATAAATTATAGCTATAAAAAAAAGCCGTATCAACCGGCTTTTAAATGGTGCGGATGAAGGGACTTGAACCCCCACTTCCAAAGGAAACTAGAACCTAAATCTAGCGCGTCTACCAATTTCGCCACATCCGCACAGGTACATTATCGTCAAGCCCTCTTCAGACTTGATGCGCGTTTCTACCCTAGTTTTTCACTAATTCCAAGTATTTCTTTTGAAAAATGCATTTTTTTTCAAACAAAGTGAGGTCAGGTGCATTACATCAAAGGTCACAGCCATTATCAGATGAAATTTCTGGTGCACTATAAACACCAAGAGCCTTTTGTATCTCCGGTAAGACATCATTTAATTGGTTCTTCTTAACACCAAGGGCCCCGCAAGCATCTAGCACCTCAATAACCTCTACATCTTGGGATTTATTGCTATGCAGGATCATAAGTGGTTGCTCTCGTTCCTCTGCATTATAAATTTGAGAAATTTTTTCAATAACCTCAATTCCCAACAGCGCATTCGCAGAACCAGACACAGGCATATCATTGTCTGTAATGATGACACTTATTTGGTCATTATTTTTCTTCCACTGGGATAAAGCCTCTTCACCTGTCGTTGCCTCAATAATATCAGCAGAATCAACACCAGCATCAATAAGCGTAGATCTAAGGCCCAGCATAACCAAAGCCAAATCGTCTACAATCAGAACCTTTCTTTCTTGAAGGTCCGGTTCAAAACAACCAATCATCTCATCGCTTAAATCACTCATAATATATCCATTACATGTATCCTTTAATACTAAAGGGTTATCAAATATATCTTCGTTTGTCTAGAAAATGCCTGTTTAGGCCCTTGTTCGGCGAATATCTTAATAGTAAGGCAGATGAACCCCACCATGCTTATGGTACAAATTTGACAGATATAAAACATGGGGTAAATAGGGCGATCGACGGGGTTTGAATCCTATTCGCTTCCGCGAATATCTTTTAATAAACGCGGGTGGACTCCACCGTGCAGACGGTAAACATTTTTCAAATACACAAACATGGGGTAAATGGGGCGATCGACGGGGTTTGAACCCGCGACCACTCGGATCACAACCGAGGGCTCTACCAACTGAGCTACGACCGCCACAAGAACAGGTAGTATTGTCTATAATATATCATCCACTCTGGTCAAGGATATTATATATAATTTACACATCAATGAAAACTTGTCGCGTCAATTCACGCATGATAGTAATTGAATCATATTACCTAGAAAGAGAGCTTCCACGTGAATAAATATGCACTGTCATTCAAATCTTCTGCTGACGTTTTAAAATATATCGATGAACAGGATATTCAATTCATTGACCTAAACTTCACAGATATCCGTGGAAAATGGCAACATATGACACAACATGCCAGCGCCTTTACAAAAGAAACGATTGAACATGGTGCGTGTTTTGATGGTTCATCCATTGCTGGATGGTCTGATATTCATAAATCAGACCTAGTTCTAAGACCAGACATTGCACGCGTCACATATGCGCCTTTTTCTGCGCAAAAAACAATTAAAATTTTCTGTGATATTTTTGATCCTACATCCCACAAACCATATAATCGCGATCCTCGCTCTGTTGCCAAAGCGGCAGAGAAATATCTAAAACAATCCAAACTTGGCGATACTGCATATTTTGGCCCAGAACCTGAATTTTTTATCTTTGATGATGTGCGTATCCACACAGACAGCAACCACGTTTCCTATATGCTTGATAGTGAGGAAGGTGCCTATAATAAAGGTCGGGACTATCCGACGGGAAATATGGGACACCGCCCGCCCCCTAATGGTGGATACCTTCCAGAAAGTCCTGTTGATAGCCTTAGTGATATTAGAGCAGAAATGCTAACCGTTATTGAGAGTATGGGCGTATCAGTTGAAAAACATCACCACGAAGTTTCCCCCGCTCAATGCGAACTTTCAATACAATTCGCGACCCTACTCGCATCAGCAGACAATGTGCAGCTCTATAAACACGCCGTGCATAATGTCGCGCATAGCTATGGTAAAACAGCAACATTTATGCCCAAACCCATTAACGGTGATTGTGGTTCAGGCATGCATATCCATCAATCCTTGTGGAAATCTGGAAAACCAATTTTTGCTGGAAATGGGTACGCGAACCTATCGGAAACAGCACTTTATTATATTGGTGGGATTTTAAAGCACGCACGTGCATTAAATGCATTCACAAACCCGACCACAAACAGTTACAAGCGCCTTATATCAGGCTATGAAGCCCCTGTTCTTCTGTCTTATTCTGCGCTAAATCGGTCTGCTGCATGTCGTATTCCACACACCACCGTACCGAAGACACGTCGCATAGAAATAAGGTTCCCTGACCCGCTCGCCAATCCTTACCTCGCCTTTTCCGCTATGTTAATGGCTGGTCTAGACGGGATAGAGAATAAAATCCACCCTGGAGAACCCACAGATAAAAACCTCTATGCACTTTCACAAGAAGAGCAGAAAGGGATGCCACGACTCTGTGTTTCCTTACAAGAGTCTCTTACAGCTCTTAACGACAATCACGATTTTTTGCTAAAAGGTGATGTGTTCACACAAGATCTGATTGAAACATTCATACTTCTAAAGACGCAAGAGATTGAGCGTTATGAGACAATGACGCATCCCGTTGAAGTTGACATGTATTACTCTGGATAGGATTAGAGAATATAGGCTTTCCTCTGCAGAAACAGCACTGCATTAAAATCAATAATCCCTCTCCAGAAATGCGCCAGCCATAGGTGCTACTTCTTCGACTATTCTTTTATAGTTTTGTGTATTTTCCGCCCATATGCCAAATCGATCATTACGCGATGGTGTAAGCAACATAAGAAAGAAATAGTAATTACCACCAACCATTACCGTAAACCAAAACTCGTATTCACTAAAATTGTTCGTGCTATCAACGCCTTCATATATCTCCGTTAAAGCAAAGTCGATATTTTCATGATATTTAAACTTATCATCCGTTTCTATTTTCTTACCTATAAGCATACCATCAAGTTCCATTTTTCGCTTATACTTAGCAACCTCATCCACAAGAGTGTCCTCAGAGGAAGAAGAGACCACAGTAACATCCATTTTTGCTTGAGTAGATGTGGATTTAACAATTCCCAGACGATTTTTATATTCCCTTGTATTCATCAAAGTAATAGACATACGGTCAACATCACGCACCGCCTTTGTATATAACTTCCACTGCTTCGGATATTTCAAATCAATAATATCCAAAAAGCTATATGTATTCATATTTGCTAAAGGTCGCTCTATATCATATAAAAGTTTAAAAGATTCAACCACCTGCGCTTGCATCGCAGCCTCCGCCTGAATATTAGCAACCGGAACAAAAAAGCGCAGCATAATAACGTTATCCGCATTAAACACGACAACTGTCCTAACATAAAATGACCTATCTTTTTCTAAAAGAACCATCAAGGATTCTACTTTTTCTTCATTATGCACAACGAAGCCCACAGTAGTAAATCCACCCTCTAAGACATATTTTAAATACCATTGTTCGGCTGTTAGATTCCCGTCTAATTTCAATACATTAATTTCCAAACGACTACGCCCATAGGGTGTTGGCTTTCCATAAAATGTATTCAATTCCAAAAACAGTTTTGTACTTATTACAAAGTTAGACGAACTACCGCTGTCTTTTTCAGTCCATTTTTTTGGAATATTGATACTATAAGCAAGTGCCCTATCCCCATAAGGCTTCTTTTTAACTATCTTTGTCACCTTTTCAAACTCTAGTTCGCTTAATTTATTGACCGCCGGCATGTCTTTTTTAAAACGCGTAAATATATCGCCCTTCCCCGCCGCAGCAAACGTATGAGGCGAATGCAAAGCAAAAGAAATCATCGTCAGAAATAATATAAGATAACGGAAATTTAAAAATTTTTTAAACATCATCAAGAAACCATACTCTTTCATAAAAGAAACAACTGCGAAACATATCTGAACCGCACTATTGTACATCGGTATCATCATTATATCCTTGATTGCCAAAAACAGACAAGCACTGTTTTTGGCAATCAAAATAAATAAATTGATTCAAAGCGTGCATAACGTTAATGAATAGTGCTTCTACATATTTATTTTATACTTAAGAAAGATTAGTATCACCATATGTCAGATTATGTTGCCTCCGATATTGAAGTCCTTGAAGGACTGGAACCCGTCCGTAAACGCCCCGCTATGTATATCGGGGGAACAGATGAACGCGCCTATCACCATCTTGTTGGAGAGATACTCGATAACTCAATGGATGAAGCCGTTGCAGGTCACGCAGACTGGATAGAATTTACCCTTGAAGTCGGTAATATTATAACCATTCGTGATAACGGTCGCGGTATCCCTATTGACGAACACCCCAAATTCCCGGGTAAATCCGCGCTTGAAATCATTATGACCACACTTCATTCTGGTGGAAAGTTTTCTAATAAATCCTACCAGACATCCGGTGGCCTGCATGGTGTTGGTATATCCGTTGTAAACGCCCTGTCCGATGTTATGTGGGTTGAAGTTGCGCGCGACAAAAAACTTTACAAGCAAAGTTTCTCAAGAGGAAAGCCAGTATCAAAATTGGAAAACCTTGGTGCGATACATAACCGCCGCGGAACGACTGTTTGCTTTCATCCAGATCCTGAAATATTTGGTAATAGTATCGGGTTTAAGCCTGCATGGCTGTTTCAAATGCTGCGCTCTAAAGCCTATCTCTACTCAGGTGTGGAAATAAGATGGAAATGCGCGCCCGAACTTATCAAACCTGATAGCACGATCACTCCGGAAGCTGTCTTCAAATTCCCTAAAGGACTGTTGGATTACTTAGAGACAACACTAAAAAACAGAACAACTATTACGAGCAGTTCATTCCATGGGAATATAAAATTGCCCGACAATTTAGGCCGAATAGAACTTGCCATTGATTGGCCGGAAGATGGTGATGGTTTTATCCATTCCTATTGCAATACCGTACCAACACCACTGGGTGGCACTCACGAAAGCGGCCTACGCACGGCATTATCAAAAGGCTTGCGCGGCTATGGTGATATGACAGGTGTTAAAAAATCGTCTGTTGTTTCAGCTGATGATATCATGTCTGGAGCAACAATTTTACTATCCGTCTTTATTACTGATCCGCAATTCCAAGGGCAAACAAAGGAAAAACTAGTTAACACCGATGTTACCAAGTTGATTGATACTGCGGTAAAAGACTATTTCGATCTGTGGCTATCAAAAGACCCAGCCTCAAGCACCAAGCTTTTGAACAGTATTATTGAAAAAGCAGAAGAGCGCCTGCGCCGCAAAGACGATCGTGCTATGGCGCGGAAAAGCGCGACCAAAAGATTACGCCTTCCCGGAAAACTTGCGGATTGCAGCAAAACTGATGCCAATGACACAGAATTATTTATTGTTGAGGGTGATAGTGCGGGCGGTTCTGCAAAGCAAGGGCGCAATCGTAAAACTCAGGCAATATTGCCATTACGCGGTAAAATCCTGAATGTTGTCAGTGCAACGCGTGATAAAATTCGTGCAAACCAAGAAATACAGGACTTAATACTTGCTCTGGGCTGTGGTTCAGGTAAAGATTTTGACCTTGATAAATTAAGGTATGAGCGGGTTATCATCATGACAGATGCGGATGTCGATGGTGCGCATATTGCTGCACTACTTGTCACATTTTTCTACACACAAATGAAACCTTTGATCGAGACAGGACATCTCTTCATTGCGCAGCCCCCCCTTTATAGGCTGGTTAGTGGAACGCTTAGTGCGTATGCACGTGATGATGAGCATAAAGACGAATTAATGAAAACCATGTTCAAGGGGAAGAATAAAATAGAAGTTAGTCGATTTAAAGGACTTGGTGAAATGCCTGCAGCACAACTCAAAGAGACAACAATGGCTCCCGATTCCCGTGTATTGCTGCGTGTTACGTTACCTGATGCCATGGCTGCTTTGGGTGTGAATGCAGAAGATTTAATAGATAACGATTCCCATGATACATCTCACCTATCAGAAGTTGATGACCTCGTGGAAAGGCTTATGGGGAAGAACCCAGAGGCCAGATATAAATTCATTCAAGATAATGCCCAATTCGTTGAAGATATTGATATTTAGACACAGAATCGATTTCAAAACATAAACAAAAGCCATGAAAAAAATACTATCCATTTTCGTTGTTATTTTCACCATCATGCTTGGCGGGGGGGCCTCTTACGCCTACTTTATCTATATTCCTGAAAAAATAGAGCAAAAAATTATTGATAATTTTAATGCCTTTGGCTTTGAAAACCCAAGCTTTGGAAAAATAACACGCAAGCGTGGAGAAATTCTGTTTTCTGATATATCCTTGGATAAACAGAATTTCAGCACAATAAAAGAAATCAGCGTCTATTTTTCCTTATTTAAATTCATGCTCAACCCAGATCATGCACAAAAAATATCCATTCGGCACTTAGAACTAACTGGAGAATTATCCAAAAATTTTGATTTAACAATTTCGGGATGGGTTGATGATAAAGATTTTTTGCAAAAATTCAGAAGCATCCCCGCCTCCTTAATTAGTATAGAAGATAGCAATATAGAACTCTTATCTGATCAATTTGGTGGGATTAAAATTAACTATGATGCCCAAATACAACTCTCAAATGCCCAAGAAATCGTCATTAAAGGGCGTATCAATACGAAGCAAAAGAACTTAAAATTTCATGCAAAAATAGATGGCACGCTATCCACCTCTGGCGAGTTATCTCTAACAACAGAAGCAGAGCAAATATCAATAACCCATAAAGATATAAGCATCCGGCGTGGTGCGGCAAAATTAAAGTTCATCCATAATGCCCAAGCCCTCACATCAAACATATCAATAGAGACCGATATAGCATCAGTCAATTGGCACAATCTTCCCTTACGCGACATTCACGCTTTATTCGAAAAAAGTAACAATAACAATTACAATCTATTGGCCAGCGGCAAAATATTTGGAACAGAGCATATAGATTGGGAGTCTCATGTAAGTCGTGTAAATGGCATAACAGAAACCAAAAACACAATAACACCTGCAAATATGGCAGAACTTCTCTCTTTTCTTCAAAAAAATAACCAACTGAAAAAGCCAAAAAAATTTCCAGCGTTTATTTTAGACTTTCAACAACCAATACTCACCATCAATACAACAACCAATAATGAAGTGACAGATGGAGACTTCAAACTGCTTATCAATCAACCTAATTTTGAAATTGGCGGCAGTTTTTCGTTAAGTCATAATAGCGACAATATTCTGGGGCTTTTCTCAGTTAACAAAACACATATAACATCCCCCAAAGAGACAATACAAAGAGTTGCAACACAATTTCAAGTATCAACATCAGGTGAATTTACGATTGATAACATATCAACAACGCCCAGACTGGGATGGTCTATGGCCACAGACATTGATGAAGGTGTTATTGATTATGGTGCATTAATCATACCCAATATACATGCAAAATTTTTATATAATTCACAAGCCCCCAAGAAAACCAAAAAGCATTTAAGTTTCAAGTTTCCTCTAAAAAATGGCATCTCACAAAATGGGCGTATTAATCTTAATTTATTTGATGAAAATGCTCCGCTAATAAAATCCATACAATTCAACATTTACGGCGGGCGCATAAAAACGCAATCCGCCATTACGAAAAACGGCATACATACCAAGAAAAATAAATTAATTGTTTCAGATATTAACATCGCAAAACTTTTCCATGATTCCGGCTTCAGTAATATCGTCATTACAGGGCAGCTAGGCGGTGTTATCCCGCTAAGAATGAAGGGAGGTAAAATCAATGTTAATGGCGGAATATTGCAAAGCCAAGGCGGCGGCATTATTAAGCTTCCCAAGGCTGTGATCGCCGGCTTATTTCCTGGACAAAGCCGTAAAATGTTTCGGATCAGAGGTGCTCTTGAAAATTACTATTATGAATATTTTGAGCTGCGCCTTGACGGTGATCTAAATGGTCGCATTATGATGACGTTAAACGCACGGGGCTATAACCCGATGAGTAATGATAAAGAACCCGTGGACTTAAGCCTGCAAATTGAAACGCAAATATCACTACTCTTTAAAAATCTTTTAAAATAAAACGACTTTATTTATGGATAATCGCAGTGATCAAACGTTACTTTGACAAATGATTTAGAACCTGCCGTTATCGTAAAACGATACTCTTTATCTCCAACAATCATAGAATTATGAATAGGCAAAACCCCATTTTTCATTGTTGGCTTCTTTCCTTTTGCCTGGAACGTGATTTCGACAGGCTGATTAGGATCAAACCAAGCCTCTTTTTTACCTTTGCTATTTTTAGAGGAAAGCCCCTTGCCAAAAACAGATATCCCGCCCGGTATTGCAGCCTTACTACTTGGGCCTTTATAAACCGGCGTTGCAACAACAAAGCGTTTGCTCTCTGGATCACTACAATTTTGCGGTGGACGAGCGGATAAAATGACCGATTCCAAGCGTTTTGCATCGACACCCTGATCTATTTGATTTCGAACCAATGTTACCAAATCACGCATAGGCCCATCTGATAGTAACTCATCATAGCTTGCACGAAGTTGTTCCAAGCGAACATTTGCAGTTTGCGAATCTGCACGAAGCTCAATCATTATGTTTTGCCCATCATTCTTTTCTTCGCTAAGGATACGTTTTTCTTCTTGTAATATATACATGATTTGCTGTGAGTGCATCCCTCCAACCCAATACCCTGAGCCAAATATAGAACCAAAAATAAACATAAACGTCAAAATACCACTTGTCCGACGGGCACTCCGTAGACGATATCGATCATTAGGATTGTAGCTGGAAAAACTCATAAGCTTTTATCTTACCTCTTAAGAAAGCCCAAAATAATATTTCGCGATAAAAATATACGTCACCCAGATAATAAGAACAAGAGGAACACCTGCCCTTATAAAATCTCTGAACTTATACTGCCCTGGCCCCATAACTAGTAAATTCGTTTGATAACCAATCGGCGAGGCAAAAGAACAATTCGCAGCAAAAACCACTGTAACGGCAAAAATATAGGATAAATCAAATTCAAGATCTGGCGGTGCTTCTATTTGCGCGGCAAGATTTAGTGCTATTGGCGTGAATAAAATCGCGCACGCATTATTGGTTAAGACATTTGTTGTAATGGCAACAATGATAAACAGAGTAGATGCCAGTAATAATGGTGAATGAGAAAATGGAGAGTGCAGAATCAAATCTGCAATATAATTTGCACCACCAGTCACCTGTAAAGCAGCCCCAAGCGCGAGCATCGACCCAACCAATAAAAATATTTTACGATCAATTGCACGCGTGGCTTGGCGTATATTAAGGCAACCTGATCCAATCATAGCCACAGCCCCCGTAAATGCCGCTGCTGGTATTGCCAAGACCCCTAAAGCTGCACTACTGATCGTTGCGAGAAAAATGAAAATCGCAATTGGCGCTTTTCCGGGAACAGGTAAATCTTTTTTAGAACCTGACAACACTATAAAGTCCGGATTACGGCGAAGATTATTAATACGGTTATGCTTTCCAGCAATTAGCAAAACATCACCAGCCTCTAACCTGATACGCCCTAAACGACGGCGCACAACGCGCGCACGGCGTTGGATCCCCAATACAATCGCCCCAAATCTTTTATGAAAGCTCACATGGTCTATGGACATATCAATCATACGTGATGCCGGTGTGATCATTATTTTTGCAAGAACGCGTGTCTCTGCATTCTGCAACGCCGAAGATTCACCCTCATCACCTGAATTATCATCGCCATCTATTATTTCTGCTTCTTCCTCGGACAATAGGAACCCAGGATATTGCATTAACAAAGACCCCAGAGTTTGTCGTGTGGCCGCTACGATTAATATATCGCCACTGTGAATCCTGTGCCCCTCAAATGGCGGTAATATCAAATGCCCACCACGTTGGATCAGCTTAACATTCATATCCTTTAACGCAGAAAATTTTCCATCGATACATTCCGCACCGACAAGTTTACTATCTTCTGCAATATCTAATTCGGCAACGAATTCAGTTTCATCACCAACCAATTCTTCCTTAATTGATGCACGGTTTGGCAATGTTCTTGGCACAACCAAAATAACATAAATAAACCCAACACTGGCCAGCATAGCCCCAGGAATTGCAAAATCAAAAAAGCCAAGAGGTGCATATCCGACTTCAACCATTGAGCTGGAAACAAGCAGATTCGTTGACGAACCAACCAATGTCACCATTCCGCCCAAAATCGCTACAAAACTCAGCGGCATCATCATCCGGCTGGCGGGAGTCCCGACAGAGTGCAACACAGCCTGCATCACCGGAATCGCAATGATAACTAATGGTGTGTTGTTCATGAAACTACTTAAGACCATAACAAATACCAGAATTGCAAGAACAGACAACCATGCGTACTTCTTGTTCTTAAAAACAAAGAGATTGGTTAGAAAACGCAATGAATCAGTATGAATCATTGCTTGCCCCATCACAAGCAAAGCCAAAACAGCAATCAATGACGGATTTGCAAAACCGGATAAAATGGTCTCCGGACTCAATAAATTATTCTGATTTTCATCGACAATTGAAAATATTTGCCCATAAAGCAGCAGTATCGTCATCAAGAATACACTTGTAACTTCCAAAGGGAACTTTTCACGTACAAACGCATAAACTGCGGCCCCTGTTAAAAGCAACATGAACCACATATGAAAACTGGAATCAATTACAAAACCCAAGATCATTCCTCATTATATTATCGAAGCAGGAGTATACTCTATTTTGCACAAATTTAGAAAAGCTAAATTACGATTATTCTTCGCCACCGCCAATTTGCACCCCTGAGGTTTCAAACTCACCCAGATTTTTAAGCCCTATGCGAAACATAAATTCTGTTCCACTATCGCCAGAAGAATCATCCGTCAATGTTCTCTGCCCGATCACAGAAAGAGAAATACATTGACCAATATAATCAATACCAAAATCTGCCTTACGCAGCCCTGGATTATCGCCAAGATCATGACGCGCAGATCCAAAAACTCGCCATTTATCGTTAAGATAATAAGAAGCAGAATTGCGTATTTGTTCGCGGGTTTCAATAATGTCGGTGCCACCCAGACCCTTTGCATATAAATAGCGTGACGATAATGTCAAACTGCCAATATTCGCGGTCGCATCAACTTCGTGACGCTGAGACTGGAGGCTTTCATTATCCAACTGAAAACGGTAATCCAAAGTGTAATCACCCTGATAGCTACCGGATATTTGTCCAACCACATCAGAATCACGTTCATCCAACCCAGATCCCTGAAAAAATGGATTATTATCTTCTTCAAAACGATAACTTTGCCCAAGGAAAACATCGCCGTAGCTGCCATCATCGCCGTATAATCCTGCTCTTAAACCATATGTCATGTGAGAGCGATCCTCAACACCATCAACCCCAGGGAAACGATTCGCCTCAAATAAATTCAATGTGTCAATTTGTACATCCTGACTATCTTCATTGGGAATATCACCATCAACATCTATTTTGGGAGCAAATGTCATTGATACCATTGGCTCAATAACCATTTGTGATTTTTCGAATTCTTTTGCAATGGGGTAGCTGGTGAAAGAATTAATGTATCCGAACGCTCTTGCTTCCTTGGAATTTCTATCGATCGAACTGTTGTCAGAAAACCCTGTACGATCATTCACGTAGTAAAGTGTTCCTTGTGTGTTCGCATCTAACACAGAAACAAACCCATAATCAGAGACAAAACGCCTCTTCCAACCAAGTGCAGTATGCACTCTAGTCATATCTTGCTCTTTCTCATCACGTAACAAACTAAGCAAAGAAGCGTCCATACTCCATCTACCACCGATGATAGGAATCTGTCCTGGCTCCCCTAAAAAACTAGCCTGTATCTCTGGCAAAACATGCGGTTGATCTTCCTTATTTTCATCAATACGTAGATCTTGGAATGCAAGTAAACGCCCAACAGCATAATTACGACCTGAAAAACGTTCGACATATAGCTCATTTTCAAGAACATCATCACTGTCGAAGTCATATTGGCGYAAATACTGATCATCCGATGCAATATCCAATTTCAGACCACTKCGCCATTTATTATTGATATCCCATAGRCCTGATACAGAGAGATTCCCTCGAAAYTCTTCATCTATTTCCACATTTGTCCCCGCRTCACGATCTGTGCGCTCYGAATACGTAACRCTTCCRTCAACAAGCAGAGAAGCYTTTTCCCACCGTTGACGCCATTGYACCATCGCCAGTGGTGCAGCGYCCGTCATAACCATTAACCCRGCCGTTAARTCTYTATCCGGCGCAATATTCCAGTAATAGCTACTCTGCRCAAAAGCACCTAAATCACTTTTATAACCCGCAGAAGGCGTGAGAAACCCACTCTTACGCTTAACAGARCCATCAGGATGCGCAAAATACGGTAAATATGCAACTGGCACGCCTTTTACCTCAAAKCGTGCATTACGATAACGTATTATCTTATCATTCTTATTATGCTCCACCTCGGAAGCGCGAATTTGCCACAAGGGTGCTTCATCAGGATTATCTCTACATGTGTCGCATGGCGTATAAAAAGCATCTTTCATAATCGTCGAATTACCATCTTTATGGCGCCCGTTTGATGCTTTAAATCGTGAGCCATCAACAAGGAATGTTTTAAGTCCCTCTACAAATCCATCCTTAAGCGCATTATTAAATTCTGCACGATCTGCATAATGCTTGTCACCGTTCGCGTCTATAAACTCAACATGCCCCGCTGCAATAACAGTGTCTTCTACCAAGTTATATATAATCTCATCTGCCTTAACAGTTCGGCCATCTTGTACAAGAACCACATCACCGGACGCGGTTACAATTTGCCCGCTATCATCATGCACCAAACGATCTGCTTGCAGATCAACGGGTGATCCTTTTTCGCTTTTTTGCGTCGCTGAGTTTTCCTGCGCGTAGGCAATTTGTGAAATAGACAATAATGGAAGGCAACTCACACTCGCGATAAGAATAGTGCGCATAGAAAAAAAGTTATGTGGTGTGTGTATCATGTTGTTAGCCAGCATCCTCTTGGAATCCATATGGGAATCTAGATGTATAGTTTTGAGTTTTAACACCACAAAGTCAATAGAGGGGCATAGCGAAGCCCCCCATATACTCACAACCTTTTTAATTATTTAAAAAATGCCGGCACATCATCACCAAACCCCGCATGTTTGACGCGATCATCAGGCGCATGATGTGGTTTCTTTTTTTGGGCATCCCTTCTAGGAGTGCTCTGCGCCTTTTCTTTTATCGCAGTAGGCTTCGATTGAGGGCTTGATTGAGAATTTGATTGAGGTTTCGAACGCTCACCGCCCATATCCACAATTTCAATATCTTTTCCAATACGCTTAATCACCGCAGAAAGTTGTTTATCATCATATTTTGTAACCAACATCCACGCACGGCCTGTCTCACCTGCACGACCAGTCCGTCCAATACGATGAATATAATCATCAGGTGCAACCGGAACATCATAATTAAATACATGTGACACCGCGCTCACATCAATCCCACGCGCAGCTACATCACTGCACACAAGTAGCGGGATTTTACCGTCTTTAAACTCTTGCAGTGTCTTTGTGCGCGAAACCTGCGCCATATCACCATGTAATGGGCGCGCATCATATCCTTTGTCCTGAAGCCATTTGCTTAGAGAATCAACATCACGTTTCCGGTTACAAAAGATAAAGGCAGTTTCCACTTTTTCCTGCTTGATGATCTTTGCCAAAACACTATTTTTAGCCTTCGGTGACACATTAACTTGGAATTGTTTAACAGTAACCGCCGTAGAAGCAGGCGAGGACACTGCGACCTCCTTAGGATTACTTAAAAACTTCTCAGTCAGCTTTCTTATTTCCGGAGCCATCGTCGCAGAGAACAATAATGTCTGGCGAATAGGTGGAAGCTTCGAACATATTTTTTCAATATCGGGAATAAACCCCATATCAAGCATACGATCTGCCTCATCAATCACCAAAATTTTAATATCTGTCAGCAGAATTTTACCGCGCTCAAACAAATCAATCAAACGCCCTGGTGTTGCAATAAGAACATCCGCACCACGATCCAGAATTTTAATTTGCTCACCCATGGATGAACCACCAACAAGCAAAGCCTTCGTCAGCTTAGAATTCTTACCATATGTATCAAAGTTTTCAGCGATCTGCGCGGCAAGTTCGCGTGTTGGTGAAAGAATAAGTGAACGCGGCATACGCGCCTTTGCACGACCACCTGCTAATATTTCAATCATTGGCAAAGTGAACCCTGCCGTCTTTCCTGTACCTGTTTGTGCCAAACCGACGATATCACGCGCCATCAAAATATGCGGTATCGCCTTTTCTTGAATGGGGGTTGGTGTATCATATCCGCAATCTTTAATCGCATCTAATATTGGGGCACTTAGGCCTAATTCTTCAAAATTCATCTACTCTTTTTCAATCTCTATATTTCTTTTCGTATGAATAGCTATTATATATACGGAAGAAAAGCAACAAAAGTGAATAATATGAGCCTAAAAATCGCAATTCAAATGGATTCCATCCAAAATATTAACATTGATAAAGACAGTACCTTCGTCCTTGCTTTAGAAGCACAGAAACGCGGATACACTCTATATCACTATTTCGTATCGGCTTTACGCCTTGAAGATGGGCAGGTTACAGCCAAAGCAAATAAACTTGAAGTACGCCGCGAGCAGGGCAATCACTTCACTCTTGGCGACAGCGAGATCATCAACCTTAAAACAGATGTTGATATTGTCTTGATGCGCCAAGATCCGCCATTCGATATGTCCTATATTACTGCGACCCATATCTTGGATCATATTACCGATGATACATTGGTTATGAATAATCCTGCGCATGTTCGAAATGCGCCGGAAAAACTTCTGGTTACGCATTTCACCGACCTTGCGCCACCGACATTAATTACCGCCGATCAAGGTGCTTTGCGCGATTTTTATAAAAAACACGGAAATGTAATCTTAAAACCACTTTACGGCAATGGCGGCGAACAAGTCTACCATATAGACGAAAACAGCTTTAACCTTAATACATTGCTTGAAATGTTCGAAGCATTCTACAAAGAGCCCATTATCATCCAAAAATATCTGCCAGAGGCACGAAAAGGTGATAAACGCATTATTTTGATTGAAGGTGAGGCTGTCGGTGCGGTCTTGCGTGTTCCTGCGGCGGATGATGCGCGTGCAAACTTTCATGCCGGTGGCAGTGCGCAAAAAACAACATTAACGGAGCGAGAGAAGCAAATATGCAGGACAATCGCGCCGGAACTAAAAAAACGAGGATTGGTCTTTGTTGGTATTGATATTATTGGCGATTACCTCACCGAAATTAATGTAACATCACCAACCGGATTACAGGAAATAAACACACTAGACGGGGTTTGTCTGGAAGCCCAGCTTTGGGATGCGTTTGAGGCACGGCTAAAAAAATCATGAGCAAACGCGAAACCGAAGAGAACTTAAACTTCACACCCAAATTCGATGAAAAGGGTTTAATCCCATGCATTACGAGCTGTGCCAAAACTGGTGACGTATTAATGTTTGCATTTATGAATGCGGAAGCCCTCGATAAAACAATAGAAACAGGCGAAGCCCATTACTGGTCGCGTAGCCGTAAATCCTTGTGGCACAAAGGTGCGACAAGCGGTCATATTCAAAAAGTAACTGAAATGCGTACTGATTGTGATCAAGACTGCATCTGGATCAAGATCGAAACAGACACCGGATCATGCCACACGGGAAGAAAATCTTGCTTTTACAGAAGGATAAGCGGCGATCTCAATGCTAAAATGTTGTTTATTGATGCCGAGATGATATTTAACCCAGATGACGTCTATAAAGCGTAATGCATAGACGTGTAAATCACCATATTAATTACGAACAGAAACGTAGCGATTTTTAATGTGCGTGCTGTCTTATCTTTTTGTTTCTCGCATGGTGCGTGACCGCATCCAGTATCACGACAATCCATGCGCTTACTGACAAAATGCAAAATCCAACCAAGAGCAAGAATAAATGCAGACATTCCAATCAAGGGTAATTCCCAATCATGCATCACATGGTGCATACCATCTATCCATAATGGCATAACGCCAATAACACCCATACCAACAAAAACGGTTAGTATGCTAAATAGACTTGGCAAGACACAACAGAAAACGTGGCTAACTTCTGACAATACAACAACCCACGAAAATATACCTTGAACTCGTTTTATCTGTGTCATGTTCATTACCTATAAAATATCAATTAAGAACAAACTTATAACCGCCCCGCACAAAATGTGCAACGGAATAATGATATATTATAACATAATAGTTTGATTGGCGCGAAACCTAGGCTGCTTGTACCGCATCAACAATATGCATCTCGGCAGATTTACGCCCTTGCCATTCATTGATTTTAAGCTGTCCTAAGATATGAAACGCGTATGTGCCACTTTTAAGCAAGGCATCACCAAGCGGCGTGTCTACACTACGAAATGCCATTGCCTTAACCCGCGTACCGCCCTCCCAATCACTTAACATGACCCGAATATGCGCCCCACCAAGGATATCCGCCTTATGAATACGAATATTTTTCAACATAAAAACGGGCTCAGGCTGTTCCTGACCGAATGGTCCAACCTTATTTTGCAACACCTCAATCAACCCAAGAGTAATACCCTGCACCGTTAATACGCCATCAATAATGGTTTCAATATTGGTATCCGTATTCTCCATTTGCCGCGCGATATCTTTGTTCAAAAACTCGCGTAAATCCGCCAATTTATCTGGGTTCATTGTGAAGCCACCAGCCATCGCATGACCGCCACCTTTTTCCAAAAACCCTGCAATGCGCGCATCAATAAAGCTTTGTGCGATATGAATACCAGGGATGGAACGCCCTGACCCGCGCCCCTCTTTACGTCCTGATAAATCATACGCATAAGTCACAACGCAAGCTGGCTTTTTGTACTTCTCCTTAAGACGTCCCGCGACAAGACCGCTTAAGCCCGGATGCCAATCTTCATGATCCAGTAAAATCAATGGGGCATCTTGCAGCCCAAGATCTTCAACCATGGCAATGGCTTGCTCCTCCATCGTTTTTTGGATCGCCTTGCGCTTATCATTACAATCATTCAACGTCCAAGCGATATTCTTGCACTCCTCAGGATCATCACTGGTTAAAAGCCGTGCACCTAAATCAGCCTCAGAAACCCGACTACCCGCGTTGATACGTGGCCCCAAAACGAAGCCACAATCATATGTCGAAATTGGAGGAGAAATACCGGCAACGCCCATCAAAGCCTTAATCCCGACATTTAATTGATCATAAGGCACGGCAAACCCCATGCGAATAAACAGACGGTTCACGCCCGTTAACGGCACCATATCACACACTGTTCCCAATGCGACAATATCAAGAAACCCCTTCAAATTCGGTTCACTGAGCCCCTTATTTTTGTAGAACCCACGATCACGCAAGCGATTATTGATCGCAACGCACACCATAAAAGTTACCCCCACCGCCGCCAGCATATCAAGGCCTGATGTATCGTCTTTGCGCTTTGGATTAATCACATGCCAACATTCTGGCAAGTGATCTTCTGCCTCATGATGATCCAGAATAATAATTTGAAGGCCTAAATCTGTTCCTGCTTTCACAATATCAAATGCAGTGGTACCACAATCAAGCATCATGAGAATATCTGCACCCTGCTCTTTCAGTTTTTGCAACGCCCCGATATTGGGGCCATACCCCTCGCTCAAACGATCAGGAATATAAATTTTAGCCTCTATCCCTACGCATTTAAGGAAGCGATAAAGAACCGCGGATGACGTTGCACCATCAACATCAAAATCACCAAAAATGGAAAATTTCTTGCCATCCTCAATGGCAATGGCGACATCCTCGGCCATATCACCAAGCCCCTTAAGTGAAAAAGGATCAGGGAAGTCATTTTTAAGTGTAGGGTTCAGGAAGCTATCAACCTCTTCGGGGGGAACACCACGTTGGCACAAGAGACGTGCCACCACTTCGGGAACTTCATGACGATGCACCAACAAGTCAACGTCATCAAGCGATACATCAGGAATAACCCAACGCGCTTTATTTAAGGAGTGTGAAACTATATTTGTAGGCATCTATGCAGGCTATTCGATTCTATACCAAAAGCGAAACGGAATTTGCTTTTTTCAAGCATATTCATTACATTAGCTTATAAATATAAGATAACCAGAAAATAAATAATGCCACATACATCAAGCAAATACGGAAATGGCTCATTTGCATCCGCAAAAGTTTACTTTCGAGATTCTGTGCCACAAGAGGTTCAAAACAACATCGCGGATGCCTTATCCAATAAATTTTCAAAAGAGCTTTTCATGATAGAAACATCTGTGAACAGCATCGTAAAAGACATAGTTCCTGGTTCCGTGTTGGAGATAGACGTGACATCTATACCAGCCACGGCATTAAAGGAAATAAGAAGAATATCGGCAATAAACCTAAGTTTGAACGGCTATACACCACAAAATTCATCCCAAACCAAACCAGACAATAACGCCGATGAAAGTACTAAAGATCGTTTCAAGATAATATTTGAACAAAGTGCATCAGCATACCTATCTCATAAAATCTTTGATTTCTTAGATAATATTATAGATGATCCAAAAGGTGAAACCCAAGTTACACATACCATAGATCCACATAATAACATCGAAATTAGCATGACCTAAATAGATTTAAGCCAATTCTTGCGGTTCAAATTATGTGTTGCCTCAATACGGCGAACTGTGCCAGATTTAGAGCGCATAACAATCGTTGATGTTTTTGCACCTCCTGGATAGCGACGCACACCGCGAAGCATCGTGCCATCAGTCACGCCCGTGGCCGCGAACATAACATTATCACCCTTTGCAAGGTCATCTGTTGTGTAAATTACGTTCAAATCAGTAATCCCCCAACGCTCTGCGCGGGCTATCTCATCGTCATTTCTAAACGTCAAACGCCCCAACATTGAACCACCAATGCATTGTAACGCAGCCGCCGCCAAAACACCTTCTGGTGCGCCACCAGAACCAACATAAAGATCAATCCCTGTATCTGGGTCAGTGGTTGCGATAATGGCACTGACATCACCATCACCAATCAGGTTAATGCGTGCACCTGATGCACGTACATCGGCAATTAATTGCTCGTGACGCGGACGATCAAGGATACAAACCATTAATTCATTAATACTCCCGCCCTTTTCCTTTGCAACCTTCGCCAAAACATCAGCAATCGGAGCATCAAGGTCAAGAACATTGGCATCAATGCCCGGGCCAACAGCAATTTTATCCATATAAACATCAGGCGCATTCAAAAATCCGCCTTCATCTGTCAAAGCAATAACAGCCAAAGCATTTGGCCCACCAGCAGCAGTGATATCTGTGCCCTCTAATGGGTCAAGCGCGATATCAATACGCGGTCCACCTGTACCATCTCCCACTTCTTCACCAATATATAGCATTGGTGCTTCGTCACGTTCACCTTCACCAATAACAACACGCCCGCGAATATGAAGCGTATTAAGCGCAGAGCGCATAGCATCAACGGCAACTTGATCCGCTGCCATTTTATCACCACGCCCAACCAGCCTTGACGCCGCCAATGCAGCTGCTTCGGTTACACGTGCAACTTCCATCGCAAGGTTACGATCCATTAAGTCTGCGTTTGTATCTTGTGTCATGTTATCTACTTGTGCCTGTGTCATTTTTGTTCATCCTATTCTACTGTCTATCCTATAGCTCTTCAATGCGCATGAGACAAGGTTTTTCCGCACATGTATCCAAAGATTCTATAAGTGAAACCGCCTTAACCATGGCCGCATGACGCGTTTCATGACAAGTCAGAATAATAGGAACAACCTGCCCCGGATCACGACCATGCTGTATCAAGCTTTCAATAGAGATATCTTGATCCCGTAATATAGAGGATATATCCGCAATCACACCTGCACGATCGGTCACATTTAAGCGCAAATAATACCGCGCACGCGTTTCACTCAAGGAAACCCGCGGTGCTTCTTTCAAATGTTTCGCCGCAACACCAAATGTTGGCACCTGAATACCGCGCGCAAGATCTATAATATCTGCCACAACAGATGATGCCGTTGGCCCTTCACCTGCACCTTTACCAGTGAATAGCGGGCTTTCAACGTAGTCACCCTCCACATACACTGCGTTATAGACATCCTCAATAATACCCATTGGTGAATAAATCGGGACGAGGCATGGTTCAATATTTTGCATGATTTCACCGTCAACTTCACGGGCGATCCCCAATAATTTAATACGATAACCAAAGTCTGTTGCAGACGTAATATCTGTCGCATTAATATTTGTTATTCCTTGAATTCCTAACGCTTCAAAGTCAGGTTTAACACCAAAGGCAATGGCCGTTATCAAGCATAGCTTATGTGCAGCATCTATCCCCTCTACGTCAAAGGTTGGATCTTCCTCAGCATAGCCAAGCTCTTGCGCTTCCTTAAGAACCTCTGCAAAATCACGTCCCGTTTCACGCATCATTGTTAAAATGTAATTACACGTTCCATTTAGGATACCGTAAACCGAATGAATTTTATTTGCCGCCAACCCTTCACGCAACGCCTTTATAATCGGGACACCGCCCGCGACTGCCGCCTCATACGCCAAAGACACACCATTGTCTTCTGCCTTAAGTGCAAGTTCATAACCATGATGCGCAAGCAACGCTTTATTCGCCGTAACAACGTGACGTGAGTTATCAAGCGCAGCATTCACAAGATCCGCTGCAACACCTTCTGATCCACCGATCAATTCAATAACAGCATCTAATTCGCCATGATGCGCAAGATCCGCAGCATTATCAACCCAATCATAACCTGACAAATCAACGCCACGATCTGTGTTTTTATTACGCGCAGATACCGCTGAAATTTCAATTTTCCGCCCTGCCCGTAACGCAATAATATCTGCATTTTTCGTAAGAACCTTAATGACCCCTGCTCCTACAGTTCCTAATCCTGCGATACCAATGCGAAATGGCTTGCTCATATTACTATTACCCTTTATTAAAGACGTTCAATATTGAATATTGGTCTTAACCTTCTTTACGATATGTTGCAAGTACATGGTAAAAATTACCTTACAAAACTGGTCTGATTTTTGCTTATTCCCTACTGCAAGAATATGACGCAATTTACGCCTCATAAAATACGGAGCCACAATGACAAATTCCTCTCAATCAAAAAAACAGACGCAAGACACCAACGATGCCTTTCAAACACCTGACCCTGCGGCTTTGGGGGAAGCGTTAATTAATGCATATGAAAAGGCACAGCCAATATTTAACGAGTATATCGGCAAATTAGGCGCACCTGGGTCAATGGAACAATTTTCCTCTATCAATTTAGACCCTATGAATGCACAGGAAAGCTATCTAGAATTTTTTGATCATCTTGTAAAAGACCCAAGCAAAATGATGGAGGTTCAAACCCAATACACGCAAGACTGGATGAATTTATGGCAAGACAGCGTACAAAAATTCATGGGACAACAAGCAGACACACGTGCACAGGCAGCTCAAACCAAGGGAGACCGCCGTTTCAAAGCCTCAGAATGGCAAGAAAATGCGCTATTTAACTTTATCAAACAATCCTACCTTCTAACCTGCCAGCATATGGAAAAAACGATTGAAAATGCGGATGGATTAAGTAAGCAACAAAAACACAAATTAAGCTTTCAAACAAAATTATTCACCGATGCGATGTCACCGACGAACTTTATACTCACCAACCCAGAGGTTCTTAACGAAACCATGAAAACAGGCGGACAGAACCTAATCAAAGGGTTCGAGAACCTAATGAATGATATTCAGGATGGAAAACTCAACATACGAACCACCGATAAGGATGCTTTTGAACTAGGCAAGAATATTGCCATGACAAAAGGACAAGTCATCCATCAAAATGATTTAATGCAGTTGATCCAGTATGAACCAACCACCGATAAGGTGCATAAAACACCGCTCCTAATCATACCGCCATGGATTAATAAGTATTATATCCTTGATTTGCGTCCTGGGAATTCACTTATCGAATGGGCAATTGCGCAAGGGCATACCGTTTTCGTAATTTCATGGGTCAATCCAGATGCAAAATTGGCGAACAAACAGTTCGAAGATTATATGAATGAAGGTATTCTGGAGTCACTCACCAAGATTGAAGACATAACGGGTGAAGCACAAACCAATGCCGTTGGATATTGCTTGGGCGGAACGCTGCTTGCGACCACTCTGTCCTACTTGACCCAACAGAAGAAAGATAGCCGTATCGCTTCTGCTACATTTTTAACCACCCTGTTGGATTTTGAACAAGCAGGAGATATGCATCTATTCCTTGATGACACGCAGCTAGACACGCTGAACAAAATGATGGACAAACACGGCGTTTTAGACGGTAAGGAAATGCAAAAAACATTCAGCCTCATGCGTGCCAATGACCTGATTTGGTCATTTGTGGTGAATAACTACCTGATGGGGCGTGAACCATTCCCCTTTGACTTGCTCTACTGGAATGATGATTGCACCAACATGCCCGCTGCGATGCATCGCTTTTATTTGCAAAATATGTATCGGGATAACAAACTGATTGAGGCTGGCGGTATTGATGTCAATGACACGCCTGTTGACTTATCGGTCATCAAAACACCGCGTCACTTCATCTCTGCTAAAGATGATCACATCGCACCATGGAAAGCAACATATGAAGGCGTAAGCCTGATGAAGGGTGAAAATGTAACATTCACCCTCGCTGCGTCGGGTCATATTGCAGGGGTCGTGAACCCACCGTCAAAAAACAAATACTGCCATTGGACAAATGGTAATACACCTAAAGATCCAGATGAATGGATGGATAAAGCCGAACAACATGACGGTTCATGGTGGCCCGTTTGGGATACATGGGTTTCCAAATATGGTGATGGCAAAGTCCCCGCACGCAAAGTCGCTAAAGGCATTGAACCAGCACCCGGGAAATATGTACAAGTGCGGCGGTAGGGAATGATTGCCCCTCCCCTAATTCTTCAAGCTATTTAAAACCCTGATAAGTTCAGTTTTTGAAACATTCAATCCAATATCATCTCTATGCCCTATAGTATACGGAATGGGCATTGTTACCTGATACTGCGTTGGCGAAATCTCATATTCTTTTTTAGTATAAATAAGTTTCCACATTAGGAATGTGCGTTCTTTGAGTGACACTTTAAAGTAGATATGTACATTTTGAATATTCATTTCACCTACACGGGTGTGCCTAATTTCCTGTACTTTAATAGCTTTATAAAACCTATCCTTTGGAATAAATATCCGACGCACTGGAAACCAGATTCCTTTGTCTGACACCTCAATAATATTAGGGTTCTTATTCAAATAACGAGCATGTAAAATATAGGCTACACAAACAGCTATAATAATTAGAAAAGAGATAACAGCATCACTATCACCCTCAGATAAAGCACTATTTACACCGAGTATAGACAACAAAAGAATAATGCAAGGCCATAACAATTTTTTCTTCTTCGTAAGTTTAGCAACAAAGAAAGGATTAAAACCAGCAGGCTTCTTAAAAGACTCATAGCCTTCCATCACGCCATTTCCCTTTTATGCTCCTGCCCTAAATCAACATAATGTGGGGCGGACCATTTGATGTAGGCGCGTTCTTTATCGGTGAGGTCACGCATATATTTTGCCGGTGAGCCTGCCCAAAGCTGTCCGCTTGGAACGCGTTTATTCGGGGTTAATAACGCCCCCGCCGCCAACATGCCATAGCTTTCCACCACCGCACCGTCCATGACACAAGCCTGCATCCCGACAAAGCCAAAATTCTCTATCCGGCAAGCATGCAAAATCGCCAAATGCCCCACGGTGACATCATCACCCACATATGTGCCTTGAAAATCAGTGGTCACATGAATGACTGTACCGTCTTGAATATTCGTGCGTGCGCCAATTTTTATGTCATTGACGTCCCCACGCACGGTGCAATTATACCAAATATTACTGCCCTCGCCGATTTGCACATCACCAATGATAGAGGCAGATGGCGCAATAAATGCGCTTTCATGGATGTTAGGGGTAATTCCCTTATAGGGCAGAATAAAATTCGTCATATGAATGGCTTACCTATTGGTTCATTTATGGAATTATTTATACATTTCTGGGGGCATGCACAGATGGCCTTCACCATTGAAACCTTCTACGAAGCGCACCATAAAGTATTCTGGCTGTCCGCCGAATGTCTTTATCACATCAATAAATACACCTGTTGCACTGTGAGGGATTTCAACGCGCTGTTCAATTTTCATCGGTGTTATCACTTGTATGCTCATCATGTCTGGATCTCGTTCGTACAGCCTTAATGTTCCACGTAACATATTGCCGGATGTAAATTCAGAATCCGTTGGCGGGAATTCCAGACTGTATATATAAGTTGGATTTGGCATATCAAGTGTACCAATAATATCCGCAGTATGATGATCAACAGGTGCGAATGTTTGCAGTTGTATGAACTGGATTCTCAATTCACCAGACGCGCATGGCAACTTCTCAACATCATTTGCTGCCACCTCAAGCAGCCTCACATCAGACGCACTTGATTGTGGCACCATAAATTGAGCCACATAAATGAGCATAAATAATACCGGGAGAACTGCGACGACTGCTGTTTTTCTTATCATGGTTTCAGCATAACGAAAAAACGCCCCGATGGAAATACTCCAAAGGGACGTTCTGAATTCTTTATAATGTAAGTCAGCTATATTTTAATGTGGTTAGAAAGATAAGGCGCAGCGTATTTGTAATACATAAGCCGCAATCTGACGACACCACAGTGAAACGATTAACGTTTAGAGAACTGCTTAGTTCTACGAGCTTTATGCTTACCAACTTTCTTACGTTCAACGATACGATCATCACGTGTCATCATTCCGGCCTTCTTCAACGGCGGACGTAATGTTGGCTCGAAATTCTCAAGCGCACGTGAAATACCGTGGCGCACAGCACCAGCGTGACCAGATAGACCACCACCTTTAACAGTACACATAACATCGAATTTACCAACACGATCTGTAACCAAGAACGGTTGATTTAGAATCAAACGGTGTGTTGTGCGTGTGAAGTATTCAGTTTGGTCTTTACCATTTACTGTCACTTTACCAGAACCAGCCTTGATCCATACACGCGCAACCGCATCTTTACGACGACCAGTTGCATACGCACGACCCAAGTTATCGATTTTTGGCTCTTTTTTAACAGGAGCAGATTCAACCTCTTCAGCTTTAGCAGCAACAGGCGCATCAACTTTTGTTTCCGCAACGGCGCTACCAATGTCTTTAAGATCTGTAATTTTTTCGTCTTTTTTATCAGCCATGATTATGCCCTACCTTTTGTTTTTCGGGTTCATAGATGCAACATCTAGAACGTCCGGCTTTTGTGCTTCATGTGGATGCTCAGTTCCAGCATATACGCGCAAATTTTTAAATACAGTACGTCCTAAAGGCCCTTTAGGAAGCATACGCTCCACAGCTTTTTGAACAACGCGCTCTGGATGCTTACCATCAAGGATTTGCCCTTTTGTGCGTTGCTTAATCCCACCTGGATAACCTGTATGCCAGAAGAAAATTGATTTTTCGCGTTTACGACCAGTCAAATGGACCTTATCGGCGTTAATGACAATAATGTTATCACCGCAATCCACATGTGGTGTGAATTCAGGCTTGTGCTTGCCGCGAAGACGTAGGGCTATAATACTTGCAAGGCGACCAAGAACAACGCCCTCTGCATCAATTATAATCCACTTTTTCTCTACCTCGGCAGGTTTTGCAGAATATGTTTTCATCTCTTTTAGACTTTCATTTGCTTTTATATTTTAAAAGATGGGGCTTTATGAAGGATATAATGATCAGTGTCAACAAAATTCCGCAATAAAAACAACAAGCTACACGAGGGGTACTATAGAACCCCATGTGCTTTTATTATAGATTAAGTTCATATAGAGGATCACCCGGCTTTAAACCACTGAAATCGGCATCTTCTTTTGTGTAAATTTCATGCACAAGTGATATTTTAAGCTCATCACCCTCCCGCACAACATCAAGATAGGTTCCAGATGGCATTTCATGATCTTCATCAATACCAACGATGATCATCTTATGGTTTGATCTTACATCTGGATGACCATCAGTAAAGCCCATTTCATTGTGAACAAACTTTGCAAATGCATGTGACAATTTATCTTCAGAAGGCAATTTGTTATATTGTTCTTGTTGAAAGTGCGGATATTTCATATCGATCGTGTCAGCATCAATTTCCAAGGAAAATGTCGATGGCTTATCCAGAGTAATGGATTCGTTTGTAATCTGCCCACCATGCTTTTCTGCGAAATCCTTCACCAGATTGATGTCCTTATATGGTAGGGTTATTTCTGCCTTTAGCATTATATCAATCGCATTGTTAACTATAAGGGAGCATTATATAATGCTCCCTTATTAAGCGCAAGTTTAATAGATATTGTCATGCATTACTATAATCCGCCGTACCGTCATTGAAGATATTGGTCACATCATCCGTAGTTAATGCGCGGCCTTTGTAGACGTGGACACTACCCAGCTTTCCTTCGTATGCCCTAGATAAAGCCCCTGTATTGCCCTCTTCGCCCAGACAGAAAGTGAGAAATCATCTCCCGCAAAATCAATATCCGGCAGGATTAATTCCTCTTGGTTTCCTGCAATTCCTCCGAACTGGATATAATCACCAGCGTCATTATAAGTTGGCTTTAAGATCTCTGTGCTTTGCGTTACATTGTTCACGGCAAACGTATCACCGACGATGCTTGTAACAGTACTGATATACGAAATTGAACTATCATCGCGAGGACCATAAAACGCCCACATATTGGGTATTTCACTTGGGGTTTGTACAACAAATTAATTAACTAAACCTTGCGCAGAAATATTAAGAGCTTGAACATTGGCAAGAGACATCACCGTATCAGAGAATGCAGCAAACACCATACCACCACCAAGCACACCATTATTAACATGGGTCTGCGCTCCGATGGCCTCAAAGGTTGTTCGGGTATGGTTTGCAACGGATGCATTCGTATCTTTTAGAATCCCGTCAAGATACAGCTTCATAGTGGTTGTTGCTGCGTCATATGTGAGAACGATTAAATGGTACTTGCCCAATACAATGTCGGTGTTTGGGAATGCTACCTTCTGACTAGAGCTGTTGTGATAACTTCTGAAAACACCTGTTCCAGAAGATAGGTGCATACGCGTACCATCATTGTGATCTTGCATAACACCCTGAGTAGATAGGCTGCTAAATTTCACAAGGGCAGCTTTTGTGTAACTAGCCCCCAGCATTGCACCTGCCGAGAAGTACTTATCTGTACCACCAGCGGCACGAATAAACGCCATAGACTGCACAACAGGATCATAAATCATATCCGCGGTGGCGACTGCGTCTTGTTGAGTGGCATGGTTTCCGTTGCCTGTCATATCAAGCCCAGTTCCAGAGCGGAAATCATGAAAGGCTTTCCAACTACCCCAACTGGCAAGGCTTTGAAATGGTTCGGACGGACTAGCGTTTAATTGAGCACGTAGCAATGCGTCATATCTTAGCTGCCCCTGTTCTATCACACCTAGCCTGTTTGCATGTACTCCATCAGTGGTAACAACTGGTAATCCTGCATAGCTCTTGCCATAGCGAGGGCTGTTAATCCAATCATACGTACCTGTATAGGCCACACGATGCTGCGTTCCGTCTGCCGTTGCTTGGAAGTTCAAATCCTTGGATAAGGCACGAGCATCAAGCTGTGTTTTCGTCATGCCCCCGCCAATGATTACGGGTATATTTACGCCATCGGTGAGGTTTGCACGGAGATAAGCAACCATATCGTCAATATCAATCTGATATTGTAGATGGCTGTTATCGTCAAAATCAGGGCGGTTTGCATGGAAAAATGCACCACCAACCATAACGGTATACCCGTCCGCAATAAGCTGCGCATGAGCGGCATTAAACCGCGTAACGGCGACACTTAAATCATTGGGAACGGTATCGGCAGACCATGAATTGTCGCTGAAACCAGTTGACCCTTGCGCGTGCGGTACGAATACAAGACGGTCAATAATGGGGTTCGCGGCAATATAATCCGCCGAGAAAGACAAATCTGGGCTGATATCCGTTACCGTGTCGTTTTGATGATCCAGCATCGCGGCAGCGGGTTGTACCAAAATATTACCCTGCGTCCACTCATAAACCTTCGCGTCAAATGTATCACCCGAAGCCGTTGGCCTACCTATATTGTGGCTGTTTCCTATAGTGAGAAACATATGCGCGGTGGCAACGGTTGTAATTATGGCAGGTTGAGTTCCTCCTACCCCTCCAATTTTCATTAGCATGATAAATTCCTTAACGATTAACAATTATGTGATTGGACGACGCAAAGAAAAAGGCTCACCAAATGTGAGCCATAAATGATAGAATCGTTGCGCTGATTGTTTTCTATAATACACACAAGAAAAGAAAAGTCAAGAATAAATTCCTATATCGACTCTTTGATTTATAGAATTTTCGCCCAATATTTTTTCAAGAGCAGAAAAACACCCTTTGATTAAATCTATATTCGAACCTGTGTAAACCGCTAGATTACTGTATTTAATCTGAAAAACCTTCTCGTGAGAAAGCTGTTAAAAAGCGACGAAGTGATTTAACAGAAAAGCCCGCACTATGGATTTAGGGGGAGCATAATGCGGGTTAGTTATAATTAAGACGGCTAATATTCTATTAGCTTTTCCTTATATTGTATCACTGTAAATATAATATGAGGATAATATTAGATAAAAAGCAGATCATTTCTCTGGACGGAAAACAAATTCCGAACGGTCTATGGATAGGATCATACACGAAACAACCCTAATTTAAATCATTGTCCTTCCAATATTTTGTGCCTTGAATGGTGGCTTGCAGGGCTAAACCATGTTTGGTTATTTGATAGAGCTTTATATTTGGCGCCACATCAATAGCGCCAGCCCAAGCATTACCCTTACCTTCTGATTTTGCCGCCGCATCCGCCTGAGCACTGGCATCCCAGCCTTTATTTATAAAATTGTTCAAGGCTTGATCTGACGTAAATACAAAAACTCCGCGGAAGTCTTTTACGCCAAGCCCTGGACCAAGGCCGGCGCTATACATCTTCATATAGGTATCTTTTCCCTTTTTCCTATCACGCACAACCCCCCAGCCGCTAGCCGTTGAAATCCAAAATAAATTAACACCAACATTACTAAAAACACCGTATCCAGCAGCGTTATTAATCTGCGTTTTAGCAAATGGATGGATTTTATATAGCTCACTTAGCGTCTCAGATCGCATACTGATTACACTATGTTTCTTATCTGTAACATTCGAACCCTTAGGTGAAGTACATCCCAATAAAATTCCACAAGATAACAAAGAAAGAAGTAATATTTTTTTATAATTTTTCACACATATATTCCTTTTCTAGCGGATTAAAGATATACCATCCATTTTTTATAAGATTACTAACTATTCATCGTGCATCAGCTGATGAAGGATTTGAAGATTGCGATAAGGTGTTTTGTAGAAATTTGGACTAACTTCTATGGATTTTAAAAGTAGGCGCTCTGCTTCTTCATAGTCCCCTTGTAACATTGCGGCATAACCAACATTATTCAATGCTTTGGCTCGAGAATGAACATCAGATTCTATGGTCGCCTCATCATATCGTGAGAGTGTTGCGAGTGCTAATTTATAATTCGTTTTCACAATATCTAGTTCCGGCGCATAATTTAAAGCACTATTAAAAGCCACGATAGCATCCTCTTTATTTCCTCGCGCTAAATATGAAACACCCATGTTATTATAAATTACATGTTGCTGACCTGCCGCTGTATCTAAGGCATTTTCATAGAATCTGTCTGTAGCTTCCCAATTGTATTGATAAGCATTTATTTGAGCTAAACCATTCCATGTTCGCCACAAATTCCGGTCACTTTCTAAAGCAAGCTCAAGATATTCTTGTGCAACATCAAAATTTCTGCGTCGCAATTCTAAAAGCCCTATCTCCTGAAGCGATATAGCCTTATAAGCCGGTACAGGAACAAGCATTTGGAAGTTCATCAATGCCTGTTCATATTCCTGCAGCTTTATTTGGCTTTCAGCAAGTCCAAATCGTGCCTCATAATTCTCAGGATCAAGCTCCAAACTTTTTTTGAAGGATTTCGCCGCCTTTTCATAGTTTTGAGTGTTAAGATTTTCAATACCAGATCGGTTGAGAGAAGCAGAATCCCCCTTCTGAACAATATAGTCATGCGTATCCGTTGTTTGGCATCCGCCAAGTATTAAGATCAACGGAATCGTAACAAACAGGAGTAATGTATTTTTGAAAACAACCATATGCATATCTTTTTTGTTATGTATCCTTGCTTTTAATTAGTGATTCATCAAAAGACAAAAGATCAGCGCCTAATGTTAACTGAACGTTGGCTTTTAATTCACCGACTGCTTTCATTTTTACAGGAATATCAAACATCTTGGAAAGCTTTTCCGCCACCGTCTCATACCCAGGTATGTATTCTATAAATGATGTCGAATAATTATAACGTCTTGCGTTTCCAAGCCTAGGAGCATCTTCTCCATTTCGTTCAATATAATTTGAAACGCGCTTTGCCATGCCGCCACGACCAGTACCATTTAACACGCTATACGTAGGATGATTAAGCCACGTAATCTTTTCTCCTTTTATTTTAGACCAGATGATTTTCTCTGTTTTCAGAACAGATTCTGGTTCAGATAAGGTTATTTCCTGTGTTTTTTGTGGAAACAAGATTTTATCCATAGAAAGATGTGCTTTATATTTTACTTGTTTAGCTGGCTTGGTGACGTCAGGTATTTTTTTCATCAGGCTCCAACGTCTTTCCGATATACGCACTGGCTGATATGATGCCTTAATCCCAATCATTTTCTTTTCAAGATTTTTAATTCTGTCTCTTTGAATTTTATCTTCATAACTATCCAAGACYTTATTCACTTCTGGATCACCTGYTGCTARGGATCTCGCTTTCTCTAAAAGACGCTGTGCATTTTCATATTCACCYTGTTTATATTGMGAATAAGCCAARTTCCCRTAGGTTATTGGRGAAAAYGGATCAATGATTAGRGCTTGCTCATAATATTTCTGCGATAAATCGTAGCGCCCTAACATATCATAYGTRACAGCAAGACCRTTTAAYCCRGGAACGTTTGGACCATTAATCTGAAGATCTTTGCGGAAGGCYTCTAAAGCTAGGCCATAATATGAGACGGCAAGATAKCCTTTRCCTAAACTATAAGCCTCTTTACTATTAATCACTTGYTTTAAGATTAATGGRTCATCTTTGGGTTTAACWTCAATACGTRCAGTTTCGCATGCGCTAACTGTTAAGCAAGTTGAACACAGCAATATTAGTGATATGTAGCGTTGTTTCATGGGGAAAGCCCTCCTAGTTGTCTTACGACCATAAGCATTGATGGYCCGATTAAAATGATAATGACGGGTGGAACCGTAAACATGACCGCCCCRAGTGCWAGTTTTACTGGCATCATRTTGGCTTTTTCCTCACCGCGCATATAGCGTTTATCACGCATCTCCGAGCTATAAACACGAAGCGCCTCTGCTATGCTAACGCCGTATTTRTCGGCTTGTTTGATAACTGTTATAAAAGAAATAACATCGTCAACACCTGTACGGYGTCCRAAATCMGAAAGAACTTTTTCACGATCTTTSCCTACTCTTAACTCAAGAACAACRACAGAYAGCTCATCAACAAGWACMTCTGCACTGGTACTCATTTCTTTAACAACACGGCTTAAGGCTTGATCGAAGCTATGACCTGCCTCAATACAAACCAACAATAGATCAAGTGCATCTGGAAATTCATTCTCGATACTCATCCTACGATATTGGTATTTGCGCTCTACCCAAAAATTTGGCGCAAAATACCCCATTATAATCATCAAAAACATCGTGGATAGTGATATGGACAAAGGCATTTGCATCATAGTAATAGGCAATAACAATGCCGATATAGCGATGGCTGCAACACTTAAAGAAATGCGCGTTGCATAGAAAATTCGTATGGCTGAGGGGCGCCTATACCCTGCCTTTATAAGAGCAGCACTGACTGCACCTCTTTTCTTATAACTTGTTGGAATTAGGTATTTTTCATACTGTTTGAGCGCGCCATCATCCAACTCCAGAGTTAAGTCACTTCCAGAAGTATGGGTGTCACCATCTTCACCTGTTAGACGTGCTGCCATTTTATAGCGCTGTGAAAACAAGCTATATGCGCTATTAAAAATAACGATTACAGCCATAAATAAAATTAGCTGCCCTAAAAAGAATGTATCAAAACCATTTTCAAACATTGAGGCTCCCTCTTAAACTTTCAAATTTGTAATAATGCGCATTGCGACAACATTAATGATCAATAATATAAATACGACAACCACTGCGGATGAAAAATAAGGGTGGTCAGCCACCTTTAGATAATATCCTGGATTTATGGCATTCATAATGGCCATCATTCCAAGGGGAAATGCAGATAAAAACCAAGCAGAAAACCGCCCTTCTGCAGTCAAGGCACTCACCTTACGCATAAGACGAAAACGCCCACGGATGATCTTAGATAACCCATCTAAAATTTCTGCTAAATTCCCACCTGATTCACTTTGAATTTGAATTGCAACGACGAAGAACCGTAAATTAGGGATAGAAATTCGTTTCAACATATCTTTTACTGCTGCTGACATATTCTTTCCGTAGGCAATATCTTGTGAAACAAGATAAAATTCTCGTCCTATTGGGTCTGGCAGTTCTTCAGCCACAGAGTTTATGGCAGAATTTAGTGGTCGGCCAATACGTAAATTGCGAACAATTAAATCAATAGCATCAGGAAAAAGTGCTTCAAATGCACGAATACGCTTATTAATCTTATAATTAAACAACATTATAGGAAAGCCAAAGGCAACGATTGCAGAAGCTATTATTGCTATAAAGAATGGAATGATGGGAGCTAAAACGTTAAATATAGCTATACAGCATAAAAATAATACGGAAATAATAAGATAGACCTTTGCTAAGCTTACAGGTGTATCCGATTTTAACAATAACCCTCTAAAATACCGATCAACAAAAAAGCTGTCAGAATCTATTTCATTTTTGTGTTTTTTCAGCTCATTATCATAAGATTGTAAAACCTCTTCTTCTTTGCGCAAACGCTTTTTTAAGCGTTGCTCACCCTTATCTCCAACATTGTACCAAAAGTAGAAAACGGCATCGACAAGCATAAAAACGCCAAGTGCGATGATGCCGTATAATATTAGTTCCATCATAAGGGTCATTGTTTTTGTTCCTTTTTATTTACCTGACAGAAGATTGTCTGGTATTGGATACCCACATTCCTGCGCCTTTTGCGCGAATTTTGGTCGAATTCCAGTGGTAACATGATGGCCTAAAACATCTCCATCTGGTGAAATGCCTGTGCGTACATACTTAACAATTTCTTGCATAGAAACGACATCACCCTCCATACCAACAATTTCTTGCAAACTAACCAGCTTACGCGTCCCATCAGCCATTCTTTGGATTTGAATTACGATATGAATAGCAGATGCAATTTGACTTCTTAGAGCTTTAGTAGGGATTTCAAGACCTGTCATCCCTATCATATGTTCTAAGCGTGTCAGAGCATCTCTTGGGCTATTGGCATGAACAGTCGTCATTGAACCATCATGCCCAGTATTCATGGCCTGAAGCATATCCAATACTTCTGCACCTCGAACCTCCCCTACTATAATACGATCCGGACGCATACGCAGGGAGTTTCTTAATAAATCCCCCTGTGTTACTTCGCCTACGCCCTCTATGTTTGCGTGACGTGTTTCCATACGCCCAAGATGCTCTTGCTGTAATTGTAGTTCTGCGGTGTCTTCTATCGTAACAATACGCTCACGATTACTAATCAAACTCGAAAGCGCATTTAGCATCGTTGTCTTACCAGTGCCTGTTCCACCTGATATCAAAACATTGAGCCGGGTTCTAATAATAGCGTAGAGAATTTTAGATATATCCTCGGTTATCGTCCCATTTTCTATGAGTCTATCCATTGTGAATGGCATTTTGGAAAATTTCCGAATGGACAAAAGAGGTCCATCAACAGCACATGGTGGTAAAAGAGCATTAACACGACTTCCATCAAGCAGCCTTGCATCAACCCAGGGCTGAGACTCATCGACACGTCGTCCTACCGCGTTAACAATTTTTTGAATAATACGGGTTAAATGTGCATCATCTTTGAATTGGGTTTCAACGCGCTCCAATTTCCCAAAGCGTTCAATAAAAACTTGAGAATGCGTATTCACTAAAATATCTGAAATTGTTGGATCCTTGAGCAATGGCTCTAAAGGACCTAAGCCTAATACCTCATCTAACAACTCTTCTAATAATAGATCATACTCTTGCTTATTCAGCGCCTTTCTTTCTTTCGCCAACAACTCCCGCACCATTGGCCCAATCTTTTCAGAAATTGTCTTTCTATCCATCTTATCCAGAACATCAAGATTGACGATATCAAGTAATTCCTGATGTAGGCGAACCTTTAACTCTGTACGTAGATGATCCTTATGATTTTCCTCTACCCTTTTGGCCTCAACGACCTCTAATTGAATTTCTTTTTGTTGATCTTCTATCTCACCTTCAACATCGGTATTCTCTTCGGTTACATCATGTTTTTGGCGTTTAAATTGTTGAAACATTTAGGCCTCCTAATTAGAAAAATTAATCTTTCGCAAAGTGTTTGGTAGATATTTCAATGCCTTCCATTATATTCCTTATTTCTTGGACAAACTTACTTTTAGGTTGAAGGGTTGCCGCAGGAACACCTTGATCCAACGAATGAGAAACCAAGTCATAATCATTGGGAATCATATAATCTATATTCCGCCCCAAAGACTCACTGGCTTGTTGAATGCTAATATTATCTTGTCGAAAATGTCCCAAATAATGGTAACGGTTAACAATAACCTTAATAGGTAAATCAGAGAGCTTCTCATCATCCAACATAGTAAACCAACGACGTAGCTGTTTTATATTAGGCACATTCAATTGCATAACAGCATATATAACATCTGAATTTTGAAGCACAGTGTCCGTCCAAGACGCTAGGGTCAAAGGCATATCAATTACGGTGTACTCATAACGCTGCTTAGATAAATGCAAGACCCGCTCAATGACATCACTGCCTATTGCTTCAATAGGAAAGATGATTTCTGATGCTGTCAGTACAGGTAAGCCGCTAGAATGGCGCACCATCATACCATCCAACATTTCACTATCCAGATGATCAGGTCGATCAATCAAATCCATCACGGGCGAATAGCCGGGCAAATCAAGGTGAGTAGCAGCGCAGCCAAATTGTAAATCTAAATCAAGGAGGCAAGCTGCACGTCTTTCCTTAATAGATAGAGAATTAAGAAGTATTGCAGAATTAACGGCTATAGTTGTTGTTCCAACGCCCCCAGATGCATGAACAAAGCTTATGATTTTGTTATTCTCAGTATTTCCACCGGAATATGAATACTGATTTCTAGGTGTTACCAAACGTAGAATAGATTTATCAGCAGTTTCTGCCGTTAGAGGTAAGGATAGAAAATCACTGACACCTGCATGAAGAAGGCGCAGAATATCACTATCATCTAGTCCATCATAAACAACGACGAGTCGATGCTGTTTTTCTCCGCAGGATTTTTTATATCTTTTTATGGCCTCCGCAATGTGAATGTCACTCTTATCAACCTCTAGCAATATAATGCTGTTTGTTTTACATGCATCAACATCACCATAAGCACTGACAAAATCTCCGATCACTATTTTACTTGAAACATTTGGAATTCTTTCAAAAATTTGCGATAGATCATCACGAATGATATTACTCTTCACAAGTCCTAATATGTTCAGTTGGCACTCTTCACTAGACATTACAGTATTTTTTATATTTGATTTCATTTTATGCTCCTCCTTGGCTAAGATCTTCACCTGTTAGAGTAACTGACACAGCTGGCAATGATGAAAACGGACCACGACTACCGATAATTGAGCCAATTATACCTGTTTGATAAGACACTCCACTTAACGTTATTCTAACAACGGGAACCGTTGGCCCCCCCGCAAACCCCAAACCAGAATATGTATAATCAATTGTTACATCTTCTGCTTCTAACTGCCCAAGGAAACGCTTCATCCCTACTAAAATTCGGCTAAAAGATGCAACATCACACCCCGCACCACCACCGGTGCATGTGATGGTTCCAAAATCAAGACAAGGCAAAGATATATCACTACAGGCCACACCAAAAATTCCGTTTGTTGTTTTTGAATTTGTTGTTGGCATTGCGAGAACAACTGGATCAGAGACAATGGCCAAACGCGCACCTATTTGCGCAGCTTTTTGAGCGGATAAGGAGAAGAATAAAAGTAACGTGAGCTCCACAACAAAGAAAACCATCATGAAAAGAGCAAATGCAATGGTAACAAACTCAATCGTTGCCGCCCCTTCATGATTCCTATAATATTGTGCGAGTACTTTCATATTCATTCCCCGATATACCTCGCCTCTTCGACAATGCTAAAAACAATGTCCGATTCAGCACTTCCATTCGTGAAGGAATTGAGCATGTTAAACGTCATAAACGAATAGGGTATATCTGCTTGTATTCGTATAACCTGCCCATTCTCTCTAAAATCTGCACTTGTGAAGCTGTCAAAACTTGGCTGTAAATCCACTACAATATTGACCATCCAGTCATAAGCGCCTATTGCATCGTTTATTCTTCCTGTTTTGGCCATATTCTCAGTTTGTGTTAARAATGGYTCRACYAGAGGGGCTCGAGAGAGATATCGAATTGCGCTTCGTACATTATTCGCCGCAACATGATGTGCCCAGAATAACTGACTAAACTCAAAGACAATAATAAACGCCACTAAGATAAGAGGCAGACAAATCATAAATTCAATGGTCGCCCCRCCCTGTTCATCAGAGYGMAANAAMTTGNTTTATATGYTTTCCTAYATTTTTCATCGATACARCACCGGATAATCATGTAAAATRCCATCAGCATCACCAGSCWCAATTRYGCCTAAAGTTTCTGCGTATATATCGTCAAAACCAGCMCCCTCAATACCGACAGGYTCAGTAAAAAACATTTTTGCAAACGCAATAACKGGTAYATCACTTGCGTTACCATTCACGCCATGTTCCAAACAATTAATAACAGCCATGACYAGCAARCGCCGATCTCTTGTTGGATCCGATATGCTTGAACTGGCACATGTTGGGTTACCATTTTCACCCAAGGGCGATTCATTAGGGATAGTATTATCTATTTCATATCGATAGACATCATAACGTGTGCCGCCCAGCAATGAGCCAGGTAGTGCAACACCATGATTGGTTAGCCAATAATCCAGCAACTCAACATTGGTAATGCCATTGCCCAAACGTGGACTACCATCTCCAGTCTGTGCACATGTACCAAGGGAGAAGCAAGAGTCCCTTGGAAGAGCAACAGTTTCGCTACCAACCGGCGGGTCATCCAATTGGTTCAATCGACATTGATTGGGTAGATGTGTTTTCCCCTTTGTTACATTGGCTGATGGTGCAAAATTAGGATCATTTTTTTTATTGGTAAGCGGTGGGTCATAAATATCAAAACGCATATTTATTCCAACATGTGCCGATACCGCCTGCCCTGGCCTAATATCTACAACGGTAGAAACACATTGTGTGTTTGGCTCCACCAAACCTAAAATACAACGTAAATATGCCGTCCCATTAGGATTACCACATAGACCACTGCCTGAACCAGCTGGAGGATCTAAAAACCCAAAATCACCAGGAGACCATGACGAGCCAGAGCCTTTACTCTTCATAAGGATTTGCTGTCCAATAATAGATATATAATCACCACCATAGGGAGCAACCTGAGATTCATATGGGTTACAAATAGCCATTGGCGGAAAGTTACAAATGCTACTTGAAAATCCAGCCATTGCCTGAGGCGCAACAGATGCATCTTCACGGAAATCAGGTATAAACATACCAGCTATAGGAAAGAGAATAAAATCCTCGGTTTCTGTCGTTGCATTAACCAAAATAAATTGTACGCGCGTATCTGCCTCTGCTTGCGTTATACCATCACAGCTAAGCGCACCCGCTTCGTATGTACATAGGACATTGTCACCAACGATTGGCGAATAAACCCCAGGATCGGGATCATCGGCAATTACATCAAGAAATAAAAGGCTCTGAACACCAACACTTGTATCTCCGGATAGAGAAAAACGAAATCCCGTATTCAGTAATGCATCACGCTGTCCATCACCAACAGCGGCACGTATTGCGCGTTGAATTGCCCCAACCTCTCTGTCTAACTCCGCCGCGGCGGCCAAGGCAACATTATCAACATAAGATTGTGATTGGGAATGAAGATTGTAAATCCGCCCAACATCAAAAACAAGCCCCGCGAAGCCCATAAGAAAGGCAAACATAATTACTGTGAATATTGTCACAGCACCACTTGTATCCCGAAAAAAATTGCTATAGTTACGCAATACCTCTATTACAACCTCGTTTAAATATAGTGTTATGGTGATATAAAGAATTATTTTTACTCTAATTTACTTAGCCACCGCCACTGGAAGATGACGTGCTCTCCACTTCAGCCTTTTCAGCCTTATCTGATAAATAACGATCTTGAGCCAAAGCGGTACGCGCACCACTATGGGACACAGTACGTAGACCACCGGGCGAGTCTGGGTTTACAATTTGTGCTGCAATGTTCTGTTTCACCGAATTACCAAATTCAATTGACTTCTTTCCCGCTTGGTCATGGGGCATACACCCAAATAAAAGAAGGCTACAAAATGAAAGGCGAAAAAATGTTTGTGTCTGTTTTATCATGGTAAGATATATCCGTATGGTCCATCAATGCCAGCTGCTTGACTTATTACAGCCTTCTCTTCAATTTGCCCCATCATGAACAAATCGAACTCTGATGGAGGAAGAGCATGATCTGTTGGTAATGATAGAGCCCGTTCTGTTACAGGTTGAACAAGATGGACTTGTATAATAATAACCAATTCAGTTTGATTACTCATAAAATCTGTGGAGCGCGCCAAAGCGCCAATAATAGGAATATCTCCAAGCCCTGGTATGGCGCGCACCAAATCTGCGAAGTTATCTTCAATCAGGCCAGCAATCGCGAAGCTTTGACCATCAATCAGCTCAACAGTTGTACTTGCGCGACGAACTTTTAAACCGGGAATAACGATTGATCCTGTCGTGACTGAAACAGTGGGATCAATCGCACTAACCTCCGCCTCCAGCACCAAATTAATAATATCCTTACCCACGACTGTCGGGGTGAAAGACAAGCCAACACCAAACTCCTTAAACTCAACTGTAATTGCAGACCCACCGCCAGCATCGCTATCCTGTGAAACAGGAATTGGAAATTCTCCACCAGCAAGAAAACTTGCATTGTTACCAGACAGAGCAATTATGTTTGGCTCTGCCAAAGTGCGAATAAACCCCTTAGACTCCAGCATATCAACGGTACTCGTAAGTGTAAAATCTCCTGAAATCACATTGGCAACAGCGCTCACAAAGGATCCGGGGTTAACCCCGTCACCACTCGATACAGTAAAACTGTCACTACCACTGTTCAAATTAAAGATATTAGTAAACCCAATATCTTTTAAAACCGTACGCTTAACCTCAGCAAAACGTACCTTTAATAAAACCTGCTGCGAGCCATAGACGCTTAGCATATTAATTACCTTACCAGGTGCATATTGCTCCGCAATAGATACAATTTGGTGTAAACGATCTGAACTAGACACCTGACCACCGAGAACAATAGATGGTCCAGCTGGTCTAACTTCAATGACATCACCGGGGGATAGCTCAAATAATTTTTTCTTTAGAGCTTCAATGTCATAACTCACAACGATGTCAATAACGGTGACAACATTCCCCTCCTCATCTCTAACAGTTAAGTTCGTCGAGCCAATTTGTTTTCCCAAAATATAAAGTGAACGACTTGATAACGCGACGACATCAGCAATGTCAGGGTTTCCTATAGAGAGTTCTTTATAAGGTAAATGTATTTTCAGAAACTGTGATTTATTAACCGGAATCACAAGCTCGCCGCCATATATTTCACCTTTCTCAATAGATACCACTGTGGAATAAGATCTAGGCTTATCCTCGGCCAATAACACCGCAGGCAAAATAAGTAACGCCAAAAGCAATATTAAGAACTGCAGGGAAGATCTCCCATAACTAAAAAATAATGTATTATCCAAAACGTCCAGGCTCCCACCTAATTGTTCAATTTTCACTAAGTTAATTGTTAATTTGGTACTCGAGTACTATCAACTTTTGTCCCTCTGCGAACATTTACAAAATACCCTCTAGACCCCGTCGTTTTTACTTTACTTTTAATGCGAACATCTCCGGAAAGGTCATTCACCGAGACTCTGGAAACTGCCGCCTCATCATTATTATTATGATTACGAAGAGATAGACTAAGGGTACCAATTTGCTGCGCTAGAGCTAATTTTTGCGCTTCTACCGGCTCAACTTCTACAGTAACGGTCCGCGCAACAACTGGCTTACTACTGCTCTCATCTGTTAATTGATCAATACCAAGAATAACGACATTTTGAAGTATAACATCGGTAATCAATTTTTTATCTGCCTCACCAACATTTCTTGTCAACATGACATCCACATGGTCACCTGGTAACAGAAAACCAGCGACGCCACTGACATCATTTATACTTATAGAAACAGCACGCTTATTTTTGGAAACTTTCCTAGATAACGTTGCCCTGCCGCCATAACCTGAAATTTTTTGTTTAAAGATTGGCTCGCCTTTATGAATTGAACTAATCACAATCCTTTCAGCCTTTTTTCCCTCTTTATCTTTTAGAAGATCATCAACATCCGTAAAAACACCTTCTGGTATTGAACGTTTTGGCCACTCGGCATATTCCAGATAATCCATTATAAGGTTACTGCCGAATGGGAGATCCCTGTTCGCCACAACAATTTTAACAACTTCAATGTTCGGTTTATATATTTTTGCTACAGATCCATCTGAACCATTCTTATATTGACTCATAAGAAATACAGACACTGATGCTAAAAAAATACCGATGAATAAGTGTACTATTGAGCGACGCACAGAAATTTCCTCTACTTAATACTTAAATTTTAAAATAACAAAAATTATAATTAATACTCATTGCTTTTAAGGACGCGCAAAACTTCCGGCTGCTGGGGTTGGGCTTGCTGCAATATTGGTTGCAAATCCATCCGTTTGGGTGGCCGTCGCATCTCCTAAATCACGAGTTGCAGTCATCATGAATGTGGTGATAACGATACCGGCAAGCACAACAACTGCCGCTATGCCGACCCACTCAATGGTGACGACCCCTCTTTCATCGGAGATGTATCTTCGCGCTAAATCTCTAAATTTTTTCATTGGACTATTCCTTTCTAGGGTATGGTTAGTTAAGCACAGAATGTGCAAGGTTAAAACAGGTGAATATCACTGCATGCACGCAGAGATAGTAAAATTACGGAGGTGGTGGAGGTGCTATATTCGCACTTGCAGCGTCCATATTATCGGCAACTGCATCACCAAGATCACGAGCACTTACCATTATAAACGCGCTAATAATGATACCGGCAAGGGCAACAACGGCCGTTATCCCTATCCATTCAACGGTTACAAGACCACTCTCTTCAGATATGTATTTACGTATAAATATGCGAACCTTTTTCATTTGACAGCTCCCTTCTAAATGAATCCCGACCGTTATAATTCTCCTCTCAAACATTTAACAAAAGGTAAAAGAGTACTGGTGTATGCTACTATGGGTTTTTTCATATACTTAAGCATAAGATCGCTGTTTTAATGGGGGACTTTTTACGACAGATCATTTTCTCTCCCTAATCTTGTCTGGAAAATTATAGAGAGAAAACCCAATTAGATACTAAAAGAGGCCACTAGAATATTAACCTAGCAGCCCTATAAAGTGTTAGTTACATACAGTATCTTCAATTGTTAAGCCTGTAACATCATAGAACGTTATAACTTGTACAAAGTTTGACCAAACATACGAATAGTAATATATGTAAATATAATACTATTTTATAATTAAATAACAATATGGGTGAATAGAGTGCAGTTAACTTTCAATCAGAAAACAAATTTTATTCAATACATATCGAGACCTCAAAACTGGACAAACTTATTCAATCTTCCATTATTAATGGATGAAACTAGAAAATGGTCGTCGCAGAAGATGGATGGATTAGATGTATCTAGCAACCCTGAAGGCAATAAAGCAAAAATCACATTTGAGGATAACGGAACAACCCTATTAATTGATCGCAGCAAGAGCAATAAAATTAAAATTACAGATGAACATGGAGATGCGCTGTACTTTACAAACGATACATTTAAAACAAAAAACAATATGATTTCTGACGTATCTTCTTTTAGTTCTTCCACAGAATTTGGAATAGACGATCCTGAGGCACATGTTGCGATTATCGATAATCTTGGCATCGTCTGCCGCTTCAATAATGATGGGACGAAAGCTATTTTTATCGAAGACCTTGGACAAAAGGTATCTTTTTTCAGTAATAGTGAGCATGTACAAAAGGAACAGCTAGCTGGCCGTTTCCTTCATAAAATATCAATAGACAGAAGTGAAACAAAAAAATGGGCGTTACCCCCTGAAAATGCAATCATCTTTGCCAAGCTTATTGTTGCAAAAGACCTTAACATTGAACCAAATTTACAATGCCTTAATGAGCTGGACGAAGAAAAAGCTGGGACAATCCTCGCCGAATTTCTTAAGGAAGAATACGTTGATGACTGGGATGGTCCCGAACAATGGAGACCTAAAAAAGAAGGTATTAAAAAATCTGCCGACTTATCTAAGGCTGAAAAAAAGTGGGATGATACCACAGAATTCACTGGATACACGGCACACTTACCAACGGCATTTGCCATCCACCATACAAATACAGGCTTTGATATTTTAACATCCAGCGACAATAAAGATGCTATATGGACACATGGGGATATTCTAAACACAGCACAAACTGAAGGTGTTCATCCCATACAAACTATTAATGAAAAAACAGCAGCCCATAGCCTGCTCCATATGCTTTCAAGAGGGCATACGACAACCAACCACATAGGTCAGGACTGGAATTTTATCGTATTAGAGTCCCCTGCCGCCAAAACAATAACCCAACATACCAATACTATCGCGCAAAACAATTTCGGATTAACGAGCAATGATTATGTTGCGTTGAATTATAACGAGAACACATGCTTGATTGCTATGGAGAAGGAAACACTTGAGCGTGTCAGATGTTCCTATGCGGCAAGCCTAGAAATGATAAAACTCATCGAAGATAACTCTCAAGATATTACAATATTAGAAGAACTAATTGATCAAGGTGCCGACTATAAATATATAGATATTGAAGCTGTGCATTCTGGGAAAACATTCTCGACAATCATGAAGCAGTACCAAAGCACAAAGCTTCTGAAGGCATTAGAAGAAATCCAAGGTGGGCATTTAGAACTTAGCGAAGGCGACACACTCACTGAAACAATCGAGCCATAAAATATTACAAACTAAATCCAGCACTATGCAACAGGCACTTTATAATATGATCCAAAAGCCCTTCTGTAATCAGCCTAATTAAAAAGCTTAGGTGATAATTTTCTAGATTTCCAACAAAAGACTGTACCAACCAATATGCGTCGGATTGATCAAGACAGCCATCATTGCAGATATGCGCTATATTCTCACTGCCTGCAGGCTTGGGATTTGCCGTTGGCCTTTTGATCGCAGCACTTGCAAAATTGTGGGATTTACCGCATCTTGCCTTCTAGATGACAAAAGCACTCGAAAATATCAGGGTTTTGGACCTTAGCCGCGTTTTGGCAGGGCCATTCTGTACGCAGATGCTTGGCGATTTAGGCGCCGAGGTTATTAAGGTCGAGCGCCCCGGAACTGGCGATGACACGCGCGCTTGGGGGCCCCCATTTGTAAAAGATGCCAACGGCAAAAACACAAATGAGAGCGCGTACTACCTTTCCTGCAATCGCAATAAAAAATCAATTGCCATTGATATTGCTACACAGGAGGGTCAAAAGGTTATCCGCGGCCTCATCGCAAAATCCGATATTCTCATTGAAAACTTCAAAGTTGACGGTTTGAAAAAATACGGCCTTTCTTACGATGACCTTAAAGATGAGTTCCCGAGCCTCATATATTGCTCAATCACTGGCTTTGGACAGAATGGACCAATGGCCAGTGAGCCGGGTTATGATTTTCTGGCTCAAGCAATGACGGGCCTCATGACTTGCACAGGTGAGCCGGGCAGCCCGCCCATGAAAGTTGGCGTGGCCTTAAGCGATGTTATAACAGGTCTAAATGCCGCAGTGGGAATTCTCGCAGCGCTTAACCACCGCACTGAAAGCGGCAAAGGTCAGCATATTGATGTCGCCCTAACTGATTGCACATTGGCGAGCCTAACCAATATCGCGCAATATTACCTGACATCAGGGCAAAATGCGCCACGCCAAGGCAACGCCCACTCAACGATCGTGCCTTACCAAGCTTTTGAAGCGAAGGACGGACACATCATCCTAGCAGTGGGTAATGACGGGCAGTTCAAACGCTTTGCCAAATTTGTTAGCCATCCAGAATGGGCTGAAGATGCGCGCTTTACGCGTAACGCTGGGCGGGTTCAAAACAGAGACGTGCTTGTCCCTATGATTAAAGAAATAATGGCGCAGCACCCTATAGGGTACTGGATAAAAGAATTGCACGCGATCAATGTACCCTGTGGGTCTGTTAACACCATGGACAAAGTGTTCGATATGGAGCAAATTCAGGCGCGCAATATGAAGATTGAGATGGATCACTCCGTGTCCCCTACGCCCGTTAACCTCGTGGGCAGCCCTTTGAACCTCTCTGAGACACCAGTTTCTTATGATAGCCCACCACCAATTTGTGGAGAGCAAACAGATGAAATTTTGGGGAAATTGCTTGATCTCTCGCCCGAAGATATTACAGAACTTAAGAAAAATGGAATTGTAGATGCGCCATCTTCTGGGGATTGATAAATCAGATAGCTTGGATTATACATTTAGGTCGCACCTCGCGGTTACACCATGCATCCATTCGGCTTATCGCCTTGATATATAAGAGAGATCTGAAATGATGGTCGGAACGAGAGGATTTGAACCTCCGCCCCCTCGCCCCCCAGGCGAGTGCGCTACCAGACTGCGCTACGCTCCGACATAATCATTTATGTGATTGTTAAAGGATATAAAAACAGAAATCAATCGGCATTCTCCCACCGGATCGTTCTAGTCACGTTTTTTGATCATACCACGCAGCTCTTTAAGCTCCGCTAGTACCGACTTCAAAACATCACGTTGCGCGTCATCCAACCCTTGCTTAACCTCTGCTTTAGCAGAAGTGTCAGAAATCTCCGGTGTGACATCAACACTGCGATGTGATGCCGCGGGGTCTTTTACAGATTCTCCAGAGAAATTTGCTATAATTTGCTTTTTTCCGACATCACGCAATAATTTCTGCACACCTTTAATCGTATAGCCTTCAACGTACAGCAAACAATGAATGGCGCGTAACAAACTGAGGTCTTCGGGTCGGTAATAACGTCGCCCACCACCACGCTTTAACGGCTTCACTTGCGAAAATTTTGTTTCCCAAAATCGCAAAACATGCTGCTGCACACCAAGATCCGTTGCAACTTCACTGATTGTACGAAAAGCAGTCGCCGATTTACGGGGACGCGCACTTTTTTGCGCTGCGCCTGCTTGGCGTGTCGTCTTATTTTCATATGCGGAAGTATCAGGCGCAACAGGCTGCTCACTTTTCGCTTCCTTATGTTGAAATAAATCCTCAGATGATTTTATATTCTTACCCATAAAACAGCCTTATTTCTTTAATTCGTATTGTTAAACAACAACTTATTTCCCAGCATTCACACGCGCCTTTAAGACATGCGAAGCTCTAAATACTAAAACTTTTCTAGGTGATATAGGAACTTCAACACCCGTTTTAGGGTTACGACCAATGCGCTCCCCCTTTTCACGAATAGTAAAACTTCCAAAGGATGAAATTTTGACATTTTCACCACTAATCAAAGCCTTAGACACCTCATCTAAAACAGATTCTACAAGGTCAGAGGACTCATTACGAGACAAGCCCACCTCTTCGTAAACGGCTTCTGCGAGATCTGCGCGCGTGATTGTACGACTTTTCATACCAAAAACTCCATATTGTATAGATTCAGAGTATATGATTCTTCATCCCTACGTCAATCTTGATAAAAGGAATAACCACAAAAAAATGATTCAATTCAACAGGTAAGAGGGAGACGTTGATATATCCTAGAAACGCACAAGCGCAGATCCCCAAGTTAACCCACCGCCAAGGGCTTCAAAAAGGACAAGATCGCCTTTCTTTATTTTACCTGCACGCACGGCGCCATCAAAGGCCAGAGGAATTGATGCCGCGGATGTATTGCCATGCTCCTGCACGCTAACAATAACGCGATCCATCGACATGGAGAGTTTTTTTGCCGTAGACTCGATAATACGAAGATTAGCCTGATGCGGTACAAGCCAGTCAATTTGATCGGCTGATAGATTATTCGCCTCAAGCGCTACATTAACGGCATCAGCCATAAGCTTTACGGCATATTTAAATATTTCACGGCCATGCATAACAATATTACCGCTATCACCCGTTGTGCTCACGCCGCCATCGGTATAAAGCAGCCCGCGCATCGATCCATTCGCATAAAGATGCGTTGATAACACCCCTGCACCGCTATCATCACTTGAAGAAATATCGCGTGCCTCCAAAATCACAGCACCCGCACCATCTCCGAACAATACGCATGTTGCGCGATCGCTCCAATCAAGGATCGCGCTCATTTTATCTGCACCAATGACAAGGACACGTTTAAGCTGCCCAACTTTAATGAAATTATCTGCGACGCTTAAAGCATAAATAAAACCAGTACACACAGCCTGAACATCAAAAGCAATTCCAACTGGGACACCTAAGGCATCCTGCACACTGACAGCCACAGACGGAAATGTTTGATCTGGCGTGGTTGTGGCAACAATAATACCGTCAATATCATTAACATTAATGCCCGCACTCTCAATTGCTGCGCGCGCAGCCCTAACAGCCATATCAGACGTTGATTGATCATCTGCCGCTATCCGGCGGGATTTAATACCGCTGCGCTGAACAATCCATTCATCCGATGTATCAACAATTTTTGACAAGTCATCATTTGTCATTATTTTCTCAGGAAGATAGCTCCCCGTTGAAAGAATATATGATCTTGTTAACATGATCTAAGTGACCCTTTTTTAACTTTCCCGCGAAAGGAAATTTTCCTGATCTGTTAAGTGACCAATATCACGGACGATTTGTTCAATATAACCCTGACGTGTCAAACGCACAGCAAGAATAACCGCGCATGAAAAGCTCAAGGCATCTGCTCCACCATGGCTTTTTATACACACACCATTCAACCCCAAAAATACCCCACCGTTATGACGGCGTGGATCCATACGTTCTCTTAAGCTCTTCAAAGCAAAATAAGCAAAGAAAGCCCCTATTTTGGAGAGTGCACTAGACTTGAATGATTCTTTTAAATACGTTCTAACAAGATGCCCTACACCCTCTGCTGTTTTCAGCGAGATATTACCTGCATAACCATCACAGACAATGACATCCACAGTTCCTCTTGTAATATCATTCCCCTCTACAAATCCCTTATATTCCCCAGGGAAGTCAATGCGAGAGAGTATTTCAGAGGCAGCGCGCACGTGCTCTGGCCCCTTTGTGTCTTCTGAGCCAATATTAAGCAATCCTACAGTTGGACGCACATCATCAAAGGCACCTGCGTCATCCCGCTTTTTATTCGCCCGTGCAAAAACCGATCCTAAAACAGCGAACTGAACAAGAGTATCCGCATCAACCAAAACATTTGCTCCCAGGTCAAGCATAACAGTATCACCATGAACACCAGGCATAACGGATGCGATCGCAGGACGATGAATTCCTGGCACAGTTTTTAAGACAATTTTTGCCAACGCCATTAATGCACCAGTATTCCCCGCAGAGACAACAGCCTCTGCCTCACCACTTTTTACAGCCTCAATGGCCATACGCATACCAGAGCCTTTACTCGCACGTAACGCAGCAGATGGCTTCTCATCATTGAGTATCATTTTATCTGTATGAAAAACTGTTGTGTGCTGGCTTAGGAGTTTATATTTGGATAGATACTGATTTATTTCGTTCTCATCGCCATAGACAAGAAAGTAAACCTCAGGACGTCCCTGTAGAACAAGATCCAAGGCTGGGATAATTTTCTTAGGGCCGAAATCCCCCCCCATTGCATCAATTGCTATTCGTATTTCATTTGAAGTATTTGTATTAGACAAGAGAGCAAGCCTTATATATTAAAAGAAACATGGCCAATAGAGCTACGCTTATCGACCATATAAATAGTATATAACGAAATATCCTAGTATGCACTACGCTAAATCAAACATATATGATGAATGATGCACCGAAACTAGGAAAATTAAGAATGCCTAACCGCGTTCTTCTATAACTTGACGGCCTTTGTACATGCCAGTCTTTAGATCAACATGGTGACGACGTACAGGCTCACCCGTTGTGCTGTCTTCAACCCAGTTTTCTACGGTCAATGAATCATGCGCACGACGCATGTTGCGCTTTGATTTTGTTGTTTTTCTTTTTGGTACGGCCATAATCCGATTCCCTTTATGAATTTTTCTTCGAAACGAGAGTGGGTAATACCTAAAATCCAGCATCAAAGCAAGAAAATTATATAAAAACCGCTCATTTTTTTTAGGCTCTCTATTTATCTTTCTTTGCTTCGCTTTGTTTCCAATCTTTCAGTGCGGCAAAAGGATTGTCATATGTTCCCTCCGGCGCAGCGCTATTCGTATCACCATCCCCATCATATACAGCCCCATCAATGCGTGGATAAGCATTAAGAGCCAAAGATAAATTCTGAATAATTAAGTCCCCTAAATCAATCTTACCATCAATTATTTTTTCCGGATCTTCTTCCTCATTAATGACAGGCTGTTTTTCCTGTTCTTTCCGGCTCATGCGCTCCCGCCTTGCTTTTTCAAAAGACACCGTCTGGTTCGGTTCTTCAAACCATGATTCAAACTTATCATCTATAGATTCTTGAACGGGTTCGGCAGTAATGACGCATTTTTGATGTATGTCGGCACAGATGTGCCCATAAACATGTATGACTTTATTCACGCTATTTCTTTGCAGTTTAATATCCACCTTTAGAGATTCAATAGAATGAATACCCAAACGCCGGCAAAGTGCAGGAAATATTTCTTGTTCAGGAACAATATTAACGCGGAACGGCTTAACACCGACATCATCAGAATTAATGGAATGTGACCATTCCTGATTTGATGATGATATTTCAAACTCTTTATCTGACATTATTTCTTTTCTCCAGTACGATGAGTTAAATCATTCACAAAGCACGCCTGCCCGCGCATTATAATATCCTCAACATTCAAACTGGCATGATCAAGGTTACTATGCACAAACGCCAACATTTTAGAGAGGTGTATAGCCTCACATTCTCGCCCACCATAGATATTACGCTTTAATACATCTTCCAAGCTGCCAATAATCAACCCTTCAACATTCTCTATTTCAACGCTATCAGGTGCAATTGCAACTTGATAATTATACATCCGCCCCTTAAATGCCTTCATCATACGTTTCATATGCTTTGGAACGCCTACATCACCGATTCCTATCTCGCGTAGCGTTTGATCCATATCCTTAAACATAACATCGAACAGCATCTGAGATACGACATCATAATCTTCATGATCCATAATCCGGTTTAAGATTAGAAATACATGCAATAAAAGCAGATCGAATCTGCCATCAAAATTATCCGGTACACCATACTCAGTATAGAAAAACTCTTTACGTGTGTTTTCCAACGCGCATGCGTATAGGTCCTTTGCAATTTTTTTATTATGCCGCTTAGTATTGTATTTTTGTTTGAATAACATATTCAACATTGATTTTTGCTCTAGGTTTTTTATAAAATTGTCTCTACAGTCCGTAAGAAATACCATTATTACAAAAGAATGCCATGCAAAAGTTTTTAAAAATTATTTTATGTTATATTGTTACAGCAAACATCATCGCCTGTTCTCCCGTAACGGCGCAGCATGGCAACCTTTTACAGGACTATCAAGTCAATAAAATTGTTGAAGGACAGCACACTCGTTCTGATGTCCTGCGTTTATTAGGGTCACCAACCACACAAGCAACATTTGACAGTAACATATGGTATTATATTGGGCAGGAAACGGAAAAACGCGGAATACTAGATGATGACGTTGTCAAGGAACGTATTGTCGTTGTTTCATTTACCAAGGAAGGTATTGTTAAGTTTGTAGAAGATAAAGATACACAAAGAATTGAAATTCCTTACGTGCGCTCAAAAACTCCCACACATGGCAATGACCTAACATTTACACAACAACTACTTGGAAATATGGGGCGTTTTAACACACCGAATTCAAGTGCCGCAGACCAGTTTTAAGTTATAATGATTAGATCGGGCGCTGTTGAATAACTTGTATCAACACTTCAGTGTCCATTTCATCACCCATAATTTCATCAGTAATCTTGTTCAGGCGCTTTTTGAGCATTTTAACTTGAACAACACCGTTCTTCAACGCAGCATTCTCATTTAAAATGCCGTACATATCCTGAATATATGCATCCTTAAGTCTTGGTGATCTTGCCTTTATTTTATCAGCATTAAACACCCCTTCAACCTCAATAATAACAACAAGGCTCAAAACCTGATAAACACCATCTTGATCAATAATTGGCAAGATCAGTGGATCCATTTCCACGTATTCAACACTGCCTTCATCTGACGATTCTTCCGACGAGGACGCGTAAACATCCCCCGAAATAAAAAACCCCGCTATCACAGCCAAAATTAATCTTATTATATACATTATAGTGATCCCTACTGAAAAAGCTCTATCTTGTGCCATCATACTAAGAATTGATTAATGGAGTGTTAGGGATATATCAAATTTTAAGCTTATTCACGCAGACCAGAGGCAATTTTGGCAAGAATACCGTTCACAAAATTTACTTGCTGTTGCTCATAAAAGAAGTGCGTTACATTCAAATAGTCATTGATAATGATCGGCGCATCAATGTCTTGATGCTCTAGCAACTCACACACACCACAAAGAAGAATCGATTTAAGCAACGGCTCCAACTCTTTTTTTGGTGCAGGTGCTGACTCAGGAGCAACCGCGTCGCCCTCTTCGCTCTCAACATCATCTTTTGAAGAATCCGCAACAAGAACAGGAGCAACAACCTCTTTCTTATGAATGTTTGCTGCAAGGATTTCATTAATATCCACCAAACGCGCATCCAAAGAGGTGAGGATTTTTTTAAATAACCCACCATGAGGCTGCGCAAGGGAATCATCATCATCAACTTGCAATCCGCGCTCCAAGCTCTCTTCAATCACGCTACGCAGAGGCTTTTCATTGTGCAAGACCTCATAATATGCCTGAACAGCCAATATGCGTGCAGACAGTTCCTTGTTATTCGCTAATTTTTTATTATTATTTTTCATCAAGAATACAATGCTCGTTTTAAGTTTAATAAAGATAAAACAGCAGCAACCGCGTCGCCACCCTTATTTTTTTGTGCTGGATTTGCACGTATCATCGCCTGCTCATGTGTGTCACATGTTAGAATTGCATTACCAATGATCAAATCATACTCTAGCGCAAGCTGCGTTAACCCACGTGCGCTTTCATTGCATACAATATCGTAATGCGCAGTTTCCCCACGAATAACACAGCCTAGAGCAATATAACCATCAAATTTCCTGTGATCTGTTCCACGTTTTTCTTCACGCTGTGATCCCAATTTAATCGCCGCCGAAATTTCAAAAGCGCCAGCGACTTCAAATGTTTCGTATGTTACATGTGCAGCATCCAAGGCGGCCTTCGCACCACTCAACAAGCCCTCTGCGACCTCATTGTAATACGGTGATACAACAATCATAATATGTGGCACGATAATCCTCGCCTTGCTTTAAGATATTGTCCGGTGACCTTGTATATGTAGATCATATCCATCCAGCCCAATAACGCTTTTCGGACTGTTGGACAGTAAAACCATATTCCTGACCCCCAAGTCCAGCAAAATTTGTGCCCCAATACCATAATCACGCAAAACTTTTCCATTTTTCTTTGTTTTCGTATCACTCTGCTTCATTAATAAACGATCAGATAGGCTTGTTGCACTGGGTGAACGTAACAAAACGATCACACCGCGTCCCTCTTCCTCAATCAACTCCATTGATTTTTGAAGCACGCTATCGCCATCTGCGCCGAGCACATCGCCAAGTATATTCATTGCATGCATTCGTACTAAGACAGGCTCGTCCGTGTTTGAGATATCGCCTTTAACCAAAGCAATATGTTCTGCATACTCAATTTGAACCGCATAAATGTACAAATTAAAGTCACCGCCATAACGTGATGATAGAACTGTCTCATGGATACATTTGACCAATTTCTCATTACGACGTCGATGCGCGATAAGATCTGCAATTGTACCGATCTTTAAGTTATGCAGCTGAGCAAAGCCAACGAGATCATCTAGACGTGCCATTGTACCGTCATCATTCATGATCTCACAAATAACGCCTGCGCCACCAAATCCTGCCATTTTTGCAAGATCCACGGCCGCCTCTGTATGTCCCGCGCGCACCAAAACGCCGCCCTCACGCGCAACCAAAGGAAATACATGACCTGGGGTTGCTATTGTTTCTGGTCCGTTATTAGGATTAATCGCGGTTTGAATTGTTTTTGCGCGGTCTGCCGCCGAAATCCCAGTCGTTACCCCCTCTTTTGCCTCAATAGAGACAGTGAAAGCCGTGCGGTGTTGCGTATTATTTCCGCGCCCCATAAGCTGTAGCCCTAGGCGATCAACCATCGCATCTTCCATTGGCAAACAAATTAACCCACGGCCATCCTTCGCCATAAAATTAATATTCTCTGGGGTTGCCATTTGTGCGGCGATCACCAAATCACCCTCATTCTCACGGTCTTCATCATCAACGATAATAACCGGCTTACCATTACGCATATCCTCAATTATTTCATCGATAGACGATAAAATACTTTGATCCTCTGTACCCAAACGCGCGTCATGCACATCTTGTTTCGATATTGTGGCTTTATTACTCATGCCATATCCCTTTTGTTCAACATGTTCACGGCGTATCGTGCCAACATATCTATCTCTATATTTATATCATCACCAATATGTCGATCACTCAATGTCGTATTACTCCAAGTATGGGGAATAATATTAACGTAGAAACTTGTATCATCAACATCATTCACTGTTAAGGAAATACCATCAAGTGTGACGGATCCTTTTGGCGCAATGAACATCTCCAAGCTTGATGGGATCGCAATTTTCAAACGATATGATCCACCATCCTCTAGGATTTCAACAATTTTGGTTGTCGCATCAACATGACCTGAAACAAAATGCCCGCCCACTTCATCACCGACCTTTAAAGATGGCTCAAGGTTAATTCGGGTCGTGACCTCCCATGCGCCTATAATTGTTTTACTAAGGCTTTCCGCAGAAACATCGAAAAGAAAAGACGAATTTGTTTTATCCACAACAGTAAGACAGCACCCTGAACAGCATATAGATGCACCAAGCTGAATCGCAGACAGGTTCATCTGCGTTTCAACTTCAATCCGCAGATCAGCACGCGTTTTATCAAGAGAGCAAATAACGCCAATATCTTGTACAAGTCCTGTAAACATTTACCCTTTTGCCTTTCGTTTATATACCTCTAACACATCATCACCCAGAGTTTGAGTAGAATATCGTACAAAACCATAACGCTGCTCAAGTGTATTAACCCCTATAGCATCAATCATCGACATTGCATCACCGCCCAGCATTGTCGGTGCGCGATATATTAACAACTCATCACACAAACCATGACGCAAAAACGATGCATGGATACCTGCACCACCTTCGATCAATACACGCGTTATCCCTTGGTCTGCCAACAGCTTTAAAACCGCGTCCAGATCATGTGGATCGCAATGATGTATCATTGCACCGTTGCGCCTCAACATGCCTTCTGCGTCACTGCCCTTATTACCGAGAATCCATAACGGAATATCATTCGCGCTACGAACCAACTGCCCATCTACTGGCGTTTTAAAATGACGGTCTAAAACGATTCTAACTGGATTATGTACGACACCGTCAATCCGCGTTGAAAGCATTGGGTCATCCGCCAGTACCGTTCCGATTCCAACCAAAATCGCATCATGATGACTTCGAACTTGGTGGGTATGCCGGCGTGCAAGCTCACCCGTGATCCATTGGCTTTCTCCTGAAGCACAAGCAATTTTACCATCAATCGTACACGCCATCTTAAGCGTAACAAACGGACGGCCTTGCGTCATACGCTGAATAAAGCCGGTATTTAACGCCTTACAGTCATCATTAAGAACATCTTGCGTAACGATAATACCTGCATCCTCGAGATATGCCGCCGATTTCCCTGCAACGCGTGGATCAACATCGCGCATTCCGATCACAACGCGTGTAATGCCTGCCGCGATAATCGCATCGACGCATGGTGGCGTTTGTCCATGATGGGTGCAAGGCTCTAATGTGACATAGAGTGTTGAACCTCGACTTAGTATACCAGCTTGCTCTAATGCTTGGCTTTCTGCGTGTGGACGACCACCATCCGCAGTGCGTGCGCGTGCAACAACACACATGTCCTTTACAATTACGCATCCGACACTGGGGTTTGGCCATGTTCGTCCCAAACCTCTACGCGCCAAAGACAATGCAGATTTCATATGATGAATATCAACATCAGAAGCCATAGATTAATCTCTTCCCTAGCGATCTTTTAAGTGGCTAACCTTATTCAAGAAATCATTAAAATCTTCAGGATTTCTGAAATCTTTATACACAGAGGCAAAACGGATATAACCAACCGCATCCAACTGTGTCAGCGCATCCATAACAAGCGCGCCAATTTTATCGGAAACAATCTCTGGTTCACCTTGAGATTCAAGAATACGAACGATTTTATTCGCCTCTTCTTCTATTTGATCCAACTCTATTGGACGCTTACGCAAGGCAAGCTGCATGGAGCGAATAATTTTATCACGATCAAAGGGCTGCTTTCGGCCGCCCTCTTTCAATACTGTCATTTCACGCAACTGTACGCGCTCAAACGTGGTAAAGCGCTGCTCACATTTTGGGCAAGATCGACGGCGACGAATGGTTGAATTATCCTCCGTCGGTCTAGAGTCTTTAACTTGAGTTTCCTCATTTCCGCAAAATGGGCAGCGCATAAATACCTACGTTCTATTTATTCATTAGGGTAAATTGGGAAACGCGCACAAAGAACATCAACTTTAGCTTTAACGCTTGCTTCGATTGCTGCATTACCCTCAGGTCCATTCTCAACCAAACCATCAAGAACTTCGGTTGCATACTCACCAACAAGTTTAAATTCCGCAACACCAAAACCACGCGTCGTCGCAGCAGGCGTACCAAGACGCACACCTGAGGTCACCATTGGTGGAGCAGGATCAAATGGGACAGCATTTTTGTTACACGTCATCCCTGCACGCTCTAACGCTTCTTCTGTATCTTTGCCCGTTAAACCTTTCGGACGCAAATCAACAAGAACAATGTGAGAATCCGTTCCACCAGAAACGATGTCACAACCGCCATCCTTTAACGTTGCCGCAAGTACACGTGCATTATCAATAACCGCTTGACCATAAATTTTAAATTCAGGTTTCAGAGCTTCACCGTAGGACACTGCTTTTGCTGCAATAACATGCATCAATGGCCCACCCTGAATACCCGGGAAGATTGCAGAATTTATCTTTTTGAAAATCTCTAGATCATTTGTCAGGATCATACCACCACGCGGGCCGCGCAATGTTTTATGCGTCGTCGTTGTCGTTACATGTGCGTGCGGCACAGGTGACGGATATGTCCCTGCGGCAATCAATCCAGCATAATGCGCCATATCAACGAACAAATATGCCCCAATGGAATCCGCAATTTCACGGAAACGTTTAAAATCAATTTCACGCGGGTAAGCAGACGCACCTGCTACAATCATCTTTGGTTTATGCTCTTTTGCAAGTCTGTCAACTTCTTCATAATCAAGCAAAGAATCGCTTTCACGCACACCATACTGAATCGCATTAAACCATTTACCAGATTGGTTTGGCGCCGCACCATGGGTCAAATGCCCACCGGCAGCAAGGCTCATCCCCAAAATAGTATCACCCGGCTGTAACAACGCCATCATAACGCCTTGATTGGCTTGCGAGCCAGAGTTTGGTTGCACATTCACATATTTTGCGCCAAACAACTCTTTCGCACGATCACGTGCGATGTTTTCTACAACGTCAGAATACTCACAACCGCCGTAATAACGGCGCCCTGGGTAACCTTCTGCATATTTATTTGTAAAGATAGAGCCCTGCGCCTGCAATACTGCACGTGACACTATATTTTCAGAGGCTATCAGCTCAATACCATCTTTTTGACGCGTCAATTCACCGTGGATCGCACCAAACACATCGACGTCCGCACTGCTTAAATCTTCTGTAAAGAAACCATTGTGACTTAAATTATCTAGCTTTTCTGCTGTATTGCTCATTTATATGTCCTTCTATTTAAAAAATTTATACTTTAATTCGTTTACTTATAATTTCTGAATGCGGCTCATATGCCGTCCACCTTCAAAATCTGTATTCATGAATGTATTTACAATATCAAAAGCCACTTCTTCACCAGTAATGCGCGCACCAAGAGCCAGAACATTCGCATCGTTATGCAGTCGCGTAAGACGCGCCATCGTTGTATCAGTACATAGTGCTGCTCGAATTCCAGGAAAACGGTTTGCCGCAATAGATATCCCTATACCAGTCCCGCAAATAATAATGCCGCGCACCGCATCGCCATTTATAACTGCTTTCGCCACAGCCTGCCCGAACTCAGGATAATCGACAGAATCAGTGGTGTTTGTACCAAGATCTAAAAATTCAATTTTGTCTGAAAAATGCACCTTTATTGCTTCTTTCAAAACATAACCACCATGGTCACAAGCTATAGCAAACTTTTCCATTTGAAACCTTTTATGCATCACGCATATTTTTCAATTTTATAAAGAAGAGGTAATATATAAGTGCTACAGCCCTAAATCAATCCTTTCTTTTTCAAAACATACTCCAAACGTTTTAAAGCGTTGCGCTTCAAAATATTCTCTGGAGAATTTGCAGGACCCTGTATCGACACTTCTGTTAAAGACTGTATATCCATCGCCGAAACCTTCACCACATTTCCAATGGGATGAAACTCAATAATAATTTCACGATTTTTTAGAGTATCCATTACATTAAATACATTTAAAAAAGGAATAAGGAATCACCTTTTATTAAAACCCACTGCCGAAATTAGTTTGTTGTGCCCAGAAACGCTCCAACATTTTGAGCGTTTGGTTAAGCTCCCTTAAGCGATCCGACGTGATTTCAGAATCTTTTATCTGTTCTTCATGACGATCAAACATGCTGGAAATCATATTGCATAATTCAATGCCCTTTGCAGACAGCTTGACACGAATAGAACGCTTATCGTGCACAGAACGCTCTTGAATAAGATAGTCATTTTCAACCATCTTTTTAACATTGTACGATACGTTAGAGCCAAGGTAATAACCGCGAATTGTCAATTCCCCCACGGTCATCTCTTCCTCTCCAACATTGTACAGAATCATGCTCTGTACGTTATTGATGTCCTGAATATTTTTTTTATCCAGTTCAACTTTCAAAACATCCAAAAAATGGCGATGTAGTCGCTCAATCAGTTGAATTGACTCATAGTATGGTGTGCTCACAATAGTATCTCCAGATATTTTTCTGATTTATTCATTTCGCCGATCATAATTAAAGTTGATCTAACCTCAAAGTAATTTTATATATCTTTATACTTAAATAAACGTAAAAAACATGAAAGATCATTATGGTATACACGTCATATCCTTCGAAACGCCTGCGTAGACTTCGTTCCAGTAGTTGGATTAGAAACTTGGTAGAAGAAAATAATGTGTATATCACGGACCTCATATGGCCAGTTTTTGTTGTAAATGGAAAAAACAGATGCGAATCCATTGATTCTATGCCCAATGTGAACCGTTATTCTATTGATCTTCTAATCAAGGAGGTCCGTTCAGCGCATAATTTAGGTATCCCTGCCATTGCCTTGTTCCCCATTACACCCTCAGATAAAAAAACCGATGACGGACGCGAATCATATAACAACGACAATCTTATGTGCCGTGCCATAAAAGCTGTAAAAGATGCTGTCCCCGATATAGGTATCATCGCCGATGTTGCCTTAGACCCATACACAACTCACGGACATGATGGATTAATTGAGAATGGAAAAATATTAAATGACCCCACTGTTGAAATTCTGTGCAAGCAAGCATTAGTGCAAGCACAAGCTGGCGCAGATATTATTGCCCCTTCAGACATGATGGATGGACGCATTGGTGCAATAAGATCAATCTTAGATGAAAACAGCCATAAAGATGTGATGCTGCTTGCTTACGCAGCAAAATACGCATCCTCTTTCTACGGCCCATTCCGCGACGCGGTGCAATCCTCTGGATGCTTAGGGGGCGATAAAAAGACCTATCAAATGAACCCTGCCAATAGCGATGAAGCCATGCACGAGGTTGCTCTAGACCTGCAAGAAGGCGCAGACATGATCATGGTAAAGCCTGGCATGCCTTATCTGGACATTATTTCGCGCGTTAAGGATGAATTTAAAGTACCGACATTCGCATATCACGTCAGCGGTGAATATGCCATGTTACGCGCAGCATGTGATAAGGGTTGGCTTGACTATGACTCTGCCATTATGGAGACAATGACATCATTTAAACGTGCTGGTGCGAATGGTGTGTTGACCTATTCTGCACTAGACCTTGCCAAAACCTTGCAAAACTAATGGCCGATTTAAATTAAAAAAAATATCCAATTTCTTGATTTCTAAGGAAAAAACCAGCATAATGGGGCATATATTACATATATGACCATTCATTGATTCTTTCGCGTCATATTTCCACTGCGTATTTATATTATAGTCATCTAAATTTATTTTTGGGCAAGTATTGCCTGCGCGTACAATATCGCGACAACACAGTATGAAAAGGATAAAATCAGATAATGAAAATGGTCGGTTTCCTCATGGTTTTCGGAGCGACATTTGGCGGTCTTGTTATGACAGCTGGGTACGAAAAGGCGATGCACCTTCTTATGGGCGTGATTGTCCCTGCCGCCCCTGGTGAAACAGTAATTATTATGGGCTGTGCGTTTGCTGCGTTTATGATTGCCAATTCTGTGGATACGATCAAGGCATCCATAAAAGGGTGTAATGTGATGATTAAACCCGTTGAATATAAAAAAGAGGACTATGTAGAACTGCTCAGCATGATGTTCACAATGTTTAAGTTGGCACGTTCCAAAGGTTTTTTGGCATTAGAACAGCATGTTGAAAACCCGAACGACAGCGAACTATTTAGTCAATTCCCTAAATTTCATGGACATCATCACGCCGTTGAATTCGTCTGTGATTATTTTCGTATCATATCATTGGGCAACGAAGACCCTGGGCAAATTGGTTCGTTAATGGACAAAGAAATTGCAGAAATTCAAAAACATGAAGGGCACCCTGCCCATGCTGTTCATATGATGGCAGAAGGTATTCCTGCCCTTGGTATTGTGGCGGCGGTTCTTGGTGTTATCAAAACCATGGCCTCTATTTCCGAACCACCGGAAGTTCTAGGTAAACTGATCGGCGGGGCGTTGGTTGGTACATTTCTTGGGGTGTGGCTGTCATATGGTATGGTTGGTCCCTTATCAGAAGCTATGCAGGAAAAAGCCGACTCCAAAGTTATGTATTTCAAAGTTTTAAGAGCAGGTATTGTTGCATTTCTTAGTGGCGCAGCGCCACAAGTGGCCGTTGAATTTGCGCGCAAAGCCTTACCCCACAGTTTGGCCCCCGGCTTCATCGAACTAGAAGAAGTCTTAAACGAATTACCACCACCACCAGGCTAATAGAGAAAGATAAACGAAGAACGCATGCCTCAATCAAGCCATATAGACATTAAAATTATTGAACTACCCTATGTGCACCATGGCGGTGCATGGAAAGTTGCTTATGCCGATTTTGTGACCGCAATGATGGCGTTCTTTCTACTTATGTGGCTTTTAAATGTCACAACCAAAGAACAAAAAAACGCGATTTCAGATTATTTCAACCCCAGTCACCCAATGATTTCCGACAGTAAAAGTGGCGCAGGGGGCCTGATGGGCGGCCTGACCATGTCACCAGAAGGAGCGATGGCATCCAACAAAAACCCTGTAATTCCACAACAAGTCAGCACACAGCGTAAACGCGGAACAGAAAGAAAATCAACAGTAACCAAAGCCCGTGAAGCCGCCGAGAAAAAGCGTTTTGAAAAAGCAGCAGAGAAAATTAAAAAGGCCATACAAGAAAATAAAACGTTGGCAAAGCTCGCAAAAAACTTACTTATCGATATAACACCTGAAGGATTACGTATTCAGATCATAGATCAGGACGGCGAATCCATGTTTCCACCAGGCAGCGATCGTATGTTTGATAAAACCAAACTCTTAATAGAGCAAATCACGGAAATAATTCTCGATATGCCTAATGAGCTATCTATTCGTGGACACACCGATGCCACGCGCTATGCTAAAGGTTCTACTTACACAAACTGGGAACTATCAGCCGATCGCGCGAATGCATCGCGCCGCGTTATGCTTGCCTCTGGCATACTAACTGAACGCCTTAATAATGTGATGGGAAAGGCAGATACGCTACCTCTTATTGTGGATGACCCCCTAGATCCTAGAAATCGGCGCATTACGATAATATTGCTTAAAGAAGAGTTGACCGCACCACCTGCACCTGAAGAGGATGATGACTTAATTGAGGACGAGAGTGACTTTATTGAACGCACTCCTCCGCTTCCCATTCTTCCGATAAACCCATACCAGAAAACGCCCGGAGCAATTGAATTTCCTTAGAACATCCTCTGAGAGAATATGCTCTAAGAATACTATATTGCACTTAAACCCTAAAATTTGTAATCGAACCTATTACTTTTCGGAAAGCCATTAGGCGGTAAACGCCCGGCACTGGCGCGCTTACCGATCCACGGTGTTATATCTTCTACAATCGTTGAGCCAGAACCATATTTATAGGACAAGCCCTGTTCAAGATTAAAGGTTTTTGCGTCAGACAATCCCCCATCCTTAAACTTTTGTAAAATAACGCCCTTGCCTTTGCCCATTTCTGGCACCTCTGATAATGGGAAAACCAGCATTTTGCGGTTCTTACCAATCACCGCAACATAATCATCATCATCATTCATATAGCGACAAATGGCGGCCTGAACCTTTCCTGAGACATTCAAAACCTGCTTTCCGCTTTTGGTTTGTGCCAAGATATCATCCGATTTCACAACAAAACCACGCCCATCGGTAGAGGCCAACAGCATTTTACGTGCAGGTTGATGCACGGTCATCATCATGACATGTGCACCATTTGGAATATCAACAATAATGCGCAAAGGCTCACCAAAACCACGTCCAGCCGGTAATTTATCACAGCCAAGCGTATAAAAGCGCCCATTTGTAGCGAATACAACCAATTTATCTGTGGTCTGTGCCTCAATCATGAACTGTCCACGATCTCCGTCTTTATACTTAATATCCGCGCCATTATGCCCATGTCCCTTCAAAGCCTTGATCCAGCCTTGAGAGGAACAAATCACCGTAATAGGTTCTTTCTCGATCATAACTGCGTCAAGATCAATCGTCATTGGAGCAGGAGCAGAGCCAATAATCGTACGGCGCTTACCTAGAACAGTGTCCTCACCAAACAATTTTTTGATATGCGCAATTTGTTTTTTGATCCGTGTCCATTGGCGCACTTCCGAGCCAATCAATTTTTCAAGCGCGTCACGTTCTTTCTCTAATTCAATATGTTCAGTACGGATTTCCATTTCTTCCAGCTTATGCAAACGACGCAAGCGCAAGTTCAAAATCGCCTCAACCTGAACCTCATTCAGATTGAAAGTCTTTACCAAACATTCCTTAGGTTTGTCTTCAAAACGTATAATACGAATAACTTCATCAACATTCAGGAACACGATAAGATAAGCATCCAAGACATCCAAACGGTGCAACACTTTTCCTAGACGATAAGCAGAGCGACGCACAAGAACCTCTTTTTGATGGTCCATCCAGCATTGGAGCACTTCTTTCAAGTTCATTACGCGCGGAACTAAACCATTATCCAAGACATTGAGGTTCATATTAAAGCGCGTTTCAAGATCACATGACCTAAACAGAGCCTCCATAAGAAGTTCAGCCTCAACATTACGGTTCTTTGGCACAATAACCAGACGAATATCTTCCGCAGACTCATCACGAACATCATCCAATAAAGGCAATTTTTTCAAGGTTATCAAATCAGCAATTTTCTCGATCAACTTCGATTTTTGAACTTGATACGGGATTTCGGTTACCACAATTTGATACATTCCCTGTTTTAGGTCTTCCTTTTCCCATTTTGCACGGATACGGAATGCGCCTTTTCCCGTTTCATAGGCGCGAATAATATCATCTTTCTTCTCAACCAATGTCCCGCCTGTTGGCATATCTGGCCCTTGCACAATATCCACAAGCTCAGCAATAGTTGGATCTTTATCCAACATAAGCTCCATCGCGGTGCACAATTCCGCTACATTATGCGGCGGGATATTCGTTGCCATACCAACGGCAATACCGCTTGACCCATTCGCTAATAAGTTCGGAAACCCACCAGGAAGCACCACAGGCTCCGTCTCTGAACCATCATACGTTGGGCGAAAATCAACGGCATCTTCCTCTATCCCGTCTAACAGCATCAAGGCGACATCGGTCAAACGTGCCTCGGTATAACGCATTGCCGCCGCGTTATCGCCATCAATATTTCCAAAATTCCCCTGCCCATCAACAAGCGGATAACGCTGTGCAAAGTCCTGCGCCAAACGCACCATCGCATCATAGACAGCCGTATCACCATGCGGATGAAACTTACCGATGACATCACCAACCACGCGTGCAGATTTCTTAGGGCGCTGATTAGGACCCAATTTCAACTGGTACATCGCAAACATCAAACGGCGATGCACAGGTTTCATCCCGTCACGTACATCCGGCAACGAGCGACTCATAATCGTAGACAACGCATACGATAAGTATCTATCCGAAAGGATATCACTCATCGGCTGATCGATTATTCGCTGTTCTTCATTATCCTGTGCCATAGAGCTCACTACCTAGTTCATTCGTATTTCTAATGTTATCCAAGGTCTCTGTTTTGGCAAAATGCTCAACAAAACGCAAGCCTAACCTTTCACGTGCCTCAGGCAATCCACGATTATGATGCACAAAAACCCAATGTTCGAGGAAAAAACGTGTCATTTGAAGCCCTGCAACGATATCCGCAATATCCGCAGAACCACCGTTGGATTTCAAAAAACCAGGAAGTGACAACAGTCGATCCTTATAGGGTTCACCTGCACTATAACTGACAGCACACCCCGTCTTCGGACTAACATAGGCAAGGTCATTATCATCACCACCGCCCGCGCAACGGCTTAAATCCAACGCAAAGCCAAGTTCTCTCAGTAAGGCTATCTCCCACATAACATAACCTGCGGCCCAAACATCACCCTCTAAAATATTAAGTAGAGCCAACAAGCCGTCATACAAGCCTTTATGTCCCTCTTTATCTGGTACAGCCTGATCACACAGACCACACGCGGCCTGTAACGCCGCCAATTTCAATGGGTCTTGCATAATACGCGCCGCAGTTGACCTTGAGAGTTCCAACGTCAATGCACCCAAATCATCACGATTACGAGCGCGCCAATTCGCATCCACAAAATTACCGACCTCTAACGTACCACGATTCCTCACAGAGAATGCACCACGTACATATCCTGCTTGGCGACCATTATCACGTGTGAGCAAAGAGACAATTGCCCCATTCTCACCGTGTCTACGCACCGCTAATATAATTGCTTGATCTTGCCATTGTTCCATATCTTACTATTATCACAATGAATGACCTATGATTCCAGAAGGATATATAAAATAATGGTGACTATCCCCAGATCAGAAATTTTGGAACTATGCCAACTTGCATTTAAAAATGTGGGAATAACGGATGAAAAAATCACTAGAACATCCTTTAACCACCTTCTTTATAATGAAATGTCAGGCAAAAAATCTCATGGATTATTACGGATAAAATGGTGCATTGATGCAATAAAGAAAAATGGACTTCCACACTCATCTCCTTCATTAGCACTTGATTTGGGTGGGCTTGCCATTGTTGACGGGCAAAACAACCTTGGCCTTGTTGCTGCACAATATGGTGCACAAATCGCAATGGATAAGGCAAAAACCCATGGAATCAGCTTCGTCGGCGTGAGAAATCATTTCGGTACGACAGGTACGATGAACTATTACAACCGACTCTTTGTCGAAGATGATCTCATCAGCATTGCTGGCTGTAATTCCTTGGCCATGGTTTGTCATCCAGAAGGGTTTGATCCAGTTATCGGCACAAATCCGATTTCCTTTGGTATTCCTTCTAAAAAAACGCCCTGCATTATTGATATTACAACCGCGCAGTGGGCCTATGGGAAAATTCTGGAACTCCATAAAGCAGGAAAAAACCTTCCTGTGGATGCTATTGTGGATAAAGATGGCAACCCGTCTCAAAAAATCAGTGACGCAATTGATGGTGCCATGCTGCCAATGAATGGCTATAAGGGCTTTTCCATTGGTTTGGCCATAGAAATTCTAAGTGGCGCACTTATCGGCGCAAAATCAGGTCATAACGCGGTGGGCGGCAGCGATGGCATATTCTTTATTGCAATTAATCCTGATATGCTGGTCGGACAAAATCAATTTGAAGAGCATGTAGAAGCCCTCCTACAAGAGGTTAAATCTTCACGACACGATGCAAAAGTATCGGAAATTCTAATTCCTGGTGAACGATCCTTTCGCATGCATAGAGAATCGAATAACAATGAGACGATTAATATTATTGACAGTGTTTATCAAGAATTAAAGGATTTAGCCGCATGAGTATAAAAATCGGGATTGCAGGAATTGGCGCAATTGGCAGTGCCCTCGCACGCGCATTAACAAGCGAAGAAGGCATAGGGCAATATAAACTTGATTGTATTTCAGACCCTGATGCTAAATCAAATTTTAATGTACCTAACGTAGATTTTGACACGTTAATGACCCGATGTGACCTGACCGTAGAATGCCTGCCCACTGCGGTCGTTCCGGAATTGGCGACTGCAGCGTTTAAGTCCAATACCGACATTATCTTCATTAGTGCAGCGGCTCTGCTACTTTACCCACAGATCATGGATAACCATAAAACATCAGAAAGTCGTATCTATATTCCCTCTGGTGCACTCTGCGGTTTAGACGGTGTACGGGCGATGAGAGAGCTTGGCATTAAAAGTGCAAAGATCGCCTCGACAAAACCTCCGCTAGGATTTAATGGAGCACCCTTCATCATCGAAAATAATATTTCCCTTTCCGATATTAAAGACAAAACACTTCTATTCGAGGGAAATGCCCTTGAAGCATCGAAAGGATTTCCGGCCAATGTAAACGTAGCAGCAACCCTCAGTCTTGCTGGCATTGGCGCTAAAAATACGCGCGTTGAAATTTGGGCTGACCCGATGGCGAAAAGCAATATGCACGAAATAACAATCAGCAGCAAATATTCCACTCTTACATCGAGAATTGAGAATATGCCTGATCCAATGAACCCTAAAAGTTCTATCCTTGCGGCGCAAAGTATTGTTTCAACACTCAGAAATATGAACAACTCAATCATAATGACTTAGAACCAAGAAACGAACAGCATGTTACCAGCCAAACATTTTTACATGATCCGCCACGGAGAGACAGAAGCCAATAAAGCAGAAATAATGGCTGGCAGCCTTGATTCACCCTTAACAAACAAAGGCAGAGAACAAGCCAAAGCGGTACAAAACATCGTCAAATCCCTTAAAATAAAACCAAAAGCCATTATTCACAGCCATCTTTCACGTGCACGCGATACAGCCACCATAATCAATCAAGTCTTAAATGTCCCCTTACACGAAGATAAAGATATCGCAGAATTACATGCCGGAGATTGGGAGGGCGTTTCATACGATGAATGCCGTGAGTTACTTAAAGGTTGGGTTACACCGCCAAATGGTGAGTCTTTTTCCGAGTTTGGCAAACGCATACAAAGGGGGAAAACATATAATCTCAACAAACATAACGGCCCTATTCTTATTGTTTGTCATGGTGGTGTGTTTAGAGGTTTTGGTGGATTATATAACCTTATGACGCCGCCTATGTTCAAAAACTGTCATCTCTATGAATTTAAGCCAGCCCCCCATGATAAACATTTCCCTTGGGAAGTATGGACACATGAAGTCGATAATATTAAGAAACGAAGCACCATTTTTCATGACAGTGAAGTCTCTAAAGTGCCAATGATATAGCCTTGTGCACTGTAAGAGCCTGTTTGGTTTCTTTAACATCGTGAACACGCAATATATCCGCGCCTTTTTCTACGCCATATAATGCCGCAGATACTGAGCCAAAAACACGTTTCTCTGGTGCAGCCTCGTCACACAAAGCACCAATAAAGCTTTTGCGTGACGCACCCAATAACACAGGGCAGCCAAAAGCCTTAAATTTATGAAGGTTTCGTATAATAGATAGATTATGTTCCACCGTTTTGCCAAAGCCCAAACCCGGATCGATAATTATTGTGCCTGACCCTATATTGCGTTTAGCACAAAACTCTAAACGTTCTTCGAAGAAGGCCAATATCTCATCAACAACATTCTCATAGACAGGTGCATTTTGCATTGTTTTGGGATTACCTTGCATATGCATAATACAAACTGGCAATCCACTTTGCGCAATCACGTCAATAGACTCTGCATCATGCATCAGGCCACTGACGTCATTTACAATATTTGCACCGGCTTGAATAGATGCGCGCATTGTCCCCGCATTACGTGTATCAATAGAAATATAAGGGGCATGAGCCACAAGCCCCTCAATCACAGGGATAACACGGGCAATTTCCTTATCCTCTAACACAGTCTCAGCATCCGGACGCGTAGATTCCCCGCCAATATCAAGAATATCTGCGCCCTCTTTCAGTAATAATTTTCCATGCTCTATTGCTTTCTCGGTTGCAAGATAAGAGCCACCATCAGAAAAACTATCAGGCGTAACATTTACAACCCCCATAATGAGAGGCGTATCTGTTGTGCACTTATTTATAAACCCTGTCATTTTAGAAGGCTCCTTTTAGATATCCCCACTTGTGCATAATAATTGGCTATTTTCGATACGCCCTATTTCCTGCCCTTTTGGAATGATTTCAATCATCTCATCCACAGACTTATTCAATACGGGATGTATCCAATGTGATGCTATCTCTTGCATTGGATATAAGACAAAAGCACGCTCATGCATTGCATAATGTGGGATTTGTAGATGTTGTTCATTTATAATTTCATTATTATACCCCAAGATATCAAGGTCAATTACCCGCGCGGCATTCACCTCACGCCGTGTCCGCCCCATATCATCTTCAATACCGGCCAGTGCGCAAAGAAGATCTTTAGATTGCAACGCCGTTTCAACGGAGCAGACCGCATTGCGATACCATGGCTGATCCGAAATTGGCACAGGTGCAGATTTCCAAATATGTGAAGACTTCACAATATAAATGCCTGCATCTGCCAATAATTTAGAACAAGCATGTAAGCATTGCTCCGGTGAGCCATAAACACCGTCAATATTTGCGCCCAAGCCTATTAATATCATTTTTAAATTTTCCTAATTAAAGAAATGGAGCCACTCAGGCTCCACATTATCTGATATTACATCAGCATATAATGCCTATGATATCCACGTACGCACGCTTCCTGTATCTACATGCACAAAATTACTGCGTGGGTAATATCCAACGCCTCCAGCTTCGAGAGATTTTGCAGCATTACGGAGTTTTCTTGTGCTGTATTCTGGAATACGAATATCAACAGCCTGCCCGTACATATGGAATGAATTAGACGCAACACCGCGTGTTTTCCTACCGAGCATCGCATTTGTTTTGGGACTGCGATATCCAGACAAAGCCTGATATGGAACAGTTGCCCCAGTTTTACGATGGATAATCGACAATATATCAATAACATGCGGATCCATCGGAAAAACTTCTTCTGTGCGAAAATCGCGCAATACATAATTCAAGCGCTCAAATGCTTCTGGAAGATACTTATCACCTACACGATAAACACCTGAGAAGCTCTCCCCCGTATGGGCGTGCCGAAAAGCAATCTTCCATGTCGAATTGTTATTCGCTGCCAAAACACTACGTGTTGATATAAATGGAACCATTGCACCAATAACCCCCGCGAGACCCATTTTAATGAAATCACGGCGTTGCACTTTCAACTGCTCATCATCGGCGTTCTGACTGAAAAACTTATTTTTCATATAGACCCTCATTTATATACACTACGCAGAAGAACATCATAGAAGTCATCTTCATATAGAACTGAGTGTTCTACAATAATTTTGAAAATGAGTAAAGATAAGAATTGACCACCACCATCATCGTTCAATATTTACAACCCTACTGTCATTCTCGCCTAAAAGAGGCAATCCGTCAAGTTTTTCCAATAGTTGCAGCATTTTCTTATCACGGTCATACAAGTCATTACCGTAAACAACCTGATTTTCTTCTCCAAGCCAAACCGTATAATATAGAATATAAACCGTCATTCTTTCAGGTGTGTATATATCACGAAGCTCTTTCTTATCTAAAATTTGGCGCATTTTATCGCCATTCCACCCTTTACGTTTCTCCAATACAAAGGCCGCTACTTTTTCAGGCGACTTCAGACGTATACAACCAGATGATTTTGCGCGATCTGTTCGCGAAAATAGCTCCCTATGGTTGGTATCATGAAGATATATATTATGCTCATTAGGCATCAATATACGGACAAATCCTAAGGGATTATGAGGGCCTGGAATTTGTACCATACGCAACGTATGCAATTCATCCTCTGTCACCGATGCCCAGTCAACAACCGCCGGATCAATCGTCGGCGCGTCCTTGCCATATCCATCATACAGTTCCATCCCTTTATCAGCGAGATAATTAGTGTTTTTAAGAAGCTCTGGCAAAATATCCTCCTCCTTAATTGTCGGAGGGACAGTCCATGTTGGGTTAAATCGTACACCATGGATTTGCGTCACAAACGAATTCGTTTGCCTTTTCTTTCGTCCAACAACAACCGGCATTTCAAAACGAACACGTCCATCATCGATGGCCCATAATGTTGCAGAAGGGATATTAACGACAATAAAGCGCGACGGTTTTTCATCCGCAACCCAGCGCAAACGCTCCATATTCACAATAACTTGCCTAATTTTATCTTGTGATGTCTGATTCAGAACATATAAGGTCTGCTGCCCAATTAAACCATCTGCTTTCAGCCCTTTTTTCACCTGAAACGCCATCACCGCGCCCACCAATTCAGAATCATAGATATAACGATTTTCCGGCGCAACATCACCAAGATCAAAGCGCAGCCTTAGCTTTGGTATATCATTATATTCACGTCCTGGACGCACCAAATAATCAAAAGATAACGGAGTGCTTTGATATACACTCTGCCCCGCCTTAGCATCTTCGACAAGCTCAACTAAGGTAGCCTTTAGCTTTTTATATGTCGCCCCTTGCGGTTCTTGAGAAAGTAAAAAATCCTTTACATCACGCTTAACTAATAAAAATGATAAAGCCTCTTGAGCGCTTATTCTTTGACGCCAATGCGTTGACCTCAGCCCTACATCACGCGCATCAATGCGCATTCCACTCAAATCACGAATATAGCGAATATAACCATCGGTCAACAAAACCTCGACCAATAAGGCGTCATCATCATTTAACCGCCGACCATAATCCATATCAAGAATGCCTTGCACCTGTTTAACATGGTATGTCTGTGGATTAAGGCCATTCATCCATGAGTGTTCTAAAACACGGAGCATATCCTTACCCGCCTGATTAAGCCGCAAACGATTAAGCCAAAGAGGTTCCCCCTCTCTATTGAGATAGAATGAATCAATCACGTCCTGATTTTGCAACGTTGCAGCATTCGCAACGGACATACCTCCGCCCAACATAAACGAAAAACATGCTATACCGTAAAGTATACAAAGAAAAAATCGTATCTGATACTTCATGAGATAATCTCTCAAACCTTATAAATCTACAAACACGTGCGTTTCTTCTTTTGCGCCAGGATGTGTTACCGCACCATCACGCGCAGACCCTACAAGCTGCGCATACTTATATAGCGCCCCTGAATTATAGTTTGTTTTTCGCGGCTTCCAGTCCTTTAGACGTTGTGCTAGCTCTTCATCGGATAGCTTAACATCAAGCGTTCCTTTATTTGCATCAATACGGATAATATCACCATCCTTAATTAGACCAATCGGCCCACCAATAGCGGCCTCCGGGCAAACATGACCGATACAAAATCCGCGTGTTCCACCGGAAAAACGTCCATCGGTTATAAGAGCAACCTTACCGCCCATTCCTTGTCCATAAAGCAACGACGTCGTGGAAAGCATTTCCTTCATACCCGGCCCACCCTTCGGCCCTTCATAGCGTAGAACGATGACATCGCCTTCTTCATACTCTTTATTCTTAACCGCTTCATAACAAGCATCTTCACCATCAAAAATTCTAGCAGGCCCTTCAAAGACAAGCTCTTCCATACCTGCTATCTTCACAATCGCGCCCTCCGGTGCTAAATTACCCTTCAAGCCGACAACGCCGCCAGTCTCGTAAAGTGGTGCCTTCACCGGATATACAACGTCTTGATCTTCCGGAAACGTCACAGCTTCTAAATTTTCCGCCAACGTCTTGCCCGTAACCGTAATACAATCACCATGAAGATGGCCATTATCCAGAAGCTCTTTCAATACAATCGCAACACCACCAACATCATGTAGATCTTTCGCAACATACTTCCCACCCGGGCGTAAATTCGCAAGATAAGGCGTTCTCTTAAAAACATCTGCAACATCAAAGGCATTAAAATAAATACCCGCTTCATGCGCAATCGCGGGTATATGAAGTACAGCATTGGTAGAACCACCCGTCGCCGCCACAATAGCCGCCGCATTTTCCAGACTTTTACGCGTTATAATATCTCGCGGACGTGGCCCACCGTTTTTAATCAAATCAACAACAAGCGCACCGGATGCAGCCGCATATTCATCCTTGCTTTCATATACTGTTGGTATGCCGTTAGCACCTGGCAGCGCAAGCCCCATCGCCTCGGCAACACAGGACATGGTGTTCGCTGTAAACTGACCACCACAAGCTCCTGCTCCCGGTAACGCACCACACTCACATGCATAAAGCTCTTCATCATCCATTTTCCCGACAGTATACTCGCCAACAGCTTCAAACACTGTCACAATATCAGCATCTTTGCCGCGGAACTTACCCGGTAAGATAGTTCCACCATAGAAAAAGACAGACGGCACATTAAGGCGCGCCATCACCATCATCATTCCCGGTAAGGACTTATCGCAGCCAGCAAGACCGACAAGCGCATCATAACAATGCCCACGCATCGTAAGTTCAACAGAGTCCGCAATTACCTCACGCGAGACAAGGGAAGAGCGCATGCCCTCATGCCCCATCGCAATACCATCTGTTACAGTGATTGTTGTAAACTCACGCGGCGTTGCACCTGCTTCGGTTACACCTTTTTTTACAGCCTGCGCCTGATCAGAAAGCTTAATATTACAAGGGGCCGATTCATTCCAACACGTCGCAACACCAACCAATGGCTTAGCAATATCCTCATCCGTCAATCCCATAGCCCGCAACATTGAACGATGCGGAGCAGAATCAGGCCCAACAGTCACATAACGACTAACAAGCTTATCTTTATCCCAACCATTTGGATGCGCATTTTTTTTATCACTCATAACGTCCGTCCTTAAATTTCATGCTCTATAATTAACGTGTGGATACCACAACAAAAAAGCAGGCATTTCAACCTGCTTTTAATAAAAATACAAAAAAACTTTATTCAAGCACCTTTAAAGAGCAATAAAATGCTTCTATCGACGCTTAGAACTTGATGTTGTTTTACTGGAAGAATCTTCTTCTTGAGCCTTCACTTTGCGAATTTCTTCTTCTGCTTCTTCGTTACCTTCATCAGCCAAAACCATTTCATTATAAAAGCGCCTAAAGCCTTCTGCATTACCAATGTAAGGCACACGGATCAATCGTTGACCTGTGCCCATTACAACCACATTGGCATAACCAAATATATGCCCAGGCAGCATACGCTCTAAATCTATGCTTTCAATTTTGCTTAAACGGATATCAACAACATCCATCTGCAATAACCCGTATCTAGCAAGCACACGTTTATTTGTGACAGCCAACAATAAAAAATGCTGCGTCAATATTGCAATGACAAGCATAAGCCCACCAACAATACCAAACAACACTCCCAACGTTGGAATTACTAAACTTACCATGAGAGCAAAAATCAAGACGGCAACGGACTTCCAATACAACGCCCCATGAAGCTCAGCACGAAGGAGAACCTCCTCCCCCTTAACCAAAACTTTTTCAATCTCTTTATCCTGAAACGTTTTTTGCTGACGTACTGCGGAGCCACCTAACTCAGTATCACTTGTCATCTGTCCTTTGCCTCCTCTATGGCACGGCGAAAGGCAATTGGGTCCTCTATTGGTGGTAATAATACCTCACCAACCCCCATACCACGGATCATGATACGCCCATAATTAAATATACGCCCTAATATTGGTTGCAATACATTCACACCCTCAATTCTATCAATACTGATCTCACCAACATGGCGTGCGACAAGCCCACGTTTATAAACCAAGCGAGTGTTTGTTATCGCAATCTCAGTCGTTGCTTTAACAACCATCATCTGTGCGAATTTAACCAATCCAAAAATGAAAACTAAAAAAGAAAAAATACGTACACCTGGGTGAATATATTTCATTGCATCCATGTAACTGATATCAGCTGGTAACTTACCCATAAAAACATAAGCATGGTGAGCCACAACAATAACAACCATTGACCCAAAAAATCCCCAAAATATAGACATGAAAGAACTAACGGTATACATCCAGTGGAACCGCCCAATATGGATAAGTTCCTCATTAGGCCCCAAAGATTGTTGTACATAAAGCATAAATTAATCACTCTTTTCTAAATTAAATCTACAGCACACACAGACAATATGTTTGGATACGCACGGCACATAGTAACGTTACACTGCGAAAGCTGCAAGTTTCAAAGAAGGTTTTACAACGAAGAGTACACATATTTATTCAAAATCAGGTGATTAAACAACTTAATCTCCGAAGGATATGCCCAAAGATCGTGCTGTATTTACCCGCTTACCCTTAACATCGACAATATTACACTCTTTGATTGCATCTTCGATCGCAACATCCACAACATCACCGCCCTGCACGGCAACCATACGTCCAAAGATGCCTTCTGCAAGAAGCTCCACAGCCTTCACACCCAGTAATGATGCCAAAAGCCTATCATTATATGTCGGGCTTGCCCCGCGCTGTACATGGCCTAAAACCGTCACTCTGGTCTCAAAACCTGTTGCTTCCGCAATTTTCATACCCAAGTAATCACCAACCCCGCCATAACGTGTTTCACCACCATGATAGACAACCTGAAGCTGCTGCCCCTCCGGTGTTTCCACAGCCTCTGAAACAATAACCAACGCGAAGTTTCTTCCTTGTTCCTTAATAGAATTTATCTTCTCTGCTATTTTATCAATAGAATATGGTATTTCCGGAATCAATATAACATCCGCGCCACCTGCAATACCTGCGGTCAAGGCAATATGCCCCGCATCACGCCCCATAACCTCCAAGACCATAACCCGATCATGACTGGCGGCTGTCGGTTGCAAACGATCTAGGGCTTCTGTTGCCACGGCAACCGCAGTATCATATCCCACAGCAAAATCTGTCATATGAACATCATTGTCGATTGTCTTTGGAACACCAATAAAATTTAAACCGCCTTGTTTGACCAACCGCCCCAATATTTCGAAGCTGCCATCCCCGCCTATTCCAATCAAAGCCTCAACACCAAGATCCTTAAACGCGGATATCAATTCATCCGAGCGATCTTTTATGCTGCCGTCAAGCATTTCATAAGCAAATGGATTACGAGAATTTGTTGTCCCCAATATCGTACCACCCATGCGCATAACTGTTCCGTTAAAATCATCCGGGCAAAGTATTTTGTAACGTGGTGGATTATCCAACAGGCCGGCTGTACCATTTTCAATGCCGATCACTTCCCAACCCAATCCATGGGCGCGCAGAACAACCGCCCGCATCACTGCATTCAAACCGGCACAATCACCGCCACTTGTAAAAATTGCTATTCGTTTGGACATATTTATTAACTCATCTCTTGAATTTAATTGATACTCATACCTAGAATCACATCTGATCCAGCAAGATACACCATGGATATTTATTTTAAAATGGCACAAAAATCAGTATACATGCATAGATCAACAAACAAATTCATTTTTATGTTACCAAACAAAGGATTATATGGTATTATTTATACTGATTTTCACATGAGTTATTATAAAGTTTATCAAAAATATGCAAGAAGATATAGAAGACCTGCAGCTGAAGTTGACGGAATATAGAAGTGAGCATCAAGCTCTTGACGCACTTATCGAAAATGCGATTAATGGTGATGCACCTGTAAATCTTCTGCATATGCAACAACTTAAGAAAAAAAAGCTTTGGCTAAAAGATGTGATCCGTAAAATGGAAAGTGCGCTAATAGATGATATTATCGCCTGATTTCCCCTCTTGCTTTGCCTACATATTTTCCCTATAAACTACACCTATGACACATTCAGATACACACCCGCTTATAAGCATTATTATGGGGTCCCAATCAGATTGGAAAACCATGAAGAACGCGCATGATATTTTGCATGATTTGGATATTCCACATGAATGTAAGATAATCTCTGCACATCGCACGCCAGAGCGCATGTTCGAATACGCAAAGGCAGCAGAAGGTAGAAGTATAAAAGTTATTATTGCAGGTGCAGGCGGTGCGGCGCATTTACCCGGTATGGTCGCCAGCTTGACCTCTCTTCCTGTTTTGGGCGTTCCAGTAGAAAGTAAAGCATTAAGTGGGATGGATAGCTTGCTGTCCATTGCGCAAATGCCCGGTGGTGTACCCGTTGGAACACTGGCGATTGGTGATGCTGGCGCAAAGAACGCGGCGCTGCTGGCGGTGGCGATTTTAGGAACGCATGATGCAGATATTCAAACGCGACTAAAAGCATATAAAACAAAACAAAAAGATAGCGTTGCTGAAACCCCACAAGATTAAAGAACATGACCGATTTCACACATGACTTCACACTCGGTATTCTAGGCGGCGGACAGCTCGGCCGGATGAGTGCCATGGCGGCAGCACGCCTTGGTATTTCAGTTATTATTTTCTGCCCTGAACAAGACACACCGGCTTCGCACGTTGCATCTTCGACGATTGTGGCTTCTTACGATGATAAAATCGCCTTAAAAGAATTTTCAGACAGAACAGACGCAATTTCTTATGAATTCGAAAATATCCCTGTGGAAACAGTCGAATATCTTGAAACCTTAAAGCAAAATAATGTCTTCCCTGACAGAAACCTACTGAATGTTTCGCAAGACCGCGTGAAAGAAAAAGAATTCATCAATGCATCTGGTATAGAGACAGCACGTTGGAAAGCAATCTCCAACACAAACGATATTAAAGACACTCTCGCGGAATGGAACGCGCATGCCTTTATTTTAAAGACGACGCGCTTTGGATATGATGGGAAAGGGCAAGGTAAATTCGATACGCTTGAGGCTGGCCAAGATGATAAACTATCAAACTTCCTGACCAACACGCAGAACCAACGGCTCATTATGGAGGAGCTTGTTGATTTCACGTGCGAAATATCCATCATAATTGCACGCGATAAAACCAGCAAGACAGCAATATACGGGCCCATGTTGAATGAGCATAAAAACCATATTTTACACACAACGACAATGCCAGCAAATCTCAATGAAGAGATTGAGAAGCAAGCCATTCAAATTGCAGATACAATCGCAACAACACTTAACTTAACTGGTGTCCTAACCGTAGAGCTGTTCGTTTGCCCTGATAATCGTATTTTAGTGAATGAAATTGCCCCACGCACACATAACTCAGGTCATTGGAGCATCGATGCATGCGCCGTTTCCCAATTTGAAAACCACGTTCGTAGCGTTTGCGGCTTGCCTATTGGATTGCCCGAACGTCACAGTGATGCGCGCATGCTCAACCTGATCGGCGATGATATAAACTCAATTGATGAACATCTGATTGCCCCACATAGCTGTGTACATCTCTATGGTAAAAAAGAGGCACGATCAGGGCGTAAAATGGGACATATTACTTTTCTAAGACCAAAATCATAACAAAACAAAAGGAGCTTTAAGATGAGTAAAGCAGCACAAAAAACAATTGATGGATCAACACGCAGTGAAACAGACTCACTTGGCGCGGTTGATGTACCGGCAGATCGTTATTGGGGCGCACAAACACAACGCTCAATCCATAACTTCAAAATCGGCGGCGAACTTATGCCTGCACCACTTATTCGTGCCCTTGGCATTCAAAAGAAGGCGGCGGCTCTTTCCAACATGGACCTTGATGTTTTAGACGTAGAAATCGGTGAAACAATGGTTCGTGCGTCAAACGAAGTCATTGATGGCACACTCTTAGATGAATTCCCACTTGTGGTCTGGCAAACAGGATCAGGTACACAAAGTAACATGAACGCAAATGAAGTCATTTCAAACCGCGCTATTGAAATGCTCGGCGGAACACGAGGGAGCAAGACCCCGGTTCACCCCAATGATCATGTTAATATGGGGCAATCATCAAATGATACATTCCCAACCGCAATGCATATCGCCGCAGGGGAGCAGGTTCACCATGAACTCATCCCTGCCTTACAACATTTACATGATGCACTTGATGCAAAGGCAAAAGAATATGCCGAAATCGTTAAGATTGGACGCACTCACTTACAAGATGCAACCCCCCTTACACTGGGCAATGAATTCTCTGGCTATGCCAAGCAAATAGAATTTGGCATTGCACGCGTACAGGCATGCTTGCCACGCCTCATGCAACTGGCACAAGGTGGTACAGCCGTTGGCACAGGGATTAACTCCAAAGTCGGCTTTGCAGAAAAATTTGCGAATCACGTCGCACAGATTACTGGTCTTGACTTCATTACCGCAGAAAATAAATTTGAAGCGTTAGCAGCGCATGATGCACTTATTGAAATTTCAGGTGCACTTAATGTACTGGCCGCTAGCCTGATGAAAATCGCGAATGATCTGCGCATGCTGGGTTCGGGCCCGCGTTGCGGCATTGGTGAAATCAGTTTGCCAACAAATGAGCCAGGTTCATCCATTATGCCTGGCAAGGTCAATCCAACACAATGTGAAGCGATTACAATGCTTTGTGCGCAAGTCATGGGCAATCATGTCACCGTAACAATCGCCGGTTCAAACGGCCACTTTGAACTCAACGTCTTTAAGCCGGTTATGATCTACAATGTGTTGCAATCAATCCGCCTAATCGCAGATGGCTGTAACAGCTTCACAGATAATTGCGTCGTTGGAATAACAGCAAACGAAGCGCGCATTGAGAAATTACTGAATGAGAGTCTGATGCTGGTCACCGCGCTTAACCCACATATAGGTTATGATAATGCCGCCAAGATCGCCAAAAAAGCACATGCAGATGGCTCAACCTTAGAAGAAGCAGGCCTAAAGCTTGGCCTATTAACAAGTGAGCAATTTAAAGAGTGGATTAAACCACTTGATATGATTAAGCCACGCGCGTAAAAAGGCACACAACATGTCTCGAGATACTGCACCAAGAAAACGATCCGTTCGTATTTCGGGACATGAAACCAGCATAACGCTAGAAGAACCATTCTGGGACGCATTGCGTGATATTGCACAAGAACAAGGCATCTCCGTTAATCGATTGATGTCAAACATCGATAAAGACCGTGATAGTAATTTATCCAGTGCCCTACGGGTCTATGTATTGCAGCATTTACAAATGAAATTAGCGCAACAAACCTTCTAACAATCCACGGATGGCTTCTTCTGCTACATCCTCAATATCTAAATCCTTTGGTTTTTCACTTGTCTCCTGAGATGTATCTTCCGAATCCTTTTCTGGCGCAACATTACCATTGGAAGGTACGCCAAATTTCTTCGACAAAAACTGATTCAATTTCCGCTGTATTTTACGGTTCAGGTAATCCTGTAACAGACCTTGCCCAAATGTTTGTGCTGGATTATCAAGTGAGCCATTAAATGATATTTCAAATGGCGGAACATCTGATGGTGCACCATCGATGCCCTTCACAATAATTTTGTGTTTTGTCGCCAAAGTCCAGTTCGGTAAATTAATATTACCCCGCGTTTCAATTGCCGTGTTTACACCATCAAGGTCCATTTTATTCAAATGCACCACGCCCTGCTTAATCGTAAAGTCACCATCCAATGTATCAAAGGCACTACTCCCACCTCTTTTTGCACCATTCCATAGCCCCAATAACGTATCACCCGTTTTACTATCCTCTGATAGTGCGCGTGCAAAGCGTTCAACATCAATGCCATCAAGAATAATATCGTGTCCGGTCACTGTACCTTTTCCGTTTAAGTCTCTAATAAGCGCAGCAGGACTAGAACCAGAGCTTTTCACGCTCATATCCAAATTTCCATTACCTGATACTTTCAGCAATTTTGTGCCAATCAACGCCGCAGATAAACGCCCAATATTTGCATTTTTAATCGCCATTACACTTTCAAAGTGAATAGGTTGGCGCTTTTTTGCGACCGTTTGAACCGTGGTTGAAAATTTAATATTACCACCAAACAAGCCAGCCTTAAGATCAGATATCTGCAAAACACCATTCGTCAAATTAATTTTCAATGATGGTTTGATAAGAGGCCAAGCACCATATTCAATCTTCTTTGCACGCAAGGAAAGGTCAATATTCACAACATTAAACGCACGGGTATCTATTGGGGTTTTTGACCACCGTGCGGCCGATCCAGAGGCATTCTTACGACTACTTGATGAGGTCCTATTCTGACTTCCTTTCGTCATAATGGATGCAAGGTTAATTGTACCGAAGGTCAAATCCCCTTTCAGCTTTGGAACAGAACCTGCCAAATTAACATCAAGATGACCTTGCACTGAAATACCTGATAAATTTCCCTTAACATCTTTGAATGTATAATGCTGCCCCGATTGATTTACCTTCATATATATATCGAGAGCTTTCTTCAAACGCTTATCTTGCAGTGATGCCCCTGTTAGTATTCTGACTGCCTCTGACATATTCTTATGCTTTATTTGTAGGATAAGATCGCTTAACGCTGGTTTTTTCAAAACACTGGCGATTTTACCGCGCGCAATAACCTCACCACCCATGGCGGATATATTTGCTGTAACATCCATTAAATCAATGGCTCCCGAGAACTTCGCCTTTATATTTGCCTTCTTTAAATCCGCCCCGAATTGGTCACTATTCATATCGAACCATTGTGCCAATTTATGAATGTCAGGGACGTTCATATCAACATAAGTGGTTATTCCTGATGCATTATTTATATTTTGAATTCCCCCTGACACGTTCACAGAGGCACCGGCAATATCCTTAATCGATAGGTTCGATAAGCTCAACGCATTACGAGAGAACTTCGCCTTTACAGCCAGAGCCTTTATGTTCTTTTGCCGCCAAATAATTTTATCTGCGCGCATATCTAGAATCAAATCGACAGGCAGAGCGAGTAGCGATATCATTTCTTGCGCCGACTGCTTGGATGCAGGTGAACTTGATGAGCCGGAGAAAATTTCATCATAGCTCAAAACAGCCGTTTTCACATTCAGCCCAATTTCGGGACGCTGTGTCTCCTTATTCGTCTTATAACTTCCAGATACTTCAAACGAATGATTATCCAATTTCAAAATCGTTTTCTTCAAACGCATTGATACAGCATCCCCCATCATAACGAGGTCAAACGCACCTTTTTTAAAGGGAGAGGCATCATTTGAAATGGCACCTAAATCAATGTTACCAACACTTTTTAGAGATACGCTATATTTGAACGGTGCAAAGTCTATGCGAACAGATCCATTGACGCTCTCATCGCCTAGCGTCATAGAAAAATTCTTATAATCCAAATTTGTTGCAGTCGCACTTAACAATCCCGTGCTCTCAAGAGATCGGTCCAACCCCTTCATGTCCTTAATACCATAGCGTGACAAAGTCTGCGCAACATTTTCGATACGCAGTTTTGTTTGCCCCTGAACCGAAAAGTCATCAGCAAGGTTCACAACACCGCCGAATTCCAAAATTAAATCACCGGGCTGTATTTTCAGCATCAGCTTAGGAGATAGAATTTTATTCTCCGCATCATAGGCGTCGCTCATAAGATCGAAGGTCAGCGCATTACCATCATAAAATAACGATCCTTGCGCCTGATACGGGCCTAAAAGACTACGCGCGCTCATATCCATATTAATGTTTTGCACAATAAGATCACTGTCTGTTTTGTGATCATAATAAGAAAATTCGCCATCCTTAATTCTAATTTTATCAAGCGAAACTGCAGGAACAGAAGTCACCTGCCCCGTACTACTCTGCGTCATCAAGCGTTCTATCTTCTGTGTCATAAGGTTAAGACGACCATCTTTGAACATTTCAAGCGCAACAACAGGCTTCACCAAGGTAACAGAGGACACAGACACCTGACCTTTAAACAACGGCATAAGAGCAACATGAACATCCAAACGTTCAAAGGTCGCTATATCCTTACGCTTAGAGCCTTTAGGGGCAAGAACAGAGACATCTGTCACACTGAAACGAGGTGCAGGTAATAAAGAAAAATCAATATCACCATCAAGGCGAAGAATAAGTCCTGTCCTTGTTTCCAGCTCACTGATTGCTTTTTCTTTGTAAACACTGAAATCTATGAAGCCTGGTGCAATAATTAAACCAGCCAAACCCAAAATTAAAACAGTAAAAACGACCGAGAATGTACGCTTCATCGAGATATCCTATATATAAAAAGAGTAACGACATCCTACTCCCAAGGATATCGTCATACAAGAGTGAAGGCATACATTATAGTGATATCCACGATGTATTTCTTTAAACCATGTATTGTCCACCATTGGCAGAAATTGTTGCACCCGTTACAAAAGCTGCTTTTTCAGAGGCTAGGAATGAAACGATTGCTGCGATTTCATCAGGCTTACCCATGCGCATCTCAGGAATTTGCTTAATGATTGTATCCAGTGTTTCCTTAGGAATATTCGCTGTCATATCTGTTTCAATATACCCTGGGCAAACCGTATTCACAGTTACATTTTTAATCGCAGATTCCAACGCAAGGGCCTTTGAAAAACCGATCATGCCCGCTTTTGCTGCAGAATAGTTCACCTGACCGAATTGTCCCTTTTGCCCGTTTATTGAACTAATATTTATAATACGACCAAACTTTCGTTCACGCATTTTGGCGATGACAGCGCGACACATATTAAAACATGATGTTAAATTTGTTTGTATGACATCATTCCAATTTTCAAGTGGCATTTTATGCAACACACCATCGCGTGTAATTCCAGCATTATTGACCAACACGCCAATCGCACCGAAGCTTTGCTCTATCTTTTCCAAGCCATCATGACATTGGTCAAAATCTGCAACATCAAATTTCACAGCCTCACAAGAGGTCTCATCTCTGAATTTCTGCGCGGCCTCCTCATTGCCACGATAAACCGCAACGACTAAATAACCATCCTCTTTTAAGGCTTCAGATATTGCACGCCCGATACCCCGTGTTCCACCTGTTACGACTGCAACTATTGTCATTATAAAATCCTTCTTAAAAAAATTAAAAAATACTGCTCATTTTGGCCGTTAGCGCTCTAGACATATAGCGATGCCCATACCGCCGCCAATGCATAATGTTGCAAGCCCTTTGTTAGCATCTCTGCGCACCATTTCATGCAATAGAGTAACAAGAACACGCGTCCCTGATGCACCGATTGGATGACCTAAAGCAATCGCCCCCCCATTTACATTCGTTTTATCCGGATCAAAGCCTGCTTCGCTCATCACACAAAGAGCTTGCGCGGCGAAAGCTTCATTCGCTTCAATTAAGTCTAGATCACTTGCCTCCCAGCCAGCCTTTTCAAGAGCCGCTTTTGATGCTGGAATTGGTCCAGTCCCCATCACCGATGGATCGACACTGCGTTGTGCCCATGATTTTATTTTGGCCAAAGGCACAAGCCCCCTCGCCTTTGCATTGCTTTCACGCATGAGTACAACGGCTGCTGCCCCATCGTTAATACCTGACGCATTGGCCGCCGTTACGGTTCCATCTTTTTTGAACGCAGGGCGCAACTTCGCCAATTTATCCGCAGTGACACCTGCGCGCGGGAACTCATCCCTATCCACTATGACGGTCTCTTTTCTTTGCTTTACTTCAACAGGAACAATCTCGTTTACAAACCTTCCATCATCCATCGCTGCTTCCGTCTTGTTTTGCGATAATGCTGCGAAGGCATCTTGGTCATCGCGCGAAATGTTATATTTCTCTGCAATATTCTCTGCCGTAACACCCATATGGTAATCATTAAAGGCATCCCAAAGTCCGTCCAGAACCATGGTATCTTGCATTTGTGCATCTCCAAACTTCACTGCCTCACGTAAATGCATAACATGCGGAGAAAGGCTCATGTTCTCTTGCCCACCAGCTATAGTAATGTCGCTATCCCCTGTTAAGATTGACTGCATACCAAGTACAACAGTGCGCAAACCTGAACCACAAACTTGATTTATCGTTGTTGCTGTACAGTTAACCCCTGCATTAACAGCCGCTTGACGTGCAGGATTTTGACCACAGCCAGCCGTAAGAACATGCCCCATCAATACATCACAAATATCATCTGGATTAAGCTTTGCCTCACCTAAAACAGCGCGAATTACAATTTCACCAAGACGACTAGCTGGTAGCGTAGATAGCCCACCTCCGAACGTTCCGATTGCGGTTCTTTTTGCTGCAACAATAACAACGGGGTCTTCCATGGCTATATCCATTCATTACTTAAAGAGTTGATGATGTGCACAAGATATCCCTACTCCCAGAATTATCAAGCCCCAATTTACCCAACTCCCTAATTATTATTTTTAAGCCAATCTAACATAGGTTGCCATACGGACTTTTTTGCATGCCTTCCAACAATCAACCCAATGTGTCCGCATGTTGGCGAAATGACATCCACATCAGCAATACTTAAGCTGCACTCAACGCTAAGCGCGCAATCATACGGAACGAGCATATCATTCTTAGATGCAATAATAAGGATCTGCGTATTGATTTTTGATAGATCAACATTCCTGCCTGCAACAAACCATGTCCCTGAAGCCAGATCATTTTTAACAAACCAGTCCTGAATACAATGCTGTGCAATATTAGCTGGAAGATCAACACCATCATTCAACCAATCCTCTACAGATACGAATAGTTCTGCTTCTGAACTGCTTTGATCCATAGATGCGAACCTTATGAATTTTTGCGCCGATCCTTTCGTATCCAGGCTAGCGAATAGAGCTTGCACCCACTCTGCTGGTAGACACCCTCGATCCCTTACGACAGGTAAGACCATAGGCGACCAGATGCGAACATTACGCGCCAGAGGAGATGAACCAGTATGGAAGTCCCATGGAGATGCTAACAAGACCATGCGCCTTATATGATCCTGTGCATAATGGTACCCCGCCAAGAGTAAAACTCCCCCCATACAATACCCGACAACATCAACTTTTTTTCCTGTTTTTTTCGAGACGGCTTGTATTGCTTTAGGTAGCATATCTTGTATTAAGGCCTCAATATTAATACTTTTCTCCTGCGGGCACTTTAAATCACCCCAATCAAGCATATATGTGTCAATGCCGTGCTGATTGAACCAGCGCAGCATAGATTGCTCCTCTGAAATATCGAGGATATTGGCCTTATTAATTAAAGATGGAACAATAAGTAAAGGCACACTGTTTTCACTCGGTGTTATTGCCTGCAACATGACAGGGCTCTTAACACTCATCCCGCCCTCTTGCCAGATCACATCCACCGGCATCTCTTCTGCAATAAATTCGTGAGCTTGATACATTTTCATTCCGCGCACCATATTAACGGCATCGGTTTGCGTCAAGGCTCCAGAGAAGCTTGATGCATATTCCTGTATGCCCTTCATATTGATTGCCGCCATCCCTAAATGGACAAGCAGAGGATGTGGTCCCTTACGCATAAACACTCACTTTTCATTCATTTTCATGACACAGGATAAAAAAAACATGATAGTTTTTCCATCGAATACTTTATTTTATAATTATTTTGTGCATAATGTCACTCATCAACAAAATAATTTTACACAACAGAGGTGCAACATGGCCAAAGAAAAAAACGGCAAAGGCGAGCCTACTATAATCAAAAAATATGCGAACCGTCGTCTATACGACACGGGGCGGAGTAGCTACGTCACACTTGATGACCTTTGTGAAATGGTGCAGGAAGGACATGACTTTATCGTCATTGATGCCAAAAGCGGTGAAGATTTAACGCGCGGCGTCCTAACGCAAATTATTGTTGATCAAGAGTCCGGTGAAGAAACATTGCTGCCAACAAATTTTTTGCGCACCCTAATTGGATTTTACGGGAATAACACCCAAGATATACTGCCCAAATATTTGGAGCAAACGATGAATATCTTTGCACAAAATCAAGAGCAAATGCAGGAGAAATTCTCCAAGTCATTTGGATCAATCCCCAAAATGGACAGCATGTTTTCACAAAAAACCAATATGGAAGAGCTGGCGCGCAAGAACATGGAAATGTTTGAGAGAGCAATGAAAATGATGCCTCCGTTCAATATGAGCCATAATAGCGCAAAAGAAAAAGCAGAATAACAAAGTGTTATCGCTTACGGTTTGTGCTTCGGACGCTGCACGGGAGTTTACCCGATTCATTCTTAACAATTAGCAGAAGGGAAATCCTTCGTGCGTAAAAGTCACATGTCAGACAAAGGTTTCAATTTTTGAGACAACAATTGTTCTGACATAAGGGGTGCAGCATTACCGTCCATGGCAAGCCTTTCCTTGTCAAAACGGTGAGCTCCGTCATGATCCAGTAAAGGTACTATTTGTTCTACAGGAGGATATTTTGTCTCAATCAAAGTGACGTTGGTCTCCTCCACTGGCTTTTCTACATCACGTGCATATGCAACAATTGCGTTTTTCTTGGAAACATTATTAGATTTTATTTCTGCCGTTTCGAAAAGAAGACTAATGCGCGCTTTCAACTCTTGATTTTTAAGCTGTAACGCCATTATTTCGTCGTCTTTACTATCTCGCGCTTTTTCCAAAAGAACAATATTGGATTTATAGTCACTTATTTTACTTGCAAGAGCCTTAGACTGACCGTTCTTAATGCCTGCGATCTTGTCCTGATATTCCTTTATTTTTGTGCGGTACTGCGTCGTATTCTGGCGTTCTTTTTTCAACAAAGACTCTGCATTCTGTTTGTCAGCTTGTAATGCCGCAAAACGCTTATTTACAGCATCACTGGTTACCTTGCCCATAACATATTTATCATTTTCAAAACGTAGTTGCTTAACGGTGTCCTTTAAGCCCTCCAGTTTTTTTATATAACTATCTCGTCTCTTGACCTCACTGCGTAGCGTTTCATTACGCGCAAAAAGATCCTTCGCAGATTTTCCATTTGAAAGCCCGACCTTACCAGCGGCATCTAACTGTCTTTTTAATATCGCATTCTCTGTTAGTAGACGTTCCGCGGTTTTTGTTGCATTATCAGCAGAGACCAACACATCATTCTGCGCGCGGATCGTCTCACGCAGGCTCTGATTTTGCTTCTGTAATGCTTGTATACCTTTGCTATTAACGACAACAGAAGGACTTGGCTTTTTATTTTTCAGATTTTTAACTTTAAGTATTAATGTCGCGTTGTTTTTTTGAGATTGCGCCAATTTATTTTTTAAAGTTATCACGCTGCGCGTATTTGAGCTTTTTTCATTTCTCGCACTATCTACACGCTTATGCAGTCCTAATAATTGCTCTGACGAAGATGCAAGTATTTGCGCCAACTTTCTATTCTCCCCCTGCAATTCTTGAACCAAATTTTGCAAAGAAACAATTTTACCCATCGTCGCTTTAGATGTCTTTCCAGACGCAGATGATGATAACAGAGCTACATTCCTACTTTTCAAGCTTCTTATCTCTTTTTCTAAACGGGATACTATGCTTTGCTGATCTGTTCCAGAAGAAGAAGATAGCGCGGATAAGGATGCTTTTAAGCGCGCATTTTCTTGCTTAAGATATGATGTTTCGCCACCGGACTGTGTGAGAGCTTGCGCCAATCTCTCCTTAATTTTTTGATTATCAGCCTCTAAGACATATAACTTTTGCATGTAGACATCTGCAGATATCCCCCCCTGCCGATCACTGTTTTGCGATTGACGCGCCAATAATTTGTTAGATAAACTTTTATTCTCTTCAATAAGAGCCTGAATACGAGGATCACGCCCTAACGGTGCTCCAGATTTTTTTTTATTGCGCATTTGGCTTAAGCTATTGCGGAGCTGCTCATTCTGTTGTTCCAGTTTATCAATCTGGGCACGTAGATAAACCGATCCTTGCATTTGAGCCTCTAACGATTTCTGATCCCAACCTATAGTATGAATAGCCGAATTTGAATCTACATGGTTCATACCGTAATCCATCGCAAAGACAGAACCAGATAAACACATTAACAATGAAACAGAAGCAAATAAATTGCGGGTGCTCATGCACTCCTCCTAACAAACATCACGGAAAACAATATTATGTCAACATGAAAAATACAAGCAAAAAGAGTATTTCAACGCAAGAACACAGATGTTATCCCAATTTTATCCTAAGAGTTACCCACATAATCATATTATTTAGAAATATGCGCCAGAGACGCTTCAAGGAATGGGTCTAAATCACCATCTAAGACTGCTTGAGATTGTGAGGTTTCAAATCCTGTGCGCATATCCTTTACCATTTGGTAGGGATGCAAAACATATGAGCGTATCTGATGTCCCCACCCGATATCCGTTTTATCGCCATGTTCTTTAGCTTTCTCGTCCTCACGTTTTTTCAACTCGACTTCATAGAGACGTGCTTTCAGCATTTCCATTGCGGTTGCCCTGTTTTGATGTTGAGAACGTCCATTTTGACATGCAGCAACAACACCTGTTGGAATATGGGTTATGCGTACGGCGCTGTCTGTTTTATTAACGTGCTGACCGCCTGCCCCGCTTGAACGGTACGTGTCCACGCGCAAGTCTTTATCCTCAATTTGGATATCGATCGTATCATCAACAACAGGTGACACATAAACAGATGCAAAGCTTGTGTGCCGGCGTGCGCTGGAATCATATGGTGATATCCGAACCAAACGATGGACACCTGTCTCTGTCTTTAGCCAACCGTACGCCTGATGCCCTTCAATCTTGATCGTTGTTGATTTTATACCGGCTTCTTCCCCTTCGCTACGCTCTAGAGTCGTACATTTAAACCCACGTTTCTCCGCCCAACGCAAATACATACGAAAAACCATTTCCGCCCAATCTTGTGCTTCCGTACCGCCGGCTCCTGCGTTAATTTGAAGGTAAGAATCGTTACTATCTGCCTCACCTGACAGCAAGCTTTCAAGACGTTTGCGGTCACTTAACCTTTGTAAACGCTCAATTTCCTGCTCCGCCTCTTGGACGATCGAGGAATCACCGTCCTCTTCCCCCATGGCAATAAGTTCAATATTATCATGTAATAATGTTTCAATATCACGGACAGATTTTATACCTTGCTCAAGATATGTGCGTTCACGCATAAGCGCCTGCGCCTTGGCAGCATCAGACCATAGATCAGGATCTTCACAAAGCGCATCAAGTTCATCTAGGCGCGCTGTCGCGATATCCCAGTCAAAGATGCCTCCGAATAAGCGTTAATGAATTTTCAATATGACCAATAATTGTTTCTATTTCTGCACGCACAGCAAGCTCCTATCCGAATAACAAGACTTTAAACCTAAAAACTCATAAGTAAAAAATCAAGCAACTTTAGATGGATGCGGCATGTTATCAGGAGAAACGTTCGTATCTGTATAAGGTACACCATTAAAAATACACAATACGGCACGCTGCAATTCATCTGTAATGTCTTTAAAACGTGACAACGTAATCAAATTATCGCTTACAATAAAATCTGAGACAGCACATTGCCCGCCTTGTCCAACAACGATATTGCACAGATCATTTTGCGCGGCTAAAGAGTATCCACTCACTGCTCCTGTGAAAGACAAAAGGTCAATCGCTTGATTATATGCAATGACTGGCTTGCCCGTTTTTACAAATGCGGAGATAAACGGTTTAATATTGTCGCTCAATTTAAGCTTCATTATACTTCGTACGCCGCCCGGAATCACGAGAACATCATAATTACCAGAAAAAGACTCCTCAAGCGTTACATCCGGAGCATAATCCCCTCCCCAATGAGAGTTTGATGGATTTTCATCCTCGTTCCATCCTCTAACCAAAGAATGTCCAATAGAAACCAGCCTACAATCAATTCCTAATGCATTTAACGCGTTTTGAGCTTGTACAAGCTCACGTTCACAAAAACCATTTTCAACAAGAATTGCTGCCTTTTTCCCTACAATACGTGCATTCGTCATTTTATTTTACTCCAGAAACGCTTAAAATTATTCACGACTATAATACAATTTCTTTTTTTTGTGCAACGCAAAAAATATTATTTGCTTATTTAATATATTATTTGCTTATTTACAGAAAAATCATTACAAATCAGAAAGTAAACTTTACATTCGGCTCCACAAACTATAGAAGATTAGGGGTATGTTTGAGAATCGTGATTTAATCCTGACCTCTTACAGACGATAGAAGTAAATATTTTAAACTGAAGTAATAATATTAATACGCGTTTATTTAAGGAGCAAAACATATGAAATCCGTGCGTAACCTAGTTTTAGCAGTCGGCGTTGTCGCACTTAGTGGCTGTACAATGTTTGATACATATAGTGAGGTCGATGCGCTTAACGAAGCACAACCTGTCGGCAGCCCGTTCACACAGGCCTTGGCCGGTGAATATAAAGCATTTGCCAACACCGAACTTGAAGACATGTTTGATTATCCGGATGCTCTACATTTTGCACGTAAAGGTTTGGCCGCCGCTTCTGGCGAGGCAGTTATGCCCGAACCTGTTAATGACTGGAATTTAAACGAAAATCATATCAAAGAGCTTGGCGCAGCGCGCGGACGTTTGGTTGTTGCGTTTGATATGGGTGCACGCGAAATTGCTCCATCCACAGCAGCCCTTGCACAAGCAAAATTTGATTGCTGGATTGAGCAACAAGAAGAAAATTGGAAAACAGAAGAAATTCTGCGTTGTAAGAAAGAATATCTTGACGCGATTGCCGAGCTTGAAGGTCTTATACAACAAAAACCACAGCCTGTAGAAATGGTTGCAGAACCTGCACCTATGGTACCTGAGGAAGCTATGTATCTTGTATTCTTTAACTGGGATTCAAAGACACTAAGTGCAGGCGCAAAAAATGTACTTGATGCTATCGCGGCTGAAGTTGCAAAGAACACACCATCGCAAATCACTGTAAGTGGCCATGCGGATACATCTGGTGCGGATACTTACAACAAACGCTTGGCATTTAAACGTGCAAATTCGGTTCGTGATGCATTGGTAGAACGTGGCGTAAGTGCAGATATTATAGTTGTTGAAAGCCATGGTGAGGCATCACTATTGGTTGCGACATCTGACAATGTGCGTGAACCAGCAAACCGTCGCGTGAATATTTCCTTCCAGTAAGGAAAATCACCGTTTTTATAAAAAATTTAAGAAGCACCGAATGGGGCTTCTTTTTTTATGACATATACTTTTACGGCCCTCATTATTCTTTCTCACACCCATAGCTCAGAAGACTGCTTGAAAAGCCTCCTATCCTAGTCTAGTCTCTAATTCTCAATATTATAAAAGGAATACGCTCTTGGATTTCCGTCCAATTCTTTATGTGAATGGTATTTTATTATCTGTATTATCCTTAAGCATGATACTGCCCATGATGGCAGATTTGTATTTTGGATATGATGACTGGAAGGTATTTTTCATTTGCATCATTATCACCGCCTTTTTTGGTGGTGCACTCGTATTAAGCAACACAGGTCACAACTTTAACATCACAACCCGCCAAGCATTTCTTCTCACAAATACGACATGGGTCATCCTACCAACATTTGGCGCGCTTCCCTTTTGGTTTTCATCTCTGGATATGTCCGTTACAGACTCATTTTTTGAAGCTATGTCAGGAATAACAACAACCGGATCAACCGTAATGTCTGGGTTAGATTACACGCCTGCTGGAATACTGCTATGGCGTGGGATACTACAATGGCTGGGCGGTATTGGTATTATTATTATGGCGATGTCTGTCCTTCCATTTTTAAAAGTGGGTGGGATGCAAATTTTCAAAACGGAGCTATCCGAAAGCGAAAAAGCGCTACCACGTACGGCTAAATTGGCGAGTTCTATTGCCGTTATCTATGTTGGCCTGACGATTATTTGTGCCTGTTGCTACATGATAACGGGACTTGAAATTTTTGACGCCGTTGTTCACGCAATGACCACAATTTCCACAGGTGGATTCTCAACATTTGATGCGTCATTTAGCCATTTTGAAACAGCAAGCCCATCTATTGTTTGTATAATATTTATGATTCTAGGCGGAATGCCATTTGTTTTGTATCTCAAAGCTGTTCATGGGAACTTACGTCCCCTTTTCAAAGACTCCCAAGTCAGGTGGTTTCTGTCCATCATCGCTATTACAACAATTATTACGATCTCTTACCTTACCGCGCAACAAGATATGCCTTTTATCGAGGCACTCCTTCCTTCTCTTTTTAATGTTGTATCCCTCATGACAGGAACGGGATTTACGAATGGAGATTATAATACATGGGGTGGTTTCGCCGTCAGTATGTTCTTCTTCCTTATGGTCGTTGGCGGATGTGCGGGCTCAACATCATGTGGCATTAAAATTTTCAGATTCCAAGTATTATATGCGGTCACCAAAATTCAAATTAGTAAACTTTTGCACCCAAATGGTGTATTTATCCCGCATTATAATGGCAAACCCATGCCCAAAGACGTTCCCTCATCGGTGATGGGGTTCTTCTTTGTTTATGCGCTTGGCTTTTCATTTTTGGCCATCGCGTTGTCATATACTGGTCTTGATTTTATAACATCCATGTCAGGTGCAGTAACATCAATATCCAATGTTGGCCCTGGTATGGGCCCAATCATAGGTCCTTCTGGAAACTTCCAAGCCCTTCCAGATAGTGCAAAATGGATATTATCCTTAGGTATGCTATTGGGGCGTTTAGAGCTGTTCGCGATCCTTGTTATGCTTTCTCCGCAATTCTGGAAAGCCTGATGCGGCCTATAGAAGGTTAAGCTGATCTTTCAAAACCGCACGCATAGAAATATCTATATCATCAATAAGCTTGTCCAGACTCATCATCTGCACCCTCTCTCGTTCAACAAGAGAGCTATACTCAGAAATATAAAGGCTGCGTTGCGCGGTTAGCGTTATACTTTGACTTTTACGCTCTATTGTCCCGAAATTTTGTATCGTAATAGAAACACGAATAATATAGTGATCCAAATTTGCCACATTCAACGCCGCACCCAACTTATTCTTTGAACGCAACAAATCATGTTTAACAGAAACATCATGAACAACCACACGCAACTTCCCTTGTGATCCGGACGCCTCAAAACGACTGATCAGGTAGTCATGCAACAAATCTGCTGGATCAGAAACAAACCCCTCTGGCAGGTCAGAAACCTCCGAGTGCATCAGTGCAACAGGTTCATATGAAGCCACATAAATAGGATAGACCCTCACATGATCAAAGGTCATCTGCGCCAAAGGCTCTCCACCGCCAGTATATATTGGATTACATGCGCCAAGCATCAATGTGCCAAAGAATAGAATGCTGCGTTTCAAAATATGTTCCCTTCTATGAAGCATATGAGTTTCCGATACTTATTTCTTTATATTACGCAGAATATCCTTCGCATCAAAGGCGTAAACCCGGCTGCAAAATTCACATACCATCTCTATACTGCCATCAATGCTCATATGATGAACATCTTCCTCTCCCATAGAATATAATATATTTTTGACGCGCTCTGAATCACACCGGCAGCCCTTTTTAACATCCTGAGGATCATTTGCGCGAACGCCTTCCTCATGAAATAATCGCATAAGCAGATCATTTGCGCTCAACGATGTATCAAGGAATTCACCCTCTGTACAGCTATCCAGTAAAATCATCGCGCGACGCCAATCATCTTCATCCAAATTGCCAAAACCGGCCTGAATATTCGCTTCATCTTCTGGCATATGCTGTAACATTATTGCACCGGCGCGCCATTTACCATCACGCCTGCCAACGGCCATTTTAATGCCCGTACCAATTTGTTCCGATTGCGCAAAATAATGTTGCACACAATCTACCATAGACGCGCCTTTAAGCTCAACAATACCTTGATAACGCTCCGTGTGTTTCCCTTGGTCAACGGTAAAAACGAGATATCCTTTTCCTAGATATTGCGCAAGATGGTTTTGCGAGCTTTCCATTGTTTTAAGCGCCGATATCTGCTCTCTTGAACTTTGAAACCGCTCTGTATCAAAGGTTGCGCAAGCACGAACAATCCCCGCGCTGGTTACATCACAGACCAGCATTTTTAGCGGCCCATCACCTTGAACCTGTAGGGTAAATATCCCTTCATATTTCAACATAGATGACAGAGCCAGCGATAAAACAATTGTTTCCGCAACTAAATGGGCAATGGGCAATGGATAGTCATGCGCATCAAGTATCTCATCTAAAACACTGCCCAGCCTAACTACTCGTCCTCTGATATACGATGTTTCAAGTTGAAATATTTGAAAAAAATTATCTTTGCCCATCTATTTATTCTCTACACAACTTTCTATGATTTTATTTTATACCCAGTTTTTATCATCCAATAAGACAGAGATATCAACCCAATATTACACAATGATAGTAAAATCACCCCTATAATAATACTTCCATCAGCTTGTCCGATAAAACCATAACGAAAACCATCAATCATATAGAAGAATGGATTGAACCGTGCGATATTTTGCCAAATATCCGGCAGCACATCTATATTATAGAACGTACCAGACAAAAACGTCATCGGGGTAACGACAAAATTCGTTACGGCCGCAATATGATCAAAACGATCTGACCATATACCCGCAGCAATCCCAAGGTTCCCTAGCATCAGAGTTCCTAAGAATGCAAAAGTGAGTATCGCAGACCACGAATATATTTGTATCGGTGCAAAGATGCTCAACGCTATTGTTGTGCACAACCCTACAGTTAAACCACGGACAACCGCTCCAACGGCATAACCTGTATATATTTCCATCGCCGATAATGGTGGCATAAGAACATCAACGATATTCCCCTGCACTTTTGAAATAACCAGCGAAGATGATGTATTCGCAAACGCATTCTGCACCATGGTCATCATAATCAGTCCGGGTGCAAGAAACGCCAAAAATGATATGCCATTGATTTCACGGTTCACTCCACCAAATGCAAGTGAAAAAACAGTATAGAACATCAATGTTGTTACCATCGGGGCGATAATCGTTTGCGTATAAACATTCAAAAACCTGAGAACCTCACGTTTGATTAAGGTCCACAGGCCTATTTTGTTAATACCTTTAATTTTTCGTTCGCATGGGAATTGATTTATCATGAATATATCTGCAACACTGTTTATATGGAGTTTTAAATATGGTTCAGCATAAATCAGATCAAACAAAGATCAAACCACAAAAGCGCGCAAGTAAACAAAATTACACAAATGCAAAGCAACATGAGAAACGCCCCCCGAGGAAAATAAGCGAGACCTACCTTCATAATGCAGGACTGTATTACTTGGAACGCTTTGCCGCAAGTAAGAAGCATTTCATCTTTGTCCTGACACGTAAGGTCAAGCGCTCTTGTATGCACCACACAGACCAAGACTATGATACGTGTTGTGCAATGGTTAACGTCATTGCCGATAAGTTTGAGCGCACTGGCCTTCTCGATGATAATCTCTATACAAGTGGCCTAGTTTCCTCATTGCGCCGCAAAGGGAAGTCACGCAACGCAATCATTAGCAAGATGCACATGAAGGGCATTGCGCCAGAAAAAACACTCGAAGCACTCGAAACCCTTGATAATGAGCAACATGACAATACACAAGATGCAGAAATAAAAGCGGCTCTACGTCTGGCCAAGAAAAAGAAGCTCGGGCCCTACTTCATTGATAAAGAAGCAAACATAAAGAAAGCACTTGGGGTTTTTGCCCGCGCAGGGTTTTCTTACCAAATTGCAAAATCAGTTCTAGATATGGATGATGACGATATTCATGATATGGATCATTACCTCTAGGGCACTAAAACCATTTACGATTTTGATCTAAACCTCAACATTACCTGTGACCTTATTCTCTTTCTTAATCACCCGCTCACTTGGGAATAAAAGTGTAACGGTTGTCCCTATTGATTTTTCAGAGAGTATTTCTATGCAACCACCATGTATCCCCATGATAGCTTGCGCCAATGGCAGACCAAGTCCAACGCCGGTTCCTGAACGATCTAACGCATTGTCAATTTGACCAAAGGGAGATAATGCCTTACGAATTTCACGCTCACTCATACCGATCCCAGTGTCTGTAATCGATAAACGGAATGCACCATCAATATCATAATTGGAAAATAACGTGATACGTCCATCCTTGGGCGTATATTTAATCGCATTTGTATAAATATTACTAATCACCTGCTTAATCGATAACTCTTCTCCCAAGATATGGGGCATATTTTTAGCTTCATTCATCAAAATTATATGCTTATCCTGCACACGAGAAGCATAGAGTTCAATGCAAGTATGCAAGACATTTTCACTTGAAAATTCGCTTTCATTCAATTCACGATCACCTGATTCAATCTTAGAAATATCAAGAATTTCATTAATAATTTTCAAAAGCCCTTCACCACTTTTATGAATATCTGTAACGTATTCCTTATACATATCCTGCCCCAAGGGGCCCATAACCTCATTCTTCATAATATCAGAGAAGCCAATAATTGCGTTTAGTGGAGTCCTTAATTCATGGCTCATATTTGCTATAAATTCAGTTTTGGCACGGTTTGCCATATCCGATTGCATCTTTGCCTCTAAAAGAGCAATATCAGCTTTCTTACGCTGTGTAATATCCTCCATAGAGCCCTCATAATAGAGGTCATTACCCTGTTCGTCCTTAACCAAGCGGATATTCTCACGCACCCATATTTTATCGCCATCTTTGGTTAGAACCTCTGTTTCATAGCCAAAAATTTGTCCTTGCACCTTCAAGGTCTCCATAAAATTTTCACGTTCAACTTTGTCAGGATAGACAAAGCCATGTGCATTTTTAATGATGCGCAACATATCAACAGAGCTCTCATACCCCAAAACCCTTGCCATCGCAGGGTTTGCGCTCAAATATATACCTTCTGGGGTCAACTGATACAGCCCACCAGCCGCATTCTCAACAATCATGCGGTATTTCTTTTCCGCTTCTGCCAACGCGCGCTCTGCTCTGCGACGTTCTTCAACATCCGTGATTGTACCGACAACACGCAAATTATTATTCCTGTCACGGCGGATCATAGAAATGGAAAGCTCGACCGCTCTAAATGTCCCGTCAGAAATACGCAACCGTGTGAATGTGTTATAAGCCTGTTTTTTCCCTTTAATAAATAGGTCATAATCATGGCGCTGTTTTTCTTGATCGTCGGGGTAGAGTATTGAAAATAAATTACTGCCCTTTGAACGTTCAATCTCAAAACCTGTGATGTGCTGCCATGCTGCACTCAAAAACAGTACGGTTCCGTCTGTATCAGTTTCAAAGATAACATCACGCACCGAATCAATAATGGCTCTGTTATCTTTCTCGGCAACGGCAAGTGCACTATTAAGCCTCTCTCTCTCACTAACCTCCGAAAGAAGCTCATAGTTTTTTTGCTCCAAAGCCGAATTCATCCGTGCCAACTTCTTTGATTGTCTATGATTATTACGAATAAATAACGTACCAACAACCGTTAGAACACTCCCAAAAAACAAAATGATATAAGGCACTTTTTCAAGTAAAAGAACATTTTCTTCCTTTGTAAACTCAAGCAGTACCTGCCATTCACTATCACCAACAAAGAAACTATAATTTTGTTTTATTTCTTCTACCTGCCCCTCACCTTTCACATCACGATCCATATGATATATCCGGTTACCCGCATCCAGATCGCGAATAGTCAGTCTTGATACCGCATTATTATCTGATATAATACTCTGATCAAAAATCATAGATGCACGGCTAACGCCAATTACAACACCTTTAAGAGAGTTATTCGCCTTTACTGTTTTTACAAATGCGAACGAACGAGACATTATCAAAGGCTCCTTCTTTTCCTGCCCATAATCCATGCCATTAAAATCTGAAATGATACGCAGATCGTCATCTTTTAGAATCTTATCATTAATCAACCTCATGATAAACTTTTGATCCGGAACCAGATGATACCGTGGCTTCACGGCCTTATCCTTATAGTACATTTCAGAGATCGTCTCATAATGCCAATTCCCAGGACTCTCTTCGAATAGCCATATAATTTGATCAAAATGACTTAAATCTGGAATATTACGTTGAATTTGTAAGATCAATGCATCTTTATCACTATTGTCTGATAACAATATAATGCTTGTAATCAGACGCATCACATTTTCAAGGCTGGAGACACCCTCAACCAGTTCTCTACCGGCCTCTTGTGACGTGCGTTTATACTGCTCTACTGACATTCCGTTAATAAAATAACTGAACACCAAAAAGGCCGTAACGGTAATAATTATACCATTTATAAGAACCATCGCCTGTGCCAAACCAGAGTTAAGCCATAACAACTTTTCTTTTTTATTCGGCTTATTGCGCCGTTTGCCTTTTGCTCTATTCATAATAAGATCAAGGTTCTTTTAATTGAAATTCACACACACTTCATTCTACATGAAATGACAACAGACACCACATGTAACTTGAGCCAGAGCCATTAAAACCCTGCAAATTCCCCAAGGTTTCAAAAAAAATGCACATAAACAAATCATGGTTGCGCGCCATGCCCTTACCTTTTAAGCGGGCAACCTTATGTGAACAGCAAGGCCGCCATGTGCACTTTGTTCCAGCCACATCTTGCCACCATGCGTATGCACAATATCCATAGAAATCGGCAAGCCCAGCCCAACACCACCAGTGTTTGCATTACGTGAGCTATCTACGCGATAAAATGGACGAAAGACCTCTTCAAACTTATCCTCGTCAATCCCTGGGCCATTATCTTCAATAACAATATGAATTTCATCATCCCCTATGCGCTCAAGCGTTACCCAAATAAAATCAGCATATTTAGCAGCATTACTTAATATATTATTGAGACAACGTTTAAATGCCACCGGACGTAACGGAATAGATGCAGATACAAAGTTCAGATTTAGGTCAACATCACACCCTTGCCTTTTAGTCGATATTGTTACGTCCCGAAGCATCTCGGTGATATCCGTAATCACAGTAATTTCACGACCATCTCCACGTACAAAATTCAGATAACCCTCAATCATTTTTTCCATGTCATTGATATCATTTTTAATATCATAGATATCCGGGCTATCCCCCATCATCGCAACTTGTAACTTTAAACGCGTTATCGGTGTCCTTAAATCATGGGAAACCCCTGCCAGCATATCTGTACGTTGGGTTATCTGCCGCTGTAATCTCGTTTTCATATCAAGGAAGGCTTGCCCCGCCTGACGCACCTCTCTTGCGCCTTCCACCTTAAAATTTACAACCTTCTGCCCTTTACCAAAACGCTCTGCTGCTATTGCCAAACGTCTTATTGGGCGGATTTGATTGCGCATAAATAAAATTGAAATAACCAATAATATCGTCGATGCAAAAAACACCCAAATCAAGAATATATAAGTCGTTGAAGAAAATAACCGGCGTTGCGGCAATGAAACATTCAAAACGCCTCCTGCAAGTTGCACCCGTACCTCGGTCCATTTCTCTTGAAAATCAACATCAACAGTAAAAGGTCTGCCTAATGTGCCATTTAACTCATGCACCAATGCTTTRCGAACCATTCCCTCCCAACCACTAAGCAAGTCAGACTGAAGYRCAACATCATYTTCAAGYACTTCACCACGATCAAATRTGATCAGGAATTCAAGATGGCTTTCCAATAAATTYACCATATTTTGTACGGCCATATCATCMGCCGCAGATTCAATATAAGAGGAAAGAACAGAAATTTCACCYGCAACAGAAAAYGCAAGACGTGAYGTCATTTTGCTCCAATGCCGATCAAAAAATATAAACATCGATATTGCCTGTATGATAATAATTGGCAATATTAAAATCAGTAAAGATCGGCCAAACAATGTTCGTGGCARAATYTTCTTAATCCACAATGTTCTTTTCTTYTGCGGCGGCTGATCATGATTATTCTGTGKCTTCTTCTTTGTCATGTTCTACAAGCGCTCCGCGCGCAGCAAATACCCTTTACCGCGCACCGTTTGTAGAAACCTAGGAGACTTTGTGTCTTCTTCAATTTTGCGRCGCAAACGCGTAACTTGAACATCAATCGTACGCCCCCCCGTACYYAARCCTGATCGCAAAGCCAGYTCATCGCGRCTRACKACTTCTCCWAAAGATTCGGCCAAYGCRCGCAACAAACTGGCCTCCATAGYGGTTAAATCCARAACATTYTGTCCGTTTTTAAGYTCATCATGCTTGATATCAAATTGCCAAACACCAATTTTGTACAACACTCTGTTTTGTTGCGGCTTTTGCGTTCTCCGTAATATAGATTTTAAACGCAAAACAAGCTCCATCGGCTCAAATGGCTTTGCAAGATAATCATCCGCACCAACTTCAAAGCCAAAGATTCTGTCTTCTGCTTCTCCCAATGCCGTTAGAAGCAAAACTGGAATATTCTGCCCCTGCGCTCTTAACTCCTGCACAAATTCAGTGCCCGTTTTTTCTGGCATCATCACATCAACAACCAATGCGTCAAAGGCAAATGAAACCATAATCTCTTGTGCGTCCCTAACACTATTGGCTGTGAGAACAACAAAGCCATGTTCATGCAAAAAACGAGATACCAAATCACAAATACGCGCATCATCATCAACCACAAGAATATGTGGTTTTTCGACTTGCCTTCTTTCATTTTTTTTCAAATTTATCACGATCTATATTTACACAAAATTATTTTTCAAATATAGCTTACTTGGTAAAGAATATCGCGTAAACAAGGAAAGGCGCAAAACATGTCAGTACTTCCCTTTGATGAAAGAGACGGGTTTATCTGGATTGACGGTGAAATCAAACCATGGAGAGAGGCTAAAATACATGTTCTCAGCCATGGTATGCATTATGCCAGCTCCGTTTTTGAGGGTGAACGCATGTATGACGGCAAAATCTTCAAAAGTCGTGAGCATTCAGAACGCTTTCACAAATCAGCAGAGATTCTAGGCATGAAAATCCAGATCAGCATTGATGAGCTTGAAGAGATTAAATATGATATCTGTAAGAGAAACGATCTCACAAGTGCCTATATCCGTCCTGTTGCATGGCGTGGTGGAGAGCAAATGGGCGTTTCTGCGAAACTAACCAAGACACATGTTGCCGTGGCGGCGTGGGCATGGGGCTCATATTTTGATGCAGAAAAACGCAATACCGGTATCTCTCTAAAAACGTCACAATGGCGAAAACCTGCGCCAGACACGGCACCAACACAAAGCAAAGCGGCTGGTCTATACATGATTGCAACAATGTCCAAACACGCGGTTGAAGATGATGGCTTTGATGATGCGCTTATGCTTGATTATCGCGGTTATGTGGCCGAGGCATCTGCTGCCAATTTCTTTGCGGTAAAAGACGGTGTGCTGATAACCCCGACCCCAGATTGTTTTCTAAATGGGTTAACACGCCAAACTGTTATTGCTTTGGCCAAAGACATGGGTATCCCCTTTGAAGAACGCCATATTAAACCGGAAGAGCTTGGTGGTTTTCAAGAGATTTTTGTAACAGGAACAGCGGCAGAAGTAACCGCAGTGGGACAAATTGACGATCACAAATATAGCGTTGGTCCAATCACGAAAAGACTGCGTGAGGCTTACGAAACACTTGTTCGTAGCTAGTGCGCGCGATCTTATTATGAAATTTGACTTACATTGCAAAAACACCTATAATTCACCTTAATTATAAAAAAATATATGTGGTTCAACGTAACCAAGGGTGAAAATGGCAGAAAACAACACATTAAGCGCAAGCAATGCGACTGGTTCGAATAACGAATCGGATCAGGCTCTTATTGCGTTTAAACAGCTGATAAACTCACGCTTACCTATTCTGGCACCAGAGACTGCGGGCTGGAAAGATGAAAATGGGCACTTGGTTCACGAGACATCCGACCCACTCGACAGTGGCTATCTATACATTCTAGATAACTTCATACTTGATCCTTCTAAAATAGCGCAAAACGCCGCGTTACAAGAGCTTGTTGATCAGTATAATACCTTGCCTGAATCCATTAAGACGCCGGTTGAGATCAAGCGTACGTTCTTTGAAAAACCATCTAACAACATTACGTCGTCCAATCAGGCACAAGCAATCATTAATCTTGCACAAGATTACCTGAATATTGAAGAAACCAGCGATGGAAAAATTGACGAAACAACTGGTCGTGCCTTACGTAAGACCCTTGAAGACTGGCAACGCCAAAACCCAGACATTGGTGTAGAATTTTCACCTCAGAATAACGACAGCCGTACAATTGACTTTCTAAATGCACTTACACAAAAAAGAATGGGCAGTGCCGGCACAGACCCAAGAGATTTAAATCAAACCCTTATCCATCTTTGGGCGATGGAAAAAGACGCAGAAGTCATACCGGGGCAAATACAAACAAATGTAGGGGCCGTTGTTTCTTTGCGTAATATGATGGAGCTTATGGTCAATGGCACCTTGCCCAGTGGTTCATCCGCCGCAAGACCAGCAACAGACGCACCATGGGATCAAGACTGGACCAACAACGCCTCACCTGACGTATTCTTCAGCAATCAAACTTATGCAGCCCTTGCCAGCACCACATCAAGGAACACCCTTGGCACGGTACATACAGCCACCCTATTTGCAGAGATACCATCCAACCCTAATGGCGCGCTATTAAAGCAGATGGCAGAAGATATTGGATTGGATACCAATAAAACCATTTTCACAGAAATAGAAGTTGGACGAATTGCTGCGGAGATGCTTACCTATAAAGCAAAAGAGCTTTGTATTGATGAGCCGGATATTAACCGCGCAATCCACAGCGGTCAGTTCATGCCGAACCTAACGGACCTTCTGATTGTCGAGAGAGGCTTTGGCTTCCCCGAAGGGCACAATACAGGGGCAGCCGTATGGGAACACCAATCAAACAGCTTTGGTCAGCGTTATGGCATGATTGATAAAGAGTTTTTAGACTCACTCGATTCAGATAACATAATGCATGGTCGAAAATTCCAAATGGATATCCACCAATCTCCTTCTTCATATTTCACGGTTTACAGAGGTGTTTCAGACTTTACGCAGGATCTTACTCCGTATGAAAGAATGCGCGAGGAGGTTTTCCTTCCTAGCCTTGCTGATTTCATCGCAGATGGCAGCACCTGTGGCAGTGCACCAAAGGCAACACAAGATAGTGATTGCACCGTTGAAGGTGTCGTTGGTGACGGCCCATGTGGAGATTCTACCCCCGAAGTAACGGATGATTTATGCACCGTTGAGGGTATCGTTGGGAAAGGTCCATGTAGCAATGAGTTTGATACAGAGGCGGAGAATCCTGAAACGACGGATGAAAAAATTCAGTCTAATGCAGAAAGTACAACCGGTAATGATTACGAGTGCTTTGTTGAAGACAACGTCACAAGCGACTGTGATCAAACACTTGGCAATACAGATCCAACAGTAAAAGCCCCTTAATAGAGCTTAAACATTAAACCGGAAAAGGATAACGTCGCCATCTTGCACGACATATTCTTTGCCTTCTTGACGCATTTTACCCGCGTCTTTTGCGCCGACTTCTCCATTACACGCAATAAAATCTTCAAAAGCAATGGTCTCGGCCTTAATAAACCCTTTTTCAAAATCTGTATGAATTACGCCTGCCGCCTCTGGTGCTTTTGCACCGACAGGAATTGTCCATGCGCGTGTTTCTTTTGGCCCAGCAGTAAAATATGTCTGTAATTTCAATAGCTTATTACCTGCACGGATAATAAGGTTCAAACCAGGTTCACTCAGTCCCATTGATTCAAGAAATTCTTCTTTTTCCTCATCACTTTCTAACTGTGCGATCTCCGATTCAATGGAGGCACAGATAACAACCATTTCTGCGCCCTGCTCCTCGGACATTTTTTGAACCTGCGCGGTGTAATCATTTCCTTGGGCGGCGTCATCTTCTGATACGTTGCAAACATACAGAACCGGCTTTGATGTGATGAGTTGCGTCATTTTCATCCAACGCACTTCATCTTCATCAGAAGGTGTTACTGTTCTAGCCGGCTGCCCAGCATCTAGCGCATCTTTAATGCGGGTCAAAAACTCGACCTGTGCTACGACCTCTTTATCACCGGAACGCGCCTTTTTACTCATATTTGTGATTTGATTTTCCAAGCTCTCCAGATCAGAGAGCATAAGCTCTGTCTCAATTGTTTCTGCATCACGAATAGGGTCAATTGCACCATCAACATGGATAACATCATCATCGTCAAAACAACGTATCACATGGATAATCGCATCCGTTTCACGGATATTTGAAAGAAATTTATTTCCCAGTCCTTCGCCCTCAGATGCACCTTTTACAAGCCCTGCAATATCAACAAATTCAAGTTGAGATGGAAGAATATCGATTGAGCCTGCAATCGCGGCTATTTTAGCCATACGATCATCAGGAACGGCGACCCGGCCCACATTCGGTTCAATCGTGCAGAATGGAAAGTTCGCTGCCTGCGCAGCCGCGGTGGCCGTTAATGCATTAAACAAAGTCGATTTTCCAACATTCGGCAATCCAACAATTCCACAATTAAATCCCATAATTTTATTCCTTTATGTCTTTAAATATTCTTTTATCAATTTATCATAAGCCTTTGGATTATCAGAAATAATTGTATCCGCATTATTCCCCATATAATCAAGTAAAGGCCCTAACCATTCTTGTTCTGCTTTCGAAAAATTATCCAAAACATAATTGCTTACCGCGCCTTGATGTGATGGACGCCCTATTCCGACACGCACGCGCCAGAAATCGGCTGTGCTTAAATGCGCCTGAATTGACTTCAATCCATTATGCCCTGCATTACCGCCGCCTTGTTTCACGCGCACAGCATTCTGCGCAATATCAATTTCATCATGAAAGACTATAACGTTATCTGGCGCAATCTTATAAAAATTAGCAGCCTTCACAACAGATTGCCCAGAGTTATTCATATAAGTTTCAGGTTTTAATAACAAAACTTTCTGATTTCCCAAACGCCCTTCTGATATTTTACCCTGAAATTTAGATTTATATGTTCCAAATACTGGAAACTCATTCTGAATAGCATCAAGAAGCATAAAGCCAACATTGTGACGATTACGTTCATATTCACGCCCCGGATTACCCAGACCAACAAAGAGCCACATATCCTCACCCTCTTTCGAATACAAAGAAGAGCCTTCAGACAAAGGCTCCTTCTTAAAAATACTATAAAGTGATAACAACCACTCTCGCAAGGCTTAACCTTCTGCTTTTTCTTCAGACTCATCTTCAGTAGCGGCATCTTCATCACTCACGATACCATCACCGGCATCATCAGCAGCAGCAGCTTCCGCTTCTTCCTGTTCAGCCGTCTTCGGTGCAATCAATGTCGCAATTGTGAAGTCACGATCTGTAATTACAGGCGATGCGCCTTCAGGCATCGTAGCATCACTCAACTTAACTGCGTCGCCATGCACTTTACCCTCAACACTAACTTCAAGAAGATCAGGGATGCTTGTTGCGCCACAGAGTAGCTCAACAGTATAACGTGTCACGTTCAAAGTACCCTTGCCTTCAATGCTAGGACATTTATCTTCGTTAATAAATTTAACAGGAACGTTAACGGCAATCTTTGTCTTCTTGGTCACACGTAGGAAATCCACATGCTCCACCACATCAGTAACAGGGTGAAGTTGAACATCACGGGCAAGAACAAGGTTCTTTTCACCATCAACATTAAGATCACACAATGTTGTAAACATCTGACCTTTGTTATATTCAACATTAACCTCATTCTCTGAAAGAGATATTTTCACAGGTTCTTTATTATCACCGTAAATTACGGCCGGTGAACGACCAGCGCGGCGAAGTGAACGTGCAATCCCCTTACCGGCGCGATCCCTCTTTTCCGCTTTCATTGCATAGTTTTTAGACATAGCATATTCCTTACATTCTCGTTATGGCCAACCTCCAGGGGTGTTGGTCCGTTTTACACATATATGTGCGAAGCCACAGATAAACCAAATCTGGGACTTTTTTTCAAGTAATTTCTTCAAAATAGTAATATTAATGCGTAAGAATACAGACTTACTTAAATAACTCAGATATGGAACGCTCTTCACTGATACGACGTGCGGCCTCGCCAATCAAAGGTGCAATGCTTACCTGATCAATGTTATGTGCAGCCTTCATCGCGTCAGTTGCCTCAATACTATCTGTTATCACCAATGTCTTCAGCGGTGAAGCACTGATCAGCTCTACTGCTTTACCAGATAAAACACCATGCACAACATAAGCGTGAACCTCTTGTGCACCGACGCCCTCAAGTGCGATCGCCGCGTTACATAGCGTACCACCTGAATCAACGATATCATCAACTAAAATACAAACCTTACCATCAACATCACCAATGACATTCATCACCTCTGACACACCGGCTTGTTCACGGCGTTTATCAATAATCGCCAAGTCCGCACCTAAACGCTTTGCAAGCTGACGCGCACGCACAACGCCGCCAACATCAGGCGATACAATACAAATATCCGCGCCTGGGAATTTATCTTTAATATGAGGAACAAAAACAGGCGCAGCACTTAAATTATCCACCGGAATATCAAAGAACCCCTGTATCTGCCCTGCATGAAGCTCCAGCGTCAAAACGCGATCTGCACCAGCCGCAGTAATCAAATTTGCCACCAGTTTTGCAGAAATTGGCGTACGTCCGCCAGTCTTGCGATCTTGCCTAGCATAACCAAAATACGGCATGACAGCAGTAATACGGTTCGCTGACCCTCTTTTCAAAGCGTCAATTGCAATCAACAGTTCCATAAGATGATCATTTGCAGGATAGGACGTTGACTGTACGAAGAATGTATCTTTACCACGTACGTTTTCCATGATTTCAACAAAAATTTCGTTGTCAGCAAATCTTTGAATACTGCATTCGGTGAGGGGAACATCTAGATATGAAGAAATGAGCTCAGATAGTAAAATATTGGAGTTACCAGAAATCAGCTTCATGGTGCCATACCTTTGTGTTCAATTTCAATTTTTTACGATAAGGCGCACTATAGGAAATACAGGCGATAAATCAAGATGTTTAATACGTAAATAAAAACTAGCGCACTTATTTGCGTATACAAATCACAGATATTTGCCGACCATACTCTGTTTCATTACGGTGTGTTGCTCTACGGTAACTAAACAATGTTTCATCGCTATATGTGTCCTTATCAAGCAATGATATGTTTTTGACCCCTGCGTAAAATAAACGCCACGCACAATATCCCGGCAAATCAAACATCGCGTGCCCCGCCTTTGAACCACTAAAGAAAAAACGTTCACTTTCTTCATGCGCCTCAATAAAGGGTGTTATGAAATCGGCACTAACCTCATATGATGACTTACTGATACATGGCCCGACACATGCACGAATACTCTCCCTAGACGCACCTAGATGCTCCATAGCGTTCACAACATTACCAAGAACACCACCAAGTGCCCCCTTCCACCCTGCATGCGCTGCACCGATAACAGGGGCACCATTTTCTTTGTGTCCAGAAAACAGAACAGGCGTGCAATCCGCCGTGAGGATACCTAAGCCAATATCTTTTTTATCCGTGACAAAGCCATCGGCCTTTGGACGATCCTGCGCGCCCCAAGGACGATCGACATGTACCACCTGTACGCCATGAACCTGATACAACGATAATAGGTTTTCAGCAGCACTTAGCCCCGCCGCTTCTGCGACCAATTGACGGTTATCATGTATGCTCTGCACGCAATCATCTGAGCCTAAACCACAATTCAGCCCTTGATACGGATGAACACTCACCCCGCCGAGCCTTGTGAAAAAACCATGGAAGACATGCCCCTCTACAGGCTTATCATCTGAACCACCACTGGAACGCACAAAAGCATTTTCGGTATAATATTTAACACTCAAACTCATCAATCAGAACCCCGCAGGTTTTAAACCATTGCCACTGTGAAAACACATGACTTTGAATAAGTCACCCATTTGTTTCTCTTCGATCAAACGCTCGACAGAATTCTCCATGTCTTTAATCAGGGCAGATGCATCACCCAAGGCCACCGTCTTCAATGCCGTGTTCTTCAAAACCAACAAGCGATGTTCAATACCCAACGCAATCAAGAACCTGCCTTGGGGTGATATTGACTCTACATGCATGCCCTGCGCAGAGACGCAACGCGATAATGCATCGAAATCCACATGCGATGTAATGTCACATGCACCAACATCTTTCAGTACATCAACAAATTTGTGCGCTTTGAGCGCTTGCAGCGTATCTCCATAGGTTGATTTCGTATAGCCATAGTCAATAAACAGAGCAGCTCCCGTAGATTTATTTAGTAAGTTTACGCATGCTGTTATGAACTCGATGCGCGCCGGCGCAACTTCGTATATTTGTTCGGATTGTGTTTTGGATGGTAAGAACTGTGTGAGTGCATCATCAACCTCGACCCATATGGATTTGAACTCTGGTTGCGTGTCTTTGACAATAACGCCCCGCTTTTTCCAACCACCTTCCGTGCGCTTCAATTGCTCAATCGGTAAAGCATCGAGGAACTCATTCCCCAGAATAATGCATGGGTCATCACCCTCTACGCCAGACAAATCCATGTGCCATGATATATTATGCTCCTTCAACGTATCTTTTTGCCGTTCACGTAAAGTATCACTTGATTCGATAAGGTGAAGCTGCACGGCATCTATAAACCCGCCTACAGACTTGCCTGAACGCAGAATATCCGACATGAGCGTCGCGCGACCCGGCCCACACTCAATCAAATTAATTTTTTCTGGCTGACCCAATTGTTTCCAGACATCAATGACCCATGCGCCAATAACCTCACCAAACATTTGGGATATCTCGGGCGCAGTGATGAAATCACCTTCTACACCAAACGGATCAGCCCCCATGTAATAGCCAAACTCAGGATAACACAATGCCATTGTGGTAAACGCACCCAACCCCATTGGACCATTATTTTTAATTTCATCTGAAATGATTTTATTTAGGTTATTCGACATGCTTCTTAGCGTTTGATAGCTTGCCTTGCATTGCAAAATGAACCACAGTCGCTCCTCCAAAAATCATTGGTAAACATAGTATTTGCCCCATAGAGATAAAGCCGCCGACCAGTCCAATTTGCACATCCGGCTCACGAACAAATTCAACCAAGGCACGGAAGACCCCATACCCCAAAAGGAAAACACCTGTAACTACGCCGGTTTTAATTTTTGGTGAACGAATAAGGAAAAACAGGATAAAAAACAATACAAAACCTTCCAAAATTGCTTCATATACTTGGCTTGGGTGACGTGGCTCAGTCGTACCAGGAAAGCGTATTCCCCAAGGTAGTGTCGTGACCTTGCCATAGAGCTCTGCATTCACGAAGTTAGCCATCCGCCCAAAAAACAAGCCAATTGGCGCGGCGGCGCATATGATATCAGACAAACGCCAGACACTAATTTTCCGAACCTTGCTAAAGGTCAGCATAGCAACAGCAACACCAAGAAGGCCACCATGAAAAGACATACCGCCTTTCCATATCTTAAAGGCCTCCATCGGTTCACTTGCGTAGAAAGCAGGCTGGTAGAAAAAGACATATCCCAAACGCCCCCCGACCAATACGCCGATCACAGCCCAAGTCAAAAAATCATCAACATCATCAGGGTTTGGGCGCACCGTTTCTGCACCTCGTGAAGCCAGCCTTAAGCAATATTTCCAACCAGCCATAAAACCAACCATATATGCCAAGGCATACCAGCGGACAACAAAAGGGCCGAGTGAAAATGCGACCGGGTCAAATTGAAAATAACTAAAATCCATACCTACTTATTACTCTGCTAATTATAAAAATCAAACCTATATTTACATTAATACATGGATAACGCCATGTCATAAAGTGGGTCATCTTGGCGCGTATTAAATCCATGCACATTTATTCATATCTCTGATAACGAATCATCTTGTCGACACAAAAACCTTATGCTAGGAGTCCGAATAATCAAATACATTTCAGACACCCCTAAAGCGATTGGGCACAAAGTCACAATGAGAGATCAAGCGAATACCCAGAATGATATGCACAACCCTTTAGACAGTGTTGAAGACGTACTCAGTGACAATAATTGGGTGTATAGTCGTATGAATAATCAAGAGCTTATCGTTGAAGTATCGGGTACATCTTGCGATTATCGTTTACTGTTTGTGTGGCAAGAGCATTTAAATGCTCTTCAATTATGCTGCCAATATAACATTGAAATTATACCTGAAAATATGAACATGGCGGCGACCGCTCTTATGGATATGAACAGTGACTTATGGATGGGTCATTTTGAAATTACAAAAGGCACGTTATCACCCTCTTTTCGCCAGACATGCTTAATCCACGGGCATCACGAGCTAAAGAGCTATATTGAGGATCTTGTTGATATCTCATTGGTTCAATGTGAACGATATCAGACCGTGTTTCAGTTACTTGCCCACGAAAATACCGTTAATGCGGATATTTTATCTCTGGCAATGATGGAAACGCTCGGAGAATCATAAGGAAAACAGCCATGTCATCTTCTGATCAACCATATTGTGCGACACTGATCGGATGCGGAAAAATGGGCAGTGCTATGATGGAGTCATGGCTCAACAATAACCTTGTGCATCATGTCAATGTTATTGATCCATCCCCTTTGCCTGAGCATTTATCAAATGACCCGCGGGTTCATTATTACGCATCGTATCAAAGTGGTATATCTGCCCCTGATATTCTTGTTCTTGCGGTGAAGCCACAAATCTTAAAAGAAGCATCGCAACAAATTGCGCAAGATATCAGCGCAGATACTGTATTGCTGTCTATCGCAGCGGGGCAAAGCTTAGCAACCCTAGAAGAGATATTTGGTGCGGAACAACCAATCATAAGAACCATGCCCAATACACCTGCCGCAATTGGTAAAGGGATCAGTGTTTCTGTTGCGAATGGTTATGTTACTGCAACACAAAAAATCATTGCTGAAATACTACTAAGCGCATCAGGAATTCATAAATGGATTGATGATGAACATTTAATGGACGCGGTTACGGCTCTATCAGGTAGCGGGCCTGCCTATATTTTTCACTTCATTGAGGCACTCGCCCATGCCGGCGAACGTCTTGGGCTGGACGGTGATCTTTCCATAGCGCTTGCCAGACAAACCGTTATCGGCAGTGCCGCTTTGGCAGAACATAATCCAGACACCAGCGCCGCAACATTAAGAGAAAATGTCACAAGCCCCGGCGGGACAACGCAATCTGCGCTCAATATACTGATGGATGGTCGTTTTCAAGATCTCTTAAATGAAGCACTTAATGCTGCAAAGAAACGCTCACAAGAATTAGGCTAGTTACGCGTCCCAAGCCCGATATCTTTTGCCAATCGACTGCGCTTTTCAGCGTAGCTTGGCGCAACCATAGGATAATCAGCCGGCAAGCCCCAACGTTCTCGATATGCTTCCGGTGTCATGCCATAAGCTGTCTTAAGATGGCGTTTTAACATTTTCAGTTTTTTACCATCCTCCAAGCAAATTAAGAAATCTGGAGTAATTGATTTTTTGATTGGTACAGCTGGCTGCGGACGATCAATAGCCATCGCACCATCGCCGCTGACGGTGGATAATGCTTTAAAAACCTGTGCAATAACATCTGGAATTTCTGCAGCAGGAATTGGATTATGTGCAACATAAGACGAAACCACCTCCGTTGTTAGTATCAACAGTTCTTCACGACTAATTTCATCACTCATTATTCATCTCATCCTATACTTAATTCACAGCCCTACAAAATACACATTTTCGTTATTATCTCAACCCATAAACACAGTTTAAATATTTAAAATCATTGTTCTATCTGCATCTTTCGTGGTGGATTTTYTGGAACACCGATCTCTGGYGCTCTTAAATACACAGGAKCACAATTYYCTTTAAAATCTTGATGTCGCGCACAATCAGCAACCATAGAAGGASATGGCATTTGTATGTCGTAAAATARCACCTTCTTATCTATATCTGCATCAGCTTGAAASCGTTGCGACGCATCCCCTAAAATGGCACACATACGCCCATCAAYCAAATCAACGACCTCTTGAGCCGGTGCGGAAACCTTGTCCGTACATGGCTCAAGCGTGGTACCATCGAACATTTGAAAATAATAATCTTGCCTCTTGGTTTCCAATAGCACACCGTAAAACTCATGAYGAGGMTGCGCTTTRTCATTYAGAWATGTTTGCAAAAYWGCACGAAATGTACACACACCAACAACAGGAAKATCTAAAGTCATSGCCAACGATTTGGCCGTTGCCAAACCAATRCGCATRCCAGTRAARGCTCCTGGYCCYTTGGTCACGGCGACCAAATCAATTTCATTATATTTTATTTGTGCAGTATTCAGCGCAGAATCAATCATGGGCATTAAATGCTCTGCCTGACCTCTTGTCATCTCTTGTATGTTTTCAGACAAGACCTGTCCACTCTCATTATACACCCCCGTAGAACACCCATTCATTGTGCTGTCAATCGCAAGAATTATCATTTTAATACTCTGCCGAAGGGCGAACCTCAATCACTTCAGGAATATAATGGCGCAGCATATTCTCTATTCCCACTTTTAGGGTGGCCGTAGAGCTAGGGCATCCTGCGCATGCACCATGCATTTGTAGATACACAATACCATCCTCAAAGCGTTCAAAAACAATATCCCCGCCATCTTGCGCAACCATTGGCCGGACACGCTCATCCAATAATATTTTAATTTGCTTTGTTATTTCATCATCTTCTTCGCTAGCATCTTCCTTGTCATAGTAGCCCTCATTCAAAATCGGCTGGCCTGTTGATAAATGCTCCATTAAGACCGCTAATATCATTGGCTTTAACATCGACCAATCTGTGTCATCTGCCTTACTAATCGACACAAAATCTGTCGTTAAGAATACGCGTGAAACCCCAACAATAGCAAATAACCGCGCAGCCAATGGCGCATTTTTAGCATCGCTTTCAGATGAAAAATCCAAAGTTCCAGATTCTAATATCTGTTGACCCGGTAAAAACTTAACAGTTGCCGGATTGGGTGTGTCTTCGGTTTGTATGAACATCATGGATGCCTTTCTTTAATTAAAATGCACTAAGATATTTTCATTTGCTCTAAATGCCCTGGAATAATCATTAATGGAATTGGTAAACGTGACAAGCCTTTACCAGAAAAATACGTTATAAGCGGCCCTGGTTTTGATGAGTTCGCAGAAGCAAGAACAAGCGCAACAATATTGCTACTTTCCTCAATCGTCTTGATAATCAAATCGATACGATCTCCCTCTTCTATGCAAATCATAGGGATTTTACGTATATTTTCAATAACGCGTCCAGCGGCATCCCATGTTGCCTGCTCTGCTTGAGCACGCATCTCACGACGTAACCGATCCTCAACATTCTTCCAATTTTGAACATAGGAATACTCAATCACATTTAGCAATGCAACATAACCATCTTCGGCATTTGCGAATTGTGACGCATAATCAACAGCAACCAAAAACTCTTCTGTTGTGTCAACAATAACCAAGAAAACACCTTTACGCTTTTCTAGAATTATATTATCTCTCACCACACATTCTCCTATAAATAAAAACTACGGTCTCACTCTTATTGCGCCTGCCAACCATCCGAAAAACAACGCCAAAGATATGCAGGCAAACGCATATATCAATCCATACTCACGTGCTGACTTGTATATAAACGCATTCAATCCAACCTGTTCAACACTCAATAACACAACGTCCTGCCCGATTACTTTTCCATCTTTAATAAGATAGCTGTGAATTTTATACTCCCCAGTTGGYGCAGATGGAGGAAGTTCAAAACGGACACGAAAAAAATTATCATTCAGAAACTCTATYGTTGCTGGCTGMGAAAAGAAAACACCTAATTTCCGGCTCTTTCTTAACAACGCMTCTTGATAAATATTCACGTCCTTCAATTTRCGMGACTTATCAGTTTCAATACTGTGAAATAGTGCCTCATGTCCAATACCGTTTTCTAGCATAGCATCYAACAACGCCGAAGAAAAACTTTGYGCACTAATTGCRTARYTGTAATATATGGGCATGTCTTTGAACGTYGTATAATACCTGTTAACCCAAGTACCAACCACACGGTCTTTCTTCCATATTGTGACGTTCTYTCGTGGCCCTTCTATMACAATSGCAATATCAGTMTCCAGATCACGRCGATCRCCAAAGACTTCAATAAAAGATCCAGARAATCCTACMGTTATATCAACATGGCTATTTGCCACACCAATCACCAAATCGCCYTCTTTTGCCCATGCCGMTAAAGGTAAAGTAACGGYRARAAACATAGCGGTTAACAACGTTAAAAMYCTCATTGCACCACCATCACGAATAAGTCTGTCGGATGGAAAAACAGCTGCAAGCCCAATTGCGTACACACCCCAAGAACAAGGAGTGCGAGAATAATACGTGCACGCGCGCCTGTTATTCTTTTGGAGATAACAACGCCAAATTGCGCGCCAATAACACCACCCAATATCAGGAATATTGCCAATAATATATCAACACTATTACTGATCGTTGCGTGCATAATCGTCGCAAAAATACTCGTGAATACAATTTGAAATAGAGATGTCCCTGCCACCAATAATGGCGGCATTCCAAGTATGTAAATCATCGCCGGTACAAGTAAGAAGCCGCCACCGACCCCCATTGTTGATACCAAAAATCCGCTAACAAATCCTATTGAAGCAGGAACAATCGCACTAATATACAGCTTAGAGCGTGGAAAACGCATTTTATACGGTAATTTTGAGATAAAAGACGGCGATTTCAAGCGATTAAACTCCGATTTCACCGATTTTTTGCGAAAGATCGTAAAAACGCTCTCAAATAGCATCATAATGCCGATAGAACCCAGCAGAACAATATAAAGCAAGGATATGATCAAATCCATTTGCCCCATATATTTTATAAATTGAAAGAAAACAATTCCAACAAGGGAGCCGCCAATACCCCCGATAAGCATGATCGTACCGACCATGAAGTCAACATGCCCACGACGCCAATACGACATCACGCCACTAACGCCTGATGCGACTAGCTGGCTACCTTGCGTCCCAACAGCAACTGCGGAGGGTATTCCCATGAAAATTAAAAGCGGTGTTGTTAGAAACCCACCGCCAACACCAAAAACGCCTGAGACAAAGCCCACAAAAGCTCCCAGCAGAAAAATCATCTCTACCGGTATACTTATTTCCGCAATAGGCAAATAGATTTGCATGACCACCCCAAGACAACAGAGGCACGTAAAACCGTGACCAAGTCATCGACAGAAAAACTCGTTACCTACATTAAGCAAACAGCTTCAAGATAACCCGCATAATTCTTATAAGGTAACACCAAGACTATGACAATAATCTTGTTAGAAACACTAGAACTTATAAACATCCAGTTCTCTAGGACCGGTCACTTCAACAGGCTTATCATCCTGAAAATCTCTATAGTGGCCACTTGATTTTTCAAACTGCATTTTTTTGAAATCAACAGACTTCACGATGCCCAAAAATTCAGAGCGCCACTTTGAATAGACACTCGCCTCTGAGGAACAATCAACAATATAAACTTGATCATAATAAAGTGTTGCGAACATAATACCGCGCTTATGTACCAAGGGACCTTCCGCAGTTTCATAAGAGACTTCAACCATGCTGGCATGTCCTAGCCCTAAAGCAGCCTCATCTTTAAACACATCAACAGAAACATCATCGTATTCACCAAGATAGTTATTCCAGAATTCTTTGCTGAAAGACACTTTTTGTATCGCTGAACCAAATTTATTCGGGAAAATAACATAGCGACGGTCACCACGTACACGCACGCGACAATTTGCAAAATCATTCGAACCAGGACCAACGACGGTCAATTTATCATCTGTTTTCTGATTACCTATTTTCTTCCATAGGTCTGGAAAAGTGACTGTAAAGCGATCATTTTGATCCTCAATGAAGAAAACCTCTGCCTGTGCAGATGATAAAGCCATAGAGCAGAACGCTGCTCCAACAAGAAATGATTTCAAAAAAGAGTGCATAATTACGCTGTCCCAATAAGTTAACTCACATGTATTGTGCTATTTTAATACGCAAAATGCAAACATCTTCTTAAAACAAGTTAATATTATTAAGGTAAATCCCTACCCTACGAATAAAACCCCATGGTTTCCTGCGCTTTGGAAAGTACAGGAGATGCAACAGAACGTGCCTTTTCTGCACCTTTTTCAAGAATATCATCTATTTGTTTTGGATCATCCATCAGTTCATTCATACGACGCGTAATTGGTGATAGCTTTGCGACCGCCAAATCAATGAACTCGGGCTTAAACTGTCCAAACTGCTTTCCTGCAAATAAAGCCAAAGTGTCTTCTTTGCTGATTTCTGCCAAGGCGGCATATAGAGTGATAAGATTTAGTGCCTCTGGGCGACCATCCAACCCATCCAAAGTCTCGGGAAGCGGCTCGGCGTCAGTCTTTGCTTTTTTAATTTTCTTGGCAATCATATCCGGCGTGTCGGTCAAATTGATCCGTGTCATATCAGACTCTGCGGACTTACTCATTTTCTGTGTTCCATCACGAAGTGACATCACACGCGGCGCAGGACCTGTGATCACAGGCTCTGGCTGGATAAACAAATCAACGCCATAGCGCGTATTAAACGTTGCGGCCAAATCACGTGCTAACTCAAGATGCTGTTTCTGATCCTCACCAACGGGAACATGCGTCGCATTATAAACAAGAATATCCGCCGCCATTAAAACCGGATAAGCAAAAAGACCTAGGCTCGCACGCTCCTGATTTTTTCCCGCTTTATCYTTAAACTGGGTCATRCGCTCCAACTTACCCATTTGYGCCATTGTGGCCAACAACCACATAAGCTGCGAATGCTCTGGAACGGCKGATTGTACAAAWACCGATGATTTTTCCGGATCRATACCTGCGGCAATAAAAGAAACGGCAATTTCWCGTGAGGCTTGCGCCAATGATTTAGGATYWTTTTTGTCATAGTAATCCGCCGTTATCGCRTGCAGATCGGCAACCATRTACAAACATTGCGCATCAGGGTCATCTTGGAAACGCACCCARTTTTTAAGCGCACCCAAATARTTYCCCAAATGAAGCTGACTGGTTGGTTGCATACCTGATAAAATGCGTTTCATATTTTTTRACCCTTTTTAAATAAATACTTCTTTATATCGCGTGGYTTTACYACACCTGTCACAAGRATTGACACGGCGTAWATTGCGCCCCCTGCCCCGATAATAACCGWCAGMCCGAAGAYCTGCGACAATACCGATCCATTTGATATATAGCCCTGTAAAAGCGCGGAAAKTATATACACCCCGCCGCCCATAAGACAAGAGGACAAAATAATCTTTGGCATATTCAATAAGAACCTATGATCAAATTTTGCAGTGGGATGGTCACGCAATGCACGCACATGCAAATAAAATTGCAGCCAACCCGTTAAGCCCGTCGCAAGAGCAATTCCGATAACGCCTATATATTGTATCAAGACAATGCTCATACTTATATTAAGTAACGTCGATATAATTGATATGCGAACAGGAGTTTTAGTATCCCCACGCGCCCAGTGCGCCGTAGAGAAAACTTTAATCGCAACATAAGCCGGCAAGCCAAGGGCATAAGCCATAAGAACATGCGCGGTGATTGCACTATCCCCTGCATCAAACGCGCCACGCTCAAACAACACACTGACAAGTGTTAGGGGAATAACCGCCAATGCCACCGCTGCAGGCAATGCCAGCAAAAGGCAGATTTCCAATGCACGATTGAACAGATCTTGCGCTTGTTGCTTATTATCTTTTGTCATTGCACGTGATAGCATCGGCAATAACGCTGTACCGACCGCAATGCCTACAACACCAAGGGGCAGCTGGTTCAAACGATCCGCATAATAAAGATAGGAAATGGAGCCTGTCTCTAAAAAAGAAGCCAAAATCAAATCAGCAAACAGATTGATATGAACGACACCCGCACCCAAGACCGCAGGTCCCATAATTTTCAAGAGCTTACGAATATCTGCGTCCATCCTTGGCAAAGCAATTTTGATCTTAATACCTGCCCTTTTCGCRCACCCCCACAAGAATRCGAGCTGTARTATTCCTGCGACCAATACCCCCCATGAAAGAGCGTGYCCGGTCGTTTCGAAATRCYCTCTCAACAACARTGCGGTAATAAGAGACAGGTTAAATAACACTGGYGCAAAAGCAAATGGTGCAAAACGGTTCAYTGCATTTARCACRCCCCCCAGAAGAGCCGATAATGACATTAAAAGAAGATARGGAAATGTGATGCGTGAAAGCTCAATRGCCAAGGGTGTGCGGATCATATCRCCAGAAAACCCTGGTGCAATCMCTWGGATCACATAGGGCATCAAAATAAGTGCAAGAACCGTCACAACRGAGAGAATACTCAACATCACCATAAAGGCATTACTGGCGAATAGATCTGCSGTYTCTTTACTTTCGCTCTCTATCGTTTTGGAATAAATCGGAACGAAGGCAATACTAAAAGCRCCCTCTGCGGTCACACGACGAAAGAAATTRGGCAGCTTYAACGCGACAAAGAATGCATCTCCCGCAGGCCCAGCACCCAGATATGCCGCCGTCAGTATATCACGCACAAATCCCGCGATTCGCGATAAACCAGTCATTCCTGCAACAGTAGCCATAGCTTTCATTAAATTCATGTGATAACTATTATCACCGTTTATTATGATTTGCATTAACGTTTTAACATTAATACAAATTGCACCGAGCAAGTGCGCAGCAACGCATGGCGTTGTTCCCTTATAGAAAGAAAAACAGCATGAAAAATCCAGAAAAATCATGGTTCGGAGAAAAAGAAGTCTCACCAGAGGAAAAAACCAAAGGCGTCATCGGCGTTTTCGACAGTGTGGCAGATCAATATGACCTAATGAATGACTTAATGAGTGGCGGCATGCACCGCCTATGGAAAGAAAAGTTTATCCGGATGATCCATCCGCGTAAGACAATATCAGGCCGTCCGATGGACTATCTTGATGTTGCTGGTGGAACGGGTGATATTGCCTTTCGCATTCGAAAAAAAATTGGTGTCGGCGCAAATATCACCTTATGTGACTTAAATGAGAATATGCTCTCAGTTGGTCAAAATCGCGCCATTGATAAAGGCTGGATAAATGATTTTGAATGGGTCACGGGCAATGCAGAGGCACTCCCCCTTCCCGATAACAGTATAGATGTGTACACAATCGCCTTTGGTTTGCGAAATGTGACACATATAGATACCGGATTGGCCGAAGCCTATCGCGTCTTACGCCCAGGTGGAAAATTCTTTTGTCTGGAATTCTCTCATGTACAACCTACTCCACTCGCCAAGGCATATGACCTGTTCTCCTATAACGTCATTCCGCGCTTGGGCAAAATGATTGCCAATGATGAGGATAGCTATCAATACCTCGTTGAAAGCATCAGAAAATTTCCAACGCAGGAACAACTTCTCACTCGTATACAAAGCGCCGGATTCTGCCGAACGCGATATAATAATCTATCTGCTGGAATCGTTGCAATTCATCAAGGAACCAAACGTTAGATGCAAAATTAATGTGCATATTAGGTTCATCAAGTGCATTTTATTTGACAGATGTTCCTATTCTGATGCATTATCCGCAAAATTACATATGATGTATAAAAAATTATTAATGGAAGACTATAAAAATGAGCAACTTCACAAAATCAATCCTATACTCGACAACAGTATTGGCCGCTGGCCTTGTTGCGATATTTGCAATCTATAACAATGTTACAACATCCCAAGATGGCACAACAGTTGCCAGCATCGCGCCAGCCGCAGGTGATAGTTCGTTGGGTGTTAATTTTGGTGAAACAATAGAAAATGCAACAGCAGCAGCACAAAGCATTTCATCAGGTGCCGTTGAAGCTGTACAAACTGCCGCGACAGGCGCAAGTGAAGCTGCTTCAGCTGCCATGGAAACCGCGAAAAAAGCAACCGAAGGTTCCGCAGAAACACTAAGTGATATTGCGACATCCGCAGGTGACGCTATTTCCGAGACTGTTGACAATGCTATTGCAGAGACCGTTGCACCAGCCACGGAAGTAGAGCAAGTTGCCGATACCGCAGTTGAAGACGTAGCAAAAGAAATGGCCGTTGATTCAATTGAGCCAGCAGCAGAAGGCGTGAAAGAAGCCGTTGATGCAGGAGACACAGTTAAAAAAGCCATTGATGCAGATGACGCAGTTAAAGAAGCTGTCGGCGCAACAACAGACACCGTTAACGATATTATGGGTCACTAATCCCGTACATCTATTTTAAGAATTTAAAGCCTTGCCACGAGAGTTTGAGCAAGGCTTTTTCTTTACATGTACAATGAAGAGAGTAATAATGGCCTCATATGCTTAAAGACAAAAAAATATTACTCATCATTTCAGGGGGCATTGCTGCCTATAAGACACTTGAGTTAATCCGCCTCATCACAAAAAACCATGGGTCAGTTCAATGCATCCTGACAAAAGGTGGCGCACAATTTGTTACACCATTGAGTATATCCTCGCTTTCAGGTCAGAAAGTTTATAGCGATTTATGGTCGTTAACCGATGAGTCAGAAATGGGTCACATCAGGCTTAGCCGCGAAAGCGACCTGATCATCGTTGCACCGGCAAGCGCAGATATTATCGCAAAAATGGCACATGGACTTGCAAATGATCTGGCATCGACAACTTTACTTGCATCAAACAAGCCGATCCTTATTGCACCGGGGATGAACCCTGAAATGTGGCATAATCCTGCGACTAAAAATAATGTACAAACCTTGAAGGAACGCGGCACCTTATTCACAGGCCCCGAAGCCGGCGACATGGCATGCGGTGAAACTGGTATTGGCCGGATGAGCGAAGCCTCCGAAATTTTAACCGCTATCACTGATTTTTTTTTTGATAAGCCATTAAAAGGCTACACCGCCCTTGTGACCAGTGGTCCGACATATGAACCTCTTGACCCAGTTCGTTTTCTTGGTAATCGTTCATCAGGAAAACAAGGTCATGCCATTGCCAAAGCCCTGAGAGATGCGGGCGTGGATGTCACCCTTATCACTGGCCCGACAAATCTGGTGCAAACGCAGCGAATGACGGTCATCAATACCGAAACCGCGAATGATATGCTGAATGCTTGCATGAACGCCCTGCCCGTTAACATTGCGATATGTGCCGCCGCCGTTAGTGACTGGTGCGTCGATGAACCGCAAACGCAAAAAATAAAAAAAACAGGTGACAATAGTATTCCCAAATTGCAATTAAAACAAACTCCAGACATTTTAAAAGCAATATCATCGCATAAAGAAAATCGTCCCAAACTGGTTATAGGCTTTGCTGCGGAGACACAAGATTTGATAAAAAATGCAACGGCCAAGCTTGATAAAAAAGGGTGCGACTGGATTATTGCAAATGAGGTGGGTATAGAYGCACATGGTGYGGAAAAGRCTTTCGGTTCAGATCAAAATCAAATACATTTTATTACTCRGAATRAAAATGAACAATGGCAACGCACCAGCAAGGATGCYGTCGCTCARAAATTRGTACAAMACATAATTAAGTATATGGATGAACAACATGAATCAGATTAAAATCACGAACATCAATGAAGATGATATTGAGGTTGARTTAATGCCWCTCAGCCATGCCGTCGGYTTGAAATTACCAACCTACGCGACAAAACAATCAGCGGGTATGGATCTWACCGCAGCACTTGATGAAGCACTTGARCTAGGCKCTGGTGATCGCGCTCTTATACCGACTGGTTTATCCATTGCGCTTCCTCCKGGTTTCGAGGCRCAGATACGTCCGCGCTCTGGCCTYGCRATYAATCATGGTGTCACCGTWTTAAAYACGCCTGGAACAATTGACGCAGATTATCGCGGYGAAATAAAAGTCATTYTAATTAATCACGGTAAAGAGCCATTTACGGTGCAACGTGGCATGCGCATTGCGCAAATGGTTGTTGAACGTTTCACCCATGTAAATTGGAAAACAGTCACTGAGTTGGAAAAAAACGAAGAACGCGGTGAAGGTGGTTTTGGCTCAACAGGAAAAGAGTAATGCCCCATGGTTCAGACCGCAAAGATAGATCATAATCGCGCGAAAACATCATCACCCGCCACCTCGTCGCCCACCGTTGAAGAGAGAATGGGTACATTCCTGACGCAGGGTCACACCCCTATGATGGCACAATATCATGTGTTAAAAGCCGATCACCCTGATTGCCTTTTATTTTACCGCATGGGTGACTTTTACGAGTTGTTTTATGATGACGCAATCAAAGCCTCTGAAATATTAAATATAACTCTGACACAACGCGGCAAAGCAAAGGGTAATCCCATTGCAATGTGCGGCGTTCCCTTTCACGCTTATGAACCCTATTTGGCAAAATTGATCCGCGCAGGGTGTAAGGTTGCGATCTGTGAGCAAACCGAAACCCCAGATCAAGCAAAAGCACGCGCCAAACGCGAAGGACGCAGCACCTCAAAGACCCTCGTCAATAGAGAAGCGGTCAGGATTGTGACGCAAGGCACCCTAACAGAAGACCACCTACTGGATGCGCGGCAAAATAATTATCTCTGTTGCTTATCGGATGTTGCAAACGAATGCGGTGTTGCGTGGCTGGACCTGTCCACTGGTGCATTCATGGTGCAATCCACGTCCATTTCCAACTTACAGGCAATATTAGAACGCATAGATCCTAGCGAGATACTAATAGCGGATAAGTTTGCCGAGAAATATCATGAGCCACTGAAATTTATTGAAAATAAACTGACCCAGCAACCTATCTCACTGTTTAATAGTGACAATACAGGACAGCATCTACAATCATTTTTCAATGTTGATACTCTGGCTGGGTTCGGAAATTTTAATCGCGCGGAAATATCGGCGGCAGGTGCATTGATCGATTATGTTCTTCGCACCCAAAAAGGGAAAGTGCCTTACATCACCCRTCCWGAGAAAATGACCTCYGGYTCGRTCATGGAAATTGATGCTGCKACYCGTAARAGCCTTGAGCTGATCCGYACCCTATCAGGAGAACGAAAAGGCAGCTTATTAGAAACAATTGATCAAACAATCACAGGCGCMGGCGCGCGTATGMTGCAATCTTGYATCTCTGCACCTCTKGCAGATACCAARCAGATAAACGMTCGCCTTGACCGCGTRGAGTACTTTGYAAACGATCAAAATATGCGCAGCATYATTCGRGACTTCCTACGTGGAGCACCAGATATRGCACGGGGRTTATCCCGTTTRAGTGTTGATCGTGGCGGCCCAAAAGATTTGTGCATAATACGTGATGGYCTTGCACAAAGCGAAATCATTCGCGCACAGCTCCAAGRCGACACAAAAACACGCAGCATCTTTAAAATTACCCTAGAAAACATGCAGCAAATAACGGCACTCTCCGCCTTGCAAGATCAGTTAAAGCAAGCATTAGAAGAAACACCTCCTGCACTGGCAAGAGATGGTGGGTTTATCCGAACAGGATATGATGCAAAGCTGGATGAYTTACGAATGCTGCGCGATAAAAGCCGCCAACTTATCGCAGCATTACAAGAGAAATATCAAAAACAGACCAACATCAGTTCATTGAAAATAAAATTCAACAATGTCCTCGGCTATTTCATAGAAGTCCCCGCAAAGCATGGTAATGCACTGATGCTTAAATCTGGCGATAACGACAATTCCGCACAAAGTGATCATCCATTCGTGCATCGACAAACACTTGCCAATGTCGTGCGGTTTACCACTGTTGAATTATCCGAGCTAGAAAGAGATATTTCATCCGCAGCAGAAAAAATCATAGCGATTGAGCAGGATATTTTCGCAAATATGGTGCGCACAACAATCTCCTTATCGGAAAACATAATTAGAATTGCACGTGCCATTTCATCCATTGATATGACCTCTGCCCTAGCGGAACTTGCACAAAACATGAATTATGTGCGCCCTAAAATAGACCGTTCACAAACATTTGAGATTATAGAGGGCAGACACCCTGTTGTAGAGACTGTGCTGCAAAAACAAAGCGCAGCATTCATACCAAATGATTGCATTCTAAATCCTAATCAAAAACTATGGCTATTAACTGGCCCTAACATGGCCGGTAAATCTACCTTTTTGCGCCAGAATGCTTTGATTGCCATTATGGCGCAGGCTGGATCGTTTGTGCCTGCGACCTCTGCCCATATCGGCATCATTGATAAATGCTTCAGCCGCGTCGGTGCTTCGGATGATTTGGCACGTGGGCAATCTACATTTATGATCGAAATGGTTGAAACAGCCTCTATCTTAAACCAATCAACACAGAATTCTCTGGTTATTCTCGATGAAATCGGACGTGGAACCGCAACATATGATGGCCTATCCATTGCATGGGCCTGCGTGGAGCACCTGCATAACAAAAACAAATGCCGAACACTATTCGCGACGCACTACCATGAATTAACAACGTTAGAATCCTCATTAAAAGACATGTCTTGTCACACAGTTGATGTTAAGGAATGGCAAGATGACATCATTTTCATGCATAAAGTCATCAAAGGCAGTGCAGATCGTTCTTACGGGATTCATGTGGCGCAATTGGCAGGTATTCCTGCGACGGTTATTTCGCGCGCAAATACAATATTGGAGATGCTGGAATCCGATAAAAAGACCAAGAGCCCGCAAGATATCATGCAAGCGCTGCCTCTTTTTGATCTTGCGCCGGAAAAAACAACGCATGAACCATCGGAACTGGAGAAAAAGTTAAATGATATTGATCCAGATTCATTAAGTCCGCGCGATGCATTGGACATTCTCTATAAGCTTAAAAGTACATTAAAGACAGATTAAATCCTGTTTCAAATCACAAGTATATTTACTTACGCTGCATAATATTTTAAGACAATGATATGAATAATATAAACACACCAATTGAAACAGACGCAGTCATTATCGGGGCAGGCCCATGTGGTCTATTTACCGTTTTTGAAATGGGTCTTTTAGACATGAAATGCCACCTGATTGATATTTTGGATCGCCCAGGCGGACAATGTGCAGAGCTGTATCCGGAAAAACCGATCTTCGACATCCCTGCATATCCCAGCATTTCCGGACAAGAACTAACGGATCGCCTGATGGATCAAATTGCACCATTTGATCCTGTGTTCCACTTTCAGGAAATGGCACAGCAGTTGGAAAAACTGGATAACGGTAAATGGCGACTGACCACAGATGTCGGTACAGTTTTTGACGCGACATGTATTATTATAGCAGCGGGTGGTGGCAGCTTTGTCCCCAAAAAGCCCCCCATTCCAGGGATAGAAGAATTTGAGGGCACATCTGTGTTCTACGCCGTACGAAAAATGAATCAATTCAAGGGCAAAAACATCATCATCGCAGGTGGTGGAGATTCTGCGCTGGATTGGTGTTTGAACCTACAGCCTATTGCAAATCAATTAACATTGGTTCACCGGCGTGATGCATTTCGCGGCGCACCAGACAGCGTATCAAAGATGCGCAAAATGGTAGAGCGCGGTGCAATGACCCTTGAAATTGGGCAAATCAAACATCTCATTGGTGAGAATAGGCATCTAAGCGCAGTTGAAATTATGGATGCCGACAAGCAGATGAAGACGTTGAAATGTGACACGCTTTTGCCCTTTTTCGGGTTAACAATGAAGCTGGGCCCCATTGCGGAATTCGGCCTAAATCTGGATAGAAATGTGATCCCCGTTGATACAGAAAAATTCGAAACATCCACACAAGGTATATTCGCCGTTGGGGATATCAATACCTACCCCGGAAAACTGAAACTTATTTTATCAGGGTTTCATGAAGCGGCCTTGATGGCGCGTCAAGCATTCAAATATTGTCGCCCTGACGCAAAATTACGTTTTGAATACACGACCTCCAGCTCTTCCTTACAAAAGAAACTGGGCGTTAACGAATAGAATCACAAGAACGTCATGATGTCGGCCACTTGGTTCTGCACTTGCACGTCTTTAATGAAGGTGCGTTGCTGTTGCAATAGACGCAGAAAATTCAGCATATCTTCACTATATGCGCCATGTTTCAGAGCATTATTCTTAACCACCTGCTTCCCCACCGCAGTTTTAGGGCCAGTTGCATTGTCCCAAGGTTTATTCTTCCGGCATTGCGCGGCCTGTTTAGCCCGTCTTTTTTGCGTCCAACCCTTTGTAGTACATGGCATATTTAACATCCTTCAGTTTGTTCCGGCGTTTTCATCTTATGACCCGAATCTTTCTTATCATCGCAATGCTTCACTTTTCTCAATGCTTGAATAGTAGCCGCAGTGTTACGAAACTGATTTTGCGCACGCAGCCCAGCATTATAGCTCTGCACATCGCCATATTCATTGGCTTGGTTCATAATATGACGAAACGCACAATCGAGTACTTTGGCTTGCTCAAGCAACAGATCTTCAAGATCCGTATCTGCGTCATAGCATAATGCGTCCTGCAACGATTTTTTAAAATACCGCCGTAGGGCGATATTCTGTTCTTTGGTTTGTATTATTTTATTTATTTGATCTAACATAAAAACCATTATAGGAAATTAATCCTACAATGTCAAGATGGCTCGTAACAGACCATCTCCTCTTAATCACCCTCGCCAGGCTCAGCACTGAAATCTGATTTAAGTTTGCCTTGCTTATCTTTCATTTCCTCTGCCTCTGGCATTGGATCTTTTTTAATCGTTATATTTGGCCATTCTTCTGAATATTTTGTATTAAAGTCGATCCAGTCATCCGCCTTTTCATCTGTATCGGGCAGAATTGCCTCAATCGGGCACTCCGGCTCACATACGCCGCAATCAATGCACTCATCAGGGTTAATGACCAGCATATTCTCCCCCTCGTAAAAACAATCTACGGGGCATACCTCAACGCAATCAGTGTATTTACAACGAATACATGAATCTATTACGACAAATGTCATCTTAATATTACTCTTCTATACTGCTATTATTTATAATCCTAAATCGTAGGACACATTAATTCGCCGCCCTTCATAAGGCAACCCGCTTTTACTAAAATATGTGTATAGCAAGGCGTAATCCATATGATTAACGACTTCCTTGGCATAGGATGAGCGCATGAAAAATCCCTGTCGATATTATGCTTTGTTATTCCCCTTCATAGCCTCTCTTTTAGGGGGATGCGCGTTATTAGGTGGAGGATCAGCACATGATAAAGGTTCGGCCTTTCTACCCATCATTGAACCAGAAATGCGTCAGGATCTGGATGACGGGCATATAAAGGATGCCGTCCAAAATTATTTAAAATTACGTAATGCGCCTCCATTTACCCAATATGATTTTATGCGCGTTGATCTGAATACAGACGGATGGCGTGATGCCTTGGTTTATCTAAATGCGCCGTATGGGCAGTGGTGTTACGTTGGTGGGTGCACGATTCTTGTCCTACATGCACAGGAGAATGATTTTCGCATAACCAGTGAGATATCCCCTATCCGAACACCGCTCTACATCAGTGAAACATATAGCAATGGATGGCGCGATATTATTGTGCATATTTCTGGCCGTACGGAAAAGGCAAAGGATGTTGTTTTGCGCTTTAATGGATTGCAATATCAGGGCACCCCCACAACGCTTATGGCAGAAGATCAGGCATTGCACCCCGTTCATATGCGCGCATTTCCTTAGAAATAACGAAGGAATTTATCCACTAAGGCGCGCACGCCACGTTTATTGTCTGCTTGTGTATCATCAGATCCGCGCCGAGGAGAAACATCATCTTCAAATTCAAGATCAATTTTTCCAACAAGATCATCAACATTGATATCCCCAAGATGAGTCTGAAGCAACTTAACCATCACGCTTTGCTCCTCTGATCCGAAATCACCATCAACCCACACAAGATCACGCGCAAATTCAAAGAATTCTTTTCGATCCTTTTTATCCGTAACTCCACGGAACATCTCTTCAACGTCTTTTGGATTTATAATGTCGTCTTTAAGAATTGTGGTTTGCATATCGGAAAACTCAATATCCTCAAGAACATGTGCCATAAACTCAATTTCTTCATCCGTAACAATATTATCCGCATGAGCCACAGAAAATAATGTCCGCCACATAAAAAAACGGCTATCGCTTACTTCACGTTTTAAACCATCATGGGTGGTCATGTTCACGTATTCCTTTATCAAGTATAATTATCATCCACTCAACTATTGGAACATATTTTCACTCAATATAAAAGCAATCAGATCGTTTTACCGCGTAAGATTCAAAGCTTTTTACATTAAGATCACTAGAAAAACCGTATGAGTAATATTTGAATTGCTCTCGCCCGCCCTTTTTGCTAGAGATCAACTCATGAAAACAGAAATATTACATATTATTGGCGCAGGATTAGCAGGCAGCGAAGCAGCATGGCAAGCGGCCAATATGGGCATAACGGTCGTACTTCATGAAATGCGCCCTGTTGTTAAAACCGCAGCTCATCAAACTGATGACTGTGCGGAACTTGTTTGTTCCAACTCATTTCGATCAGATGACGCAGAACATAACGCCGTAGGCCTAATCCACGCAGAGATGCGCCTCATGAACTCTTTAATCATGCGTGAGGGTGATCAAGCAGCAGTCCCTGCGGGCGGCGCGCTGGCGGTTGATCGCAATATATTCTCCCAAGGCGTTACACATGCATTGGAAAGCCACCCCAACATCACGCTTGAGCGCTCCGAAATTGACGGATTACCGCCTGAGGATTGGAAACATGTCATTATCGCGACGGGGCCATTAACATCAACACCCCTTGCAGAAGCAATCCAAACATTAACCGGTGAAGATGCCCTTGCCTTTTTTGATGCCCTTGCCCCGATCGTGCATACAGACAGCATTAATATGGACACAGCGTGGTTTCAATCGCGTTATGATAAAATTGGTCCCGCCGGCACGGGAAAAGATTATCTGAACTGCCCGATGGATAAACAGCAGTATGAGGCCTTTATCGATGCACTTATTAATGCGGAATATGGCGACTTCAAACAATGGGAAAAGGACACGCCCTACTTCGAGGGATGCATGCCAATCGAGGTTATGGCCGCGCGCGGTGTAGAAACGCTACGCTTCGGACCGATGAAGCCTGTTGGACTAACAAATCCAAATTCAGACGAAAAATCTTATGCGGTGGTTCAATTGCGTCAAGATAATAAGCTTGGCACACTGTATAATATCGTGGGTTTTCAAACGAAAATGAAGTATGCGGAGCAAATACGGGTCTTCAAAATGATCCCCGGATTGGAAAATGCGGAGTTCGCGCGTCTGGGCGGTATGCATCGCAACACCTTCATAAATTCACCAAAGTTGCTTGATAATACGCTACGCCTAAAGGTACAACCGCGTATTCGCTTTGCCGGTCAAATAACAGGGTGCGAGGGATACATCGAGAGTGCATCCGTTGGTTTAATGGCCGGACGGTTTGCTGCATCTGAAATATTGGGACTGGACGTAAGTGCCCCTCCTAAAACCACATCAATGGGGGCACTGCTCAACCATGTAACAGGGGGTGCAAATGCAGAAACATTCCAGCCAATGAATATAAACTTTGGTCTATTCCCGCTTCCACCTGATGAATTATTACGCCCGAAACAAGAGAGTGGGCGACGTAGAAAACTTAAAGGAAAAGACCGGAAAAAAGTGTATACCGATCTGGCAAAACGCGATTTCTGTGCGTGGTTATCCGAAGAAAAAGACGCAGTATAAGAACAAAAAGGAAAACAACATGAACACTGAAAAATCAAGGGAATTGGTCGTTTTGTTGCATGGAATACTGCGCAGCAAAACAGACATGCTTATGCTGAAAAACCTTTTTCAAAAGAACAATTATGCAGTCTTGAACATCCTATACCCATCACGTAAATTTGAGCTGGAAGACCTTCGTGATTTTGTACATAACAAGATTATAGACTGCGAAGATTATCATGAAGACACCGTGATTAATTTTGTAACACATTCAATGGGCGGGTTGATCACGCGATATTATATCGCAGAATACAAACCTAAAAATTTGGGTAAAGTTGTTATGCTGGGGCCGCCGAATACCGGAAGCGAACTTGCCGACTGGTTGCATGAAACAAAAATTATAGCACCGATATTCAAAGCAATTTTTGGCCCTGCCAGTGATCAATTAACCACGCATTACGAGCATATTGATGGCGACATAACCTACCCTCTGGGTATCATTGCCGGCAACGTATCGGTCAATCCATTATCTCCATGGCTGTTAGAGGGAGAACATGATGGCATGGTACCCGTTGAGCGCACAAAGATAGATGGCATGACAGATCATATTATTATGCCAGCAACACACAGCTTCATGATGTTTAACAGTGATGTTATGCAACAAGCCTTACATTTTTTGAAATATAAGCAATTCAACCATAACAAAGGTCATGATTAAGCTCCCCCTACCGAAGCACCTTAATGAAGATCAGCCAACAAAAACTAAATAGGAATACCAGGCACATCCTTTGATGCACGTACGACCACTGAGGATGTAATCGAGAGGACATGAGGCGCGGAACCCAAATCATTTCTAAATTTTCCGTTATAGGAATCCCAGTCTTTTGCCACAACTTTCAGAACAAAATCAACATCACCAGCAAGCATGTGGCACTCTCTCACCATTGGCATTTTCGAGATATATTCTTCGAACTCGACAAGATCACTTTCAACCTGACTTTTCAATTTAATCATTGCAAAGACAGTCACACCATAGCCCATCTTCTGGTTATTAATGCATGCATTATATCCTTTAATATAGCCTGCCCCCTCCAATGCGCGGACGCGACGTAAACACGGCGGCGCAGACATACCTACAGATTTTGCAAGCTCAACATTGGTCACACGTCCTTCATCCTGAAGTCTTTTCAAAATATTCATATCGATTTTATCAAGACGTTCTTTTTTCATATTAATGTCCTTTGGGTAAATACAGCCACTTGTCAGGTCGCTGACAATGATGATAGAGCTGTATAAGATTACTGCATAAAATATGCAAGAACTTTTGAAATAAAATTACGTACATGCACAAAATAACACAGAAATGTAATAAAATATCCTGTTGGATAATAACCGAAGGGATAGCCGGTACTGAGAACCAATGTGTCGGCGTTGCATCGGCGTTGAACATTGCCCCCGAAATAAAGCGCATTGCACTAAATGAACCGTGGAAGAGCCTTTCCCCCTATTTAGGATTAGAGCAGAAATGGACCTTCTCACCCAAAATAACCCCGCCATGGCCAGACCTTTTAATCACCAGTGGACGTAAGAGCATTGCCGCGGCGCGCTATATCAAAAGAATGAGTACAGGGGAAACCATACTGGTTCACATTCAAGATCCACGCGTCCCTGTAAAGAACTTTGACCTTATCGCAGTGCCAGAGCACGACCCCTTGCGCGGAGACAATGTTATCGTCACAAAAGGCAGCCCAAACAAAATCACACTGGATAGCATCAACAATGCGAAATCCGCGTTTCCTGAGCTATCGGCTCTCCCCTCTCCACGGGTCGCCGTTTTAATTGGTGGGACAAGCAGAGCCTATAATATGACCCAATCCATTACAGAAAAACTGGCGCATGACCTGTTAATGCTTAACAAAGAACAAAGTGCATCACTGATGATTACATGTTCACGCAGGACAGGCGAAAACAACAAGGCGATCCTTGAGGCTGCTTTGAAAAATGATATGAACTATTTTTGGAACGGACAAGGTGATAACCCCTATTTGGCGATGTTAGGCATTGCAGATTATATCCTTGTAACCGCTGATAGTGCGTCTATGATTTCGGAGAGTTGCACCACGGGAAAGCCTGTTTACATGATAAATCTGGAGGGCGGCGCAAAACGCATTTCAAAACTTCACAGCAATTTGATGTGTCACGGTGTATTAAAACCGTTTAAAGGTAAGATTGAACTCTTTTCTTATGAACCACTAAACGATGCGCAATTTGTCGCAAATGAAATTAAAAAACGCTTTGGGACTTTACTCGGCCTAACGAATAGTTAGAATACGCAGACACACAAACCAAGGTATAAATGAATGACACAAACGCACCACACAAAGGTTCTTATTATCGGCTCTGGCCCTGCGGGATATACGGCGGCGATATACGCGGCACGCGCAAACCTTAAGCCAACTTTGGTTACAGGGATGGAACAAGGCGGGCAACTTATGATCACAACCGAGGTTGAAAACTATCCCGGGTTTGCGGATGTCATTCAAGGGCCATGGCTCATGGAACAAATGAAGGCGCAAGCCGAACATGTGGGCACGAACCTGATCAATGATTACATCACAGAAGTTGACTTTTCCTCTCGCCCCTATAAGGCAATCGGCGATTCAGGAACCATATATACAGGCGACACGATCATCATTGCTACAGGTGCACAAGCGCGATGGCTTGGCCTTCCTTCTGAAAAAGAATTTCAAGGCAGAGGCGTTTCCGCATGTGCCACCTGCGACGGTTTTTTCTTTCGTGGTAAAGAGGTCGCGATTATTGGTGGCGGCAATACAGCCGTAGAAGAAGCAATATTCTTAACTAATTTTTGCACCAAAGTGACCCTGATCCATAGACGCGATACGCTGCGGGCGGAGAAAATCCTGCAAAAACGGTTATTTGACAATGATAAAATTGAACTGCTTTGGGATCATACAATTGAAGAAATCCTTGGTGATGAAAGTGGTATGACCGGCCTAAAAATAAAGGGCACAAAAACCGGTGACGTTCGTGAAATTAAAAAAGACGGTGTCTTTATTGCGATTGGTCATGACCCTGCGACCAAGCTTTTCAAAGATGTGCTTGATATGGATGAAAACAATTATATCATTACAAAAAGCGATTCGACCGCTACATCAATTCCGGGCGTTTATGCCGCAGGTGATGTCACCGATCATACATATCGCCAAGCTGTAACAGCAGCGGGAATGGGATGTATGGCCGCCCTTGAGGCTGATCGTTTCATCTCTGAGAATGAAACAGGTGATGAGGCAGAACTGGTTCACGCCGCGCAATGATCCGTGGCATGAACCAAACAACAAGCATGAGGTAACACGATATGGATTGGGACAAGTTACGCGTTTTTAAGGCCGTGGCCGAGGCAGGTAGCTTCACCCATGCTGGTGAAAAACTAAACTTGAGCCAATCCGCTATTTCACGGCAAATCAGTACATTGGAAGGCAGCCTTGGCCTGCCCCTGTTCCATCGCCATGCGCGCGGATTGGTTTTGACCGAGCAAGGCGATATATTACTGCAAACGACCAATGATGTGTTCAACCGCTTACAACAAGTTCAAACACGGCTATCAGACTCACGCACATTGCCGGAAGGCTCCCTTAAAATTTCAACAGTGGAATTCATTGCCTCAACATGGCTTGCTCCGCAAATCGGAAAATTCCACGAAGAATTCCCCAATATTCAAGTTACGATGTTGCTGGATGATCGTGTCGTTGATCTAGCAAAGAGAGAAGCCGATGTTGCACTACGTCTGCAACCGGCAGATAATAGTGATTTAATCGAAAAATATATTACAACGATTAACTTTGCAATGTGTGTCTCTAAATCCTACCTTGAAAAACACGAACGTCCAAAGACACTTGATGACTTGAAAAACCATGTCATGATTGGCTACCCTCCTAATACACAAACGCCCTTTCTTAAACCAAATTGGACATTTAAAAGACTTGGCATTGATATTAATAACAACCCTAAGGTTTTGCTTATCAACTCTATGCATGCACGATATGCAACTGTCAAAAGTGGGAATGGCATTGCCATACTACCCCGCTATATTGCACATCAAGATGATGACATCGAAATCATCTTCCCTGATCTTGAAATTCCAAGTGTTGATTTATATTTTGTCTATCCGCAAGAGAGACGGAACTCTAAACGTATCGCCGTATTCAAAGAATTTATTTTCACCTATATGCAAAACACATAATATGAGAGACGGTGTGTGTTTTAAATTCCAATAAGCGGTAAACATACATTATGACCACCCCCCTAGATTTCACTATCGCCAAACGAGCCATGTGGAAAACGCATAGCGTATTTGCGATAATCGCGCTTGTTCTAGGCCGCACGTAAAGATATAAGAGGTATTGTAACTGCAAGGTTACATTCAAGTTTCTTCCAAGCGAAGATTCTTGCGTCTCCCAAGACGTAAAATCTCCCTGTTCAACTCGCCGGACTTTTTAAGTCCGGCATTTTTCTTTTTGCGCATAGGAATACACCTTAAGCCTCAAATTTTAAGCAGCTTTTGCGACACCGACCAAGGCAACACAGGCACGTTGAATTCTTGCGCAAGCCTCGGTTAAGTTCTCTGTACTTGTCGCATAAGAAATTCTGAAATACGGTGACAAACCAAACGCAGCCCCCTGCACACAGGCAACGCCAACACTCTCAAGCAGATAAGTCACAAAATCTTCATCCGATCCAATGACTTTGCCCTCAGGTGTTGTTTTGCCGATAACACCTGCACAAGATGGATAAACATAAAATGCGCCTTCAGGCATCAAACATTCAAGACCTTCAGCAGCATTAAGCAAATCAACAACCATATTACGGCGCTCTTTAAAAACCTCATTACGCTCTGCCAAGAAAGACTGATCCCCTTCCAACGCAGCCAAAGCAGCGGCTTGTGATATCGAAGACGGATTAGAAGTACTTTGACTTTGAATAATTGCCATGGCCTTAATCAACGCCTTCGGCCCACCTGCATAACCAATGCGCCATCCCGTCATCGCATAGGATTTAGACACACCATTACAGGTCAATGTGCGATCATAGAGGCTTGGCTCTACTTGTGCGGGCGTACAAAATTCAAAGCCATCATAAACCAAATGCTCATACATATCATCGGTCATGATATAAACATGAGGATGTTTAACCAAAACGTCCGTCAATTCCTTCATTTCCGCACGTGTATATGCGCCCCCAGTCGGATTTGATGGAGAGTTAAAGATTAACCATTTTGTCTTTGGCGTAATCGCCGCGTCCAAATCCTTGGCGGTTAACTTGAAATTATTGTCCGGGCTACATTCAATCATGACCGGCGTTCCCTCAGCCAACAACACCATATCAGGATATGACACCCAATACGGTGCAGGAATAAGCACCTCATCTCCTGGATTAACAGACGCCATCAAAGCATTATAGAGCACCTGCTTTCCACCCGTTCCAACGGTAATCTGGTCACGCGCATAATCAAGATCATTGTCACGTTTAAATTTGGCGATAATCGCATCCTTTAATGCAGGTGTCCCGTCAACAGCAGTGTATTTTGTATCCCCCGCCTCAATGGCTTTACAGGCTGCTTCTTTTACAAAGTCTGGTGTGTCAAAGTCTGGTTCACCTGCACCAAGTCCAATGATGTCACGCCCCTGCGCCTTTAATTCCTTGGCTTTGCTGGACACAGCGATTGTTGGTGATGGTTTAATACGGCTCAAACGGTTTGCAACAATGGACATGCTATAGCTCCTAATAACTTTATATCAAAACACTGCGTTTCGAAAATATTTTGCGAATTATATTGCCATCTAAATCCTTTATAGAGTTAAAATCAACCCCTTCTTTTTCGAACCATAGCTTTAATGGTGAAAGGATCGGATTCTCCAAAGCATTCAGGATATAATTTTGCAAACGGGGGATATGCACAAGATAAGAATCGCGCCCCTGCTCTGCGGATAATTTAATAAATAGCCCGATAACACGGCAATGAAATTGAGTTCCAAGAACCCTGTACCAATCAAGAAAAGCAGCTTTATCCTGTGCGCTCATTCCATCGCTGTAATGTGCAATCATCGAATCACGCAAGGCAATGGGCACATCCACACGTGCATCTTCTAATAAATTAACCAGGTCATAAGGCAATGGCCCGTATAAAGCGTCCTGATAATCAATCAAGCCACACCGCTTCACACCGTTTTCACGCCCAACATATATCATATTTTCGAGATGAAAATCACCATGTACAAACCCTTGTGGACATGGTGGCAAGGTCGACTCTATTTCATCCCATACCGATAAATAGGCCTGAACCGTTTGTGCGTCGGCCTGTCCCTGCGCGCGCCCCAATAGAGGTATATAATAATCCACAATTTGCCGATGACCCGCATGAATTTTACTCTTCGTGTAAAGAGGTAGTGTGTCTGGTGTACCTTGCGCTTGCCCTAATATTTTCAGAACATCGGTCGCCAAACGGTATAGCCCCTGCTGATCATCTGGCTTATCACGCAACCGCGCACCAAATGATTGCGTACCAAGATCTTCGAATAGAGCATAGCATTGCACCTCGTCCTTATCATACAGCGCAGGGACTTTAACCCCACAAGTATTCAGCCACGCTCCAATACGAATAAAGCTCTGCAAGTCCGCGCAATGCGCTTCGCTGGCATCGGGATAGAGCATCAAGATGAAATCACGATCATCCTTGCGCCCTCTGAAATACTCACGCGGGGACACATCACGCGGCAATGAATACAGCGTTTCCACCCCTATTTCACGTGCAAGAGAAGTAATACTACCCACAATAACGGCTCATTATTTTTTACCTTGAGGTTTGCTTAGAGGTGATTTCGTTGCCATCAAATGGATCGCATCAATATGCTGCTTAGATGCAATTTTACGTTTTTTCCCCATACCCTCTTGCCCGAAGATTTCTGCATCACTCGCCGCAACCGCGCGCAGTAACTCCATACCAAAATTATCACTTTTATTTGTCGTAGGGGCTTTCGGATGTCTTTTTTCCATCTCGGCCCTGCCTGAGGCCACGCGCTCTACTTGATACGCCACGATGCCGTCCAGATGTGGGCGCGCCAAGGCACGCATCAACGCCGCATCACTTTGCGCCTCATGCACAATATGCTGGCGCGCAAGACAGGTATTGCCACCATGCGCCTTTAAAGCGTCCCTAATTTTGTTTTCGGCGTATTCTTTAGACATGTAAAGCACTCCTTTACGAATCTGTTCAGAGGTTAATTGTGCCATATCTTTGCAATAAACACCAAAGCAAATCCCAAGGCACAATATGATATCCACGGCCCCTAAACTTGACCGCGCATGAATATATCAGCTAAAGTAACAATAATTACATAATAAAAGATTTACAGGGTCAAAATAAATGGGCAATTTTTTTACTAAAACATCTAGCCAAGTGCCAATAAATGGCGATGGCATTTCTGAACAAGAAAAAATCGTCAACACCTTCGCAAGGCAAGCCGATCTTTCCCTTAGTGATGCAATGGGCATCGTTGCAGGCGAAGATATTGCGGCAAGGCAAGGTAAGAAAGATGCTTTCGAAAATAACATCATACAAACACATGGCAGCATGAAACGTTTCAGAGATGTGCTGGAACAACATGATACATGTGAAGCATAAAGATTCTGTTCCTCAGTAACACACGCCTACTCTGCTAATTTCGCAAGTTCTCCGATCAGATTCTGCACGGCTTTGACCCGTTGGGCAATTTTTGGCCATGCGCGCACCGCCGATATTTTCTGGTCAGGTCTAATTTTAACGCTGCCTGCTTTGGTTAAAATCCACGTCATAAGCCCATCCACATTTGGTGGAATATTTTTATGAAAGGCGATGACCACACCCTTTGGCCCTGCATCAACATGTGAAATGCCCGCCTTTAAACAAAGCTGTTTTATCGCCAGAATATCAAGCAGATTCTCGACCTCATCTGGCAAGTCACCAAAGCGATCAATCATTTCAGCGGCAAAGCCTTCGATTTCCTCTTTTTCAACAAGATCATTAAGACGACGATATAGGCTCATCCGAACACCAAGATCCTCGATATAACTCTCAGGGATTAAAACAGACGCACCCAAATTAATTTGGGGTGAGTATTGCTCCTCCGGTATGTCTTCGATCTCTGTGACGCCTGCACGCGCCGCGGCAACGGCTTCCTCCAGCATTTGCTGGTACAATTCCACCCCGATTTCACGAATATGACCCGATTGTGCATCACCCAATAAATTCCCTGCACCACGAATATCCATGTCATGGGAGGCAAGCTGAAAGCCAGAACCTAGAGTATCAAGTGTTTCCATGACCTCCAGCCTTTTTTGCGCATTATCATTCAATTTCACATTCGGCTTATAAGTCAGATAAGCATAGGCACGCAGTTTTGAACGCCCGATCCGTCCGCGAATTTGATAGAGCTGCGACAGGCCAAACATATCGGCGCGATGAATAATCATGGTATTGGCGGTTGGAATATCAATACCGCTCTCAATAATATTCGTGGCAAGCAACACATCATATTGCCCATCATAAAATGCAGTCATGCGATCTTCCAGTTCGGTAGGCGTCATTTGCCCATGTGCCTCAACCAGCTTAACCTCAGGAATTATTTCCTTCAGCATATCAGACACTTCCTTAAGGTCTTTAATACGCGGGACAACATAAAAACTCTGCCCACCGCGATAATGCTCACGTAGCAAAGCATCACGGATCACCATTGTATCCACCGGCATCACGAAGGTGCGGATTGCCAAGCGATCAACTGGTGGGGTTGTGATCAGGCTCATTTCCTTAACACCTGTTAAAGACATTTGCAGGGTACGCGGGATTGGGGTCGCCGTCAGGGTTAAAACATGGATATTGTTTTTAAGCTCTTTCAGTTTTTCCTTTTGCTTCACGCCAAATTTTTGCTCTTCATCAACAATCAACAGACCGAGGTTATCAAACTTCATAGAGCTGGCGAATAAAGCATGCGTCCCGATGACGATTTGCACAGAACCATCGGCCAACCCCTCTTTCGTGCGCTTTGCATCCTTCGGCGTCACCATGCGCGAAAGCTGTTCAATGCGAATCCCCATACCAGAAAAGCGGCTTTGAAAATTATTATAGTGTTGGCGCGCAAGCAACGTTGTTGGCACAACAATCGCAACCTGCACCCCCGACATTGCCGCAACATAGGCCGCACGCAACGCTATTTCTGTCTTGCCAAAACCGACATCACCACACACCAAATGATCCATCGGATAGGTTCCTGCCAACCCCTCTAACACAGATTTGATCGAGCGTTCCTGATCCTCTGTCTCCGCATAGGGAAAGCGTGCGACAAACTCATTATAAAGCTCTGTCCCGATTTGAAGCTGCTGCGCTTTTTTAAGCTGACGCGCGGCGGCAATTCCGAGAAGTTTGTCGGCAATCTCCATCAAGTTCTTTTTGGCTTTGGCTTTACGCGCCTGCCACCCGGCCCCGCCAAGCTTATCAAGTTGCGTTGTGCCTTGATCCGCACCAAAGCGCGAGAGAACCTCTAAATTAACCACCGGAACGAACAGGCGATCACCGCCCGCATATTCGACCTTAAGGCAATCATAGAGCGTTCCAGCAGCGTGCAAAGTCTCCAGCGCGATAAACCGTCCGATACCATGATCCACATGCACCACAAGGTCGCCAGCGGATAAGGCAGACGCCTCGGTCAGAAAATTATCGGCCTTACGGCTTTTCTTTGCCTTACGGGTCAGACGATCCCCAAGGATATCCTGTTCGGTAAACACAATAAGGTCAGGCGCATTAAAGCCACTTTCCAATGACAAGACGCACAAACCGACTTGATGAGGCTGTAACTTCTTAATATCGTGATAATTGGTAAAATCGATAATATCTTTAATCGACGCGTTTTCCATCAAACCTTTAAGGCGGGTTCTTGACCCGTCACTATAGGCCGCAACGAGAACCTTTTTACCTTCTGATTGTTGATGCGCGATGAATTTTTTAAGCTCTGCAAAGACATCACCGTCAGGCAGACTACGAATATCGGAAAAGTCACGCCCTTTACGCGCGCCATTATCCTCAAACTCCGCACCTTCTGGAGCGCCAAAGCCAGATAAGCTGCGTGCACCATCTATTAATGTGCGCCACTCTTGCGCCACTATATACAAATTATCAACAGGTAATGGATGGTAGATAGAACCGGATAAATTGTTCTTATTACTTTTTTTCTCTTGCTCACGCGCCGATTTTTCAAGAATTTGACGTGACTTGAAGAAGTCATGCACCTGATCCATACGTTCTGCGTAGGCTTCATGCACGTGAGGGTCAAAAATGACAGACGCATTAGGCACATAATCAAACACAGTGTCCATATGATCATGGAACAGTGGCAACCAATGCTCCATGCCATTATAACGCCGCCCTGCCCCGACCGACTCATAGAGTGGGTCATCACTGCGCGCAACACCAAACGCAGCGCGATAACCAGAACGGAACCGCGCAATCGCTGCCTCGTCCAGAAAAAATTCACAAACCGGCTGCAAAGAAAACGAATCAAGCGTCTTTTGCGTGCGTTGCGTTATCGGGTCAAAATCTTTAATGGTTTCAATCTCATCACCAAACAAATCGAGACGCAGAGGCATTTTATAGCCTGCAGGGAAAATATCGACAATCCCGCCGCGCAAGGCAAAATCACCAGATTCACGTACCGTTTCACTGCGTATATAACCGTTTTGCGCCAAGAATAACTGCAGATTATCCAGATTAATTTGCATCCCCGCCTTTGCATGAAAACTCGCCTCACGCAGAGCGTCTTGCGGCATGACCCGTTGCATCGCGGCATTCACACTAACCAACAAGATGCGTGGATAGCGTTTTTGTTCATTCTCCCACGTCATAAGCTGTGTCAGCACCGCTACACGTGCCGCCACAATATCTCCGTGTGGTGATACACGATCATAGGGCAAACAATCCCACGCCGGCAAAACAAGAACACGCACATCAGGTGCAAAGAATTTCAGCAATTCTCCCAACGCATATTGGCGCGTATCATCCAAAGCCACATGAACCAAGACACGATCATCAGGCATCAATTCGCGTGCTTTTTCTGCTAAAAACCTTGCGTCCTGTCCCTCTGGAACACCGTAAATAGTATTTTGTCCCTGTGTCATGTTCTGATTTTGCGCTCTATTGTGCACAATATTACCCTTTTTTAGAATAAATAGTTGTTTGCCTTTGAATTGCTTTTTATATATAGGTTTCAGTGTATTTCAAGGGACAATAGAGAATATGAGCGAAACAGACACAGTAGCAAACAAAGAATTGCTCAAAGGCGCCGTACATGAGAAYAAAGCAACGTCRAAACGYGGCTTGCAAGAACGTATGTTTACAGCCGTATTTAGCGGATTTGTTTACCCRCAAATCTGGGAAGACCCAGAAGTMGATATTCCGGCGATGAAGATCGATAACACATCGCGRATTATGACGATYTGTTCCGGCGGGTGCAATATGTTGAACTATTTAACCGAGTCCCCTGCCTCAGTCACRGCGATTGATTTAAACCCRCATCAYGTTGCCTTGGGTCGCCTAAAGATYGCWGCRYTAAAGCATTTACCTGATTATGAGAGCTTCTTTYTGTTYTTTGGTTGTGCRGAYTCWCCCMAAAATATCGAGAATTATGATCGCTATATCGCRCCTMAYCTTGATAAATATACAAAAGACTATTGGGAGAAATTTGTATTTCCACATGGYCGGCGCATCAACCTGTTCAAGAAGAACCTGTATARATATGGCTTGTTAGGGAAATTTATCGGCATGGTTCATCTTATCGCAAAGATGTATGGGCAAAACCCACGTGACCTTCTAAAAGCACGTAACCTAGAAGAGCAAAAAGAAATCTTTGATCGCACATTAAGTCCTCTGTTTGATAAAAAGCTGATTCGTATGATTTGTGGCAAACCTGAGTCTCTGTATGGCCTTGGCATTCCTCCATCACAATTTGATGAGTTAAACGAATCCGCAAAAGGAAATATGGCGAGTCTTCTTAAGGCGCGTATAGAGCGTATGGCCTGTCAATTTCCGATCGAAGATAACTACTTTGCATGGCAAGCATTCAATCGCGGTTATGACCGTGAAAATAAACGTGCTGTGCCACGTTATCTAAAAGAAGAGAATTACGAAACATTAAAGGCCAATATCGATAAGGCTCAAGTCATCCACTCCACCATTACAGAATATCTGGACACGCAAGGCGCAAACAGTATTGATTGTTATGTGTTCCTGGATGCACAAGATTGGATGAACGCCGATCAACTTAACGAGCTATGGAGTGCAGTTATAAACTCTGCCAGTGATGGCGCGCGCGTTATTTTCCGCACTGCTGGCGATCACAGCCCCCTAACCGAGGCACTGATCGAAGACAACCTATCACCATGGATTTATGATAAAAGTCTGGCCGCGCCGCGTAATGAGGAGGATCGCTCCTCCATCTATGGTGGATTTCATACCTACACATTGGACCGATCCAAGATAAATGCAAAAACAAAGGCCGCATAATATGACCGCAAAAGTGGTGCAAAATCCCAGTGAAGATCAAATCAAGCAAAACATGGACAAGATGTATCGCTGGACGCGTCACATTTATGATATTACACGCAAATACTACCTTTTAGGACGCGATAGCCTGATCGAAAATATAAACGCAAATGATGGCGATAACATCTGCGAAGTTGGCTGTGGCACGGCGCGCAACCTTATAAAAATCGCACAACGCTACCCCAAGGCGCATATTTATGGGCTGGATGCTTCGGATGAAATGCTGAAAACGGCAAATCATAATCTGGATAACGCCAATATGGTGCAAAAAATTACGTTGAAGCAAGCCTATTCACAGTCTTTTATACCTGCTGAACTATTTGGTACGGATAAGCCATTGGATAAAATCGTCTATTCTTACGCTTTATCGATCATCCCACCATGGAAGGAATCTATCGATCATGCGTTGGAATTACTGCCCCAGGGTGGTGAAATTCATATTGTTGATTTTGATGCGCAAGACGACCTGCCCAAAATCGTCAGTACATTTATATTCTGGTGGTTAAAGATGTTCCATGTTTTTTACAAACCTGAAATCCTCGATTACCTTAAAAATCTAGAAACCGAAAAGAAGGGCACATTGAAAATCACCCATCTTTATAAAGGCTATACTTATCACGCGGTATTTAAGAAGATTTGAATTTAGGGACCCCCAATGTTTGGGCATTAGCGGCCACGAACACCGCCTACAATTCATGGTTATATATGACCGGCATTTTTCCTTTCCAGACATCCCACACATCATCATTGGTCATCAGCTCAGCCATAAAATGACCGACGTTAATTCGACTCGTTTTACCTGCATCAAATATTGCGCTTCTAATTGGTGATGGGTAGAGATCATATTCGTTTACCACATCGTTATCAATCAAGCCATCTGGACGTACCGCTGCCCATTTTATTATCTCATTGTCTTGGCCAATTTGAGTGCGTAGGTAATCTACTGCGCTTTCGTTATCCGCATGAGGGGGAAGCAATAGCCGTAAAAGCAAGATAACGCATTTCTGGGCAAAGGATATTTTTTCATTTAGATCACGGTTTCTACAACCAGTCGAGTTCATAAGTACGAACTTGACTGAACCTTCAGGATTATTAGACGTAATGGCGCAACATAATCGCCGAGTAGCATCAGCCACAAGCCTGCGTGGTGAACCGAATATTCCCTTAAAACTGAGATTATGCCCCAAACAAGAAGCGATGGCATCGAATCCGCTTACATGGCGTGCCATCTCTGTGTCGCTAAGACTAAGGATACTTGATTTGACCACTGATAAATTTTTATGACTTGTAATATGTTCAGGTAAATTCTCAGTTGATCTGACAATGATTTTTACGTGATGCCCAGTATTCAATAATTGCTCCACCAGAAGACGCCCCGTTGCCCCACTGGCTCCGACTACAAGAATTTTCATATCATGTTCCTACTTAATTGGTATTGAGACAATATTATTGCACCCTGATTCTTATGCGTATGAATATCGAGGATATATTTATAAAAAACATAAACTTAACCCACGGTAATTACACAGCAGAAACCCGCAGAGGCTTATGAAGCGCGGTGCGGGTCTGCATTTTCACATACATATTGCATCCTTACAAATATATTGCACATATGCATGTATTGCACCTACTAGTATATCAATATCAGGTTAACACTTTCTTACTGACGGGGATATGAACGTGGGATATATGCATACTGAATCTAAACCAACCGATGCGCCAACAACTTCACAAAGACGGACATCTCTGCCAGCTCTTTCGGTGCAGGTTCTTTTTTAGTGATCCAGTTATATAAATCAGGGTCATTATTACACAACAGGGTGTCATATTCGCAAAGTTCATCCTCCGTGAAATCAGGAACATGCGCACGGGCAAAGCCGCCCATGATTAGATCCATTTCCTTTATTCCACGATGTGCCGATCTGAAAATCAAGCGTCTACGCTTATTCTCAATGGCTTCATCTTCTCTGCCGACGGCTTCCATAAATATAGTCATTAAATATTCTCGATCTTATTAACTTTACGCGCTAGAATAGCGACATATTTAAATTTGGAAAGAGTGTTTTTCAAACATGACCCAAAGACCTTTTGATCTTGACCCATTATTCCGGAGCATAAACACCCTGCCCGGTGTTGGCCCACGCATCAGCAAATTAATGGAGAAATTGATCGAGGGGCCAAAAACCCTTGATTTACTGTTTCATGCACCGGTTGATTTTATTGATCGTCGGTTCTCCTGCCCGATATCGGACTGCCCCAATGGCAAGGTCGTGACCATGGAGGTGCGCATTGATAAACACGTCCCCAATGCGCGTAAATCTTTGCCATACCGTGTGCGTGCAACAGACGATAGCGGCGCGATATCATTGGTGTTTTTCCATGCGAATCAAAGTTGGATCAAAAAACTTTTACCCATTGGACAATCAGTGATCATCAGTGGAAAGATCGAGTATTTCCAAGGGCAACCACAAATGATGCACCCTGACATTGCCAAACCCGAGGAACGCGARACATTAGAAACGGTCGAAGCCATATACCCATTGACCCAAGGGGTCACAAACAAAACCATACGCAAGGCSATAAACGCAGCCATGACCCACATCCCGACCTTGCCCGAATGGTTGGATGATGCCCATAAAAAKCGTGAAMAATGGAACGATTGGCACACCGATTTACATGCGCTTCACACCCCGATGAGTGAGGATGCACTTGAGCCTACCCATGCTACGAAAATGCGYCTTGCTTATGATGAGCTGCTCGCCAACCAATTAACCCTTGCACTTGTTCGTGACAGACAACGGAAGATGAACGGCCGTGCATTCCCCACCACAATGACCCTGCGGGATCGGGTCATGGCAGTTATTCCCTTTGAATTAACCRGTGCGCAGAAACGTAGCCTTAGTGAAATTGATWGTGATATGGCAGAACCTGCACGGATGCTRCGCCTGTTGCARGGRGATGTGGGCAGTGGAAAGACCGTGGTGGCRTGCCTTGCRATGTTAAATGCGCTGGAGAATAATACGCAAGCCGCGATTATGGCACCGACGGAAATTCTTGCCCGTCAACATGCGCAGAGTTTTAAAACATGGCTAGACGCCGCAGGCATTCGCTTTGTAACCTTAACCGGACGCGACAAGGGAAAAAGCCGTGATCTGATCTTAAAACAAATCAGTGACGGTACGGCGCAGGTCATTATCGGTACACATGCGATTTTCCAAAAGGATGTTGTGTATCAGGATTTAGGGCTGGCGGTCATTGATGAGCAGCATAAATTCGGTGTACATCAACGCCTTGAGCTGTCCAATAAGAATAAAGGGACTGATATCTTGGTGATGACGGCGACCCCTATTCCGCGGACGCTGGCGCTGACTGCTTATGGTGATATGGAGGTCTCGAAACTGGATGAAAAGCCACCGGGGCGTAAACCGATCGAGACGTTGCTGTTTGCAAATGAAAAACTGGATCAGGTTGTGGCAGGAATCAAACGTAAGATAGCCGAAGGGGTGCGCGTCTATTGGGTGTGCCCATTAGTGGAGGAGTCAGAGGTTCTAGACCTTGCCGCAGCAGAAGAACGCTATGACATTCTACAAGCAACCTTTGGGGAGCGCATAGGCCTTATCCATGGGCGGATGAAGCCAAGCGAAAAAGACGCGGTCATGGCCAAATTTAGCGAAGGTGCACTGGATATTCTCATTGCAACAACGGTTATCGAGGTGGGCGTAAATGTCCCCGAAGCAACAATCATGGTCATTGAGCATGCTGAACGCTTTGGCCTATCGCAACTGCACCAGTTACGCGGACGCGTTGGCAGAAGTGCGGCGCAATCTTACTGCTTCTTAATTTATTCCGCGCCATTGGGGGAAACCGCAAAGGAACGTTTAAACATTATGCGCGACACAGAAGATGGGTTTATCATCGCCGAAAAGGATTTAGAACTGCGCGGCAGTGGCAATATTCTAGGGACAAAGCAAAGCGGCATGACAGAATTCAAATTGGCCAACCTCGCAGCGCATGGGGACTTATTGGCGGCGGCGCGGGATGATGCACAATTAATAATTTCCAAAGATCCGAAGCTGGAATCCAAACGTGGGAAGGCTCTTAAAACTCTGCTATATTTATTCGAATGCGATCAAGCGATCCAATATTTCAGAGGTGGTTAAAGCAATGAAAGTTATATTATTAACCACGATTCTTCTGCTCTGTTTTTCAAACGAGGCCAAGGCAAAATACATCTTTAATGAAACAACACAATATTATGCGATTAATGAACCTGAGCCTGAGGCCCTACTGTCCACTGTATCAAGAACGCTGAAGCCAGCGTGCAAATCAAAACGACGTGTTTTCACATGCATAAGCAGCACAACAGACATAACGTACGAACCTCTGAAAATTGGCATGGGTATATGCCGTTTATCGCCCGTGAACGTCACAGAAAGCGTGACATACAGAATACCAAAATGGAACCAAGCCTATAACGTCCCACTTGATGTGGTGAAACAATGGAAGAGTTTAATCAAAGAGAGCATAGCGCACGCCAAGCACCATGGCGCAATTAGAAATAAGTACATGAAAATCGCGAATAAAAAGCTACTGAGGCTAGAGGCGCGTTGTAGCCGAATAAAAAAAGAAGCAAAGAAAATCATCGCAAAATCCCATGACAAAATAAAAAGAGATAACAAGCGTTTGGATTCACGTCAAAGCCACTACCCATCCAGCTTTCCAAGTGAAGAACAGGTGGATAAATAGGCCCAAGCTCGTTATATCGCTCTGATCTATTGCGCCGCGTTTTTGTGCTTTTCAACGCATTCACTGGCACTTTCAGGATGATCACCGGGAATGTTAAGCTCTTTCTTAATCTTGCCCATTTCGCGAACAATACAATCAATCGTGAAGGTAACATTCTCCATTTCTTTACGTGAAGGCATACCATACGCGCGTGCCTTATCATCACCACCAATAACCCGCGCAGGAATACCAATTGCGGTCATACCATCAGGTATATCGGATGTCACCACAGAGTTCGCGCCAATTTTTGAATGCACGCCAATCGTAATATCACCGAGAACTTGTGCACCAGAACCAATAATTGCGCCATTTTTCAAAGTAGGATGACGTTTTTCATCAACATGTCCAACGCGCCCGACTCCTCCTAAAGTGACACCATGATAGATCGTCACATCATCTTCAATCACCGTTGTTTGCCCAATCACAACGCCTGTCCCATGATCAATAAAAAAATTCTTACCAATGTTCGCTTCCGGATGGATTTCAATTCCGGTTAAAAACCGCGTTATATTTGCCATGAAGCGTGCAAGCGTGCGCAAGCCCAAGTGCCAAATAAAGTTATTCATACGGTGCAATACCACTGCATGGAAACCATTATATGCAAAAAATATCTCTGCGGAGCTTGGATTGGCAGGATCACGAGATTTTATAGATTTAATAAGATCAAACATAATGACATCCTATTTCTTTTTTCTTTTACCGTTTTTCTTCCCATTGGACGCAGAGGATTTACCCTCTTCCGGTGTAATAATACCGGCAGAGACAACAAGCTTCACACCCTCTTCTACACTCATATCAAGAAATTTAAGCTCATCACGCGGCACAAATAATAAATATCCCGATGTCGGGTTTGGTGTTGTTGGAACAAACACGTTCATTGTTTCTGCTTCTGTAAACTCTTGAATTTGCCCTTCTGATGTTCCTGTTATAAAACCAATAGACCACACACCTCTACGCGGATATTCCAACATAACGACTTCACGAAACGCAGTGGACTGACTGGCCATAATCGTTTCAAATACTTGTTTAATTGCGCTGTATAATGTGCGCACAACAGGCATACGGTCCACAATATATTCAGAAATACGGATAATTAGACGGCCAAGAAAATTCGTTGCAAACCAACCTATTAGGATGAAGCATGCAAGTGATATAATAAGACCAATGCCCGGGAACGTTGTTGCACCATAAAGCGCATCATACCAATCCCGCGGCAAAAGGCCAGCAACTTTGGCATCAACAAAAGTCAAAAACACATAGGTTAAATAAACTGTAATACTAATCGGCGCGGTCACCACAATACCGGCAAATAAATAACCGCGCAGACGTGCCACAGGACCACGTGCCAGTACAATCGCCTCCTCGGTAATATCCTTATTTATCGGTTGTTCATTCTTTGGTTCAACCATTTTTTCACCCCATATTCAAACGTAAAAGGCACTATGGCGTGATCACCATATAAAAACAATATAGAAATCGCATATATCGTATATTTCGGCGATTAACCAAGGTTAAGCATTAGGCCGCTTCGCGCAATTCCGCCTTAAGATCGGCTTCGATCATTTCGGTAACAAGATCCTTGAACGAGACTTTCAATTCCCAGCCCAACTTTGTTTTAGCCTTGGTTGGGTCACCAAGCAGCAAGTCCACCTCTGCCGGGCGAAAGAATTCCGCACTGATATCGATGAGTAATTGACCCGTTTTTGCGTCATAGCCTTTTTCATCAGTGCCCACACCGTCCCAACGCACTTCTGTGTCAAAATAACCAAATGTCAGTTCAACAAATTTACGCACAGTATGTGTCACGCCTGTCGCCAGCACATAATCATCCGGTTCATCCTGTTGCACCATAAGCCACATGCCCTCAACATAATCGCGGGCATGGCCCCAATCACGTTGCGCATCAAGATTACCTAAAGTGAGCTTATCCAAACGCCCTTGTTGCATATCGACCACGGCTTTGGTGATTTTACGGCTTACGAAGTTTTCACCGCGCAAGGGGCTTTCATGGTTAAATAAAATGCCGTTAGACGCATGCATACCATATGATTCACGGTAATTTTTTGTTGCCCAGTACGCATATAGCTTGGCAATGCCATAGGGACTACGTGGATAGAACGGTGTGTCTTCGGTTTGCGGAGTCTCAGTTACTTTTCCGTAAAGCTCTGATGTTGAGGCTTGGTAGAATTTTGTTTTTTTCTCCAATCCGGCGATACGGATGGCCTCTAAAAGACGTATGACCCCCAAACCATCGGCATTTCCCGTATATTCAGGTTGCTCAAAACTAACTTTAACGTGGCTTTGCGCGGCAAGATTATAAATTTCATCGGGCTGTGTCTCCTGCACAATGCGCAACAAGCTGAGCGCATCAGTCAGATCACCATGGTGCAAAGTAAGGTCATTAAAGCGATCACCGAGAAGATGATGCAGGCGCGCCGTATTGGGCAAAGAGGCACGACGCACAATACCGTGCACCTCATAGCCTTTATCCAATAAAAGTTCGGCAAGATACGCACCGTCTTGTCCGGTTATTCCTGTGACTAAAGCAACTTTGCCCATATCATTTAATCCTTTTTAAAACCAATTTTCCAAACGCTCTAACCCAAGCCAGAAGCCTTCACCATTATTCTTATGCCCTTGCCAAATTTCTGGAATAAAGCCTATATTCGCCGCCTTTTTATCAAGGATTTGCGCAAGATTACGGAAGTCGATTTCCCCTTCTCCAACTTGCAAGCCTTCACCATCGACACCTTCCGCATCAACAATATGCAAATGTGCGGTATAGGGCGCGATAAGGTCAATATATTCGCTAAACGGGCGTTTGCGATAATTCATGGCGAGTTTTGAATGCGCAACATCAAAGCATAGGCGCGTGCCGCTTTGCTGGCAAAACTCAACCGTATCTTCTGGATCAACGAATAGATTACAATAAAGCTGTCCGCCTAGATACCATGGAAATGGTGGCAATGTCTGGGCGATGATTTCAACACCTTTGGTGTCAAGGTCGGCCAAACCATCTTGCACGCGCTTATAAAGATCACCCAACTCACTTTTTTCAAGCGGGCCTTTTTCTGTAAATCCGCCCAAACTAACAACAATCAATGTATCGCCTTTGGTATTGAAATAAGGCTGCATCTCACGCGTGGTTTCGATAACGCGCTGTAACTCGGCGATTGAACGTTTACGGTACTCTTTATCTTTTTCGGCAAAGTTCAAAATATGATCGCCTTTGAACAAATCAGGACTATGAACCACCAGATTACAATCAAGTTTTTGATCGAAGCACGCATGCCAATCCATATCCATATCATTATAGCTTAAATGAAATTCGAGGAAATCCAGATTTGTGCCCTGCCCTAACTCTTTAAAATCATGAAAACGAACAGGCACACCAAAAGGTCTTCTGAATGTATAGGGGCGACGTTGAATGGTTGTATCGGACAGATCATCTGGATAGAAAAAATCACCGGCCTTCATCGGGCGTTTTGCGCGACGTCCGATCAAATCATTTATTTTATTCGGCTGTAATCCTTTGCCTGGACTACGTACTGATATTACCTGCTCGGTGATCTCTGCGCCTTGTTCAATATCATTCGCAGCGACCAAACTTTTTGCCAAATTCTCACGGTTCATACGCTCACCCTGTGTGATTTGGCGAATATTACTGTCACTGCCCATGGACTGTTCAATATCTTTGATCATATCGACCATGTCTTTAAACTCGTCAGGCAATAGACTGACCTTGTGGTCATTGCCTTCCATATTACGATCAATGGTGAAGTGCTTTTCAATAATTTTCGCGCCCATGGCAACCGCAGCAAGCGGTATGTGGAAACCGCGTTCATGCCCGGAATAGCCAACAAGACACTCACCAATATCGGCCAAATGCTTCATATAGTTTAAATGCACATCCTTATAGGGCGCAGGATAAGTTGAGTTACAATGCAACAAAGCAAAGGCCACACCCTTGCGCCGCAGAAGCTGCACCGCTTCTTTGATCTCATCGCTATCAGACATGCCTGTTGAAATAATTAACGGCTTGCCTGTTTCTGCCAAACGCGCGAGCAATTCATGATTGGTCATATCCGCAGAGGCAACCTTATAGAACCGCATGCCGTACTCTTCCAGCTGCTCTAAACTATGTAAATCCCACGGAGTGCACAGTGGCTCAAGCCCAAGCTCCTTACAATAATCAAACAACTTAAACATATCTTCCGGTGGAAGGTTAAAGCGGGTCAATAAATCCATTGTGTATTGCGTACCTAAATCATCCGTCGCATCTCCGGCCACGCCGCTATTATTATAAAGGCTCGCCATATCGCGCATTTGAAATTTGGCACAATCTGCACCTGAATCTTTGGCCAGTTTGATAAGCTTTTTCGCCAATTCAAAATCACCATTATGATTAATGCCAATTTCTGCAATCGTGTAACAAGGGGATTTTTCATTCAGCTCCACATCACCGAACGCCAATGATTTTCGGCGTTTAAAAGCAATGGATTTAAGATTGGAAAACTCATCAATAATTGGGATGACTGTAATGTCATTGCCAAATTGTGCTTCGATTTTCAAGGGACTATCAAAGATACGGGCGAATTTATATTCCGTGTTCATAGCCGTTTCAACAGATGCGTTCAAATCGACTATCTCTTGGCTCAGCATCCAGCGCTGTATATCGCCGCCGGTTAAGACCCCCTCCAATTTCCCATCTTCAGAGATGACAAAAATAATCTTCAGTTTCTCACGTGTGGTTTTTTCGATCGCCTCCCGTAGGGATTGGGACGTGTAAACCGTGTGTTTGTGTATCGTGCGCTCTATAATCATTCTAGATTTTTAAACAGTTTGCCGGATATTGTCTAGGGTCTGATCCATTAAATTCATAGTTTCTACATAGACCTTATATTCCGATGCAAGATCATCTATATATAGCCCATGAAAAATAGTCCTTCGAAAGAAATAATAGAGTGCGTTGTGATTGGCGCAGGCGTCGTCGGCTTGGCCATTGCGAGAGCCTATGCCCTTCTTGGCAAAGATATTTTGATTATTGAATCACAAAGCCATATAGGGACAGGAATCTCTGCGCGAAATAGTGAAGTTATTCACGCTGGCATTTATTACCCGAGCGGATCATTAAAGGCAAAGTTATGCGTTCGCGGACGAGATCTACTCTATTCTTACCTTCGTGAGCGCGGCCTAGCGCACCAACAATGCGCAAAGATTATTGTTGCAACACATGATGCGCAAATCACCACACTTGAAAACATAGAAAAACGGGCAATCTCAAACGGCGTTCACGATTTAAAGGGACTTTCATCCTCTGAAGCTAGTACATTGGAGCCATCGCTCTATTGCACGCAGGCTTTACTGAGCCCCTCAACAGGTATCATTGATACACATAGCTTTATGCTCTGTTTACAAGGTGATATCGAAGATCACGGTGGTCGTATCGCATTCTTAACAACACTAAACGGTGCTTCTGTTTGTGATAACGGCATAGATCTGCGCGTCAATTGCCAAGGCGAGGACATGATCTTGCACGCAAAAACAGTGATCAATGCTGCGGGTTTAGGTGCGATCAATATTGCACGCCATATTGAGGGACTTGCGCAAGATACGCTCCCTCAACTTCGTTATGCGAAGGGTAATTACTTTAAGCTCATGGGCAAGCACCCTTTCCGGCACTTAATCTATCCTGTCCCAGAAGATAGTGGCCTTGGCGTGCATCTGACATTGGATTTAGCCGGACAAGCACGGTTTGGCCCTGATGTTGAATGGGTTGAAACGCTTGATTACCATGTAAACCCAACGCGAGCGGATGGTTTTTATAAGGCCATTCGTTCCTATTGGCCAGACTTACCAGATGAGAGCCTTATACCAGATTATTCCGGTATTCGTCCCAAACTATACCTAGACGGGAACCCTTACACCGACTTTATGATACAAGGTGAAAATGATCATGAAATCGCAGGGTTAACAAACCTGTTCGGCATCGAATCCCCTGGTTTAACCGCGTCTCTAGCTATTGCAGAATATGTGACACAAGACATCATCATCTAGGGTCAGGAACCCTACGCCGCTTTTTTTAGAGATGCCGATATAGGTTGAACGCGTTCAATGCTATCAACAATCTCATCGACATAATCAGGGATTTTATGATAACCACGGCGATAACAGAAATTATGGTGACGATCATTCCATCGCATATTGCGTCTGAAACTTATTTCATCCCATAAATCGACAATGCGATAAGGCACATGGTAGGCCGTTTTCTGTGATGCCTGTTTCAGGGTATCCATAATACATATCGCCGCATTCAAGCATGCTGAACTGGCCATATCTTTATTACTGAATTCCTCTAATTGTTTTTCAATAGCCCTATCAGTTTTAACCTGCAAGGCGTTCTCATCAGCCAATAACACAATAAGATCATCATATGTTTTAGGCATAAGTGCAGCCTCCTGCCATTCCTTAGTAAATGAAATATAGTTTTGGTTAAAGGCAACAATATCACTGAGATAATCAAGGTTAATGACAGGAACGCCAAGCATATATGCTTCTAAAAATGACGTTGATGTGGGTGATAGAATGGCTTTTTGCTCTGCTATCCAGGTTGGTAAAAAGAGACTGTCATCAATATCAATACGATCATGATATTTCTTATCAAACCATACAGAAATATTCTCAGGATAGGATTCAATTTGCTCGTGAGGGTGCGGACGAATACTTACATTCAGGTCCGTTTCTTCTAGGATTTTATTTGCTGCCCTAATCATCGCATTGGCAGATTTGCATTGAATAATTGCCTCTTCGACTTGAAAATCAGTCGATAGAAAATACATGGTCGAACGATTTAGATGATCATTTAGCTTAGGAAAACGGCCAATAAAACCAACAGAATTCTTCTTATTTCTTTTCAGCCTTTGGGGAAGGAATTTAATCAAATCCAGTTTAGGATTACCCACCACATGAATTTTAGAAACATCTATATCTTCAGAGAAACGCTCAACGCATTCTTCTTTTACTTTTGGCCCCCAAACAAGCCCTAAATCCATGTTTTCGTAATATTCCGGTTTTTCCAACCAAATTTTAGCATGTGAATCATTAGGGCCATGGAACCCTTCCCCAGAGAAAAAGATCACCGTTATATCCGGATATTTTTCTTTAATCATCACATCGCTAAGTGTATTAACTACAATTGCATCAGGTTTCCAAAAGCGCACCGCCACATGGAAGTTGCGTGTGCTTGAAGTATAACCTCACACCCTTGGCGCTCTAGCAAGCGCTTTAGAACCTCCATAGGGGCAACGTCCCGACGGCAAGTAAAGGCTCTAATAACAACACGGTACTTTTTCATTTTATATCCCTTATCTTTGATATTTATAACGTCCTTCATGCAATTTTTCTTTCACAAGGGCAAGTTTAACGTCATCCATTACATCCCAATATGTCCCCTCACCTTGGGGCGTTAGAGATTGAGGCGCGATATCATTATCTATAATTTTACGTATCGTACGCGCCATCAATTCTACATTGAACATGTAAATATATCTACGAATATCCGTATAGCCATCACTTTTCTTAAACTGATAGATTTCTTGATCAATGATAGGGCCTTCATCAATTGCGCTCACCATAAAATGTGCGGTATTACCAAGTGGATCATCGTTAAGAACACTCCACTCCATCGTTGTACATCCGCGATAATCCGGCAATATACTTGGGTGCACATTTAAAACGCCTATACGCGGCGCGTCTAAGATATCCTGTTTAAGAATACAAGGCGTACCCGCATTGACCAATAAATCGATTTTGTGCTCTTTAACAAAAATTTTAAACGTTTCATCTGCATGACTAGGGAACGTAAAAAAAGGGAAATATTCAGATTGAAACTCGTCAAAATCACCAGCAGCCAAGCGCCCATCAGTTCGTTCGTTCCAAATTTCAAGTGCACGCACACCAACGCCTTTTTCACCCAAAGCAACCCCATAAAGCGGAACGTTATTCTTTACCAAGGTTTTGATCGCCAAGTATGAATAGGGGCTGTCTTTTGTCGCCAAAATCAAAACACGCTTTGTCATTTAGAGCTATCCCGTTTCTTGATCTTATTTTATTATTTTAAGGTCGCTCATACTACAAGGAACTATCTTGATATTCAATATGAAAAGCGCGCTATTGCACTTTAACGCGCCCATTTTCCAAATGGAAAACCTGATCACATTTTTCAATATTTGTGGCCTTATGTGAGATAATCACAATCGTTTTCTGCCCTTTTAGATTTGCCAATGTATCTTGGATTTTCTGATCGCTATGGGTGTCAAGTGCGCTTGTCGCCTCGTCAAGAATAAGCATATCAGTATCACGCAACAATTCGCGGGCAATGGCCACACGTTGTTTTTGCCCACCAGACAGCTGAACCCCGCGTTCACCGGTTTGTTTTTCAAGGTCATTTATAAATTCTTCAAGGCCTGCCTGCGCCATAACCGCTTTGACCTTATCAATCAACACCGGATCATGCGCATCATATGTACCAAAATTAATATTCTCCAATAGCGTCCCATCAATCATCGCAGGAGTCTGTGAAACATAACCAATTTTTTCGCGGAGGCTGGATTTTTCAAGGGTTGCATAATCAATATTATTGGCTTTTATAACACCAGAATCCGGTGATAACAGACCAGTAAGTAAGTAAAACAGCGTCGTTTTCCCAGAGCCGGAAGGACCGACAATTCCAATCATTTTATTATGTGGAATGGTAAGGGTTATATCATCCAATATAGCTTGATCGCCATGCGAAAAACAAACATTTTTAAACTCAACATCACCCATTTGGTTAAGTACGGATGTCCCGTTATGTTCCTGATTTTCCTTAAACGCGTTCAAGGTTTCATTAACAATATCAATACTTCCGAAGGTCGAGTTAAAGCGTTGATACTGCCCTTGCAATAACATAATTTGCCCAACAATACGGTGGATGAGAAGCCCTAAGATCATGACTTCTGAGAGCTGGCTCCCCCCGATTACAACCTGCGTATAGACCAAAACAGCCAAAGCAATAACGGCGACAGGCTCGGTCAGAGAACTCATAAAGGCAGAGAAGAATAAAAGCTTTTTCTCGGACTTATTCATGCAATAAATTTTATCTTTTATATTGCGTTTAAATCCATGAATAGACCCTGTGGCCTTGGCGTATATGAAATTATCAATAAACTCAATAAAGCCGGTGCTAAGACTGCCTGAGCGTTGTGTAAGATTTTTAGATGTCGCACGCACCTTGCGCATAAGAATACGCATCGGGGCAAGAAGAACAATGCTCAAGAAGAACAATATAATCATCAAATCCAGACGTAAGATGCCCGCCGTCATAGAATAAACGGCGATATACACCAGCGTTGTTTGAATGCGTGAGAACTCTAAGAATCCTTGCGTAAAGAGTGCGGATTCTTTCATCAATATATTGTTAAGCCAGCCAGATTTAAGCGTTGTAAAATGCGTATATGAGACATCCGCGAGTGTATTGGTCAGGGTCGTTTGCAATTTCCCCTTCAAATTAACAGCAATAACACTGGAGAGGTATTTCGTTGAGAAAACCGCGATAGCCTTCAGTATAAAGACGAAAACCAATAAAACAAGCAGGCTTTGAAGTGTTGGATCAAACCCGACCATTTGGAAAAAATCATTAAATAATATAGAAATTGGATCCGTGCCAGAGCCACCAAAACCGATATTGAGGATTGGTAACAATAAACCGATACCGATAAGTTCTATCGCGCCAGAAATAAGATTAATAAAAAAGAGCAGAAAAATACTATTTCCCGCATAACGGTAGAAATCTTTTATATATTGTGTAATGACTTTTAGATTAGTCATTAACATTCACCATAATATTCTTTATACCACTCAATAAAGCGCGGGATACCCTCATGAATAGACGTGGTCGCCTTATACCCTGTGAACTGGGTTGTTTGCGTGATATCAGCATATGTTTCGGGCACATCGCCCTCTTGCATAGGCAAATATTCAATTTCCGCTTTCTTTCCCAATTCTTTTTCAATCACACCCACGAAATCCATCAACATTTCACATGTGTTATTACCGATATTTAAAATTCGGTGCGGGGCGTTATCATCCTCAGCCTTAGGAGGGTTTTCAAGAGTGGCCAAAATACCGCTAACGATATCATCAATATATGTAAAATCTCGTCTCATTTTGCCGTTATTAAAGATCGGAATTTTTTTACCTTCGCAAATCGCCTTGGTGAAGATAAATAATGCCATATCCGGCCTGCCCCATGGACCATAAACAGTAAAGAACCGCATCCCTGTTTGCGGCATATTATAAAGATGAGCGTAAGTATAGCTCATAAGTTCATCAGCGCGCTTGGTCGCGGCATAAATAGAAATAGGTTTATCGACCGGATCACCAACCATATAAGGCAGCTTTTTATTCCCACCATAGACAGATGATGAGCTAGCATAAACCAGATGTTTAAACCCTTTCGTATAACGGCACATTTCCATGACGGTCACATGCCCCATACAATTGCTTGTTATATAACTATATGGATTTTCAAGTGAATAACGTACACCGGCTTGCGCGGCAAGATGGATAACTTCTAGAAATGGCCCTTCTTTTTGCCATAGGTTTTCCATTGCCTCTTTATCGGAGATATCAAGACGCACAAACGTAAATGCGTCAAATTTCTTAAGTTGATCAAGACGCGATTCTTTCAAGGTGACATCATAATAATCATTCATATTATCGATGCCGACAACGTGCCTGCCTTGTTTCAACAGCCGCAAAGCCGTATGAAACCCTATAAATCCAGCAGCCCCTGTTACGAGAATTGGTTGCGTCATATCATCTAGAACCTTTATCAAGAAAATCTATTTCATTGTTGTGCTTTTTATTGTTGTACTGTGCGGCTTCATATATTTCAATATACTGTTGTGCGATTTTGTCCCAATTGAAATCTTGTGCACGTATTTCTGCTTTCTTAACAAGATCTTCGCGCATTTTATCATCATTTATTATATTGCTAATTTTTATGGCAAGATCTTGAGCACTGTGAGGGTCGCACATAACGCCCCATTTCCCTTTTTCAACAATATCGCGGCATCCCTCACTATCACCGACAATGACAGGCAAACCAGCCGCCATCGCTTCAACAATTGCGATACCAAACGTTTCCATTAGAGAAGGGAAAACAAAGATATCTGCGGCTTTATACGCCTCGACCAGCGCATCAACGGGCAATATGATATTATCTTTGTCAGGCTTGCTCATTCCGTTAATCAGAATAACATGATCACCAAGATCATATTTACCAACCAAATCAGAGAGTGCCGCGCAGCCACTGCCTATGCACATGATTTTAAAATTTTCGACGCCTTGCTCACGCAGGTGAACACCTGCCTCAATTAGGGTTTTGTAGTTCTTTTTTGGATGGTTACGCCCGACACAAAGAATGAGTGTATCATCTTTTCCTACACCCAATTTCTCACGCACCTGATCCCGATTAATATCCTGAGAGAAACGATCCAGCGCAACGCCGTTGGGAACATTATAAATTCTCTCATCAGGCACATTCAAGGCCTTATACTCCGCATAGACGCTTGGGGTGATCGCAACAAGTCTTTGTGCCTGACTTAAATAATGTGAAATAATTTTATCAAATTTTGGATCAAGCCTGAGGCCGTATCCAATTTCAGGCTGCTTTTGAATATCCTCACCCGCGCAACGCACCAAATACTGCACGTCATGGCGCGTATTCTGCGCATAATGTACAATCGCGCACCCCGCCGGATACCCCATTGTCACATGCCAAAAATCAATCTTATGCTTTCTTTGCATATGCCCTAGATATAAATCCATCATTTTAAAGCCTATAGGCGGCATACGGGTAATAATGCCCCACATTCTAGGGGGTAGTGGCTCAATTTTATAAGGGAGTTCCCAGCCCTTTTCCTTTAGCATTTTAACATGCTCCGCAGGCGCAAAAACGATCGGCGTCCACCCCAGTTTTTCTACGCGTAAGGCAATATTATGCAGCCCCACCTCAACCCCACCCAGATTCGGCAAGAAGGAAGGAATAAACAAACCTACAGTTTTTGTCTTTACGTTCATGACGATGTCGATTTTAAAGTTTGCGCAATAAACAGCTGATACCATATATCAAAATTAATCAAAATCATAAGCTCTTTATGCCAGTTCTTTGTACCGTCTTTATGTTCCTTGACCATGCTTTGAATGTAGGCATGGTTGAAGAATGGCAAATCCACAAAAGGCGCGGTGGTCAAGTTTTCTAAAAATCGTCCCATTCCGCCTTCATCACGTAACCAGACATCAATTGGCAACGTAAAACCAGATTTACGCCGGTGAACAAAATCATCTGAAAAGAACCGCTGCGCAATTGCCTTGAAAATCGATTTTGTAGTGCCATCTTTCAATTTATCCATCGCAGAAATGGGGTTTATTTTATCAAATAAAGGATGACTGCAAAAAGGAACGCGCGCCTCAACCGAGGCCGCCATTGAGACCTTGTCCTGTCGTTCCAACAGGCTCAGCAAGTAACATTTTTGATGGTTTGCAAACATCATATTTTCAAGACCACTCTGACCAGACATACTCTGGTTTCTATATGATATATCTTGTTTTAAACGAGACGAGACAACGTTCATCAACCGATCATGACGAATCAACCGTTGCGTAATATGTACTGGATGCTCACGCAAGTAAGGCTTTAAAGCCCTAATCTTTGGAAGGTTGGGGATAAGCCATTCAGGGATTTTCATCTGGTAAAGCTTGAATCCTATACGTTGAGCAAATGGGATATTAAAGCGTGCATACCCACCGAACAATTCATCCGCCCCCTCACCGGTCAATATAACCTTCGACGTTTTGCGTGATTCTTCGCACAGAATCATAAGAAAAGGCGAGGCTAAATGCATATTTGGTGCGTCCATATGCCATGTCGCCTTGATATAGCTATCGGCCAAATCGTGACTGTTATAATGATAGCTGTGATGATTGGTTGGATAAGCGTCCACGACTTCCTTTTGATACTTCTCCTCACTCAACGTACCGTCTATTGTAACGGAATAACTATCAAGAGTATGGCTTTCATTGGAAACTAGGTATGCGGTGATGTAACTGGAATCGACACCGCCACTAAGTTGTATATTATAACCCACATCACTAATCGTATGCGCTTTTATACTCTCATCAAGTAAGTCTTGGATTTCTGCTGGTTTTGCATGTTGTGTCTTATCTTTAAGGCTAAGCGTCACGTCATAAAATTGCTCGGTCGTACACTTACCATTTTTCTGAATCGTTAATATTGAACCCGGGGCAACTTTTTCAACCCCCTCAAACAACGTTTGCGTGCCTGCAACATATCCAAATGAAAGCTGCTCATACAGAACATCCTCATTCAGTGCAAAAGACTTTATATCCTGAAAGGCCTTCACCTCACTGGCAACATGAAGGCCGCCATCATGACGCATGATATACAAAGGCTTAATCCCCAGATGGTCACGCGCAATAAAAGTTATCTGTGTTTGCGTATCTAAAATCACAAAGGCAAACATACCGACAAAACGTTTTAGCGCATCCCGCCCCCATGCTTCAAAACACCGCAAAACCACTTCCGTGTCGGTATCAGAGTGAAACTCAGTCCCTATGCTTTCCAGCTCTGCACGCAGTTCTTTGAAGTTATAGACTTCCCCATTAAAAACAATCACATAACGGCCATCAGGCGTTATCATTGGTTGATGCCCCGCATCGGATAAATCAAGAATGGCAAGACGTTTAAAACCTAGTCCAGCCCAACCGCAACTATAATATCCTTCATCATCAGGGCCACGATGATGAATAAGACGCGCACGAGAGCGTAGAGATTCCTCGCTAACTGTTTGTTCATCAAATCGTATTTCCGCAACAAATCCACACATTTTAAGCCGTATACCTTTTGGTAAAGTCTTTAAACCCTTCCCTTGGGGCCTGCGCGATTGCATTTGATATCGCCTCTTTGTCGAGATCTACACGCCCCAAATCATCAAAACCGCAATCATAGACACTGCAACGTTTCTCCAACTGCTTACGCTCTACTTGATCAAATGGACGCCGCCCTAAATTCAACAGAGTAACGCGCTGTTTAGAGGCAAGAGTATCAAAGAACGCTGTACCTGCAAAATCAAACAAAAACACCTCAGCCTCAAACATATTAGGATCAAAAGGCGCGATCACAACATCATCAGCGTAGGGTTCCAAGAGTTTCGCCGGATTATAGAGACCCTTTGGGTGGGGCTTCACAATCACACGCCACCCATCATCCCTTAGAAAACTCAATAAACGACTTTGGAAATCAAAGTATGGGCTGTCTGGCATTTTAAAAGCTGGAAGATTTGGAGCCAAGTCGCCGAGATACACACTACTGACATAAATCAGTGTTTTATTATTTTTAGAAGGAACTGCGCTTTTATAAATCGCTTGATGCTTATCACTGCCCCGACTTTTAAATTGAATGTTTTTCATATCCGGCATTACCGCATAATCACCATTTTTAAGGCGCTTTGCCATGACATTAGCCTCAACCTGTGAATGTGCAAAATAGGTTGAACAATACGGAAGTTCTGCAAGAGGCCAAATATAATCCTTATAAAACACGCGCTCCCCACCATGTGCATGACGGGTAACATCCTTGCCATGATCCTGAAAATACCAGCCAAGCAATCGACCTTCGTATTTTGGCGTTCCCGATACCAACCCCTGCTTCATTGATTTTGAAAGCTTTGAGCGTTTTAGAAAAGCAATATCCCCCAAAGCCTGTTCTATATGATAGCGCGTTATCCTTTGTATTGCGCCATCAACTGGATATTCGAAATTATAAGCTTTATTGAGCGCCTGAGAGAACATGGAAGCAATCTCACGACACGCCGCTTCATTTTTCTGTGGCCGTCCATACATATAAAACTCAACAAGCGTATTTACCGTTTCGACGTTTTCCGCTGCCAACCACTCCTTCATAAGACTGTTAAGGCTCATCGCATGATAACCTTGCGCGCTTGTTGGTGACACGCAATTCGAAACGATTCGCTTCCAATATCTTGCGCGTATTAACGCCTTGTCTTTCAATGCATTAGATCGATGGTGGCGAATTATTTCCTTACCATCATTCAAAAAACAATCGACAACCACTGACGCATCTCTATCATAAGATACTTCACACCCACCATCTTTTATTGATTTTATTTCAATAGCTTGGCGCGCGACATGGGTAATATCAATTAAGATGTCCGATAATTTACACGTCAGGGCAATTTTTACGTCACCCTCTTGTGATTCTAAAATTTTCAAGGCTTCATCAACAAAGCCATAAGCCAGAAAATCATAACTTTCATAAGGAATTGGCCAGCAAAATTCCTTATGATTTTGCGTAGAAAAAGATGGTATATCTAGGGGAACATTCATCATGAGCGCTTCAAATCCCTTTCATACATACCAATACTGCGGAATATCAAAGGAGATAGAGAGTGCAATATGTATTGCGTGGCTTCGACGGCAAGCTCTTCCGGTGATTTTCCGGCAACGCCGATTTCATGCATACAAGGAACTGAGCAACGTTTCATTACGCCCGTAAGATCATCATAATATCGAATTATTTCATCAGGTTGCAGCTCTTGTTTACGTTTAAATATCGCCTTTGCGCTATCTGTTGGAACGATCATAACCGTTGGGTTACGCATAAGGTAAGCATTAATCCTAGTTGCGATTTTGGTAATCCAAAGCTTATCGGGCAGCATATGCATTTTCACCGTACGATCATAAATATAGCGATCAGAAAAAGTGAGTGTGCCACGATAAAAATTCGTCATCACCTCTTTATTGATACGCATTGCATATCTCAGCTCACCGCTTATTGAACCGTAAATAACCTTGATTGCTTTGGGTGTGTAGCGTCGCCTTAATCGCCGACCCAGGCTCATATTTTCCTCTTTGCTCTCAACGGGCTTTGTCTTGGCTTTGCCCAACCCCGTATGATGAAAATTCGCAGTATTAAAAGGAAGCGTTTCGAACAAGCGCAGAATATTGCGCAGTAGCGTCGTTTTACCAACGCCATCAGGGCCACTTATCACAATAAAAGACGGCGTGTGCATATGGATAAAGAATGCGCGCATCAAAATCATACGTTTAATTTTTTGTAAATATGACAGCGTTTGAGTCTGGGGCTTTGCATAGGGTGTGATCCCCAACTGCTGTTGAATATCTTTGCTGGCCGTGCCTTTACGCGCCGCCTGCACATTTTTGATCAGGGTTTCCCTCTGCCCTTCTGGCATATCAAGCATATCATGCACATTCATATTTTGTGCCCCAAATTTATACGCACTCTGCAAATCCAAGATTGCCCAATTGCGGTAAGAGCCCTCATAACTAAGGTAAAATAATGCCACGCGTTTATCATTGTGAAGCGCAAGAACGCCGTGTTCTGCCGCGATTTTAAGGCAAAGCGCAATAATGTCCTTACGGTTCCCTTCATCAATCAATAAATCAATATCAAAGCCACTGCGCTTTGGTAGGGCTGCCTTATCACGTAAAATCAGGTGAGGAACCTCAAGACCGTCAAAAAACGCGCTCAACATATCTTGCAATATCGGAGCATAATCAAGCGTAACGGGATTAATGGATGATTTAGAAATTTTGTATGTCCTTAATAAATTGCTTTAAACGTTTGATCTGATTTTTCGCATGTTGCAACGGTGAAAACAAGAGGTCAATCGTCCCACGCGCCAAAGATGGTGAAAACCATGCCACACCTAGAATAACGGCTTTGATTATTCGAGGGCCTAACATATTGACACTTGGTAGACCCTCTGGCTGATACCCATAACGTTTCATAGGATCCGCGCAGAGATTTTGAATAATAGCACACTCGCCAGCGCTAAGAAGAGCCAACCGCTCTCCTGTATTGGGTGTTGTAAATTGATGATCACCAACATAACTGTAATAAGCATGCTCGGGGATATCCTGATCCCAACCATCGTCCATCCCTAAAAACTGAAGCGATTCCGTGTTCGATTTGATCTGATTAAAGTTTATAACCGTGATGTTATCCGGATGCTCTTTTTGAATTCGATCGGCTATATGGGCGGATAAAATCCAGCTAAATAGGCGTTTATAGAACCCACTTTTCCGGTCTTTTCGTGCATTTGGAAAGTCCTGCCAATAAAGACCAGCGCACACACAATCACGTGGGTCACGAATAACAACGCACAAATGAATATCCGGCCAAGCGCGCAGTAATTGTTTATAATAAAGCTCCGCATGAAGATCGGCAATCGCCCAACGTGCTCCAAATGCGTGATGCACCCGTCCCAAAAATGAATTTTGATCACTGCGTGAGCGCATTTCAAACTGTTCTATCGGTGCTAAGGTCTTGGATTTAGCCTCGTCAATATAGCGCGGTCTCTCCACATACTCGTTGAAAAGGCCCGAATGCGCATCCTTCATTAGGTAAGAAAAACGCGATAAATACGCAGGAAACAATCCTTCAAATATCAGACCGTTATGGGTATCACTATGCGCATGCATCAGCTTAGCCAACGTGGTCTTACCCGCGCGCGATGTACCACAGAAAATAATCGTATCATATGTCATGTATCTACTACTGATATACTTGTTTAACGTGCTTCTATCATACAATGCTGCTTAATTATATCCAGCATTTTAACGCCTGCCTTTTTACAAAGACCCTCTTTATTAGAAGGATAATGACGCGCATACCCATCATCCATAATGGCTTCTATAGCCCGACCTAAATGATTTCCATCTGTAGAAACAATCAAATTATCAGGTAATATATGCGGCAACCATTGACGTTCTTGTGGGGTTAGAAGCGCGGCAATTGTAGGCACCCCGACCAATGCAGATTCCGCCAAGAGTGATGTGGTCGTTCCAATCACCATATCCACCTGAAACGCCAAATCAATCCCAAGACCATCCCCTTGATAAATCGTAGCATTGTTTTTATAGGCTGCAAACTCGTCAGCATGGTTTCTTGGATGTAGCTTTATAATAATTTTGTGGTTTTTCAATTTACTAAATAAGGTTTCTAATAAAACAAATGATCGCACATCCTCTGCACTTTGCGTATTAAACCCACTATTTTTGTAATCAGCCCCTATCGTTGGCACAACAGGATCAGCCAGAAAAAGAACCGTTTTATGCGGAGCACTTTGTTTCGTTAATCCCTCCACCCGGTCCACAACAAAGTCATATCGCGGGTTACCCACTATATAGATACGCGAGGCATCGAATCCAAGATTAATATAAGACTTTTCAGTTGCCATCTCGGTCACGAACAGGAAATCAGGCGCATAATGCAACGGGTCATCTGTGTGCCCCTTAAAACGGAACTCTGTATTTACGCAGGCATCAACGTAAGAAAAACTTGGGATACCCTGCTCTTTCGCGCGGAGAATATATTCAAATGACCCACTATCATGACTATGTGATGCACCAACGACGATCGCACTGACCTGATCTGGAACGCCATCAGATAATATGATCCCATGATCCTGTATATATTTTACAGCCGAGCCTTCTGCGATTATATGCGTATTTTCACCTTGCATGGCAAGAGCAATAATACCATTGGCACCACCGGGGTTTTCTGCAAAACATAAGATACTCATGATATTATTTTTTCTAAAATTCGTTCGTTTTCCAAGGCAGATTCCCCGTCACTCAACAACGGTGCCTCCCCCTGCATTGCCTTTGCCAGATTATCATAAAGACCATAGAGCGCCGTACCCGCCCCCGTTATACTCAAGGTGGCTTGGTCGCTTACGATCTCGCGATCACCATCTAAGGCGCGATGATCGTTTAGGGGTGATTTGCGCATGACCAAACCACCTTGGATAAATTCTGTACGGCCTGCTCTGCCCCATATATCAAGGCCAACTTCTCTGTATTGTTGAAAATCCAAGGCATGAGCATACACTTGTGCACCACCGAACAACGTCAATTGAAAATCAATATTTACATCCCCTTCAATCGGAAAAGATTCCGAACTTTGCGGGATAGATGAGGGTTTCGCATCAGATATTTCACCAAATAAATACCGAATTTGATCTATCAGATGCACCGCATTATTACGCAAACCATTACCATAGGTCATAAACACAACTTGCGGGCTGTCCTGTTTTGTTTCAAACGTCTTTTTAAGGTCAATGACGGTCTGGTCAAAACGACGCCAATAATTAATTTGTAAGAGAATGTTCTGGGATGAGCAATATTCCACGATTTCCTGCGCTTGAGCCAAATCATAAGCAATCGGTTTTTCCATGATGATGGCTTTAAGATTAGAAAATGTTTTTATAATCTCTAACCTGCCTGTAGGTGGCGTCGCCAAAACAAGGACATCAGGACAATAATCCTTTGCGATGTCCTCAACATTGGAAAAATTCTGTCCCTCAACAGAGCGATCATGATCATAAAGCGCGCCACAATCAAAAGATGGATGATCGCGCAAGGCTTCGATATGGCTGCTATATTTGTAATGCGCAGAAACTTTTGCATCTGCGGCGTTTTTAACGCCCATTTTCCCAAGGCCAATTAATGCTGTTTTAAATGGCCTATCCATGATCAGAGCGCCTTTCCCCCCTCCATACGAACAGGTTTGTTCGTACAATGTGCATTAATTTTTTGTATTTCAGGCTTTTTTCTAAGCAATTGCAATATTTCCTGCGCACCAAAATCTGTCGGCCCAAAAATAGGTTCTAACTCTTCATAAACACGCGTAATAAAGTCCAAATCCTCATAATAATCAAGCTGCGTACGTTGATCAGGGGCGGCCCAACGCGGCGGCGACACAAGGTGGATAATGCGGTACTTATCCGGATTTTCATAAAAATAAAGCGATACATGCTCTCGCACAGCAGTATCTTGAATATTCTCTGCCACCCAGTACAAGTCTTGCGCACGGAACACTTGCACATCAGCCCCTTGCGGATAGGTCACTTTAGAAGCATTACTCACGATGTCGCAATCATTGGCCAAGAACATTGCAATACCTTGATCAATAACATCAACATCCAGCAATATACAATCTCCTGTAATTTCAACAATAATATCACTGTTCATGGATTTTTGTGCATCGACGACGCGCTGTAGGACATCATCCTCACTGCCGCGATGACAGGCTATGCCCTGCTCCCTTGCACATTTTGCCAATGGATCATCTTTTGGACCTTCGGTTGTAGCCAAAATAATGCCATCTAAATTCTGGCAGGCTTTTAGACGATCAATAACACGCACCAAGGCAGGTTTTCCGCACACATCTGCCATCATCTTACCAGGGAAGCGCGATGATCCCATGCGTGCCTCTATACTGGCCACTATTTTAGGTTTTTTCATTTAAGACGCCTCCTGATACTCATATTTTTTCAGATCATCAATATTCTCAAGCACTTTACCAAAAGCATCTTGTATCAGTTTTATTTCACCCTCAGATAAATCATATGCACACGGCTCAAACCCTAAGAATCTATTGTGCTTCATATCCTCAACAACAGGGCACATTCCAGCCTCATATGTCACGTCTGATTGATTGAAAGGAAAACCATCACGCCCCATAGCAATACGCTTTTGAAAGATCGGCAACATATAAAGCGGTGCAAGATATCCTTCAAAATTAGGAACGCCTTCTGCAGAAAGGGCTTTGCTGAATGTTGAACGCGAAATACCAAGTGTATCCTGATCTATTTGCGCAGCCCAGACATAATAGACATGGCGGCAATTTTCGCGCACATGTGGTGCAATAATACCATCGGCGCCCGCTACGGCCACGGAAAGGCTCTGGGAAAGAGCCTCACGACGGCGAACATGATGCTCTATATCCTCTAACTGAACCAAACCAATCGCCGCGCTTAACTCTGTCATACGGAAGTTATGCCCAAACATATTCACCAAATTGTCTACGCCTGCCGCATCAACGACAGCCTCTGCGTGATTACGCACCATCGCCAGTCTTTGGGCAAGGTCATCATCATTTGTTGTACACATCCCCCCTTCACCAGTATGGATATGCTTGTGATAATTAAGACTGAAAATACCGATATGCCCGATCGTACCGCAATAAACACCGTTTTCTGTACCAAGGGGAGCCTGTGCATTATCCTCTATCAAATAAAGGTCATGTTCATCTGCGATCGCTTTCAATTCTGTGAGGCGCGCGCTATGACCAAAAATATTAGTCACAAGAATAGCCTTAGTGCGCGGCGATATCGCATCTCTGACAGCCTGAGGGTCAAGGCCAAATGTCTCTGGTTCAATATCGGCGAAAACCGGTATCGCGCCATAGCCCAAAGGTGCCATTGCCGTCGCAGACATGGTGTAGGGTGAAATTATAACCTCATCACCCGGACTAATCCCGATGGCGGCCATGGCGGCATAAAGGCCGGATGTATTTGAATTGACTGAAATAGCATGCTTAACTTTGAACTGTTTTTTCCATGCTGCTTCAAATTCTTGTATTTTGGGCCCACCCCAAAACTTATCATTCCAGCTGCCATAAAACCCTGATATCAAACCAGAATCCATAACCTCCATCACAGCCGATTTTTCTTTATCACCAATGGATTTATATGGCTTAAACGTTTCGGTGATTATTGGATTTCCACCTAATAGAGCTAATTCACTCATTCTTGCCCCTCAACATTCATAAATGCGCGCAATGTATATTTCTTGCTCGGATCACGTATGCGCTCCACATGCAACGGTACAAATCCGGCACGTTCAGCCAGAATGATAATTGATGGCATACTAAACGCACAGATATGCTCAACAAAGAATTCCTGACGATCCGCCCCCTCAAGAGCAGCTTGCGTCGCATCAGGCAATTCGACATAAACCAGACCACCATCATTCAGATACGTTTTACTTTTGGCCAACATAGCCACAGGATCAGGAACATGTTCCAACACCTTATTAAAACTAATAAAATCATAGGTGCTATCTTGACCTTCTAAAGCCATAAAATCTGATTGTATGGCCTCAACACCGACAACATCGCGTGCATGCGCCGATTGTACAGGGTCAGGATCAACCGCAATATAATTCCAGTAAGGGCGATGTTTGCGCATTTGGTGCAAGAAAACACAAAGACCAGAACCAACATCCATAACAGATTTCGGGTTATCATCCATGAAATACCGGTCACAAAAACGTAGAATATTATCAACGCGCGCTGCATTATCGGATTGCTCCGACGGTAAATTTATTATCTTATCGAATGTTGCTTTTAACTTATCGCCATATGTGGTTTGCACATATTGCCCATCATAAAGGACGGATTCATCAAAACTATTCCACGCCACATGATGCCCGCAACGCGCACATTCATGTATCTCATGCTTATATGTTTCATCAATAGGAAAAAACACTTTATCATTTGGAGCTGGTTTATCATGAGCGAATTTGAGGCTGAAATCTGTGCTGCCGCAAATACATGTAATATCTCTGTTCATATTTAAATCTCTAAAAATTTTCTTCCAAAAACAGCTTAGCACTAATGAAATAGAAGAGAAATTTACTTTTACTGTTAGGGAGGTGGTTTTCTGAAATCAGCGCTTCTATTTTATCACGACGGATATAATCAAATATTGGGCTATCGGATAGTAAATCAGCGCGTACCTGCGGGTTATCCAACCGGATCAACGAATCAATTGGCACATTAAATCCAATTTTACGGCGGTTATCGACAACGACATCTGGCGCAATACCGCGTATAGCCTCACGCAGGACGGCTTTGGCCGCTCCATTGCGAATAAGATGTTGAACGGGGATTTTATTGGCGTATTCGAATAGGTCTCTGTCGAGGAAAGGCGAACGATTTTCAATCGAGCAATACATCGCATTACTATCATCTTCATGCAAAATGATGGGGGTTGCCTCATTAAACAATTCATTCAACATGCGGTTTTTTAGGAGACTATCTGTACGATATGTTTCTTCAAAAAAACTCTCGGACCATGGATCCGTCAGGAATGTTTCAAAGTTAGCGGCATCAAGGTAAATGTGCCCACGCTCCTGCGGGTTATTAATAAACGTATCATGGCTTTGTAAATAAGGATTACGGACGATTGGCTGGATATGCTCTTGCCAATTTGCAACACTTTGTGTGAAATGATTCGGCTGACCTTGAATATCATGCAGATATAAAAGGTGATGATCGTAATAACCAGAGAACAGCTCATCCGCAGCAGAACCACTGATTGATATTTTATAGCCCTTTTCTGCCATAGCCCGCTGTAACAGCCAGTAAACATAGAATGTCGCCGTGTAAACTGGGGCATCATGATGACGCACCAATTCGCGCATATTCTCCATAAAACCACCTGTTTCCAGATGGATTGCTGTATGCTTAATACCTAGTTCTTGAACCGAGGCATTGACCATGTCCTCCTCTTCATAACGCTCATCCTTATTAACAATCGTAAAGCCATGGACATCGTAATTCAGTTCACGTTTGGCGAGACTAATCAAGGCGTTTGAATCGACCCCGCCACTCATACAAAACGCAAGAGGCACATCGCAGCGCAGACGAAGTTCAACAGATCGGATAAGCAAATCACGCGTCTCTTTAACCGCCTGATCAAAGGTGATGCTCTCATCAATACTGTATTCTATGGGCCAATAATTATGCTCACTCACCTCTAATTGCATATTTATTTTAAGGCAGTGCCCCGACTTAACCTCCTGAATATCCTTAAAGAAATTCTCCGGCTGCTTATAAAGGCTTTTATAACCATTCACCAAATAGCGTTTCAGGTGATTTTCATTCAGGGCAAAGCCTGACCCCTTTAATGATTTTATAAATTTAACTTCGGATCCAAAGAACAATGCGCCTTTATCATCACGATAATAATAAAGCGGTTTTTCGCCAAAGCGATCACGACTAAGTAACAGATCGCCCGAGCGTGTATCATACCAAGCAAACGCCCACATCCCTTCCAGTTTATCCAGCGCGTCCTCTCCCCAAAAGGCAAGGGCAGCGGCCAGAACTTCTGTATCAGAAGTGGTTTTAAACTGTAGGCCTTCTTTTTCAAGAATTTTTCGAACTTCGATATAATTATAAATCTCGCCGTTAAAAGACAGAATATAATGATCATAGACAAAGGGCTGCGTCGCACGCTCGTTCAAATCAATAATACTGAGGCGAGAGTGCAACAACGACAAAAAATGGTTATGTTCCGGCATTTGGAAAGAGCGCGATTGTTGCGCATCAGGCCCACGCCGTTTCATCAACGGCAATGTTTGGGCAATAACAGCCTCAGCCAGTGGCGTTCTACCTATATAACCAGCAATTCCGCACATAATAAGACTACACGCTTTCCTTTTTAATCAGGTGACCTTCGGCAGTGTCATTATTGACTGTCTTACCAATTAATGTATCAAATTCCGCAGAGGTGAACTCTGTTGAGGGGCGCGCATAAATCAGATCATCCGCAGTTAGGACGTGCCCTGCTTTCAGATCATGCGCCGCAACGATTCCTTTGCGTACATGCGGGATTAAATCCTGTTCACAAGGTTGTACCGCCTTCGTAAACGTGCCTAAGGCCGCTTTAACAAGCTGAGCGCTTTTAATAAAGGCCTTAAGCTCTTGCGGTTCAAAAGACAAGGCATGGTCATGAAAATCGCGCTCAGTCTTCTTATCGGTAAAGTGGATTTCAATAATATTTGCACCCAATGCAACGGCGGCAAGGCATGCTTCTGGTTCAATCACATGGTTCGAATATCCAACAGGCAACCCATAACGCTCTGCCAGAAAAGGCACGCTTAATACGTTTGCTTGTTCAATTGGCGCGGGATATGAACAAATACAATGCATCAGGGCAAGGTTCTCTTTTGCTTTTGCTTCGCCAATTTCATCTTTCACCCACGATACAGCCTCGTCGATTTCTTGAATACTGGCCGCACCGGTTGAAATAATAAACGGTTTTCCTGTTGCCGCTACTACGCGAATAACAGGCTCAAACGTGATATCCCCACTCGCGATTTTAAATGCATCAGTGTGCTTATCTAAAAACGGCACCCAATCTTCACTAAGCGGTGTTGAGAAAAATACAATACCGGCCTCTTTCGCCGCTTCAATCAATTCTAAATGATCTTCTTCAGAAAATGAAAAACGACCAACACGTTCAAAACGCTCCATATTCTCTTTGCTGGCATAGCGTGCTGGCGTATAGCTTTGAAACTTCACCGCGTCCGCGCCTGTACTTGCGGCCAAACGGATAAGTTCCTTCGCGTAATCCAAGCCACCTTCATGGTTCACCCCGATCTCTGCGATAACAATTAAATCTTGCGCGGGGTTTTTATCAAATATTAGCATAAGGATCTTCCTTTATCTCTGGGCGTCAACCATGTATCTATATAGATCAAACAAGCCTGTTTGTGCAGTGTTAATACCATCAATAGCAGTAGGACAGCAAGTGATTCCACGCAGCTTCAGAGCTTCAATCACAGTTTTGGAATAATGGTTTTCACGCCCCTGCGGGTAAGCATAATGATGATTTTCTATTCCGCCCTTTTCTTTTAACAAACGTAGGCTTGTATCAATTTCATAATCCAAATTTTTTGTACTTAACCCAGACATGATGGGATGTGTGTGTGTGTGCCCTCCAAACGTAAAGAGTGGATTTTTATTCATTTCCTGAATTTGTGCCCATGATAGTTTTTTATCCAAAGGATCATCCGTCGTCTGTACACAAACCATACCAAGTGCCTTATAAAGCCAATCAATAATCATTTGTGGATCACGCGTTTCATCTGCAAAAATATACTGACGCATTGCTTTCATTAGATTAATTTTATCCAGCCTTGAGGCAATGCTCATACTCTGATTATTCCATGGCAAGACTAAATCACATGTCACGTGAGGCATGTTTTCAAGGGCATACTCCGCCTGATCTGTCCAAGACATTGTTCCGTTTTCAATGAAATCTGTGGTGATATAAAATGTTGAAGGCAAATCAAGAGCGTTCAATATAGGCGCGGCAACACTATAATTATTTTCAAACCCATCATCAAAAGTAATGGCAAAGCTATTGGCGGGATAACCCTGCCCATTATGATGAAAATCAATAACCTCGTCCATTGATAGACAAGAACCATGCGCTTTCAAATCAACCAAAATATCGTGGAAGAATTCTGCTTCAATATGCTTTCGAATATAATTACGGACTTGGTAGTTATTTTCTTTTATCACGCCATGAAAAAGCAGAATCAAAACACCATCACTAGAAAGTTTATGAGAGATCATTGGTTCAACTTCCTGAACTTTCTGACACAAATGTCCTTTAACACTGCCGGCATAAACGAGTAGTATCGCCCTTTTTGTGCCTGCGGAGTGGTACTCAAAGCCCCCTGTTCCTTAAAATGATCCACCGCATCTAAAACCAAGCGGATACAACAATCGGTATTTGCAGAACGAAGATGAAATAGCTCCATATTCTGATGCAACGGAATTTTCATCTTGCCAATAACCGCACCTGTATCAAGGTCAGGCGCAACATCATGCAAACAGGTAATAAGCTGTTCTGGCTGCCCATGATAAATCGCCCATAGATGCGTATCAAGGCCGCGGTATTGCTCTGGATCACCGCCATGAAGGTTTATGATACGCCCAGGAACCAGATTGATAATATCGGTAAGAATTTTCCCCGTACCAAACACGATAACAAGATCAGGAGAGAATCCTTTAATAAGATCAAGCGTTTTAGAATCATTTATATTCTCAACCGTAAGCGTGTCGACAACATCCGAAATGCAGAGATCATCACCAGAAAACCAATTTTCACGCTCATACGCGTCTTGCTTTTCCAAATAATTATGTGCGGTATCAAATGGCGCAGCCAGAGGGCGCGTTTCAATAACAACCTTCGTTTCCGGCCATAAGGCAGCAATCTCTTGTACGAATTTTGTGTGATGCGTGGTTTGCGTCGTGAGGATAAGCAACTTCATTTACGCTTCCTTATTCCCGTGATAATGCAGCACATAATGTGCCTTTTCAAAGCAAAAACCCATTTTTTCATACAATGCGATAGAACTCTTATTTACCAATTGCGTCCCAACGCGCAGCGTATCATAACGCTCTTGTAACTTTGCCATCATGGCCTTGCCTACCCCTTGTCCTTGGGCACTGGTTTTAACTGCGATCAAATCGATAATGGCGACACCATCTCTGATCAATATTTGGTTAAAGCCTATGACTTGGCCGCCCTTCTCCGCCACCAACATCTCATCACCGCGATCCCCTGAAAAATAATTACCTGCCCAATCAGATTTAATCTGATCAGCCATCGCATTATCAATACATGGATCAGCATGAAACCGCGTTAAAGAAAAAGCCTCGCCGGCGATTTGGCGCACAGAGTCTTTATCCTCTGACTTTGCGGCGCGAATAACTATATTCTCTGCCGGATTTTGTGCCATCGCGCGCGTAGATATATAACTTACATTCGTATCAACAATGAAGAAACCACGGTTTGTCAGTGTTTTCGCCGCATCAATATCCTGAACGTCAACTTTGGCATAGGCAAAACATGGCGCAGTTAAGTCTAAACTTTCCTCTCCCGTCACCTCTATACGAAAGGCGGGATAGCCAAAGATTTCACTCAACCATTTATCATCATGTCTGCGCAATGATTAACCTGCTGCACTGATATTAGGGACTAAATTTCGTGCTTTGATTTCTTCTTCTGCGAAACTCTTGTACCAATTGATGTATTTTAGATAACCAACATCAAGCGGATATTGAGGATCAAAGCCAATCAAGTCGCGCGCCTTATCAATATTAAGTGTCCCACGATCCGGTGTTAGATTATCTTTTGGAAGATATTCTACCTTAATGTCAGGGAAATGCTCCCGCACCATTTCGGCCATATCTGCGATAGAGCGGCCCTTACCGTAAGTCATATTGAAAATTTCATTCTTAGATTTTTCATTTTGAATCACCTTGATAACCCCTTGGGTTAGATCTTCGATATAGGTGAAATCCAAAGAATCTGATCCATCACCATGGATAGTCATGTCCTTACCTTGCACTGCATTCTCAAGAAAAATCTGACCCACGCGGCGACTAACACAACGCTCCCCATATAAGGCAGAGGGGCGAATAATCGTATAAGGCAAGTCAAATACTTGGTTATAAGCAATCACTAATTTCTCACCAGCGAATTTCAACGCACCATAAATACCCAATGGTTCACAAATTGTATCCTCGCTCACCTCTTCTTCTTTAAAGTGGCCATAAACCATGGAGGAGGAGAAAAAGATAAAGTGCTCAACATGTCCACGCGCATAATCAAGCGCATTTTCAAGTGTGCGCAAACTATGATCGAATGTACTGTAGGGGTCTTTATTAGATTTGTTGGCATGCGACACCGCGGCCAACTGAATAATCACCTGAGGCTTAATATGGCTAAGAATATTATTCATTGCATGATAATCACGTGCATCTTGGAAATGCAGAGGAACGCCGGCCAGCCTTAACAGCTCTAGGCGTTCATTAATCATACGGATGTAAAACTCACTATTAACATTTGTTTCACCCGCGTTACTGAAAGAGTAAAGGTTGTTGACCTGCAAGCTATCAATAATTTCGACATCTGCACCTAAAGCCTTCATCGAGAGTGCCATATTGTGACCAATAAAGCCTGCACCGCCAATAATAACAATTTTACGTCCTTTTATATCAATCATGCTGCTTCTTCCTTTTTCAAAATATCTTTAAAACAATTGGCTATATAATCCATATCATCAAGATCCAAATGCGGCCCGACTGGTAAGGAAATTGAATGATCACTTATGATTTCGGCATTGGTATAAAGGCCGTTCTCATACCCATATTTCCCCTGATAATAAGACATGCGCGGGACAGGTTGCGGATAATAAACACTTGTGCCGACTTTGCGTGCCTTTAGGGCTTCTATCATTTCTGTACGCCTTTGCGCCAGTTCGCCTTGTAAAACAAGAACCAAGCAATAATAGCTATTCACAACATCAGGGTCATGGCTATCCAGGACGTGTAAATCTGGCAATGCCAGTAGATGTTCTTTCAAGCATTCAAAATTGGCTTTACGCTTTGCCAACATCACGGGGACTTTATCCAATTGCGTACAACCCAGCGCAGATTGCATCTCACTCATACGGTAATTCATGCCAACGCCTGTTACATCATAAACACCAGGCACTTTACGCTCGGTATGGGTGCGATCAACACTAAATGCGCGGAAATTTGCAATCTCTTTGGCTGTTTTTTCATCTCTAGAGACCAACATACCACCTTCGCCTGTTGTAATATGCTTCACTGGGTAGAAAGAATAACACCCAACATCCCCCCACAAACCAACATGCTTCCCCTTATATGTTGCACCGACAGCCAAGGCACAATCCTCAACCACGCGCAAATCATGCTTCTTCGCGATCGCCATAATACGATCCATCCGCACGGGAATACCGGCGAAATGCACCAAACTTATCCCTTTGGTTTTGTCCGTGATCGCCGCCTCAATTTTATCAATGTCAATATTACCGGTCTCCAACTCACAATCAACAAAGACAGGTTTTGCGCCGACCAACTCGATCGCATGAACAGTTGCAACATGGGTTTGCGCCGGTACAATGATTTCATCGCCCTCACCAAAACCAAAATAAATAGAGGCCAAATGCAACGAAGCCATGCAAGACGATGTTGTCACAGCGTGCCCGCCACCCATCAAATCTTCAAACTTCCGTTCAAATTCAGCGCATTTAGGACCGTGGGTCAGTATATGACCTTGTAAGACCTCCATAACAGCGTCCCGGTCAACATCTTCAATCCAAGGGCGACCAAAGGGGATGTCTCTAACATTATTCATCAAATATTCCTATTGTCTCAGTTTGTCCTGATTTTAACGCTTCTACAGCAGTTAAACACACATTAATTAAACGAAACTCATGCAAGGTCAATCCCCTATCGTCCTTGTTCTTAATGGCATCAACAAGATCATCAATCAGTTCAGCCTTTGATTTAGGCTTGGGCGCAAGTAAGATTTCCTCCGCCTTTGGATTTTCCTTATGTTTATCAGATACCTTTTGATAGTCATCAAAGTTTAAAGGGTCATAGTTCTTTTGTAAACGTGGCCCAAAATCATCTAAAATAAAAGTCGCCTTGGTTCCGAAAACTTTTAAGATATGTTGATGCGGATGCACACAGCCAAAATTCGATGTCAGACGTGCAATCATCCCGCTTTCAAATTGAAACGTTGATGCGGCATAATCATCGTGATGAAAATCAGTATCTTTGGTGACGATCTGATTCCCCACACTAGCGACACGAACCGGATATTGCCCCGTTAAGCACAGTATAAGATCAAGCATATGGATACCGCCGCCTTCAATCACTGAATACTCTTTAATATCCTTGCGCCAGCCTTTGGTTATTTTCTCCACACGACCATAGAGATATTCGCCGTCGATTGCATAGATATCCCCCAAAGCGCCCTTGGCGATCTCAGCCTTAAGCCAACGGAATAATGGCGCGGTGCGCAGGGGTAAGTTCGATACAATGTGAAGGTCGCTATTACGCCAAATCCCATGAATTTCTTTAAGCTCTGCCCGAGATAAACAAAGAGGTTTTTCAACAAATATATGTTTACCGGCATTAAGGGCGGCCACCATTTGTACGGCATGATGGTGATCAAAAGACGCAAGAGAAACGATATCGACATCATTATCAGCGCAGATATCACGCCAGTTATCAGTGATCGTTACATTGTCATAGCCCCCAGCGACATCCCTCGCCTTGTCTATATTCAAATCACAAAGACTATGGAGCGTGCACCCGTCATGTGCATCATAATAACGCGCATGTTGTTCACCAACACCCAGCCCGATTACCGCTGCCTTTAACATTTAAGATACCTCCCAACGCGCAGGATCATAGAGAATTTTCGTTCCTGACATGCTGTTTAACCTATCATAATCCTCACGCGTGTCCACGGCCATATCTTGATCACTCATATCCGTTGGCTGGGTGACACTGATAATTTTAAAGCGATCAGCATTTCGGTAAAAATAGGGCGTAACATGTTCCCTATCCGCATCTGTGAGCTGATCATCCGAAACATCCAACATCGTTTGTGCGCGTATAATTTCAACACTATGTCCCTTGGGGAAACTACGCGGGTGAACATTGGTTATAATATCTGCATCGCCGCGCTCAATATTTTCCATCGCACGCAATAAATGCGCCGGTATAAGAGGACTGTCGGCGCAAATACGCATCACCCACGTCAAATTATAATGATTAATCGCATCACAAAACCGCCCATAAACATCATTAAGAGAGCCACGAAAATATGTGATGCCCTCCGCCTTCAAATAAGCTACCAGCGGGTCATCGGATGGCTCCAGACTGGTTAGAACAACGGCCCTGTCCAAACGCGCGGCATCAACAACATGACGAATAATTGGCTTACCCCCGAAGGGCATTAAAACCTTACCCGGCAATCGATTGGAAGACATACGCGCCTGAATAAAAACCTTATAGGACATCACAAACCTTCAATGTTTCGTTTGGAGACGTTTTTTTCAGCGCATTCAGCAATGATATATAATGCATATCACATTGGGTCACCGATGCCACATCATGAATATGACGGGCAGATTTTTCAAGTTTTTCTGCGGATATTTCCAAGGATTTTGTAAGCATCTCCGCCCATTCCTCGGGCTGCATTTTGCACAGATAACCATTCTGGCCATCTTTAACCCATTCTCTAAAGGCTGGCTCATCCGCATTGGCAACAACCGGTAGACCGCATGCCATGGCCTCTAACATTGGTGTGCCCAGCCCTTCGGTATGTTGTGGCATAACATAGATATCTGCCGCTTTCATATAATCACTTGCTTCAACAAATTCCGTGCAGATATGAACGCGATGCTCCAAATTGTTTTCCTTAATCAGACAGAGGAGATCTTCGAAATATTTCTGGTCACGCTGTTTAAACATGCCGCTTTCCGCACGCGGCCCAGCAAGGAGAAGCTTATAATCATCGCTAAGATGCTTTAACACCTCAACCATGAAAATTTGATTTTTCTGCGGCATAAATTTTGCCACCATCGTTATCACAATATCGTCTTTATGAAATGGCGATAGCGCGGCGCGAAGTTGATCCTTTATCTCAGAAGAAACAAGACTACATTTATCCCCGTTTATAGGATTAGGCCGACACCAAACATTATGAACCAGATTGATGTCTCTGCAATCATTTGCAAGTTTCTGTGAAATCGCAATAATCACTGTTTGGCTATCCAAATTAAGCCGCGCAGAATAACGCAGCCCCGGCAAATATTGGCGCGGCGTCGCACCTGCGGTGACAAGTTCGACCAAGCGCGGGATTCTACGTACCCCCCCGTAAAGCAGAGCAGCGGTTGTCGCACCGGAAAACCCCACAATATGCAGAATATCGGGACGCGTGCGCCTAAGGTAACACCAACACGCGACAGCCTCATAATATTTCTTAACCGCATTTTTAACTCTGCTCGGCATCCATGATAATTGCCACGGGCAAACAACGCGCTTCACATTAAACCCATTATGATTATAACGCTCGGAGGATACCTGAGTGGTAGAATTGCAAAGAATTTCCACCTCTATCGTTTCATCAGCCTTTTGTAAACGGCGATAGAGACCATCAATGCGATACGCCGCACCGGTATATTCGGGGAGATATTTACTAATCACTAAAAGGATTTTTGTCATTCTCCATCAATCCCCTGATCGCCCAACCAATGAAGGGCGGCCTGCCCGACGAACCTCTTGGTTTTTTTATAATGCTTTAAATAGCTATCATAACCAAACAACGCATACTGATTATGATAATTTGAAAAATAATAAAAACGATCATAGCATGCGTCTTTCGCAGCCCGACCAGCAATAAAACCGCAACCACGCGCAAGCCATTTAATCCAGCCACGCCCTTTAGGCCAAGGCGTTATTTCTGGATATTCGGCAGTAAACACCCCCTTAGGATCATAATCATTAAGATATTCAACCATTAACTTACGTCGTAACTTCAGTTCAAGTGGAACTGTCGCAAAAAAATCAACCAAATCTTTATCCCATAACGGCAATCGCCAATCATAGCCAAAAAAATCATAGCTGCGCTGCCCAACCATCACGGCTTTGGCTTGACGTTCTTGCCACTCCCAAAACTCAAAAATTGCAGTTGGACCTTGATGATTCATATCCTCAATGTCTAGAGCTAAACCATTGTAAATAATATTTTTATCTGTTTTTAGATTTTGGTTCTGCCGATAATGTATTTCAGCAATAAAATCAACCGCCATCTCTATTGTCGCCTTATCATCCATCAACTTTTCTGGAATATGCGCACCTGCAATGAAGTCCCCTGTTTGTCCATTAATAATAACAGCATCCTTCGGAATGTCATCGCGCAGCGACAACATATAGAGCGCCTCAAAATCCAGATAAGACGGCACAACCGACAACCCATCCACGAAACAATCAAAATCCTTTCGAAGCTGGCTATTATAGAGTATGCGCGGATTTTCACTTGAAATATCCAGCCATTTAACACCAAGGTTCAGCGCAATTTTCTTGGCTATACGTGCCTCGCCATTTCCCTTTGTGCCATAACTAAAAGAAATGATATTGTCATGACCATGTTCTAAAAGCTTTGTAATAACGAGACGAGAATCCAAACCGCCGCTTAAAGGAAGCAGGACAGCTCTTCCGTTCAACTCCGTAACAAGCCGCCTAAACACATCATCAAGCACACTGCCGAGCGCCTCTTTCGCGCCTGTCATATTCATGCTTTCATCAATCTGCGGCAGATATGAAAAATGGCGGAGAACTTCTAGTTTATGCGCGGAAGAAAGGAACACGCCCTCTCCTGCTTTTACCATATACAAACCCTGATACAAGGTTTGTGCACCCGTACAATACCCCGTCATACAAAATTCATTTAGGGCGGTCTTATCGAGGTCAAATGCCATCACCTCTTTTTGCAAAGTCCGTGCGCAATTTGATACGGCATGATCACTGTAATAAATAGGGGTAGACGCAACATGATCTACTGCAGAAAATATTATGTCTTTATGTATAATAATAAAAGCATAGCAGCCCTTTTCCTGATTAAGAATAGCCGTAATACTGGCGTGATCTTTATCTTTAAGCGCCGCACAAATCTGTGCCCAGCGATCAAAGCTACCCACGAAAGAAATAGAGAAATCTTCGTACGCAGCTTTTTTCCATGACTTATCAGGATTTAAAAAAAGGGTCATACGCCTTGCCGTAAATAGGCCTCCACATGCGCGAAATCCTCAAGCGTATCAATATCGATGGAGCGCTCTGAGGGGATCTCATACACACCAATACGGCCAAAGAAACGCCTTTTACTTTTGCGGAACCCTGCGGTATCGAACAGATAGAATGCACCCGTTTCCTGATATTCAGGCGCCATTTCCTGACGCATTAAACGTCGCGCCGTGTGATCATGGTTTGTGCCATGCATAAGGCCATTATCATCCGCACCCCAAATAAAACCATGAAAAGGCTTTGCCGCAAACAGAGCGTCATAACCCTGCTTATCCATCAGAGCCATTGCCCCGTCAAAATCTTCGGATCGTGTTAAAGGCGCGGTGCATTGTGCAAAAAAGGTCTTATCTGGCAACGCGCCCATTTCATCTAAGTGATCAAGCGCATGAAGGATTGCATCTTCACTTGGTGCGACATCTCCGGAAATCTCATCAGGGCGCCGGATAACTTCTGCGCCATACTTCAGGGCAACGGCGGCGATATCATCCCCATCCGTTGAGACATAAATACGATCAACACTCTGCGCATTTTGCGCCGCCTTAATCATATGTGCAATAAGGGGTAGACCTACCAAATGCCTAATATTCTTAAGAGGAACACCTTTAGAGCCTGCACGAGCGGGAATAATCAAAGCACATGACACTGGGTTACTCTCCTCTAATATAAATAATGATTAAGCGATATTATATATAGATATATCTGTGCAGCAAGGCTGAAGTTAAACTTGCACCATCACTGAGCCAGACAAGTACTTTTGAAGATTTGTGATAGGCGCACCGTCACCAGATTTATAAACTTCTTTATATCCATTTTCCGTTTTTTGAAAAACATGACCGTTTACAACGCTACCAGCGTCTTGGTTCGATCCAATAATGAAATACCCGCCTTCTTCGATCTTATCTTTTAAATTATTAAAAGCGGTTTGGAATTCTGCATCCGTGAAATACGACTCGTTAAACAAATTCATTGCCCGCACAATCTTAAACTTTTTGTCAAAGGGTACGGCCTCCAGAACGTTATATTGAGCCAAATGAATATTCTTATTGTCCTGCGCAAGATTTTGAAGATCGATATTAAAAAGCGAGAGCTCCACGGCCTCTACTTCATTGGCCTTATAGGCTTTGATCACTGGTTTAGCGATAAATGTTTTCAGCAGGATAAGCGCGGCATAATTTATAGGATATAGCAAAATATTCTTTGAAATGGATGTGTTGAGAACAAAAGGCGGTCTAATAATTTGTATCAAATTGTCCCACCCATCCAGAATGATACGCGTTTTCCCCTTTGTAATCACCTTGATATATGGACTGTAATCCGTGGCATGATAACTGTGATTTTTAGAAAGATAGGGTTTAAGACGCGCATAGAAATCAACGGCAGTGCGGCCATCAGATATCCCGACATCAAGAATATTGGTTTCCTGCCAATCAGACAGACCTGGCTTTAAAATGGCTTCAACAGCTATATCAAACGCCTCAAACCGCTTTTCATATGTACGTTTATATGCGCCGCGCTGATCTTGCATGGACATTAAAACAAGTTCTTGAAGATCCTTATATTCAGAATTATTGAGTATTTCGATATAAAGGTCAGCGGCCACAAACTTGTCATCCCCCCAAATACCTTTGAGCTTCCCTGTTTTTAGTTGATTGATTGTCCAAATGCCGCGTTTAATCATCCAGCATCACCTCGAAATTATTTATAATATGTGCAAGTTCGAATTCTTTGGGAAGCAGCGATTTTTCGGGCACTGTTTTTCCTTTTGGCTTTGTTTGTGCCATCGCCATTACAAAGTCTTCTATTGTATCAACAATCTGCACAGTGTCATTTGATGTCATCGCATTTACATCAACAATCCCCCCCGCCTCACGCATCGATAAGACAGGCGTACCACATGCTAAGGATTCAAGAGCAACATTGGGCATGCCCTCCCACCTTGAGGAAAGCAGATAAAGATCACCTTGCGCCATAGTGACCCACGGCGCGTCTTGGTAACCCTTTAAAAACACATTATTTTCTAGATTATACTTCTTTATCAAGCTCAAAATATTGTCGCGTTCCGGGCCATCACCAAGAATATCCAGTTGCCACTTACCAGGAAAATCTGCACGACCCAATGCAGCAATCAGGCGATCAAACCCCTTCTCAAAATTAAGACGGCCAACGGCAACAAAGCGCACAACGCCTTTATCATTATCAAACGCCTGAGGCAGCGTTTTTTTGATTTTCTCTTCATCTACCGGATTATAAAGAATTTGGTGGTTCTTCATGGTGATGCATAACTTATCCTTAAAATCATCTATAATGGATTGCGCCGGACTAATAATCAGGTGTGGCAACCGATAAAGATAACGATAAACATAGAGGTTAAGTTTTCCCTTACGTCCATAATATTCATTCATCAATGCGCTTGGTGTTGAAGATTCACGAATAATGAATTTAGTACGCGGGAAAAATGGTTTCATCAGTGCAAGCAACGCATTGGCATGCACCATTGTTGTTATGGCGATATCAGGCTTTATCTGACGCAATATCTTAAAAAATGCATATAGACTACGGCTAACGCTTTTTTTATTCAGCGCATAAAATGGAATATCATCAGGAACCCAATCCCTTACACGACCCTCATCACCAAGAACAACAAACACGGGATCATACTTGTCACGATCTATATTGCTCATCAGTGTAATTAGAACCCGCTCCGCTCCGCCGGCATTTAACAACGGCAACATAAACAGGATTTTCTTCTTAGGCTCTGTGCTCATCATAGACATTGATATTGCACGTTATCGGGTATTTCTTTACCACGCCACAAGCCTTTAATATCGTAGATAACAGGCTGCGTCCCTTCATTATTTGCCAATAAAGGCACAAGGTCGGCAACCGCCATATCCTTATACATTTGATGCGGCACTGCCAAAACAACGCAATCATAGGCGGCCTTTTCAGGCAAGGATGATATAAGATCAAGATCGTAGAACTCTTTGACATCCTCAACAACCGCATGAGGATCATGAATATCGATATTATGATCGAATTTCTTTAGCGCACTAATTAAATCAATAACCTTGGTATTGCGTATATCATTAATATTTTCTTTGAATGTAAACCCAAGAATTAAGATTTTTGCCGGCCCTGTATTCTTACCACGCGCGCGATTGAGATAACGATCAATACGCCCGGCAATATAGGCCCCCATATTATCATTCAATTTACGCCCCGCCAAAATCAGCTCAGACTTATGCCCAACCTTTAACGCCGTTTCGGCCAAGTAATACGGATCAACACCGATACAATGCCCCCCGACCAAGCCCGGCTTAAAGTCCAGAAAGTTCCATTTCGTCCCTGCGGCTTCCAAAACATCATAAGCCGATACACCAACTTTATTCAGTAACATTGTGATTTCATTGACAAAAGCAATATTGATGTCGCGTTGTGCATTTTCGATCGCTTTGGCGGCTTCTGCTGTTTTGATGTTTTTGGCTTTAAAAATTTTATTGCCATTCATTGCCCCATAAATATCGGACAAATAACCTGTGACCTCGTCCGTCTGCGCGGCAACAATTTTGGTTATATTCTCAACTGTATGCTCCGTATCGCCGGGGTTAATGCGCTCTGGCGAATAGCCTAAGAAAAAATCCACTCCAGATTTTAGATTTGTACATTCTTCTAGAATTTCACCACAGACATCCTCAGTAACACCGGGGTAGACCGTGCTTTCATAAACAACAACATCTCCTTTTTTTAAGAGAGAGGCCACCATCTTGGTCGCTGCACAAACGGCGTTCAAATCCGGCTTATTATGCTCATCAATTGGTGTTGGGACAGTGACGATATAGACATTACAGCCCTTGATTTCGTCAATCTGATCGGTGAATATACATGCCGTTTTGGTGAGGTCGCTTTTATCAATTTCACGGTTGGAATCAACGCCGTTACCAAGATCCTCAATCCGATTCTGATTAATATCAAAGCCTTTAACCGGAAAATATTTTGCCAAAGCCAAAGCCAAAGGCATGCCAACATAGCCCATGCCGATCACGGCGATATCACATTTTTTAAGATCAAAATTCATAGCTTAAAGACTTATATAATCTTAGTGTTTGGGGCAAGGGATAATTTAAGCCTTCCACATAATGAATGGGTTCTGAGTCTAGCTTTGCGCTTTCTTTTACATTATAGATAAAAATGCATGACTGAACTTCGAAAACTTAAAGTTATATTTCTACTCCCTGCCCTCACATCCGGCGGGGCAGAACGTGTTTTAATTACATTAATGAACAATATTGATCGCACGCGATTTGAACCGCATTTATTATGCATCAGTGATCATGGCTCTATTGGGGGGCTGATCGATAAAGACCTTCCGTTTCATAGTTTATATACGCGTAGTGTTTTACGCTCTACCCCTAAACTATATGCAAAGCTGCGCACCATTGAGCCTGATATCATTGTTTCGACGATGGTCCATGTAAATTTTGTACTGCTTATGCTGCAACCCTTTTTTCCGCGCACAAAATTTATTGTACGAGAGGCGATAACACCGTCTTTCGTATTTACCCAACACCCACGCATTGCGCCTATTCTCAAGCTTGCGTATAAATACCTATACCGCAAAGCAGACGTTGTCTTATCACCTGCACAAGCCATCATTGATGAATTTAAGCAAGACTTGCATATGGCGTGCGAAAACCACAGCGTTCTACATAACCCCGTAGACATAGAGTTTATTCGTGGATTTCCGCCGACCCCACCAAGCGCCCCATCGACGCGCGCCCAAACGGTTCATTTTGTTGCTGGTGGCAGGTTACATAAGCAAAAGGGATATGACCGCCTGATTCGCGCACTCCCCTCTTTAAACATGCCCCATGAATGGACGCTCACCATTTTTGGAAAAGGGCCAGAGCGCGGGGCCTTACGTCAACTTATTCAAGAAACAGGATTACAGAACCACGTCAAACTAGCGGGTCACACACAGTCCCCTTGGCCACATTATGCGCAGGCCGATTGCTTTTTAATGCCCTCTCGTTGGGAGGGCCTACCCAATGCGGTTTTAGAAAGTCTGGCTTGCGGCACGCCTACTATTGTGACGGCACAATCTGGCGGCATTGCAGAAATCCAAGACATTACAGGCACGCAGCATGTACGTATTGCACAAGATATGGATGAGTTTATTCAACTCATGTCGAAGGTTACACCGTCTCCATCGCCTATATATAGGCCATCTTTATTGCCTGATTACTTCTCTAAAGACTTTGTTGTCGCGCGTTTTGAAAAAATATTAACCCGCGTTATTTAGGCTCAAAAAACCCACTTTTTACACGGTGAACTGCATTCCATCATAGGCCGGATAAAAACCATCAGGCAGCTCATCAATCAGGGTTTTATAATCCATCAACGTTGAGAGAGACGTGACGTAGACACTCTGCGCCTGAATGTATTTATTATACTCGTAGAGCGTCGCCAGATCGGCGTGGACACTGTTTTTGGGGTCGTGATACCCCGCACCGTCAACAATCCACACAGATGAGCCTTTAATCACATCCAAGGCCTTAGAATCTAAAGATTTCATATCAACACAATAGGACAGATCACCGAAACGATACCCAACGGCCGAACATGTACCGTGATCCATTTCAAATGGAATATACTCAATATCGGCGAAATGATGCGGTGTACCATAGAGGTTCTCATCAAAGGGTTGTGCCTCTAAAATTGGCGGATAGAGGCTGGCATGATTACCGCCATTAAATAAATAATGGAAACGCGTGGATATCTCGTCTAAAACGCCAGCACCTCCATAACATTTGATTTGTGTTTTATCGTTCCTGAAATAAAACGGACGGAGATCATCGATACCATGGCAATGATCACTATGTTGATGCGTATAGAATACGGCGTCCAGATTGCAAATATCAAAACCATTCATTTGGTTGCGTATATCCGCACCAGTATCAATGATAATCGTTGTCGCATCAGATTGCACGGCCACGCAACATCGCGTACGGATGTTCTTTATCTCATTCGGATCACAGGCTCCCCAATAATTCCCAATGGCTGGAACGCCAGATGAATTGCCACATCCAAGTATTGTAATCTTTATACTCATACCAATTTTGCCTTCGTAAAGAGGCGGAAAAAATTCTCTGTGGTTATTTTAGCAAATTCCTCGGGTGTCTTTCCATAGATTTCTGCCAAAAATGCGCCTGTATTGGCAACGAAGGCTGGCTCATTAACCTTACCGCGAAAGGGTACGGGCGCAAGGAATGGTGCGTCGGTCTCGACCAGAACGCGATCTAGCGGCACTATTTTCGCCGTATCACGTAAGGCTTGCGCTTTTTTGAATGTGATGATCCCCGAGAAGGAAATATAGAACCCTAGCTCTAAAGATTGTTCGGCCAACGTCTGCGTCGAACTAAAACAATGCATAACACCAGATAACGATGTTCCTGCACCCTCCTCTTTCATAATACGGGCGGTATCATCCTCCGCGTCACGTGTATGAACGATCATCGGCAAACCAGAAGTAATACAGGCGCGGATATGTTTGCGGAAGCTTTGTTGTTGATCATCGCGCGGAGAATTATCGTAGAAGTAATCCAACCCCGTCTCACCCAATGCGATCACTTTGTCATGCGTAGTTGCGATTTTAACAATGTCATCTTGTGAGTACGCTTTTTCCGCCTCCAAACCCGCATCATGGGGGTGCGTTCCGATACTGCACCAGACATTATCATGTGCATTTGCAATATCGAGTAATGTTTCGATTTCCTCTGACATACGGCAACATACGCTCACCATGCCATCAATCCCTGCCTGCTTTGCGGCATTAATGATATCGGATGGGCTGCCTTTTTCCGTTATACCTGAATGATTGAGATGGCAATGAGAATCAATCCACATTTTTTAAGCAGCCTCTTCCTCAACAATACGTGGGAATACGCCTTCTGGCTTATCAATTTCAACACCCGATTTAAGAGTATAATCAGCACTAAGATGCGCAAACATACGCTGATCTTCGGGTATTTTCAGTTGGTCTAATATTTTCGGTGCACAATGGGGCACGATTGGTTGTACAATAATCGCAAGACAGCGAATAACCTCTGCCAAGACATAGAGAACTGTTTCCATGCGCTCAAAATCTGTCTTTTTCAGAGCCCATGGCGCTTGTGCATCGACATAGCTATCGCACGCGCTCACCACGCTCCAAATATGTTCAAGGGCGCGATTTATTTTCAAAGCATTAAACGGCTCGCGAACATTATCAAGCATCGTATAGGCTTGCGCCAATAAGGCCTGATCTTCTTGCGTGAAGGCATGAGGTGTTGGGATTTTGGCATCACAGTTCTTGTAAATCATAGAAATCGTGCGTTGCGCCAAGTTGCCCAAACCATTGGCAAGATCGGCGTTAATACGCTTCACCACTTGCGGATGGGAGAAATTTCCATCTTGTCCGTGCGGGATTTCGCGCATCAAGAAATAACGTATTTGATCCAGACCATAGGTTTCGATCAAATCATCGGGTGATAAAACATTACCAATAGATTTGGACATTTTCTGCCCTTGTACATTAATAAAGCCATGCGCCCAAACGGTCTTGGGTAAAGGCAAGTTCGCCGCCATTAAGAATGCAGGCCAATAAATTGCGTGAAAACGTGTGATATCTTTACCAATCACATGATAATCCGCCGGCCAGAATTTTTTAAACTTCTCATCTTCTTCATCAGGATAACCCAGCGCCGTAAGGTAATTTGTCAAAGCGTCCAGCCAAACATACATGACGTGATCGTCGTCACCCGGAACAGGTATGCCCCACTTCAAACGGCTTTTATGGCGCGAAATCGACAGATCCCGAAGACCGCCTTCTTGTTTAATGAAGCTGATAATTTCATTCATGCGCGATGTTGGCTGCACGGCATCAATATTGGCGGCATAATAGGCGATCAATTTATCCGTATATGAGGAGAGTTTAAAGAAATAACTCGGCTCTTCGACCCATTCAACCTCGGTTCCCAATGGTGTAAACTTCTGTCCATCCTCGGATGTTGTCAGCTCATCCTCTGTGAAATAGGCTTCCTCACGTACAGAGTACCAGCCCTCATACTTCCCCAGATAGATATCACCATTATCATTCAACTTCTTCCAAATGGCTTGCGATGCGTGATGGTGACGCTCCTCAGTTGTGCGAATAAAATCATCATTGGATATCGCAAGTTTTTCAGTCATGTCAACAAACGTCGCGGCATTCTTATCTGCAAAAACGCGCGGCTCCATGTCATTCGCTTCTGCGGTTTGAGCAACCTTTTCACCATGTTCATCCGTGCCAGTCAGAAACATAACATCATAGCCGTCCAGACGCTTAAAACGCGCCAGAACATCAGTTAATATAGATTCATATGCATGGCCAAGATGCGGAACACCGTTCACGTATGATATTGCGGTGGTGATGTAAAAAGGGGGTTTCGTACTCAAAATCGTAATCTCCTGTCAAAATAACAGCTATTGGCTTATCACAAGAAAGCCCGCGCGTACAGCGTCCCGCCGATCAAGATTTGAAAATTCTACACGTTCAAAATGGCTTTTAAGCCCATCAGTGATAGAAATGAGTTTTTCCAGAGAATAATGTAGCATTATATTCTCTAATGCTTCGTGTTGAAGGAATATTGGCAATTCTTCTCCCCCTCTGGCTTTGATGAATAACATCTGACGGAAAACCCATTGTAAAAGCTCAACAAACATACGGTATTGCTTATCCTGTGATGGAGAGGATAGCGTGGCAGAAAGCTGGTGTATTTTTACCCAATCCCAATTTGGTGCACCGTCCAGATGATCAAGAATTTGAGAAAGGCTTTCAAAGCCGTCCCTTTCAATAAAATTTAACGCGCGGCCGATGCTGCCCTCTGATAAAGCAGAAAGGATATCCAACTGTGCAACAGAAAGCGCCGTATGCTCTTGCCCCTTATTCAGTAAGTCACTCATGATGTCGCGGGATAAGGGCGAAAATTGGATAAACCGTGTGCGTGAACGAATGGTCGGAATCAACATGCCCGGTCGATGCGCAATCAGGATAATTAAAACATTGGCTGGTGGCTCTTCCAGAATTTTCAAAATAGCATTCTGGGCGTTCCGGTTCATGGTATCTGCATCATCAACAATAACAATGCGCCAACCACCTTCGGATGCAGTTTTACGTAGGAATGGCGCGATTTTGCGCAAGGCATCCACCTTTAAATTCGCATCCAGCTTATCCTTTGCAGGATCATAATACCGATTAATATACAAAAAATCAGCATGCCCGCCAGACGCAATACGGGCAAAAACGGGATCATCCGCAGCAACGTCCAGTGAAGATACATCATGTTTAATGTCTTCGCCGCCGAACAAGCTATCTTGATTAGAAGCTTGTTTTCCGTGTTTCAGTAAAAACCGTGCGAGACGAAAAGCCATTGTGCTTTTACCGATGCCGTTCGCCCCAGAAAAAATCATTGCGTGTGGTAAACTATCTTTTTCAAACAGATCAAGGAATAGTTTTTCTTGTTCATCATGACCATGGCAAAATGACATTAACGGAGGCTCTACTAACTTTTCATGATCCTCAATGACAGAAAAATCTGACCCCGCGATGTCATCATCCAGATCATCGTCATAAATTAAGTCATCATCATCAAACAGGCTCATACTCTATCCTTGTAATTTCGCCAAAGTGATATTCTTAATTTCATCCGACAAATGATCCATTGTTTGCGCGGCATTTAAGATATAACAACGCCCTTCATTTCTACGGGCGATATCCAAAAAACCCTCGCGCAGGCGTTCATGGAACTCAATATCAAGGCGTTCAAACCTGTCCTCTGTTGTGCCTGCGCTCTCTTCTTCAGATAGACGCGCATTCGAACGATTTAGCCCTGTGCGCACATCTATGTCGAGGATAAACGTCAAGTCAGGTGTAAAACCATCAATAGAGATCCTTTCAATCTCCTGAATTTTCGCGATATCCATTTTCCGGCCAGAACCTTGATACGCAAATGTTGAATCGGTGAAACGATCACAGATCACTATTTTACCCTCATTAAGAGCCGGTTTAATTAATGTTTCTATATGCATAGAGCGCGCAGCAAATAACAGCAGAACCTCTGCCATCGCGTTCCAGTTTCCACCATCGCGCTGCACCAGCAGATTACGAATGTTTTCCGCCTCTGGCGTGCCGCCGGGTTCACGCGTAATAACAACGTCATAGCCACGCTCCGAGAGCATATCAACCAAACGATTAATCTGGGTTGTCTTGCCAGAGCCCTCACCACCCTCTAGAGAAATGAAGAAGCCCCTATCATATTTAGGCTTGGTCACAACATCATCCATCAATCAAAATGCCCCTGCCCCGTTGTCAACAAACGCGCCTTTGCAATTACCCCAGCAAACATGCCCAATGCCTCTATCGCCTCAGCGGTGACAAGGGGCACTTCAATAACACCCCCTTTGGGAATGGAAACGGTGATTGTTCCAACCTCTACTCCCTTTGCAATTGGTGCTTTTAATGGAGCGTTATAATGAATTTCAACTTTTAGATCACTCTCAAATAATTTTGGAACAACGAGGCTCAAACTCTCTTTCGCCTGTAAACCCACCGTATTTTTAACACCCAAATATACTTGTGCACGATCCAAATCTTTACCATCATCAAACAAAGCAAGACTACGAAACCCGTTTAATCCCCATTGCAAAAGGCGCGTGGCCTCCTCCGAACGGGCTTTACTGCTTTCCAGACCATTTATAACAATGATCACGCGCCGACCATCCTTTTTGCCCGTGCCAATCAAGCCATATCCACCAACCTCCGTGTGGCCTGTTTTCATGCCATCTGCGCCGATATCGCGATATAATAAAGGGTTACGGTTGTCCTGGCGTATTTTGCTGAAAGTGAATTCTTTTTCTGCGTAATAACCATAATATTCAGGAAAGTTTTTAATCACCGCACCGGCCAAGATTGATAAATCACGCGCGGTCGAATAATGATCAGGATCAGGCCAGCCACTGGCATTCATAAAGTGGCTGTTTTTCATTCCAAGTTCTTTGGCTTTTTTATTAAGCGCGGCAGCAAAAGAATCCTCATCTCCTGCAAGCCCTTCCGCCAAAACAATTGTTGCGTCATTTCCAGATTGTACGATGACACCGCGAACAAGATCCTCAATCTTTACCTGTTTCCCGACGGGCACAAACATCTTTGAGCCTTTTTTCTTCCAGGCCTTCTCGCTTACCAACATGGTATCATCAAGAGATAGATTGCCCTTTTTCAAGGCCTCAAAGACAAGATACATCGTCATAACTTTACTCATCGAGGATGTCGGCATTTTCACATCGGCATTTTTCTCAAATAAAACAGTGCCTGTCTCATAATCAATGATTATGGCTTGCTGCGCCTGTGTTGTAATCGCAAAAGAAGGCGTAATGAATGCGAAAGTCGTAAAGAACAACGCTACGAATGCACAAAACAGACGGTTTTTCATTATCAAATCCTCATAATTTTCAATGTATCGCCCTATTCAAACACGAGAGAGGGTTTTTATCTATCTATAAATTCACATTGTTTAATTCACAACGATGAGTGCCGATCTATAGCCATCAGCCGTCACCCGTTGCAACAAACTATCCGCAGAAGTCATGTTGGGATTTGGCAGGCGCACGCGATAATAGGCCGTGCCATTAAGCGTTGTTGCATGCACTTGCGCGCGACCGTATCGTCCCAAGGAACTTGCGTATTTCATTGCGCTTTCTCGCGAAGAGAAAGACCCCATTTGCACAAACACTCTTTTTCCATTTGGAAGGTAATTGCTTACAACTTGATTAGAATAAACTGGCGCGCCAGACTTGCTTACAAGTATTTCACGTTTCACTGGTTTGGGAGGGTATGGTGGACGTTGTTCAACAATGGCTGGCGGTTTATACCCTGCCTTATTCATCGGCACTTCCATTCCACGTGTATCTTGTCCATTGCGCGCAGCATTGGCAACCATGCGGCTTTGTGCCTCCAGAACTTCAACACGGACTTTTGTAATGCCTTGGCCTCTAAACCCTAACAATTCGGCAGAGCGTTTTGACATATCAATAATTCTATTATGCGCATATGGGCCGCGATCATTCACCCGCACGATAAGTGAGCGACCATTCTTTAAGTTGGTCACACGCACAATACTAGGTAATGGAAGGGTTTTATGCGCCGCAGTTAAGTCATTTTCATGAAAAATCTCGCCATTTGCGGTTTGCTTACCGTTAAAATTAGGCCCATACCATGAAGCAACGCCAGTCTTATTATAATTATAATCAACGCTAGGATAGTATCTTCGCCCCTTGATCGTATAGGGAGAACCGACTTTATAGCGTCCCTTGCTTTGCGCGGTACTGCCTGTAATTTTCTTACCAAGATGTGACAAAAGCTCTATCCTCGCACATCCCGTCATTGTAACGGATATAACAAGAAAACTAGCGATCACCGAAAGAAAACGTAAATTCTTTGAACACTTAGAAACACTCATAATTCATACCCTCTATTGTGCAATTTTATCAGCAAGTAAGCCAACAGATGTGGCAAAATACGTTGATTTATTCCACCGCATAATCACACTATAATTACCGTAAGCCAGATACGCAGGCCCTTTCACCCCATCAGGTGCGACAATAGATGCCTTCATACCTGCTACCACCGGAATATCACCACCATTTGGCAAGGTAACACCAAGTTTTGACCATGTCTCAAGACTATGTTTTACCTTCAGGCCGATCATAGCTTTTGTAAAATGCGCGGGAATACGTACACGCCTCCCCCATTTTTGATCATCCTTCCAACCACTTTTACTTAAGTAATTAGCAGTTGACGCAAACACATCAGGTAGGCTTGTCCATATATCGCGCTTTCCATCATTATTCCCATCAACAGCATACGCATGAAAGCTGGATGGCATAAATTGGTTCTGTCCCATTGCACCAGCCCACGAGCCCTTCATTTTACTATGAGAGATATGCCCTGCATCAATGATCTTCAGCGCATTAATAAGCTCCTTACGGAAATAGCTGCTGCGTCGTCCGTCGTAAGCCAAGGTCGCCAATGCAGGAACAACGCCAAAGCCGCCTGTATTATTACCATAGCTAGTCTCTATACCCCACAGAGAAACTATATACTGCGCCGGAACACCATATTTTTTTGCTGTACGATCTAACAATTCACGGTGCTGTTTATATAATCTACGACCTTGTGCGATACGCGCATCATTGATCACCCGCTTTTGATATTTCGCAAAAGTCATCGTCCCTTCTGGTTGCTTACGATCCAACTCTATAATACGCGGGATCGGCTTAATATTTTTCATGGCCTGATCGACAACATGTTTAGAGATACCTTTACGCGCGGCATCCTTTTTAAATTCGATAACCCATGCATCAAATTTATCATCTGCCTGCGCCAAGACAGGTGTGAACGCTATTACGGCTGCTAAAGCTATAATCTTAAAATTAATATTCATCGCGGGAATCACTCTCATCTAATTTGGACATGACTTCGAAGATAAAGGCTGTACTCCAACCAAACAAGATAAAACCATTCGCAGATTGAAAAGCACTCACAAGTCTCCAATCTTTACCTAAAAACACATCGCCATACCCCACTGTTGTGAACGTTGTTGTTGAGAAGTATAGGGCTTCTTCTAAATCGGGAATCGCATCGACATAGATATAAAACATCGCCCATACCCAGATTTCTACGATATGGGCAATAAAGACACCTAAAACGATCATAACAAGAATCGGCACTTTCCAATGGCGCTTTAAAAGCAAGCGGGCGCGATTACGTGACCTCCTCATCCAACCGATCAAATAATCCAGCAAAACCGCGTGTATAATAACAGTTACACAGATTAATAATGCGCCAATAAGAAGTTGAGAGACAAACATTTTGAACAAAACCTAAAGAATTTTAATTTAACACTAGACAGACATACACAAAAATGGCTAAAAAATGAACCTCGAATATATAATCGCACGGATCTGGAGAGATGGCAGAGCGGTTGAATGCACCGGTCTTGAAAACCGGCATGGGTTTATAGCCCATCCAGGGTTCGAATCCCTGTCTCTCCGCCATTTTCCTCCAAAATCACTCAATATTATCCGCCACTCAAGCCATTGTTATACATTAACAATTGGCGCATTCCTTGACACATCCGCGGCTATACTGCTAAAGATTATTTGTAAATTGTCAGACATTTTTACATACATTCTGTCAGACGTTTTGTCAGACAGAATCTTGATCAGGCTAAAAAAATGGCACTAAAGACTAACGGCGACTATATTTGTAAACGTGGAAAGTGGTTTCACTACCAACGCCGCACGCCTAAAAAATTTAATGAACATTTCAAGCAAAACCATATTCAAATAGCTTTGGATACAGATAGTGAGATTGAAGCAAAAGCCAGAGCAAAAGAATTCACTAGATTCTTAGATGATTATTTAGCTGATATCGCCGTTAACGGAGACGATACAGACCAGAAAAAATATAACATTGGCCTGAAAACACTAAGAATGTGCGGCTTTAAATACAAAACAAGCACCGAGATAGTCACCAGCAAGGATAAACAAGATTTTATTAATCGTATAAATTCAGCTGTAAAAGCACCAGGCGTTGATAATAAGAAAGCAATTACAGGGTTAATCAAAAAACCAGACTTATTAATCGGCAATTCTCTTGAAGCGGTAATAGAACATGAAAAATTAAAGCTAGCAAAAAAGACGCCAGATGAAGTCAGAAAATGGAAAAACCCTCGCATCAAAGCTATTAGTAACTTTGTGGCAGTGTGCGGTGATATAGCCGTAGAAAATATAGACCGATCAGACACTCTAGAATTTCGCAGATGGTGGACGGATAGAATCATTCATGAAGAGCTCACAGCAAATTCAGCAAACAAAGATTTTGGATATGTGAAAAAGGCTATGCGCATTGCTTCTGATAATAATATGTTAGATATGCCGATCGAAGATCTATTTAAGGAAATAAACTTAAAAGAAGGGGTTAAAAAAGAACGCCACCCCTTCCCCACTGATTACATCGAAAATACGTTGTTCCAACATAAATACAAATGTGAATCCGAAGAGCTAAGGTTATTCATCTTTGTAATGGCTGACACTGGGTGCAGGGTGTCGGAACTAACCGGTCTTGATGCCTTGGGTGGTGATATCATCTTGGATACAGACATCCCGTACATAAAAATTAGAACGAACAAATACCGCGGTCTAAAAACCGCGCCAAGCAAGAGAGACATCCCGCTAGTTGGTTCTGCTTTATACGCTTTTGAAGAACTCGCAAGAATAAATAAATCTGTCGGTGGGGGCTTTAAAGAGTATTTGGGGCGCGCGGATGGCCTTAGTGCAACACTAAATAAGTATATGGTTGAAAATAACCTACGCTACGGCGAAAATACAACACTCTATTCACTAAGGCACAGCTTTGAAGACCGTTTGCAAGCCGTTGAGCCGCCTGAGAAGGTTCATTGCTCAGTATTCGGACACAAGTACGACAGACAGCGCTACGGCGATGGACCATCACTTGAGCAGAAAAAGAAGTGGATGGATAAGATCGCGTTTAAGGTTTGATTTAGATCCCTGCTTGCAAATAAGCTTATTAAGTCTGATATTTAATTTCTAATATGGAGAACTATTAATGAAATACACACAAGCTCTTTTTGCATGCCTATTTATTGCAGGTTGTTCCCCAGCGGGAATGCTATCAAACGGGCCTATATTTGACGTTGATGTTGATGGTATTCCCCATAAAGTTCAACACATATCAGATAATAGCTGGGCCGCTAATAAAGCAAATTTATTGGCTGGCAAAGTTAACCCTAAAAACTACGAAAGAAATATAAGAGCTATTGAGATCCACACAGGATGCGTAGTTTTGTCTGGAACAGTAAACAACAGAGGGTTAAATACTATTGCTCTTGTTAACTGTGACGGATAAGCACGGAAAGAATAAAGATAAATGACTAGAGTATTTTGTACTGGTTTAACGATTAAAGATTTAAAATATGAGCCTTAATTTACATGAAAAATGCAAGAGCAAACTTATTGAAGTCTTAGCTGAGCTGCTACCGAAACTCATAGTATCTAACAATTTTACTTTAGATAGAAAGTCTTCCTATTCTCTGTTGTCGGCTGAATCGGTTGTATCGGGAAGAGGAGAAGATAAAGATAAACTCGTAGAATTTATAGATGAAGCTCCAATCTTCCATTTTATCCATGAAACACTTGCTCGTGAGCTCTCTGAAAATCAAGAATACAATAGTGAGGCCGAAGATAAAAGTCTTATTGAAATAAGTGGCTATAAAGATCCTACGTTGACAGCTACACGACTAATTGAAGAGTTAGATTCTCTGCCTTGGAGGTACATTTTTACTGTTAAGTTCGACAGAGAAGTATCAGAAAAATTATTTCCAATAATAAAAATACATAAACCAGAAAATCAGATTGGAATCATTAAAACTAACAACGATTTTATAGAAAAATTCCCTTTAGTTTCAGGCATAGAGACAAGAGATAATAAGATTAGAGGACCCTCGATTGCTTCTGCTTTGCTAGGACTAAGAGCAGAGCCTGAGTGGGGTGAAAATCAATTGTGCCTACAGATAGAACATGAAGGATTTATAGGGCATTTTGATCAATCAGCTACATTTGAAAGAGCACTAAACGATTTTAAGGCATTCTGCGGACTGACTATTGCTCTTCGAATATTAAAAATCGATAGAAAATACAGACCGACACCAATAAGAGCAAAATTTATCATTCATAAGCTGGAGGCAGAAAAGTGGGTTGTGCAAAGATTTCAAGAATTTGATGCTGATGTTTCTGAAACTTTTCATGATCTGGTTCCACACGATTTAGATGGAACTTTAGATACTGAAGAAAAGAGAATTAATTGGGTAAATTTTACTCTTTTACAAATCAAAAGAACTTTCAACAATAGAGATCAGAATAAGAATATATTATTGGCGGCTCAATGGTTGTTCGATAGTTATTGCGGTAAAAATCAACTGTTATCGTATATTCAAATGATAGTAGTTTTAGAGATACTCTTGGGCGATAAAGCCTCTTCAAATCAGGTTGGTTTAGGCGTGTTACTTGGGAATAGATGTGCCTATCTAATAGGACATACAAAGACACAGAGAGATGAAATACTTAAAGATTTTAAAGAAATTTATGATGTCAGATCAAAGATAGTGCATAGGGGGAAAAGCAAACTGAATGCTTACGAGTTCTCACTTTTCCGTAAGTTACAATGGATGTGTCGTAGAATAATTCAAAAAGAAATAGAGCTATTGGATAACGACTTGAAAAAATAGGACCCTAAAATAGAGAGAATACCTGCCTTAACACTATTGTAAGGACATCCGAAAAAAAGACTCAATGTTCTTGTATTGTTCTCTCCTATGTGAGATAAAAAACCATGCAAAAAATACAAGAAAACACCTCCACGGGTAGCACCCGAGGAGCAGGGAAAGCTCGCCTTAATTGGCTGTTCTTAGACCTAAACAGCTACTTCGCCAGCGTGGAGCAGAACGAGAACCCTACCCTGATTGGTAGGCCTATTGCCGTTGTACCTATGGATACAGATTATACATGTGCGATTGCCGCAAGTTATGAGGCCAAGGCATACGGCGTAAAAACAGGTACGATGATAAAGGATGCTAAAGAGCTGTGCCCTGATTTGGTTTGCGTTGTTGCACGTCATCATAAGTACGTTGAATATCATCACGCGATTATGGCCGAGATAGAGCAGCACATCCCTATCACGCGTAAATGTTCAATTGATGAGGTTGCGTGTGAGTTATTGGAGAATGAACAAAGCATCGAATATATTCATGATCTAGCAGCTCGGCTTAAAACTGGCATTAGAAAAAATGTAGGGCGTGCAATTGGCTGCTCTATCGGTGTGGCGCAAAACCCTTTTCTTGCGAAGTTGGCCAGCGATATGCAGAAGCCAGACGGCTTGACCATACTTCCACCTGATAACTTCACCGATAAGCTGTTCCAGTTGAAATTACGGGATTTAACTGGGATCGGGCGCAATATAGAAATCAGGTTAAACAATGCCGGCATAAATACGGTTGAACAATTATATAACCTGTCTCCCAAACATGTAAGAAAAGCATGGGGTAGTGTTCAGGGTGAAAAATTCTGGCTAAAAATGCATGGTGTCGAAGTGCCAGAGATTGAAACTAAAACAAGTGTTGTCGGACATAGCAGGATACTAGAACCCGCCCTACGCTTTCCACCTAAAGCATACGGTGTTGCGCGGCATCTAACCGTGAAAGCATCATCGAGGTTACGCACTGGTGGGCATTACGCTCGTAAGTTCTCTTTAAGCGTTAGAACTCCAGACAAGAAACGGTGGGAACATACGCGCTCATTCTCACCAACGCAGGATAATTTCGTTTTCGTGAAAGCATTAGAGGCTATGTGGAATATGATGCTAAGTGATATTCAGCCGTATAAGCTATTCAAGATATCGATTGTGATTTCTGACCTATACGAGAAAGCACAAGTAACATTAGACCTGTTTGACAGCACCGCAGAAGAGACAGAACAAAATAATGCTCTTACAGAATGTATGGACGCTCTCAATCAACGTTATGGCACGGATACCATAAGTATTGGTGCGATACCTGAATGCAAATCAAGTGATCTTGGAACGAAGATTGCGTTTACACGTATACCTGAGTTAGAAGAGTTTGAGAGTTAGCTGGTTTATGCTATGCCTGATAAATGGCGAAAGCGAATGTCTGTATGGAATGGGAAAATAAGGCCTACATAAGAACTTTTGAGTAACGGATAGTTCTTTATGATAAAAATGAATATCAGATATTAATTAAGGAGTTAAATGGAAGACGCATCTTTTATAGATTTACTGTTTAGTAAACAAAGTATTGCTGGTGTATGGGCTGTAATTGGTGCTCTGATTGCTTTGATAGGCGTGTTTGGAAATAATTTTTGGGAAAACTCAAGAAAGAAGAAAGAACGAGAACACGAACTGATTAGGGATGCGTATTATGGCGCAGTTGAATACATAAACTATTACACAAACCATATACTTTCGATAGGTAACTCAGGAGAAACAAAGTCTGAAAACGATAATAATATAGTATCAGAGAAATATTACAGACTTTTCCTTATTGCGTCTCCAGAAGTAATTGATACGTTTACTAAGCTGTCCTTAAAGTATTCTGTAATCCTAATGGAATTAGGTGAAAGCTCAATGGACCTTCAACAGTGTTCATTGGAGTGTGCCTCGCACCAGCAAGAAAAAGATACCTCATTGAATATTATGGAGCAAATCGTTTTAGATAAAAAAGAATATAATGAAAAAAGCAAAAACATACCGGATTTATGGGATTATTATGTAGAACGCTATAACAATGCGGAGCAAGCTTTTGATTCTCATGGTGATAAACTTGATGTTGCTAGAAAACACGAATTTGAATTAAAACTTAAACTGATTAAAGAGAGTATTGAGCAGGTCCTAAAAATAAATTCTAGCACATACGATGCTATATTTATGATGAGAAGTGATCTTGATCGTAAATTAAACGGAAAAGATTCAAAGAAAATAAAGAACAGTATTAATATCTTGCAGGAACATTTTGAAGAAAAACTAACAGCTCACATTGAGAATCTTAAGTTGAGAATTATAAAAATGGAGCAAGATCGATAATAAGGTAATTTTCGAAGTTAAGAGCCAAACAAATCATCCGATCTAAAATGACTTTGTGCATTAGTTATCAATACCTCTCCAACTTTTTGGCTTTCTTTTGAGGAAATAGAATATACCGTTTCGACACTTATAATGTGAAACGCTTTGAATATATCTCTGACATCGGGGTGGTCGTTTAAGGATACAATGAACTTCCCTTCTATTCCGGCGAGTAAATCTGCCATCTTTGGAAACTCATCACGATCAAACAATTCTTTGCCGTAATCGGACTCACACTCATAATACGGGGGATCTAAATAGAATAGACATTCGGGTTGATCGTAGCGCCGGATAAAGTCTTTATAATCTAATCGCTCAATAGTTACGCTGGACAGGCGTTCATGGACATCTTCTAAAGTTGCTGAAAGTTTTGTTATATCAAAGCGTGCTGGACGATCTTTGGAAACACCAAAATTTTGCCCTGTAATTTTACCACCAAAGCTGGTGCGCTGCAGATACAGGAAACGTGCGGCGCGTTGCATATCGGTTAATGTATCCGGGTCAATGGAGATTAAACGTTCAAATTCTGAACGCGTTGTGATTTGCCATTTAAGCATATCAAGAAACGCCACATAATGTATCTGAAGGACACGAAAGAAGCTGGACACATCACGACTGTAATCGTTGATGACTTCTGCAGGTGGTTTGTAATCACGGCGAAGGAATATCCCACCCATACCGACAAAGACCTCCGCATAGGTATTATGGGGTATCTGATTAATGTATGAGATAACTGTATCGGCCAGTTTAGATTTTCCACCCTGATACGGTGCAACGGGTTCGCGAGGGCGAACTTGATCGAATGATTTCATTTTTTTAACCTTTTGCATGCATAATCCCCCATCTATCGGCTGATAGGCGGGATGGCCAAGACAAGGCCAGTTGAAAGTCATGCAAGTTAAGGCTTGCGGTAAAGGGGTGTTGACGCACCCCTTCCCTCGTTTATAGGGAATTTCTTATTCTGGTTATTTAAGGTATGTCTGATATGTGCCCAAAGTGTGCTAAAAGAGATTAGACAAGATTAGGTATGGATAGGAAAATATGAGCAGAACAACAGATTGGATAATAGAAAATTTTGAAGAACAATACACAGAGGAAAGAACCAAGTGGATAAGGGATGAGCTTAATGATTTGGATGCTGATGAATACACTGAGGGGTGGCATAGACTAGAGCAAGAGTATGATGATGCATACGAAATAAATCTGATTTATCAAGAAGAAGAATGGCAATGGTTCCATTCTCAAAATCATTCAGATTTCTATATATCTTTTGCACAAACAATTAGCGAACTAAAAACAATATTAAGTTCTCGGATTGATGATGCAGTCGTTCATACTGTATATAAAATGGCATATGTTCATGCTGTAACAGCCATGGAAACGTATCTTAGCGATTCACTAAAGTCTACAGTTCTTGCAAATAAAAGTTATATTGCCAATGCAGCTAAAAATCTAAAAGAACTAAAAAATAAAAATTTTAAACTAGAACAATTTTTACTTGAAAGTGCTTCTGTGGACAAGATTGTTTTAGGACAACTCCGTAAGTATTTGTATCATGATGTGGTTAGAGTAATGGAAATCTATAAGGCAACATTAGGATTTCAATGCTCACATGATCTAGGGGACTTAATAAAAATAACAAGTATGCGCCATGATATCGTTCATAGAAATGGAAAGGATAATGATGGGACCCCTGTCCATCTAAATTTAACTGACCTCAATATGTCTATAGATAAAATAGAATCTTTTGTTAAATACCTTGATGATAGCCTTAGAGATCATCATGAAGTATAGCGTATATAACAAAGCTACTCAACAGGGTGCGGGATGGCCTTGATAAAGCCAATTAAGGTCATGCAAGTTCGCGCTTGCGGTTAAAGAGAGTTTCCGCACTCTTTCCCCCGTTTAGGGATTCGAATAATTCGCCGTACCATCATTGAAAATATTTGTAACATCGTCCGCAGTTAATGCGCGGCCTTTGTAGACGTGAACATTACCGATCTTTCCTTCGTATGCCCTAGAGAAAGCCCCTGTTGCGCCTTCCTTGCCTAATTTATTGGATGCGCTACTGTTACATGAAATATTACCTGTAAGAGCCGATATGTCTTGCGTAGCCGATTGCGTGCCATTGAAGTACGCCTTAACGATATTGTTAACCCTATCAACACTGACGACGACATGATTCCATTCATTTATGACGATACCTGCAACATTGAAAGCTGCACTATTACCTGCATCATCTCCAATTGCGAACCGTATGACATCTCCATTGTTATATGTATAGAGGTGGGCTAGGCTTGATGTCGTGCCATCGTCAAATTTGATCAGTGTTTGAATGAATGAGGACAGATTATCAGCATTAGCCCAGACAGAAATTGAGAAGTTATCTCCTGCAAAATCAACATCAGGCAGGGTTAGCACCTCCTGATCTCCTGCAATTCCTCCAAACTGAATATAATCACCAGCGTCATTATAAGTCGGCTTTAAGGCCTCTGTGTTTTGCGTTGCATTGTTCGCGGCGAACGTATCACCGACGATGCTTGTAACATTACTGATATGCGTAATTGAGCCATCGACACGCGGATCGTAGAACGCCCACAAATCCGGTATTTCACTTGGTGTCTGTACTACAAATTCATTGACGAGACCTTGCGCGGCAGTATTAAGAGCTTGAACATCGGTGAGAGACATCACCACATCAGAGAACGCGGCAAACACCATACCACCACCAAGCACACCATTATTTACGTGTGTCTGTGCGCCGATTGCTTCAACCGTTGTCCTAGTATGATTGGCAACGGTGGCATTAGTCTCTTTTAATGAACCATCAAGATACAGCTTCATTGTCGTTGAAGGCGCATCATAAGTCAGAACGATTAAGTGATACTTGCCCAATACAATGTCGGTGTTTGGGAATGCTACCCTCTGTGATGAGCTGTTGTGATAACTTCTGAATACACCCGATCCAGAAGATAAGTGCATCCTCGTGCCGTCGTTATGATCTTGCATCACACCCTGTGTTGAAAGACTGTCAAATTTCACAAAGGCTGCTTTTGTATAAGACGCGCCGAGCATCGTACCCGCAGCCCAATATTTGTCTGTACCGCCAGCCGCACGTATATAGGCCATTGATTGTACAGTTACATCATACGGCATGTCTGCGGTGGCTACTGCGTCTTGTTGGGTGGCATGGAAACCATTGCCAGTCATATCCAAACCTGTGCCGGTGCGGAAATCATAAAACGCTTTCCAATTGCTCCAACTGGTAAGACTTTGGAATGGTTCGGATGGGCTGGTGTTTAACTGAGCGCGTAACAGGGCATCATACCTCAGATGCCCCTGCTCTATCACACCCAAACGATTAGCATGTACACCATCATCAGCCAAAACGGGCAGCCCTACATAGGTATTGCCGTAGCGTGGGGAGTTGATCCAGTCGTATGTGCCCGTATAAGCAACACGATGTTGTGTGCCGTCTGCGGTGGCTTGGAAGTTTAAATCCTTAGATAACGCACGAGCGTCAAGCTGCGTCTTCGTCATGCCCCCGCCAATGATTACGGGTATGTTTACGCCGCCAGTCAGATTTGCACGGAGATAAACAACCATATCGTCAATATCAATCTGATATTGTAGATGGCTGTTATCGTCGAAATCTGGACGGTTTGCATGGAAGAACGCGCCACCAACCGTAACCGTATACCCATCTGCGATAAGCTGTGCATGAGCGGCGTTGAACCGTGTAACGGCGACACTTAAATCATTGGGAACGGTATCGGCTGACCAGCTGTTTCCGCTGAAACCTGTTGACCCTTGTGCATGTGGTACGAATACAAGCCGATCAATCGTGGGGTTTGCTGCAATGTAATCTGCCGAAAAAGATAAGTCCGGACTGATATCGGTTGTTGTATCGTTTTGATGATCCAGCATAGCCAAAGGTGGATGTGATAGAGCGTCAAGCTGCGTCCACTCGTAAACCTTTGCATCGAAAGTTTCACCCGATGCCGCTGGTCTTCCTATATTATGGCTGTTTCCGATTGATAAGAATATATGCGCGGTTTGCCCTGCCGGTTCGGATAAACCAATTACAATAGGCGCAGTTAAGCCGAGTCCTAATTTAAGGCCTATTGCGTGGCTTTGCAGTGAAATGACACATAGAAGTAGCGTTAAAAACAACGCGAGCTTGTTTCTATACATTAGATTATCCTCGGATTTTGATGGTTTTATTTAGTGTCACGAATGATCGTGGCCTCGATTTTTGCCTTATTACTGGCAATAATGTCGCGGTTTTCAGACAACAGCACTTGCAGCTCTGCGTTACTCAAATCACTGCCTTGCGCTAACAGTCCGTGAATTGCCTTAAGACCAACAGCAGCAACCGATGCCATCTCGACATACACTGTGACTTGATCCATTAATTCCTTAACGTCTTTGACTTCCAATCCCATAACTTACTCTCCTATCAATGCTGTGATTTCTTTAACCGTGTCGTAGAGTGCGTCTACATAATCATCTGCGACCACTTCATTCAGTGAGCAAAATGCCCCAGCCCTGTCCGCAATATTCATTGCACTATCAATGCTATCAATGGCTATGCGCCTGTTTTTGACAGACATTCGGTCTTCCTGTGATGCAATAACAACCTCATTTGAAGTTGTAATAATGACATGTGAGACGATTGCAACACGCTCCTGACAGTTTGGCTTTTCAAAATTATCTGTAATCTTTTCAATTGCAGAGCAGCCGGACAGTAACAACGCCAAACCAAACAACATGAATACTGCATTCAGTTTTCGTATCTTGATTGGCTTATTGTCCTCACGATATTTTGTATATGCAGACCACATAAATCCGATAGCAGCGAGTAGCCCTGATACCATCACGTCAACGTCTGTCGCACTAGCACCGTGAGCCAAGAGCCATGTCGTGAAACCTGTTCCCCCTGCCCCCAGTAAGTGCCGTATCTGGCCTAGTATAATTTTCTTAAACATTCTCTTTCCTCCATAATAAAAGGCGCTCAGTAAGCGCCCGTTCTCTTTCTAGTTTTAAAACTTTGATTACCTCGTCATAACTGACCAAGGCCTTATTTAATCCATCACCCGCGTAATAACTTTTCCCACTTTCATCCTTGGGAAAACTCGCCCATTCCTGCGATAAGCTGCGCACCATTGCTTTGAGTGTCTTTGTGCGTAATAAAAATCTACGATAGCCCCGCCGCTTAAGAAGCTCCATTGCCATGCGGTCTTGCATTTCCTCGTTGAACAACTCTTTACCAGACAGGCGCATACTCTTTGTTAGGTCGATGAGAGTAATACGTATGATTTGATACCTACCAGCCGCGCTAGATCGTGATTTATGAATGGTTGTATATTGGCGCTGCCACGACATCACATTATTTATGCTCATTGATGTAAGTGGTTCGGTTTTTACGCCACGTCCATAGACGCGATTGTACATACCACCCGATTCATGTCGGGCGATTAAATCCAATAACATAATGATATCCTTAAGATGTTAATCTATTCGTTCAGCTTCTTTTTATTAATGCGGTAATCCTGACGCATAATAACCAAGCGTCCGATTAATATGGCGATGGTGAGTATTGATAAGGCCGTGGGAACAATCGCCCCAAGATAAGCGATGACCGAGCTGCCCGTTACAAGTCCAGTGTCTAGTATTGAGTTTTTATGCATTACGATATTCTCACCCATAGTGTTGTTTTTTCGATATTGCTCCCAGGGTGTAACGAAACACCCAGACAACGCCATGTCCCAGCTAGTGATGTTGAACCTATTGTGCCAGCGTTTACATTACACGGTTTTAAATTTGCTCCAGATATTGTATTTCCGAAGTTGTACTGCGTCGAACCGGTGGGGTAAGCCATTGCATGTGTCCCGACCACGTTAGCCGACGTAGATGTTTTTGCTAAGTCGATTATTTGTTGTACAGCCGCCTTTTTTAAATCCCCATCACTATCAAGGAAAGCTATCATATCGGCCGCTGCTACACTTACGTCGGGTAATCCATCAATATCAAGCCCCTCGCCGCCCTGTAAAATAAAATCGCTACCATCGTGAGTTACGCGATATAAGCCAAACTGCAAGAGATCTCCGGCTGACAATATTTTAATTGAAGATCCTGAAATTTTTTTGACTACCACCGCACCGATACCGTCAATATTTAAAGTCACGCTGCCTGTGTTAGTTTGCGCAGCACGGAAAACAAAACTCTGGTACCTCAGATACGCGGTTATAGGGAAAGGTAGCGTCATAACAAGCGCGTTCGTGCCTGTGACATCGGCGGATATAAACTCCTGATTTTGAAAGTCAGGGGCGTTTATATGGGGGATGCCCCCGACTGTTGAGCCATCATGGACATAAATTCTGTTTTTTGTTGTATTTACATCCAAAACACGGGATACCAGCGTTCTCGCTGCTTGGATAACTGCGGATGCGCCCCTAACTTGCCGTTGTGTTGACATTATTTACCCCCGCTCAAAAATGATGTTGCTGCTTTTTTGATCTTGAACCGATGCCGTTCAATCTCACCGTTAATCTCAGTTTCAACCACCCAGAAAACAGCCTCGATTTCCACCTCTTTAACAACGCAAGGCGTGACGATTTTGACACCATCAACAACCTTTGATCGCTCAGGCTTTATAGTTTTCTGTCTTGTGTGGGTTTGTGTTTCTTTAAATGGTTTTTTTGCAATCATGATTCCCAATCCTGTGCTAGTAGCGTGTCATTTTCCCAATCCTCGGGGATTAAATCTTCGTTTTCCCAATCCTCTGTATCCGTTGTTACTGTTGTTCCCACTAAAAAGCCCTCAATCAATGAGGGCTGGCTTCTTACTCCTAAATTATTAAATGCGTATATCCTGATGTCGTATAACGTATCGGGCTGTAGTGCGGTTATGCGCATCTCAGAAACCGACCCATCAACAATACCCGCAGATTTATAAACAGTCTCATCGGCGGATTTATATCCAATTTCGAATTTACCGCCACTAGCAACGAACTGGTTTTCATGTGTCTCCCAACTGGCGAGAATATTGTAAATCCTATCCTGTTCTTGGGTGAAAACAGGGATTGAATCCAAAGAAAAACCACCGACAACGCTAACATTGAACGCATTAGGTAAATTCGTGTTCGGTGCTGGATCAACGGCTGTCTCCTCACCATAGTTCCAATCGTAAACAGAGCTATGGTTTTCACGAGCCGTAATATTAACAATAGGACGTGGAATACCGGCACTATCGGGCTCCAATCCCAGCGACCAATCGATCACTTCAAATATCTTATTATTCCACCCGTAGCGCTCTACGGTAAAATAAAAATTATCTCCTACACCCACATAAAAACCAGTCAAATCGAATGGCGCCGAGAAGACTAATTCTTGTCTTGAGCGTTCTAAATAAATTTTAGAAACACGTTGCGCCATATGTGGCCTCTGCACAAAAGCATGATTAATGTCTTTTTTAATAACTTCACCGTCTTGTGCTTCATAAGTGGAGTTTTTTACCGCTGGATAATCTGACGGATTACCCTCATTTAATGGTGATATGTAGACACCTTGAATACGATTAGACCTTTCACGCTTAGAAACCTTTGTTTCTATACTGATACCACCCGCAAGATCGTTGATAGAGTAGCTTATAGTTGGGCTTTGATATTCACCCGCAAGAATATTCCATTCACCTCCTGCATATACGGCCATACCAGCCATACCAGACAACATCTCTTCTAAATTATTGCCACGCTCTGCACTCGTCTTAGTAACGCCACCGCCATAATAACGAGGCTCTGCTATTTTACTTAGCGTTCCACTACCATTAGACGTTATATCAATAGCAATACCCTCAATCGCATTAGATAAGCTGGTCGCTAGTTTAATTCTAACCGTATCGATGCGTTGATATACAATCACATAATATTCTGTTGCTGCTAATAACCCTACTGGTATTGAACTACCTGATACAGTAACTCTATCGCCTGTTTGAACCGTTACGACATCACCGGCTAGATTAATTATATTTGTATCAGTTTCCGCAGATTCTATTACTGAATTAATGGCTGTTACTGTGACCATCTCATCACACGTATTAGCCGCAGCATTTAGCAGGTCTGCACTTACATTTTTAGCACCTAGACCGTATTTTGGATCCACCAAGTAATCATTCGATATTAATGCTAAATTAGGTGACCACCTTATAACGCTATCACGAGTATCTAGAACTTTCTTACCTTTTAGCCATGCTGAAAAATTTGGTATTCCTCCAGGGAAAACATCACGATCAAATTCAACTCTTACATAAATATGAGCTATACCCTGCAAACGATGGTAAGCAGTCCATTCGTTTACCTCACTGACTAGCTCACTATCGGCTAGTTGCGTTGCTGTCCCTAAATGCTTTTTTATGCGTATTTTTCCGTCAAATCTACCATCATTAACGATCCCGTTAACATCAAGCATATCATCAGTTATGCTTTCACCATTAACGAACACCTCCCCAATTTCTTCCACCTCATGAGTGGCAAGCAAGATAATCATGTGCAGGTATTTATTATCGTTAGTCGCGCTTACAAACGCTATAGGACCAGAAACCCTACTCTCTCCAAACACCAGCCTACGTTCTGTCACAGCCTGCCTAATTTGACGAGTTAAGCCAGATGATCTGATTGATGCAAAACTAGATAAATCCGCGCTCTGAGGTTTTGGTGACAATGCACTAGTTAAGAATCCCAGCGCTAAACTAGAGCCAAACGACAGGGCCGCACCTGCCGCGCCAGTTACACCCAAGAATGAAAAAGCAGCCAATCCTCCGGCAGTCCCAACGCTGACAGCAGTTGCTACGACTGCGGCGATAACTGGGGGTTGGTGCAATTGCTGAGGCCCATGATTACCAAATGGGTAAGGCCCTTTATATTGCAAATAATCTGGTGAAAGTATCGGCGAAATGCCGAACCAGCCATCCTTCATAAAACACGCCAAACGATTGAAGGTTTAATGTGCAATAAATCAACACCGGAATTTTCGGTTTTAAACCATATTCCGCCCCTACTCGCGATTATGCCCATAGTCATTGATCCATCGAGTAGAGCTGCGCATATATCGCCTTTTTGAGCGAAGTTAACTCCTACCCTCAACATATGATCATCACACGCATTAGACATAGATTTGTCTTTTTTCAAAAGCTGGCGTTTAGCACCTATTTCTGTCTTGTATTTACCTCTGTAATTTAATGCAGGATCAAACCCAGCGCATTTAACACACCAGTCCGATACGAATAGAGCACAGTCGAATTTCCCCCACTCGAATGGCCTCTGTGCAGCTTGCGTAATAAACTCATCTAACAGTACATCTCTCATTATCCGCGTCCCCATACTATTTCTAAATCTTGAATTGTTGGTATGAAATCCAATCCCTTATCATCGGGAAAATCTATTTTTTGATCTTCAGGGGTATAGCGTCGCTCTCGCGCTTGACGCATATCAACCAAATCGCTCTCAGTTGTTAAGGTTACTGAAGATGTAATTCCATCATCATAGGTTTTCATTACATCCATTTGACCGCTAAAGAGTTGATAAGGGTCCGCTATAATTTCCCTGTTGCCATCTAATACGGCAAACCAAATAGTTATCGGCTTGCCTTGATAATCATCACTAAGTGCTATGTTTAATATATCCGATGGTATGCCTGATAAGGTTAGAGTAACCCCGTTTGCTTGAAGTTTCTGTTGTTCCCCGTCAGGTCTTATGAGACCATTTAAAGGTCTTGCATAAGGGAGTGTTTTGGTTTTCATCGTAATGACGAAGGAATGAAGATGAAAACCAAACTAAATACTAAAACTACCAAGTCCAAAGCCACAAAAGTGGTGAAAGATATCCGCCGTGCAAACCGTAAGCTATATTCTGCGGAAGAGAAAATCCGCATTATAATTGATGGTCTGCGAGGTGATCACTCTATCGCGGAGCTATGTCGTAAGGAAGGCATAGCGCAGAGCATGTATTACAGCTGGTCAAAAGAGTTCATTGAGGCTGGGAAGCAGCGCCTTGCAGGCGATACCGCGCGCGCGGCTACTACCGATGAAGTCAAGGATTTGCGTCGTATATCACGAGATTTAAAAGAGGTTGTCGCCGAACAAACCCTTGAGCTGCGTTTGCTGAAAAAAAGCATGATCGGCAATGGGGGCGAAGAAATATGAGATATCCAGCATCTGAAAAACTTGAGATTATCCGCACTGTCGAACAATCTCACCTGTCTGCACGGCAAACACTGGTTAAGATTGGAGTTCCGCGCCCGACCTTTTATCGCTGGTATGATAAATATATTGAAGGTGGGCTGGACGCGTTGGCTGATAAGCCGTCGCGCCCATCTCATGTGTGGAACCGTATTCCAGATAAGGTTAGAGCCAGAATTATTGACTTTGCCCTTGAAAAACCAGAGCTATCGCCGCGTGAACTGGCGGTTAAATTCACAGATACACAAGACTACTTTGTGTCGGAGGCCAGTGTTTATAGACTTCTCAAGTCTTATGATTTAATCACTAGTCCTAATTTTGTGGTGATCAAGGCGGCCAATGAGTTCAAAGACAAGCCCTCACGCATAAATCAGCAGTGGCAGACTGATTTTACTTATTTTAGGATTGTTGGCTGGGGTTGGTATTATCTGTCGACCATCTTGGATGATTATTCGCGCTATATCATTGCGTGGAAGCTCTGCACGACCATGAAAGCATCCGATGTGACCGACACGCTGGAACTCGCGCTAGAGGCTTCAGGCTGTGACAGTGCCAAGGTTATTCATAAGCCACGGCTTCTTTCTGATAATGGGGCATCTTATGTGGCGGGTGAGCTTGCAGACTTTCTTGAAAGCAAAGGCATGAGTCATGTACGCGGTGCACCATATCACCCGCAAACACAAGGTAAAATCGAGCGCTGGCACCAAACCTTGAAAAACCGTGTGCTCTTAAACAACTATTATTTGCCAAGCCATTTGGAACACGAGATTGGTCAGTTCATAGAATATTATAATCATGACAGATATCATGAAAGCATCGATAATCTCACGCCTGCTGACGTTTACTTTGGTAGGGGGAATTCAATTCTAGAAAAAAGGAGAAGGCTAAAACTTAAAACAATCAAACAAAGACGCTTGCAGCATCTTAAATTAGCTGCTTAATATTTAACTTAATCAGAAGCCAAAACCTCCTGATCATATTAGACCTATATGTCTCAAATCATTTGACGACGGACAGTGGCCGTTCAATCACCATTAGGGGAGCCTTCGAGCTACCCCTAAACCCCATGTGCAAGGGTGAGATTTCAATTCTCCCCTTAGCATCCCCATCGACCAAAAGGGCTTTCAGTGCCCCTTGGAACCCTTGACCAACCCTGCGCGGATTGGATACCGTGAGCGTTTCGCCGTTCAACCTCGACCATTGTTTCGGCAGTGGGTGGCTAGAAAATGTTCTTTGCTGATTCGCATTGGGTAGTTTATTTCGCTCGATACAAAATATAAGTACAGAAAAATGCCAATGCAGGAAGCAAGCGCAGTTGCTAGCATTAAATTATGATTATGCGATTGAAATTTAGTTAGTTTCTACTCATATGTCCTTATAGCTCTTATATTGAACAATTTAAATGATTGATAACCAATGTAATTATTAACTTAAAACGTCTCGCAATAGCTCTAGAACTGCGTTAATATAAGCGCAGTTTTGTGTGCGAGCTAAATAAATATCATGCCAGATAGAATTACATTAAAAACAAAGGACATCTGTGAGGCTCTTGAGATAGGTCGTCATCAGTTGAGAGCTTGGACGGATACTCTGCCCCCTTACTGTTATCGAAAGACTAAAGAACGATCAGCATACCGTTATGATTCTGTTGATTTGGTGTATTTTGCTGTAATCAAACACATAATTAATAACTTTGGTTTATCATTATCTTACATTGGCGGCTTCTCAGATGCTCTTTATTCATGTATTAGAGAGCCTCAGAGCTTGACCTCCCATTCATTTATATTTATCAGTGAACAAGGGAGAAAATGTGGCAGATTAAATCCCGATGGCGTTAATGTGGAAGGACTTATTGTTGATTTGCAACCCGCACAAACATTGGTATACCAGTTTCTAGGACTACCATCTCAGCAAACCCAGTTACAACTGGGCTTAGTGAAAGTGAATTAAATGATTCCGGCGACTTGGTTACATTCGTTGCGATTAGAGAATCGTAACTTTCCTGAGTTTATACAGTCAGGTGATGATCTGAGTGGCATTCCTCATAGCTCAGTTATTCGCCAGTCTTTTGATGAGCTAAATATAGCTGCCATTCATTGTATTTCAGGTGTACCTAGTATTGCATTTATTGCGCAAGAAATATTTGATCAAGATGAGGTTGACTACGTTCACAAGGCTCTTTGGAATCAAGGCTTGGCAACCCTTCTTCTCGTTATTTCTGGTGATATATTACGTGCATACTCTTTGTCCCAACTTCCTGAAATTAATAGTGAACAGACAGATAAGCTGGTTCAAGTTTTCAACCTCACCAATGATGCTTTAGAGCTAAAAGACTTAGTTTTAGGTGTAGAGTCAGGTCGCTTTATAGCAGATAACGAAGATAAATTTGATTCAAAATACAGGGTTGATCAAGTTTTATTAACAAACTTAGAAGCAACCGTAAAAAGGTTAATTGACAACAATATAAAGCTCGAATCTGCTCAGGCATTATTAATGCAGATCATGTTTATTTCTTATCTTGAAGATAAAGAGATTATTAACTCCGAATATTTTAATAAGGCTACTGGCAATACGAAAATAGATTCTTTGAAAACCCTTTTGAGTGATGGTCGTATAAATAAATTCGCTGAACTTTTCAAATTACTTAAAAAGCATTTTAATGGTGATCTATTTGTTGCTCCATGCTCTTTCGATAAGAATGAGGCTGTTGAAAATTTAGGTTCTGAACACATTGAAATTCTTTCCGGATTTAGAGCTGGAAATATTGATTTAAGTTCTGGTCAATATCAATTTTGGCCATATGATTTTCGATTTATTCCTATAGAGTTGATTAGTGCCGTTTATGATCGTTTTTTAGGATTCGATCCAACTTCAAAAAGAGAATCAGGCGCTTATTATACACCGATGTTTTTGGCTGATTTAGTTGTGGAACAAGCTTGGTCAGAACTAAACGATAAACAAAAAATAAGCGGTAAATATGTAGATCCGTCTTGCGGGTCTGGTATATTTCTTGTGCGCTTATTTGAAAAAATGATTGCTGAATGGAAAATCAAGCATCAGGATCAACATCCAACTTGGCCTGCATTATTGGCCATGCTTAGAAGGCTTCATGGTTTTGATATTAAAAAAGAATCTATTCGTGTTGCAGCATTCTCTCTTTACATCGCCTTATTAGAAAATTCGAGACCGGCTGAAATTCTTGCGCTAATGAAAAAAGGACGTTTATTGCCAAAACTATGTGGTGAAACGCTTCTGGTAACAGATTTTTTTGTAGTCTCAAATGAAAACTACCAGTACGATTTGATTATCGGAAATCCTCCTTGGGTGAGTCGAAGGGGAGAGCAAAAGACCGCAGAAAAATGGTGTAAAGAAAATAACTATAAAATGCCTGCTAAAGAAATTTCTTGGGGTTTTGCTTGGAAAGCGCTTTCCCATTCGAAAAAGGATTGTGTAATTGCACTTTTGCTTAAAGCAACTAGTTTTTTAACAAGCCAAAGTACAACCATTGTTAAAGCAAGAAATGAGTGGTGGAAAACTATTCAGCTTATTCGAGCGGTAAACTTTGCAGATACACGTTTTCAATTGTTTGAAGGTGGAGATGCTCCAGCAGCACTTATGATCTACAAGCATAAAATTAGTGAAGGGTCAGATTACGATTTTGATTACTGGGTACCAAAAGCAGATCTTAATTTAAAGACAAAAAGAATGATGACACTAAGCAGTGTTGATCAGGCCAGATTGTCTATTGAACGTGTTATACATGATTCATTGTTACTCAAACGTCGAATGTGGATGAATACTCCAGATGCAAAATTATTCCAATACTTAAATCAATTTCCTAAACTCTCTGAGAAAGTTATTACTTATCAAGATTCTAGGAAAAAAGAAAACAAGTTAAGTTGTAATTGGATTATTGGGCAAGGGTTTAAAAGGGCACAAGATAATAAAATCAACGATGATAATTACTCTGTTGTTCGTTCTAATGTTATTACAGAAGTTCCTTTTTTAGATATGAAAATGTTTTGCCCCATTGTTCTACCTAAAATCAAAAGCAGTGGTTGGCCAACTAATATAGTTCATAGGATTGGGTTTGAGCAAGGTTTCAAAGCACCTCACATACTTATTCCCCAAGGTATAGAGCGAGAGCAAGGCCGATTACGAGCCAGTTATAGTGAGCAAGAACTTAGTTTTCTTAGCTCTTTACAATCGATTCACATTCATGATGGAGAAACTCAAACCGCTAAGTTTTTAACAGTACTGTTAAATAGCTCCCTTGTTGCTTGGTATCTTTTTCACAACAGTTCTATTTCTGGTATGGAGCGAGATAAGGTTCCGCAGCAAGAAGTTTTAGAAATTCCATTTCCTTCTATAGAACGCTTGAGTGAAACGAAAAATGCAAAGTTGGCGTTTAAAGATGCTGTTAAATTAGTTGATGGACTTATGAAGAAAAAGGATGATTTATTTCAAGAAGAAGTCACTGGATATTTAAGTAAAATTGATAAAATAGTATACCGATACTTCGATCTTAAAGAGACTGATATCCTTTTGATTGAAGATACACTTAATCATATTATCCCTAGTATGCAGCCTCGTGCTCGTTCGAAAACAGTCCCTAGTCTATGGAAAGATACCTCTGAAAGTGACTGGAATGAATATTCTACGCATTTAGCATCTGCATTAACGAATTGGTTGGAGGAACCATATCGTGCGATCTGTGAAATTGTAGGGGCATCATCAGATCTCGTCGTTGTTGGGATTCATTTAACAGATGATCAAAAGAAAAGTAATTTTTCTTGTAGTAGGGAGGACGCGCTCGATAATATCTTACCTAAGATTTGGGACTCTTTACCGCAAAATTTACCCGGAAATTTTCAGTTAATTCCTGATCTTAGAATATTTATAGATGATGTTCTTTATTTGGTTAAACCAAGAAAAAGAAGATTTTGGCTTGGTTCCACTGCTTTGGCTGATGCTGATGCAATTGCCGCCGACTTGCTAAGTCAAACGAGATAAGGATTTTTTATGACGGTAGGGAAATCATCGCTTTGGCTTAAATGTATAAAAGATATAGATCATGAGCTAATTGAATGCGTCGAACGAGTATGGGCAAAAGTTATTGATAGGCTAGAGCAAACAGATTTAGAAGACAAAATTACTGAGCGGCTTGTCGATATCTTAAGAGAAGATAAGGCAGCATGTGATCTGGGTTTTATCGCTCTTCAGCACAAGCTAAAAGAAAAGGATAAAATAGGGGACTACACAACAAAAGGTATTCTTGATATTGCACTTTTTTATGATCAGGATCATCAGACTTATATTGCTTATGAGTGTAAAAGATTAAATACTGTCACCGAAGAAAAGAAACGAAAAGCTTCACTTGCTGGGCCATATGTTGAGGAAGGTATTGTTCGTTATGCAACAGCAAAATATTCTGAAAGATTGCCGTATGGCTGCATGATTGGTTATGTAATGGATGGGAATATATGTTTTGCCAGCAAACAATTAAGAAGTGCCATTGAAAAAAGAAAAGTTTTAATCAATCTTGAATATGGCCCGATAAATTTTAAAAACAGTTATTTTACAGCGTTTGAAACCACCCATCGAAGAAAATATGATAATTCCCTGATTGTCGTTCGACATCGATTATTCTCCATGATCTAATTGTATGTTCTGTAATTTTACTTTGATAGCCATCAAGGACAAAAATCTTTCGTTCCAATCTCTCTTTGAATATTCTCGATGGATGCCAGTGCGTTTCTGCGCTGGTGGGAATTTGGCTTGCTTCTCGCAAGTTCATTAAATGCCTCTCTTAATATTGCTCCTAGCTCTGTTTCGTTCTTTTCTGCTATCTCAAATCTTGTTACCAGTTTCATAATTACCTCCTGTTATTGGGAGGCCGCGAATGATTGCGACCTTATCTGAGGCCGCTTAAATGCGAGAGGCTATGAACTGCACCGATGGGTCGAAATATATGGAGAAGCGTAGGCTTAACTCTTGGCTACGCTTGCAGTTTTAATGGTCTCTTGTGTTTGGGTAGGGTTTAGGTAAGGACGTGAGTGTTCGTAGCTCTCATTCTTAAGGGAGGATTGAGGCTGGTCTGTATTGATTTGTGATGATGCAAATAACAATCAGCTTGGTATGCATAACTTTTAAGAGATAGTTTTGAACTTGTGGGGGAAAGGCTTTTCCCCTGCTGCAAACGCTCCTGCGTTTTACGACACCCCATTCAAGCGGGATTCCCGCAACGCCCTTTGAAATAATGCCTGAACGTATCCGTTCGTTTTGTTTTTTTGAGTTCTCCCTTTTGGGAAGACTTCACAATATCATCCGTTTTGCCTCCATCAAGACATCCCCCAACCTTCCGCGCTGCGCTTGTGCAGAGTGGGAGGTTCCCCCTGTCTGGATTCCAATAAAACGCACGATTTTGCGCTCTCTTTGCTCGCTCTTTGTCTAGGATTTTCAATCCCAAAAGGGATGTATTTTTAAACCTAAGACAAGGAAAATAATATGAGCGCAGATATCAAAATTTACATTGCAGACCTAGCAGCATATAACGCAGGAAAACTACACGGCGTTTGGGTGGATGCGACATTAGACCTTAATGAAATTCAAGAAGAGATTGATAGTCTTTTGAAATGCTCACCCGAAGAAAATTCGGAAGAGGTCGCAATTCATGATTATGAAGGGTTTGAAGGCGTAGAAATTTCAGAGTATGAAGGGCTTAGTTCTGTTCAACAAAAAGCATTATTTATTGAAGAACATGGAACATTAGGAGCGGCTGTATTAGCAAACTTTCACGGAGATTTTGAATATGCCGAGACCTCTATGGAGGAGCATTATCAAGGTGAATATAAGAGCTTGGAAGATTACGCGCGGGAGCTGACCGAGCAAACAAGTGAAATTCCAAAGCATTTAGAATGCTACATTGATTACGAAAGAATGGGGCGTGACATGGAAATGGGCGGTGATGTTTTTACAATCGAAACGGCACATGATGAAATCCATATATTTTGGAACCACTAGGGAGGGTGAGAGTATGAATAACATGCAGCTTGATTTGTTTGTTGATTATATAGCCCTTTCAAAACCTCAAAATATAGTTGAGGAAGCTCTAAGATATTTGAGTAATAAGCTTAAAGGAGAAGGTATATTTATGAACTCAGCAAAGACGGTAAAGGATTTTTGCCGCCTTAAGTTAGCCGCAAAAGAGCATGAGGTTTTTGGCGTGTTGTTTTTAGATAATCAACATCGTTTGATTAAGTTTAAGGAGTTGTTTCGTGGCAGTATTGCGGGTTGTAGTGTTCATGTTCGCGAGGTTGTCAAAGAAGCGTTACGCTTTAATAGCGCCGCTCTAATATTTACGCATAATCACCCATCAGGGATTTGTGAGCCAAGCTTTTCAGATGTTCAAATCACTAAAGAACTTAAAAAAGCATTAGGGATATTTGATATTCGGGTGCTTGACCATATCGTAGTTTCGCTTGAGGGCACTGTCAGCCTCGCCGAAAGAGGGGATGTATAAAGATTTTGAAAATGCCGGATTTATTCCGGCGCTTCATGCTGTTCAATTATTGAACAAAAAAATAGCCACCGAAGATGGGGCGCATCGGCGGCGAAAAACTGTTTCATTCCTTACAGTTTTTTTATGAAACTCTACTTATTTTTTATAACGTCTCGCTCGATACTCACTAAGTAATCTATAATTTCAAACATCCTTAATTCAATTTGTTTATTTCGTTCATCTTCACTTAATTTAGGGGAGATTCTTGGCTTAGAGGCGGCGGCTGTGTTTAGTGTTACATGATATTGATTATTAATAATAAATACGGGGATTCCGTCAAAGCCCAATTTCTTTTCGTTTACCGTATTGGCCTTTATTTTCTTATCCATTTCAGGTGAAGAATAGATGTCGATAAATTTGTTTTTATCGATGCCACGGCTACTTATGAAATCTAGAAATTTATTCTTTCTTATGTGATAAGCGTGTTTCAAATGAGTTTGTTCTAATATCTCTTTTCGCAATTCTTCCTCAATACCCATTTTCTTTAACGTATAAAATAGACGCGCAAATGAGGGATGGATAAGCGATATATGAATTTTATCGAATTGAATGCTTTGAGAGTCTTTGTATTTTCTTAAATTGTTGTTCTTTTGTATTGAGTAACATCCCGAACAGCCATAGCTAAAATATTCAGTGACCTTAATTTTATCGGTTCGCAAATCGGTTTTATTGATAATCTTAAAGGCGATGCCTGCTTTGAATTTGTTGTTTTTCGCCAATAGAGTATTTACGAGTTTTGCTTCTTTTTCTTTCGCCTTTGATATGGCTAGTTCTTCTTTTAGTAGTACTATTTTTTTCTGATTGGCTTCAAGGGCATCTTTTTTTAACTGCAAGTCTTGCTCAGCTAGACTTGGTTTCTTTGTCGCTGTTGCTGCTTTTTTTTCTGCTAACTTATCTTTACGCAATTGCTCTGTCAGACTATCAAATTCCATTTGTGCTTGACGTTTTTCTTCCTTAATGCTTTCCCATTCCGCTTTTAGTTCAGCAATTCTTACATTCACTTTTTTTAAGAGATTTATAGAGGGAGTATGGTTCTTATTTGCCGATAATGTCAGTAATTCCTGCGCATAATTTGGGTTTTTCTTAATTCCCTGACCATGGAAATACATATAGGCCAGATTATATCGCGCGTTTATGTCGCCATTTTCTGTGGCTTTGCTATACCAATATCCTGCATTATCTAGTACTTGTGGAAGTTGATTTCCCGTATAGTAATTATCACCCAACCAGACCATCAAGGATACATTTCCAGCCCTTGCCCATGTCTTGGCTAGATCGACAATGGGCTTTGATGTTTGTGTTTTGGGCTGTGTATTTTGTTGGATATAAAGCGTCTGCGCTTTCATATCACCGTTTTGCGCAGAGATTAATAGCATTGATTTTACGCCATAATCTTTGCCTGCATTGGCAGGTGCCTCCGTCTTTAATAAATTCTCTGATGCGTTCGCGGTGGTGGCAGAATATGGCAGTAATACGATTAACATTACCGCACACGTAATCGTGATGTTTCTTATTAAAATATTCTTCATGATATCCTTTTTTGTGCGCGGCACATTCATTAAAAACATAAGCGTCAAAACTATAGCCAAAGGCTACGGCGTAACATAGTCCCAATTTAGGTAAACTCTGGCCTTGGTTGCGCGAGAGGGCGTAACGACGGCGTTATCGGCAACAGCGTCCAAGAGTGAAAATACTTCTCCGTTACCTAAAATAATATAATCATCTTCGCTTAGATCATCGTCATCACCAAAGCCAAGCGCCTCGTGCAGGCGAATAGAATTACTTGATAAGGCATAGCCTTCATCATCAAAGAACCAGACTTTATGCTGGCTTTTATCAAGGCGAATATCTCTGCCGATATTATTGGTGAAGGTCACTTCTAGGGCAGGGTAATTCGGTGCATCGGCTGATATTGTCCAGCTCATCTGCGCGTCTAGTGCCTCGGCCTTTGTTGAGGGCGCGTTATCAAGCGGCTTAACGATTGCGCGACCAATCTCAAGACTGGCAATTTTGTCGAAATCCTCACGTGAGATAAAGGTGGATTGCGCGATATAGCTTTGCGTATATCCGGCTGAGAAACAGCGTTGCGCAGGGTTTAAGAACAATTCCGGCCCAGAGTTGGTTCCATATATATTAATATCCTCTAATATATTGCCATCCGCATCTTTGGCATTAAAATCACCACTCAGATCAATACAATAATCACTCGTAGAGTTATTGGTAATTTCGAATGAGTAATTAAGGTCAAACCCATCAAAATTAAAGCCTTCGCTTTGTAGGTACAAACGCGCCGTGCTTTCAATATCTACCTGCACGTTCTCTGTGATATCTTCGGAAACAATAATCTCTAGAATATTGAGGGGAATGGTTTTCTTTGGGGAATTATCTTCTGCAATCCCTAAACAGTCGCCGGATTGCACGTCAAAGACATAGACATTACCCCGCGCAGAAGACAGGGATGGCGTGTTAGCGGCGCAATAATCCCCATCGTCTGAGCCTGTAGGATTACCAGTAATGTCGGCCAGTGTTTCTTGGAAATGGAGGAGGGCTTCCTCTGCACTAATTAGAATTCGTGCGCCTGCATCGCTCGCGCTGGTTAGGGTGCTGATAAGGGTTTGGACACTCCCGTCATTGCCAAAATCCTCAATGCTTTGGTCAAAATCAATAATCGTATCGATGATTAAATCCTGCATGGTCTGGGTGATTTGAATGCCGTTATCAAGGTTTGCATCATTATCCAGTGTTTGTAAAAAGCGCAACATATTCACGACCTGCGCATCGGTCTCATCGGCGGCATCAGACACGAGTTCCAGCGGCGTAATGATATCCGCAGCCTGAGTAGAGCCAAGGGTTACGCTGCCGATAGAAAATGTGATGGTTCCACCAACCTCATATTCAAACCTGCCTTCGCCATTGGTTATCCCTGAAACTTCGCCGGATGAATAGGTTAAGCCTTCAACCGCGCTGTCTAAGAACACACCTTGCGAGAGTTCCGGTTGGTTGTTTTGTGGTGGGTTATTATCGCTACTTCCACCGCCACAAGCTGATAATGTTATAACCAGTATCGCCATAAAGAGCGCTTCAAATGTTCCTTTAAATCGTTGTTTCACTGTCAATATCCTCGTGTTTGAAATTGCCGCAATTATAGAATTGTGAGCATTACGCCATACCTCCCAAATGGGAGGCACAGCCTGTAATTTATCACCATCATTGAAAAAGACCCTTGATCGAATAGCTGGAATCGTGGCTGTATAAAGGGAACCCTTTTGACCGATACGCAAAACAGCTAGAGCAGGGCATGCAAGCGCCCCGCAAAGCCTTTATCTTCCGTCATATTCCAACTTCCAAATACTTTCAAGAAATCTTATGGAAATACTAACAAAAGGGTTCCTTTTTGTCTATGCTTCAAATGATTCTTTTTCATTCATTTGTTTCAGTGGTTTATGGGAGTTTGTTAAACGATGATAATCGGCTATGCGCGTGTCTCGACAGAGGAGCAACATCTGGATTTACAGCTTGATGCGCTTGAGGATGCCGCTTGCGATCATATCTATAAAGATCAAGGTATCTCGGCAGTCGCCAAGACACGTACAGGCTTTAAGGACGCGCTAGACGCTCTTAATGATGGAGATACATTTGTGATCTGGAAGATGGATCGCGCGTTCCGCTCACTTCGCCATGCTTTGGATGTTCTGGAGGATTTTGAGCATAGAAATATCGAGTTTCGTTCTCTAACTGATCAGATTGATACCACCACGCCAATGGGCAAATGCATGTACCAAATCCGCAACGCTTTTGCCGAACTTGAACGCAGCCTAATAAGCGAACGTACAAAAGCCGGAATGGAAGCCGCGCGCAAACGTGGTGCAATTATTGGTAGGCCAAAAAAACTGACCTTTAAGCAAATTGAGGACGCAAAAAAAACACTAAAAACTGACCCCAAAATCACCCTAACAAACATTGCCAAAACACTAAACATTTCTGTACGAACTCTCAGTCGAGCACTCAAAAACCACACATTATCCTGAAATTTGTAAATCATGTATACCGTGACTTTACGGAGTTTAATTGTACTAATTACAAAATATTTAAACCGCTAAACCACACGCACTTCGGCAGTTGAAAATATGTGGATAACAATAACTCTGGATTGCACACAATTGTATATGTTGCTATGAATCGAGTCCCTAAAGTTTTGTGAATGAGAGCATTACCATGTGGGGCTATTAAACAAAACGGAATTGAGTAAATGACACGTTTAAATTCACGCCTATGGATTTCTTTTATTTTTATTGTACTTCTTACCGGATGTGTTCCTTCGGACGATAAGCAGGAACCATCAAATGATGTTGTTATAAAGCAAGGTGTCATTGGTGGTAAGAAATATTATGTGCCTGAAATGTACTTTAAAATGAAGGGCGGTGCTATTTCTTTGGATAGCATATATGTAAGTGCAATGTATCCGACTTTTACGCCTATGTTGGAAGACCATAAAAAACTTAGGAAAGAAAAAGAGTGGTATAGGAATGTTAGGATATTGGCTAGTTATCGTAAGAATCTAATAAACCCAGATGAAGTTACGAAAATTATGATTAAGAACCTAAAAGCTTTTGAAGTTGTTGGTGAAGAATATGGATTAATTCATCAAAAGCAACCGGAAGAGTACGTTCAGGACAAGCGAGATATGTGGCTGGATAAAGTTGACGGTCATTATGTGTCTTATATTTCTTGTTCAGACAAAATATTGGAAACCGATGTTCCACAATGCTCTCACACGATCTATGTAAACAGTTTCAGTGTAGGTATAAGCTACAACAAAGTTCTCTTACCACACTGGAAAGAAATTAAACGCAATGTTTTGGAGATGTTTGAAAGCTTCGAGTATGAACATAGTGCGCGCGCATATATTGAGACAAAATTAAATGGAATGAACCTTGAAACACATGGAGAGCGTAAATGACACAATTAGATTTAAGGGGGTTCATTCTTCTTTTTATTGTGCTTCTTACCGGATGTGTTCCTTCGGACGATAAGCAGGAGCCATCAAATGATATTGTTATAAAGCAAGGTGTCATTGGCGGTAAGAAATATTATGTGCCTGAGCAATATTTAAAAATGAAAGGCAGTGCTATTTCTTCAGATGGCATATATGTAAGAGCAATGTATCCGAATTTTACGCCTGTATTAAAAGACCCTAAAGAGCTTCGGGGAGAAAAAGAGTGGTATAGGAGCGTTCGAATTCTGGCTAAAAAAAGAAATTCAAATATTGAATTTAATGTTTTCGCTGAGGGGAAGATTAAAAATCTAAAAGCATTTGAAATAGTTGGTGAAGAATATGGCTTGATTCATCAAAAGCAGCCGGAAGAACATGTGCAAGATCATGATGATATCTGGTTAGAAAAAAATAATGATGAATACGTGTCTCTCATAAATTGTTCAGAAAAAATAATAGAAACAGATGTTCCGCACTGTCAGATGCAAATATTTTATAAATCAAAATTTAGAATTAAAGCGAGTTTTAATAAAGTCCTTCTTCCACACTGGAAAGAAATTAAACGCAATGTTTTGGAAATGTTTGACAGCTTTGAGTATGAACATAGTGCACGGGCATATATCGAGACAAAATTAAATGGAATGAACCTTGAAACACATGGAGAGCGTAAATGACACAATTAGATTTAACCAATATGGAGAATATCGCAGATATTACGTATGAGGCTTTTGTCTCGCTGGCCGATCAAGGGTATAACAGTGCCGCAGTGTATTATCAGGCAATGGCGCTTGCCGCCGAGGCATCGGGAAATGACAGCGTTGAAGATTATGCAAACCTTGCGGAATCAGTGGTTAGGGATGACAACGTTAATGGCCAACTTGCCAATAATTATACCGAGGCTGTTGCAGAGGCAAATAATGTAAATTTTGATGACAGCACTGCGGAGGGACGTGCCAATCGTCTTCGGATGCAATATGAGTTGATGCAGAATGATTTGAAAGAAAGGCAGGACAATATACTGGATGGTGGAACAGGAGAACTTAACTATGAGGATACTAATAATATTCATGAGGAAGCTCTTGATCGAATAGGTCTTCCGCCGGAGGCCTTCTCTCTTTATATCCCGTTATCACAAACGGCGGAGCATGACCCCGCTGCCGCACAAGAAATGTTTTTACGATCTTTGCCAGGCGATGGACTTCTTGATGTGCTGTCTGATGCTGCGCGATTAGGATTTGGGACAGAGGTAAGTGGCGATCAATCCTTATTAGACTTAATGCAAGATTATGGACATCAAGCAAGTTGGCTTAATTTTATGATAGAGGCGCTGCAACAAGATATACAGGATTATATAGACAATAATTCTGATACTTCGGGGATACAATCACTACAGGATGCACTTGAACAATATCAATCATATTTGAATCTGGTCGGGAGCATTGATGAATTAGCAAATTGGTTGGGGGATATTGGCAATGCTTTGGCAAATATTCCACAATGGATTGGTGATCTACTTAATGATTGGGGCGGAGCAAAAGATACAGGATCACCTTTGATTTTGGATTTGGATGGGCAAGGGATTGATCTTGCCTCTGTGCTTGGTACAGGTGCAGTATATTGGGATATCGACCTAGATGGTTATGGCGAAAAATCAGGGTGGATATCGGGTAATGATGGATTGCTTGCGATAGACTTAAATTCTGATGGTGTTATTAATGACCATGCAGAGCTATTTGGCTCGTTGACGACAGACGGATTTTCAGTTCTTGCTGCTTATGATTCTAATTCAGATAATGCCATTGATATAAATGATGCACAGTTTAATGACTTGCTTGTTTGGGTTGATGCAAACTCTGATGGTTATAGTCAAAGCGGAGAACTTTTCTCATTAACTGATCTTGGCATTACAAGTATAAACCTCAATGCGTCATTGGTTGATTATGATATCGCAGGTAATCACGTAACCCATGAAAGTACGTTTACAATTAATGGGCAGACGCAAACAATTGTTGATGCATGGTTTGCTTATGATAATGCTAATTCTCATTATCAGGAAAGTTATACGCTTGATATTAGAACACTATATCTCCCGACTCTACGTGGTTTTGGTGATGTAAAAGACCTGCATATTGCTATGAGTATGGATGAAACTTTACTTCTCATGGTTCAAGAAATTGCAGTCGCAGATGCAGCGACTTTATTTGATCCAACGTTTGATCTGAATAGTAAAATCGAGGCTGTGCTTTATCGTTGGGCTGGTGTGGACAGTGTTGATCCAAATAGCCGAGGAGATTATGTTGATGCTAGACAGCTAGAGTTCTTTGAACAATATCTTGGTGATGAATACTTGGAGTATGATTTTTTTGAAAATCCGGGTGTAAATGCTGGGAATATTGTTACAGGGATGTTTGGTAGTTTAACTCAAAGTATATTGCCGCAAATTCTTGTTCAAAGTGCAGCCTCTTCATTCTTCAATAATGATGTATTTTACAGTGTAGAAACAGGGCAAGTAGAGAACTCAAGTATTGATGAAATCAATTTACTTACACCTAATCAAATTTTGAATCAAACAACTGATACTTCAAACGCTTATGTTATTTCAGATATTAATTCTAGTTATGTGATTGATGAGAATAATGGTGGTGGTTACGATGAAATATGGATTCAAGGTGTTCAAGAAAGTGAATTGCGTCTTGTAAGGGTTGGTTTAAATTTGGAGATCAATATAGGCAGTGAAACAATCACGGTTATGAATCAGTTTAAATCCGATAATCATTTGGATAATTCTTATGATTATTTTCGTGTTGAAAATATTGTTCTTGATGATGGAACAAAAATCGACTTGTTGAATGATCTGACCTTCACAGGAACATCAGGTGTTGATGTTCTTCAAGGTCTTCACGCTGATGACACATTAATTGGCGCAGCGGGGGATGATGACCTTAGAGGCGATTCAGGTAACGACACATATGTTTGGTCGGTTGGTGATGGTAACGACACAATCAGTGAGTTTGGTGGTAATGATTCACTGGTTTTGCATGGCGTGCAGCAATCAGGCGTTAGCTTTGTGCGCTCTGGTAGTCACCTGTCTATTAATATTGGTAATGAAACTATTACGGTAAATGATCACTTCCTTACTCACAACGATTACAAAATAGAAAATGTTGCGTTTGATGATGGCTCGGTGATTAACCTTCAAGTCCTCTTGAATGTTGCACCAACGGCGCAAGATGATGCGTTTATTGGTGATCAGGATTTATCTTTGAGTGGTAATGTACTTGTTAACAATGGTAGTGGTTTGGACAGCGATCCCGATGGAACTACTTTAGGCGTTGTGGCTGGCACATATGCATCTCTACATGGCTCTGTTGTTGTTTCTGCTAATGGAGATTTCATTTATACACCAACAGCTGGTTATAACGGCGCTGATAGCTTCACCTATACACTGGATGATGGCTTTGGTGGAAGCGATACGGCTACGGTAAACATAACTGTGCGCCCTCCGAACGTTGCGCCAATTGCACAGGACGATGCATTTACTGGTGATGAGGATATTAGTATCACGGGTAACGTGCTTTCAGATAATGGCAATGGTGTTGATACTGACCCAGATAGTGATCCAATGACTGTCGTTGCGGGAACCTTTGCTACGACGAATGGCTCAGTCGTGATTTCATCAAATGGTAGTTTCACCTATACGCCAAATACGGGTTATGTGGGTACAGATAGTTTCACATATACACTGCAAGATGATCGTGGGGCTAGTGATGTTGGAACTGCCAATATTACTGTAAATGCGCTTGGTAATAATCCAAATGCGATTAATGGAACATCTGCAAATGACACCTTAAATGGTGATCCGAGTGGTATGTCTAACGATACATTGATTGGTTATGGTGGCAACGACATACTGAATGGCATGCTCGGCAACGATAGTTATGAGTGGTCAGTTGGTGATGGAGATGACACCATCAATGAGACAGGTGGCGTTGATCAGTTGGTTCTCCATGGTGTGATCGACTCGGATATTAGTTTAGAGTATATGAGCGATGGCAGCTTGAAAGTTCATATTGGCAGTGAAGCAATAACCGTCAATTATCATTTCTACTCAGATAAATATAGCAGCAGTTATTACGATACCTATCACGTAGAAAGTATCTTACTTGATGATGGTTCGACTATTGACCTTCTCAATAATCTGACCTTAACTGGTACGGCAAGCAATGAAACCATTACAGGTACAAATGCTGGTGATGTTTTGTATGGATTGGCTGGAAGCGATATTATTAATGCGAATGGTGGCGCTGATACATTAATAGGCGGTTCCGGTATCGACACGCTTAATGGCATGCTCGGCAACGATAGTTATGAGTGGTCAGTTGGTGATGGTAATGACATTATCAATGAAACTGGTGGTGTTGATCAGTTGGTTCTTCACGGCGTTATCGCCTCGGATATTAGCTTTGAGAATATGAGTGATGGCAGCTTGAAAGTTCATATTGGCAGCGAAGCAATAACCGTCATTTATCATTTTTATTCGGATAAATATAGCAGCAGTTATTACGATACCTATCACGTAGAAAGCATTCTACTTGATGATGGTTCCACGATTGACCTTCTTAATAATCTGACATTTACCGGAACGGCAAGTGGTGAGACTATCATAGGAACGAACGGTGATGATGTTCTGTATGGATTGACTGGAAACGATATTATTAATGCGAGTGGTGGCGCTGATACATTAATAGGCGGTTCCGGTATCGACACGCTGAATGGCATGCTCGGCAACGATAGTTATGAGTGGTCAGTTGGTGATGGAAATGACATTATCAATGAAACGGGTGGTGTTGATCAGTTGGTTCTCCATGGCGTTGTTGCCTCGGATATTAGTTTAGAGTATATGAGCGATGGCAGCTTGAAAGTTCATATTGGCAGTGAAGAAATAACCGTCATTTATCATTTCTATTCAGATAAATATAGCAGCAGTTATTACGATACCTATCAGGTGGAGAGTATATTACTTGATGATGGCTCCACGATTGATCTTTTGAATAACATTACCCTTACAGGAACCGCAAACAGTGAGACTATTGATGGGCTGAATGCGGCGACAACGTTTATTGGTGAAGCTGGAAATGACATTCTGAATGGTAAACTTGGTAACGATAGTTATGAGTGGTCAGTTGGTGATGGAAATGACACCATCAATGAAACAGGCGGTGTTGATCAGTTGGTTCTCCATGGTGTGATCGCCTCGGATATTCGTTTTGAGAATATGAGTAACGGCAGCTTGAAAGTTTATATTGGCAGCGAAGAAATAACTATCGTTTATCATTTCTATTCGGATAAATATAGCAGCAGTTATTACGATACCTATCAGGTTGAAACACTTCTTCTTGATGATGGTTCGACCATTGATCTTTTGAATAATCTGACGTTTACCGGAACGGCAAGTGGTGAGACTATTAATGGGCTGAATGCGAACGATATTCTGTTTGGCTTGGATGGTGCAGATACCTTGAATGGTAATAATGGCAACGATGTTCTGTATGGTGGTGGCGGTTCTGATTATCTCTATGGTAATGCTGGTGATGATGTTCTTTATGGCGGTGCAGGTGTTGATATGGTTTATGGTCAGGCAGGCGCGGATACATTCGCCTTTGAAAGCTCTTCTGCCTTTACCGCGAGTGACAACATTCAGGATTTCAAATTATCTGAAAATGACAAACTGGATATTTCAGATTTGTTGATTGGTTATGACGCGTTAACTGATTTGATTACTGATTTTGTGCAAATTACAGATGATGGAACACATTCTACTCTTGCTGTTGACGCCGATGGTGGTGCGGATAATTTCGTGCAGGTGGCTTATCTCTATAATGAAATTGGCCTCACCGATGAAGATGCGCTGGAAACATCCGGCAATTTGATCACAGTTTAGATTTCCGGTTCATAGTCATTACCTAAATCAAGATCACCAAAACCAATATCGTTTTGGTGATCTTTTTTGTGCGACTTAGCGCGCTCACTCACGCGGGTTTTCTGTTTTTCGTTAGATTTTACATGCGATAAATCACGGATTAAGTCCTTGCGTTCTGTATCTTGGTTTTGGCGAAGCAAGTTGATTTGAACTTGTAGGTTTTGCCGTTCATTCAGTTGTTTATGGATAAGTTCTTCACGCTGTTTCTGATCGCGTTTATGGGCTTGCCATGTTTCGCGTTCATTTTGTTTTCTGGTTTTCCAATATCGGCCATTTAATTTATCCCACAGTCCCTTAAAACCTTTGCGAATACGCGCCGCACGTTTGAGTTCAGCCGAATGCCAATGCTCTTGCTGAATTGTATTAAGCTGTGCGCGGTCTATTCTATGATCCGTGGTCATTTCCTGCTTTTTATGGAGCAGGGGTTTCATGTCTTTCTTGTGTTGGGTTTTAAGCTCATCGCTATAGCGTGTGAAGAGGCCGGAGAGCTGATTGCTGATCTTGTTTTTGGTTTCACAGACGGATGGTAGAGTTTCAGTTTTACCAAGACGTGTATTTAACTCTTTAGTTTTAACGCCCAATTGACGAGATAGGGAATAGACCTCTCCATGAATATCAACGGCTACATAGCCACGCCTGTCTCCTCGCGCCAAGTAATAGCCACTTTCACGCAAGGCATTCTCAAAGCCTTGCTTGTTATCAGAGACCGCCCAGCTTTCTTGTAATTCTCTCTTGATATTGTGAGGCTTGCGCCCAACACGCGCCGCTTGTTGCCATTCGTCGCGGGTAAAGTTGAGTGGGTTTTTCTTGGATTTATCCTTAAATCCTTCCGGCATTTTCCAGCCATGCTCAAGATAAAGGGATTTTGCGATAGTTTGGAGCTTGCGTTTCGGGAAGGCAATATTGATTGCCTTCATATTCTCGATATCAATTCGTGACCAAACACAATGCGCATGTCTTCGGCCTTCTTTTTCATGAAAGACAATCACGCGAGGCTGGTTTTCTAATCCAAGTTTTTTCTCGGCTCGATTAATTGCATCTTCAAAGCTGGAAATCGAAACTTCCTCATCCTGTGGAGGATTAAGGGAAAGCGAATACATAAATTGTCTGCACTGCGTTGCTTGGGATAGGGCGTAGGCTTCATTTAATGCACCTAGAATATCGGAGGCGATAAAGCCACTTACCTCATGCAAAGTGACATGTTCATTCTGTTCGCCGTTCATCAGATGTAGCGCCATTTGCCTACCGCCAGCGCGCTGATTGCCTTTAAGTATCATCGGATAAATCTGCCTCATTGTCGCTCTGAGATTTTACCCCCATGCTCTTGATTAAGGTTTTTCTCATCCACTGAATTGCATTAACGGCCTCATTTAAGGCTTTGTTAATCTCATCATTCACAGGCAGGGAACCAGAATTTGCAGCTTTGGCAAGCTGATTAATATTGCTGGAAATTCGTGATTGCCCAAGCGCACCTAAAAGTTTTGCCACTTGTTTCGGATCTGTTTTTTGTGATTTACGTGGGCGTTTGCCATGTTTGAAAATCGCATCACGTATAAATTGTCCAAGAGGCTGACCATTGGCGAGTTCTTTAAGAGCTTTCCTTTCCGTCTTGCTTAGACGCAGCGAGAATGGAGCAGGGTATTTCTTTTTTGGAGGAATATCAGCCATTTTACGCTCCTCCCTTGCAAGAAGAGATAGGCGCAATGATGCTATTTGATTGATTTGCTATGGATGCTTTTAAGGAGGAGAGAAGCGCCTCCAGCGATACGCTGGAGGGATTCGTGATATCTTTGGCGGTGCTAAGGAGCTTAGCGATGCCAAGTATATATAATTGGTAGCAAGAAGGTGCAACCAACGGGGCAGACTTTGAAACTGGCAAATTGTCATTTGCTGCTAAGCTACTGATTTTACGAGTGATATTGTTGTTTGCATTCATATTTACACCTCTTGTTGCTATGTTCAAGATACCCGCTAAATCTCCATATAAATCAATTGAAAGCTCGTTTTGGCCTTCTTTTGGGGTTAGGACTATTCGATCAATGAGGGCGCGTACATGCTCGTGAGCTTCACCTTGATTGGTTGTTGCGCCAGCTAATGTGTTCCTAAGATCAGCTATTGAGCGTTTATAATGCCTTGCCATTGATGGATGCAAAATTGGTTGTTCGGCCTTAGTATCATCACAAACCAAGCCATCAAGTTCGGTTTGTCGGGTTGCTATTTTTTGTAGCTCATCACTTAGCATTGATGCCGGAACACCGTCTTTAATTGCCTTAATGATATTATTTTTTTCGCGTTCTAGTTTTGTTTGCTCTATTTTATATTGCTTAATCGAAGCGTTTTCCGCTGAGCGAAGTTCATTCATATGCTTGGTATATTCGGCGCAGAATATTTCAATTAAATCCTCACGCATTAAATGAGTTTGAAGTGCATCAAGAACAACGCTCTCGGCTTCATCTTTTTTGATGGTCTTTCTATTCGTGCAAACGCTGTCACCTTTGTTTCTGGCATTGGAACAGCCATAGCGCTCGCTATTATGTTTGGGAAAGCCACCGCCACAACAGCCGCATTTCAAAAGGCCGGAGAGTAGATATTTAGGTCTTCTTTTTGTGCCAAGATAGCCACCTTTATTATCCAGTTTCTTTTGTCTGGCTTTGGCCGCGTCCCAAAGCTCTTGCGCGATTACACGAAGTTTTGGCACATCTTTTCTTATCCATTCATTCTCAGGATTAAAACGGGGAACGCGTTTACCTTCGGGTGTTTTGATAAAACGCGTTTTGTTCCAAACCATCTGACCGATATAAAGGACGTTGTTCAAAATCCCGGTTCCGCGCTTGCGATTGCCGTTTATGGTTGATTGTCCCCAGCTACGACCCGAAGGGCAGGGGATGTTCTCAACATTGAGCTGCGCCGCTATGGCTTTGGGTGATTTATTCTCAATGGCATATTCATGGAATATGCGGTTAATGATTTTAGCCTTTTCTTCGTCAATCTCACGATCACCTTTGATAGCCTCACCATTGGCATCAAACTGCTTCTTAACCTTATAGCCGTAACATAATCCAACATGCTTACCAGCTTCTATTTTACCGCGTAATCCGCGCCGCGTTTTATCTGCGAGGTCTTTTAGGAACAACTCGTTCATTGTGCCTTTTAAGCCGATATGCATCGTGTTGATTTCACCCTCAGAAAGGGTGATTACTCTAACTCCTGCGAATTGTAGCTGTTGATAGAGGCCGGATATATCATGTAAGTTTCGTGATAGTCTGTCTAGCGCCTCGGCTAATACAATATCAAACTTGCCTGCCATTGCATCGCGTATCAGGTTTTGTAGACCGCTTCGCTGCATAATGGAAGCGCCGGAAATAGCGCGATCATTATATTCCGTAACAACATGCCATCCTTGTTGTTTTGCTTTTTCATTACAAATTCTTACCTGATCTTCAATTGATGCATCACTTTGAAGGTCGCTAGAATATCGAGCGTAAATTGCAATACGATTTTTCAAATCGATTACCTCCTTTAATTATCTTCGGGATTTTTGGCGTATTTGCGTAAATCTTTTTCCGCAGCTTTTCGCGCCATATATTTCACGAGAGCAATAATGCGCTCCTCGCTACAGCCCCTATTATGACTCCGATTGAGGGGAGTCATCAAATCTAATTTCTGATATTTTATGTTATTTATTTTCTTGTCTCTCATGAGACCTTCACAAGAAAAAAGGCGAAGATGCGCGCACACCCCCGCCCAATATTTATTGCATAAAAAATGCAATTTAAAAGCAGATGTGCCACGGGCGTTAAACACATTTGCGAGCATTCGATGCAATAAAAAGGAATACTGGATTTGTACCTATCCGAAAGTGCCCCTATACAACCTATGGTATAGGGTAAGTTATTAACGAATCGTAAAGAACATCCGTAAAAGCCTTGGTTTTCTGGGCTTTTCGTTTCGAATTTTATATAACTCATTTGAAACTTGTCCATATTGCACATAGCGCAAGTAACAACAAAAGCATGCAGAATTTTTCCAAGAAACCTATTCTAGGCTTTGGTGTGTTATTGATGGTTTGACCGCGCGGTAGCAATGAAAAACTTTGTTGCGCTTTTATCATGCGCCGCCAAGTAAAGGCTCGATACCAACTTTTGAACGATATAATCAGTAATAGCCAAGGCGATGTAATTCTTAAAATATTAACCAACTCGGAATATCTGGATTTAGCCACAATAACCTCCGGCCAAATCACGATGCAGATACAAACATAAATCGAAGTAAGAAAGACAATGACGAATAGGATATTTCTTATCATCTTCATTGCCCTCCATTGATGACGTTATCGATTACGCCGCCGATATCAATCTGGGGATTACTAAAATTAATGGCTGGCGGTATTGGCAGATGCGCATAATTGGGATGAATACCAAAAAGCGGCTTACCATCTTTTTGACGATATCTTTTATCTAGGAAATACACGCTCTTAAAACAAATCACAGGATCAGCGTGACTAAGAATAAGTAATTGCACCGATGGATGCATGGTCATTATTTCATCGAGTGTTATAAGGTTTCGTGCATGTACGCTGTCTTCGCGGCTAAAATAATTCGGGGCAGTTATCAGTCCTGCTCTAATCTCCGAGCTTGCCTCGCTGACGCTCTCAACTGTGCCAACACCGCAGAGCTTTGATACATAMTCCACCGTGAACAGATCACGCGTGGCAAAGACTTGGATAACGCCRCTATTGGCAATAAAGGTTTGCCATCTTGGATAAATTGCAGCCAGTTGAGAGAAATCCTGACATATCACATGCAGRATTAAGCCAAACCCTGCCAWYAATGAAAAGGCKGTTTCAATCACKTCCATACGCCCTAAACAGGGCATTTCTTCYAGTAAAAAATAGATGGGAGGACTAGGYTTYTYYTTAAATCKGATCACCGAAGTGATGATGATACTAATCATTAAACGCATAAAACGGTTATGRGTAATAATGCGCTCGGCTGGCATGACAATAAAAATATCRACCTTGCTRCTYTCTAATTCAGACATGGAAAAATCGCTTTTACTCAAAGCGCGTTGAACCGCAGAGCTTTCCAGAAAATGCATATTGGATTGCGCCGTAGACATCACGCCTGAAAACTCTTTTGAGGATTTGTTCATGATACGAGCAGCAGCAGAGCGAACATGCTCATTCCTGCTTTGCGCCATTCCAGGCGAAATTAAGATTRRCTTTCCAYTTTTATCTTTCTCAAACTTTCCCTCAACCAGTTCAAAAAACTCTTGAGGAGGCAAATTTAATAGCCGCCTGACTTGCGGCAAATCTCGTGATTTCTTCTCGGTCGGCAGCAATATTAGAGATGTTGTGCAAACCAAAATAATAAGCCCATAGATGAGCGCGATTGCCTCTTCACTCCAAAACGGATCAGTCGCACCATTATTGGTCACAATTGTGCCAGCAATTAAAAACGCATCATCGATATAATTTTCATCTTCCGGATCAATCCAATCAAGCACATTAAAATGCGATGCAGCTATTCCAAGATTGCTACATACCTCATCCCAAGGGTCGATGATAATAACCTTGTGACCCAAAACATCGCGGCGATAAAGCGCCGCTATTAAGGCGATTTCACCAGATTTAACATCCGTTACAACAAGACCGCCTTTATGCTCCAAACAAATCGGCATACAGGTGGTTAATAATTTCCCACTGCGCGTTGGGGCAACTGTTAAAGCGTGACGCACAGGGTTCGCGCGAATTTGAAACCTCTTGGCACTCTTATGTTCATTTTGAGCATAGCCTAAAAACAGAGCGCCATTCTCGCCGTAATGTCTCGCTTTCAAATGCTCACGCGTTGCCCATTTTGCAGAGCCATGTAATTGTGTATCGCGGCTATAGATACGTGGAGGGCGGTTAGGGGCTTGGATACACACCTCCCTGACAACGATGAATATTCAAAACTTTCTGCGTGTTATAGGCTTGTCCGATTGCATCAAAATACTGCAAGAGGGAATCTCTGACGTTGCCGCGTTGCGCCAAGAACCGGTTAGTTAAACCTTCTAAATGGGTGCGATTATTGCCACCGATAAAATAAACGAAGGTCAGAATATCGCCTTTTAAAGAAACCAACTCCTGCTTACGCAATGGGTCGGCCTCCATATGTCCATCAGTGATAATGATGACGGCTTTTTGATAACCATCAAAGCGTGGTCGGGATAGTTTCAAGTACGCATCTTTCAGTGGCGCATAAATATCAGTGGCGGTGCCGATTTGAATCGCGTCAATACCAAAGCCACCAGCCGAACATGATTGATAATCTGGACGCGTGTATGTCCATGCCAGATCAAAACTCGCCACCGCGCAAAGTGCTGGCGAAGGTAAAATGCTTAAGAATTCTGTAGCCGTTTGTTTAACATTTGCAAACTCTTTAACCATTGAATAGCTTTTATCAATCAATAATGTAAAAGCCATTTTAGGCGGTGCTTGGGTAACAATGTCATCAAAACAGAGCTTTTCGCCGTTGGTATTATAGACCGCAAGGCTACTCGCTGGCGGTGAAATAAATGCGCCATCCTCATTTTTAAAACTACTAATAATCCTCAAACCATTCGGTGTTTTAATTGTTCTAATGATCTCGGATTTTCCACCACTAAAACCAATGACAACATCATGCACCGGATTAATATCGTAGCCTGAGGTAATGGATATCCCGTTCGCATCCCTCATGCCTATACGCCTGACAATTTCGATTAAGCGCGCTGTCGGAATAAGACGTGGATCGGTTTTAACCTTCAACGAAACCATTTTTTCGAAATCGTAGGCCGAGCGTATAATAATTTTAGGCGCATTATTCTCGCTACGGTTTTTCACTGTGACGTGTGTTTCTCCGTGTACGACCAGTGCTATTACCATTGCCGTTGCCATAACCACAATCACTAGAGATGTTCTGAATATCATCATATATCCCCCTTAAAGCAACTTGGTTAAAGAGGATTTAGTTTGTGCCGCCCCATATAATGTGAATTCCAAAGTGCCATCTTTTACGCGAGCAAACACACCATGTTTCGATAAATAATCACTCAATTTTTTATCTTGGTCGGGATGGACTCCGTAAAATTTTAAGACTGACAGCTTGGGAAGTAAGGACGATAAAGCCAAATTCTTCGGCACATCTTGTGGCACGGTTATTTGAATTTCCTCGTCTGTATTTTGAAACGGTACATGAATAAATAATCCGATATGATAAAGCTTAATATCATCAGGCTGTGTGATCTGGACGGTCGTATTTATTTGTTCATAAGCCATCACCAAATCTGAAAAGCTCGCTCTAAACTCTATTAAAGCAATGACCTCTTGCGCTTGTTCTAACAATTGTTGTGGCGTTCCTGACCATGAAATCTGATAGGGCTTGTCACTAAAAAGAATATGTATTTGTACATTGCGTGTTGCTTTGCGTCTATTGAGCTTGGTCATTTGCTCAAATAAATTCATGGCGGTCTGCTTTACGCCCTCCTGTAGGTTTGCAGAGACAGTGCCGCCATTTTCGATCAGGACAAATATGGCACTTGTTTTGGGCTTTGTCGCAGTGGCTTGCTCACCACAAGCGACAAGTAAAAAGCATAAACTTAATATAATAATAAGGGGATTTTTCATGGTTATTACTCCTGTGGCGCTGAAAGACTGGAAAAGGTACGAACGGTAAAAAGGGCAAGCGTCATATTGATAATCGCAATCATGATCGACACACCAATGGCTAATCCTTTATTTTCTGCAAGGTAAGTCATCATGCCGCTTTGTGCTTGCGCTTGGATATAACCGCCTAGTGGCATCGCTTCTTTGGCAATCATTGTGTAAAGGTTTAAAATTTCCAATCCAATAGACAGAGCCAGAATAAACAGCGCGATAGATGCTGTAATTTTATGGCTTGGATGTGAAATCCAGTCGCGAAAATTCTCGAAAATATTGTGCTTAAAAATCTCTGTCCAAATATAAATCGGCGTGAGTAGAGTAAATAATGCCAATATGATTGAGATAATATTGGATGCGGTTGCATCAGAATGCATGAACGCAGAGCCGAGTAGGGGAAGCTCACTTAAATACGTTTCCCCCATGAATGAGATGGTTTCTGTGTAAATACTGTAAAACAGCAGAAACATCATACATTCCATACCAAAGCAAAAAATGGCTTTGGCGATGGATGATAGGCTTGGCGGTGTAAATCCCTCAAAAGGCGAAGATTTATTGAAATCCATTTAACACCTCCTCACGAAAATCATTCCTGATATAGCAGTCATTAGTTTCACTACTGATACAGGTTAAAAATATGGTCGGTTCAGGCCGCTCTTTGCTATCAATCTGTTCGCTGTTTGATGTTATTTGCGACAGATTTGGGGGGATATTTTTAATTTTCATATTATTCCTCTTTGGTTTTACTAGATTGATGATTTAGGGTGTTTTTCTCAGATTTGAGTTTGTTAATCTGTCTCTTTTGTAGAAGGTTGGCTTTTGTTAATTTTTTAATTTCGGCTCTCAAATCATTTTTCAGTGACTTAGTCAGGAGAAATGACATATGCAAAAGGCTGGAGCCTAGAAATGCAGCAAACCACCTCCAGTCGATTTCATTTATCCATAGCGATAAAAAAATTCCTGCTAAAAATGTTTGTATGATTAAAATATTAATGCCTAGGAATAGTAATTTTTTCATCTTTAATGTCCCATATCCTGTGAACGTCAATGCAGCCATGATGTTGGCAATAGGCTGCATTAGCGCAATCAGTCCACATGTCGCAATGCAGTTGCCCTTCGTTGCTTCGTGGTGGCGGGTGTTCGAAAGTTATATCCTCAGCAGTCTTGACTGAGATATAGATGGAAATTTCATTGAAATCTGACATATACGCATCCTCTTAAGTTAGAATGGGATGCGCTGCTTTTTATGGGTACAATGATGTAGCCTTGAGCACCTGCTTAAAAACAGCGCTCACCTATTTAATACCAAAAATAGATTGATTTGGGACACAACTGGACACAGTTGATGGATGAGTAATGAACAGCAAGCCAGATAATCAGGTTATTATTCCGCCTCATATAGCATTACGCCTTCTTGTTTTCTATGCAGCAAGAAAGGAAAATGAGAATAGTTGGGCGACAATCGCGCGGGATATTAAAAAGCGCGGGCATAAATATTGTTTTCTAATTGATCACAAAAAACTCCGCTTTTGGAAGACAAGAGGTAGTGTTCCTAAAGATCAGCCTTACGAAGCAATCACTGACTTTATTCTGTCAGATGATTTTATATCTGTAGTTCCTGAAACGTTGAGATATATAGATGAAGAAAGTCTAGCTTTTAATATGGGCATATCTTTGAAAGGTTTTTTTAGTTATGGGTTTCATTTGAATAAGGAGTATTCATTCGATTTTTCAAAAATCACTGGCTTGTACGTGCAGGCAGAAAAAACTATTGGCTGTCTTGTTGGAGATGATAAGTCGAAAATTTATTCTTCTTCTATATTAATTACGCCTTCAAGAGATAAAAGGTTTGCATATATAAATATATTGCAATTCAGATTAATGAATATTTCTAAAATATTTTCGAGTAAAGATATTTATTCTGGATACTTATTTTATGACAAGAATGGGTCAGAAGAAAAAATAATTGTACGTGTTTGGAATAGGTTTAATAAGGATAACTTCGAATCCGATTTTGACTTTGAAAGCATTTCGGCGTCTCTGTATGATAATTCTTTAGATTGGCCTGAGACTATGAGGAGAAGAACAACAAAGTTTTATGGGTGGGGTGCCGTACAGCCTAAAGAGTATTACAACAAAGCATATTCTAATCGTCCAAATAAATTATCATTTGTGAACGATAAAGAAAAAAGAAGGTTTTCCTATCATATGAAAGGTGAAGAAGAAATAGACTTAGATAGAAAAGAAACAGTTGAAATGTCAGATAAATTTGACTTTTCTTTTGAAAGTTTATATTTTCTATTTGATAAAATTAAGTTTAGTGTGGTGCCTAAAAATGACCACGGCTAATGTTCTTTTAAAGAAAGTTTACGGAATGTCACCTGATGTACCTGATATATTTCAAGCGGCGGCTGATGATAATGTGGAAGATTTGGAAATAGCTCTTCAACATTACGATGTTAATATCAAAGATGAAAACGATATGACACCATTGCATCATGCGGCAGGATCACTTGCCTTCAATGCTGCGGAGAGATTGCTTGAAGAACCCGGAATTGACACAAAATGCAAAGATAAATTTGACCGCGAAGCAGCTGTTATGGCCGAAGACATATTAGGTCTTGGTCATTCTTTGGCAGTTAAAATGTGTGATCTTATTTGGACCTTTCCTGAAGAGAAAGGTAATGATTTGGATGTTGAAGATACTAATAAATCTGAGATCGTACCTATAAATCCTGATGGTTTGGAACTGTAAAGTAGAGAATGTCTACCCATATATTACAACACCAAGAGCTAAATATTTGAAGTTTTCGAATTTTCTGTATATTGGGATAGATAGATTCCGTCTAAATAACAAAAAGGCCAATAGAAAATTATTGTTGCTCCACCCAGCGGGCCACACTACGTCCCAAGGATAGCTAATCGTGATACATCCAAACGAATTACCAAATGGTTACGAATTAATTAAACCTCTCGGTCACGGCGGTAACGCTAAGGTTGTGCATGTCAGGTATGACAAGCAAGAGTATGCATTGAAACTGCTTGATAACTACAAAGACCCAAATTCTCCGACCTCCAAACGGTTCGTTAATGAGATCCGCGCACTGCAACTACTACACAATGATGTGGGCGTCATGCGAGTTATCAATAAGAACCTACCCGAACAACCGACCAAAGCAGATAGGCCGTGGTTTACAATGCCGGTATCGACTCCTATTGCAGACGCATTGCAAGAGTCACATTCTTTGCGTTCTTGCGTTGAAGCCGTCGCCGATGTTGCTAACACTCTCGTGCGACTTAAAGAGCTTAACGTCGGACACAGAGATATTAAGCCAGACAATCTGTTTCAACTAAATGGTCGTTGGTTGATTGGCGACTTTGGACTCGCCACATTTTCCAATTCAATAGAGGGTGTTACCGAACAAGAGGGTAGACCATTGGGAAGTCGACAATTCATGGCTCCCGAAATGTCAACCAATGCCGTGAATGCATCCCCCTTTCCGGCGGACGTATGGTCCTTAGCGAAAACACTTTGGTCATTAGCTACCAGTAACCCATTCCCTTCCTACCTTACGTTTGATCTATTGAACGACGGACTTGCGGCCTATGGCATTGATGACCCACGTACGCACCTTATCGACCGCCTCTTAGAACGTGCAACAGTACGCACACCAGATGACCGAATCTCAATGGAGGACTTTGCCAACGAGCTACAACAATGGCTGAGGCTCGACAATCATCCGCCCACAAAGTTGGAGGTGGGCGACCTTGCATCAAGGATGCGCATCCTCATCCGTCCAACGATTGACAAGAAACTTTCAACGGCAGCCTCAATTGACTCAGCACGAGAGATGATGGATGCCATTGGACCGCGCTTCGTAAAGTTGAGAGAATCTCTAGCAACAGAATACGGGGCGAAATTGTCTGACACGGGCTACGTAAATGAAGTAAGTTTCGGCGACAGCGGCTTTGTATTTCAATTCTGTGACTTAAACAAGCGCGATGGCCTTGCATGCCGCGAAGCCTATTTCACCATAAACGCTACTAGTCCTGCAACGTATCAACTTCGCTGCACCGTGATGATTCAGGTCATGCCCGATTTACAACATCACCTTTACGCCCAATTAGTAACCAATGCGAATGGCAAGCAAAATATATTCTGGGAAGCCCAGCGCACTGTTCCACACGGTATGCCACAAGAGCAAGCGTTCTTAAATGAACTAATTGACAAAATAATACAGAACATCAGGCCCGCACTTGTAAGTTTTAATGAACTAATAGAGTCTTACGAAAAATAGGCGAAGTTTAATACATCATCAAATAGCGGTTTTGATAGTTTTTCGTCTTTTCTTATTAAATTCGCATTGATGAATTTAACATTGATACATCCGAAGAGTTCTAAAGCAGTTTAGAATCTCTTACTCGTTCCCTAAGCTTATCCAGAGTAGGGATTTCATCAATTGATTTACAAGTCACAATTTGGTCCAAAATGAATTCCCAAACCTTGGCGGCGCGTTGCTTTTCAAAGTCATAGGAGTATTGAACATAAACTTCTCCGGTAACATCTCGATCACCATCACTATGATTAAGCATTAATCGAGCGTATAGCTTTGGTAATCCAACGGCTGTTATCCACGTTGCTCCTGTACGGCGCAAATCATGAGGACAGAAATCATCGATCTCTAATTCTTTTCGCGTTCTATTGATAGCTTGGGGAAGAGCAAATCTACTTAAAGGCTCAAGATCTTCTCTTTTATCTTTAGGAGGAAACTTTGCTCGTGTTGCGCCAAATATGTACGGTGAAGCGCTTGTGTAATTTGAAACAGATTCGATAATGCTAAGAGCATAATCATTGAGAGGGACACGGTGCATTTTATTATTCTTCGTATCTTCTTTTTTCATATGCCATACATTTTCATTTTCTTTATACGAGCTGTAAAGCATATTTCTAACTTCTTTACTTCGTTGCATTGTAGCAAATTCAAACTTTAAAGCTTTTGCGGTTACTGGTGGTACAAGATTTTCAATTCTATTCCAAAATTTCCAAATTTCTTCAAAATTTAGAACGCGATCTCGTGAACCTGATTGTCCAAGAGATTCTATTTCTAATACTGGGTTGCTTTTGATTAGTTTTTTCTTCATGGCAAGATTAAAAAATTGCCTTGTGTAAGCTAGACTGTTTTTAACTGCTGATTTACCACCGCGTTTTGCACTTTTAGTTTTTTTCGCACGATTTAAAATTCGCCTCTGTATTTTATCAATGTCGTCAGGTAGTACATCATGCAGGTTTTTATTGCCGATAACAGGGATAACATCCAAATTAAAAACTCGTTCTTCTTCGCATAGATACTTTTTTTCTTTTAGTCGTGAAAACTCAAGATAGTACTGGATAAATTCTTCAACTGTATATGATGATTTTTGCTTTTCTTTTTCTGCTTTAATCTCCTCTTTCGGGTCTCGACCATATTCGTAAACTGCTTCATACAGACGGCCATATTCTGTTCTGGCTTTTCGTATACTCCATTCTGGATATTTGCCAATTGTAATCCAGCAGCTTTTTCTTTTGTTTAAGTTTCCGCTCATATATTTAAAGGCAAAAGTTTTGGTTCCTGTTGGCGTTATTCGTATGCAAAAGCCGGGACAGCCATTACACCAATAAGATTGCCTTTTATCAGTTGGCTTCAAATTTCGTATAATACTATCTATAAATTTAATTGTATTAGACATCCATATCCTTTCTGGGCTACTCACTGGGCTACTCAAAATATGTTTCCAATATGGACAAAATAAGAGCTTATGTGCAAGAGATATAATCTATAAGCTTTATAGAGCAAGGGTTTTGGCGTAAAGAACATTTGATTTTTTACTGTTGTTCTAAAGTAACCATATCAATGGCTTGTAACCCTTACTCAGGTTACGTTACATTGATTAATATCGAGTTAAATCAACTTATTTGGGAACAGGGGGTCGGAGGTTCGAATCCTCTCGCTCCGACCACTGAAAGCCACTCCCTTCAGCTAATTTTCAAAAGGCACTCTTCAAAAAACATCCTGATTTTTTGGGGATATGAATAGAAACCCTTACTGACCAAGTAGAACATTGTGATCTTGATTCCCCTGAAAACCTATAGTGGGAATTGTATGGAATATCCATTGCGTAGATGGATATAGTTAAGGCAGGGACAGGAAAAATTATATTGAATATGTCTAGTGCAATCTGCCCCTTGGGAGAGTAATTACATGTAAACTTTTTCATGTTAGATAGTAATGTTATTGTTTGAAATCTGTAAATATGATTGTGTGCGTTTCTTTGGAGTTCAGGGGGGTGCTGAAGAGGGTGGACGCCCCCTTAATGTGTGGGTAAGAGGGCGCCCGAATGAAACAACATGCTATTAATATGATTTATCACATATTTTTTCGATGTTGTCAATGGGAATTTTCACATTAATAATTCGTGTATATTTATACGTTGGAGAAAATATTATGTTATGTCACTGTGTTTAGGTGGGGTAGGCAGGCTGTCGTGCTAGGCTATTTATTTGTGCGCTCTTTGGCAGCTTTGCGTAAGTCATCCATACTGGCAAACTCCTGATCCGTGGCTTCTCTTAGTAAAGCGTTCTCCTCCTTGAGTGTGGAAAGCTCTTCATAGGATTGATCGATCATAGACGGTATCAGGCGATATACAGGAATGTTCAGGCCTTGTGCGATTTTTTCTATGGTTTCTAGTTTGGGGCTTGCGGATCTGTTTTGCAAAATATCTCGGATGGCGGTTTCACCCAACCCGGAGGCTTTCGAGAGCTTTTTGGGGTTTGTTTTCCCTTTGCGCTCTTTTAATATCGCCTTTAAGTTCTGTTTAAACTCTGCGGTCAGCTTGTCGGTCAGTTCTTTTGTCATACCCATATAATGGCGTTTTCTGACATTTTAGGGAAGGGGGTATGTTTCACAATCATTGTGCGTGCATGTTTTTACACAAAATAAAACACCTCAAAGCGGGAGGTGCTTATTGTTTTTTCTGTATGTGTATTTTTACGGGGCAGGTGACATCCATCCTGAAAGGATTTCTCCCGCACCACTTAAGTTATGTGCAAAGCCGCTTCCTACATTTGCTAGCATATCCATGTGGGTAAATTTTATAGACTCTCCAGCTGCCATTGCAACGTCTGCTGTAAGGCTAAGGCCGCCTGTTGCCGCTGCTATCGCTGTACTTATTGCCGCCGTGGCTAAGACGCCTTTGGTAGCACTGAACAGGGTAGAAAGCAAGTTACGCCCTGAGTTAGCTATATCACCAACAGCGTCTATTGGGTTTGCCATAATTTTATTCCTCTAATTTATCACCAAAATATTTTTTTAATTATCTCAATGCTACCATATATATTTTGCAAAATACAAGAAATTTATTCTGCAGCGATTTTTTCTTGTTTATATAAGGATTTCCTTTAAATACTGCCCCGTATAGCTTTTCTTTATCGAGCAGATATCCTCTGGTGTTCCTGTGGCGACGATTTTACCGCCTTTGTCGCCACCTTGGGGGCCAATATCGATGATATAATCGGCGGTTTTTATGACATCCAAATTATGCTCTATGACAACAATTGTATTGCCTTGCTCGACAAGCCTGTGCAGAACCTCCAGCAATTTTCGGACATCTTCAAAATGTAGTCCTGTGGTTGGCTCGTCCAGAATATAGAGCGTCTGGCCAGTTGAACGTTTGGATAGTTCTTTGGCAAGCTTCACGCGTTGTGCCTCACCGCCAGAAAGGGTTGTTGCTTGCTGCCCAACCTTAATGTATGTCAGGCCGACCTCTTTTAGAGTCTGCATTTTATCGCGGATCGGAGGGATTGCATCAAAAAACTCAACGGCGTCTTCTACTGTCATATCCAGCACATCGGCGATGGATTTTCCCTTATATTTGACCTCTAACGTTTCGCGGCTATATCGTTTGCCTTTGCAATTTTCGCATTCAACATAAACATCAGGCAAGAAGTGCATTTCAATCTTAATAACGCCGTCACCGGAGCAGGCTTCGCAACGCCCACCCTTAACATTGAAGGAGAAGCGTCCTGCCTTATATCCACGCGCTTTAGATTCTGGTAATCCGGCAAACCAATCACGAATATGGGAGAATGCACCCGTGTAGGTCGCAGGATTAGATCTTGGTGTGCGTCCAATGGGAGACTGGTTTATATCAATGACTTTATCGACATGTTCGAACCCTTTGATCTCCTTGTAGGGTAGAGGGTGTTCTTTGGAGCGCATAAGGGTTTTGCTAGCAGCGCGATAAAGCGTATCAATTGTCAGTGTTGATTTCCCTGATCCTGAAACACCTGTGATACATGTAAATGTGCCAAGTGGGATTTTCGCGTTAATATTTTTAAGATTGTTGCCGTTGGCACCGATGATTTCGATATGTTTTTTACCTTTGCGGCGTTTCTTTGGGATAGGTATTTCTCGCTCTCCACGCATATATTGGGCGGTGATGCTGTCTTTGCATTGAAAAACCTCTTCGGGAGTGCCTTGTGCTACGATTTGTCCACCATGTATACCTGCGCCGGGGCCCATATCTATCAAGTGATCGGCGCTACGAATGGCATCTTCATCATGTTCGACCACAATAACTGTATTGCCGATATCTCGCAATCGTTTAAGCGTTTTGAGCAGCCTGTTGTTATCGCGTTGATGAAGGCCGATAGAGGGCTCATCCAAGACATAGAGAACGCCTGTCAGGCCAGATCCAATCTGGGATGCCAATCTGATGCGTTGAGATTCGCCGCCTGAGAGTGTTCCTGATGCACGTGAGAGGTTCAAATATTCCAATCCGACATTCACTAGAAAGGTCAGTCGATCCTCGATTTCTTTCAGGATTTTTTCTGCAATTTGTTGTTGTTGACTGGTAAGTGTGCTTGAAATTTCGCTGAACCATTTATGTGCCTCTTGAATACCCAGTGCGCTGATATCGGATATAGTTTTCATGTCGATTTTAACCGCGAGGCTTTCTGGCTTCAAGCGATCGCCACGACATGCTTCACAAGGTGCGCTGGATTGGTATTTGGATAGGGCTTCGCGAACACCATTAGACTCGGTTTCAATCAATCGGCGTTCCATATTGCCGATGACCCCTTCAAAGGGCTTGTTATTCTTCCAGGTGTTTTGCTTGCTTTCAAAGATAAGCTGCACCTTTTCCTTGCCAGAGCCATAGAGGATAATATCTTGATGTGTCTTGTCTAGGTCTTTCCATGCCACGTTCAGGTCAAAGCCAAAATGTGCGGCTACGCATCTAAGGGTTTGCATATAATATCCTGAAAATGCACCTGCTTTGGACCATGATACAATTGCGCCATCTGATACTTTTATCGATGGATCAGGAATAATTAGGTCAAGATCCATATGTAACTTCACGCCAAGGCCATCACATTGCACGCATGCGCCATGTGGTGAATTGAAGGAGAATAGTCGTGGCTCAATTTCTGGGATTGTGAACCCTGAGACAGGGCAGGCGAATTTTTCTGAAAATAGTGTTTGTTCACCTGATTTTGCGTCTTCGGCGATGACAAGGCCGTCCGCAAGGTTTAGCGCGGTTTCCACTGAATCGGCGAGGCGTTTTTGCAGACTCTCTTTAGCGTCATCGCATATCACAAGGCGATCAATCACGACTTCTATATCATGTTTTAGTTTCTTGTTTAGATCGGGAATGTCATCTATTTCATAAAGCGTGCCGTCAACCTTAACTCGGCCAAACCCTTTTGCCTGTAGGTCTTTGAACTCTTTTCTGTATTCCCCTTTGCGCCCACGCACTATGGGGCTGAGAATATAGAGTTTTGTACCGTTTTTAACATTCAATATGCGATCCACAATCTCGCTAACGGTTTGACTGGTAATCGGTAAACCTGTCGTAGGGGAGTGGGGTACGCCCACACGCGCCCATAATAATCGCATATAATCGTAAATCTCGGTCACTGTTCCGACGGTAGAGCGCGGATTTTTGCTGGTGGTTTTTTGTTCGATTGAAATGGCAGGGGAAAGTCCCTCAATACTATCGAGGTCGGGCTTTTGCATCATCTCCAAAAATTGGCGGGCATAAGCGGACAAACTCTCGACATAGCGACGTTGCCCCTCCGCATAAATCGTATCAAAGGCAAGCGATGACTTACCCGATCCAGACAGGCCAGTAATAACCACGAGTTTATCCCGTGGTATATCAACATTAATGTTCTTCAAATTATGTTCTCGCGCACCGCGTACGCTTATTTTTGTCAGCATGGCGGGATCATAATTGGGGTTGTTGTATAAATCGAGTCTTTAATTACTAACATTTATATATTTGTTTGGGAGAAAGGGCTTTTGAATTACAGATGAGCGGTCTATACTCTGATTCCTAATTTACAGATAAATGGAGTATTTACGTGGCTGGTAGTGTTAATAAAGTGATTTTAGTTGGAAATTTGGGCGCAGACCCAGATATTCGTACAATGCAATCAGGTGACAAAGTTGCTAATTTATCTATTGCGACATCTGAGAGCTGGAAAGATAAGGCAACGGGCGAGCGCCGTGAAAAAACGGAATGGCATCGCGTTGTTATTTTTAATAAAGGGCTTGTCACTGTTTGTGAGAATTATCTGAAAAAAGGCGCTAAAGTCTATATCGAAGGTCAGGTCGAAACGCGCTCATGGGAGCAAGACGGACAAAAAAAATATACAACTGAAATTGTTTTACGCCCTTTCCGTGGTGAGTTGACGATGCTGGATTCTCGTAATGCCAGTGGTGGTGGATATGGCGGTGGTCAGTCCTTTAATGACGGTGGTTCAAGCAATTATGGTGGTGGCGCTCCCGCGCAGTCGCAGCAGCAATCATCTCCTGCGCCTGTTGATGCAATGGATGATGAAATTCCATTTTAGAGTGATATGAATTAAAGTTAAGGATATTGATATGCTTTGTTTGAAAAGAATAATGACATTTTCACTTATTGTCTGTGGAGGTGCTATGATTTGTGCTTCTAATGTCTCTGCACAAGGGGAAGCCGTGGATGCGGATGAGTTTTTACAAAAGCAAGGACAGGAAAACACCAGCGTTTTGGCGCAAGATGTTGATGCAGTTGAAAAGCCAAAAGAGCTTACCGCTGTGGAAAAAGGTGTCGCTGAGGCCAAGGCGGAGCTGAAAAACAAAGATGTTTTGGCAAAGAAGATTGCTTTGGCAAGGGAAATGCACAAAATTCGACCAACCCGTGTACAGGTTGATTCTGCAATTCAACGTGCTTCATTATCAATGCCATCACGTGATCGTCGCGCCTTTATTGGTGCTATGAAAGGTATGCTAAATTATAATGCGATAGAGCGTATTTCTGTCGATGCGATGTTGGAGACTTATACATTAAAAGAGCTTGATGCTATGGTCGAATATTATAGTAAGCCTGAGGCGACAAGTGCGTCGGATAAAGTTGGATACTGGGCAAGTTTGGTTCAGCCGGAAATCATCAACATGATTGATAAGGCGATGATGCGTATTAGAACTGGGCAATAAAATTTCACTCCTTTTAACTCTGTAAGTTATTTAATAAATTAAGAAATAGAACCGAAATAAAAATATGAGCGAAGACATTACATCAGATAATACAGGCGAAACTTTCCCAAAAATAGCATTAGAAGAGGAGATGAAGAAGTCTTATCTCGATTATGCGATGAGTGTGATTGTATCACGTGCATTGCCTGATGTTCGTGATGGTTTGAAACCTGTTCACCGTCGTATACTTTATGCGATGAAGGTTGGGGGTTATACTTCTGATAAGGCTTATAAAAAATCCGCACGTGTTGTCGGTGATGTTATGGGTAAGTATCACCCTCATGGTGATCAGGCGATTTATGATTCTCTTGTGCGAATGGCGCAGCCTTGGTCGCTTCGATTGCCGTTGATTGATGGGCAAGGAAACTTCGGATCTATGGATGGGGACTCACCCGCTGCCATGCGTTATACGGAGGCACGCCTTGAAAAGGCGGCTGAATCTGTGTTGGCTGACCTTGATAAGGGGACTGTCGATTTTCAGGCTAACTATGATGAAAGCGAGAGCGAACCAATTGTTTTACCGTCTCGCATTCCGAATCTTCTGGTTAATGGTGCAGGCGGTATTGCTGTTGGTATGGCAACTAATATTCCACCGCATAATTTGATTGAGGTGGTGGATGCCTGTTGTGCGTTTGTTGAAAACCCAGAAATGACAACAGAAGAGCTGATCGAAATTATACCAGGCCCAGACTTTCCAACGGGCGCACAGATCTTGGGTCGTGCGGGTATCCATTCGGCATATCATACGGGCAATGGCTCTGTAAAAATGCGGGCTAAGACTTCATTTGAGGAAATCGGCAAGCGCGAGGCAATCATTGTCCATGAAGTGCCGTATCAGGTCAATAAAAGTAAGCTGATGGAGCGTCTTGGCGAAGTAGCACGCGAAAAAATAGTAGAAGATATCCACGAAGTGCGCGACGAATCTGACCGTGATGGTGTGCGCGTTGTTATTGAATTGAAGATTGGCGCGAATGCCGATGTTGTGTTAAATCAACTGTATAAATATACTACTCTACAAACCAATTTTGCATGCAATATGGTGGCACTACATAATGGTAGACCGCAGACCATGCTTATTCTTGATATGGTTCGTGCTTTTGTGAAATTCCGTGAAGAGGTGATTACCCGCCGTACGATCTTTGAATTGGGCAAGGCACGCGATCGCGCGCATCTTTTGGCTGGTTTGGCTGTTGCTGTTGCGAATATAGATGAAATTATTGCTCTTATTCGTCACGCGACTAATCCGACGGAAGCACGTGAAAAATTGATGGCAAAACGTTGGAATACGCATGATATTGCGCCATTGATTGCATTGATTGATGACCCAGAACATCAGGTTGATGATGCAGGAACCTATCAATTGTCTGAGTTACAAGCCAAGGCTATTCTAGACTTACGCCTTCATAAATTAACCGGTCTTGAGCGTGGGAAAATTGGTGATGAACTAAAAGAAATCACAGATTTGATTGCGGAGTTACTTATTATTATAAGCAGCCGCGAGCGTTTGCTTGAAGTCCTTGTTGAGGAGCTRGAAGAGGTCAAAGAGCGMTTTGGTACGCMGCGCCGAACTGAGTTGGTTGAGGGTGAATTCGAAGTCGATATGGAAGATCTTATCCARCGTGAGGATATGGTTGTGACCATYACYCATGGTGGCTATGTGAAGCGTGTCCCATTGGATACATACCGTGCACAACGCCGYGGTGGTAAGGGRCGTTCTGGTATGTCGATGAAGGATGATGACTTTATCTCTGATTTGTTCGTGGCCTCTACCCATACGCCGATCYTGTTTTTCACMTCACGSGGWATTGTGCACCGTATGAAAGTGTATCAAATCCCCTTGGCGACACCACAAAGYCGCGGYAAGGCTTTGGTGAACTTATTGCCTTTAGAAAAAGAAGAAAACGTGAATGTGTATTTGCGGATGCCAGAAGAYGAAGAYGTCTGGGATGAACTRGATATTATGTTCGCGACCAGTCATGGMTCTGTGCGCCGCAATAAGCTATCAGACTTTAAAAATATYCGCTCTAAYGGYCTMATCGCGATGAAATTAGGYGAGGGGGAGAGCTTGGTCTCTGCTGCTGTGTGTAGAGATGATGATGATATTATGYTGGCCACTCGTTTGGGTAAGGCAATTCGTTTTCCTGTGACCGATATTCGTGTYTTTGCCGGTCGTACATCAACGGGTGTACGCGGTGTTAAAATGAAGGAAAGTGATGACAAGGTCATTTCTATGTCCGTTCTTAAGCATATTGACGTAACTCCGGACGAGCGTAATGCTTATTTAAAAATGGCTACCCAGATGATCGGTTCTGAAGATACAGAGGGTATGGATATTGAGGAAACAAACTATCAACTTTCTCAGGAGCGTTTCCAAGAATTACTTGAAAATGAGCAGATCGTTTTGACTGTGTCCAATAAAGGATTTGGTAAGCGAACTTCTGCTTATGAATATCGCGTATCAGGACGCGGTGGTATGGGCGTGGCCAATATGTCTCTGACTTCTAAAAATGGAGGTGAGGTTGTCGCAACATTCCCTGTCACTGATTCTCACCAAATCATGTTGGTTACCGATGGTGGGCAATTGATCCGTACCCCTGTTGAGAATGTTCGTACAACAGGGCGCAGTGCGCAAGGTGTTACGATTTTCAAGGTTGGTAAGGATGAAAATGTTGTCTCTGTCGCTTGGCTTATCCAAGACGAGGATGATGAGGACGCTGGTTTCGTGGACGAGACGGTAGGCGAAGAGGAGGGGGTGACGGCTGAGGTATCTGATGCAACTGCGCCTGATACAGGCTCATCAGATGACACTGCGGACGATTAAACACTTGATATTTTCCATAATGTATGCTGTGATGTATTGGATAATATAATATAAAGAGTAAGGTTAATGAGCGGTAGTTTCCCTCCTATACCCAAAAGCAGTTTTCTAGTTGCAGCAACGCCGCCTTCTTCGTTTGAGGAAATGGACGTTTATGGGCGTTTACGTGATATTGTGAAAGAATATGGCGCGAATAAGATTGCCTTAACCAGTAGTTTTGGCGTGCAATCAATTATTATGATTAATATGATGCAAGAATGTGGTTTTAATTTTCCTATTATAACGCTAGATATTCCCGGCAAGGGGTTTGATACTCAGCGTGAGTATAGAGAAAATTTACGTGCGCATTACGGCCTAAATCTTTGCATTATCGAGGTAGAGAATGAAAAGGATAAGCGCGGCGCAATGGATGATGCTCTTATGCGTCTGGGGGTTGCTGCCGAAGTCGCGGGCATTCGCTCAGATCAAACAAGTAACCGCGCATCTAAGCGGTTCGTTGAATATAGTGAAGATATAGGCGTGGCAAAAATCTATCCAATTTTGGATTGGTCTGATGGTATGGCACATAACTATATTGTTTCTTTGCAGGATGAAACGCTGTGGCATCCTAATTATGCTTTAGGTGCGCAAACAAAAGGTGGGCGCGTTTTGGAAGAGGGGGAGAATAAAACAGAATGCTCTCTTCATGGGCCAAATAATATATAATATTTAGGGCTTTTTCTTTGTATATATTCCTGTTAGAACAGCATAATGATACAGAATAATGGAAAATTTATTACAGGGATTTATCCGGGCACTTTTGATCCGGTAACAAAGGGGCACCTGCACCTTATTCGCCGTGCTAGCCGCGTTGTTGATCGCCTTATTGTCGCGGTTGCAGATAGCCCAAAGAAGGAGCCTTTATTCACCTGTAAAGAGCGTCAGGAAATGCTTCAGACCGATATAGATAATTTGCCGAAAAAGGGTTGTGAAATAGAGGTTCACTCTTTTAATAAACTCCTTGTTCACTTTACGCGAGATGTTGGGGCTTCCTTTATTTTCAGGGGACTACGCGCCGTTTCTGATTTTGAATATGAATTTCAAATGACAGGGATGAATGCAAAACTAGACCCTGATATTGAGACAGTATTTTTAATGGCTGCTGATAAGTGGCAATTCATATCTTCTTCCTTTGTAAAGGAGATTTCTGCCCTTGATGGAGCTGTCGATGAGTTCGTGACACCTCAGGTCGCGGAGCAATTAAAGAAAAAGTTTAAAAAATAAGATTGAGTGCTTGACGTGGGAGTTTGAAATACATACTGTGCAGCAATTCAAATGGTACTTTCCTTTTTTGTGCCGCCAAATACATGGTAAGATCGCTTAGCTCAGCTGGTAGAGCAACTGACTTTTAATCAGTAGGTCGAGGGTTCGAATCCCTCAGCGATCACCACTTTCCCCAAAATAAAAAGCCTCATGGGGCACTGGTGGGGCACTAAATATCAAAAGACCACAACAATTCGTCTTGTGAAACTTACTCTTTCTTATCAATTTTAGGATCTGACAAAACTTGCATTTATAAGGTGCTTGCAAATGCTTCGCGTGTTCGTAAAAGGTGTTATTTTCAAGTTAAGTGCCCCATGAGTGCCCCATGGCACATCTGTTGACCTTTATCTATTTGGATTTGTTATATAAATGGAGTTATCCTTACTGATTGTATGTCAGTAATTGCTATTTATTGCTATATATTTTAGTCTTTTGTTATTCAACACAAAGGGAAGAATATGGCGAACATTGAAAAGAGAGTAGATGGTGCAGGCGATATATCTTATAGGGTGAAGGTACGCCTAAAAGGTTACCCCGTACAATCAGCAACATTTAAACGCATCACCGATGCTAAGATGTGGGCAGTGCATACAGAGGCTAGTATCAGAGAAGGCCGCCACTTCAAGCACGCAGAGGCAAAAAAGCACACATTCGCACAGCTTGTAGATCGCTATATTATGCAAGTCGTACCCCGCAAAAGCAGAAGTGCCGCGCGAGATTATAAGCAACAGCTTGAATACTGGAAATGCGAGTTAGGGCATATGCTATTATCAGATTTAACAGCCGCTGCTATTGTAGAAAAGCGCGAACTACTTGCAAATGGCATGACAAACAGAGGGCAAAGAAGCCCCGCCACGGTAAATCGTTATCTCTCCGCCCTCAGTCATGCTTGCACGATTGCCGTGAAAGAGTGGGGTTGGATGGAAGATAGCCCTATGCGTAAAGTTTCAAAACTTAAAGAACCGAGAGGTCGCGTACGTTTTCTGAGTGATGAAGAAAGGTCGGCTTTGCTTAAAAGCAGTAAGAATACTTCTTATATGCATCTGCATTTAATTGTAGTACTCGCCCTTAGTACAGGTGCACGTAAGGGAGAGATTATGAACTTACGTTGGGAGGATATAGATAGGGCCAGAACAAAAATTATATTGCATGAAACAAAGAATGGTGAGCGTCGTGCTATACCTTTAACAGGTTATGCAAGACAGCTTATCTTAGAGCATGAAAAAATACGTCGAATTGATACATGTATGCTCTTTCCGTCTAAAACAGGAATTACTCCCTTTGATATAAAGAAGAGTTGGGCTGTAGCTCTAGAGGGCGCAGGTATAGAAGGTTTCCGTTTTCATGATTTAAGGCATTCGGCGGCCTCATATCTAGCTATGAACGGCGCAAGCCCTGCTGAGATAGCTGATGTTCTAGGGCACAAGACACTTCAAATGGTGAAACGATATGCTCACCTATCAGAGGCGCACACAAGCTCTGTAGTGGCAAGTATGAATGAAAGGATCTTTGGGGATGTCTGAGTATGATTTTGAGCCAGATTATACAGAGTGGTGGGATAAAGTAAATTTAACAAAAGAACAGCTTGTATGGCTTATTCTTGGTATAAATCCAGATAATATTGAAAAATATGAGCAGTTAAAAAACATCCACGTAGTAAATAGTGATAGTGAGAAAAAATGGAAATATGCATTTAAAAACTATTTTTATGAATTTGACCCTTTTCTTAGTCATCATTTTAGTCAGTACTTAAAACTTTTAAAAAGCGGATCCAAAGAAAATATATTTAAGGAAGCTTATGATGCCTGTTTAAACATAAATGAAAACTGCCTATTTTTTTTATTCCAAAAGGAGCATTTGAAAAAGAGGCCAGAATTAGAAAAATATAAAGAACATAGTATGTATGATCTTAATATTAAAAGTTCAAATGAAGCTCAAAATGAAAACCAAATTTTGGGGAAATTGTTAGGAGTTGAACCAGTGTATTTTGAGCGTTTTATTATTCTTGATGATAAATGTGAAATTGAGGATCCTGATAGCAATGATTTTGTAGCATATGTACGTTTTAGTCCAGATGATAAATGGTTCTATAGTGAATATGGTAGGTTCATAGGTGCGTATTATGACGTGCACCATACTGATATAACACGTTTTTTTAGGATGATAAAAACATACAAACTCTGGGATGGGGGTTTTGAAAGTTATTGTCAAAAAACACATGATGCTGGCTTTGTTTTTAGACAGAAAACATACGAAAATTTAGAGTTTCTAGGTATAAAAATTAAGTATTCTCAAGATGGTTGGGCATACAAATTTTATGAAGATTGGATAAAAAGAAAACCGTTATGGTCTTTAGAGCTTGCTGCTGATTTATATTTGGGAATTGACCCAAATAAAGTTAGGGAGCTTCATGGCTTTGGAGAATTTAAAAAAGGACAATCTGGACATAGCCTTCATGATAGACAAACAATAATGTTTTTAGATGAAAATGGGGAATGGAATGACCCCGTAATTGAAGATATTGAAGAACAAACTTTGTTAAAAGAATTTGTAAGGCAGCACATCTTAAAAGGTACATTAAAATCAGCGCATGATGATGGGCAAGGTAATTATGAATTTGAGCCTGTAGATATAACTAAATTTTTTAAGGATTACTGTCCGAATACATATCAACCTCAAGCATTGTTTGATGTGTTGGGGATTACAAATGATAGTATAAAATCTGATAATATAAATACAGAGTACGAGAATAAAATATACGATTTTGAAGTAATGAGGAAACCAGCACGAGATAAGCTGGTTCTTGATTATGCCATTGATTATTGGACTCAAAATGGGCGTCCAAAAATCGGTTATGTTCACAAGGCTATAAAAGATAACCCTAATTTTAATCTCGGTAATAAATCAATTAAAACTATCACCAAGGACATAACCGAGCGTAAAATTATTAGTGAAATACAATCGCGGAAAAATGCGTAAAATCGCGGAAAAAATATATTTTATTTAGAAGTATAAGTCCTTGTAAACATTGAAATAAAAATTTAAAAATATATTTGTCGCGGAAAAACGCATGCCCCTTAATTAGATTATCAGCAACACGTGGTGTGAGTGCTGAATATTTCTAAATAAGGAGCATTATAATATGCCTAACTTCCTGACGGTAAAGCAGCTGGCCGCAAAGCATCCTGCATTCTCTGAATCTTCACTTCGTTACCATTTGTTTCATAAAGATACGAATAACCTTGCTCAACATGTACGAAAAATAGGGGCTAAAATACTTATTGATGAACATGGCTTTGTTGATTGGATTAATGCCAATGGTGGGGAGTAATTCGTGTCAAAACGTATCTATCCGCATAAGCGCGTGCGCTATTGGCAGCCCTATGACGTGGAGGATATTTGCGCACTATTCTCTGATCGTAAATTACATCCTCAAACGGTTAGGAAATGGATAAGAAATGGTATGCCTACGATCGATAATGGCAAGCCTGTGCTTATACGTGGCTATGACCTTATTGCGTATCTAAGAGGGCAAAATACCAAATATAAATGTGCAACGGAGTTTGACCAGCTCTTTTGCATGAAGTGCCAAGATGCTCGTTATGTGCTCCAGCGTAAAATAATTATCGAACAGGCGACCGCAGTCTTAAGAGTAAGTGGACAGTGTCGAGTGTGCAAATCTGTAATGTATCAAAGTTATAAAAAGGCTGACCTTTCGCGGTTGCATAAAACCTTCCGCGTGGTTGGTGTTTTGGAATTATATGATTGTGAAGTTCCCAGCGATAAGACTCACATTGAAGCATCAATAGAAAACACGATAAATGAGTCAGATCAATTGAGGTTATTTTGAACACTATAGATAACAAAGACAAGAAACCAGCGCAATTCAATCCAGTCAATGAGCGGATGAAGTATAAGTATATGCAGCACTTGCGCCGCGTATCACGAAAGAGCGAAAAGACCATATTTGCGGAGTTACAACATATTCGTGATTTTGAGATTTACACAAACTTTGCAGGTTTTGAAAAGTTCAATGAGCATGTGGCGGATAAGTATATTCAGAGTATGTTTGCCGTCGATCTGTCTTTATCTTATATTTCAAATAATATTCGTGCCCTTAAAGATTGCTTGCGTTGGTTAGAGCGTCAAAGGGGCTATCGCAGCAAGATTAATTATAATCATATTGATTACCTTAACATATCAGAAAATCAGCGCAAGACAGCCAAAACAACCGAGTATCAAAAATCTTATAAGTTTTATCAGGTCATAAAAACAATCCGTCAGATGCCCGGTAAAACGGATAAAGAGCGGCGTGATAGGGCGATCATATCCCTACAAGCTCTATGTGCTTTGCGTATATCAGAGCTACGCACGGTTAAGATGAAGAGCTTGATTGAAGAAGACGGCGTATATTTTATCTATGTTTGCCCAAAGCATATGGAAAGCGTAAAATTTGCCAAGACTCGCCACGCAAACTTTATGCCTTTGCCCGATGATATTATAAGTAATGTTATTGAGTGGCGCCAATATTTGCGCTCATTAGGATTTAAGGATGGAGATCCGTTATTTCCTAAAGTGGATAATCGTTTTTCTACTAAAAATTTGCTGGAACAAAGTATTCAAAAAACGAGCATAAAATCAGGCACAACAATTAGGACTATTTTTAAAAAAGCATTCGAAAGCGCGGATTTAGAATATATTAAACCACATTCATTTCGCAAAACATGGGTAAGGTACGCCGAATACCAAAGTCCTGCATTTCTAAACGCCGTAAGACAAAATTTAGGGCATAACTCAATTGATACTACGATTAGCAGCTATGGCGATCTTTCCATGGCAGAACAACGCAGGATTATATCGAGTGTGGATTTTGGAGAAGAGGGCTGAATGGTTGATGTACCAAAATGATCTTTCAGTCTACCATTGTCTATTTTTTATTAGATCTTCTTACGGCCAATAGCGGACATTCATAAATACTAAAAATCTGGAGTATCTTCAGGTGGGATAGCCCTTTGATGATGTGCGGTCATAATCCGTTCAACAATATTTACAGGGAACAATTTATCTGGGTTTTTATCTGTGTAGTGCTTAATCCACAATTTGTCTGTGTCATTTGAAATTAACCTATCAACGAAATGTGATGGATCATTATGGAAGAAAGTAGCGTGAGCAGGACAAGGATCACAATATCCCTCTGTTGCTAGGTCATTCATCATATCGTCAAGTTCTTGAAACCATACTTGCTGTTGCTCTTCAGTAGCAGGCGGCAGATTCACATCAACAAAAACATATAATGGAACTACTCCAGACTTTTTGTACGCATCTTCAACAAGCCCACGAGCACCGACTTTATCGGCTTTGGTAAAAGGATGTCCGCCTGTGAAACCCTTTACACCTTGGCGGCGGCGGCTTTTTGCTTCAACCGCCACCTTGATGCCAGTTTCTTTCTCCACGGCTATAAATTCAGGGTGGCGTTTAGAATTATCAGATTCATCCTCAAAGCTTATCTCAAATCCTGCCGCAACAAAGAGAGCCGTTACCCATAGCTCATGTCGCGCTGCTTGGAATGTATCAATATTTTTTATGCGCTTAATCATCACTTCCTGTAATTCAGCATTGTCGCGAATGGTGTAGAGATCATAAGCCAACCTTATCCACGCAGCCCCTATACCAAATTGGAAGTCTTTTGGTTTTGCATCCTTACGCGCGAGAGTAGCGTTATGGTGCTCACCTGAAGCGTGAAGCCATTGGATGGCTGGATGGCGATCTTCAAAGGGTTTATTTTCTTCTGCTTCTAAATAATCATCACCAAAAATATATAGTGCATAATCAATAATGGCGTTAACAAAATTATAAGGCCCGGGGTTAGTCTGGCGGAAAAGTTGGTTCCCGATGGCAACAATATTCCTGTCACCCATCTTAAACAGTTGTGGTTTGCGAATATGACCATGTTCACCTATAAATACCTTGCGAGCCTCTTCTTTCTCACGGAATATCTTCGCAGCACCCTGCATAGCCCGATCTCCCCGATAATGACATTTATCATACCGAGTGCCACTACCACAATGACACGGTTGCTTTAATCGGGCTCTGTTTTCTTTTCTGTTCATATTGCAAGTAGGTTACTACGCTAAGTGAGCGTGTCACATATTATATTTAGTATTTCTAAAGTCCGCTTTGGGCACATAGCAGCCGCTGATATAAAATCACAGATTGTGGTTTATTTCTATACTCTATTTCCCCGTTTAGAAAAATACGCTTGCAATTTTGGCTCTATAGCGCAATATAGTGGCAGGTTTGCGCATGTTGTGCGGACTCGGGGCTTAGTAACCTCTCATCCAAAGCGGTTGGCATCAACCGTAATTGGTGCGTTTTCTGACAAGATATACGCATCATAGATGTCGTCCCTCGGTCTTATGGCCGGGAGGCGATGTTATGTTCAGGCGCAAGCTAAAAGCATCGCGCTGTTTCCTTTGGATGACAGTTACTAACTCCCGGCTACCAAGAGCGATCTTGGTAGCTGTTTCTTTGGTTCATAGAAGTAGGGGAGTTTCCATGCAAGACGATGATGATAAGGGCTATTTCATAATTGCCTATATGTGTGTTGCGATATCAGGTGCGTTTATCGGTTTTCTTTTTGGATTGTTGTTTTGATGTAGAGTTTCAGATAGCACATATCTGCAATGACGGCTGCCTCGATCAATCCCACACATTTTGGTCGGGGCAGTCTTTTGTTGGAAAGCTTTGATATTATTATACCAGCTTTAAATTACCATTAGTTGTAATATCGTTGACAGCCCCTGTGTTGGCCTATACCAAAGTTCAGCAATTATTACATATGTATGGGTTATGTTGGTCTATAATGAATTTAATATCTAGAGTGTTTTTGAATCAAAGAACTGTTTATACGCCTAGCATTATTGGTGTACTAACTGTTGTTTTTGGATTGCTATATATTCCTGCATTTATGTATGGATATTTCTGGCTGTGGGTGTTTCCATTTACAGGACTTGCAACGATATTGCTTCGTTGTTTATTGGATAATGCGGTTGAAAGTGTTTCTGTTATCGAGGATATAGGAAGGCGTTCATGGGCTATGTCACGTCGCCTGTTTGCACTAACCATTATTCAGGTTATTGCGTGCGCTTTTCCCTTTATTTTGGCACTGTGGCTTTACGCTTTGGGGTTTATCGCCGTGCAAGAGGCCAGTGCCATTGATAAATCACTCTATGATTTTGTTTTATCTTTCCTTCGCGACCATTATTTGCCGAAGAAGGGTTTGGATTTTTCAGATGGTGTGGTGCCAATCATATTGGCCTGTTCCTATTTTATGTTTATTTCTTTGCTGTTATTTGCCGTATTTGGATTTCGAAAAGCTGCGGCGGCAAGGAAAGTTGTTTTTAATAATAAATTTGAGGCTGGTGATCCAAGAATAACATTTTGGGGCAAAAACAAAGTAATAAGTTGTTGGGAGTTCTTAATCTCATCCTTCTTATACTTTGTATTTTTATTTTCAGTAGAGGAAGTTTTAATCAGGGAGTATTCCCACAATACTTTATCTTTCCTTCTTATATTTCTTATTCTTTTTTCAGTTTTTACAACCACTTATACAATTAGCCGTTTCTTTATCGAAGATAGAGAAATAAAACGATAGGAGTATTTTATAATGACAACAGATGTAACAGGTTTGGTATTTGCGACCCAAAACGCCCAAGGTATTGCTTTGGCGAAAGCTGAAGCCTTGGTTTTACATGCTGCAGCTAATAATACGAATTATGTAGGGTTAGCGAGTACACATAAGTTTTTAGATGTGGGTGGTAAATATTTAACGGGTGCTTCTATCGTGAGTGCTGGTTATGAGTCTTATGCGAATGGAGAGACGACTGTTGAAACTCTGAATGCCATGACCAATGCTGGTGCGATTGAGTCTATTTCTTTAGGAGCTGGTGTCGGGGCTGCTTTTCTTACAGCGGGTAACCCAGTTGTATTTGTTTTGGTTTCTACGCTTACGAACGTTGCTTTGACTACCCTTGATTATGATTTTGTTGGTGTTGACTCAAATGGGCAAGACTTAACAACCACTTACACCAACGGAGCTTACACATACAAAGAAATCTATGATCCATCGGCTCAAACAATTTCCTACACAACGGAGAATAGCTCGATTCCTGGTATTGAAAATAATGCGACAGTATTACATTTGAACAATCAGGGAACGGTTACCGGGTTAACACGTTATGAAGATGCTTCGATTACGGACATTAACTTTGCTGATGGGACGTGGAGTTATCAAGCGGATGCCGTGTCAGCGCCATATGAGGGAACATTAGATCAGGACCCAACCACTATTCCTACGCAGGTTTTGGCCGATTTAAACGCAAAACTTGATAACTTTAATGCAGAGTTTCAACAAATTGATCCGAATTTTGATATTCGTAATACGGGGGCAGGCGCGCTTGTTGAGGCGGGTAACGTTACGGGAGCTACAATTGGTACAACGTCTGTTATTTTTGCAAATAATACCGAAATTTATTTTGATAGTGCCACAAATGTTTCTGTTTTTACGCATGATAATGTGCGGTTTGAACAAAATCAGTCGACAGGTGAAATCGTTATTGGCGTTCACAATGCGCAAACATCCTTTACAGATTATTTGGTGTATAATGGTGACGGAAGTCAAACGCTGATAACCTCTGATGGTTTAGGTCAGGTTTCGCAAAAAACATTCACGGCTTTTTCAGAGCTCACAGCATCGGAGTTGCACGATTATACTTATATACTTGCTGCAGGAATTAAGGCACAGCTTGATGGAGGAATGGAGCTTTTATCCCAACACCCTGAATTGGCCGGTGATTTGAATGTATTGTTTGGCACGGGGCAGGCCACGGATGATTTGCAAGCACTGCTTGATCGTGCAGAAGAAAACCCAAGTGATGATATTCATGAAATCACGTCTGGACCCAGTGTGGATTCTGCGGATGGTAGTGTGACATATCAGGCGCAAGCTTTGGAAGCTGGTCCTTTGTTTGGGCCCATTCAGTTGACAGATGAAGAATTGGTACTGTTAGCACAAAATGGTGCGGATGAATTTGCGGATTTGCGGATTTCGGCCTTTTGGGAATTACATGCACGGGCGGTTGCGAATGGCGTGGTTTCAACGAATGCATCGGGTAATACGCAATATGATTTACCCAGTGGTGCTTATCTTGAGACGGTTAATACGGGTGATCCATCCAAAACGGTTGAACTTATTAAACTGCAAGGTGTGGCAAAGCCGATTGGTGTTGTTACAAAGTATGAAGGAACCTTCCAGCAGCAGGTTGTAGAGGTTCTCGATAGCGATACGAACTCTGTGGTCGTTGATATTACAACCTCAAATGAAACGCTTAATCAAGCCTTTAGCGGTGGCACGATTACGCTTAAATATCCTGATACCTTCGTGTTCTCTGAAGTGGGTGGGTATATCGGGAATGTAATCGGGCAACAATTGGCCGATGGTGATATTTACCGAAGTGTTCTTTATTCAAGTGCTCTGAAAACTCTGGGGGAAAATTCCGGTGTTGTATTGGATTTTGTTGCCAATGGTACTGAGACACTGGATTCTGTTTTTGCCGGTATCTTTGGTTCTGATACGAACACAGCGGAGACAGGTGTTCAGGCCCTCCCTGATTTATTTGAAGGATTTGTTAAGAACCTTCAACTTGGTATTACTTCTTCGGTTGGAAGTTTGATTGCGAGCGAGCTTGGTGAAAGCCTAGAGATAGGTGGTATCGGCGGAGAGGTGTTTAATGTTGTTGCAAATACTGTGACAACGGGGGTTGTTAATGAAGTCTTCGGCATGGTGTTTAATGGCATGGATGGCGGTGTTTATACGGGGCTGTTGTCTGGCGGCTTTGATTTTTCTATACCATTTTATGATTCGTCCTTACCAGGAGGAGGGTTCCCTACTTTACCAGACGGTACTCCGCTTGCTGGACCGCCACTACCCAACACAACCGTTGGTGACTTTGTCCAATTACAAGTTATAAATGCTCTTGCTGGGTTTGCTGGAGCTAGATTGGCTGGTGAACTTATAGCACCCGAGGATGAAACTGCGGCATTATTTGGTGCTGCTGGTGGTGCTCTGGGTACTTATATTGCGACTACGTCAGCGGCATTAGGATCAAACCTAGCAGGATTGCAAGTTGCGTTACAACTTGGTACTGCATTTGGTCCAGTGGGAATTGCTGTAGCTGTTTTTCTTGGGACCGTCTTTGGTACCGCTTTGGGGAATGTTTTAGCCGATGAGGAGCATCCGTCATCTTGGGGCATGTTGACCTACAATATTCACACTAAAGAATATTATATGTCGGATAACACCCAAAACGATGGTGGTGGGTTACAAATTGGTGCGGATCTTGCCAGTGCGCTGGCCGGTGGTATAAATTCTATTATTGCAGCAACACATGGGAATTTACGCTCTGGTTCAGGAACAGAGGGCATCACCATTGGTTGGAAGGAAGGAAACTTTCTTGTCATCGAGGATACTGGAAATACGAAGGAATTCGATAACTCCGGTGAAGCGATTGCTTATGCTGCGTTTAAAATGCTGAAAGGCTATGATCTTGTTGGTGGGCATGCAGTGATTATGCGCGCGTGGCATAATTCTGATGCGCAGAACTTACAAGAATTCAAGGAAGACCTCGAAGTCGCAGAAGCCTTTATGGAGTATTTGCAAAATCCAACAGGTATTTTGGCACTTATGATGGATCAACCTGATAGTGATTTGGCGCAAGCTTGGGCGGCGATATTACAACGTGCTGCTGCACTAGAATTGCACTTGCCACATGAAAATGATTTGGATGGTGGTTGGAACGAGGTTCTTATCGCCAATGGTATAGACCCTGAATCTCTTGCAAATATTGAAGAAACAACACTTACGGTTACCGACCCGATAACGGGTGAAAAAACCATATTCCATCATTTAATCGGGCCAGGGTATGAGATGGTTCGCATAGAAGGAACTGATGGTAATGATATTATCAATGTTACCATTGATGGTGCATCGATTGTTTATGTTGATGCGGGTTCTGGTGATGATATTATTAACGGATCAAATGAACGTGATGTGATTTTTGGTGGTGCGGGTGATGACATTATTAATGGAAATGACGGTGATGACTGGCTTAATGGTGGTGCTGGGAATGACACGATCAATGGGAATAATGGCCTTGATCTAATCGTTGGTGGTAATGACAATGACATTTTGATCGGTGGAGATAATGGTGATTATATCTATGGTGGATATGGTGTCGATATTCTTACAGGAGGATCGGGGGTAGACTATCTATATGGTGGCTATGGGAATGATACGCTCTATGGGAATGATGATAGTGATATTGATTACCTTTATGGTGGTGCAGGGGACGATACTTTGTATGGTATCCGCGATCTATTAAATGGTGGTGAAGGCGATGATTCCCTTATTTGGTCATCTACGCAAGATGGAGATACCAGCGTAAAAGTAAGTCGCGGCGATGGGCATGATACTATTGAGATTGCATCTCAATTTGGGAATTATATTTCATTTGATGAATCAATCAGCATGAATGAGCTTTGGTTCCATTATGATCCGAATGACTCAAATAATTTGATTATTTCCATTATTGGCGAAGATCAGAGCATTAAGATTATAGATTATAAAAATCATGGTATTCATGTTGAAGTGTTGGATTATTTTTATATGGACATCAAGGATTTAGATAGCAGTAGCTATGCTCCTTTGTTGAATATTCAACCAACAGGACAGTATAATGAAATATCCGATGCTAATCTTACTGCGATGTCTCAAGCTCTAGGAGAAGGCTCATGGGTTAAACATTATTCTCATGATAGGTTCCTTCATGATCTGGATACAGGTCTTGTCCATTTAACTAAGAATCTCACGATGAATTATGCCGATGTGCAGGATTTTGTAAGTTACCCGGCCAATTACCCTCAATATTTTAGTTATCATGCACAAATTAGCAATGCATATATATCTAACAGTTTTTTTCATAAAGGTAACGATAGTGTAAATACTATTAGCGCTTATTATGCTTCTGGTGGGGTAGGGAATGATATACTTAGAGCACCAATAGTAGAGGGTGATAATACAGAAAATGTTCATTTTTTTGGAGATTCAGGCGATGACATTATTTATGGTGGTGATCACTATTTAGAGGGTTATATCAACGATAAATTGGTTGGCGGTATGGGTAATGACTATATTTATGCAGACAGCGGCAATGATCATGTTTGGGGCGGGTTGGGCAATGATGAGCTCCATGGTCAAGGAGGAAATGATACATTGTGGGGTGGTATTGGGGTAGATATTATTTATGGTAATAATGATAACGATGTTATTCATGGTGGTGAGGGCGATGATTTCCTTTATGGGGATAATATTCCAGGTAATGTTTCTGACTTAGGTAATGACGTTGTCAATGGTGATGCCGGGAATGACATCATATATGGTGGTGGTGGTGAGGATACCCTTGATGGCGGAGCAGATAACGACACCATATTTGGTGGCGATGATGATGATGTGATTTTTGGTGGTACAGGTAATGACACTCTTGATGGGCAGAATGGTAACGATGTACTAACCGGAGATTCTGGTGATGATATTTTATTTGGTGGAACTGACGATGACAGGTTATCTGGCGGTACTGGTAATGATGTTCTTTCTGGCGGTACTGGTAATGATGTTGTTGGAGGCGGAGAAGGCGATGATATCTACAATTACCTCGGTGGTAATGACATTGTTATCGAGATTGGAACAGGCTTAGATACTATTGTCTTTGACAGTATCTGGTCTCCTTCTGATGTTTTATTAAATGGGAATACCATTACATTTTCTCCTGATGATAGCATAACTTTTAATGATATTACATTAATTGAAACGTTTTCTTTCAACGGTTTTGCAGAGATGTCTCTGACGGAGCTTCATATTCAGGTAAATATTGTCCCCGTTGCGGTGGATGATGTTGCTATCGTAAATGAAGGAGAGATTGTTACGATTAACGTTCTTTCTAATGATACGGATGCGAATGGGGATACCTTAACTGTGTCAATTAATACAGTGGCGGGTAATGGTTCACTTGTCTTGAATAACAATAATACAATCACTTATACGCCGAATGTTGGCTATAATGGCGTAGACAGTTTCACCTACACGATCAATGATGGTTATGGCGGTGTATCTACAGCGACTGTGAACATTCCTGTGAACAATGTACCGATTGCTCAAGATGATACGCTGGTAGGTGTAGAGGATGTAATTCTTACAGGGAATCTACTCGCCGATAATGGTAATGGTGTGGATAGCGATCCTAATGGTGATGCTTTAACCGTTACTGCCGAGAGCATTGTTACTGCTCAAGGTGCTACAGTTTCTATCCTATCAAATGGCGATTTCACTTATACAGCACCAGATGATTTCAATGGCACCGATGTATTTAATTACACGCTTAGTGATGATCAAGGCGGTGTAACCATTGGTACAGCAAATCTTACTATCAGTATGGATGAGTATTTTGGTACCAGTGGTAATGATATTATTTACGGTGATGCCAGTGGTGATATCATTTATGACAGTGAAGGTTGGGACTATATCTATGGTGGGGACGGTGATGATATTATTTATGGCACCGCAGGGTCTGACCGTGATGATATCTTTGGCGGGAATGGTAATGATACGCTCTATGGGTCTAATTGGGATTTGCTAACTGGTGGTAAAGGTGATGACCACTATTATCTATCCACTACACAAAATTATTACACCCTTGTTTATATTAACCGTGATGACGGACATGATATTATCGAATCTGACGGAAATTACAGACCTGAAGTACGTTTTATCGATAGTTTCGGTATAGAGGATTTGTGGTTCAGTTATGATCCAAACAACGCTGATGATATAATCATATCTGTGTTAGGTGAAAATCAAACTGTCACAGTGAAGGATTGGGCGACGTCTCAGGTCCGCGTAACTGTTATGAATGATATGTCTTTTGATCTCGCGGACCTTGTATATGCATATGGTGATCGTTTAAATATACAGCCTCAAGGAGACTATAATTTTGTCTCGGCGAATGATTGGGGAACTGGTACGCCATGGCATACATACTGGGCGAAACGGACGAATAAAGTATATGAAGTATACAAACTAGGGACTGTGGGCGACGACACTATTACGGCCACTCATTCTGAATATAATACATATATACTGGGCTTTAATGGTAATGATACTATTAATGGATATATCAAAAATGACCGCCTCAATGGTGGGCTTGGTGATGATGATATATTTGGTGATGCTGGAAATGATTATCTTTGGGGCGCGGCTGGTAATGATACGCTCGGCGGCGGCGGTGGTAATGATATTTTGTATGGCGGCGCAGGAAATGATTATCTAACAGGCCATAACAATGATGATATTATGTATGGCGGCGCGGGAGATGATATTATATCGGATGGTCATGGTCATAATATTCTTCATGGAGGAGAGGGGAATGACATTCTAACAAGCGATGATGAGAATGATGTTCTCATTGATGAACTTTATGGAGATGAAGGTAACGATTATCTTAGAGCTGGGTCTAGTGATGACATCTTAGATGGCGGCAGTGGTGATGATGAAATCTATGGTCAGGGTGGTAATGATACGCTTACAGGCGGTACCGGTAATGATGTTCTCTCTGGTGGTACTGGTAATGATATCGTTGATGGCGGAGAAGGCGATGATACTTACCATTACCTTGGTGGCCATGACATTGTTATCGAGATTGGGACAGGCTTAGATACTATTATTTTTGACAGTATCTGGTCTCCTTCTGATGTTCTATTAAATGGGAATACCATTACATTTTCTCCTGATGATAGCGTCACTTTTAATGATATTACATTAATTGAAACGTTTTCTTTCAACGGATTTGCGGATATGTCTCTGACGGAGTTTCGTATTCAGGTAAATATTGTTCCCGTTGCGGTGGATGATGTTGCTATCGTAAATGAAGGGGAGATTGTTACGATTGACGTTCTCTCTAATGACACGGATGCGAATGGGGATGCATTAACTGTCTCAATTAATACGGTGACGGTAAATGGCTCACTTGTCTTAAATAGCAATAACACAATCACTTATACGCCGAATGCTGGCTACAATGGCATAGACAGCTTCACCTACACGATCAATGATGGTTATGGTGGTATATCTACAGCTACCGTGAACATTACCGATATTAATGTACCAATTGCTCAAGGTGACACACTAGTAGGTGCAGAGGATGTAATTCTTACGGGGAATCTGCTCATCGATAATGGTAATGGGGTGGATAGTAATCCTAACGGGGATGCTTTAACCGTCACTGCTGAGAGCATTACTACTGCTCAAGGTGCTACAGTTGCTATTTTTTCAAATGGTGATTTCACTTATACAGCCTTATCCGATTTCAATGGCACCGATGTATTTAATTATACGCTTAATGATGCTCAAGGTGGCGGCAGTGTTGGGACTGCAAACGTCACTATTAATATGGATCAATATATTGGAACAAGCGGTAATGATACCATATATGGCGATAAAAGTGCTGATCTGATTCAAGGTGGCACAGGTAAAGATTATATTTATGGTGGAGATGGCGATGATATCTTATACGGCCATGAAAGTACTGATCGCGACGAAATATTTGGCGGTAATGGTAATGATACCATATATGGCTATAGTTGGGATTTACTGACTGGTGGTAAAGGTGATGACCATTATATTTTAACGACAACTGAGGACTGGCGTACCTTTGTTTATATTAATCGTGGTGATGGTGATGACGTTATGGAGTTTGATACAAGCTACGAATTTGGTATACGTTTTGATGTAACGTTCGGAATTGACGATCTCTGGTTTAGCTATGATCCTAATAACTCGAATAATTTTATGATTTCTGTAGTCGGAGAGGATCAGAGTATTCTTATCAAGGATTATGCTGGAAAAAATATTCGCTTGGAAATTATGGGAAGTACTTCAGCAACAATTAACGATATTATTTTGGTTTATGGAAATATGCTAAATACTCAGCCAACGGGAGAATTTAACTACATTCCTCAAAGTGCATGGCCGGATGCGGCTAATACTCCTTGGCGGGCAGCTTGGAGTGGTTCTTCAACAGGTCATTTTCAGGGGACGCAGTTTGATGATAGTATTGCATGGGGCTCTATTATGCACGGCTATGGCGGAGATGATTATATCGAAGGAAGCAGTAGTACGAATGATTACCTCGTAGGTGGAATGGGCAATGATACTCTTGTAGGCAAGTCATTGAATGACACGCTTTATGGTGGATACGGTAACGATTTTCTCTATGGCTATAATCATGATGATATTATGTATGGTGGTGCTGGTGATGACTATATTGCAGATGGAAACGGATACAATATTCTAGATGGCGGTGCTGGAAATGATACGCTTCTTAGCGATGATATTGGTGATACAAAATCTGATCAATTCTACGGTGGTTCAGGTGATGATAGTATTCTTGCCGGTGTCAGTGATGATATCCTAAGCGGTGGTACTGGTAATGATGTTATTACAGGTGGTGGCGGTGCTGATAGATTTGTATTTGAAGCTGAGGTTGTTGGCGATGGTGTAGATACTATCACAGACTTTAATGTTTCTGATGGGGATATGCTTGATATCTCAGATATTCTATTAGGTTATGATCCTCTTACAGATACTATAAGTGACTTCATTCAAATCACAGACAATGGTACTGACAGTACTCTGTCAATTGATGCGAATGGTGGCGCGGATAATTTTGTACAAATAGCAGTGCTGCTTGGTGTGACAGGTCTTACTGATGAGGATGCTTTGGAGACTTCAGGTAACTTAATAGGAGCTTAATAAGACTGCTTATTAATAGCCTTTATTTATCTAAAATGGTAAAAAAGGCTATTATAATAAATAATTTGCATTAATCTGTGGCTTTACTAATATCTATTTCTATTAGCCAATTAATTATTATAATAATTGTAAGTACAAACATTATGTCCCCTACAAGATATTTTCCTCATATTGATGGATTGAGAGCTTTTGCGGTTATCGCCGTTGTCTTGTTTCACTATAAGGTCCCTGGATTTTCAGGCGGGTATTCTGGCGTTGATATTTTCTTTGTCATATCAGGTTTTCTTATTACGGGCATTATTCAAAATAAATATGAAGCAAAAAAATTTAGCCTTTTAGGGTTTTATAAAAAACGTTTCTACCGTATTTATCCTGCGTTATTATTTGTCAGTATACTGACGTTTATTGCTGCAATAATTCTATTTTCTCCTAAACATCTAGAAAACCTTAGTCAGAGCATGTTGGGTGCACTTACTTTCACATCAAATATTATTTATTGGAAGAATATTGGCTACTTCCAAATATTGGATGGTTATGACCCGTTTGTTCCTACATGGTCATTGAGTATTGAGCTGCAGTATTACTTGCTCTTTCCGCCATTTTATTTACTTTTGCTAAAGCTTTTTAAGCATAATGTTAGTTGGGTAATGTTGTTAGGGACAATAGGTTCCATTGCCCTTGCTGAAATATTTTTACGTTTTACAAATAATTTTGTTTATTATAATTTGCCATTCCGGTTCTTTGAGTTTGGAATAGGGGCGCTTTGCTATTACGCGCTAAAAAGCCCACGTATGAAGGATATAAATACATCGGCGTTTCCTATCCTTGGTACAATTCTTATTGCGTGCGGTTTTTTCTTACTAGATGAACAAACCCCGTTTCCTGGTTTCTGGGCTTTGCTTCCTTGTGTCGGGGCAGCGTTAATTATCCTCGCAAAAGATAAATGTTTTACTTCTAAGCTTTTTGATAATCCAGTCTCTATTTATATAGGCCATATATCATATAGCCTATATCTAATACATTGGCCGCTTTATGTACTTTATGCTTATTGGTATTACAGCGAAGTAAGCCTTGTAATGAAATTGAGCTTGTTTGTAATAGCAATAAGTTTGGCGGCATTCACGCATCACTATGTCGAAAACTCCTATCGTCACAAAAAACTAGGGCTTAAAAGGCGCATTTTACTGTTTTCTTCTTCTCTATTAATTTTATTGTGTGGCTATAGCGCAATGACACAAGGTGGCTGGTCGTGGCGTTTAACGCATATTCAAGAGGAGTTATTTCATAATATTGATAAGGAAAATACCGCCTTTCAGGCAGAGTTTGATAAAAAGTTCCCTTTATCAGGAGAAACAGAATTTGTACCTGAAAAACATAGTGGTTTGGAATGTTCGTATAATAATACAAAAGACCTTGATATCCTGGTGTCTTGCTTAACTTATAATCTGACACGTAAAAGTGGAGTAGGGTCTCTTATTATAGGTGATAGTAATGGAGCTAACACGTACCGTGCCTTAGAACTGGCTTATCCAGATCATAGTTTTGCGATGTTGCAACAAGGCGGATGTGCCGCGACTACTTACCTTGAAGACAATAGGTCTGGACTGTGGTGTTTTAAAGATCTGCACGCAATAGTAGAGAGGCTTCATCAAAAAGGCATAGTAAATGGTGTTATTTTGAGTTCACGTTGGGTATTACAACCTTACAATCATATCACTCAAGATATCGAGAATTATAAACTACCGGTGATGTTGGTTGGGCCAACGCCGATGTTGCGCCACGATACGTTCGAGACGTTTTTTATGCTGGGCGCACACAGTTTTCAATCAGTGAAAACTCTGCCTTTTCAGGAACCCTATTTTTATGCTGATACGCAACGAGCAGAAGCGTTCCTTGAAGATTTGCCAGTAAATACCTATATCAGTAAATCAGGGCTACTGTGCCCTAGTAACTCTTGTCCACTTTTTATTGGAAAAGATCTAAAGCCATTGTTCTTAGATGATCAACACTTCTCGGCAGTTGGTATTAAGTATCTGTCAAACCTGTTGCAGAAAGATAGTAAAGTACAAAAATTTGTTGGAATGCCTAGCCTTTAGAGGTGCTCTAATATCTATGATTATGAGTACCTATTGGTATAATTGAGAGTGTGTCTTAAGGTGTAAAATACTTATTTCCATGGGGCTCTAGCTATAAAATAAGGACAGTAATCGGGAATATTTATCTAAGCTTGCTTTCATAAGTGCATAGCTATAAAACTATGTCACTTAGACCATACAAAGAATTCGTATTCTAGATACTAACGAAGAAGATTTATAAGGGCTGTATATATGAAAAAATATCGCGTAGTGATACGTGCTTTCACTTGTAGGCGCGATGTGGCACCGATGGAAATTCTGAAACGCCTGCTGGAACGCCGTGGGTGTGAGGTTATGCTGGCTAATACACGCAATTTTGATAAAATTCTTAAATTTTGGAAGCCGCACGCGATTGTTGTGAACACGATAAGCGGTGTAATGGTTAAGGAACAGTACCCGGATGCGAAAATAATTTTTTTTTCCGGTGAAGGGTTTCATGGTCCGAATGACCCACATGTACAGATTTGGAAAGATAATCCGCAGTATTATAAAAATACAGACATGGTGCTTTTATGGGGGGATGCCATTAAACAACAATGTGTTGATGGATTTGCAGATGATAAAGACCTCTCCAAACTTCATGTGGTTGGGAATCCCAAGCTTGATCTTATGAATTTTCTACCGGAGACGTTAAAAAATAATAAGAAAAATTCTGTTGGTATTATTTGTCGCTTCCCGAAATTAAATGACCACCTTGGCCGTTCTGTTATGCATTTTCTTGGTACTGATTTCCAATTGGAAGAAACGATTGTCCAAGCAAAAACTGCAACAACTATGCTGAATGTTATTAAGGCATTACTGGAGAAAACTGATTTAAACATCAGTATCCGCCCGCACCCCCATGAACAAATTGAATCTTATATCACCGATGTTGAGCATTGGTTCGGTAATAAATATAAAAATCGCATAGAGATTGATACCAGCCTATTTATTCCGAAATGGATAGCCGAGCAAAAAGCGATTATATCACCGACATCGACCTCTTATCTGGAGGCATATTTGTTGAATGTTCCGGTTGTGAATATAGACCATCTCAGCGATATTGTGTCCTATAACAAGGATTATATAGCTTTTACAAAAGAATGGCAGGAAGCAGCCATTCTGCCAAAAAGCGTCGAAGAGCTTATTAATATTCTGCATGATGATAAAAAACTTCAGGTCAAATCAAATCCTATCATTGAAGAACAATTGGATGCATATTGTGGTGGTGGAGATAAAAACTCGGCTAATTTAAATGCAGCTGAGGTCATTATGGATTACTTAAAAAAATCGAGCTTTGAGGACAAAAAGCATCTACCTTATAAAGTAATGGATTTTATAGATGAACTTTCTTTCCGCCGTGTTATGTGGAAAAATCCGCTGCACCAGAATTTCTGCTATCGCCGCGGCTATCATGATATTCCTCATTATGTTAATGATATTATTGATAATATAGAAAAAAATGCGGTGATACGGGAATAAAATCAAGTAAATCCGTAAAGCCAAACAATAGAAAATTAATGCCACGAGGTAGTAAATATACATGAGTAATTCCGATGTTGCCGCACATTTTAGCAAAAAAGAAATAATCTCCGATTTTCTAGATTCATATTCATTAGAAACAGATGATAGAACGTCTTTGTTTATTAAATACCGTAAGAACCTGATTGTTCAGCAGGTACGTAAACACTATAAAAACGCACGTATATTGGAAATAGGGTGCGGCATTGGTGATCTAACCATTGAGTTGGCCAGTTTGGGTTATGATTGCACCGCTATGGATATATCCGAAGAAATGATTGAGATGGCAAGGAAAAAAACGCCTGATCAGTTGAAAGGCAAAATTGAATATTACGTCGGTGATCTTGCTAAATTGCCTAATGCTGATGCCTATGATGTTATTATTGCAAATGGTGTTATTCCATATTTTAAGGATAAAAAGTCGTTTCTGGATGCGTTAAGCTCACAGTTGCACAAGGCCGGTAAGGTTTTTATCATACACCGCAATGCCTTGTTTAATTTTTATGCTTTAAATGAAGGCACATTGGAGTTATTTAAAAATCATTTCAGCGACTTTGACGAATCTTTATCAACGCGGCTTGGCGAAGTTATTCCGGATTTAACCAAGAAAAAAGAATCTTTTACGAATACGCATCTTTACCGTAGCGAAGAAGTACCATATGAAATTGGCGATCTATATAGGCAGTCTGATTTCGACGTCCTTGATATTATTGCATGCTGTATTCACAGCAAGCCGCCGCGTATTGATGATTCAACGAGCCAACAAATAACAGATGCGCATAATAAATACCAATCAGATTGGCGCGGATTATTCGTTGGTTCTCAATTTTTAGTCGTTGCGGAAAAAAATGTTTCTGTCTAATCATCTATTTTCACTGGTCGATCAGGATCTAGGAGCCAACACACATAAAGGATTCTTTGAATCCTTGGCCGTTACTGGTTATCATGATCATTTCAAAAAACCCTTACTCAGTATTGATCACACAGAAAGCGCTTCTACAAGCTCTGTCAAAAATACAAACGATATGGATTGGAGTAAAATCCGTCATATTACTTTTTTGAACGAAACTGCTTCCGATAGAAAGATTGTATTTCAAGTGACAAGACCAGAAACTAAGAATATAGACGAACTGTTTCATTTCTTTGCTGAGGTTACCGCGCATTCGCATTGGATCACCGATTTTAGAGATAAAGTTGATTATTCGGCCTACATATTATCCAACCCCAACTACTTATTTTTTCATGGCGATGGCAATTGCTTATTGCTAAGCCTTTTATTTAGCAGCATGGTTGAAAACCTAACGGGGTACAAGCTTGATGTCAAATTTTGCCGCAATGACGAAGGCACATTCAGCCATGTTTATTGTTGTGATGAAAAAAGAGGCCGCATTTATGATATTGATCAGAAATCAATATTAAATGCCCATACATTGTGTGCGGATGGGGAAGATATCAAGCCTTTATATGCACTGATTTACTGGCTACTAACCCATGGCGGTGTATTAAAATATAATCAGTTAAGGCAGAGCCAGTCAGATGATTTATTATCTTCTGCCACTGTCCAGTACTTCAAAGAAAACTTTGAGACGCGCGATCCCAAGAAAAAATCCCGCATATATCAGCCTGATCCCGTTCAGGAAGATTTTTTTGAGTATTGGGAAAAAGCCAATAAGGATTTGTGTGAAACTTTGAATTTAAAGGATGATGATTACGTCTGGAAAAAGGTTTTTTTAAACGCTCTACATAATCAAAATCTGGGCGCAAAGAAATTGATGGAGGATGCTTTTAAGCCTTTCAGTATAAACATTCCTGCTTCTGGACACCTTTCTTTAGGTTTTACCAAAGAGTTGTCTGCTATTGAAGAAATCATGGAATTGGCACATATTTTCTACGGTCGCACGCCAATGCAAATACATATTCCAGCCAGTAAAACAAATGTAATTGATTTGTTTGATATGCCTTGGCTCATTCTTTTTTCTACTAAACAGGAAATGGTAAAAATAAACGAAAACGTATACACAACGACACTCACAAAATGTGGTAATTATAGATTAATTGGTATGAAAACATTTGAAAAAATTGGGTTACTGGACAATAAAAAGTGGCCTTTCGAAGTGCAAATAGATGCAATTCAAGATGATTATTTCAAGATCATATATCCGGCAAATGCTTTCCTATTTAATAGCCCTTATCTAGAAACCTTGTTCAGTGGTGAAGTACAAACTGTACAATAATCTATCCATTTTTTTGGATCTATTGACCTTAGGTCTTCTGAAACCGTGGGTAAACGGAGAAAAATCAACCATAGTAAATTATAGGTAAGTGTTTAATGATCTTATATATGGTGATCATGGTAACGATGTTATTACAGGTGGTTCCGGTGCTGATAGGTTTTGTATTTGAAACTGAGGTAATTTCAAGGTGCAAAACACTTGTTTCCATGGGGCACTCATGGGGCACTAGTCATCAAACAAGGGCAGTAATCGGCAATATGTGGCAAAACCATTTATTTTCTAACCATTTGAATTCATTGTTGTATTGTACTTTGTTGTGTTGTGGCTTGCACCTTGATAGGGGCTTTTAATCAGTAGGTCGAGGGTTCGAATCCCTCAGCGATCACCACTTTCTCTCAATTATTTCAGCCATTTAGATGATCAGTTTAGAAGGCTGATAATGTGATTTTTCTTTCGGCTACTCACTGGGCTACTCAGCAAGAATATTCAATGAGGGCCAAATTTGATGATAATAAAAAAATGTGGGTAAGTTCTATTAACCTGATTAGAGGTTACTATTTCTAATACCCCCATCATTTAAGGAAATGGATATATCGAAGTTGTTGGAAAAGCCTCATCCAGTAATTCAATTACTTCCTTCGGTAAAAATTTGCGTGGATGGTCATAGCCAAGCAAGTATCCTGCACCCAAAGTAGGCAAAAATTCAACATCATCTTTGCTTAGGTAAATAATGAGTTCGTTATGCACGAACCACTTCCATGTTTTTACCTCGTAACCAGCTTCCTCCAACACAAAGGCTACGCTGTGGGTCTCAACCTGACCATCACCATCTTTAAATCCAAACTTTGAAAATGCCTCGACCCATTCCCAGTGATATCTATGGCCGCAGTTAATGCATTTGGCGTAAACCATGGCACTTACTCGCTCTGTAGGTAACTGTGAGGATTTTTGATCCATTCGTGTAGGTCTTTCAGGTAGAACGCCTTACGGATGGCTTTTTTGCGTTTTGAGAGCTTGTGCGGCTTTGGAAATGTCCGACGTGCTATGCGGCGGTTTATCTCTTGGCGAGAAATACCACACAGCCTTGCCGCTAATTTGATAGGGATGAGTGCATTACTCTGAATCATCAGTGCGGCAGTTACTTGCGCTTCAAATTCATTTTTAATGCTTTTGGGGCTTATGGGCATTTCCATGAATATAATCCTTTCGACAAAAACGGTTAAGCGCATTTCTGCGCGTTTCTATGCACCTAATTTTTGAAGAAAGGCATACGCAATATCTGCGTTATTGTGGATTACTCTCTCAGATATAAACCACGCCTTATCGTACAGTCTACGTCGATTTTCTTAACAATTCGTTAATCTTTGCTGGTAACTCTTTGCTCACTGTAGCGTTTCGAGTTAGTGCTTCACGTCATTTGCTTCCTTTTACCACAAGAAACCGTAAGTGCAATTACTGCCTTTTATGTGAACGCTACCCGACAGGCGGCTCGCATCAAATCATTTTTCCCGTAAATGGCTGTAAAGGCGATAAACCGCCAACAACCACTAACAGTCCCCCACAAAATGATTGGACACGATCCTATTTCCTGATCGGGGTACTCGCTTTCACAAGGCCGAAATAGCTCGGTTCTTGAGATAGCAAAAGGAAACATACAAATGACGGATAACAGTGAAATACTACAAATGCAAAATGATGAATTCAGAGGACGCATTATGCTTCCTGCATTCGGAAAACCAGCGATCCAAGGGAGTTACCTCTACACAAGAGGGATTGTTGCCCTTGGTGCAGAGGCGCAAATCATTATCGCAGCCAAAGTCAGAGATTTTGATAGTTTCAGTGAAGATAATGACCCGCATGGTGAGCATGACTTTGGCTCATTTAATTACGAAGGCCAAAAGATATTCTGGAAAATTGATTACTATGACACTGAATATCAATATGGGTCAGCAGACCCCGCTGATCCGACAAAGACGCGTCTGTACGTCGTCAGAGTATTCTGGACTTCGTAGGTAAAAAAATAAGGTGTGTTTTTAGCCTTTATTTTGTTGATATTAAGCAGCCTTTTGTTGTTGGTA
>NVXI01000014.1 GCA_002747015.1 Zetaproteobacteria bacterium
CAGCGCCCGTAGTGGTGGTACCGAGATCTCTATTGCTTACAAGCGCAGTATCATTGAAGGCCATGATATAGATTTTGACAAGACACTTGAGGCTATTCGTTTATTGAACAGAAAAATTATTGAAAAATCATAGCTAGAAGGGTTATATTTCAAATAGGCTATAAACCTTTGAAAGGTCATATAATTTTAGAACATAATTTATAAGTGATAATATAGCCATATGGAAATTAGAGAGTGATAAGGTAAAGTATGGAAAATGAGAAAGAGTGGTTTTCAGTTAAAGGTATATTTCGATGGTTTATGAAAGAAACTGGTGGAACTTCTTCGTTTGAAGAGCGCATCGTTATCTTTCAAGCCATGTCATTTGATGACGCTATAAAATTGGCAGAAAATGAAGCCAAAGAATATTGTAAAGAAGATGCAACGGCTAATTTTAAAATAGAGAGCTTAGGCCTTTGGAACGCTTTTTCCTTATCTGATGGAGCCATACAAAATAAAACTGAGGTTTATTCCAATTTGGTAGATTCTGATTTATCAACTAAACAATATATTGAAAAATACTATCCAGAGTCTGGCGCCAGAAATTAAAAATCAATCCCCTGGTTTCCGTAATCTATATTATCGTATAAGGATAACCCATTGAAAGGGCACATAATTTTAGGCCAACATAAATGAGTGATAATATAGCCATATGGAAACTTATGAGGAGTAGGGGTAAGGTGATAACACCCATTACGGAAATTAGGAGGTGTTTTTATAGTCCTTTATTCTATGCTCACTGGATCAATAGATAAATTTATGAAATATTGGCCGGATATATATTTCATAAGTGAGGAACTAATGTCTTTTAAGCAGCTATTAACACTAACTATGTTCATTGCGTTATCTATTCCGATAAATGCTCACGCTCAAACCCTTGAATTTCAAATAAACTACGAGATTAAGGAACATCACAGAGATAAAATTAGTCAAAGCGCAAAAACCAAAATAAAAACTAAGAAAGGCCAAACAACGATTACGCTAGAGCCCAGAATAATATCTGTTCGTTCCGGAAACTATGAAAAAATCTATGACTTCGGACAAAATACAGTAGCATCCGTAGACCACGATAAGCAGCAATATACCAGAACTTCACTTTACGCCATTCCTGCTTTCAAGGACTATGAAAAGAGAAACAGGAAAATTCTTTCGAAAGTGATGCAAAAAGCTGGAATCAATGCCCTTGAAACAAACCAATTTGAGTTGGAGATGATATTCGGAGGAGATATTAATGGTAGCGTGGCGAAAAATATAGAATCTAAGGATGCAGGGAAAATACATAAACTTTATTATAAGGACGAAAATATTGCTTCCTATGAATTATCAGAACAAAGAATTCCATCCAACCTTACAGACATATATAAAAAGTACCTTACATATGAGTACAGAATACATCCTGTTATAGTCGAAAAGTTAACGGATAAAGGGTTTATATTTCATTCTCTGAAATACCGAAACAAACAAGAAATTCCTTATTTAACTGAAAATGTATATATGCTTACAGCTTCAGATAGTAAAACTGAGGGTATAATTTCTATTCCTAAAAATTACCAAGAGAATTATGCTTCAGACAAAAGGCTAGATAAAATAATCAAACTATCAACCATAAAAGAGAACAGTGTTGATTACTATGCATCCCAAATGAACACCCTATGGGATAAGAAAAAATATCTGGAAGCATCACTGCTTTTTCACGAGTATTCCATTCATCATGGCTTAAAAGATTTCAATAAAATAAAACCTGCGGTACAACGCCTTTTTAAGGAAGCCCCACCAGAGAGCGGAATTAAGAATTTAACCGCCGCGATTACACAACAACCTTCTTCTAAGAAAAAAATACGGCAAGCAATAGAAATAATAGAACGCGCTCAAAAACAATCCAGCTCTCACGGCTATGTTCTCAATATTTATCTGGCAAATTACTATGGTGCTATCGGACAGAATAAAAAAGCGATTGATTTAATCCTTATGGCACTTGAACAAAATCCATTCTTAACAGGAGCCTATAAGGATTTAGGAGATAAATATTTTAAATCATATCAAATGCCAAATGCTTGGGCTAGCTGGGATCATATGCAAAGGATAAACCCAGACCATCAACTTGTTCCTGTTATACAAAATTTTGAGAAAAAAATTAAGAAAAGACACCCAGAACACTTTCAATAGACTGAATTGTGAATGCAGGCAGATAATATGGCCATCTGGGGATTAGAGAGTGATAACCTCGATTGTGGAAAATAAAGCGCTACGATAACGTAATCCCATAATCATAATATTTGAAAAGCAACAATTAGGCAGAAACAGAAAATCCTCTATTTTTATAGGAGATATTCATCTAACTTATGGACGTAGATGGAGAAGAACATGCAATATAAATTATTAGTGATTATATTCATATCATTGTTAACGCAAATGACTAATGCATTAGCCTCAGATAGACCTAGCTTAATTACAGAAAACTTCTTCGCCTCACAAAAAGATCAAACGTTGTATGATACTAGGAGCAACAGGTGGTCTAGTAACCAAAGTGGCAATTTAGCAATGCTATGGCATAAAGCACTAATCTCTCTGGATATTAACGCTCCCCCACCGTCTACTAATCAATGGAAAAATGATGATTGTGGGTTTAAACATGCATTAGACACGTTAAATACCATTAAAGCTGACAACCAAAACAGCGCTTCATACGTGAAGTTCTGGGCTAATAACCAGAATAAAGTATTCTCTGTATGTGATACTCGCAGTATTAGGGATAAACCACCCACACGCCCAGAAATTAGTAATCTTCCTGGAAGAGCTCAAAGTGATTTTTTGTATCAACTAGGGAGTTGGCATTTCTACAAAAGAGAGTTTAAAGACGCGCTTGTCTTATATGAACGTCTAGCAGCAAAAAATGAACGCGACACTTCAGCTTTTGCAGCTTATATGACTGTTAGAACATTAGCAAAAATGGGCAGAAAACCTGAGGCCTATTACAGAATTGATAGCATTTTAGCTTCAGAAAAATTTAAAAGTGTTCATGGAATTTCTGCAAATTATCGATTTGTTCTTATGTATTATAGAAGCGACATGACAAGTAATAGTATAAATAAAAAGCATTTAGAATGGTTGACAAAATTAATTTCCCAAGAGGCACAGACCACCCAAAATATTACTCAATATATTTCTAATTATTATGATGCTAGAGATCAAATAGACAAATATTTTCCTCGCCTAGACCCAAAATCAGGACGTATTGATTGGTGGTTGGATAAAGACCTTGATATTACAACACCTCGTATGAATGCCGTAAAAACTCTAGCCCCTGATGTTGAGCTAATAGATTGGTTACAGTCTAGCTGGGCGGAAAACGTATTTGACCATAGTTGGCTTCTTGCGCTACACGCAACTAAGGCAACATATTGGCAAGATAACAAAAATATTGTTAGCCACGCTTGGAAACGATGGAAAAATGGTGATGGGCTTGAATGGCTAGAAATTGCAATAGAGCGCGTTCATCCACAAGACCAGCTAGCACCTAAAATACTTAATCAAGCTTCGGATTTTTTAGAGCGCCCATGGAAAGAGGAAAGCAGGGAATATAAATCATGGTTATTCAAAATTTGGAAACATAGCCTAAGGCTTAATTTAGGTATGAAACAATATGATCAGGGATATAAGATAATAGAAAACCATCCCGATTTTGAATTTTTGAAAGATAATGGACGTTACGTACAAGATACTTCACACAAATATAGCCTAGGGAGTGCCATTAAGTGGCTAATATACACTGGTGAATTTGAACAGGCGCGTCTATTTCTTGATTTGGCTACCCAACTACATCCCCATAGCTACATACACTTACGTATCTTACTGGCAAAGAGTTGGGAGGAGGCCACTTTATCCTTAGAAAAAGGATCACACAGGGGCGTATACAACACACCTTTCCTATGGGAAAAAATGGTTAATTTTCTACCCGCCAATAAGTTATTAGAGCTAACTCATTACAAACTCAACAAAGAGTACAAGGCTATATTAACAAGCGCGGCCTTCACACGCATCATTCTGTTAGAGCAGTATGATGACATAGATCGTTTTTCTATCGCAGCCGCAGATAATAATCTTGATATGCGCAATCAAATATTAAAAACCACCTCCCAAAATAAAAGCATGGATTACGTCAGCTTAATGCTTAAGACACCGCGTTTACGTCCTATCCCTTTCACACTTTATTCAATAGATAGAGAAGAAAAAAGCCCGTTCAAAATTGATGTATTCAATCACAACGATAACAACTGGTGGTGCCGCGTCCGTGTTAACGAACTGGAGAGTATGCTTAATAAAAGTGCTCTAATCACAGCTCCCCGAACAAGAGTACTTGGTCACATAAGTATAGAAAATCAAAAAAAATACACTGATCTACAAGAAGACTTCTTGTCTAAACATCCATTTAGATCACTTGTTAATAAGGATGAACTTAAGAAACTAGAATTAATTCCCCATGCTCCGCAGTACTTAAGCGAGAAAGTTATTGATCATCTCAGTATTAGAAAATGGCTACCATTTCGTAAACGCAATGAAGACGCAGCTAACTTGCATTACTCAGTACGTACGACCAGATATGGATGTAATCGTGACGGCTCTCACGCAACATATTCAAGAGAAGCTTACAGAATATTGAGGAAACACTACAGCGATAGCTTGTGGGCGAAGAAAACACCCTACTGGTTTAAATGACCATTATTACCTTATTGATTACAGTATGGTAAACCGTAAGAAAGAGGGTACTGCTAGTGTGAATTTATTCCTATATTATATGAGTGATAATATAGATTATGGAAGCTAACGCTATTTTCTATACATATTTCTAGAGTTCTATGCCTTCATCATCTGCATAGGCATGCAATGCATTCAACGCGCTAGAAAGATGGCGCCCCCAATGCATATTAAAGCTCTGTTTCCATTCCCGAAACGCCTCTTTAACATGGCCTCTTTCATATAGTTCATGGCCACACTTCAAATCCCTGTATATATCGGCTAAATCATCCGCTAAATCTCCAACACAATGCTCATCAGAAGACAGCTTATGTGGACTGAAAAATGTAGAATAAAAGTTAAAGGGTAAAGCTCCAAAACGTTTAAATACTACATTCCATTCCTCATCAGATATACGGCTCCCATCTATATCCTCACAGAGGTTGTCATTGGGCATGGCCAAAACATTAGCGTAAAGATTGGCTAATAATTTTATAGCCGTTTTTACTTCTTCGGTTTCTGTTCGAGCTTTCGATTCAGACCAAGTACAATACTCCCTGACAAACGCTACAAACTTATCTGCTGGATTTTCATTTTCCATACTTTGCCTTATCACTCTTCAATGTCCGCTTTGGGTCGTAAGCAGACATTACATTTTTAATATTTTTATGTCTTCTGTATTGCGCGTAGTGCCAAGCTCAACCATTTAGCATCAATTCATCGGCTAGAATCGCAATGATTCTTTGTTTGGTAGCACGTGTTCTTAAGTGTAAGCAAATTTCGTAGTGGCCATTTGAGGTTCATATTGCAGGTCTTCAGCTGGAGCGTTTTCTATTTCAAATGCAATTTTCCCCTGTGCTGCACCTTCATCAAAGACTTGATGTGCTATGCCTGATAAAGTGGTGGCTTGCGTCTCATTACCATCTTTAATGATTTGAACAGGTGCTGCAGGATCATCTGGGTCAATGAAGAGGCTAAAATTGCCAATGTCATTAGGTAGGCCTTCCGCGCCTGGGGCAATATATGCAATTTCTTGTGTTGATGGCCACTCATTAGGATCTTTATCTAAATCATCTTTTATGATGTCTCCGAGGTGGTCAATGCCGCCTCTTATACCAGGAGGGGAGCCAACATTCTTAGATAAATTATTACTCCACCATGTTCGACTTCTATCACCACTCATCTTTGCTAACTGTTCAGCATAATCAAGATGTTTATTGGCATAATCCACGATTTGCATTATCTGTTCATTGCTGAGAGGCTCTCCACTATCTATTGCATCTTGAATTTCTGCGTAATCTTTATTCAAATCCTCAATCATTTTGGCGGCAGTATCTGCAATGCTTTGCGTGGTTTCATTCTCAATAGATATGTTCTGATCGATTTGATTACTCATTTTACACCCGTTAATATATTTAAACTAAAGGTAGCATGTCTCTTTAGAATATACAATTTCCATACTTTTCCTGAAATTTCTATATCCAAGTTTAGCCTACTAATAGATCTCATTGATCTAAGCATAATTCTCAATGTCCGCTTTGGGTCGATACCAGACATACCATAAACCACATTCAGACCTCAAACCTTAAACGCGATCTTGTCCATCCAGAATTTTTTGTTGAATAGTTTTGATCTATACTGAGATTTAGGTAATATATCCTACTAATTCAGAAGAGACAATAAAATGGATAGAAAATTATTTGATACTTTGTTCAGTAAACTACTTATAGTTTGGCCTGTATCTATTAATACCATTTTCAAATATGTTTCTGATAGCGGTGGTGCTAGAATTCCTGAATTAATCAGAATTCATGACGAGCTTGAAGAAAAATTTGATAATTTAATTGAGATTTATGGCGAAGACATGAATCAAGTAGAGTGGGCTTTAGTTACTGTTATACATAATGTAGCAAAAGAAAATTCAAAAGTAGTATTAGACAAAATTGTTGCTGATGAAGTATATGAAGTTGTACTTGATAATCTTAATTTCACAGAGGAAGATACGGACTTTTAGATGATTAAAATTTTCTTTTAAGCCCTCTACCTGATAGATTTTTATGTCTGTATTTTTCCCATTAACAATGTGATGTACATTCAGACCTCAAACCTTAAACGCGATCTTATCCATCCACTTCTTTTTCTGTTCAAGAGTTGGGCCATCGCCATAGCGTTGTCTCTCGAAAGCATGCCCGAAAATGTAGGCCTGCACTTTGTCAGGTGGTTCTTGTGATTGTAAGCGATCCTCAAAACTATGGCGTAATGAATATAAGGTGATGTCTTTTTCTGGCCGAAGATTATGTGTCTTCATGTACTTATTAGTATTGGCACTCAGAGTATCGCTCTTTCCGAGGTATTGTTTGAAGCCACCACCTATATCCTTATTAATTTCTGCTAGTTGTTGGAAGGCTAGTAACGCAGCCCCAACCAAAGGAATATCTCGGCGGCTTGGTTTGGTTTTCAATTCTCTATATTGGTTCTCTTGTATCTTGATATGCGGCGTATCACCCTCCAACACTATCTCACCGTTTTTAGCGTCTAGTCCTGCGAGTTCCTTTATTCTGGCGCCCGTGTCGGCCATAGCAAAAATCAACCATTTACATTCAGGAGACAACCCGACGTAGTCATGTTGTAATAATGTGTTTTGTATAAATTCGGTAGGGAAGGGGCGGCGTATCATTTCATCACCAGCTTTGAAACGTATTTCAACAAACATTTGCTCGACTTCCATGTTTAGTATGTGGTCGTCGGAGGATATAAGTATAAGTCTCTTGAGATTGGTAAAGTCTTTGTTTGCTGTACCGCGCTTTAGTTCTTCATCTTGTATCTTGGTAAACCACCAATCCCTGAACGTTAAAATGTCATAGCGCGTTATGGTTTTTATGACCTTATCTTCGCCCATAGCAATACTAAAATTAGATATTGCCCGGAGGCGAGGGTTTCGCCATTTACGCAGTTCATCCTTGGACTTTTTAACTAGGGTTATTTGATCTCTACGCTCAAGAGCCTTGAGTGACTTACTGATAACAATTTTTGGCTGCTTAAGTGTTCCCATTAGGGCTTCTTGCAAGTAATCAGTGTTTGCATTTTCTAATGTTGAAAGTCTGTTGGAAAACTCGGTATCGGATATCTCTGATATTATTTCCTTATAAGGTCGCCATTTGAAACTGCACATACTTAATCTTTTAACGTATTTCTTAAACCTATCTTGATTAAGGTCTTCACCGTTTAGTGCAATATCTTCGTAGTAATCCTCTAGCATAGCAGTAAATTCTTTTGCACGATCTATGGCAATCAATTCGCTATCTGTGCGGAGTGGGGAACGTATGTGCGTACCAGGGAATAATTCGCCATACTCTTTAGGTATACGTTTTTTAAAATGGTATAATAAACCACGTTTATAAATGTAATTCCCAGTAATTGCGGTTGACACGATTCCATATCCCAATGTGGCACAATGTGTGGCACAATACGTGGCACAATTTACACATAAAGGAATAACAAGAGGGATGCCGCAAGTCAAGTTTCCTGCGGGTTTCGTTTATTATCAAAGGTTTGCTGAGATTTGAAAAAGCGTTGAAGAGTTTGAAATGGCTCCCCAGGAAGGATTCGAACCTCCGACAAAGTGATTAACAGTCACCTACTCTACCGCTGAGTTACTGGGGAACACGCTTTTGAGCGCTTTTTATGCCCTGATGTGGGTAGCTTGTCAAGCAAGAAGTTATAGTTAGCATATGTTATTTGTAAGGCTCAACAAAGGAGCTTTTGGATATGTTAATATCTTTAATTATGACCATAGAGTGGCCTATAAAACAAGTAGTACAAGAATAAGCATTTAAAGAGAAAATAGCATTGGTGGCGATACGTTGGTACCCTACATATTAAAATACGAAATTCATACCGCAGTCATCCATCATTGGAATAAAGAGGTATTGGGCTCAATGGAGGTTGGTTTTTCAATAAAATTCGTGAAAACCACAATTAAGTAGGGCGGTTTGAGTAAGCAGATATAGACGCATAGATTGACTTCTATAAACCATTACTGAACACATTTGATTTCTAATAGACGAACACCAAATGGGATTTACAATGGGCTTGAATTTCAGGCGCGCACACTGACAATGATATATAAGAATAAATGGAGGCACGGACCAGAGTCGAACTGGTGTACACGGAGTTGCAATCCGCTGCATAGCCTCTCTGCCACCGCGCCTTTTATCCAATTCCTGAACAAGGAAATATATGATTAGATGATAAGGGATAGGGAAGTCAATAACCAACTGATCAAGAATGTATGTTTTCATGAAAAAACTCTGGTCAATGTAATTGAATGAGGCTATGTCTAATGTATAATTTCAGTGTTATTCAAACACATTAGAAGGTATCGAAAAGCACATGGTAGATTTTTTACAAACTCGTATTAATATGGTCGATGGTCAAATACATCCTGCAGGTGTTGTTGATCCAAGTATATTGGAGAGCTTTGAAACGGTACCTAGAGAGTTGTTTGTTCCTGAGAGATTACAAGGTGTTGCGTACACAGATAAAGATTTAGATATTGGGCAAGGGCGCTATCTATTAGAGCCTATTACACATGCAAAAATGATGCAGGCGGTATTACCTGTTGAATCAGATGTTGTGTTGGATATTGGTGTTGGGGCAGGGTATTCAACGGCAATATTATCGCCAATGGTTACAATGATTATTGCTTTGGAGCATAATAAGCGTCAAATGGATAAAGCGACAAAATTGTGGGATCGCTTGGATGTTTGTAATGTTGCATTGATTGAAGGGGCTTTATCTGAAGGTGTGTCTGATCAGGCGCCGTATAGTTTAATTGTTATAAATGGTGCCGTTGAAATGGTTCCTGATAATATATTTGATCAAATGGATATTGGCGGACGCTTGATTACTGTAATACGCAAGCCTGAGCAATCCGTTGGGCAAGCGACTTTATTTATAAAGTCTGATAATGGGACTGTGTCCTCTAAAATTCTTTTTGATGCAAGCGCACCTTTTTTAACGGGGTTTGAACCGAAGGCTTGTTTTAAATTCTAGTTTTATTGAATTCTACGAAAAGATGATTTTTTCCTTAAAGCTGTGGATAGCATTGCAAGGCTAACACGAAGAGGCTTTGACAAGACCGCTGCAATAGATCAGACTGTACGTGAGTGATTCCTAACAACCATCTGAATAAATATATCCAAACATGACTGAAGAAGCGCAAACAGAAGAAGACCCGTCTATTGAAGAGATTCTTGATTCTATTCGTCAGATTATTTCTGAAGATGATGGTGACAGTGATCAACAAGATGTTGCGCCTGAACCAGAGGTGGAGAGTGAACCAGAGCCAGTAAGTGATGAGCCTTTGGACCAATCCGCGATTGATGACATTGATTTCGATACACCTTCTGCTGAAACAGAGCCAGAGCCAGTAAGTGATGAGCCTTTGGATCAATCTGCGATTGATGACATTGATTTCGATACACCTTCTGCTGAAACAGAGCCAGAGGCGGATGACGCTGACGATATACTTGAGCTGACAGAGCGTGTGGATGAAGAATTAGAACCGGATCCAGAACCAACTCCAGAGCCAGAGCCAGTGGTACCACCTGTTGTTGATGATTCTTTGTTAACTCAAAGTGCTGAGGAGGCTGCGTTTGATGCGATTAGTGAACTTGCCCGTAAAACGGCTGTTGAGCATAGTGGCATTACCTTAGAAGATATTGTTCGTAGTGAGCTAAAGCCGTTATTGCGTACTTGGTTAGATAAAAACCTTCCCGTAGTTATTGAGCGTTTGGTTCGCGAAGAACTAGAGCGTGTTTCTAAACGTGTTTTAGACGAATAATTATTTTGATTTGACGCTGTTCCTCTTGCTTTCCATATGAAAAACCGTATGATTTTCCTGCTCTAAACGTAAGGAAGATTAAAATGGCACTGGATAAAAAATTCGACCCCAAAACAATTGAAAAAAAGCATTATCAAGATTGGGAAAAATCAGGGGCTTTTGCTTGTGCGCCAGAAAGTGATGCTAAACCTTACACGATTATGATGCCGCCGCCTAATGTGACTGGTTCACTGCACATGGGGCATGCGCTCAATACCACATTACAAGATTTGTTAACACGCTATCACCGCATGAAGGGGTACGATACGTTATGGCAACCGGGAATGGATCATGCAGGTATTGCAACGCAAATGGTTGTTGAGCGGATGCTTGATAAAGAAGGGGTATCTCGTCACGAGCTGGGAAGAGAAAAGTTTTTAGAGCGCGTTTGGGAATGGAAAGAAGAGTCGGGCGGTACGATTGTTGGTCAAATGCGCGCATTGGGGGCGACACCGGATTGGGAGCGTGAGCGCTTTACGATGGATGAGGGCTTATCACGTGCGGTGCGTAAAGTATTTGTGCAGCTTTATAAAGAAAAATTACTTTATAAGGATAAGCGTCTTGTAAATTGGGATACAAAGCTTCTCACTAGTATTTCTGATTTGGAAGTTGAGCATAAAGAAATCAAGGGCAAATTCTATCATTTCCGCTATCCTTATGAGGATGGAACAGGGTTTATCTCTATCGCGACGACAAGGCCAGAGACGATCCTTGCTGATGGTGCCGTTGCCGTTCATCCGGATGACGAAAAATACAAAGATTTGGTTGGGAAGAATGTTATTGTGCCCATTATCAACCGTGTGATCCCTATCATTGCGGACGAGCATGTGCAGGCCGATTTTGGATCGGGTGCTGTTAAAATTACAGCAGCGCATGACTTTAATGATTTTGAGGTTTATAAACGCCACCCCGATGCCGATATTCCACTGATTAATCTATTTACGCCAGATGGTAAAATGAACGAAAATTGTCCATCTGATTACCAAGGCTTGGATCGCTTTGCTGCACGTAAGAAAGTCGTAAAGGATTTTGAGGAACTTGGTCTTTTGGATAAAATTGAAGATCACGTCAATAAAGTGCCTTACGGCGATCGTTCTGGCACGGTTGTTGAGCCTTATCTTACGGATCAGTGGTATGTCGATGCCAAAACGATGGCGAAGCCCGCTATCGAGGCTGTAGAAACGGGTAAAATGGAGTTCGTGCCAAAGCAATGGGAGAATACATATTATTCGTGGATGCGTGACATCCAGCCATGGTGTATCTCTCGTCAATTATGGTGGGGGCACCAAATTCCTGCTTGGTACGATGATGAGGGTAATGTCTATGTTGCTGAAACCATTGAGGAAGCCCAAGCCGAAGCGGGTGAGGGCGTTAACTTAACGCAAGACCCAGATGTTCTGGATACTTGGTTTTCTTCTGCGCTTTGGCCATTCTCAACATTAGGTTGGCCGGACAAAACGCCAGAGCTGGATAAATATTATCAAACCGATGTGTTGCTGACGGGCTTTGACATTATATTCTTCTGGGTTGCACGCATGATGATGATGGGTATGCATTTTATGGATGGTGAAGTGCCGTTTAAAACTGTGTATATGCATGCGCTGGTTCGTGATGAGAAGGGGCAAAAAATGTCCAAGTCTAAGGGGAATGTTTTGGACCCTCTGGATTTGATCGAACAATATGGTGCGGATGCATTGCGCTTTACGATGGTTGCTATGGCTGCGCAAGGGCGTGACATTAAAATGTCGGAAGATCGCTTGGGTGGCTACCGTAATTTTGCAACCAAGTTATGGAATGCGGCACGTTATTGTAAAATGAACGATTGCTTGGGAAAACATGAGGGATTTGATCCTGCATCTGTTACTTATACGCCAAATAAGTGGCTTATTCATGAGCTTGTTGTTGCAACAAAGGAGATTGAAAAAGCGATCGACGGCTATAAATTTAACGAGGCGGCCAATGCAATTTATGGATTTGTTTGGGGCACTTATTGTGATTGGTATCTCGAGTTTTCAAAACCAGTTTTACAAGATGGAGGGAATTCTGCAGAAGAAGTTCGCCAAACGACGAGCTGGGTTTTGGAACAAATTTTGACACTGCTTAATCCTTTTATGCCTTTTATTACGGAAGAACTATATACATCTATTGCCCGAAGAGAAGAAGGTGACCGGTTGATAACATCTTCTTGGCCTGTCTATGGTGATACATTGCTTGATGATTCTGCCGTAGAGAAAATGCAATGGTTGCAGAGCATAATTACGGAAATACGCTCTGTTCGCGCGGATATGAATGTTCCGGCAGGGGCAAAAATTGATTTGCTGGTGAAGGGGGCTTGTGATGCAACAAAAGATGGTTTTGAATCGTTTGAGGATGTGTTGTTACGTATGGCACGCTTGAAGAGCATTTCTCATGTTGAGGATGTTCCTAAAGGCTCTATTCAGACGGTTGTTGGTAAAACAACGCTTATTCTTCCAATTGCTGATATTATCGATTTGGATGCAGAGCGTGCGCGTCTTAACAAGGCGATTGGTAAAATTGATGTTGATATTGGTAAAATTGATGCGAAACTGGGTAATGATAAATTTGTGGAAAATGCGCCGGAAGCCGTTATTGCAGAACAAAAAATCCGTAAGGTAGATGCACTGACCAAGCGTGAAAAGTTTGAAACGGCACTAAAACAATTGGAGGAGAGCTCTTAGGTTTTCTCTTTTTATGAATAATTTATTTTGAAGCTCATGGGATGGCTGTATCCATTATAGTTGGGCACCCAATATAATTTAAATGGATTTTGTATTAAAATAAAACGCCTTACGAATAATATCGGTAAGGCGTTTTGCATTATAAAAAGACTAAATGACCATTCGTCAGTGCATTTATTTATTTGCTGTACCGGACATGAAATTACCGTAACGGCTTTCGAATTTATCAAGCTGGCCTTTTTCGATAACTTTGCCGGTTCCACCTTGCCATGCAGGGTGTGTCAAAGGATCAACGTCCAGCTTAATCACATCACCTTCTTTGCCGTGTGTGCTGCGTGTTTTGTATTCTGTACCGTCTGTCATCACAACTGTGACTTCGTGGTAATCTGGATGTATGTCAGCTTTCATCGTCTGTACTTTCTTTTTAATCGTATTCTATCAAACCTTGAATAGAGCGCATTTTTAGCGTTAAGTTGATCCGAATGCAAGCATTTTTTCAAAGGATTTCATATGAGCTGGTGGCTGCCCCATAATTTTGCGGAAAAACGTCACAATTTAGAGGGTCGTGCGCGGGTGATAAAGGCTTTGCGCTCTTTCTTTGACGATCAGGAATTTACGGAGGTTGATACGCCGATTTTGCAAGTTTGTCCCGTGATGGATACGCATATCCATGCTTTTCGTACGGATTTAAAGAACTTGGATTTATCGCAGAGAAAAACGATGTACCTGCAAACTAGCCCCGAATTCGATATGAAGAAGTTGTTGGTTGCGGGGATGGAGAAGATTTACCAGATATGCCCTGTCTTTCGTAATGCGGAGGGCTCGACTCTACATTCCCCTGAATTTACTTTACTGGAGTGGTATAGGGTAGGGGTGAATTACCGCACACTTATGGATGATTCTGTGGATATATTACGAAGCATAGCGGATAGCCTGTGTATTCAAAAATATACATATAAAGGGAAAACATCTGATCCGTTTAAAGATTGGGACATTATTTCCGTTTGTGATGCTTTTATTAAATTTTCAAAAATTGACTTATCGTTATATTTGGACGATACAGATTCTTTTTCTGAAGCTGTGGCTGGAATTGGAATCCGTGTGGCGACAGATGATTCGTGGGATGATCTTTTTCATGCGGTTATGGCAGAGAAAATTGAGCCATATTTAGGTTTTGACGTTCCAACCATTTTATATGACTATCCTGTATCTATGGCGGCGTTAGCACGTAAAAAACTCGATGATCCACGCTTTGCCGAACGTTTTGAGCTTTATGTTTGCGGAGTGGAGATTGCCAATGCCTATTCCGAACTCACTGATGCGGCGGAGCAACGCAGGCGCTATAAGTCTGAAATGGCTTTAAAGCAAGAATTATACGGGGAGGTTTATCCTCCCGATGAGGAATTCTTCGCTGCGCTGGAACATGGGTTGCCTGAAAGCGCAGGGATTGCCCTTGGAGTTGATCGTTTGGTTATGCTCAGTCTTGGTGCGCAGAATATTGATGATGTTCTTTGGGCACCACTCCAAATGGATTAATCGTTGTAATCGGCTGTTTTCTTTGGCGGACAAGGATTTCTCTTTGTGTTAATCGGGTAGGCGGTGATAATGTTTTGCCTTTTCTTGCCTATAACCACACGAATTCTGGTGCTGCCGTTATAGGATTCTGTGATGTAATACCCGTTTGCCTGTTGTTTCCATTTGTTATTATCATTGGCAACAATTTTGGTGATGGAAGAAATGATGTCTTTATCACTCCAGTCTTTGGAGAATTCACTCTTACAGGGCTTATTGACGCCATATTTATGCCCACCGCCACGTTGATCGCCATAGAGTATATGGTTCTGCGCAGCCGTAGACATGGTTATGTATGATGTATTCTCGAGCTGTTCCTCTTTAAGCGCACCGCTATAATAGGCGAGCAAAAAAATTATTAGAGCTGTCGATATAAATAGATTTAAGACTGTGTTTTGACGGGCGTTTCGCAACGTTAATCCTTGTAAATATCCATGATATTAGACAGCATGGATAGAGCCGCACCATTTTTGCGTTGGAAAGAATTACGACCAATGATCGAACCATTACCACCACCATCACGAATTGCGCGTGCATCATCATAAACTGCGTCCGCACCTTTTGCTGCCCCACCAGAGAACACCACAATGCGCCGCCCATTAAAGCAAGAGCGCACAACTTCTTTTACACGTGCAGTCTGCGTGCTGACATCAATATTATTTTCGTCAAATACCTTTTTTGCTTCATCTTGCATGATGTGGTCAGAGGGTAATTTTATTTTTATGATGTGCGCGCCAAGTAGGCATGCCATATGCGCCGCATAAGAAATGACATCAACGGCTGTTTCGCCTTCTTTGGTAACGCCTTCACCGCGGGCATAAGACCAAACAACAGATGGCAGGCCAACATCCTTAGCTTCGCGGATCATGTCGCGGACTTCTTCGAACATTTCGAACTGATTATCTGATCCAGGATATATTGTGAAGCCAACAGCAGCGCAGCCAAGCTCTAACGCATCTTGAACTGATCCTGTTATTGCTTGGTCACCATCTTGGTTTTTTCCAGAAGCAAGAGAATTGGCACTGTTATATTTAAGAATAGTCGGCACTTGTCCTACAAAGGTATCTGCACCTGTTTGTAATGGTCCAAGTGGCGCGGCATATGCGCTGCACTGCGAATCAATGGCAAGTTGATAGTGATAATGTGGGTCATAACCATCAGGATTTTTCGCGAACGAGCGGGCGGGACCATGCTCAAATCCTTGATCAACAGGCAAAATAACCATTTTACCTGTCCCTGCCAACGCACCATTATTCAGCATGCGGACAAGGTTACCTTTTACGCCTGCATTCTCATTTTCGTAGCAATCAATAATTTTTTTTACGTTTGCGGTCAAAGCCATTTGCGAAATCCTTAAATACTATGTTCTCAGTTAATCTGTTTTCCAAAAGAAAAGGCCCCGAATTCGAGACCCTTATTGATATATAGAAACTTGCCCATCAGGACAAGTACCAAGTTATAGTGGTTACATTCCTAGTTCGGGAACAGTTAGGACATTACCTGCCTGATCGAAGTTATCTGAAACTTCTGCACCAAACACGCTGGTAATTCCTTTTGGCTCTAAATTGTCACTAGTGGAAACTGCCCATGCGTTATGCACAGCAGCTGGATCTGCTAATTTTGTCATTTTTTAATTACCCCGTCTTCAATGAGCTTGTTATACGCTCTGTTATCAGTTGTCGCAGGCCCATCATATAACTCCTCTATTATCTCCGTTTTGGAGGCTTCAACCTTGTCATAGAGAGTTGATATAATCCGAGCATCCCGCAGCGTGGGACGATCCTGCTTTAGAATACTTATATACTGATTCAGTAAATAATGCAAACCTTTATGCTCTAAGGGAAAATAGTCTAAAGCCTCACCCAGTGCGCGTTTCGAGTAGCCACAGGTCTCTAGTTTGATTTCACGACCATCGCGCTCACCTTCTTGACGTGTAATACAGCCATAATTAAACAACCATTCAATCTCTCTATTCATGGCGGATTTACTAATTTTTAGGGCACGCATGATTTCGGTTTGAGTGACACCGGGGGTCTCATCTATATAATTCAGAACCAGTGCGCGGCGGAGCGACGATGAGGGATCGTTCGCTAACGCTTCGACCAGATGATCAATGACGAGACAGGATTGCTGTCCACGAGTCGTCATTGCCCGTTTTGCTTGTTGCTTCATTAAATTCATAATGTCATTTTACCTGATTATACAAGTCTGAGCAAGAATTTAGGCCTATACATAGCCCTTACTGTGCATTTCCAGTGCAGTATCAATCATGCGACAAGAGAAGCCCCATTCATTATCATACCAAGCCATCACCCGAACGAGGTCGCCATCAACAACGCGGGTACCATTTAAGCTGAAAATTGCGGAATGCGGATCATGGTTAAAATCGCCAGAAACGCATGGGTCGTCATAGACGGCGAGTATGTTTTTTAGCTTACCATTTGCGAAGGATGTTACCGCGGTGTTTACATCCTCAACACTTACTGGCTTGGATGGAAGAAACGTTAAATCTACCAAGGAAACATTAGGTGTAGGCACGCGAATCGACACACCGTCCAATTTACCAGCCAACTCTGGTAGAACAAGACCAACGGCCTTTGCTGCACCAGTAGACGTTGGAATCATATTAATTGCGGCTGCGCGGGCGCGATATGGGTCTTTGTGTGATGCATCAACGATGTTTTGATCACCTGTATAAGCGTGGATAGTGGTCATAAATCCTTTTTCAATGCCAACAGTTTCATTCAGCGCATAGGCAAGCGGCGCAAGGCAGTTTGTTGTGCATGATGCATTCGAGACAATTTTGTGTTCAGCCTTTAAGAGATGATGATTAACACCGAAAACAACGGTTAAATCCTCATTTTTTGCTGGTGCAGAGATCAGAACTTTCTTTGCGCCAGATGCAAGGTGACGCTCTGCGCCTTCACGGTCATTAAATTTCCCCGTGCATTCCATCAGGATATCAACGCCTTCATCTCCCCAATGTAAGTTTTCAGGATTACGATTACGAAAGCGATGGATACGTTTTCCATCAAGTATCATTGCATCATCACCATCCCGCTCAACGGTAAAGGGCGCACGTCCATGAATGGAGTCATACTTTAGAAGCGGAAAGAAATTACCGCCTGGATCATTGATGGCTACAATTTCAATATCATCACGCTTGGATTCCAATATTGCACGGGCAACTAATCGTCCAATACGCCCGAAACCGTTAATAGCTACTCTTAAAGTCATATTCTAGAACTCCATATTTTTCTAAATGTATTGGTTTAGTTTTTTCTCTCAAGTGCGGCTTCAACGCGCTCTATAATGGCATCTGACGTAATGCCGAAGTGCTTGTACAAATCAGGTGCAGGTGCAGATGCACCAAAGCCATCCATACCGATGAAGATACTGTGCCCGCCGATGAGACGATCCCAGCTTTGGCGAATACCAGCTTCAACGGCGACTTTTATGCTTTTATTGCATATCAGGCTTTGAATATAATCACCATCCTGCTCCCAAAACAAATCGAGGCAAGGGCATGATACGAGACGCACACCGCGTCCTGCATTGACAAAATGTTCATAAGCGGTATTTGCAATCTCCACTTCTGATCCTGAAGCAAAAAGTGTAATTTCTAAATCATTGCCTGTTTCTTTTAAGATATAAGCACCTTTTGAAGATTGGTTTTCTGCCTTATTTTCACATAAAGTCGGAAGACCCTGCCGGGTTAGGGCAAGGAGGGCAGGGGCATTTTGATTGTTAATGGCTAGTTCCCAACATTCTGCAGTTTCGATGCCATCACATGGGCGATAAACATAACAATTTGGAATAGCACGTAGCGCGGATAAATGCTCAACAGGTTGATGTGTTGGGCCATCCTCACCTAGGCCAATTGAATCATGTGTTAAAACATGGATAACTCGTTTTTTCATGAGAGCAGCCAAGCGAATGGCAGGGCGGGAGTAATCCGCAAACTGTAGAAATGTTCCTGCATAAGGCACAAGGTTGCTATGCAAGGATATGCCGTTCATGATTGCGCCCATGGCGTGCTCACGAACGCCGTAATTAATGTAGTTACCGCCGTAATTTGTGCTGTCGATCACCGTGGAGGCGGCAACTTTGGTGTTGTTTGATCCTGTAAGATCCGCTGAACCACCAACAAGTGATCCAGTCGCCGCAATAATCTTTTCAAGCACCATGCCTGATGTTTGGCGTGTTGCTTTCTTTGGTTTTTCTTTTGCAAAGGATTCTTTCAGTTCTTTAATTATTGGCGTGATTAGAGATGTTAAATCCCCTGAGAATAGTGATGTCAGTGCATCCTTGTCCGCTGAGGCATCAAAACGTTGTTCCCATGTGCTGTATTCTTGCTGATTTTGTGCGCCAATATCACGCCATAGAGATAAAACATCGTCAGGAATTACAAACGCATCATGCGGCCAGCCAATGTTTTTTCGTGTGCCCTTAATTTCATCTTCACCAAGGGGCGCACCATGTGCGGCGTTACTGTTTTCTTTTGTAGGCGCACCAAAACCTATCTTTGTTTTACAGCAAATGAGGCTTGGTGTGTTTGTTGTTTTTGCTTGCGCGATAGCGGCTTCGATTTCCTCAAAGTTATGGCCGTCAATTTCTTGAACATCCCAGTTATATGCTTCGAAGCGTGCTTTTGTATTGTCAATAAAGGTTAGGTCAGTTTTACCGTCAATGCAGATACCGTTATCATCATAAAGGACGATTAGTCGTTCTAGCTTTAAATGTCCTGCAAGTGAGCAAGCCTCATGACTGATGCCTTCCATTAAATCGCCATCACCGCACATCGTATATGTATAATGGGATATTAAATCATCACCATAGCGAGCATTTAAAATGCGTTCTGATAGAGCCATACCGACTGCATTTGCGAGACCTTGTCCCAATGGGCCGGTGGTTGTTTCTATTCCGGCGTCGTGCTCTACTTCTGGATGTCCAGCGGTGATTGCGCCTAATGTTCTGAAGTTTTTAATTTCTTCGAGTGTGATTTTTTCATAGCCAGTTAGATAATTTACAGCATATAGCAACATAGAGCCATGTCCGCCAGAGAGTACAAAACGATCACGATCCGGCCATTCAGGATTTTTCACATCGAATTTTAGGAATTGTGAGTAGAGAATAGTTGCCACATCGGCCATTCCCATCGGCATTCCTGGGTGTCCAGAATTTGCGCGTTGCACTGCGTCCATGGCCAAAGCGCGTATAGCATTGGACATATTTTTCATATTATTATGTGTTAGGCTTTGTGGAGAGGGAGCAGAAGCTGCGTTTGTCATTGGTTTTTACCTATTTTGTACCTATAAAGTATCTTATGTCTGAATTCGCAAGTACCATGCATTTTCATGCGCGTGAGGTCAAGGCTGCACGTCATAAATTCCTGTGGTTTAATGGGGAAAAACACTTATATGTTCTTGACCGTTTTAGAGCATTCTCCGATAATGGGTGCTAGTTTATTGTTATTTTATTAGCACCATAGTTAAAGGGTATTAGATGTCATCAATCAAATTTTCTTTGGAAAAACTTGATAATGCCGTAGGCAAGCTGGATTTATCTGTCACGAATGTCGAAAATGCGTTGCAGGAATATGTGCCCGCAGATGAAGTCGAGGCGCAGTTGCAAGAGCAAGCGCACGATCTTGCGCTGCGTGATGATTCAGGCAATGTTATTGATGTTGATTTTGTTGCTAAGCGTCTTGATAAGGCCATTGCCGCGGTCGAAATTTTGTTGAATGACGAAGGGTAGTATTATGACGGAAGTAACAGTTAAAATTAACAATCGTGGATATAGTTTAGCTTGTGATGATGGGCAGGAGCAACGCCTTGTTGATTTAGGGCACTATGTTGATTCACATCTGAAAAATATTTCCGCTGCTGGGGCTGCTACTAATGAAGCGCACCTTCTCGTTTTAACTTCGTTAGTTTTGGCTGATGAAATATATGAATTGCGAGATGATGTCGCACAATTACAAAAGATTGCAGAACAACAGCCAGTGCAGGAACCTTCTCATTCAGCTTCTTCTCGTACAGCAGAAGAAGATGTACTGATTGCAGAGGCGATAGATCATCTTGCTGGCAAGATTGAGCATATTGCAGCTCGTATTCAAGGGGAAGAGGCCGCTTGATTTAAAAAAATTATTTTATTTATATCCAGAGCCACAAAATATTACTATTTTGAAAAATTCATGATATAACCCCATCGTGCTGCGGAGTACGTGAATGCGGCTTTATCTCGGTGGTCGATGCTTTTCGCATAGGGAGCTGTCCCTGACTTTACCCACCAGTTCGGCTGTAGGGGATTGATATATGGCGCCCACCTAATACTTTAGGACCCCGCGAAGATACCATACGCACACGGCTTTTGCGGCACACTTTATTTTAAGAGCTTTATGTCCATATTGAGCGCTTGCTCTGGCTTAATATATATTGCTTATGCAAGCGTAAAGTCACAGGCGTCTGGAGTTTTGTATGAATGATTTGAAAACCATGAAAGATTCACTGCGAAGTGAGGCAAAACGTGCCAGAGCATTATTGAGCCTTAGTACAGATGGGCATTCGGCGTTATGTCGCAATTTTTTTGATAATATAAAAATGGATGAAAAAACTGTATTGGCAGCTTATTGGCCTAAAGATCGGGAGCTGGATACGCAAATTCTCATTGATGAATGTTTTGAGCGCGGCATAAAAGTTGCTCTACCGATTATTGCGCAGGGGGAGCGTATCTTAAAATTTGCACAATTTGATTATAATACGGACTTGATGAACGGCCAGTATAACGTTCAGCATCCTGTGATTAATGATAATACCGCATTTTTAGAGCCCGATATATTTGTCGTGCCTTTATTGGCATTTGATCGCAAAGGGTATCGTTTAGGGTATGGCGGTGGCTATTACGATGTAACGCTTGAACATTATAAATTACAGAAAGATATTGTTACGATCGGTCTTGGCTATGCGCAGCAAGCTTGTTTGTTTAATTTGCCTGTGGAACATCACGACATAAAGATGGATTGGATTATAACCGAACAAAACGCCCAGTGTTTTGTGTAAGTGATATTTATTTTAGAAAGATAGCATAATGAGAATTTTATTTATTGGCGATATTATGGGGCGTTCAGGGCGTGAGGCTTTAGAAAAATATTTGCCGCATCTGAAAAAGAAACTGGATGTTGATGTTGCTATTATTAATGGTGAGAATGCTGCACATGGACGTGGTATTACAGAAAAATTCTGTAAAGAATTTTATGAGCATGGTGCAGATATTATAACTACAGGTGACCATGTATGGGATCAACGCGAGATTTTAAAGTATATTGCACGTGATCCAAAACTACTCCGCCCTGCTAACTTTCCGGAGCACACTACACCGGGGAATGGTTACTATCTACATGAATTAATGGATGGTCGAAAAATCCTAGTTGTTAACTTGTTATGTCGTGTTTTCATGCCACCGCAAGATGATCCTTTTGCATGCATGGAATTAATATTATCTGAGTACCGTTTAGGACTTAATTGTAATGCTATATTTGTAGATTTGCACGGTGAAGCCAGCTCTGAGAAAATGGCATTTGGGCAGCATTTCTCAGGCCGTATATCTGCGGTTATTGGAACACATACCCATATTCCTACGGCAGATGCGCATATTATGAATGGAAAGACAGCATACATGACTGATGCAGGGATGAGTGGGGATTATGATAGTGTCATCGGGACAAGAAAAGAAACATCAATCCATCGGTTCATAAAGAAAACCCCTGGGGAGCATTTTATACCTGCAAATAAGAATATGATGTTATGCGGTGCTTTGGTCGTAACGAATGATAATACAGGAAAGGCCTTAGCAATATCTCCATTACGCATAGGAGATATATTGAATGAAACTATGCCTGATATTTGATTGATTCTGAGTGCCTAGAAAACGTTGCCCTTATGAGTTTTTCTTGGCATCAAGAGTGTCTTTATGTTTTTCAAAGTAACGCATGCATGCATTGTTAAGTTCTTCTACTAGGCGATCACCTTGAGACCCACCATTTCCTGAAATTTTTCCGGCAACGACGATTTTAATTGTCGTGTGGAATGCTCTTGCAATCTCTAATGTTTCGCTGTCTAAACGCTCGACAACTTCCATGAATTGCACAAACCTATCTGCGATGCGTGTAATAAGTTGGTAATGAAACATTGCCCCATTTGCTTTTAATTGAACACAAGGCAGTAATATTGTGTTGATTAATTCTTCTGTGTGATCCTTTTCATCTATATTTTCGGCATTTTCAATACCCTTTATCATGTGTGATAGGTAAATATCTGCCAGAGGTGTGAAATCTTCTGTGTGCGTTTCTAACAGTTTTTGCGCATGTTTAAGCACTTGAGCACTTAATCCACCAGAGCCAACCTTAGCCTTGAGAATATTAGGGGGCATAATAAATGTTGCATCACGTTTAGGAGTTTGATTGTAGTGTTTGATGTCCATGTTTTATATCGTCACTCTATTGTGAAAGGGTTATAAAAAATCAATATCTGTTATATCTATCGATTCACTGTCAACTTCCGTGTTGAAAATATTGTCTTTGGAAACTGTGTCATCTTGTCTGCGTAATGGTCCACCATAGATTCCTGTCATTTTACGCCTGCGATCAGGTCCAAAAAACTCTTCACACCGGATAAATTTCCTCGGTCTTTCAATGATTTGATGTATTCTTCTATATAAGTCACGTGTGTTGAATGGTTTAACTAGGAATTCGGTTATGCCTGAATCACGCGCACTAATAACACGTTTTTTTTCACTAAACCCTGTCATCAGGATAATAGGAACATATTGATTTGGGCTTTTTCTTTCATTCCTAATTTTATGGCTTAGTGCAATACCATCACAAGGTGCCATCATCCAATCAGTAATAACAAGGTCAGGATTACTCTGGCAGAACTTTATAAAGCCTTCTTCTCCATTTAATGCTGTAATGATTGTGCCAATACCAAATGACTGCAATATTTTCCTTAGCAGCTCTAGCATAGGAGCATTATCCTCAATTATAAGTATTTTTATTTTTTGAAAGCTATAGGTCATTATGATTAAGTTATCAATTTCTCTTCTGATATGGCACTTATACGATATTAAGTCATAATATAAAAAATTTATAATAAATAGAGAATTGTTTCTTTTATTTAAAATAACCAAGATATATAGTCTTAATAGTATCAATTTAACCCAATTAAAAAGAGTAGTATAATGGCAGGCCATTCAAAATGGGCGAATATTCAACATCGCAAAGGCGCACAAGATAAAAAGCGTGCAAAAATTTTTTCAAAATTAGGGCGTGAGCTTACTGTTGCCTCAAAAATGGGTGGTGGTGATCCAGATATGAATCCGCGATTACGTCTGGCAATTTCTACCGCGCGTAGTAATTCGATGCCTAAAGATGGCATCGAACGCGCTATCCAAAAGGGGATTGGTGCAACTGAGGGTGAAAATTATGAGGAAATGCGTTATGAAGGATTCGGTGTTGGTGGCGTTGCTGTTATCGTTGAAGCCTTAACAGATAATAAAAATCGGACAGCGGCAGAAGTACGTACCATTTTCACTAAAAATGGTGGAAATCTAGGGGCAACGGGTTGTGTTGGCTTTATGTTTGACCATATTGCGGAAATTATTTATCCATCCGATAAAGCCGGTGCAGATGATATGTTTGAAGCAGCATTGGAAGCTGGGGCATCTAATGTAGAAAGTGATGATGATGTTCATGAAATCCACTGTGCAGTAGAAGACTTTGCATCTGTGCGTGATGCGCTTGAAAAAACATATGGAGAACCAAAGCGACAGGGTTTAATATGGCAACCTAATCTTACAACAGAAGTTAGTGAGGAACATGCCGCATCTATATTAAAGCTTATTGATCTTTTGGAAGATGACGATGACGTGCAAAAAGTGACAACGAATTTTGAAGTAAGTGATGAGATCATGGAAAAGCTTATGGGTTTGAGCTAATATCTGAAAGATGTAACGCAAGGGGTTCCCTGTTTGTTCCCTTTGTGGTATTTTCATTTTATGAGAGTTCTAGGCATTGATCCTGGTTTGCAAAAAACTGGATGGGGAATAATTGACGTTAATGGGAGTGCTTTGCGCTTTGTTGCAAGCGGACTTATTCGTACAAATTCTAAAGAAGCGATGTCACTACGTTTGGCTCAACTACATCATGGTTTAATATCTGTTATGGATCAATGGTCACCGGATGAAGCTGCGATTGAAGAAACTTTTGTCAATAAAAACCCTGCCAGCGCCTTAAAACTAGGGCAGGCACGTGGTGTCTTGCTCTGCGTACCCGCCATTAAGGGGCTTAGTGTTGCTGAGTATTCAGCCAATAAGGTTAAAAAATCTGTTGTTGGCTCAGGCCATGCCGCAAAACAGCAGGTCGGCATGATGATTAAGACACTTCTTCCTGCTTGTGGAACGATTTCAGAAGATGAGGCGGATGCCCTTGCCGTTGCGATTACGCATGCGCATTATGGATCATTAAATAAAGCATTATTGCGTATCAATTCATGAGAGGTATAGATCTATGATTGGCAAGCTATCTGGCATTATCGATTATTTTGATACAAACTCACTAATATTGGATGTTGGGGGGGTTGGCTATGTTGTACTCGCCAGCAGCCGCACATTATCATCTATTGGACAAATCGGTGATACAGCCTCATTGTTAATCACGACCAATGTGCGTGAGGATGCAATCACTCTTTACGGTTTTGCCGATGCTTTGGAAAAACAATGGTTCGCTTTGTTAACCTCTGTTCAGGGGGTTGGTGCTAAAGCAGGGATGGCTATATTGGCGGCGTGCCCTGCGAATCAATTAGGGTTTGCTATTGCCGCACAAGATAAAGCGGTCTTAACACGTGCCGCTGGTGTTGGGCCAAAACTTGCCACACGCATTTTGACTGAATTAAAAGATAAAGCTGGGAAAATAGATATATCACAAGGGCAGAAAGGTATTGTTCCACCGAAAACTTCGATAGATAATGTTCAGGTCAGCGAGAATTATGGTATTGATCAGGATGCTGTTTCTGCGTTAACCAATCTAGGCTATGGTAGCTCTGATGCATATAAAGCGGTTCTTAACGTACAGAAAAAATCCAATGATAATGCTGACTTGCAGACAGTAATCCGCCTCGCCCTGCGGGAGCTTAGTGAATGAGTGAAAGTCAAGTGCTTGAAAAGAACCCAGAATTAGAACAGAAGCAGCAAGATGGCGATCCTGCTGCTGAGGGTGCGTTGCGTCCATTGTCTTTAGATGAGTTTGTTGGGCAAAAAGAGTTGTGTGATAATTTAGGGGTTTTTGTACGGGCGGCGCAGGCACGTGGTGACGCAATGGATCATGTCTTATTATTTGGCCCCCCCGGATTGGGAAAAACGACATTAGCGCAAATTGTGGCGAAAGAGCTTGGCGTTGGATTTCGCTCTACTTCTGGGCCTGTTATTGCAAAATCGGGTGATCTGGCCGCTATTCTTACTAATTTAGAGCCGAATGATGTTTTGTTTATTGATGAGATCCATCGATTAAATCCTGCCGTTGAGGAAATTCTTTATCCGGCGATGGAGGATATGAAATTGGATTTGATAATTGGAGAGGGGCCAGCAGCGCGCTCTGTTCAAATTGAGCTTGCCCCATTTACTCTTGTTGGTGCTACAACACGTAGCGGTCTACTCAGTAACCCTTTGCGTGATCGCTTTGGCATTCCTTTGCGTTTAGAATTTTACAGCGCGCAGGAGTTGTCTTTTATTGTTGCGCGTTCTGCTCGTCTGTTGCATATGGATTTATCTGATGATGGGGCATATGAGATTGCCCGTCGCTCACGTGGGACACCGCGTATTGCTGGGCGATTGACGCGACGTGTGCGAGATTTTCTACACGCCTCTGGTTTAAATAATGCTGATAAGTCATTGGTTGATAAGGCACTTGCGCGTTTAGATGTTGATGCGGGTGGTCTTGATACTATGGACCGGAAATATATGAGCTGTATTATTGAAAATTACGGGGGAGGGCCGGTTGGTGTTGATACTTTGGCTGCCGTTTTATCTGAACAACGCGATATGATTGAGGATGTTATTGAACCTTATCTTATGCAACAAGGGCTTGTGCAACGTACACCGCGTGGGCGTATTATATCCCTTAAGGGATATAAATATTTGGGTTTAAGGCCTAAAAAATCCTTATCAGAACAAATAAATTTTTTAGAGGATTAAATTACGTGAAGCACATCATTGATGTCCGTATATACTATGAGGATACGGACGCAGGCGGTATTGTTTATTATGCAAATTATTTAAAGTTTGCAGAGCGTGGGCGTACTGAATTATTGCGTCAAATTGGTTTTGAAAATACCAAAATCCGTGATGATTATGGTGCGATATTTGTGGTCCGACATATTGAGATTGATTATTTAAAACCCGCAGTATTAGATGATGCCCTACAATTGGAGACTTCTATTATTGAGTTTAAAAATAGTAGTTTCATTATGCGCCAAAATGTAGTTAGAGATGGTGAAATAATTACTGATATGCGTGTTACCATGGTTTGTATTGATGCAAAATTATACAGACCTGTGCGTTTGCCAGAAAACGTAAAAGAGGCTTTTCAGGTTTATGTAGAAAACGTAGAGTAGTTTTCTGATTCTTTTCAAAGGATGGATCACTCAGGTTCGTCTAACTATATAATGGGGTAAAAAATTATGGCATCAGATATTATTAGAGAAAGTCTAGGAACAGCGGCAATTACTGCGCATGACATGAGTGCATGGGGACTTTTCATAAATGCAGATATCATTGTTAAGTTTGTTATATTAGTGTTGCTTGTGGCTTCGATTTGGAGCTGGGCTATTATTCTACAAAAACGTAGCGCATTGGTACGTTTAAATCGGCGTGCTAATAGGTTCGAAGATTCATTTTGGTCGGGTGAGCCATTAGATAAAATTTATGCGCGCGTTAAGAAAAGTAAAGAGGACCCATTATTGCGTACCTTTTCCGCTGGTATGGATGAATGGAAGGCGGGAATTGTTGGTGGTGTACCATCTAATCAGGGTATGCAGGCAACACTCCGCCAACGTGTTGAACGTTCTATGTCTGTTGCAATTGGGCGCGAGATGAACCATTTGGAAAGTGGTATGACATTCTTAGCTAGTGTGGCGTCCAGCGCCCCTTTTATTGGTTTGTTTGGTACTGTTTGGGGGATTATGAACAGTTTTACTGCGATTGCCGAGAGTAATAATACGAGCCTGGCAGTTGTCGCACCAGGTATTGCAGAGGCGCTGTTTGCGACGGCCATTGGCTTGGTTGCTGCTATTCCAGCGTCAATTGCTTATAATGTTCTTTCGGGACGTTTAAACCGTTATGCGGATCGCTTGGAAGCATTCACAGATGAGTTTTCAGCAATTTTATCTCGCCATCTTGATTCTAAAGAAACAACAATCGCGGGAGTTAAGTAATGGTTGCAACGCTTTCACATAAGACTCGTTCACGTGGACGTAGAACAGGTGGAACTTATCGTCCGATAGCTGAGATAAATGTTACGCCAATGGTTGACGTTATGTTGGTGCTGCTAATTATTTTCATGGTCGCCGCACCAATGCTAACCTCGGGTGTGGACGTTAATTTACCAGATAGCAAGGCTAAGGCTCTGCAAACTGAGGATCAAAAACCAATTGAAATCACGGTTGATAAGAATGGAAATATTTTTCTTGCCGACACTGAAATTAAGAAAGCGGCTTTGATTTCAATATTAAAGCCGATGATGGAGGGCGATGAGGAACGTCGTATTTATATTCGTGGTGATCGAGATATTGAATACGGGAAAATTATGGAGGTTCTGGGATATCTTAATAGAGCAGGGTTCCGTAAGGTTGCTCTGATTTCAAATCCTAAAAATTAACGTTAGCAAGATGATTTCTGATGAATACGGTAATAAATAATAGGCAGAATGAGTTTATCTCAGGAAATATGAATAAGCCTGCTGTTATCTCTATCATATTTCATGTGGTGGTTTTTTCTTTGGCAACATTAGGGTTACCATATGTAGTTAAAAAGCCAGAACCAATGGAAATGGCAATTACTGTTGAATTCGTTGATATGGCAGAGCTATCTCAAACAAATTTACTGGATCAACCACAGGAAGATAATGCAGATATTGCACCAACAGAGCCTAAGACTGTTTATAATAAAAGTGATAGTATTCCTGATTTGTTGTCTCCACGTGAGCTGGATATCCAAGAAGATATACCAGAGCCACCAAAGGAAAAGCCTAAACCAGATTTAACGTTAATTCAAAAACCTCCAAAGCCTAAAAATAAACCGCGCAAACCTGATCCTACACCACCAAAACAGGTTGATGAAAATCCGAAAGAAGAGGATGCAAAGGACTTTACTAGTCTTTTAAAGAGTTTAACACCGGATGATCCTGCTAAAAATTCTGTATCACCCCCTGTTAAACAGCAAAGCAATCAGGGGCAAACATCGCAAATTGCGGATTTTTCAAAACAAATGACACGTAGTGAATTGGATGACCTTAATCGTGGCGTACAGCCATGCTGGAATGTAAATGCAGGTGGCAAGAATGCTGAAAATTTACTTGTATCTTTGCGGGTGTTTGTAAATCAAAATTTACGTGTACGAGAGGTTCAAATTTTGGATCAGTTACGTTACAATGCGGACACACACTTCAGGGCGGCAGCAGAAGCAGCAAGACGGGCGTTGTTAAACCCTCGATGCTCGACATTACGTTTACCACCTGATAAATATGAACAGTGGAAAGTATTTAAATATACATTTGACCCTAGCCAGATGTTATAGAATATCAAGAACAAGGAAACAGGATATGTTGCGTAGTCTATTTGCCGTTTTGACTTTTATTGCGTTATTTTCATCGCATGTTACTTTCGCGCAGGAAATGGAAGCGACGATAACCCAAGGTACGTTTAAACCACGACCAATTGCGGTGAACTCTTTTCATGCTGCCACCCCATCTTTTGATAAGCTTGCTCGTGATATTCCGGCAATTGTACGAGAAAATTTAGAGCGCTCTGGTTTGTTTCGTCCGATTAATGAAAATGCATTTGTACAAACACCTAATTCTATTTTTCGAGAAGGCGTGCGTTTCCCGGAATGGCGTGCCACAGGAACGGAAACTATGGTTTCTGGTAGCATAGTAAAGGATGATAAAGGTCGCACGCGTGTTGAATTTCGTTTGTGGGATGTGCTGTCCGAACAGCAACTGATAGGTATGGCCTACACAACAACGCCTGAAAATTGGCGCCGTATTGCACATATTATGGCGGATGAAATTTATAAGCGTTTAACAGGAGAAGATGGGTATTTTGATACTAGAATTGTATATATATCTGAATATGGACCTGCGCATAAACGTGTTAAGCGTTTGGCGATCATGGACCAAGATGGTGCAAATCATAAATATTTGACTGATGGTAGTTATTTGGTGCTTACTCCTCGCTTTTCACCGGAAACGCAGCGTATTACTTACTTGTCTTATCAAGGGGGTAGGCCGCGGGTTTACCTCTATGATATTAATACAGGACGTCATGAAGTACTGGGGGCATTTCCCGGTATGACATTTGCTCCACGGTTCTCACCTGATGGACAAAGTGTTGTTATGAGCATTGCCAAAGATGGAAACACAGATATTTTCGTGATGAATTTAAATACGCGTGCAGTAAAACGCATGACAAGTAGTAGATCAATTGAAACTTCTCCTTCTTTTGCACCTGATGGACATCAGATTGCATTTGAATCTGACCGTGGTGGTTCTCAACAGCTTTATATTATGAATCTTGATGGCTCGGGTGTTAATCGCATTACTTTTGGCAAGGGGCGGTATGCCAATCCCGTGTGGTCACCACGTGGTGATTTAATTGCTTTTACGCGTATGTATAAGGGAAAATTTTATATTGGTGTTATTCGCCCTGATGGTTCAGGTGAACGTTTGATTACAAGTGCTTATCATGTCGAGGGGCCAAGTTGGTCTCCAAATGGCCGCGTTTTGACGTATTTTAAGGAAAGCCCATCGGGTGATCGTAGATCTGCTCGTCTTTATACCATTGATATAACAGGGTATAATGAGCGGTGGTTAAAGACACCAAAAGATGGATCAGACCCAGCATGGTCTCCACTAAACCCTTAGGAGTTTAGTGTGTCTGTAAAGGGACACGTGATATTCATAGGCCATTTATATCTTTAAACATACTGATAACTTCGATGTATATATCACGTTTAAAGGGAACAATTAGCTCTAAGGTGTCAGGTAGATTAACCCATTGCCATGCGCGGAATTCTGGTGGATCGAAGGCATTCAAGTTGATGTCTTTATCTTCGCCCATAAAACGTGCAGCGACCCATGTTTGCTCCTGTCCACGATATTTCCCATTCCAAAATTTTTCTATCAGGTGATCAGGTAAATCATAACGTATCTTTCTATCTGCAATTTTAATAATGCTGACCTTATTGGTGCCGACTTCTTCTGCAAGTTCACGTAAAGCTGTTTGCTCTACACTTTCCCCTTCATCCATTCCGCCCTGCGGCATTTGCCATGAATTTGGTGTATCAATGCGTTCACCTACAAAAACTTGCCCTTGTGTATTAAACAATGCAATACCAACACAAGGTCGATAAGCAAGTTGATCTTTGTTCATTGCAAAGGGCATTGTATAGGTGACCTCTAATGGTTGTTCTGTATTTCAGGAGAAGGTGCTGGCTTAGAATGTTTTGTCGGATTTCTTGGTTCCATATGGTCATTTGAGCGCAGGTTTTTTGGTGCAACATATTGATTGTGTGTTTGCCCTTTTCTAGATGAACTTTTGTAAAGTGGCAGATCATATATGGCTGATACTGGTGCAACAATGTAATCTGCCTGTGCCACTTTCATTATCCATACAGCTAAATTTTTAATTGTGGTGGGATAATTGGGAATAATGGCAATTGCATGCCCCTTTTTCTGCGCAATTGCTTCTAATGTTTCAAAAGAATTTTTTTTGCCTCTAATTCTAAAAACTTCCAAATCAGCTTTTATGTACGGTGCTCCCATTCTAAGTGCCTTATTTTTTATATATGTATTAGCATTTGGATTAAGTTCTAAAATGCCAAGGCCGCGCATGTACAAATCCTCGGCTAACTCTAAATAATGTTCCTTTGCACTGTCTAGAGTTTCATCTGTATAGTTACTAATACCTATATATCCTTGTGTTTTCGCCAAGGACTTATACATATTTTTTTTCTTTTCTAATGATGAACTATGATGATAGATGGCGTTTTCACCCAAATCGTGAGATCGTTTGTTTTGGATTGGGAGGTTCAGCCAAACTTCATGCCCTTTACTTTGTGCCATTGCTATCCACTCACTGGGCAGTGAAGCATAGGGTGATAGAATGAATGATACTTCAGAAGGTAGCAAATCCAGTGCGGAAAGTGATTGTTCTTTAGACAGACCATAGTTAACAACAATGAATGATATAACGGGTTTATTGCCAATATCTTTAAAGGAAAATGGATGCTGATACGCCCGAAAACTCGTTAAGCTATCTTTCTTACGTATAATTGGGAGGAGGCCAGCCTTCGTTTTTTCGTGTAATCCATCAATTATAGACATTAATGTTGATGCCGTGTGTTTAGGCACGTTCTCTACATAGGATATCGGAATATTCTCTACAATTATTTGACTTTTTAATTTTTCAATTGTGTTGGCACTGTTAAAGTATATATAGAAAAATAGTAGTAAGTATATAACAGCAACGATCAAAAGGCCTTTTAGAAGAGCTATTATATCTATACGTTTTGATATCTCTTCAAAATTTTCTTTATATTGCCCGAGCCGTTCTTTCAACATAACTATATTGATTTTTGGAACAGAGGCTTTTAATTTTGCTATATCCATATTTCTTTCCAAATAGGCACCCTAAACGCAAAACATGCTTATTCTGTGCGCGCATTTTTGTTTTCTTGATACAAGGATAGGCCAGCGAGAAGATCCAACGCTCTTGTTAACTGGTAGTCTTGTTTTTCTACGCTTTTATCATTTGTTTCTTTTTCTTTGCTTTTATTATCGTTCGAAACTTTCTTCTTTTGCTTTTTAATATCTTCATTTTTAAGAGATCCGCGTAAATCTGCTTCACGTGTGCGTTTATATTTTGAGTTATAGGCTTCCACTTTGGCCTGTTCGACAATAATATCTGGTGTAATTCCAGTACCCTGAATAGAGCGGCCTGATGGTGTATAATAACGTGCCGTCGTCAAACGCATAGCAGCATTACCAGGTAAGGGCATAACGGTTTGAACAGAACCTTTTCCAAAAGATTGCGTCCCCATGATTATTGCACGCCGATGATCCTGAAGTGCGCCAGCAACAATTTCAGAGGCAGAGGCTGAGCCACCATTAATTAAAACGATAATAGGCAAACCTTCTGCTAGATCTCCTGGCGTTGCATTGTTACGCTCGGTATCATCTTTGTAACGGCCACGTTGAGATACAATTTCACCTTTATCAATAAAAGCATCTGATACTTCTATTGCCTGTGAAAGGAGACCGCCAGGGTTATTACGTAAGTCTAAAACGTATCCAGCAACAGAATCATCCAGCTCTTTGATTATGTCATGAATTGCTTTACGGACACCAGGACCTGTATTTTGACTAAATGTAGTAACGCGAATATAGCCAATATTACCCTCCACACGTGATTTTACAGATTTTATACGTATGATATCACGCGTTATTGTGAATTCTATTGGTGCATCTTCACCTTCTCTAAGGACCAGCAAATCAATTGTTGCACCAACTTTTCCACGCATTTTATCAACGGCCTCACTTAAGGTTAGGCCCATAACAGGTTCGCCGTCAATTTTTGAAATATAATCACTTGCTTGAATTCCCGCACGAAATGCAGGAGTATCATCAATAGGGGATACAACCTTAACAAGCCCACCTTCCATTGTAACTTCAATACCTAAACCGCCGAACTCTCCGCGAGTTTCAACTTTCATATCATTGAAACGTTCTTCATTCAGGAATCCAGAATGTGGGTCAAGGCTGGAAAGCATGCCATTAAGAGCATTTTCAATAAGTTCCTTATCACTTACTTCTTCCACATACTCTGAGCGTACGCGCTCAAATACATCGCCGAATAAATTTAATTGGCGATAAGTTTCACTATATCCGTTTTCAGCTTCCTTTTTTAGCCCRGCCGTTCTTTCMTCATCAGCWAAACTGTTAAGCGAGTAAGATATTCCTACAAGTAATAATGCACTGAATAATGATARGATAATAATTTTTTTCATGACGCGTTTAGAGTCCTTTTGAATTAAAGAAAGTATTTAGCCCAAACTAGGGAATTTTATGGCTGGATTAACAGGTTTCCCATTTTTTCTGAGTTCATAATATAGTGTTGGACGYGGAATTAAAGAAGAATTTGGCAAWATTCCAATTGGCTCACCTGATTTTACGTGATCRCCGATAACCGAGTTTATTTGATYTAGACCAGCAATCAAAGAATGAAARCCTTTTGCATGTTCAATGATCACAATATTGCCATAGCGTTTAAATGTACCAGCGAATTGAATYTTTCCATCCATTGGMGTGATGACCARYGCYCCCGCACGGCCTTCTATTGTGATYCCYTTGCTTTTTGCGCCCAAATGATCRGATTKCTTATATSCCACGCGAATAATTCCGGATATWGGAAGCTGGGATSCYCCTGAAACAMYGATYTYTTGCCGTGGTTTTGATAGRGCRATGTATTCTGCTTTCTTGCGTTGTTTTTCTTTACGCACTTGCTCCTTGTGGTCTTCTTCTTTTATTCTTTTAACAAGGTCTTCCAGATTTTTGGCCTGTAAAGATATTTTCTGTATCGAAAGTTCCCGCGCAATTATGTCATTATTTGTCTTTGCAAATAATTTTGTGCGTTTCTTTATCAATTCGGAAAGTTTTCGATGTTGAATTTTTAAGTTTTCAGAAGTTTTAAGTAGGAGTTTTTTCTCCAAATTTAAGTCATATGTTACGCGATTCAAAGTCTCCAAATTTTTATTTAATTTTTCTGCATGGCGATTGACAGAGGGAATTATACTTCCCATCAACATAGCACTTTGAGCGGTTTTATATGGACTATCTGGGCGTGCTAGCATTGCTTCAGGTGGGGTTCTTCGAATGCGCTCTAATGCAAGTATAAGCTTGGAAATTGATGCACGGTCAGTGGTAAGTTTATCCTCTAAAATAGATTTTTTGATTTCCAAGTTCACGATACGCTGCTCATACTCTTGAAGGTCATTTTCATTTTTCTGAATTGTAGCTGCGGTTTTTATTAGCTTGTTTTTAGTACCGGACAAGTCGTTATGAATATGTTCGCTTTGTTTCTGGAGAATGTTTTTGTTTTTATTTTCTTGTTCTAAACGCTCTTTAAATGAATTTAGCGCTTGTGCTTTATTTTTGGGAATAGGGGGCTGCCCTGCTTTCACAGGAAAGCAGAGGAACAATAGGACAAAGCAAAATGATAATAGCCGTGTCATTTACGGTCTCATACAATAAAGATTACTCCCGATGATAGGGATGCCCAGCAAGAATTTGTTGTGCTCTATAAACTTGCTCTAAAAGCATCACTCTTGCAAGTAAATGTGGCCATGTTTGCTGTCCAAAGCTGAGGAGAATATCAGTTTTGTCTCTAGTTTTTTGTGTTAGACCATCTGCACCACCTATAATGAACTGAATATGATTGTCTCCATTATTCTTAAAATTTTCTAACATTCGGGCAAAGTCTAGAGATTTCAAACCATCTCCACGCTCATCAAGAGCGATGATAATGGCTTGATCACTTAAATGTTTGAGGATTTTTTCCTCTTCATCTTTTTGAGATTTCTTAGGGTCTTTATGTTTAGATTCAAGCTCGTATATTGTTAAGCTCCAATGAATACGTTTCTTGTAGTTTTCAATAAGATCGTAATACGTACCCTTTTTTATGCGGGCGACAGAAATGATGTCAACTTTAAGCACAGAAAACCCCTTGTTTGTATATTTAAGTAAAGAATTTTATTGTTATGCTTGAATTTTTTCATCGGTAGAGTCCAATGTAGGCTGTTCTGCACACCACATTTTCTCAATATTATAAAATTCACGGACTTCCGGACGGAATAAATGTACAATAATATCGCCTGCATCCATAACGATCCAATCACATTGGGATAATCCCTCTATTGTAATACCTTTTACATTTTTGAGCTGCAGAGATTCTTTAAGATTTCGTGCTAAAGCACTTACATGGCGTGATGATGTACCTGTTGCGATAAACATACAATCTGCAAGTGCTGAACCATTTGAGAGATCAATACAAATAATATCCTCGGCCTTGCCAGAATCCAAAGATTCTTGAACTAGGTCTTTCATTTCTTCAGGGCTAAGTTGCTCTTTTTCATGATATATAATAATGACATTTTCTCCTTATTAAAGCCACTTCATTATGGTTATTAAGTTACAAACAAAAAGGCCGAACCACAGTAACAGTGGGCTCAGCCAATAAAAAATCCAAGTTAACGGAGTTTCTATATCCGATGAAAAAATACATTTGACGATTGCTTATACTCAAGCAGTCACCTGTTCCTTTCTTCCAGAAGTTTTCGTTTCTAACCTCATAGTTATATTATATGCGCCTTTCAGCCATTTTGCAACGTTATTTTCTATGTTTCAAAGTGTAGACAAAAATTAAACCTTTGTTTTAAAATTATTGTCCCTGCGTATTTCTGTAGAAGATATATTGACCATTTTTTTCTGTAATAGCCAATATGTCGTTTGCGGATCAAGCGGCCAACGTCCGCCACGATCAAGTACAATATGCTTTTGCGTTGCTAGCATACGCACAGGGCATTGCCTTACCAAGTTTACAGGAGGGTAGCGAGTAATATGAACCATGCAAATTTCGTCAAGAAGCTCTTTCCAATTTTTCCATAGATGAAGACTGTGCGCGTTGTCCATACCGGTAATCCATGCAAATTGTGTATGAGGGTAGTATGTGGTTAATTTTTTTATAGAAGCATAACTATAGATTGTTTTGAATTCTTCCTCCATTCCTGTGACAATAATCTTGGGATGATCAATGATTTCACGTGATAATCTAATACGTTCAGGAAAAGGTAGTAGGTTATTGTTAGGTTTAAGCGGGTTTTGAGGCGTTACAAGCCACCATATTGCATCCAGCCTTAAAGACTTTAATAACATTTTAGATATATGAACATGGCCTTCGTGCGGTGGATTGAATGAACCTCCCAATATTCCAACACGCATATTCTTCCAACGTGGAGAGTTCAGTATTTGTGGGTTTGAAAAAATAGGCATTTTATATCTTTTGAAGTGTGTAAAAATTATAGCCTAAGCCCTTGTTTGACCATCACCGTGAACCAAATATTTATAGGTACAAAGTTGTTCCAGACCAACAGGCCCACGAGCGTGCATTTTACCTGTCGCAATGCCAATTTCAGCACCCATACCAAATTCACCACCATCGGCAAATTGTGTCGAAGCATTATGCATGACGATACCACTATCAACATTTTTCTGGAAATATGCTACGGCACTCTCATCTTGTGCAATAATGCAATCTGTATGGTGTGAGCCGTATGTATTAATATGTTGTACAGCTTTTTCTATGGTATTTACCACACGGCAACTAAGTTTTGAATCTAGATACTCAGTTGTCCAGTCTTCGGCTGTTGCCGGTTTTATGCGTACATCTAAACTTTGAACAAATTCATCACCGACAATTTCACAACCAGAATCCAGAATATTGGTAATGATATCTGCAGCCATTTTTTTATCTAGATTAGTATCTAGTAATAATGTCTCCATAGCACCACAAATCCCGGTCCGTCTCATTTTCGCATTAAGGGTAATATTTTTTGCACTATCTACATTGGCGCTTTCATGGACGTAGATATGACATAAACCCTCAAGGTGTCCAAAGACTGGCATGCGTGCTTCGTTCATAACGCGTTCAATAAGTCCACGTCCACCGCGTGGTATCATAATATCAATATATTCATCCGCACGAAGCATTGCACCAACAGCTGCACGATCTGTAGTCGGAATCATAGAAACGCAAGATTTTGGAAGATTGAATTGTTCCAGTGTCGTTTGAATAATTTTGTGTAGTGCTAAAGAACTATTCAAGCTTTCTGAACCACCACGTAGAAAAACTGCATTATGAGATTTTAGACACAAAATAGAGGCATCAATTGTAACATTAGGACGTGATTCATAAATCATACCTAATACTCCGATAGGGCAGGATATCCGTTGGATTTTTAAACCATTGGGACGATTTTCTTCCCACAGAATTTTGCCTGTTGGATCATCAAGCTTCCTGACGGTATCCACACTTTGTGCCATTGCCTTAATTCGTTGCTCATCAAGAGCAAGACGATCAATCATTGCAGGTGACAGCCCGTGTTCACGAGCAGACTCCAAATCGTCCTGATTAGCAGCAAGAATAGAACCCATATTATCTGGCAAGGCCTCAGCAAGTGCCGCCAGTACATTATTTATAGTTTCTGTCGATGTTTGTACTAGAATAGATGCAGATTTTTTTGTCTCTATTCCCAGTGAGATAACAATCTCCTCAGGAGACACAATTTTTTTAAGTGCTGTGGACATAAGGTGTGCCTTAATTATATTTAGATGAAAACTACAAAAACCCATTTGCAGTGTACACTGTTTACTGAAAGTAGAGCAAGATAAAGGGCGGTTAAACCTTTAAGACTATTTTATAATATTGAAGAATAAGGTAGAAGATAACGGTTGCAGTATAGAAGGTAGATTTATTAATGACAACGAACGTAAATGTTGAGAATAGATTCTGTTTGCATGCCTCAATCAATACTTCTCTTTAAATCGCGAGTGCCCCATCTTTTTGTTAAGATATGAGTAGAAAGATAAATTTAAGTGCAGATTTACATCGTAAATGATAGTCCTCGCGCTGTTGCCTTGGCGCAAGATTTATCCTTACCATTGACAGATTATTGGAATGGAACGGGATGTCTATTGCGATATGACGATGATGCTTTAACAATTATAACCGCAGAGGCATTGAGCTATAGCGTTAATTTCTTGTCTGGGCGCTTAAATTACCGCCAAAAACGTGCCAGCCATGAGGCCGTGGTGAAAGCGATGGGACAGAAAAAACGGGTGCTAGATGCTACAATGGGGTGGGGACGCGATAGCTTTCTTCTATCACAGGCAGGATATGATGTTTGTAGTCTTGAGCGATCTTCTATTGTTGTGGCATTGGTCAAAGATGGCCAACGGCGCTTACAAGAGAAGCCTTTTAAAATTCTGCAACAAGAGGCTGTGGAATATATATCAACTCTAAATCAAAATGATTTTGACTGTATATATCTTGACCCGATGTTTCCAGATTTGAAGAAATCTGCTCTAGTCAAAAAGGATATGCAAATTCTGCAATTATTAGCCACACATGATGAACAACAAGGGAATTTATTAGATACTGCCCTGAAAACTAATATAAAGCGGATTGTCGTAAAACGCCCCGCTAAAGGTAGTACTTTAACATTAGAAAAACCTAACCATTCTTATACAGGAAAGGCCTGCCGATTTGATGTGTATTTTTCTTAATATACAATGGAATTTCTCTTTATATGGTTCTGTCGCAAAGTTTAATTTAGCTTGAGAAGAGCAGCAACTGGTCAGATTCTAGATGGTAGCTAGGCGGTAAAATTGCTGCGCGTGGGTTAGGTTTTGATCGATGTGTTTAGTGAATTTCAGTTGGTTCTTTTGTATCATATTCATAAGCTCTATTCCTGCGATGGTTCGGGCTGCGGTGTGCATTTTC
>NVXI01000020.1 GCA_002747015.1 Zetaproteobacteria bacterium
TTGGTTTTCATCTTCATTCCTTCGTCATTACGATGAAAACCAAAACACTCCCTTATGCAAGACCTTTAAATGGTCTCATAAGACCTGACGGGGAACATTCGGCGCGCTGTTATCATGCTCGTGCACACAACAGAACAAAAGACGGTTGCCTTTTTGTCTGCGAAGAAGATCCTGACGGATTGGATCTGGAAACGATGGATGGTAAGAAATTTCTAACCATCAATGGTATCCAAACGCTCTCGCATAGCTGCCTGAACCTCATGCAAGAACTCTCCGAGATGGTAGAGATGGGCGTAAATAAATTCCGCCTCTCCCCCCATGATCACGATATGGTCAAAGTCGCAGAGCTTTTTCGCGCTGTTTTGGATAAAAAGATGGTAACGGCTGAGGCAATTTCTCAGTTAAAAGAAATAGGATTAAACGTGCCTTTTTCTAACGGTTTTTATCAAAAAGTTGATGGATGTCAGTGGGTTGAGTTAGAAGACGCCGCCTAATGTAACATTAGTTTTTACGGGTTTTCATACGAGAAGGGTTATTATATCTAAGATATTTTTATATATCAGAGGTTATCATACCAAGTTGTTTTCGTACGATGCTAACTTTTCTTGGTTTAATTCTTTTATGATCACAATATGGGCTTTCTCTTGCTCAACCATACTGCTATCCTTTGTGCACCATGGCACAAGTAGATGAATTCGAATCCATATTCCGTTCCGCACTCGTTGATATTTACGAGTATAACTTGCTTGAGGTGACGTCTGTTCTTTTAGTGACGGACAAAAGCGAGAACGATATTAAGGCTTACCTGCATGATGTGCAGAGATTTTTAAGTGTTTTGGGCACGTCTGTGACATGGAATGTTCTGAGTGAAGATGATTTCACAACGACGCAAGATTTATTGGATTGTGTCGAGAAAGCCAAACCGGATTTGGTATGCTCATACCGGAATTTAAGAAGCGAAGATTGGATCTATCAGCATAGCTTGGGGTCTTATCTTGATGTGTTGATACAGCAAGCCGCCGCGCCTGTGTTAATCTTGCCGCACCCGAATGCAAATTATGCGCATGACCATGCGATGGAAAATACAGACAGGGTTATGGCGATCACCGATCATTTATCAAATGACCATCGCCTCATCAATTATGCGCTACGTTTTACGCAAGTGGATGGTTCTGTTTTTTTAACCCATATGGAAGATCAGGCGATTTTTGATCGCTATATGGATATCATTTCAAAAGTGCCTGAAATTAATACAGATGATGCACAAGAGGGAATTCGAGAACAGCTTTTAAAAGAGCCGCAGAACTATATTGAATCTTGTAAGACGGTTCTGCAGGAGAATAACTTACCTGTCACAATCGAAGATATTGTGACCTTTGGTAATCGCATCGTGGAATATAAAAAATTGATATTGGATCACAAAGTTGATCTTCTTATTATGAATGCGAAAGACCATGATCAACTCGCGATGCATGGTATGGCCTATCCGTTGGCCATTGAATTGCGACAAATCCCCCTGTTAATGCTATGAGGATTTTATGGAGCATCTAGAGCACGCGCTAAGCCCTGTTACCCCATCAATAACGGCCATGTTTGGTTTGATTTTGGTGATGATGATTACTTGCCTTGCGGCAGAGGAGAAACTTCACGCGAAAAAGTCGGTCATTGTCGGTGTCTTTGCAATGCTCAGTCTGTTCTTAGGCTCTTTCCTTGGCATTATACCATTTGGTGATGTCATTGTGGCTGGTGGGCATCATATTGAAATGCCGGTTTATATACCGGGCATAGATTGGAAGGTGATTTCTATCATTGTTGGGTCTAGCGTTTTCGTCGATGTCACGTCTAAATCCGGCTTGTTTTCATGGATAGCGATTATGTTGACCAAGGCATCAAAGGGTGATCCGCTTAAGTTGCTCTGGTCATATGGTATTATGACTGTGGTTTTTTCTGCAGTCTTAAATAACGTTACCGCAATGATTATTGTGGGGTCTTTGACGGTTGTATCTTTAGGGAAGTTAGAGAAAACAGGTATGCTCATGGCATTCTTATTGATCGAAGGGTTGCTTACCAATATTGGTGGTTTATTGACGCTTATCTCTTCTGTGCCGAATATTATCATTGGTGGAACGGCGGGGATTAGCTTCGTTAGCTTCTTCTTGAAGGCTGCGCCATATGTTTTTGTGGCGACGTGCGCGACTATCTTTATGGGTGCAAAAATATTTAAGATTCAGGCGTTAAAAACGGAAGAGGAAAAAGCCGAAGCAGAGCATCTCATTCAAGGCTTTGATGAGAATGACGGGATTGAGAGCAGGGGTTTTTTCTGGTTCTCCGTTGTTGTGCTGATTGCGTTTATCTTAACTATCGCAACAACATCTATTTTGCCCGTGGTTAAAGATTTGGGAATGGGGTTTGTTGCCCTTGCTTTTGCCACGCTTATGTTGATTCGCTATAAGGCCGAAGCAGATAAATTTTATAAAGCAATTGATTGGGATTTGATCGGGTTTTTTATGGCTCTGTTCATTGTGATTAATGTCATGGAGCATGCGCATGTTTTGGGCGCGATTGGTAAAGGTGTGCAGTACATGATCGGGGAGGGGGAAAGTTCTTTTGGAACTGGCGCGCTGCTTATTTCTGCTGCGGTTTTCAGTTCGGTAACGGATAATATTCCGCTTGCGGCGATGCTTGCAAAAATTTTGGCAACACTTGGGACGGCGGCGGATTCTTCGCTTTGGTGGTCTGTTGTTTTCGGGGCGAATTTGGGCGGGAACCTAACGCCGATCGGCAGTGCATCAACATTGGTTGCAGTAACGATTATGCATAAGCATAAAGTACCGATGTCTTTTGCAGGATTTGTTGTAAAGGCCGCGCCTTTTGCACTTATGCAGATCGTCTTGGCGACTGTTTACGTCTTGGTTTTTTAGGCGCGGCGGCTTTTGATTTCTTTTTTTCGAATGTAATATGTCTACGAAATAGAAATAAGAGTGTAAACCCATCCAAGCTTAGCCAAATTAAAATCCAGATAATTTCTGTATTTATATTTCACATCAATCAAGTTTTTAAGTGAAGCATTACAGAATTTGGAGGCGTAATGTCTGGCTCGATGTTGAAACGCAGGGCTCTATGCTAATATTGCTACTCTGGACGCATCTTTATGCTGCATGTGGCGGTTGTTTTCATGTCGATCTATCCACCATTCTCTGTGTTTATTAATTTTGTAACTTTATAGACATAAAGTCTGAATGGTGCTTCATGAACTCTACGCTGGATACAAGTTATATCGACAAAGGCCGTGATATAGGTTTTATTCAGGTGCAGCACAAAACTCAAAATAGCTATGAGGAGATCTCTTACATTAAATGAGCGTAGAGAACCAAAATACAAAATTTTCTGACCCTTATACCACCGCTGAAGGTAAGCAGCGTGCCTGGGTGGATTTAACCGCGCTGAAAACGCTGTGGTTTAATACGGGGACGTTGTGCAATTTGGCTTGCGTGAATTGCTATATAGAATCAACGCCAAAAAATGACTCGCTTGTTTATCTCATACTGAGTGAGGTTGTAGAATATCTCGACGAAATCATAGCTGATAAATTGCCGACGGAGGAAATTGGTATCACTGGCGGTGAGCCATTCATGAACCCCGATATTATTCCGATCATGGAAATAATCCTCAAACGCGGGTTTAAGCTTTTAGTGTTAACGAACGCCATGCGACCGATGATGAAATGCCAAGAAGACCTGTTGCGCTTAAAAGATAAATACGGCGCGCAAATGACGATGCGTATCTCTGTCGATCATTTCAAACGTAGGCTACATGAAGAGGAGCGAGGGGCGCGGTCTTGGGGGCCAATGATGAAGGGGTTGCAATGGCTTTCGGATAATGAGTTTACGATTGATATTGCAGGACGGACGCGCTGGGGCGAAAATGATTTAGAACTGCGCAATGGGTTTGGCGCGTTCTTCAAAGAGCATAATATTAGAATTGATGCGCATGACATAAAACAGCTCATGTTGCTTCCTGAAATGGATGAGAATATTGAAGTGTCGGAAATCACCACGGCCTGTTGGGATATTCTGAGTGTCAGCCCCGATAACATGATGTGTGCGTCTTCCCGTATGGTTGTGAAACATAAAGGTGATAAGAAACCATCCGTTATGGCCTGCACGCTTTTGGCCTATGATCAGCAATTTAATATGGGAAAAACCTTGAAAAAGGCTTCAAAGTCAGTTCATCTTAATCACCCGCATTGCGCCAAATTCTGTGTACTTGGTGGTGGAGCGTGCAGTGTCTCAGAGTGACGAAACCCAGTCTAAAAGATTCTGTTGTTCGTCGCTCATTGCCTCAGGCATTTCTGTTTTAAGTTGTTGGAGATCATTTTGTGTATCAACATCGGTTAAAGGTTCAAGGTGACAGGGTTTTGAGGATAATAGTCCTTCCAGTGTTTGACGTGTTTGTTTGGTGCTCCATGGTACAGCGCTCCAGATATGTCGGTTAACAGGAATCCGTCCACCAAACAAATAATAACCACCATCGTTTGCGGGTCCGAGTACAAAGTCATGGGTGTTTAAGGCCTCAATAGAGCGCTCAAGAATGCATGGCGAGAGTTGTGGTGCATCAGCACCAATCAAAATCACGCGATCATGATTAGAAAGCAGATGGTTATAAATATAGTGCTGGCGTTCACCCAGCCCCCCTTCACCAGTGTAAATTGTTTCGAATGCTCTCCAGAGAGGATTGTTCAGCCCTTCTTGCTCACCCACAGCCCAGAATACCTTTGCGTGTGTTTGCTTTACTGTTTTCTCGATAGCTTTTAAGCTGTGGATATAAAATTCTTCAGCTTTTTCTTTACCTATTCCTGCTGCAAGACGCGTTTTTAATGGCGACAGGCTAGGTGTTTTTACAAAAATGGCAAGTGCTGTGCTCATAATTTCTGCCTCAATAATATCATCAACTGCCATTGCCGCAATAGTGTGAGCTTAGCCCACCCGTATGCTTTATATTGTCGGGAACTGGTTTGCAGCTTTGAGGGGATGTTTTGCAATTTTATGCGTGCTTTTTTTGCATGGCGCACAAACAGTAAATCTTCACCATATGGTGCATCTTCAGGATAACCACCAAGATCTTCAAATCGTTTTTTAGATAGGCACAACCCTTGATCACCATAGGGCAGATAAAAATAATGCGAGCGTATATTTGCGCCCCATGCGTTTAATTTCAGTCGTCCAGATATATCGAATGCGAGATCAAAATAATGTAGAGCATCGGGGCTTTGTTGCAGTGATTTTTCAAGGGCCACGAGATTTTCCTTTGTCACACGGCTATCGGCGTGAAGGAACCAAAGGAACTCATTTTGTGTTTTTACAGCACCAGCATTCAGACTTTTTGCGCGCGTTCCCTCGGATGAAATAATAATTTCAGCGCCGCAGTTTTTTAAATCATTCAGCAATTGTTCATGCGTTGTTTCATCCGGTGCAATGGGAATGATTATACTAATGTTTTCAAGCATGAAGTGCATCCATCCATTGGTTACGCATAAGAATTTAGCAGCAACCCTTCTTTTGACCTTTGAAGGCTCGCACTGTAATCGAGTAAAAATCGATATGCCCGATCTTTGCTTTTATATTCGGATCATCAAGTGTCATTTCGCGCTTGGAAATATAATCAATACCGCTCATACCACAATCTGCCATTATGGATTCAAAATCGGCAATTGTTAGGGCACCGCTGAGGCATTCACCAAGTAATACCGGATCACGTTGCAATTCTTCAGAGATTTGTTGTCCGGCAAAAACATCGGCGAAATATAACTCTCCACCAGATTTTAAAACGCGGGCAATCTCTTTAAATACCGCAGGCTTGTCGGCAGATAAATTAATGACGCAATTGGAAACGATCAAATCAATATCACCGTCTTCAATTCCAATAGATTGCAGATCTTCGATATAGCCTTTTTTGAATTCCACATTGGCTGTTTTGTAACCAAATTTATCCATGTGCCAGTTAATATGGTCATTCGCCACGCAGAGCTGCTCATCGGTCATGTCGACACCAATAACGCGGCCCTGTTCACCGACAATCTGGCTTAACACATAGACATCGCGGCCTGTACCGCAGCCCAGATCCAGAACAACAGAACCTTTGGAAATTTTAGGTAATGGTGTGCCACAACCATAAAACTTCGCTTGTACAGTTTCGTGAACGTTTTTCAGAAGGTCTTGTATATGCGTCGGCGGAGCTTCGGATGGACAGCATGCGCTGGTTTTAAGATCCTTGTTCGTCTCCAGCACATTGCCGTAATAATTCTTCACATCTTCTCTAATTGTTTTTGTCATTCTTTATTTCCGGTCTTTGGTTTGTATTCTCTGTGACATTGCACGATTTTGGCGATCATTGCTGAATATTTTTCAAGAACAAGATCTATATTCTCTTGTTCACCAGCTTTTGAAATATCGATTGCCAGATTATGAACAGCATTGTCGCAGAGTATGAAATCCTCTTTGCGTGGGCCAAGACGCTCAAACAAGTGGTGAAGGTCTTGCGTATCAATACCGGGATGGTTGGCAATGTCATGCGCAGAAAGGGTAATGGTAGGATAATCCTCAATAATGATAGCGTTGGTTAATTTGTGCATATTTTTGTTCATATTTCGCATGATCTCTATTATTGATTGCGTGATCTTACTGTTTTCATCGCCATGATTATGTTCCTGTGCAATTCCGTAAGAGCTTATAAAGAACATGCCCATAAGTACGGTAGTTAAAGTTATAAGTTTCAATGTATTGTCTTTCTTTTAAAATGGTAACTTTTTTAACAATCTTACAATAAAGCGTGTCCGGTCACTAAACAAAGATGGCGTGAACCACGCACCTGCGGCACGTTTGCTGATCTCTCCCAGTGTCGGGTATGGCGCTATTATGCTGGTGATATCACCGATTTTCATACCCTTGCTCAGCGCCAGTGTCCAGAGGCCAATAAGCTCTCCTGCGCTGGGTCCAATAATCGTTACGCCGAGGATTTTCCCCTTCTTCAGGCATGTGACTTTGATCATGCCCTCAGTACGGCGTTCGGATTGCGCCCTGTCATTTTCATCGAAATTCCAAGATATGATTTTAACACGATCCTTACCATGTTTCTCGATAGCCATCGCTTCGGTCAGGCCGACATTGGCCAGTTCTGGGTCGGTGTAAGTTACCCAGGGCAGGGCTGTGTAATCCACTTTAGCTGGTATTTTGAAGCAAATATTGCGAATAATAATTCCTGCGTGATAACCGGCGACATGGGTAAATTGCGGTCCGCCAGCGACATCTCCGGCGGCGAAGATATGTTTTTGTGAACTACGCAGGCGGGCATCAACCTTAATCCCTGAGCGATCATATTCAACATCTGCTTTTTCGAGATCCAGATCAGTATTAGGTATCCGCCCCGCAGCCACTAGAAGGTGTGAGCCTTCAACATTAAATTCTTTTCCATCTTTTTTGGCTGTGATAGAGACGCTGCCATCTGCATGCGTCACGTTTTTAATACTGACATATTCGTATAACTCTATACCTTCTTCGATTAATCGCGTTCGTAGAATTTCTACCAGCTCCGGATCATCTTTGGGCGCAATTGGCCCCATATCCAATACGCTGACTTTGCTGCCAAGCCTTTTGTGAGCTTGTGCCATTTCAATACCAATCGGTCCGCCGCCAATAATTACCAGATGCTCTGGCTTTTGGCGCAGATCAAAAATATTTTCATTGGTAAAGACTTTGTCCGGTTCCAGCCCTTCGATCGGGGGAACAGAGGCGCGGGAGCCTGTCGCGATCACAAAGTAGCGCGCGCAGATTGTTTCATTACCGGCTTTCACCGTATGGGCATCAACGAAATGTGCAGCTTCGCGGATAACTTTAATGCCAAATCCTTCAAATCGTTCCTGTGAGTCGTTGGGTTCAATCGCGGCGATAACATCGAACACATGGTCTTTTACAGCAGAAAAATCAATGTTAGGTTCTTGTGATTTGATGCCAAAGGCATCACTTTTTCGAAATCCTTGTGCAACTTTTGCGGCTTGCAATAACGCCTTGGACGGGACACAGCCTGTATTCAAACAATCACCACCCATCTCAGCTTTTTCAATCAGAACCGTGTTTAGACCAAGTTGTGCTGCGCCTGCCGCGACCGATAATCCACCAGAACCTGCGCCGATCACACATAGGTCAAATTGATTGTCTTTAGTCATCGCGTTTTCCTTTATTTAGTGACCAATCATAGTTCATATATTGCAATTTTTTGTTCGTATTAAAACTCACATAGGACTGTAACCAACCCTTAACATCCCCATTATTGAAATCTTCAGAAAACCAGTCAAAAATTTTGCTTACATGCACAGTACCATCATTTTTTGCAAATCCTTTGCCTTCATTCGCAAGTGTTATCATCACTTGTTCATTAAGCTGCCTGTTCAGGCTTTTTGCCTCATAGGCCTCATCCCTTAAATCCGGGCAGGAGACAGAGGCGCAGTTAATAGCAAAGTGAATGCGCGGATCTTTCATTGAACGTAAAATCGCATGTTCAATCTTGTCCAGCGTATAAGCCTGCCCAGCAATAAGCCATTGATGTTTTTTCCATGGGGTTGTGAAGAAAGATCCCAGATTTTTAATACTCTCACGCTCTTCTTTTTTCACGATAAGATCAATAGTCAATAAATTATAGGCGTTGATCCAAAAAGACATTTCCTCATTTTGAGTTTCAAAATCATTCGGGTTTGTTTGCGTTAAGCGCTTAATAGAGGCTGCATGACGTGCATCTTTTGCCCATGCATCGTAATCCACACCATTGTAGGTAATGCCGTTTTTCTCTGTCTTGTGAACATACTCTGATAGTAATTCATCGTAATCTCCAGCTTGCACGCTACTCGCAGCTAAAACTAAACTCAGCATAATCACGGCCAGATTTTTTCGTGTTTTAAATTGTTTATAGAGCGTTGGGATTAGTGCAAAAAATCCGAGTAATGCAAAGGCAAATAAGGTTTTCATGGACACTAAGTCCCCCAGACTTTCAATCTCTCCAAGTTGCTCTCCCAAATTTACAAAGACAAAGCTACCCGGCAGAATACCGAAGAAAGTCGTTAATACAAAAACACGCAAACGTACATTAAATAATGCCGGAATGATGTTGACTAGGAAGAATGGAAAGATCGGCACAAGACGCATAAATAGTAAGTATCCGGTGGCATTTTCCTTCATATTTTTTTCAACCCGTGCATACATTCCTCCTGCTTTTTCGCGCAATATTTTACCAAGAGCTGTCTTGGCAACAAGAAAGATAATGCTAGCGCCTAGCGTTGCTGCGCTCACAACATAAAGCGTGCCTAGCCATTTGCCGAACATAAAACCGCCAGTGAGGGTTAAAATCGTTGCAACCGGTAGTGATAACGCTACCGCTAAAACATATACTCCGATAAATCCCATAGCCGATAAAACTGGATGCATTGTGACCATTTCAAATAAATCACCTTTATGTGTTTGCAAGGCGTCTAGGCTCAATTTTTCATGCAGACCAGTTGCAAAAGCAACAGCCATAAGAGACGCAATAATAATCAATGGTAAAAAGCGTTTAAGACGCAGGGTTTTGTTTGATTGTTCTTCAGGCATATAATTTCCCCAACATATAAATTATGGCCGCAAATATCGCCGCAACTGGTGCAGTTACAAGCCATGCGAACAACATGGTTTTTACAGTTTTCATGTTTAGTCCCTTATGGTTTGCAATTCCAACGCCCATGATTGAGGAAGATGAAACATGTGTTGTCGAAACCGGTAAACCAAAACGACTAGCTCCGATCACTAAAAATGCAGAAACAAGGTTAGCCGAAAATCCCTGTTCATGGTTCATCTTTGTGACATTAAACCCGAGAACTTCCGTTATGTTTTTACCGGCTATCCAGCTTCCTGCTCCCATTGCTAACGCCCCCCAGAAAAACAGCCATACTGGAGCGACTAAATTGTCCAATATCAAAAAGGGCATAACGATAGCAATCAGTTTCGGAGTATCGTTGAGGCCGCGGGAAAATGATAAAAGACCACTGGTAAACCAGTGCATATTATCAACCGACAGAGTAATGCCATGGGTAAGTCCTGCCTGCGGGCTATCACAGGCACAGACAAGACAATCTTTCAGCGGTTCCTGCGTTCTGTTGTTTGTATGAATAAGGGTGACTTTGGGAACGGGCGTTAAGCATAACCTTATGCAGTTTATCATTTTTGCCGTTTTTTCTAACGTGGGCGTTAAAAACCACGCCAAAATAATTGCCATAAACGGGCTAGCCAAAAGTGGCAAAGCAATCTTTTTCATGATTGTTGGCCAATCAATACCCTGCATACCATAAGCCATAAGCCCTCCGCCAACAAGGCCACCAACAACGGCATGGGTTGTTGATACCGGCCATTTGCGCCATGTAGCCAAGGATACCCAGAGAATAGGCGCGATGGATATTGCCAATGCCAGGGGCATGTAAAACTCATGCGAGTCCACATAAATACTGCTGGTTATATTTTTGATGATCGCGCTGCCCCAAAACAGTCCCGCCAGAGCACCAGCCATTGTCCAAAGTGTTCCCCACGCAATTGCACCGCGCACAGATGTCAATCCTGCTCCAGCTAATGTGGCTATGCCCTTGGACACGTCATTACTGCCATTGGCAAAAGCCAGAAAAAATAAAAGCACTGCCGCCAGTGCTGTCAAACAAAAGTCCATAACACTTACCAATCTAAAATATGATTGAATCTAAACCATCAAAGACTTATTCGGTTTGTTTTAAATAAAGTTACTGATGTCTTATGACTTTGATATAATTGCCATACTGAATATTATCGGTTTGTTATGAGGTAAAAAAACGTAGTCCTTTTATGATTTTTAGTAATATGTGATAATGGGCAATATGAAAAAAAGATGTCCGCATTGTAACAAAGATACATTTAATTATTGGGAGTTGTTTTTTCCGTACCCAATAAGAGATTTTTCTATACCGTGCTCAAATTGTTCAACAAGAGTTTACCCTTTAGGGATATTGAATATTATACCAAATATGGTAATGTCGTTATTCCTTATCTTTGTATCATTATTAGTGGTTATTGATATAGCGTTTGGGCAATTACCACATATTACGTTTGAAGGAATTGAGGTAGATGGCTACTATGGAATCTTTAAAGCTTTTATAGTTCTCCTAGCCCCGCTATGCCTAGCTAGGTTTCTAGATATCCGACTTTTTGATCTTGTAATGGAAAAAGAACATAAAGGTAGGGTTTAGGGTAACCAGTTGCACTTCAGACTGCTTTCACATACGCGGTACTAAGAGGGCCGTTAAAACTCTTCTCGCAACGCCCGTCTGGATGCCTTATCAACCAAACTGAACAATCTATCGATCTGATCTTTCTTGCTAGATTCCTGATGGCCGATCACTTTAACTAATTTGAGTTTTATTCTTGAGGTTAATTGGTAGAACTCTTGGTACAGCTCATAATTATTCAATCGCTTATTTTTACTTGAGAAGTAATTGCGCTGTTCAAGGCGGGTACGCCTTGCTGGCAGGCCAATAATATTTTGGGAATCTGTGTAAACCGTCAATGTAAGCTCTTCCTCGTCTGCCAAAGCAAGTGTTTCACCCAGTGACCACAATAAAGTTTGCAATTCCAATTTAGTTGAACTTGTTTGTTCAAAACGCTTAACTTTGACCTTGTCTTTGAGAGATTCTATAGGCGTACTCTGATCAGATACAACAAGGTAAGCGCCATACCCCACCTTTAATTGAGTATTAACACTACCGTCAGTAAATACCTGCAAGTGAAGCATGCTTTTCCGTTCAAAAATGGAGTTCCTTTTATGTTGTTATAGCATATAACAGCCATGAACGAATATTAAGGGCATTCGCTTGATCGTATAATGTTGACGGATGCGAGTGTCTTGTTAAGATAGCCGCACTTAAGGAAAATATGAGGGCATTTTAGAAACATGGTGAATGTCATTAATACGACTGAGAGTGATCTAATAGAAAATATCATAGATCCCGCACATATTCTGTCATCTGTATTTGGTTATGATAGCTTCCGCGATGAGCAGGAAGATATTATCAATACGGTTATATCTGGCCAAAGTTGCTGTGTTCTTATGCCGACGGGCAGTGGGAAATCGCTATGTTATCAAATCCCTGCGCTTTGCCTTAAGGGTACGGGTATTATTGTTTCCCCTTTGATCGCATTAATGCAGGATCAGGTTACCGCGTTAAAAGAGCTTGGTGTGAAGGCTGCGGCCATTCATTCCGCTCTGGAGCCTGCGCAGTTACAAGAGGCGATGAATGACTTTCAGGCAGGTAAACTTGATCTTGTCTATGTTGCACCTGAGCGCTTAGTGAATGATGCTTTCCTTGATATTTTAGATCATATTGATCTCGCATTATTTGCGATTGATGAGGCGCATTGTATATCTCAGTGGGGGCATGATTTTAGGCAAGAGTACAGACAGCTTTCTGTGTTACGCACGCGTTATCCTGATGTGCCCTGTATCGCTGTCACGGCAACTGCGGATGCGCCGACACGTAAGGATATTGTTGATCGGCTTAATCTACCGAAAATCTATGTTTCTGGCTTTGATAGGCCCAATATTACTTACAACGTTGCTATTAAAGATAATCCGCGCCAACAACTCTTACGGTTTTTAAAAACAAGAGCGAAAGACGAAAGCGGGATTGTCTATTGTCTGTCCCGTCGCAAAGTAGAGGAGACGGCAACGTGGCTGTCTAATCAAGGGTACAATGCCTTGCCATATCATGCCCGCCTTGACAAAAATGTTCGCGCAGCAAACCAAGAACGTTTTATAAAAGATGAAAATGTTATCATTGTCGCGACCATTGCATTTGGTATGGGCATTAATAAGCCTGATGTCAGGTTCGTGGTTCACCTTGATTTACCGAAGAATATTGAGGCTTATTACCAAGAAACGGGACGCGCTGGGCGTGATGGTTTGCCGTCTATGGCATGGATGGTCTACGGTTTGCAGGATTTAGTCTTGCAGAGACAAATGATTGAATCATCCCAAAGCAATGAAGAACAAAAACGTATAGAGCGCCAAAAGCTGAGTGCGTTTCTTGGGTTTTGTGAGACAGCAACATGCAGACGACAAGTGTTGCTACGATACTTTGATGATCATTGTGAGGCCTGCAATAATTGCGATACCTGCCTGAACCCGCCTAAAACATTTGATGCCACCATTGCCGTTCAAAAAGCGATTTCCTGCGTTTATCGAACAGAGCAGAGGTTTGGCACTGGCTATATCATTGACGTCTTGCTTGGTAAGGATAATGAGCGTATCCAGAATTTCGGCCATCATACTCTCAGCACCTATGGTATCGGGACAGAGCATACTCAAAAAGAATGGCAAAGCCTTATTAGACAAATTGTTGCACGTAATTTTCTATATGTTGATATGGATGCCCATGGAGGATTGAAAATCACAGAGCAGGGGATGGATTTTCTAAAAAACGAAGAAAATATACAGTTACGTTTAGAGCCGAAGACGACAACCTCACCATCAAGAGGTATCAGGAAAGCAGCGCCCGCGATAAGTTTAGATAAGGAAGAGGATCAGGAATTATTCGTCGAACTCAAAGCTCTACGCTTATCAATCGCCAAGGAAAAGAATATCCCGCCATACGTTGTGTTTCATGATAAAACTCTCATAGATATGGCAAAAAACAGACCGTCAACACTTGAGAAGATGTCGTTGGTTCCGGGGGTAGGGCAATCAAAACTTAAGAAATACGGGCAGGTTTTTCTTAATGTTATTGATAAATCCTCATCTTAAATCTAGGCATACGCCAAAGATAAGATAATATTTCAACGGAGCCTATATCAAAGACATAGCCAAACGTGAAACTGTTCAGAGCGCTACATTCAAAGGATTTTGACAGTGACATCAGGAGGGAATATTATACCCCTAAGGAAGAGTCATTTTAATCTGAGATGATCGGCTGGTGTGTATGAGTTAATATTCAGGGAATAAGAATTGGCACTGTCTAATAAATCGTGAGAAGACCGCTTGGTACTTCATCATCAGACTCATAACTATTTAATAGTAATTCGTCATCTGTTAGATTATCATTGCTAGGCATTGGATTAGGGCAACTTTTAGAACTAATTATTCTATCTATAAGAAAAATTTGGTTAATCATTTATCGTTCTCACTATTCATTTTTTATTTTACAAACAGCCTATTGGTACATTAAGTAATGAGTAAAAAACAAGCAATTAAAATAAAAGGACGTGTCACATCAGTAGATGTCATTATAGGAGAGAACCTACATAAACTTAGACTCATTAACAATCTAAATCTAGAAATAATTGGAGAAATTCTAGGGGTTAGCTTTCAGCAGGTTCGAGAATATGAAAATGGCACGAACAGAATTTCTGCTGAAAATTTATACAAGTTATCCGATTTTTATGGTGTGGATATTAGAGTTTTTTATGACGGTTTGATGAATAGACAGGGCAAAGAGTTTATGCTTGTATTTTCTCCTAAAGTACTTCAAATAGCAAAGTTGTTAGATGAGATTGATGACCCTGAGTCTGTTAATCAACTTAAAAAGATGGTTAAGGGCATGAAGTAAGTTTTAGGAAAAAAGGTGTCAATCTTCATTGAGTCACTTCTTGGTATTAGACCTTGATAAATTTATGTATGAATAAGGCCTAAAGATATGGCCTTGGAAATGGCAACAATCCTATTATTGGATTTTAGTTTTTTGAAAATATTTCTAAAATGGTAGTTAACAGTAAAACTTGAGATAGTCATAATATCCGCAATATCGTTATCCGATTTGCCTTGTGCAGCCCAAGTTAATACTTCTTTTTCTAAGAAAGACAAAAACAAGTTGTCATATTCTTCATTTTTTATTTTCGTGACCTGTTGTAATCTTTGGAATACTAAATAAAAGTGGTTACAATAAGCAGTAATGATATCACGAGTTTTAGCATCATAGTGACAAGCATCCGTCTTTTCTGTGCTTGCTAAGCTGACCCCTGCAAATCTATGGGGTCCCCATAAAGGAGTAAATGTGCCATTAAAAAGCTTGGCTTCTGATCCAAGATTAAGACATACCTTTTGTTTCTTAGTCATGGACATTTTTCCCTCCATTTCATCCCATGAGAAGGTACCTAAATTTTGCCGACCATAAGTCAAAACCGGATCAAATCGATCAAAGTCATTTTCAAAATAATGGCTTAACCAATCGTCAGGATAATTATTAATATATCCAACACCGGCCTTCAGACCCAGATTATTATGATTAGAAAGAAGACAGAATGCCATTCTATCATAGCCAAGTTTAGCTATTTCCTTAAGAAAAATATTGACCAGCTCTTCCGCAGTACTTACTGAAGCAGTACTCTCAACAAACCCTCGGAAAGAAATCGACATTTACCCACCACATAATACGAAATTAACATAATGTAAGAGAATAACATTATTTCGTTTACACTTTCAAGGTTGTATACTAAATGTTAAAATTCATGCTGCTTGCAGAGATTTTCTGTGTTCTTCGAGAATCTTGAGAACGTCATTGGGAATGAACTCCCTGAACTCCTTGTTTACAATATCTTTATTCTGCAAAATCTCAATAGGATCTCTGCCTTCTATCTGACCTAAATTAGGTTGATGTACAAAATATCCTAAGAGACGTTGTAAACGCTCGGGAAGAGTTTTCGCTAAGCCTTGCGGAACCGCTAAGTATGAGTTTTCAGATTGTCGTAACCACCCTAAAGAGTAGCTGGTTACCATTCCTGTTCTTGGTTTAAGTGTTTTATTTGCTCCGCCACAATGAAGCAGAGAACCAAAATATATTAGCACAGAGCCAGCGGGCATCGCACCTTGAATTATTTCATGTTCTTTTGGTTGACGTTCTGGCATTAACCCAACACGCTTCCATTTATGGCTCCCTGGAACAATGTGCGTTGCTCCATTTTCTTTAGTAAAGTCATCAATTGCCCACATACAATTAATCATCTTCTCATTATCAGGAAGTGAAAATGGGTACATAGGGTCATCAGGATGCATGACTTGCTGTGGTTCCCCAGGCCCGATCTGGATTGCTTGGGTAAGACTTAATTGGTAATCAGTACAACTTCGTAATAGAAACTCATCCATAACAGCCAAGACGATAGGATCAATCGTAAGATCTCTGCATATAGATGATTTAGAAATAAGAGAACTGATTCTTTTTGTTTTGTATCCGTAAAAGTCTCCAGAACAATTCGGTGTTTCTTCAAGATGAGGCTTTAGTTCATCTCTCAGTTTTTCCAGTTGTTTGCTGTTTATTGCATTCATAATTACAATACAGCCATCTTTTTCTAGAATTTTATTGATAATTTTAATATCTACTTCTCGATCTACTTTTTGAACATTTGTCATTTTGATCTCTCCTGTAAGTTTTAAAACATAGACAAACAATATCTGTATATCGCTTTACAAAAAACTACTCAGGTAAGTAGGTTCTTTTAATCTCTATTCCTGTTCTTATTTGTTTGTAAAAGTAGTTGAAAGGAGAAATATATGATTGAGCTTGTTGATATATCTAGTGCATCAAATTTTGTAGGAAACCCCCTAGCCGAGCAACATAAACTACGATATAGATCTGTCATTGAGAGACAGAAATGGGATGTTCCTCATCACAATGGGCTGGAATATGACGAGTATGATAACCCTGCGGCAAAATATCTGATTTATAGAGATAAGCTAGGAATAGCGCGTGGAGTTAGTCGGTTTTATTCAACGCATCTTCCCTATATGTTAGAAGAAAAATTTCCTCATTTTGTCACTAAAATACAAATTCCAAAGGACGAAAAAATTTGGGAAGGATCAAGATATTGCATTGATCACAAAATATCGCCTAAGACTCGGCAAGATATAATAAATCAATTAGGCATAGCATATCTTGAAATGGGTCTGAATGCAGGGATTGATGGGATTGTTGGTCTTACTTATCCAGTCTTTTGGAAAAAACTATTTATCGATTTGGGATGGCCTATAGAGTTTATCGGTGATGTAACAAAACTTGACAATGGGCATAAAGCGCAAGCTGCCTGGCTTCCTGTTAGCCAAGCTATTCTTGATAACGTTCGTGAAGTAACAGGAATATATGAAACTGTATTATATCTAGGAATCAATAATGACAATAAAAAAGCAGCATAACAAAACATGTGCGGGTAAAACATACGCGAAAAAACCAACAGTATATTCCATCATGGATGCTGTCAGTTATCTTATTACAGAATGTCAAAGGCTTAATGACATTGAAAATATTTGCATTCTCCAAAAAGCTTTAGCAGAAATGCAAGAAGGAGAGCCACTTTCTGAGTTAGATAGGCAGGAATTGGATAAAATGATTGATCTATTTCGTTCAGTACTAAATTTGAGTAAATCAGAACGATTAAGTCTGGTAGATTTATTGGAAAGACACGAATGTGAAAACATAATCAATCTATCTGAAGTAAAAAGCTTAAGAAGTACACGCGCGAACAGTAAATAAACTTAATGAATTTATCAGCTTCGTTATTCCATATTCTTCGCATAACGGTCTGTTTGAATAATAGCGCCAATTCTTTTAATAAACCTATTTCCCTTTTTACTAAGGGGAATAGGTCTGTATTGACGACCACTTTAAGTTTTTTTCACAACTAACAATTCATAATAGTTTCCACTTGACCAGATTCTACCGTCAGGCCTTGTTTCGAAGTTATCACTCAGTGAAGACTCTTAATTCAACTAATTTACTTTATTCTCGTAAATTAGTGACACGCTTCTTTTTAATATCTAAGAAGCTTTGGGCTTGCGGGTGGGGGCTTGCGCCTTCTCCATGTGTGTCTCACAGTAGGGCAAAGTAGGCAGGCTTGGATCGCCACAAAAATGAAAATCCTCATCCTCGGGGTTGCCAATAGGCCATCGGCACATCCCGCTTTCTAATTTCATCATAGTCATGATGCTCATGCTCAAATCCTTTCGGCAATATTAGGTTAACCTAATAGTTTTATATTAGTAGCTGAATTTTTTCCATCTTTGGATAAAAGATCAAAAGTTAAACGTTGTCCAATTTCTACTTTATCAATACCAGAGGCTTGTAATGCAGAAATATGCAGGTAAACATTATCTTCGCTGTCTTTAAGACGAATAAAGCCATAGCCTCTATCTTCTTTGAAAGAAATTATACTTCCTGTCAGCATGTTTTGTCTCCTGTAATAATTTGAATACTCATAAAAATATTTCCATCATTTGCAATTTAATAAGTGTACTAGTTTTTACTTACTAACGTAAGGGGGAGGCGCTGTCGAGTTACTTATAAATAAACCTCGATAGAGACTACCAAATTGAAGGGAATAAGATGGTGGCCTCAATAGAAGAATACGAACAATAACACACCAGTTTCCAGAATACATATTTTTCAGAAGTACTTCTAGCCAATTAAAAATGGCTAGAGCTAAGCTGTTGTACGTCTGGATAATTCTGTGAATAACTGTACTACAACCACACGATAGTAATATATTGGTTCTTATAGTGACTACTTTAGGTCAAACACCAACAAATTAGGGAACTTGATTTAACGTTTCAGTAATTGTAGGTTGTAGGTGTATTTTTTAAATAAGGAAAATTATTATGTTGATATACCCGACTTATATTCCAAAAAAGAATATTTATTTCATACTATTCTTTGTAAGTTTTTGTTTATCCGTGGTATTTTCTGGTGCGGTACAGGCAAAAATGTTTAAATTGCCTCAAACATTGGTCCTCAAACACGAAGAACATGTTAAACCTTATAAAAAGCAAACAGGATCAATAGGCCTTTCAGGTATTATGTCTGATGTAGCAGAATCAGTAGCAGCAGGACATCCCGTGGGGTGGGTTGCAAAGCAGGGTAGTTCCGGTGAACACCCTCCTTGTCTTGTCGCAAAAGAGGGAGAGCAAGGGGCAGGGAAATTGGTTGCAAAACTGATTTCAAGTGTTGGGGTTACCGGAGTTCGTAAAAGAGATGCAGATTTGCAGTTTCGTTTCGGGTTCAAAAAAAAGCCACATATTTTATATGAAGAGAAGAATGCGCCTGAAGCGTGCGAAACAGATCTTAAAAAACGTGCGGAAGCTGAACTTGCGCGTATTATAAAAGATCTTGATACGCCAACGACAGTCACAGCGGCTGAAATTTTTAAGCATATACCATTAGGCGGAGAAGACGGGGAGTTCAAGCCTTTAACTCTTAAGAAAAAAGTTAAATTTTTTGGAGATGAAATAGAATTGAAATTTGTAATTCCTCTCGGTCGTATTTTATAAAGAGTGAGATCAAAGGAGGCAGGCTATGCTTTCATTTATACAATCTGTAAAAATACATGCGGTTTTGGTGTTGTTTGTTATGTTTTTTCCCAGCTTGGCCTATGCGCAAGATTGGGATTTAAATGGAGACTGGGAATTACGGCAAGGCGAAAATGTAAGGGCAATGCCGACGCCTTTATCTATCGTCGTTGAAGATAAAACGATAAAAGGGTTCCTGAAAAAAGAAGACCCTCAGTTTGGCTATGCTGCCGGAGAAATGGTTTTACGGGGGAGCATAGAGAATGGCAAAATTACAACGCTTGAAAAACTCGCCAAGCCTAGGGGCGATAAATGTCCTGCTCTTGAAGGGTGGAAGGTTATCCATGATATCAAAATACGGGATGATGGTGGCGAAGAAAAACCTAAAATAGCGATCATCAAAAATCTTAAATCTAACAAGATAACAGAGGTTAAACTTAACAGTTGGATTCCGCAGGCCAATGTCATTCAGGGGCAATGGAAAGCCGGTGTTTTTTTACAAGAAACTTGCCTTAGTTTTGATAGGGATACTGATTTTATATTGGTGCGTGTTGAGGAAGACGCTACCAATAGTACAATAGGTGTTACGACACTTGACCCGCAAGTCCCATTGAAATCTGTTGAGCTTCTTGGTCTTATGCGTGTGAAAGTGGAATTTGAAAATGGCCGGCTTTTTGTATCCCGGCCTGTGCTTATTAGTGTTCCAAATGCGAAACCTCATAAAGAATTTGCAGAGGTGCATGCTTGTCCTGATAGCACGCTCTCTATTTCTGTGAAAAATAAGAATATTACAATTCCCGTTATTCCTTCGGCGGATCGTAGAGCCCCTAAGCCGTGTCATCAAGGCGAGTTTTCTGCGCTTGATTTTAGTCCGGTTGGTGAAACAAATATCACGTTGGACCCGCAAGCCGGTAAGGGACGTCCTTTAATAATGAGGTTACGCGACAGTGAAGGAAACGCATTGCCTAATGAACCTGTCATCTGGAAAATTGCAACATATGAGGACGCTGTTTTTGAAACCTTTACTGATGAAAAGGGAGAGGCCCGGTTAGATTTTACTGTGATAGAGAGAGGACATTTTCAAGCTGTCGTTGACGGTTTGCCAGCAGGGCCAATGATTTTTTCAAGCACTTCCATCACTATAGATGTTTTTCTAGGGGAACCCATTGTCGGCGCGCTTTCTGCTAATTCAAAGTACAGATTTACGGTTGATTTGGTCAAGCCGACAACGATCGAATTTTTTGTAAGCGGCGGTGCAAAAATCACTAATTACCTTAAAGATGATCAGAAATTTTTTATAAGATTGCGGCTCGGGGACTCGGATAAGCAAAAATATAGAGGAACAAGTGAACTTACTGTTAAGCTGACGGGGAATGATGGAAAAAATACGCAGGATGAAGATACATTGTCCCCTTCTGTCATAAAGACAGTACCCGGTATTTATGAAAGTCGGGTGCGTACAATTGCTACGGATTCCGATGTTGCCGTACGAACAGGAGAAATTGTCGCCCCTAATGGTGGGATTATTACAGCTTCTTTTAATGGTGTAGCTCTATCTGTTCCGTTTTATAAAACAGTTTGGCATGGCGCTGTTATCGCTGCTGAAGCGCGGCTTGAAATTGCCAGACTCATGGTAAATATTGCTTCGCAGCAAGATAATATTCCCGCAGAATTAAAGAAAGCCTTACAATTAAAATCGAATTTGGTTACGACGGCGGATCAATGGAAGACAATAGAGCATCCTTCGCGCCGTATGCGTGCGGTCATTGCCAATACGTATGCTGATTTACTGGAGGCGCCTGTCTCTGCGTTGGGCAGTGTAAAACACACGACGCTTCAAAGCCACGCTATACCGCATTATTTACAAGATAGTACGACAGCACCTATTTTATTCAGAACAACAGGAGAGGCAACCAAAGTTGTCAATGCTATCAACGCAGAAGCACGGGCGATTCTCGGTATTGCGGCAAGTATTCCCTCCCAATTAACGCACCATGTTATCAATACGGCAAAAGGTCTTCCCGAGGGTATCATTAGCGGTGGTTACGTTCTCGCAACAGGTTGGACAGTTGATGGTCAAATTGCCACCAATATGGAACGTGTGGTGGGGGCCATTGATGTATTGACCATGGTTGGAGGAACAGCGGTCGTCGGAAAATTGTCTTCATTAGGGCGTTCTGCCCGAGCTTTAAAACTAAGAAAAGCAGCTAAAGCAAAGCCGAAGGCAAGTGGACGATCAGGAGGGCCTGCTACATTTGCTTCTGAGGCCAGAGCGGGAGGTGGGTCGTTAAATCCCAAACCCTCTTCTAGTGTAGTCAAAAAAGCACTTGAACCTGCCGATATTCCTCGCGGTACCAAAAAGCTTGAAGATGCAACTCGGAGACTGGAAAATTCGCAAGGGTGGGTAGAGCATTGGGCAGGAGATATTGGTCGCTTTGAAACTAAGCTAAGTAAGCTGGAAGGTGAGTTAAAAGCATTACAAAAGAAAAGAAATGCAGCCGCTTCGGCTAACAGAGGGACTTTGGCCGTAACAGATCAAATTATAAGCAAATGGAGCCATATACAAAGCACTAAGAAATCAATCGTGATCCGTAAAGGAAAAGTGTCGCATTGGAAAGGTGTTTTAGATAGAGCCAACTTTGATATCTCACGTATCACAGGAAGAAATTTATCGTTGAGACAGTTAGAGAAATTGAAGCAACAAGGGAAGCTACCGGCTGCGACGGATCGTATTCATAACAGGACAGCATACGGGCAATATGAAGGTCAGCTCAATAAAGCCTTAGCCGGCGAGGGCTATACTCCTGGGTACGGCATAACTCTAGATGCACCGATTCCTTCTTCTCTTGGCAAAGGTTTCGGTGCAACAGCTAAGCGTGGCTGGCGCGGTCATACGAAAGCTCCCGTTATGGATCATATAAATAAAACGACATTTGATATGGCCGATTCTAAATATTATAATATTGCTGATGATGTTTCTGATTCTGTAGCAAAACAAGTGGCGCGTGAAATTAATGAGACAATAGAAAAAGGCAGAGCTGTACAAATTAAAGAGCTGGGTAAGAAGCTTGGTATTACAGATAGCAGTAAACTCTGGCGGGAAGTTTGTAAAAGAAAAATTACAATATATACCCCTAGGGGCTTGCCCAGAAGGGTTAAGGATATGATTCGTAAGTTGCAGGGTCCCCATTCCGGTCCAACAATTAAGTTTAAAGTGGTTGAGGCTGATTTTATGTCTTGGCGTTAGTATTTTCTCCTACCAATGTTTTAATCCTATCATTAACATCGTATCTTGAAAGAAAACCCTGATAATTAATTAAAGTTATTTCCAAATCTTTATTTAACCATACAATTCCACCAGAACGACCTTTTGATGCAACTAACAAAGCTAGGCTGCGTTTATAATAGTTATATTTTTATTTAAAGACCTTCGGTGTTCTTCCCTTTTATCAAATAAATAGGTGCCAAAATTATTTATCAATAATGAAACGAGGCCATTATATTTTTGATGCTCGGGTTTTCTTGAATCATAGATAATTCTGTCTTCGTATCCTGTGATCCAAAGTGCCTCTGGATTTCGTTTGGCAATAATTAGGTCACCTTGTGTTCGTGCCTCATGCGGGGAGCGATGTGATTTGAAAATCACTAGGCCATCCCCTAATAATTCCTTTACCGCAACTTGTAATGCCATGGGTAACAGATCAAAGTCAGTGGTGTTATCTGTGATTGGATCAAGCACACTGACGACTTCTATCTTCCCCCATTCTGTTGACATAGAAAAGCGGGAGCGCGCTGTATCTGATAGACCTTTCATTGCGTTATTATGGATGCGCCACGCCTCTTCAACGGGAAGAGAGAACGCTTTATGGCCTTCTATATCTCGGCTTTGGAATATATATTTGGGGCGAATACCCATGCGCCGACATTCTTCATGTAAAATTCGCAAGTCCTGCTCTTTATCGTTCACTCTTAGGATTAAAGGCGTTTGATTTTCTATTGTAACAAAGCTTAAGCTCAGCATGTTTTCAACAGCCGCCTTCGAAACATCCATCCATTTATAGCCAGGTCCATTTTCATTCGGGATGTAGTTATTATTTTCATCGCGCTCCAAAAATTCATCAGGGTGAGAGAAATGTGACACGATATAAAGATGCATATGAGGGTACTTTTCGTGGATAATACGGAATGTATCTGCCATCGCTTTGTCAAAACGTTCTGGTCTGAATGCAATTTCTTTTGTGCCGAAGCGCAAGATGCTCACGCCAGCCTCACCAGCGGCAACTGCAAATTTGTATAGGGTACGGTTTGGCAGAACCATGATATCTCCACCAGACAGTAGTAGCTCACGAATAGGGTAGCGACGCTCTCCTGTGGATGGATCAATGCCACCATTTTTTTCTAACGTGTTATTATAATTTAGAATGTAATCTCGTAGCTCTTCTGGGCGAACACTGATTTTTCCGGTGTCCTTGTTAAATAAATCAAGACGATAACAATACCGGCAGTGCGCCGAGCATGTGGGGGAGGCATATCCCAAAACAATTTCATCATATTTGTGCAGTAATTTACCGTGTAGGCTATTGCTGTTTGGTGTGAAACCCATTTGGTTTCCGGGGTCTTTTGCCCCTTCCATGCTCAAGGTTTCATTTAATCTGGGAAGGATCAATGCTGCGATAGGTAGGCTTGGTGGCATTTTAGGAACAAGAATATTATTATCTTGATCAACCAGTTCTTCCCCCATAACAAGTGCTTGATAGTGAGGATTTGTACCAAACATCATGCGTTTATCAATGCCTGTTCTTTTCATTTCGGCATAATCATCCGCATCATAAATATTACGTAATAATTCATCAACGCGACTATGTGAAAAGCGTCCACGCAAAGGTCTGACATGCTTCATTTTTGTTTTGGGAATATCAACTCCGCGACTAGATATAATTGTATTATTATCCATGCTTTCTCCAGAAACCGTTGTTCTATAAAAATGAAAAGACAGACGTTTTTTGCCTGTCTTGGTTCAAATGTTATTATTACACTGAGAATTAAAGTTACATTAGGAAACAAATCCCGTGTTTTTTGGAATATTATTCCAAACTATAAAAAAAGCAATAGGAAAAATGATGTAAACCTTTGTTTTTAATGTGTATTTTATATGCGGTGCAATATGCCATAATATAAGTTGTATGATTTATTGAGTGTTCATAAGAGCTTAAATCACTCTTTGGTTTTGTGCGTTTGCAGCATTTCGGTTATATTGTATTGGTCGCATACATACGATTGGAACGCGTATTGCGTGGCGAGAGTTTTTGTATGAGATCTATGATCTTTGCTTGAACTTTTAATTACATGGTGGAAATGTGACTGAATGGCAGAGTGTCCAGTCTACTGCCAATTATTCTCTTGAAAAATCATTTAAATAATTAAGTTAAGTGGCTGGTGTGTTCTGCCGATTAAAATGCTTAATATCAAAGTATAGCGGCTTGTTTTAATGGATTATTCTGTGTCTTTATGATAGAAAATATAATACTTAAAACTATGGATTTTTTGTCAGGGGAACTCAGATGATATTTTTTATACGGCGATTTTTGATCATATCATTATGTCTTTTTACGTTTGTGAATGTAGCTGATGTATTTGCAAAGAATAATGATGATGCATATCAAAGTTATTACGATATTCCGTATTTTATAAGTTTTGACGATCAAATTGGTATGGAAGAGTTTATGCAGGATGTTTTGCAAGATCTGCAAAAACGTTTGATACAGGCGCCACGTTCTAAAAAATTCCTTGATAGAGACGGAAATATAACTCGCAAAGGTTTGGAAAAGTATAAAAAACTAGCTAAAAAGCACCTTTTGGCTGTTCAAAAACGACATTATGCGAAGTTGGATATAAATTTAGATAAGGTTGTTACGTTAGAAGAAATATCACAAGATTATGATTATAAATTAGATGATCTTCTCGAGCTGTATGATGTTGTTAATCAATTTGGTGGCGATGCATTTGATAAATTAAATCCAGTATTAGAAGGTATGGACAAGAAAAAACCTGGCTATTCATCACCGCAGTGGTTCTTAGAGGCGTCATTTATGCCCTTTATTGATTTGGATGTTAATGCTGATAAGAAATTATCTGTCGAAGAAATCTTATACGTTACGGCAGATGTTTTTAAAAAGGAAACCTCTCATGTTATTGCCCAATATGAATCCTACTTGGCACTTTCTAAAGATGGAAACTCCACAACATTAGAGCAAGTGAGTGACGCCGCTGTTAAGGCCTTTAATACGTTGGATTATAAAAAGGATGGGACCATCTCGCGCAAAGAACTTTCTAGATACCGAAGGGCTCACCGCTCTAAGAAAACAGAATGTAGTGCTCCATTTTTTGGCGATAAATCTATACCAATTTATGCTGTTGTTGTTTGGGGTAGTAATGCAATAACCTCCCTTCAATTTAATGGCGTTTTTAGTGAATTTGTAGGTCATGTTGACGTTGAAATAGAAAAGCAAGATCGGCCTATAAATCTTGTTCTGAGTTCTTCTCAGCATATGGTTTGGTCAATAAAAGGGGATGTTTCATCTCTTAACCATATATTGGTTTTTGGAGCCGCAGGTAATGATGAGGTGTTGGCCGGTGTTGCCGGAATTTCTTATGAGAAGGTGAGCTTTATGAGTAGGGCATGTTGGGACGCCCGAATATCTTCTCCCCGTGCTTTAGATATAAAAAAGAAAGAAAATTTGGCAAAGTCTTTAGGGATCTTTAAATCTATAACTGGGCGACAGTTGTCTTTGTTGAGAGATAAGGGAATGGTGTCAAGGATAGTAGTGAAGAGCTCTCCCGAAGTTGAATTTTCCGATGATACCGCTGATAGCTTAAGGAACGCACCTGACGGGTTTAGTAAGGAATATTGGGATGAGTTTTTGACATGGAAGCCTTCTGGGCATAAATCTGTAGATATCCAGAACGTCGTTTTGGGGGGATATGTGGCTGAGGCAAAAATGCTCCCTGATTGGGCGGGCTTTGCACAATTAGAGAAGGAAGGTGTTATCGCTCCACTACATGTTGATTATGAGAAAAGAAAGGCTGTTTTCTTGCTTCGCAAGGATTTACCTATATTTCCAATACTGAGGAATTCAAAGGCGTGGCAGATTACTTTGATTAAGGATCGTGATGCTATCAGGTATCCTAAATTATCGGCTAATTCTTTACGTTACTGTATTTTGTCGCGTGACGGAGCATTGTTACGGGGGACTCAATCTTGTTCTCAAATGGACTTGATGTATCTTAAAGATAAAGATGATAAAATTTCCTCTGTAAAATCACCTGTCTTTTTAACGTTGAATAAATACATTCCGGTTCTTCCTGCAAACAAAGACAGCATTGATATAAGCTTAAATATAGATGGTAGGCTTTGTAAAAAGCAGTATGGGGATCAATATTTAAAGAAATGTGTCCTTTCCGATGACGTTCTGAAGTCAGATATTCCTGTTTATGCATTGTCATTGGAGCCTAAGATAGCAGGCACATTCTCGTGGAAGGATAAACACACCCTCACTTTTACACCCACTGAGGTCTGGCGCGCCGGTGCACGCTATACGGCAACGCTTGATTTTGATCTTATGGGGCTGCCGAAGGGTATGTATGTGAATGATGAACGTAAGGCAACCTTTACTTTCTATGCCGCGGAGATATTTGTTCAAGCATTGAATCCTGTGGTTAAAGTGCATCCGAAGTTTGCGGGTATAAATTTACTTTCTGCTGATTTTGTTTCGAATTACCCGTTGACTAGCTTAAGTATACAAGCCGTTTATGTTCCCAAAAATGGAACCCAGCCCGATGAACATATATTGGGCTCGCGGGAGTATGAGTACATGGATATTGATAGTGATAATGGTAACCCATCGTTTGAAATTCCCGATATGAAAAGACGCTTAGAACAGACGATCGATCTGTATGCAAATGGTGAGTTTCCAACCTATTTGTTGTTGTCAGACCCGATTGGTACTTTTCCTTTAGATATTGGTTCGTCTAGACCTGTTTGGGTTCCGTTCAATGAGGGTGAGCAGCAATATATTACTGAAAATATCAAACCGCTAATCGCTAAGGCAAGATCCGGTAATGTTGAATCACAATTTGAACTGGGGAAGATGTATTTGGATGGTAACGAAATTTCTAAATCCCTATCCCAAGCGCGTAAATGGCTTACGAAAGCGGCGACTCAAGGCAATGTTGAGGCTGCTATTCAGTTAGGGTATTTGAATTTAAAACAATATTCTTGGTATAATTCTACCCCTGAATCCTTCTATTGGTTCACAAAAGCTGCACAAACGAATGATAAAGTCGGACAATTTGGTTTGTGTCAGTTTTATCATGACCGTTATGGTTTTGATGATTCTGCGCAGGGACGCAAATGGTGCCATAAATCTGCGGCACAGGGGCATGTTCCTGCAATACATTATTTGGGGCGTATATATGAAAGAGGGCTTGGTGTAGAGGTCGGATATAAAAAGGCGTTAAAATTCTACCGCAAAGCTGCTGCCAAAGGATCTGCAAAGTCGTTGGCGAGCATTGCACGGTTCTATCATTTAGGTCTTGGGGTTAAGCAAGATTCAAAGCAAGCCTATAGCTATGCAAAGAAGGCTCTTTCAGCTGCGCAAAGAGATGATCTGCGCGTTCGTAATATAGTGCAAAGGATTGTGGCAGATATTTTATTAGATGAGTTTAGTGATGTAAAAAGTTTTAAAGCTAAGAAGGGGCTGATTGCGAATAAAGTCTTTAAAGACTTTTCAAAAGACTATGTCAGAATGTGGATTGCACAAGGGTTAACCAACAAATGGAATGGCGGGAATAGAAGCCATCATATAGCCGAAACAATTATCAATAAGCAGAGAAAGAAAACGCCAAAATTGCCTGAAATGCTATATGCCGAAGCGTGGGTTATATTAAAGGATGGGTATCGTTTTAATAAAGGATCTATTGGTCAATATATTCCAGTTGCGCGTAATGCTGCGATCAGGATTTTAGAAGGTTTGCAGGACGATGATGTGTTGGGATTTAACGTATTTATTGATCTTATCTATTTATATTTAAGCGAGAAGAACCCTGATAAAGCGGAAGCGCTTATTGAAAAGGTACGTGTGGAAAAATATTTTGATGGTCGTAAATTGAGGTCGGCTCGTTCACGGATCTCACGATACCGTGGGCGCATTACGAAAGATATGAGGATGTCTAATGATCCGGATGACCAATATGCGGTAGCCAGAAGAGATAATTATACTAAAGAGCATCTTGAGCAATGGAATGAAGAATATAAAGAGGGTATAAAAAATAACCCTACGCACGCTTGGACTCATGGGAATTATGCAAGTTTTCTTTTACACAGTATGGGAGATTATGATAGTGCTATTTTTTATGGCAATAAAGCCCTGGAATTAATGCAATACCCAATGGCACGAGCTGTCACGGGGATGGCTTATTTAGTGAAGGCTTCCCAGCTTTTTAAAAATGAAAATACGAGGAAGCAGTCTAAAAAGTATATTAGAAAAGCTTTATCCTATGGGATTGATCAATGGTATATCAAGGATCATTGTGGAAAGTTTTGTGCGGATATTGCGCGTATGGGTAAGGCATATAAAGAGACTCGCTCGGAGAAACCACTTTAGGTTTATATCACGGCGTATAACAGTTGTATCAGGAGAAAAATATGAGGTTTTTTTTAATAATTAGCTTGGTTGGAATTGGTTTTCTAATGAATTTAAATGGGTTTGAATTCGGGCTGTTTCAAGTTGCTAACGCTGAAACCGCAGTTGCTCAAGAAGATGATTTTAAAACTTTATTGGAGTTGGCAGAGAATGGTGATGTAGAGGCACAATATAAAATAGCCTTAAAATATGATTTGGGTAAGGGTGTGGCTGAGAATATTGATGAAGCCTTGAAGTGGTATCTTAAGGCCGCAGAGGAAGGAGATGCCCTCGCTCAGTATAGGCTAGGTTTGTTGTATTCTTCTGGTCAGAAGGTTCCTAAGGACATGGATAAAGCTGTTAAATGGTATGGAAAATCTGCCGCGCAGGGCAATACTTGGGCGCATTTGAACCTTGCTCCCCGTTATTTGGCCGGTGTAGGTGTTAAGAAAGATGCAAAAAAAGGGATAGATTTACTAACAGAAGCATCCGAATTGGGGGATATGAACTGTCAGTTAAGTTTGGCAATGTACTATTATATGGGTGAATATATACCTAAAGATATAGAAAAAGCAGCTTATTGGTTCTCCAGGGCAATGAAACAGGGCCATCCAAGTGCTAAAAAATATCTAGATGAGATTAATGGGATTACAAAGCCGATAGTTCGAATAGTAAAAAATAATGATAGAAAAGATTTTATGAAGTTATATCGGATAAAGGAGCAAATTAATGAAGATGAGTCAGATTGTTGGGATGGTGGTTATAGCCATAAGGAGTGTATGTGCGTTCTTGAGGATGAATACAGTGATTTAAGACAGACGTTGGACGCCGTGAAAACGCGTCATGCAGATTGGGAAGGGAAAAATTTATCATATAAAAATAAGAAGGGGTATAAAGTTGGTATGTCTCTTGATTCTGTTAGAAGTAAGATAAAAATGTATGATCAAATGTGTAAGGATTAACCAGTGGTTATACTTAGATTGAGTTACATAAGCTATATTTATCTAATTACACACTGTACATTATCGCGCAATGTTATGGAATATTTTTTTTGTTTTCGGCCAAAAGCAGGCGTTTTGTAAAAACCTAAGCACGTGAAAACAGGGCGCAGAGAATAGGCGACATATAGATGATGAAAAGTGGTTCTCCGGAGTCCTTCGGGAATGGTATAAGCGGGAAGTGCCGTAACACGCGGGCCTCATGGGAAAATATTCTCTGATATAGTTGAAACGTAGACTGAATGGCAGTGCTTGTAGTCGGGTGCTAACTGTTCTCCGAATGCTGGTATAGCATGAATTTAGTCGAGATAGCAGAAGACCTGATTTACTATTATTAAGAATAGGGCTTTATGTCTTAGATAAGCTCGATAACTAGCGCATATATGTACTATGATACTCGTAATAATTGTATTATTTTTTTCTAATATAATTGGTAAAGTCCCTCTAATGCTTGGGTGTGGCTTAGCACAACCTTATGTTTGAGTAGTCTCTGATACTCTTAAATTCATACAATTTTAAGTAAATACTTGTAAAATAGTAAATATAAGAATTTTTACTGTAATAACGTGATCTTAAGAAGTAAGTTTGATGGAGTACTTAGATAAATACTATACAAAAGATTACATTGAAGGTGTTTCTTCAGATCTTAACTTTGCCGAATTAGTCCAATTGATCAAAGAAATTTCTACAAAAAATGGTGTTAAATTCGAAATATTTGAAAATGGAGAGATTAAACTTTCTGGTTCTGCCGACCTTCTAGGCAACATTCACGACAGAATTAATAACTTAAATAATGGCACGAACCAATCTGATGATGTTTCGTCTTCTGTTGATCGTGATATGAATGAGATTAAAGTTAACGCTGATAAGCGTGATGATGGAAATGACGGGCAAGACGATCTATCAGGGCGTCAGCATGTTTCTATTGTAGATCATTTAGCATTAAATTTTATAAGTTCTGATCATGATAAACTGGCTGAAGATCCTGAGCATACGCATAGTAGGGAAAAATCATCATCTAACTTTAATGATACAAACTCTGAGGGCGATGAAGTTGTTTCAGATTCTATTGGCGCGTTCGAAAAATTAGAAGTAGGTGGTTTAGACCTTTTAGAGGAGGGTAATCACTCGACAACGGGAGCGCTAACGACTGATATTGAAGGGGAGGTGTCTGCGCCGTTTTTTCATGTTGTGCCAAGTGATGCTGTCGTTATTGACGTTCCTGTAAAAGATATGCCCGCGATACCTCAAAATGTAAATCCACTCGCTGGTAATGATGTTGTGGCAGTAAATCAGGATACGCTTTCTGCGAACATTCATTCACTATTACTTTCTAATGATACTGATGATGAGATTTTGGATATATTATCTGTAAATAACGCAGGTTTATTAGGGCAAATAACCTTTAACGCCGGCAGTGATACGCTTACCTACAACACAGGTAATGTATTTGATTATTTAGCAAGTGGCGAAACAACAACTGATATATTCACCTACATCGTTACCGATGGCTTGGGTGGTCAGGATACTGCAAGTGTAACGGTGACTGTTACAGGTGTAAATGATGGTCCTGGCGCGTTGGATGATGCATTCCTTACTGATGAAGACACAGGGGCGACCGGCAATGTTCTTGTAGATAACGGTAGTGGCAGCGATTTTGATGTTGATGTTAGTGACACGTTCTCAGTTACTGCGGTAGCGGGGGATATTGTAAATCTAGCTGTAGGAACAGTAGGGAGTAACGGCGGAACATTCACCATCCTGGCAAATGGTAGCTTAAGTTTTTCTGTAGGGTCTGACTTCCAAGATCTAGGTTTAGGTGAAACGCGCGATACGACGATTTCTTACACGATTACAGATAATAACGGTGGTACAGATACAGCAACGGTTACGATGACCGTAAGTGGAATTAATGACATGCCAAATGCCGTTGATGATGGTGTTTATAGCGAAACGGACGAGAATGGTAACTCTATTATCATTTCAGAAGCTGATTTAATGGCAAACGACACGGACCCTGAAAGTGATCCTCTTGAAATAACCAGTATGTCTATTGGTTCAGGTGAGGGAGGCCTTATCGATAATGGTGATGGTACTTGGACCTATACTCCTCCAGCTAACAGTCTATCATTTAGTGGAATGACCACTATTACCTACACATTAGAGGATGACAGTGGTTTATCTGATACCGCGACGTTCCAGCTTCGTGTGTTTAATGTGATTAATGGCACAAATGGTAATGATACGCTTACCTATGAAAATAATAACACTTCTCATAAATTTATAGCTTTAGATGGTGATGATACTATTATAGGCTCTGATCAGAGAGATATTCTAATCGGCGGGAATGGAAACGATGTCTTAATTGGTAACGACGGCGATGATGACTTCATCTTTGAAGGGAATTTAACTGGAATTGATAGTGTTGATGGAGGTTCTGGGGTAGATAGAATTCTTGGCGGGACTGGTGATGATACGTTCTCACTCTCTTCATTTACCAGTATTAGAACAATCGATATGGGTGCTGGTACCGATACTCTTTTAGGAACAGCTGGAAATGATGCATTTAACTTCTCTGGAATTACGATCACAGACCTTGACGTGATTAATGGCAATGGTGGAACAGATACAATTGTTGGCACGTCTAGCAGCGATACCATTGATCTATCTAATGTTACTTCATTAATTGGTATTGATTATATTGATGGAGGAGATGGCAATGACGTTATTCATGGTTCTCAGAGTAATGACCAAATTATTATCAGAGACGGAACTGACCAACTCTATGGTGAAGGCGGCGATGACATATTCCAATTAACGACCGGCCAAACAGGACGTAAATATATTCATGGTGATGGTGGATATGATCAGTTATTGGGGACAGCAAGTGATGATTTTGTGCGGTTGGCATCCATTACGAATATAGAGCATATCGATTTTGGAACAGGGACCAATACCCTGTACGTCAACTATGATGCTACGGTTGATTTTTCCTCATTCGCGGCAGCTGACTTTTTGAATGTAACATATATCGCGGATGATAACCACCGTGAGATGATTACTGGATCACAGGGCGATGATGTCTTTCATATAAATGCAGACGGATATAATGACGTATTTAACGGCCA
>NVXI01000021.1 GCA_002747015.1 Zetaproteobacteria bacterium
GCATCTTAAATTAGCTGCTTAATATTTAACTTAATCAGAAGCCAAAACCTCCTGATCATATTAGACCTATATGTCTCAAATCATTTGACGACGGACAAATTTTTAAAACCACTAAAGGCCATTTGAGACAATAACAACAATACAGATTGCATACACATGTGCAACACCAACTATAAGTAAAACATGTAAGAACTGTCTAAGTGAATACGCCTATCTATTTAACTCCACTAAAGTATCAAGAGTTGTCTTTATTTAGAACATTATTAGCTATGACACATATTTGAAACAATTGCCCTTAACAAGATTTTATAGCCAATCACAAAAGGTAGCACCAGAGTAGCACCAAGGCAAAATAAAAGCCGCTCGAAAGCGACTAAGTTATTGATTTAATTGGTTGCGGGGGTAGGATTTGAACCTACGACCTTCAGGTTATGAGCCTTATCCAAACAAGTAATTACAACAAACTACAATTAACTATAGCAATTAAATCATAGTGTTAGCAAGTATTAAGTGTTGCTATCTATGGCACAGTATTGTGATTATTTGCCCCTAAGTGTGCCATGAGTGTGCCATGGTATCCAAAAGCCAAACTTACATCCGATGCCTTAACACATTATTTTTTCCTCCATGATGATACGCAATACCCTATATGGTAAAGTATGTGAGTTTACGGTAGTGTCGAAAAATTAACCCACACGGTAGAAACGACATGAAACAATATGCATTAATATCCTTCGCCCTCTTACTAGCAAGCTGCATAACTCAGCAACAAGTCTACAATGCAAAGAAATTAGAAAGCGGTGAAGGAATTCTACTGGCCCAATTCACTTGTGGAGACTTAGTAAATAGCGCTAGCATATATAAAACGGGTACAGGGTGGAGCAAACATACTGGCATATGGAACCGTGATGCAGTCTTAAGATGCAGCAATAATTACAACATCTTAAAGCTACCTGAGGGTGATTATTATATTAGTCACTTTGTTGGAATGGCTCTAGAACGCGAAGAAAATGCTCTTAAATTTTCTATCGTAAGAAATAAAATTAATTACATTGGTCATATTAATTTAAACGTCAGAAGCCAAGGCGTAAAGCAAAGTCCTGGGCATAAAACTTACAATTACAATTACAATCCCACAGTATCCAATCAGCGGAACTTGGCGCAAACATATTTAGAAAATGAACTTCCTGAACTTGCATCCAAATACGACTTTTCCGTCAGTATTGCACATAAATAGAAGTTAGAAAGAAGACAATATGAAACGACTTGCACTAATAATAATAGCACTTTCACTGACAGGCTGTGTAACAACAAAACCACCATCTATTCAGAAATACTCAGAGTTCAACTTTGGTGATAGCATGGGCTTCACAAAAGAAGAATTTAATATTGATGACTACGGAAAAATAAGTGATATGTGCTACAGGGCAACAAGAATGCTCAACGCCCCCCCTCAGCAAGAAAGATTCAAGTACTGCATGCAAAATGCCGGTTACGAGCTAAAAGAGCTAACTGAACCAGAATTATCGGAACAAGAAAAAGCTTATAAGAAGCACAAGAAAGCAACGAAAAAGCCCTATAACAGACAAGATTACTACAATGGAATGACTTTTGACCAAGAGAATTTTAATGACAGTTTATTCATATCGGATGCTCAATCATGCGTGCACTCAGCTAGCAAAATAAAAATACCGCAAACTCTCCCCATATATAGCCCCAATACAACAGCGGGCATATTCAACTCGTTTTTTGCAGGCATAGAAACCGCAAAAAACCGCAAAAATGCTAGAACATCGGTGTTCATTGATTGTATGCACCGCAGAGATTACTTCCTTACAAAATTACCCGACGAAGAAAGAAAAAGACGAGAGCAATTAATTCGAGACGCAAAAAATGAGTACTAAAAAAATCAACTTCACAAAAGCAGCATTACTAAAAACCCCTCTTCCAGAAAAAGGAAAGCTGGACTACTACAAAGACCTGCGCGAAAACGGCCTTGAAATGATTGCCACATGAAATTAACCCAGACAGTAGAAACATCAAAATGAAAAAACGTTTATTGACAACACTCACTACCCTGCTTCTTACAGGGTGCATGGCATCAGAACCTATAAATTACACATTGAATAAAGATTCTAAGCATGGCTTAGCCGTTATGTCTCTTGTCAATGAGTTTGAAAACTTTGCCCCAGATGAAATGCCTCCATATTACGGTTCAAAAGTGTATTACGCGCCAACCTCAGGTACGAAAAAAAAACGTCAAACCTTTAAAGCCATTAGCACCTTGATGAGCCCTACAAAAAAAGAATCAACGGCTAAAAAAAGGGATTTCAACGACAACCCGTTCGGAATTTTAATTATAAGAGAGCTTCCTGAGGGTGAATATATAATATCACATCCAGAACCAATGTTAGGTGGCACAAAGTTTTCACACCCGACCATAATCGGAAAGTTCATAATACAAGCAGGAGCAATAACATACTTGGGAGAATACGGAATAAACGTAAAAAAGAGTTCTGTTCCGCGTGTTTACGTCCAAGATAAAAGAGAACGAGACATTAACCTTCTACGTCAAAAACACCCTTACTTAGATACAACAAAAATTATGTTTTCTATAAATAACTTAGAAAAGACGTATGTATCTGCGACGCCGAATCCAGTCGAAATAAAAGTACCAATTTTCATCTGGACAAAGAAATAAGAGAGAAACAGAAGAAAGAAGACAATATGAAACGACTTGCACTAATAACAACGATATTATCACTTACAGGGTGCGCCACAACGCCCCCCGCCCAATATGTCGATGTAAACACCACGACACAAGCCCACGAAGGCATCCTACTTACGCACTTTTCATGTGGAGAAACCATTAGTCAGGCAAGCATTTACGAAATAGGAAAAGGCCCAGACGTTAAAAATGGAACAAAATACCGAGCAGCCCCTCTTTCATGCAGAAATGAATTTAATACACTAATACTACCAGAAGGTAATTATTACATAGGCAGCTATTTAGGAAAGGGACTTCTAAACTTATCCGACCAAAACGCATTCAAGTTTTCAATCTCAGCAAATAAAATAAACTACATTGGTCACATGCAAACCCTCAGTGCTGGTGCAAGAAGAAAAATAGATGAAAACGGCGCTTTCTCTCCACGAATTACAACTACTACTTACCTAATATCCCCCAGTGTAATAGACAAAGAAACAATCGCGAAAGAATACTTAAATAACGAACGCCCAGACCTCCTCAAAAAGTATTCTTTTTCAAAAAACATAGCTTACAAATAGGGCTCATAATGGCAACGCATAAGCTTAATTTCACCAAACCGCATTATACAAGAAAGAAATTAAATGAACTGGCCTGTAATATACGTATTAATGCTATTCCCCATTATAGCGCCATTGGCAGTATGGTCTAATTATAAAAATGCACAAAAGCATGAAAAACCAATACAAAAATTCAAAAAACTCAGTCATGACCGTTATAGTAGTGGCATAGGTCTGGGTATATTTTTTACACTAATGTTCTTATTTCATGTGGCATACAAAACTGTACTTTTTTTCAGCCCAGACAAAAACATAGAAAAAATTCCCGAAGGCTTTTTTACTGTTGCATCCACTTGGGGGGCAGCATACCCGATATCATTTATCCTATACGCAATCGTCCTAAGCCGCCTATATGAAATATATCCCGATAAAACAGAAGAAACTGCACGCAAGTATCTTTCAAAAGAACTTATCAAGCACATGGTTTTTTTCACTGCTTTCACCCTGTTTTTCTACTTCGTAATCAGCAGCAAGTGAGGAATAATATATGACAACGCATAAGCTTAATTTCACAAAAGCAGCATTACTAAAAGCAGAGTGTATGCGCTACATTTTCATTATCTGAGACTTTGTTTCAAAACAACAACCCAGCAGGATGCCCTTCTCACTATTATGTTACTTTAATTGTTGTATGCTGCGTATTTCCTGATAATGCTAATTGTTATAGATAAAAATACTAAGGTCGCAGACATGAAACAAACAAAAACAATTCTAATATTATTTATTTCGTTCCTACTGGTCGGTTGTAAATCAGTGACTTTAAGTCAGGACCATAGCTTTAATAAAAAATCAACAAAGGGGCTTGTGGTAGTATCATTTACACATGAAAAACCCTTGTCATATTCTTCTGTTTGGCTAAATTACGGAGCACTTGATAAAATATATAGAAAAGGACGTGAGCATTTTTATGGTATTTTTGTGGATAGTAATTTTCTAGAAACTGTGCCTACATCAAGTGATTTTGATGATGTATTTGGCAAGCTTGTTGTTGCAGAGCTTGAACCAAATACTTACGAAATCGCAGGTCTAAGCTACTTTATGGATAGTAGGCAGTATAACTTAGCTTACCCCAGAGACGAGAAACCACACTTTGAGGTAAAAGCAGGTGAAATAACCTACCTTGGTGAATACCAAGTAAAGCGCAGGGAGCGAATGGTTATCAGACCTGGACCTCAAATGACTAAGAATAATAAACAAGAACGTGATTTTGCTGTGATGAGACAAAAGTACCCGAATATAATAGGATTTTAAAAACCTATGCTGACATTCATATGCATAGATTAAGTTTTTTAATAGAAGCAATTACTGAGGCATTCAACTGTAAGAAAGGGTCGTTATAACTCTAATCCTGAACAATAATAATGCACCATCTCATGATGCTTTTACTCCCAACTGTGCCATGGAATCACTTCCTTGAATGTCCGGTATTGGCACAAAGCGGACCCTTAGCGTTTGCTAATTAATTGCAATTTTATTTACTCTTCAAAATATTTTATAACTAAATATCTACTTGAAACGTTTGTTACAGAAGATGGGTGAATTGATGAGTAAGTAGCACCACCTACAGAATTAATATACATAGTGTTGCTGTATGAAGTTGCTTTGTTTTGCTTTAAAAACACAGCAGCATCCCCGTCTACTTCTTTAACTTTATAAGCAACAGACTGCTTCAACATTGACATAGGAAGTAATCCACCTTTTCTCTGGTCATAAATAACACCGATAACTTCGTATTTGGATGAAGGCCCATCAGAGGACCATATGTCAACACCGCTCACAACTTCCATTGTTCCACCATTACCGTTTCTAATACGGTCATTTCCTGAATACTCAATGTATTTTGTACTGCTACAACTTGAGAGCAAAAACACCGCAGGTAAAACCAGTAGGATTTTCAAAGCCACTATTATATTTTTCATTTAAACACCTTGTGAAATATTGTAATCTGGAGAAACTAAACTAATAGAAGACTGTACCACTTTATATATACGTTTCTTAACGCTGTATGGTTGTTTTAGTTTCGCTTAGCACTTTGCCAAAACCAACGCTTTGGTCTGTTGCAACCAATTCATTCAGTTCTTTTTTTGTGTAAGTTTTACCATCACGTGAAGGGGCTTGAATCTCTTTCATTTTTCCATCTATAAAAACGTGCTTTGTAAGTTTTGTATTATACTTGCAGCCATATTTCTTAAGTACGTCACTGTTACCAAATAGGTATTTGCTTTCTATAAGTATAAATTCATCGTTTTTGCAGTTCTCTTCTAGGACAATAGTAGTCATAGATTTCTTAGCTGTTTTATTAGCTGCGCTTGTACCTGTGCCAGTAGTATTGCATCCTGTTAAAGCTAATATTGCTACACAACATAAAAATTGTTTTTTCATTATAATACAAACCTTTATAAATACGAAATAAGACCATTTTTATAGTATTTCTTATACGAAGTCATTAGGTAAATTACTGTATTTATATCTAATTATTCCAATATCATGATATCAATACTCATCCTTCTCACCTTCCATTTATCTTTTACTATGCGAGTCAATGTTCTGCTTTCAGAACAAAGCAGACGTTCAATGTCGCCACAATAAAATTATTGTAAAGTGGTTTCATACACCCAAATCACGTAAAAGGCTGGAAAAATGAGCACCCCTGAATATTTACCTCTTGGCATAGAAATAACTAACCATACCACAGCTATTAATGCATCTATCAACTATGAGGTCAGAAAAACCCGCAAGTGTACGGGTGATGAAGAAATATATAGCTTCAATTCATATATAGAAATAGAAGGGTTCCGCATATACCCTGAAGGCCATAATGATATCACATATTCGATTACAATATATGGGGAAGAACGCGCTGACTGGCCTTTCTCATTAAAGCTTAATGACTGTCAGAAAATTGATGATGAATTGATACCTATCTATCGAAAAATACGAGGAAAGGAAGTACCCGTTTACGATTTACCAAAGGGCATTGGATACATTGAACGACAAAGAGGAATACAACACTGGAGAGGTGCCATATGGGTTCCCCAGCGAACAATAACAGACATGCTAGCATTACTTCCCCACGTGCAGCCTCTCTACCTAGATATTCTAACCATTATGGAGAAGAAACATCAGAACATTACCAGCCTATCTCTTCAGACAAACAACCCAGCTGAGAGCTAACATACCTTCACACCGCTGTATAGGCGCAGTTACGGCACAATCTACGCCTTATAAGCTATAATAACTAAACAAATAGCGCATACTATTAATGCCCACTTAATTACCCTTAGCTGTGAATTTGCGGATGACAAATGTGAAACTACTAAAACTAAATCCATTCGCGCATGCACGATGCATCTATTAATTAAATCTGCATCATAATTGATATCGCTATCACACTCATCACTCCAAACTGCATTATTTTGATTGCTGGCCTTTGTATCAAAAATATTACCCATAAGCTTTCCTTTCAAGCTAAGGGCAATATAGGACAATAAAATAAAACTATCTACTGTGACTTTTTGCCGCCAAGTGTGCCATTGGATTTGTTATCTATTAAACTTTAAGAAAATGTCCATTTTTTTGTGCCAGCACCGTCTTTTATCATTGATTCCGCAAGGGAAAATTCGCACTTATTTGATAATATATACCGCTCTGCGTAATAGACTTGCAGACTGTTATAAAACTCAACATTTTCCTTACTAGCAAGCTTTGGTTTACCTAATTTAATAGCCTCAACGATTTTTTTCGTATCATCCATCAATTTCTGCAAACTATTAATGCTCCCTCGCTGTTCATATAGTGCTTTATTTTCCATTACTTGTTGAACCATAAAATCATTTAGCATTTTAGAATACTTTTCAAGAAGCCCCTCTAATTCTGCCTTGATAGATGGGCACCAGAACATCAATGTAAGGGTGGATGACAAAGGAAGATAAATTTGAATTCCCTGAACACCAAAACCAATATTACCGTATAGTTCACTTTTATTCTCATTGTGCAATGTTACTGGGTTGTCGCCTATCCAAAATGGACTGCTTTCCTTGGTTTCGAGAATGTACCAATCTTTATTGAGTATGTAGCCGCTCATTTCAGACAAATTTTCTTGAATAAACTTTAAAGAAAAATCTTTAACATCCTCATTGGAATTAGACAGCTTGTCTGTAAAATCTGGTATCTTTCCAAATTTTTCGACAATGCCCTGAAGCATTTCCTGAGCGTCCGTTCTGAAGCTCTTAACCCTTAAATACTGCGCCATTACAAAAACGGAAACCCATACTTTTTCGTCGTCAGTTAAAGAGGAAATATCTCTCTCTGTGATGATTTTAGTTAGAATAGGTTCTAGTGAACTTTCTAGTTTAGAAAATGATGCTTCCGCAGAGTATTTAGTCAAGTCATAGAACCTCCCTTCTGCCAAAACATTATTCACTCCTGTTTGGAACGTTTTTTCATCTTTTTTGTCAAACACATGAACTTGTGGGACCTTACCGTTCCCTTTGAAAGAAAAGTTTCTCAACAGAAGCTGTGGTACATAATGCTGGTTTTCTCTTTTTCCTCTGTTCTGCACTTTAAAATAGCCTCATATTTAATGGTCAGTTATCATTTATTACTTTTTGTTATTGAAGTAGCTTGCCACAAAAATGTTTTAGTTTCCCGCATATAATAATGTTTGGGCATGAGCTTAAAAAGAACACGTAATAACAACCCAAAACTAATGCACCATCATACCTTTTAAAAACTGCACCAAGTGCCCTTCTATTATATCCTCATTATGATAAAATTTATCAAGCAAACGCTCAAAAGTTTTTTGATGCATACCCTTTGGTTTTAACGGCCAGTCTTGGTCGCCACCCACTTTATCCAACAGCTTCCATTTCTTGCGTAAGGCTCTGTCATGACTAGCTTCGCTTTGTGATGCGTAAGATAAATTGAAAGCATGCCTTGAGCCATATTTATCCGCGCCATTTGCGCCATAGAGCTTTGCCACACGTCTGCCAGTATATGGACATATAAACCAGTAGCGATGCCCTCCATAATGTAGTGAAGTGCGTTCTATACGGATATTATAATCGTGCCTTTTATCCGTGCTTACAGTCGTATAGCTAACGTTCAAATACATATCGTGCGGGTCTAGTGTATTGCTTGTGTATGAGAAGCTAGAAACCCTCTCACCAGTATTTGTATTTGTCCATGTCCAAGAGCCACTACGGCGCGTGTCTGGCTGTATAGACCCCAATTTAACCATGCGGTTTATATCAAGGCATCGATAATCTTCTATTACTGTTTTCTTGCTTCTATAGTATCTACCTGTGCCATAACCGCCCATGTTACTTTTTATCCATTATACAAGATACTTTTGTAGTTTTTTCTACAGGTGAGCCTTTAGTTGTCTCGCTGTAAATAACAGATTCCACAACGGCCTTTGCTTTATTGCATGCATCTTGAGTATAAAATTCTTTAGTTTCTAATGTCATATGACTCATGTTAAAACTAAAAATCAAAAGAACCCATATATTCATTATTCTCTCCATATTTTTGTACGAAATGATTAGGCAAATTATAGCACAGCGGGCACATGGGTTAGTATTAAATTCCTACACTTTAAACCGAAAGAAAGTATAGTGGATGCTTTCTAAACCTTTCATGCTTAAGTGATGCATCGCCATTATTGTTAATTGCTGCGATATTGCACCACTTAAAAGCTTGTTCAACACCTTGTGGTACTCCGTAGCCCAGACGATAGATATCGTTGAGCCTTCTCATTCCCTTGCTCAGTAGCTTTGGTATACCACTTAAATGCTTTAGCACAATCTTGTGGCACTCCATCTCCAAGACGATACATATCCGCTAAATTTGATTGAGCATCTGCGTCCCCTAGTTCAGCAGCTTTGGTATACCACTTAATCGCTTTGGTGTAATTTTGTGGTACTCCACCTCCACCAAGACGATACATTTCCCCTAAATAAAATTGAGCGGGTGCGTTCCCTTGTTCAGCAGCTTTAGTATACCACTTAAAAGCTTGGGTATAATTCTGTCGTACTCCAACCCCAAAACCATACATAGTCCCTATTTGAGATTGAGCATCTGCGTCCCCTAGTTCAGCAGCTTTGCTAAGCCACTTAAAAGCTTGGACAGAATCTTGAGGTACTCCAGTTCCCAACTCATACATAATCCCTAAATTAGAATAAGCGAGGACATGTCCTTGTTCAGCAGCTTTGGTAAACCACTTAAAAGCTAGAGCAAAATCTTGTGGTACTCCATATCCACCAAGACGATATATACCCCCTAAAATAACTTGAGCCACTGCATCTCCTTGCTCAGCTTCTTTGGTGGTTTTTTCTATAATTTTGGGGTCGATTGCATAACTTGGTTTACAGAAGCTAAAAGCAATAATTAAAATTAGTGTAAGAATTTGGGAATGTTTACTAGACAAGGCAATTCTCTCTTTTGGGTTGATTATTTTTATACCACATCCGTTAGTTAAGGGAAAAGTTTAACTTAGTTTGAAAGTGTAGCCCGTCAGGTCTTACGTTTTTGACCTGTTAAAAGGGGTACAACCACGAACTTACTGTCCAATTTGTTCTGATGGGCACACTATCTGGTATGGGTCTGCCTTAACCCACAAAGAGCTTCCTCTTTTACCATCTCAGCCTCCTGAAATTGTTTTGATTAAAGTTGATGTTGTGCGATAGTTTCGCTCTTAAGATATGAGGAAAATATGCAAGTTGAAGTAAATATTAAAGCTACTGATATAATCAAATCCTGCTTATATTTAGTTCCTCAGAGTAAATTAAGTTGGGGGATTTCATTTTTATTTGTATCAGTGATGGCCTATAAAGCAGACTTAGTATCAAAGGCTGAACACTCAGTTGGTATAAGTTTTGTAAGTACAATTATTGCATGTTTTATCTTTATCTTAGGATTCATGACCTTATTTGTATTTGCGAGTATCCTACAAACTTTAATCATATCCAGAACAAAAAATGGATTTTTATGTCGCCATAATTTTGAGATAGCAAATGAGGGATTGATAGAAACAACGGAAGTAAACAAAACCTTAGTAAAATGGGAAGGCATCACAAAACTACTTAAAACTAAGCGATATATTTATGTATATGCTGGTGTAGGCTATCACATTCTACCAAAACGGGACTTTGAAACAGACGAACAGTTTAATGCATTCTACGATGCTTTGAATGAGGGTTATAGAAATCGCGTGATTTAGCAAAGAACACAAAACGCCACAGCATATATAAAATATAGACCTAAAGTGGGAAGTGCTCTGACGACGTACATTTTAAGAATTGATGAGGAAAATATGGAGCGGTTTGAGCCTAGTTATTCAGTTGTAGAAACAGGGGAGAAAGTTCGTAATTTTGTAAAGACGAACAAGAGTGAGTTTTGGAAAATATTTAAACCCTTATTTCCATTTATAGTAGGATTGCAATTTCTTGATGCTTTGATTACTCACGCTTTTTTTTCTGAAAGTGAATTTAATTTTTTCGGCGGTGGCTTACTTTCAGTGTATTTCACAATGGTTTTGTCACTTTCTTGGTATCGTGTTGTGATACATGGGGTACACAATTATACGCCAATGAATCCGTTTAAACCACAGAGGCATGAGCTGCCCTTTATCGGTATGGGGCTTGTGATTGGCATTTTCGTATTCTTATCAGTGTCTATGTTTAAGAATTGGGGTGCTTATATTGACACTTTGGGTTTGTCAGACAACGTTATTTATACCTTGGTGTGTACTGTTATTGTTCTCGCAATTTATTTCTCATATCGATTTTCATTTTATTTTCCGTCTAAAGCTACGGATTCTGACATTACTTTGAATGAGGTATATCAATTAAATTATGGTTATTTGTTGCGACTTTTGAGTGTAATGTTGTTGGTATATTGGCGCGTTGTTGTCTTAATGCTCGTTTTCAGTTTATTATGGGCTACATTTTTTGCGGGGATACATGAGCTATTTCTTCCGTCTGCGGAACACCCTTCGCTAATATATTTCATATATATATTACCATATATTGCTTATTTTGGACCGTTGTTAACAGTTCTTGGTGCAACTGTTTTTTCAAATTACTATCTTTATGCTGTGCAGGAAAGTAACTGATTTTCTGGGTGTTGATAAGGTGTGGCGAGGTGCGAAAGCTGACCCATCATTTTGCAACAAAAAAACCACCCATATACTCTCCATTTATTGTACGAAATCATTAGATAAATTGCAGCACTTACCCAGTTGTTTTTTCAAGCGGCGGTGTTTCAGTAATGGGCTCTGGTTTAGGCTGCATCTTGTATTTCGCCTTTAATGAAGTACTTAAAAAATTGGCATCTAATACAAAAATGTCTTTCGGTTTTTTCTTGAACATAACAACCGTTATATTGCTATTGGGTTTATTTATGATTGTCGTGTCTCCACCAGTAAAATATGTACTGGAACTACCATATGTCGACCCGCTATACGTGCCGTAGTTGCCGTATGTATTCAATGTCCCATACGTATTACTATGGCCTGTAGTATGTGCAGTAAGAGGCGTTGTGTAGGATGAAACATCAACGCTGTTTTCAGAACCAGTAATCGCAAAATAATCATAGCCATTTTCAAGCGCAAGTTCTGCACTTCTTAACAACGCAAAGTCAGAAGCCCTTTGCTTGTTAGTATACCCGTTACCCTCAAAACTAACCTGAAAAACATTTTCAGATAGTTGTGTTTCAGAAAATCCTCCTGAAAAACTTTGCTGCTGATATGGTGTCGCACAGGCACTTAAAAAAATGAGCGGTAATAAATAAAAATATTTCATAATAATCCTTTCCGCCCGTTTCGTTCTACTTTGCAGCTTCACTTCATAGGCTTATTGAGCGCAAACAAATTCTACTACCATATGGTATAGATATATATACTGTACCTGTGATGAAACCGTGAAATCATAAAAAATGCAAGAACAGTATCTCAGGTGATACCGTAAAGCCTATTTCTAATTCCATAATATGGTGTGCGTATCCCGTATGATACCGTATGGTTTCGTATGTGAACCGTGTTTTAAATTTTATGGCTTCCATTTACGCCACTCGTTCGTTGGTGTTTTATCTTGAAACCGTTCGTGCGTTATAATCCATCGTCTTGATTTTTTGTATTTGTAGGTAAAGCTAGAATACCATCCGACCTTAATAAACCCTCTATCTAGTAAATCATCATAGGCACGCTTTGCGCTTCCCTTGCTGATATTGCATAGCTCGGCTGCTTCACGGCATGATAGGGGTATCTCTCCGTTGTTATCGCCATTATATCGCAACATTATTTCCGTCCATACACAGCGCGCATTGGTGGATAGGCTGCGCCACGCTGGGCTTTTCACTATGTCGTGACGTAGCATTATAAATTGTCCCTTACTACGTCCTTTAATTTTTGAATATTTTTTCATTTCATATATCTATTTCAAACTATTATAGAACGCACCCTTGAGCTAAGGCGAAGGGTAAGCCTTGCGCCTTGCTCTTGCCAATACAGGCAATCAGGGATATGTTCGGGGTTGAAAATTTTACTAAGTTTTCTTGATTGAGGATGTTCGCGCATCCTCTTTCTTTTTGTGAAAACTTCTCGGTTTTTCTAGGGTGTCTGCATCCACATTTCCACCCAACCGATAATAAGCAACGCCATTGGCACCACTTCGCTTATAAATAGGCCACTTGTACCTATTTTTAAGGTTATGGATGATAGCCGCCAGCCGCCAGCCCCTTGCTTCTTTAATCTCGTGAGCGTGAGAAATCTCACGCCCTTTGATAAGTTCACGGCAAGCCCAGCGTATTTGTGTTTCACCTGAAAACGACTTCATGACGCACCACCTTCATTCTGAGCTTCAACCCATTGGAAAAAGGCTCGTTCATCAATTAAAACACGCCGTCCAGCGCGCTTAATGACTTTATCAAAGCCGTTTGATGTGGCATTGAACACCAGATATCTCAAACCTCCTTGCGGCGGCCAAGAATGAAAATCATTCCATTGGGTAAGAGGGATTAATTTTTGTTCTATATTTGGGTTTGTCATTTATCGACCCTTGTTGTTTATTACACAGCTTGATTGCTGACTAATAAACAACAGATTGCGTTAAATTGACTTGGCTTCCATGTGTGATAATCATCTTTTTTTTTACTGAATATTCACACCCATTTTTTTATAGTCTTTTTTCACCTGCCTTACAGCATCAAGAATAATCCTATTATCATCACCGCATTTTGTACCCGCCGCCTCACAGCAAAGTAAATATAGCTCTTTAAGCTTTCCATTTTCAGATGATGTTGGCACCTCCAGTAAAATACTTTTTATAATTCGAGCAATTTCATAAGCAACAAGAGGTTTTACCGTCCCCTTTTTTCGTCCGAGTTTATTATTATCGTTAACTGAAAGGGATGTATCATTGAGCATTTTTAATGTTGTAATGGCATTGACGGCAAAACCTATAGAGCTGTCCACTTGGTCATAGAGACCACTATCGCCCAATAGTGAAGTTCGAAAATAATGTGGGTTTAGATTTTGCCGTATTTCAGGATTTTCAAGTATCTCAAGAGATTTAGATAAATGTTTATTCAAAGATTTATGCAAGCGCTGGTTTATTTTTCCTTTTTGCTCGATGCCTTCAAAATCAACCTTCAAGTATTGGCTTAACCCCTCTGAATTTAGTTCAATAATTTTTTCAAACTGTTCACGGAAAGCTTTGTATTCTTGAGTGCCATCATAGTCCTCTAGAATCTTCTTAAAACGCTCCTCTATCAAGTTAAACATCACCAAAAATTCTTTCGTTCATTGAGGCTACAACAGTGCTTGTATGCGTCTCTGACAAATGGGCGTAGCGTTTAACCATCTGCAATGTTTTATGTCCTAGAACTTCTGAAATTTCTGCAAGCGTTGCACCGTTCATAGCAAGGTATGAGGCCGCACTATGGCGTAAATCGTGAAAGCGAAAGTCTTTAACCCCTGCATTAATAAGGGCATTTTCCCATGCAGTTCTAATATCAATTGGCTGGCATTTCTTTTTACTTGGAAAGACAAAATCACAGTGAAGATTTCTAACCTTTGAATGCTCTTGCAGAAGCTCCAGCGCAAGACCTTGTAAGGGGATAACGCGCCGTTCATCATTCTTTGTTTTATGAAGAATAATAAGCTCACGCTCAAAATCTATGTCTTGCCACCTCAAGCCAATTATTTCCATTTTTCGCGCACCCGTGCTCAAGGCCAAAACAACAATATTATACAAATGCGGGTTATTTGTTTCCTTGCATGCCGTTAATAAAGAAACCCTTTCATCATCAGAGAGAAACCTTACGCGCCCTCTTGTCTCTTTATATTTAGAAACCTTCTCTACGGGATTTGTCTCCACCCACTCCCACTCTTTCATGGCAACGGTATATACATGCCCGAGAGCTTGCGAGTATCTGTTTGCCGTAGCCGTGCCAATAGAGCGACCATATTTATTCGTCATACCCACCAAAGCATTTCTATGCTCCACTATCAAAGCAGCCGAAATATCACAAAGCCTATAATCGCCTAAGACATCTTTCCAATACTTCAAATAGGTGATTTGGTTTACTGGATTATCTCTATGGGCAAGCACCTCTTTTATATAACGCTCTATCGTATCCGCCATAGTGTGCTTTTTTGCTTCTGACGTTTTAAAATGACGACCTTCTCGAATTGCCGCCTCTGTATGCTGCCCCCATTTACGCGCATCTGTTAAACGCTCAAATGATGCCGTTTCTGTTGGATGCCCTTTTAATCGCACTTGAACACGGTACGACACGTCACCACTTTTTGAAGTGCGTTTTTGAATAGAGGCCATTATATTTTCCTTATGTACAACATGTTAGAATTAATGACCAAAAACCACAACATAAGATACATAAACTGATGTATTAATCCACAATACCTATATAAATCAGTATATTAGAAAAACACGCAGTATCCGTGGCACAGTTACGGCACAATAAGCGCGCAAAAGTAGTGCTTTTTATAGTCATTGTGCCTGTTGTGCTTTGTTGTTTGGAAGTGTGCCATGAGTGTGCCATGGGCTTTTTTCTGATTTTCTAAATCCGCTGTAAGTGGCGGTTTAGTTGGTTGCGGGGGTAGGATTTGAACCTACGACCTTCAGGTTATGAGCCTGACGAGCTACCGAACTGCTCCACCCCGCGTCACCAAATAAAAGCATCTAAAATGCCCTATCCATTAAATGGATGGCAACTTATATCGCTGTAATGCTATAAAAGCAAGGACTGATATCGAATTTATTACTTATAAAGAAAATAAACATAATTAGCGTTGACTTATAATCACCCATATTCTTATCTGAACACGCATACAGCGCGAAAGATAATGCAATGAAGATAACAATGAACGGCACAATAACAACGATCAGCAGCCCAAAAAATATCAATGATTTCTTATCTGAACATGGATATAAAGATAAACTTATCGCCATTGCAATAAACAACCACTTTATTGCCAGATCATCCTATAATGATTATATAATAAAGGAGAATGATGCGATTGAAATTGTGGCACCAATGCAGGGCGGTTAATCTATAATGACAAAAAAATTTGATATAAACGGCACAAACATCTCCTCAAGGCTATTTCTAGGCACAGCGTCCTACCCTTCTTTGCAGGCTTTAAAAGAATCCATACAATCCTCCTCACCTGGCCTAATAACCGTATCCCTGCGCCGTGAAAATGCCGCCGGAAAAGGGCAATCTTTCTGGAACATCATAAAAGAATTCAATATCCCTGTTCTACCCAACACGGCCGGATGCCATAGCGCAGACGAAGCAATTACGACAGCAGAAATGGCACGAGAGATATTCGATACGAACCGAATTAAATTAGAAGTTATAGGGGATGATTACACATTGCAACCAGACCCTTACGGTCTATTGATTGCCACAGAATCACTCATAAAAAAAGGGTTTGAGGTCTATCCGTACATGACCGACGATCTTGTCCTTGCTCAAAAACTAGTTGATTTGGGCTGCAATATTTTAATGCCATGGGGATCACCCATTGGCTCGGGTCGAGGGCTAAACAATATCTACGCACTACAACAACTCAGACAAAGATTTCCAGATAAGATACTCATTGTAGATGCTGGCCTAGGCGCGCCGTCACATGCGGCTCAGGCAATGGAAATGGGCTATGACGCGGTTTTACTCAACACCGCCGTTGCAAAGGCTGGCAACGCTCCGCAAATGGCACATGCCTTTGCACAAGCCATAGAAGCCGGACGCGCGGCGTACCTCTCTGGCATAATCGCAAAACAAGAACACGCGACCCCCTCCACTCCATTACTAGACAAACCGTTCTGGCATCAGGAAAATTCATGATCAGCATCGAAGAGCTAAATAATGTAACAACCATCATTATTGATGTACGACAACCCGAAGAGTTGATAGATGATCCATTAAGCAACCCTGAGATTACAGAACAACCCATAAATATACCGCTACCAGAGCTCGTGGCGCGACTTAACGAGCTGCCGACAGATCAACGCCTCGCCTTCGTCTGCGCAGGAAATATTAGAAGTGTGCAAGCCGTGCAATATCTACGCGCACGTGGCTATGACAATATTTGTGTATTAGATAAGTTTACGCTTTAGCAAAATAACGAAAATGGCGCGAAAGTCACTGCCTCTCGCACCATGAATAATACCAATCAAAGTTCTATAAGGTTAAGCCGCTTTTTGCTTTTGCTCGTTTTCCATACCTTCAACGATCAAAGATTTAGCTTTTTCAGAACCTTCCCAGCCCTGTATCTTCACCCATTTGCCTTTTTCAAGATCTTTGTAATGCGTGAAGAAATGCTCAATTTCATCCAGAAGGATTTTCGGTAAATCACTATATTCTTTAACATCAGCAAACATGGGGTGAGTTTTATCAACTGGAACAGCTAAGATTTTTTCATCTTGCCCACCATCATCTTCCATTACCAAGACACCGACAGGACGCGCACAAATAACCGCGCCAGGTAAAATGGCATGCTGCGCATAAACAAGAACATCAACAGGGTCACCATCGCCACCCAATGTTTGAGGAATAAAGCCATAATTAGCAGGGTAAAACATTGGCGTATGTACAAAACGATCAACAAATAAAGCGCCAGACTCTTTGTCAATTTCGTACTTAACAGGCACACCACCAGCAGTGTTTTCAATAATCACATGCACATTATTCGGTGCATCTTCACCAACTGAAATTTTAGAAATATCCATAGTCTATGCTTCCTCTCGCAGATTGAACCTCATTCGATCATGCAGTCATACAATCCCCGCCTTTTCACGGCAAGCATTTTCTGTGAAGCACCCTAAAAGAGCTATTCCTGCTCTTCTCCCGTTTCATTGTCATTTGAGCGGCGTATAATAATTCTTGGCATCGTTTTCTCGATTTTCTCAGGTACAAACATTACTCCGCCGGACCCACAAGCATATGCATTTATCATAAAATTCTCCCTCGTTATCGTGCTATGAGCCAAATTGTAACGATTAACATGATTTTATACAAACACCATCCATGACGCGGCGCACAACCGAAAGCCTAACACTTTGAATGAAAACAATTAATAGTAGAGACTTTCTATGCATACAAAACAAAAAAACGCCTCGAAAATATCGGGGCGTTCAAGAATTCTATTATTTAGTCCTAAAACTAATCAGCAGCTTTAAGATCACCAGCGGCTTGCTTGCCACGATTTTCTGTTAGTTCGTATGACACTTTTTGGCCTTCGTCCAATGTCCCCATACCTGCTTGCTCAACAGCAGAAATATGTACGAATACATCATTTCCACCATCATCAGGTACGATAAAGCCAAAGCCTTTAGTTGAATTAAACCATTTTACGGTTCCTGTCGCCATTTCTGACACTCCTTATTAAAATTAAAAATCAGCTCTTCTTGGTATTTCGCTGATTTTTAGTCAGGTGTCATATCCATAAAGAATTGGCTTGATTAAACGTTTTTCTAGAACTTTGTCAAGAGAAGAAATGCTTTTTCACAAAAAAAGAATCCGACCCAACTTGAGTATACAGGGGATAAAAACACATATAGGCTGCATTCACGCTCAAATAACTGCTACCATCATACCTGAAAAATAAAAAATTGGAGAATAAATGAGCAAAGGTGCTGATGTTTTAGAACGAAATTGTATGCCGGCAGGAAAAGTTTTTATACGCGCTGGCGAAGAAAATGCACGTGCCTACGTCATCCAAAACGGAAAAGTTGCCGCCTTTACAATGGACGGTGATCAAAAAATAGAAGTTGAGGTCTTTGGCCCTGGTGCCATTATAGGAGAGAAATGCCTGATACTCGATGAACCAGCTGTCCTCAACTTTGAAGTGGTAGAAGCCGCCACCGTCATCGTGATTACACGACAAGATTTTCAAAAACGATTACATAAGGCAGGAAAAAGCATAAAAACAGTTCTTGATCACGCCGTGCAGAAACTTATGCACTATGAAAGCCTTGAGGTATCTCGCGCGCTCGCACAAAAGGATATTAGCGACGAAGCACATCAACTGGTTAAAGGACTCCTCACCGACATACCAGAGGAACAACGTCTACCATATGAAAAAAATCTATTACCTCATGCCCACGAATTAATGAAAGCTCTAAAGGAAATAAAAAAAGATCGCGCGACATAACCCTTCGCACCCACTCACAACAAAAGGTGGAAATAAAGACTTCAGCAATTTACCCTAAACAAGTAATTTTGCATCGATCAAAATACCTCTGAACATTTTCACGTAGTTTTGGTCAAGATGCCCCACCATTTCTTCGCTCATAATATTCATCGCCTTAGACACTTTCATTGGCTCTTTATACACACGGCGGTCAGTCAAGGCACTAAAGACGTCAACAACAGCCGCCATACGCGCCAACTCATTCAACTCTTTCCCCTTCAAACCAAAAGGGTAACCAGTGCCATCAATCTTCTCATGGTGTTGCTCGGCAATAATAAAAACAGCAGAAGGAATATTCTCCACCTTTTTAAGATAATCAACAGTCTTACCAACATGCCCCTTCATAATCTCGAACTCTGCCTCAGTCAAACGCCCAGGCTTATTCAAAATATGATGTGGAATATACATTTTACCAACATCGTGCAACAATCCACCGCTCGACATAATGAGCTGATCCTCATTTCTAAACCCCGCTGCATTCCCAAGAAGAGTCAAAAGAGTTGCCACACGCATGCTGTGAGCATAGGTATAATCATCATGGTCTCGCACACCCTCCAATATCGAACTAAAATCATTTTCTGCTATCGCAGAAACTAAAGACTGACATCCCCCCTTCACATTGGCAAAAGAGACTGTATCATCACTCAATAACACGTCTTCAATATCATTAAAAATGCCCACGCTGCTCTTCAAAGCATCACGCTGAAGCTCAGGCAACGCATCCCACGATTTTTCAACATTCGCATTGAGAATTGAAGAAATTTTCCTGATCAGCTCACTACGTTTAAAAGGCTTCGTAATAATTTCGGAAACGCCAGTTTTCTTAGAATCCTCGATTAAGCGTAAATTCTTCTCATTTATAATATGCAAAATAGGAACAGGATTTAGCTCGGGAGTATTTCGAAGCTCACCTATAAAATTAATCGAGTTAGACGGACTGACATCCTCTCCAACAATAATCAGCGCTGGCACTGCGTCAATCAAAGCTTTAAGCGTGGCCATACGACCATTATCATGGTCAATTATATCATAAAAAGAGCACAAAGAAGCATCAATATCCTTACGATAACTCGTATGGGAATCAACAATTGCAACCAACTTTTTATTACTACTTGCCATGATTTTATATTACATTTGATATGTTACTAGAACGTTACGAAACATATGATAATAAAATATTACGCGCAAAGCCATCAGAATGTAACCTAGCATTACATGAAGCCATGTTTTAAATACGAAAGCATGCAATAAAAGAAAAACAGTCAGATAAATAACAACACATCTAACGCATTAATATACGTAAATCCAAGCGCATTTTTTGTAGTTTAGCCTGTAAAACTTTAACATCTCTTTTTGCATCAAGTATTCTAATAACACGTGTGCGTTCTCCTTCTGTCGATTTCGGTTTCAGCCTAAGCCAAACACGCATAACCGTTAATGGCCGCCCCATAGCGATAATGGAACGCTTTACACCATCGATAATATCTCCTTTATGCATTTTATAAGATTTTCCAGACAATTTACCTCTATCCTGCACACTTTCCCATTCGTTAAATTCTTCCAACAGGGCGCATGTGACATCCAAATCATCTCGCACATCGTAATAAAAACGAACATCCTTGGCATCATCAAATACATCACGAATATCACGTTTACCGATGTCACCGCATTTGGGTGTTTTGGCAAACGCAGAGCCCGAGGAAGCGAATGTAAGTAACAGGATCACACCTAGAAAAGCTATAAACTTCATTTTAATTCCCTTTTGAGCAAAATAATAAGAAAGATATTATACAATAAATGACATTCTACGGCTAACCCCAGCCAATAGACAACAAAAACCCCACTCAAAGAGCAGGTAATTATAAATATAATAATTTATTTTCTCTTCCTAAATTTAAAAATAGATGGTTTGACAGGAGGAGGTAAAAGAGCTGGTGACCTAAATTTATATTGATCAATTTCCTCGGCAGCATCCAAATATTCTAAATACATTTCATACGCCTCTTCATCTTTATATGCAGCATTTACAAAATTAGAAAAGCTATCTTGCACCAAATAAAATGAATCCCAAGCCACATCGCAATTTTTACGATCAACATCATCTATCTGCCATAAATTATCACCACAATCATGATCAAGCCAATAAATCTTCCCCGCATCTGGGCCATGTTTACGCAAACAAAGGTAATTTCCACATCCATCATATGCAATTGCAATAAATTTTTCATCCAAAGCATGCTCACCAATTTCAAATGAAGACAAATCTAAATTACCATTATCCTCAACAGATATACTACTAAAAGCCTCAACAGCGATAGATTTACCTTCACCATCAAGGGACTTAAAAGCGACATATTCTATCGTAAAACCACCATTATTTACTTGCAAAAAAGTTCGATAGTCCTCTGGCAATACCATATCAAGAGCTTCTGACATTATATAAAGCATAGAATTAGATAAAGGATGCGGTTAAAACTTTTCTATAATTTCAAACATACTTCAAACCTTAATTTAAAGAATTACGATTAAAATCGGAATAGAATAATCTACTCCTCCATTTTCATTTATCAACGTTGTTAGATGACCAAAATTCACTAAAAAATGCAGCAAGATCATTAAGCTGGCTTTCGACAAAAAGCGATTTAACACTGCTATCCTGAAGCTCTTCTTTTATCTTAGACAACTCCCCCTTATCCAACCATATTCCGTCGCAATTAGGGCAAATATCAATAATTACAGATCCCAAAGCATGTTCATAGTAATCCGCGCCATCTACAGGGCATTTCGTTATATTATTGGTATCAAATTTCGAACTAGCCTTACCCAACACGTAAGCATGCTCAGGACGAGGCACAATTACATCAGCATCAGAATTGTATTTTTTAACCAAAGCACGTAAAGAACGATGCCGCATCCACAACCCCTCGCAATCAGGGCATTGATGATACACAAAGCCTTCACCTTGTTTCTCTTCAAGTTCAATATTATCAGAAGGACATTTCATACGCAGAGACTAACATATAGTCAATAAATAACACACCCAAAACATAAGGGCTTATAGAAACAATCACTCCTCCAATATCGAGACATTAAAAAACCCACTCAAAAGAGTGGGTGATTTAAAATACGTCGGAATAAGTTTAAAGAAAACGATATGAACTTGGAAGATCCGGCAACGAACTACTCTCCCACGCCTTAAGACGCAGTACCATCGTCGCAAAGAGGTTTCACGGTTGAGTTCGGGATGGGATCAGGTGTTTCAC
>NVXI01000015.1 GCA_002747015.1 Zetaproteobacteria bacterium
CCTGCATGGGATATACGGTTATCGATGATGTCTGCGGCAAAGCTATCTGAGACCTCAATACCGTTACCATCACGGCTATCGAGCCCTGTTGTGTTGATTCTATTATGCCTAATATCTACATAACGGCTTCCATCTACATCGATACCATCATCACCTGTTTTATAAACGTGATTTCCTATGATAGATACGGCGTGACCACCGTTTACTTTTATTCCATCCCAACCGGCATGGCGGATTTTATTATTAATTATATCCAGATGACTAGAATCAGAAGATTGAATAGAATTTCGACCACTGCCAACAATAATGTTATTCAAAATAGAAACATTGTCAGACGCATCTACATCAACACCTGTAATGCCATTTCTAATTTTAAAGCCATCTAAAATCACATTATCTGCCGTAATATTAAAGCCGGTAAATGTCGGGGTCACAATACTTTCTGCAACGCGAGCATCTGATCCTGGCGTTCCAGCGTTCGCGCCAAGTAATGTCACTTCTTTATAAACATTAACATCTTCCGCGTATGTTCCAGCAGCAACATTAACTGTTGCGCCCGTATAAGCGGCAACATCCACACCATCTTGAATTTGCGCATCATCACTTTGTACGTTCACAGTGATCGCCGTACCTGTAATAGATGGTGCATCAAGATCACCATTCAAATTCACAAGCGGTGAGTTAAAGTGAATGCTGTTCGTTGCATTTACAAAACCATTAAGGACATTAATGATACCAGTCACTGGGCTTGTATTTACATTCAAATTCACAAAATTATTAACACCAGAAAAATTCACAGTTGAAGCAGCTAATGCATAAAGGTTCGCATTATTGATATGTGATATGTCTGCATTGCTTACATAGATATCCGTTGTGTTTGAATCAACAGCAACCGGATTACCAACATTCAACGTACCAGCGGCGATGTTATCCAATTCGCCCTGATCTATTTGCATGCCACCCGCCGCATCTCCAAGACCAATCGTACCATTAGATGAACGCTTGAAATTCACGCTGCCTGTACCAGAATTTGCAATAACAACGGTTGTGTCATGCACATCAACATAATCCATCCCAGAGAATGTGATATCGCCAGCACTACGGATTGTTCCGCCGCCACTGCCTAAAAATTCAATAATATTCGTATCACCAGTACTGGCATCCGCATCGACATCGGCGTTAAACACCAAATCACCAACCAAAGATTCGACGGTCACATTTGTGCGGAAGATAACATCATCTTCTGCATTAACTTCCAGTGCGTTAAAACTGTTTGTCCCTTGATCGAATTCAACATCACCTTCTTTTTTATGCCCGCCACCATCAATGCGAGACAAAGAGTTTAGTTGAACCAAACCAGAAATTGATCCCGTTGTATCAAAATTAGCGACATTGAGTTCAACGACATTATTATCTGCGGCAGAGGCATTACCGACAACCAACGTTCCAGCCGCAATATTATCCATTTCCGCCTGATCTATCTGCATATCAAGACCAACTTGTGTATCACCAGTCGCATTACCCAATGAGATCGTTCCATCAACCGAGCGTAAGAATGTAACGCTACCTGTGCCAGAATTTGCATTAATAGAAGTCGCGCCATAACCATCGGCATAATCACGTCCAGAGAAGACAATATTTCCGGCACTATTAATTGTCGCGCCGTCCCCTAGAAACTCAACCATATTCGTGTCGCCCGTACTCGCGTCACCATCGGAATCGGCATTGAACACCAAATCACCAACCAATGATTCAACAATCACGTTCGCACGAAAATTCACATCATCCGCGGCATTCACTTCTAGTGCGTTGAAACGGTTCGTACCTTTATCAAACTCAATATCACCTTCGTTCTGGTGCCCACCGATGTCTGTTAATGAATTTAATTGAACCAAACCAGCGATTGATACCGTTGTATCCATATTACGAACATTAATTTCAGTGACATGATTATCCGCAGAAACGGCATTTCCAACGACCAATCTATCGGCCACCATTTTATCAACATCACTTTGCGTAATGTGCAAGCCACCACTAAACTCACCAAAAGAAACACGGCCATCGGTCAAACGTTCAATTTGAACTGTTCCATCTGTACCAGAAACATTAACAAATGTTGCCGCGGAAGTTGTCACATCAATATCATCTGCTTGAAGTGTAACTTTACCGCCATTGCCCGCTGTACCAGAAGCCGCAATATCTGCACCATCAAGAATAGTAATTCTTTCACCACGAACCTCAATGTCACCACCGACTGTTCCTGTTGCATCCAATATTCCAGCGACAGAAACACTACCTTGAGAACCACCGAATAAAACGATTTTTCCGCCGACCTGCGTTACAGAAGCTACTGTTATGATGCCTGAGTTATTTACAATGTTATCAACAGTACTTTTCGCAGCAAGTGCAGTGATCTGCACGAGACCACCTTCTGCTAGAATTTGACCTTCATTTTCAATAAGCGCATCTGCCAATGCACCAGAAACAGCCACTTCAACCAAGCCATCTCCATATAGATCAAGTGTCACAGTCTCACCCGCGGCCATAACAACACGACCCATTTTCGCATTAATCACACCACTATTCGTTACGAACGGAGAAACAAACGCAGCAAGCCCCGCCTCTGCCACAGAAATAGTTACATTCTCATCAATTATTATCGCACCATCGGAAGAGAGGCTCTCAAGCACCAAGTCACCGCCGTCCATAATATCAGCAACCGAAACATCCGCAGATGTCGCAATAAGGCTTTGAACATCTATTTGTGCACCATCCGCAAAGAACAGGCCATCCTTATCAATGATCACAATCTTCATATTTGAATTCAGATTACCACTTAGCGTTGACTCTATGTTTGCGCGATTATCACGATATGCAAATGTCGCACCATTATCACCCATCACATTAACTGTGTGGCCTGTATAGATATCCGCGTTACCTTCAACAAAACCATTACCACCAATGACTGTAATATCAGTAATCCCCGCGACAGAAGTATCCTTGCCAACATTACCATCAAGAACGACATCATAATCCCATGAATTCGCAGGATCAGCATACGCATATGAGGGAACAAGCAACGCACCAGCTACAAATGCTGTTGTTGACATCAGAAATTTTTCGAATTTTTTCTGGGTTGTATTACGAATACCATTTTTTTGCTTTACATTCACACGCATGTTCACTGTCCTCAATTTTAAATTTTATACTGAAGGGCGGTGGATTTCCAACACACTCCTTCACATGACATCACCTAAGCTTGTAAAAATACAGATGTCTCGCGTTTTATGACAGCTTTTCATAAACAATGCAATGAAATGTTAAGAATCCGTTAATCATTTATGTAAACAACTCAAATGACTTTCTATTAACAAACAGAAAGCCTTACCCTACTTCATCAAAAGCATAACGAGAAATTTTATAGTGACACGAACTACACACGACCATACTGGTCTTCTAGCCTGATAATATCATCTTCACCGAGATAACTACCCGTTTGAACCTCAATAATTTCAAGATCAATCTTACCGGGATTTTCCAGTGCATGAACAATACCAAGAGGAAGGTACACCGATTCATTTTCACTAATCGTCAAAATCTCATCTCCCTTGGTTACATTTGCAGTCCCCTTAACGATAACCCAATGCTCTGACCTATGATGATGCTTCTGCAAAGACAGCTTTGCCCCCGGCTTCACAGTAATTCGTTTTACCTGAAAACGTTCCCCCATACATATAGAGTCATAATGCCCCCAAGGACGATACACTGTTCTGTGATGCTTCGCTTCTGATCGTCCTGTCGACTTTAATGTATCGACGATCTTCTTAACATCTTGAACCTTGTTTTTATTTGCTACTAAAATCGCATCTTGCGTCTCTATTACGACCACGTCTTCTACACCCAAAACTGCAACCAACTTGCTCTGGCTGTAAATCAAATTATCTTTGCTATCACGTACAATCACATCGCCTTTACAGACATTGCCATTCACATCCTTTTTAGCGACATTCCATACAGAATCCCACGCACCAATATCACTCCACGACGCATCAAGCGCGACAACCACACCATTCTTTGTGTGTTCCATTACAGCATAATCAATAGAAATATCAGGGCATTTTTCAAAATCATCCTGACTTAAGCGATCAAAATCAAGATCCACCTTTGCGTTTTCAACCGCATTCTTAACATGCTCCAGCAATTCGGGTTGAAACGCCTCCAGCTCCGCCAAAAAGCTCGAAGCACGAAAACAGAACATCCCACCATTCCATAGGTATTGGCCACTTTTCACAAATTCTTCTGCTGTTTTTTGATCCGGTTTTTCCTTAAAATCCGCAATTTCATGCACATCCGTTTCAAGAGATTGACCCAACTCTATATAACCATATCCAGTATGCGCCTCGGTTGGTGTCACACCAAAGGTAACCATATGCCCCTTCTCTGCCAATCTTTGTGCAATTTTAACCGCAGCGCCAAATGCATCAATATTCTCGATAATATGATCTGCTGGCAACACAATTAAGATTGGATCTTCATCATCCTTCATTGCAGCCAACGCAGCTGCGGCAATAGCCGGTGCGGTATTTCGCCCTACAGGCTCTAATATGATATTTTGCGCTACACAACCAATGTCGCGCAAATTTTCGGCGACAATGAAGCGATGCTCCTCATTGCAAACAACGATCGGATCAAGCGATCCTAAATATTTTAATCGACTTACCGTTTCCTGAAACAATGTATTTTCAGAATGAAGTGCCAAAAATTGTTTCGGATATAGAGGTCTAGATAATGGCCAAAGCCTTGTTCCTGAACCACCTGATAAAATAACGGGTATCATAATTCATCCTTTAACAACAATTTAATAGCCACCGAAATCATAAGATGGCCTTTATATAAGCACAACAATTCCAATGGCTTTTACTTTAAAAATATATATTTTACAAGCGTACCCCGCCCCTTAAGATTCATCAATCCACTTTATCTTACTTATAAGACAGCCCCTTACCCAATTCTGAGAAAACCTGATAAATACAAAAACTAGTGCAGCCCCTTGGTACGTCCATTGCCCCCACATAACTCATCGTCAAATATATTAGATAGAGCTTGGCCTTATCATCAAAAATGATTTTCTATCTTCAACATACAGACAATGTATCATTTAAAATGACAGACTAGAAAGTCAGTCATCACCACCCTCATAACAGCATAATTCGCTGCGTCGATTGGTTATGGTTCAGAGCAAAAATTGTGACGTGAAGAAACAATGCTTCTAGCAACCATATCCACAACTATGTTATTCAAAATCAAATAATCCCTTCCAATTTACAAGAAAAAACTATTTTATTTAAAAAAAATTTAAGTTAACACACCGTTAATTTATGTATTATGTAAACAATATTATGTATATTAATGCACATTTAATGTATTTCATAATACATATCGGTATTATTAGTTATCAAATACTTAACTTAACTATTTGTTTACTTTTATTTTCAGAAAAAAAGTTTGCATTACGAATAAAAAAGGCGTAAGTTTCAGAAGTCGGTAATGTAGAGATGACAAATAATGTCACATTTTACCAACAAACAGGGAGAGGAAAGCATCAGCGGAAAATTTATTTTTCAGCTATGTAAGGTTTGAGTTTGGCTATATTCATGCTCAAATTAATCCTCATATTACAAATAGTAAATTAAAAGGGTTTTCTTTTTTTGTTCGCTTAAAATAGCAACATAGAGAAAATAGAGTAACAGACTTGGGACAGACAGCACTAAAAACAGAATCATCACATAACGATGACAAAGAGAATGATTTTCTAAATCGAAATGATATATCGGCAACAGAAGAGCGCGATAACGTGATCTCTATGGCGCATATCTTTCGTACAGAAGATAACTTAGGGCACGCTGTTATTAGCCCAAAGGACGCTGAAAACGCGCATATCGGCCACACCGATAATGTCATTCAACATCTTTTCACGACCATCAAAAATTACAGTATTGACGACACAACAACAGAACAACATGGCGGGCTATCCGATGCAGATTTAACAACTGCCGGGGGATTCTTGAAACAAGGCATGCAAGATCCAGATGCACATGAAGGCCAAAAAATAAAGAAACGCACAGCGTCCGACCTTAGATTCATCAATATGCAAACCGAGCAAGCCACACTTTCACGCCAACTCGCCGCACTTGATGAGCTTATCGCAGCCTCACGCGAAAAAATAGTGGCATTAAACGACCATATAGACGAAATCAGCGATATACAGGATCTGCTGGAAAATATAGATGACCTTGATGGGGATTCACCAGATTCCAGAGGGGCGCGTAGAAAATTAAATAAAGTTTTATCAAAGCACGGTAAATCTCTGGATGACTATAAAGATAAAAACGGCGTTATTGATCGAGACAGACTTAATCAAGACCTTGAACGCATAAAGCAAGAAACAACAACCGAACGTGATCTTGAGGAAGAGGTAGAAGGCGACCTCAAAGAACAAAGAGATACGCTAGATAAAAGTGTGCACGCAAAAATCCAAGCTACAGTGGAAACAGGAAATGTTGAAGCGATCGCGGTTCTTGCCCAAGTGCCTACAAACATCCAAGCGCGACCAGCAGCCATCCTCTCAGAAGAAGAAAAAATAGAGATTGTTCAAGAACAGGTCACGGCAAACAATTCCACACCAAGCGCAGGTACAAGTATGCTGGCGTTCTTCGGGTTTGGAAGTGATGAGGGCAACGAATCTACATTAACGGCAAGCACAGAAAATGACGCCCCCCTTCCAGATGAAGACACACAAACACTTGCAAACGCCAGCCTAGATAAAACAACAGTGCGATCACTCGGATCATTTGCAACTGACATCACAGCCTCTGTAACTGACATCACAGACTCTGTGATTGAAAATATTTCATCAGCTTTTTCACAGGTAAGCGATCCTGCGACGGCTCAAATTACAGTGGCTACACAAACAGCAGAGATTACGGAAGATTACACGCAACAAAGCGATCTAACACAGCAACGCACTCTCTCTACATAAGCAAAATACCTCGAATTTTGAACAACAGCGTCACACCGCAAGGCGCTGTACCGCAATATGATGCGCACTAGAGCCCATAGCAGGCATGTTGCTTAACCATATTAACTCAGGATCTAAAATATAGATGGCGGAACATAACGAGCCTCAATGGCCAGTCACTTAATTAGAAAATCCAAAAAATAGAGAACACAGAAGAAAACAGAGCCAAAAGGCTCTGCATGATTACATACTATTATCAACAAGGAGAACCGGCGGCGCGACATCGGTACCAGCACCTGCATCACCACCAGTGTCACCTGTTGTGTCACCACTTCCTGATGAGGAAGAGACACGCTTCGAAGACGTTGTGTCGCGCGATATTACATCCCCTGTCTTAGCATCAAGAGTATCAAATACCTGCTGCTGACTAAGCTTATAACGGCCAGTTGAGAATTCATGGCCCAAGCTCATAGCAACCTCCCTAATGAAGCGATCCTCGCTCAAACCTTTATAGCGATCACTTGCAGGGGAGTAATAATCAACTCGATCATTTATATAGAAGAGTATATCTCCTGGAGAGGTCTTAATTTTCTCTTCTTGCGCCACCGCAAACGCCAATACAACTTTAGCGTCCGGCTCTGAAAAGCTATTGCCTACATTCCTGGCCATATCAATCATTTTTTGTTCATACGCGGTATTTGAAAACCTGTTACCTTCGCGTAGATCTAAGTCCGCACTAGAATCCCTGACAATAAGCATAACGACCTGAGGTTTTCCAGATTTTTGGAGCGTACTTGCAAAAATTTCATACATAGATTGCGTAATCGCTTGCCCACTTGGGAAATGAGACGCAAAATTTACCTTCACATTTTTCTTAACGGCGCGATCATATCCATGCTCTTTATAAAAATCATTCTTCTCAATGGTCTCAACAGATTGCATTATGCTGTCATTGACAGATTTATTGTCATCTGTTTGCGCCGAAACGTCAGTAACACCAACCCCCATCATCATAGCGGCTCCGGCAACCCCAGAAAGAATTCCCTTTAATGATCCCCTAATAGACATAAAACACTCCCCATTCTAAATTTAAAACACTTAATACGTGTACTTATTAAAAAAATCCATTTTCATAAGTTATAAAGAAATATATATATATATGCAAACTTAATACTATAGATAGCAATTAGCACTCATATTAGAGGCAGCATGAACAACATCTCCATACTTCTTTGTCTGRGATATTTTATATAATTTGGCAATMGCATACAAAGCGGTATCAGGAATAATCGCATAATTCGTCCAAGTCATATCAGGACTCTTCTTCTCGTATTTCATCATCAAAGWTTCAGGYTTYCKYCTTCTTTTAATGCCATCTATCGTTTCCAAAATAATAGCATTAAACTTCACACACGCGCTGTGCTTCAATGCCAAATCCCGCTCTTTCTTTGCATTTTTATGAAYACCTGCATGCTTAATACATGMTGCATATTCCTTCATATTCTCGATGCTTGCTTTTTCCAACCCCTTACGACGAATACGCTCWTCAATTTTATCGCCCAAAGGCTCCAACATCTTAAATTGRAAAAGCCCCTTAGATGACTTACCATTCCTATAATTWTCAGCAAAAGCGACAAACAGGCTGGACCTCATYTCACATCCCTGCTTATTATCAGGGAAGGCGTTTTTTTCAATATCATAYGGGATAGCCACGACACGACCATCCGCTCCCTCGGCAGRGGTGCCCGTTTGCGCATGCACAARAGTTGGAAGAGTAAACGCACCAAGAACGATCGCTAAAAAACAAACACTCCACCCATGAATTTTTTTTATGCTTATATTATACATATCGCAATTATACACACACTCGTTAATAAAGAACAAGTTTTGAATTTTCTTTTCATCATCACTCTACGTATCTAAAAAACTCACCTGATGCCGCGATAAATTCAGGATTCAGAAGCTTGGGATCGTCGCCGCCATATTTCAAAGTATTGCCTTTCATATCCCTGATATCACCACCTGCCGCACGTAATATCGCATGCCCTGCGGCGGTATCCCACTCACATGTTGGGCCAAAACGAGGGTATAAATCGGCCTTTCCATTCGCAATAACACATATTTTAATTGAACTGAAGCGGCGAATAATTTTGTTAATTTTAAGGTTCTCCAACATCGCCTCAAGAGCGTCATTAGGTCTAGAATAATGGCTGGACATTATAACCAGTCCATTTTTCGGCATACGCCTTGTTTGCATATCTTTTTCAGTCTCGCTATCTTCAAAATAACGCACAGCCTTACCAGAGCCATCCTCCTCCAGATACCCTGCATACAGCTCCCCGCTTTCTGGTGCATAGATAACCCCTAATACGGGATCACCTTTATAAATAAGTGCGATGTTCACAGTGAAATTAGGATCCCCCGCTGCAAAGGCACGTGTGCCATCCAAAGGGTCTACAAGCCAAAAGAAATCATGCTTTGAAAAATCAATACGCACTCCAGAAGCAAAAGATTCCTCACCAACAACCGGAATATCAGGCAGTATCTCAAGAAGCTTTTTTTCAATTAAACGTTCAGCCTCTTGATCTGCCTGTGTGACAATAGAGCCGTCAGCCTTGGTTGTTACACCAACATCCCTTATGCCGTCAAAATATTCCAGGATAAGCTCCCCCGCATCCACGGCAATACGGCGCACCATGTTACAAAGTGCCGCGCGATGCAAAAGTATTTTAGGCAAGCCTTCCATACAATTCCACTCCATCCTCTATGTCCACACTAGGACGCCCTATAGAAACGTATGAGAACCCCTTATCCTGTATTTCTTCAGTTTTATAAATATTACGCAAATCAACAATCATGTTACCGGACATGACTTCGTGCAAGCGATCAAGATCAAGCGCGCGAAACTCATTCCATTCCGTCACAATGGCAATAGCCTCTGTGCCAGCAGCAGCATCGTAAGCATTATCGCACCATACAACATCATCAACCATCTCCTTTGCCGCTTCCATGGCTTCTGGATCATATACCTGTATCTGTGCACCAGCTTGTTGCAGCACCGGAATAATCGTTAAAGCCGGTGCATCGCGCATATCATCTGTATTGGGTTTAAATGCCACCCCTAGAATTCCAATTTTCTTTCCACGTACATCACCACCACAAGCCTCTATAATTTTATCAGCCATACGCGCCTTACGGTCTTCATTCACGGAAACCACAGCCTCAACAATACGCTGAGGTGCTCCATATTTTTGCCCAGCACGCGTTAGCGCCAAAGTATCCTTTGGAAAGCAAGATCCACCATACCCTGGCCCTGCATTTAAGAACCGGCTACCTATACGTTCATCAAGGCCAATCCCCCTTGCGACTTGCTGCACATCCGCGCCGACCTGTTCGCATAAATCTGCAATTTCGTTAATAAAGGTGATCTTTGTTGCCAAAAATGCATTCGCCGCGTATTTAATGATTTCTGCCGTTTCACGTTTCGTAAAAATAATTGGTGTTTCATTGAGGTAAAGCGGACGATAAACTTCTCGCATAACATTTTGAGCACGCTCAGACGATACACCAACCACAACACGATCAGGACGCATAAAATCATCGATCGCAGCACCTTCGCGCAAGAATTCAGGATTGGATGCAACATCAAAATCAGCGGCAGGCGCTTCCTCACGCATAATACGTTCAACATCTCGCCCTGTACCAACAGGTACCGTCGACTTGTTAATAACAACGGTATACCCATCAAGGTTTTGTGCTATTTCTCGCGCAGCGCCATGAACATATGACAAATCAGCATCACGACAATAACGCCGAGATGGCGTTCCCACCGCAATAAATACAGCCTCTGATGGTTTTACAGCCTCGGCAATATCTGTAGTAAACTTGATACGTCCCGCATCAATTTGGCGTTTCAAAAGCTCTTCAAGCCCAGGTTCAAAAATAGGGATTTCACCATTTTTCAAGCGCTCAATTTTATCCTTATCCTTATCAACACAAACAACAGTGTGCCCAAATTCGGCAAAACAAACGCCAGAGACTAAACCAACATAACCAGTTCCAACCATTCCAATGCGCATTGACTTATTCCTTCTCTAAAGCTTTGCTAACGTGCCAGAAACTTAACCGATTTATTCCATCAATAAAAGCCCAAAACAACACCGATTGGACACTATTGATAACTAATTATTGGTCAAAGCAATAACACAACAAACAAATACATGAAAAACCATTGGTAATGACAGAATTTTTACCATATCATTCCCAATTCAAAGAGACATACTAAAATTTACGAGGATTTCAATGGCGAATAATAGTGAAGCAAAGAAAAATGGAAAAGACGCGGATAGCGACGCAAACAAAAGCACAACGCAGCTCCCTCTTTTTTATAAGAACCCCACGCCTCTTGATGCAAAGAAACATGCCAGCCTTTCTTTACAAAAGGACTTTGGGTTCTCTTTCACAAAAAACATTAATGCTGTTCCGGTCAATATGATTGAAATGCCCCAAATTTGCCATTTCTATCCCATCGCATTTAGTCCTGATGATAATGCAACCCCAGTGGCCATTTTAGGGCTACGCGATAATGAAAACCTATTTCTTGACGCCAAAGACAATTGGGATGTAAATGCATATATCCCCGCATATATCCGACGCTATCCCTTCATTTTCTCTGAAATACCTGACAGCGATCAATTAACATTATGTATTGATCACACAGATGGCATCACAGAGAAAAGTAAAGAACGCCCGCTTTTTAACGCAGAAGGCGCACCAAGCGATCTTGCCAAAAATGCTCTTGAATTCTGCAAATCATATCACGCAGCAGCAGGGCAAACCTTAGAGTTCAGCAAGGCCATTGCACAAAATGATCTATTGATTGAGCGAGAAGCCCAAATTAATATAGCAGGAAACCGCAGGATTAACTTTTCTGGCTTTAGAATCATAGACGAAAAGAAGCTTTCTGAACTTGATGATAAGATATTCATTGAGTGGAGAGAAAAAGGCTGGCTTCCGTTTTTATATGCACATCTATTCTCTGGTGCACAATGGCAACGTCTGACACGCTTGCTAAATCAACGCCTTGAGAAAGAAGCAGCGTAGTTTCGAAACGCCCTTTATCCTAATGGTTTTATCCCCTTGCATCAGCCACTTGACACCAATTGTGGATAGATGCACCCAAAACCCCAATGTCGCTTGAATTTATTTCTCCGATCATGATACTTAGATTCATGGGTCTTTTCCATTTCGAGGATTGATCTGTACATCTTTATTTTTTACTTCAAAAAAAACAAACGAGGACATCATGGCTAAAGTAGGCGCGCAAAGAGCAGCTATTCTGACTGGAAAATCAAAATCAACAATACAGCGCGCCATGAATAGCGGAAAGTTATCATTTGAATTGGACCAAAATAAACGCCGTGTTATTGATGTCTCTGAGCTGGAGCGTGTCTTTGGTATAAAACAGCAAGATACTAGCGCGCCAGAAAAAATAGAAACAAAAGAAATAGTTGATGCTGTTGAAAAAGAGCGCATGAGAATGCAGATCAAAATGCTTGAGCAACAGCTCTTAGTTTCTGATGAGCGCTTAACAGATTTAACTGACCAGCGCAACAAATGGGAAAAGCAAGCATCCCAAATTTTGATCACGAGTCAGTACTCTCAAAAGCAGGCCGAAGAGTTACGCGCCCAGATCAAAGAACGTGAAGATAGAGCACGTCAGCGTCGACTACAAAATGCACAAGTTCAAAAAGCTCAAGCGAAGACTTTCAAAGGATCTAAGGCTCCCAGAGCGACAAGCTACGAAGCCAAGAAACTTAATGAAAAAATGAAAAAACTTAAAGCCGAAAATGAAAATGCTTCGGATTATTCCAGTTCCGTTTTCCGGTTTTGGAAAAGAGCCAAGAGCTAAAAAACAAAACTCATATTTAAATGCACCTCATACGAACACTGAATGTTAACAAAACTTCAACTAGTGTGGGTGATGTGTTAGGTGCTATAGTGATAAAGACAACCTGAGGAATAAAATTATGCGGTCTTTTATTTTAACGATCTTTTTCGTCTGTATATATCTGTGCCACGCATCCATCTCATCTTTTGCGCAAGACGCACCGCCAGCTGTAACGCAATCATCCTCTGAAAAAAGCGTAGCCCCCCCCCCTACAAAAGAGGCTAGTATTTATGATGATGCTACCGACGACCAAATTGCAGAAGCACAGCAATACTACAATCATTGCTCGAATAATGAGACCGTCAGCAAGCAGAAAGACTGTAAATGCGCAACAGTTGCCTATCTCAGAACACGTCTTGAGCTAGGCCCTGATGCTACAACAAAAACAATAATGGCAACCAACAGAAATACATGCCTAAAAGATGAGGCTCGCCACAAACTAAGCAAGGACAGATCCACTCGTGACCTTTCATACATAACGGAAAAACAATTAGCCGAAGCAGAATTCGTGTTCCAGCATTGCAAGGCAAAACGCGCATTAAACAGTCAGTTTGATTGTGAATGTTTTGCAGCACGTTTTTTGGATGAACGGCTCAAATTAGGGCCCATTCCGAAATGGGAGTCACTATTCGGCCGATTCAATAGTGATTGTAGGAATGTTGTAGAGACAACTGGCATTGAGTACTCCACATGCATGATGCATTTTGGCATTAAAGATGCTGTCAACATGGAGCCAAAAGAATATTGCGAATGCTACGCCAGAAAATGGGCTGATCTTTTCGAAAACTATCCAGGTAAAATTACATTTAACACGAAACAATCCTTAAAGTCTCAAGCACGAGGACATTGCAAAGACTTAGATCGGTTCAGATAATCAATTGATGTCCAAGACTCAGTTTTTATAGGACATCTATAAAATCGACGATAGAATACCAAGAGAGCATGGAAGTATACTTTCACGATAGAATTTATGTTCCCCCATCATCATATTTCCATCTTTACTTTCGGTTACTCCCTTTGTCTGTTCCGCCTTCTCAATCATTGCGCCGCCAAGAATAAGACTGAAAGCCTCTAAATACGGCGTAGAAACCCACGAAACGTGATCCAAATCACCGTCCTTTCCCAAGGATATTAAGGTATCTGTCGCACGCGTCAGGGCATTCAGATAGGTTCCATCCACCTGCCCCTCCATTTCCTTTATATAGACCATTGCAAGCGCACCATCATCACGCAGAATCTTTCTAAACACAAAATCAGCAGCTTGAATCCCGTTTGTCCCCTCATATATCGGCAGAATACGTGCATCCCGATAATATTGCGCGGCACCAGTTTCCTCAATAAACCCCATTCCACCTTGTATCTGTATACCCACCGAGGCCACGTGAACGGCCATATCGGTACACCAGCCCTTTACAATTGGCGTTAAAAAATTAACACGCGCACGTGCATCACGATCACCAGATATTGCCTTATCAAGCTCTAACGCTGCGTTATAAGCCATAAGCCTGCCCGTCGTTACACGTGCCTTCATATCAAGAAGCATACGACGAACATCTGCATGGTGCGCAATCACCACACGCTCACCGTTTTTAAATGATTTCCCCTGTACACGCTCATTGGCATAAGCCAATGCATGCTGATAAGCACGCTCAGCGAGCGCAACACCCTGCAATCCAACACATAAACGTGCATTATTCATCATCGTAAACATGCACTTCAGGCCATTATTCTCTCCCCCGATCAACTCGCCCACGGCACCATCAAAGTCCATAGTGCATGTCGGTGAAGCGTTAATCCCTAACTTATGCTCTAGACCGATACATTCTACGGCATTCCTCCCCCCCCTTCTAACATTTTAGGAACAATAAAAAGAGAAAGACCACGCACATCATCTGGCGCACCAGAAATTCTTGCCAATACCAGATGAATAATATTATCGGCCATATCATGATCACCATATGTGATAAAAATTTTCTGCCCCGATATTTTATAGCTGCCGTCGCTTTGTTTCTCCGCTTTTGCGCGTAACAAACCAAGATCAGACCCGGCTTGTGCTTCGGTTAGGTTCATCGTACCTGTCCACTCACCGGATATAAGCTTGGACAGATAATAGCTTTTCTGCGCATCAGACCCATGAGAGGAAATTGCCTCAACAGTCGCTTGATTAAGCAAAGGACACAAACCAAATGACATATTTGCCCCCTGCCACATTTCTTGAATAGGAAAAGCAATCGCCCATGGCAAACCCTGCCCACCATATTCAGGATCAAATGGAACAGAATTCCAGCCGCCATCGCAATAGGTCTTATATGCATCTTTGAATCCATCGGCCACCTTTACATGGCCATCAACAAATCGTGCACCTTGCTCATCCGCCGAACGATTAATTGGTGCAAGAACTTCAGATGCCAGTTTTGCCGCCTCTTCCAGAATTGCCTCGGTGGTTTCACGATCAAGATCAGCATTCTCGAACCCTAATACGTCATGTAATACAAACAACATTTCTTGGATGGGTGGCTGATAATCACTCATATTGATCATTCCTTTTCTTCAACTCTATTAAAAAGATACCCCAAGAGAACTTAAAATTCCGACAATAAGTACAATAATGATGACAGCAACAAACACAATCATCAAATATTGCGTAAGGATTGCTGAAATCCCAAAGAAAATAGCAATACCGCCCAAAATACGGGTGTCCTTACGTAAAAGTCCTAATGCACCGTTCACAATTCCACCAAAAGCAATCAAGACCACGATAAGAGACCAATAATCTGTCCAATGCTTAGCCTCTTCGTCACTTGCAGTCTCTTTTATCTTGACTTCAACCTCCGGTGCCACGTCGCCAAAACCAAAAACAGCCAATATATTTTCTGTTATTGTTGTCGGACTTTCGACAATAACATCCTTAATAACTGGTGCAGGTGGAGAAAATGCATCAAGTATCCAAGGCGTTGCCACAGAAAGACAAAAAGCAAGTAAAGCAATGAACAAGCCCACCATCGCAAAATTATGGCCAACATCAATCATCGCTGCTGTACTTGTGACATTCTCTACATTGTCCATATTTATATCCTATTCATAACTATGTCTATTCTGGCACGGTGATTGCATTTCATCAAATAGATATCAATAAAGTAAATTATTTACTTCTGTAGAACCATATAACGCGTAACGAGATAAACACCATGCAAAACAGTGTCTTAGGAAATTATACAGCCCACGCACCACGTAATATTCTACACGCTATAGAAACAGCAAGTCAAAAATCGGGGGTCGATTTTTCCTATCTCGTGCAACAAGCCTCCGCAGAAAGCAGTTTTAACCCGAACGCAAGCGCAAAAACCAGCTCCGCTTCTGGGTTATATCAATTCATAGACAGCACATGGTTATCTATGGTCGAACGCTATGGCGATCAATATGGCCTGGGGACAGAAGGAAAATCAAAAAGTGAGGTTTTAGATATGCGTAAAGATCCCAAAGCAGCCTCTTTTATGGCTGCAGCGTTCGCATCTGAGAACGAGAAAACACTGAATAACAACTGGGGCGGCGATGTCGGCGCGACCGAGCTATATTTCGCGCATTTTTTAGGCGCAAGTGGCGCATCATCCTTTCTAAACGCCCGTGATGACAATCCATTGCGGCCAGCCGCCGATCTATTCCCGCGTGCGGCAAATGCCAATCGCAACGTATTTTACGATAAGAGCACCGGTCAGCCCAAAACACTGGAAGAAGTCTATCAATTTTTTGACAACAAATTTCAGATTAAGGGTAGCTCTACGAACACAATTGTAGCCACACCTCAGAAAAAACCAAATCCCATCAATCAAGCAAGCACCGATCAAATCGCACATGGACGTATTCCGCACAGAATATCAGATAATATTATCATGCAGCGCTCTCAGGCTATGCGCGATAATGCACAATCAGCACGATACAACCAAATACCCAATCAATACCCCCGCGCGACACAAATGGTAAAGCCCAATAATACCCCCCACTCACCTTTCTTCAGCTTAATCGCAAAGCCTATAGATTTAATGATATTGACCCAAACAATGCAAACATCCCCTAGCAAAGTCCTCCGTGACAAAGGCTGATCCTTTCGCTAAAAGATATATATGGCTGAAAAAAATCTCATTTATGTTTTAAACAAAAAAGTTGCCCTACATCAGGCACCGGAAGGTTTTCGCACCTCTATGGATAGCGTAATTCTAGGCGCGGCATGCCCAGCAAAATCAGAAGAGAGCATTCTGGATCTAGGGTGTGGCATCGGCAGCGCAGGACTCTGCGCAATATATCGTATTAATGGAGCAACGCTCTGCGGTATTGATATTCAAGAAGACCACATTAAACTGGCAAACAAAAATGCACATATTAACGATATGGCAGGCCGTACGACCTTTATATGCTCAGATATAAGAACAGCAGAGCTAGGCACATTCAATCATATTATTTGTAATCCGCCCTACATGGAAGCAGGTGCGCACTTACAATCCCCATCCCCTGCAAAAGCAAAGGCCATGGGACATATAGAAGAGAATATAAAGCTGCAAGACTGGATAGCCTGCGCCCACAAACATATAAAAGGGCAAGGTAGCCTAACCATGATCCATGATGCAGGGCAGATAGATAACATTATCCATGCGCTTTACGGAAAGAATGGCGGCAGGAGATTTGGAGCTGTTGAAATTATTCCTATTTATTCAAAACGAAACACATCTGCAAAACGCGTCATCGTAAGAGCCTACAAGCACAAGAAATCAAAGTCCGTATTGCATACTGGTATTATTATGCATGAACAAGATGGTACATATACAAAAGAGGCCGATAACATATTACGTCACGCGGCCTCTCTATTTTTATAAGAAATAAATAGAGCGTTTATGCAGCTTCTATATGATCTTTAATAAATGAGAAATATAGAAGGCATTCCATACACCCTATTTTCCATTAATTTTCTCACGCAAGAAATCCTTCACTTTATCCAAGTGGATACGTTCCTGCGCCATTGTGTTACGATCACGCACGGTTACGCTATGATCCTCGGCTGTTTCATTATCAATCGTGAAGCAATACGGCGTACCGATTTCATCCTGACGTGCATAACGTTTTCCAATATTTTGCTTAATATCCAGATCAACAACAAACTCATCCCTAAGATCAAGGTATAATTTTTGCGCTGTCGGCACATGTTTGTCTTTTGCCGTCAACGGTAAAATCGCCGCTTTTTTAGGAGCCATAGACGGATGGAAATCAAGATACACCCCTGATGGGCGGTTCTCATCCACCGTATATGCTTGACAGATCAAAGCTAATACGCCGCGCGTTAAGCCAGTTGATGGCTCAATAACATGCGGTAAAAAACGTTTATTCTCTGCTTGATCAAAATAATCCAGTTTTTGTCCAGAGAATTCCTGATGCTGAGTCAAATCGTAATTTCCGCGATGCGCAATCCCCTCCAACTCATCAAAGCCTGGAGCGGCAAAAGGAAAGCGATATTCAATATCAATCGTACGCGATGAGTAATGCGCAAGATCCGCTTTATCAACATCAAGAAAATGTAATTCGGACTCTGGCAAACCAAGAGACGTCCAGAAATTTCTGCGCTGCTCAACCCAAAAATCAAACCACATCGGGACATCTTCTTCGGCGCAGAACCATTCCAATTCCATTTGCTCAAATTCACGGCTGCGGAATATAAAGTTACGCGGTGTAACCTCATTGCGAAAGGCCTTACCAATTTGCGCAATACCAAATGGTACTTTTACACGCGACGAATCCAAAACATTTTTAAAGTTCAAGAATATCCCCGCGCATGTTTCAGGGCGTAAATATGCCTTATTATCTTCACTTGCCGTCGCACCTACATAAGTATGGAACATCATATTAAACTGACGAGGCTCCGTTAACGTTCCTGCATTCTTAACATCGGGGCCGATAATATTAGCAAACATATCCAAAGGTACCTGATCGAGTATCTCTTTATTAAAGTCACCTATCGCTTTACCTCTTGCCAATTTCTTTAGACGCTTTTCAATGTATGCGTCCTCATCATCCTTATCAAAAGCAAAAGCATGCCCCTCACCATCCTTTGGAATCAAAACAAAGACATGATCCGCACGATAACGTTTCTTTGATTCGCGACAATCCACCATCGGATCGTTAAACCCACCGACATGGCCTGAAGCTTCCCAACATCTTGGGTTTTGAATAATAGACGAATCGACACCAACGATATCAACTGGCGTACCATCGGGGCCAAGTGGCGGTGCAATTACCATATCCTTCCACCAACGATCCCGAAGATTGTTTTTCAGCTCAACACCTAAAGGGCCATAATCCCAAAAACCATTCAATCCACCATAAATATCTGAAGCAGGAAATATAAAACCGCGGCGTTTACATAGGGAAACAATATCTTTCATCACTCAAAAATCCGTATTTTTATCTGTTTATACACGGAAAACGTTTTATTCCACCATTTTCCTTTCGTGCATAATGGGCATTAAACCCACAGAAAACAAGGCTTTACATTGCAATTTCTTATTAAAACAGCAATAGAGCGATTACTTACCCAATACCGAAACCATAAGAACCAATATCGATACCATCATGTATATATTTAGTAAAACGCCACACTTACTTAAGTAAAAGTAAAATCAATACCACACATTACTTTGGTATATCAAATAAATGCTATAAAGTTTTTTTACATTTTTACATGTTTTTTCTTGACCTTATTAAATTAATTGCGTATATTAAGAACATAAGGAAAGGGATTGAACCGAAATGTCAGATGGAAATAGTAATATATCAGGTACCCAGTCAGGTGGTTTTGCCACTAAAGACAAAGTACTAAATCAGACTATCGGCATGGAATCCTCCATAAAAAGTGGCGCTGATAAAGCTAAAAGTGGCGGTGGAAATCTCCTTCATGAATACAATAATATGGTTATGGAAGCCTCTCAAAAAACAGGGAATTGGTTTTCTGACTTTTTTACAAACTTTTCAAAAGGTCTTTCTTTTGAAAACGGCGTGGAAGACGTTATATACGATATTTAATAAAAGCGAGTTGAACAAACAAATATAAAAAGAGGCATAAAGCCTTTGAGATTGGGAATAAAAAGAAGAGGAATAATCCTCTCGGTTGAAAAAAAAGAGCGAAAAGCTCACATATATCAAAAGAGGCCATAACAAGCGCCTTTGAGATTGGGGAATAAAAAAAAGGTGACCGAAAAAATTCGGCACCTTTTTTATTTGCCTATAACCATTTTGAGATATAAAACAGAGTAATACCAGCAGCAGAATAAAAGAAAACAGAATATGTCACACTCTCGCAAAACGACCACGGAAATAACCGCGCAAAAAAACACATCAGCTCCCCTCGTCTGTTTAACTGCCTATACTGCGCCTATGGCAAAAACCCTTGATAGGCATTGCGATCTACTACTGGTCGGTGATTCCCTTGGGATGGCACTATACGGCATGGAAAATACTCTGGGGGTTACACTGGACATTATGATCAACCATGGCAAAGCCGTGATGCGCGTGGCACAAAACGCCTGTGTTGTTGTAGATATGCCCTTTGGTACCTACGAACAGAGCCCCGAGGTTGCTTATAAAAATGCCCTGCGCATTATAACAGAAACAGGATGTGATGCAGTGAAACTGGAAGGCGGGCAAGATATCGCCCCCACAATCGCATATATTACCGAACGTAACATTCCCGTCATGGCACATATAGGCTTACAACCCCAATCCGTTTTAAAAGACGGCGGCTATAAAATAAAAGGGCGCACAAACGAAGAAGTGTCCAAGCTGCTTGGCGATGCGAAAGCCATTGAAAAAGCCGGAGCATTTGCCGTTGTAATCGAAGGTACCATCGATACCGTTGCAAAAAACATCACACAATCAATTGATATCCCAACAATAGGGATCGGCGCATCCGTGGCATGTGATGGACAAATCCTTGTCACCGAAGATATGCTTGGAATTACCACTGACCATATTGCTAAATTCGTCAAGCAATACGCCACCCTCGCCCAAGATATAGATCAAGCAGCAGCCAATTATGCAGCAGACGTAAAGTCCCGCACATTCCCTGATGAAAAGCATATTTATAAAGCCAAAGCAAAATAAATGGACATTATCCGTACACAAACAGAGTTGAATACCGCCATTTCAAATCGGCGCAAGCAAGGTGATAAAATTGGCTTTGTACCAACTATGGGTGCGTTACATGCGGGGCACATATCCCTAATACACCGCGCGCGGCAACATGGCGAATGCGTTGTTGTTAGTATATTTGTCAATCCAACCCAGTTCGCACCACATGAAGACTTTGACAGTTACCCACGCGATGAGGCACAAGATGCCAAAAATCTGGAAGACGCAGGCGTTGACATCCTTTTCCTACCTACTGAGAAAACTCTATACCCCAATGGGCATGACACTGACATAAAAGCGGACATATCGGCAAATGGGTTAGAGACCGTGTTTCGCCCACATTTTTTCGATGGCGTGGTCAATGTTGTCAGCCGCCTATTCACTGCGGTAAAACCAGATATCGCCGTATTTGGTGAAAAGGATTTTCAGCAACTCCAAGTCATAAAAGAAATGGTTACCAAAGAAAACCTACCGATTGAAATTATTGGCGCACCAATTATCCGCGATAAAGATGGCCTCGCCCTATCCTCTCGCAATACATATCTCTCAGAAAGTGAATTATTGGTGGCACGTCAGTTAAATAAAATTCTTACCATCGCATCGCAATCACAAGACATTGAGACAGCAAAAGCTTCACTTCTCTCCGCCGGATTCGATAAAATTGATTATGTAGAAATGCGGTGGAATCGCGTATTAGCCGCAGCATGGATTGGCAAAACACGCCTAATTGATAATATTTCCTTATAAAAAAAAGCTCCGTAAAACGAAGCTTTTTAGAATTCTTTATAATCAGTACCGGTATTAATTAACCAGCAGCCACTTGTTCTGGCTCTTCATCATATTCATCATGCAATACTGGACCAGAATCTTGACCTTTAGCCGTTACATCACGATCAACCAGTTCAATAATCGCCATCGGCGCAGCATCACCATAACGGAAACCCGCTTTCATAATACGAATATAACCACCTGGTCGATCAGCATAACGCTCAGCCAATACATCAAATATTTTTTTCACTTGTGTTTCATCGCGCATTTTTGCAATAACCTGACGACGTTTTGACACATATACATCAGAGTTAGCAGCAGCCTGCTTGCCCATTGTAATTAGCTTTTCCAAATAAGGACGAAGCTCTTTTGCTTTTGGCAAAGTTGTAACAATTTGCTCATGCTTCACAAGAGATGCAGCCATATTAGCCAACATAGCCTTACGGTGGCTAGATGTTCTGTTCAGTTTACGGTGTTTAATACCATGTCTCATTTTTTCATTCCTTTGCCACCCTACTTTTTCTTGGGGGCTTATCTGCGGCCTCACGTATGAGATCCATTAAATTCCGGCGCGCAAGTATTACATTAACGCACCGGTTTCGGCATTATGCCTTTATTTAGAATTGCTGATCATCGAGTTTCTTAGCAAGTTCCTCGATATTCTCAGGCGGCCAATCTTCAACTTGCATACCAAGATACAAGCCCATGATTTGAAGCACTTCTTTAATCTCGTTTAGAGATTTACGCCCAAAGTTAGGCGTACGAAGCATGTCGCTTTCGCTCTTTTGTACAAGATCACCAATGTAAACGATATTATCGTTTTTCAGGCAATTTGCTGAACGAACAGAAAGCTCAAGCTCATCAACTTTACGAAGTAAGTTTTTGTTGAATGGCAACTCTTGCTCTTCTTCTTTTGCTTTTTCTTCTTCCGGCTCATCAAAGTTAACAAACACTTGAAGTTGATCCTGCATAATACGTGCAGCAAAAGCCACAGCATCTTCAGGAGACAAAACACCATTGGTCTCAACAGTCATCGTCAATTTATCAAAGTCAGTAATCTGACCAACACGCGTATCAGTCACTTCATATGTAACTTTACGAACTGGTGAGAAAACAGAATCGATTGGAATCATGCCAACGGGACAATCTTCCGGACGGTTCTGCGCAGCAGGACAATAGCCCTTACCTGTATCAACAGTCATTTCCATGTTCAGCTTCGCACCTTTATCCAAAGTACAAATAACCAGATCAGGGTTCATGATTTCGATATCCGCACCCGCTTCGATTTGCGCTGCAGTCACTTCACAAGGGCCTGTTGCATTCAGGCGCATCTTACGTGGGCCTTCCGCATGCATACGAACGCCAAGTGCCTTCAGGTTCAGGATAATATCCGTTACATCTTCACGAACACCTTCAACAGAAGAGAATTCATGCAATACACCATCGATTTGAACCGCAGTAACAGCCGCGCCCTGCAAAGAGGACAATAGAATACGACGTAGCGCATTACCAAGCGTTAGACCGAAGCCACGCTCCAAAGGATCTGCAATAACGCGTCCTTCGTTCGGGCGACCTGTTTCAATAAGTTCAAGTTTTTGTGGTTTAATAAGCTCTTGCCAGTTTTTTCTTAACAATATTAGCTCCTATTTCTTAAAAAATTAAGTTTTCTCTATCAACAATTACACGCGGCGCCTTTTTGGCGGACGACATCCATTATGTGGAATAGGCGTAATGTCTTTAATAGATTTCACGATAAATCCGACTGATTGCAAAGCGCGCAATGCAGATTCGCGACCTGAACCAGGCCCCTTAACCAGAACGTCAAGTTCTTTCATACCATGTTCCTGTGCCTTACGACCCGCATCTTCCGCAGCCATTTGAGAGGCATATGGTGTTGATTTACGAGATCCTTTAAAGCCCATCGTACCTGATGAAGACCATGCTACAACGTTACCTTGCAAATCAGAGATAGTAACAAGTGTGTTGTTGAACGTAGAATTAACGTGCGCGATACCGGCAACGATATTCTTTTTCTCTTTTCTTTTTGCTTTTGTCTTTGGTTTAGCCATTTTTCATGCCCTCCTTATTTTTTCTTGCCAGCAATAGGTCTAGCAGGACCTTTGCGTGTTCTTGCGTTAACCCGTGTATTTTGACCACGAACAGGAAGACCGTTTCTGTGACGAAGACCGCGATAACATTTCATGTCCATCAAACGTTTGATGTTCATAGAAACTTCACGACGAAGATCTCCTTCGATTTTATAAGCACTGGAATCAATTTCAGTACGAATCGCATTTAGAGAATCATCATCAAGCTGACCCATGCGCTGTTGCACATCGATTTTAAGTTTTTCACAAATTTGGAATGCAGTTGTGCGCCCGATACCATAGACATACGTCAAAGCAATCGGCACACGTTTATTATCGGGTATATTAACCCCAGCAATACGTGCCATTAATTTTTCCTTTCAAATTTACAGTTTAAAGAAGAACCATTCCTCTCGAAACTATCCGACCCGTTGGCGCTCCACGCGTTAAGTTTTCACACCGTCGGTTCGTAAACATTACCCTCATATTAGACTTACAATTCCACACCCTTATTCAGAACACAGGAAAAAGTCATCTAATACGAAGATGCGCGCATTATAGGTATTAATAGAGGTTCGTCAACAAAATTATGCTTATTGATAGAGCAAACAAAATTCATGTCATGTACTTCGACTAAAGAAAAAATAAATTTCTTGCAAAATATAGAGTGACTAAGGGCATACAAGTAAATCATTGAGAGGATGAAGCATTTCACCCTCTAGAATTTAGCCCTCTATATTTTCCAATATAGCATCAATTTGCGCCGTCACTTCATCGATCGGCTTCATACCATCAACTTTACGCAAAACCCCTCGCCCATCATAATATGGCAAGACAGGTGCAGTTTGTGCTTGATAGACTTCCAAACGGTGTTTCAAAACTTCTGCATTATCGTCGCTACGCGCTCGATTTGTTTCTTCTGCGCGTGCAGTAATACGGTCAATTAAGATATCTTGATCAACCTCCAAAATAATAACATGATCGATTCTACGTGCTAAATGCTTCAACATTTCATCCAAAGCCTCTGCTTGCGGTACTGTACGTGGAAAACCGTCCAGAATAAATCCGCGTTCACACTCAGGCTCGCTCACACAATTCCCGATAAGCTCAATAATAATGTCATCGGAAACCAGCTCTCCAGAGTCCATAATTGCTTTTAAGGTATTTCCAAGAACGCTTTCGCTCGCCACTTCTGCACGAAGCATATCACCTGTTGCAAGCTGCTTAATCTTGTATTTCTCTTGAATACGTACCGCTTGCGTTCCTTTACCGGCGCCAGGTGGGCCAAACATAATAATGTTCATAATGCTTATCTCCTATCAGCTCTGCGTCTACCACGCAATTTAGTCTTTTTAATAAGGCCCTCATACTGATGTGCAATCATGTGGGAATGCACTTGTGCGACCGTATCCATTGTTACACTAACAACAATCAAAAGACTTGTCCCACCAAAATAGAAAGGCATGTTATATTTTGCAATTAAAAACTCAGGCAGTAAACAAATGAAGACAAGGTACATCGCACCGATCACACTGATTCTGGTCAAGACAAAATCAAGGTAATCCGCGGTATTCTTACCGGGTCTGATCCCTGGAATAAAGCCACCATATTTACGTAAGGTATCCGCATTTTCCTCTGGATTAAATACAATCGCAGTATAAAAGAAACAGAAAAACGCAATCAAAGCACCATAAAGCAACATATAGACTGGCTGCCCATGCTGTAAATAGCGCGTAACATCTGCCCAGAAATCACTGCCCTCCGTCAAACCAGAGAACCCCATAACGGTTACCGGCAATAATAATAAAGATGATGCAAAAATCGGCGGAATAACACCCGCTGTATTCAGCTTCAACGGAATATGATTCGTTTCACCTGCGGACATACCATTGGCCGTTTGCCGTTTCGGGTATTGCACGACAACGCGCCTCTGCGCGCGCTCCATAAATACAATCAACGCAATTACACCCACAACCATCACAACAAGCATCAAGAGCTGCGCTCCACTAAACACGCCTTGAGATGTCAGATCCAATGTGGAGGCAATCGCACGCGGCAATTCGGCAACAATACCGGCAAAGATAATCAAAGAAATTCCGTTACCCACGCCGCGACTTGTAATTTGTTCCCCCAGCCACATAAGGAACACTGTCCCTCCAACAATCGTAATCATGGTTGATATACGGAAGAATAAACCGGGATTAAGAACCGCAGGCCCCGCCTCGCCTTGCATCGCTTCTAGGCCAACGGCCAAGCCATAAGCCTGAACAGTTGCCAATAAAACCGTCAAATAGCGTGTATATTGGTTTATTTTCATCCGCCCGACTTCACCGTCTTTCTTCAGCTCCTCCAGATTCTTAGACATAGCCGAAGCCAACTGCATAATAATCGAAGCTGAAATATAAGGCATAATATTGAGCGCAAAAATTGTCATACGTGACAGCGCACCACCAGAGAACATATTAAACATCCCCAGAATACCTTTATCCTGTCCCGAAAAAATTTCATTCCAGACCAAAGGGTCAACACCGGGAACTGGGATATATGTCCCAACACGGTAAACAAGCAAAGCACCGATTACAAACATAATACGTTGCTTAAGTTCAGTCGCCTTAGCCAAGGCGCCCCAGTTTGCATTTTTTGCAAGTTGTTCAACGGCAGATGCCATATCAAAAATCCTTATAAATATAACTCGATCAGAGATTCATAAAGAAAACTACGCCCGCAGACAAGCCCTCTCATGATAAAATTAAGAATCAAATCAGAGTTTTGTTATATTTGCTTAATATACAGCTTTCAAAATCAGTCATCTTTTAACTTCTTATCCCACCGTTTACATTGCTTATTCACGCGCTGATATTCCTTTGGTGTATCAAATTTCTTTTGACGTGCCAAAACATCCTTCGTAATATATTCCATATATTCAGACATCGCTTTGTTAATATAATCCGCTGCTTCTGCTTTATACTGCTCTATCTCGGTAATTTTCATCGGCGGGAAATCTGGTATTTTACGCACAACTTTCCGCAGATGCGCTTTATAACCGGCAACATGCCCTTTATGTGCTTTACGCAAAATTTTAACATGTTCGTTTTCATGTCTTAAAACACGACTATACTCGCAAGAACCGCGCTTAAAATTACTTGCAATATGTATAATCGGCTCTGCAATAAAGCGTGCCCTAATTTTTTTTACCCTGAAACAATAGAGCCGCGCGCGCAATGGTGTAAACTCATATTCCATTGTAAAGCCCGTACGAACAGCACCACGCGCATGACCAAGGATAATACCTGCTTCATTACCCCCCTTATGAGAATCAGTAAGCTCCCTTGCGGAGATATCTCGAATATATTCCGTTGGCTTCATAGAATAACTGAGGCTTATTCCTGTACGATGATTCGAACAACGCTCTGCGGCCAACACAGGCGTAATCAACCAAAGGGAACAAAGAATCCCTCTTAACCATATATAAAAAAATGAAGTATTAACGCGCGCCAAATACCAATGTGTCATTTCGTGAACATTTATCCAATTTCATACCAACACCACGATATTCCTGTGGGCTGTCAATTTTGGATTGCGCCGCGCCTAATGCTCTCAACGACTTAATAATCTGATATCCAAACTTATCCGAAAAATAATCACGAATTTTTCCACGCACAATATCGGCCTCTTCTTCGGTTCTTACCGGAAGAAATATCGGAACATCACGCGCAATTCGCCCCTGATAAGCCGCATACTTTCCCGTATTTTTCTTGTGAAAATTATAAAGGGCTTTTAAATGTCTTTTTTCATGCTTTAAAATTAACTGATATTCACAGCTTTTCTGTTTATAATTTAAAGGCATAACAATAGATGGAGCAGCATAAAAATATGACTTAACCCCCTCTAGCATAACACAATATTGCCCATGCCCAATATGTTTTAGACTGAATTCATATTGCGTTTTTACGGATAAAGACTTGCCGCCATACTTCACAAAAGCAAGCACGGTGCCGCCAGAACGATCATGATTACCGACATAATCATTAATCTGCTCAATAGAAGCTCTGAATTTTTTGGTTTTTTTCAACTTGGCTTTCAGCTCTGTAACAACCTGATGTCTGGGACAACGATCAGTCACCGCATATGCTTCACCGCCATATACACAAAATACAAATAAAAGGAGAAAGAACATAGATACGGAACGATGATTACACATAAACTAAAAACCTATAAGTTAAATACCATCAGCAGTCTAAACGTTTGAATAATATATGTCAAAATAAACAAAGCCTCTACAAATGTAGAGGCTTCATAAATCTGTATTTAAAAGAAAATTTTATTTCTTTTCACCACGTTTTTTAACTGGCGCAACAATGCGCTCAATCAATTCAACTTTACCACCGGCTTTTTCAACAGCCGCCAACGCGCCTTTTGAAATTTTAGTCACTTTCAAATCAACTTTAGACGTCAATTCGCCTGTTGCCAAAACTTTGATACCGTCCAATTTACGACGTACCACACCGGCCGCAACCAGCATATCTTCATCAATTGTTTTCTTGGCATCAATCTGATTCATATCAATCGCGTGTTGCAATTGAACAAATGTAAGCTCAGCTAAGTTTGTTGTAAATTGTGTATTACGAAAACCAACTTTCGGCAAACGTTGGTACAAAGGCATTTGACCACCTTCAAAACCTTTAATGGCAACACCAGAGCGTGATTTCTGACCTTTTTGACCAGATCCACATGTTTTACCTTTACCGGAACCAATACCACGTCCAACGCGCATACGATTTTTTGTAGAGCCCTTTGACGGCTGTAATTCATTCAGTTTCATCGACTTATCCTTTTCTACCGCACTTATGCAGCGTCTTCAACTTTAACCAAGTGGCTAACTTTATTAATCATGCCACGTACGGAAGGTGTATCTTCCAATTCACGTGTACGATGCATTTTATTCAGACCCAAACCAATAAGCGTCGCGCGCTGATAAGCTTTACGACCAATTGGAGAACCAATTTGCGTCACGCGAACTGTTTTACCAGAAATCCTTTTTTCCGCAGTTTTATTCGATGCTGCCTTTTTGGCCGGAGCCTTCTTTGCTGCTGGCTTCTTCGCCGCCGTTTTCTTCTTTTCTTCTTCAGCCATCACTTAAGTCCTTATACTTAAATATTATTTTGCCTTATTCGCCAGCGTCCGCTGCTAAAGTTGTCATACCAACTTCACGATTTGCAACGATATCACTCACTTTTTTATTTCTACGTGCTGCAACATGGCGTGGGCTTTGTGTATTTTTCAAAGCTGCGAATGTTGCATTTACCATGCTGTATGGGTTGTTCGATCCAATTGCTTTTGCAACAACATCTTGAACACCAAGCACTTCAAATACTGCGCGCATCGGTCCACCAGCAATAATCCCTTTACCAGCAGGAGCCGAGCGAATAAATACGCGACCCGCGCCGTCTTTACCAAACACATCATGGTGCAAAGTACGACCTTCACGAAGTGGCACACGAATCATTTTGCGTTTTGCTTGATCCGTTGCTTTCTTAATCGCCTCCGGAACTTCTTTCGCTTTACCGTGGCCATAACCGACACGGCCTTTACCATCACCAACAACGACAAGTGCGGCGAAACCAAAACGACGGCCACCCTTTACAACTTTTGCAACGCGGTTAATACCAACCAAGCGTTCAATTAGTTCAGGTTCTTCGCGATCACCTCTACGGTGTTGATCTGATTGTTGTCCACGAGACATATATATAATCCTTTTCCTAAAATTCTAATCCGCCGTCACGCGCGCCATCGGCCAAAGCCTTAACACGACCATGATAAAGATAACGACCACGATCAAACACAATTTTGCTAACGCCTGCTTTTTTCGCACGCTGTGCAACTAATTTACCAACTTCAGTAGCCGCTTCAACATTTGCGCCACTTTTCAGTTTTTCCTTAAGATCTTTTTCAAGAGTAGAGGCCGCAGCCAATGTCTTGCCTTGAATATCACAGATAATCTGCGCATAAATCTGTTTCCCTGTACGGTGAACAGAAAGACGAGGACGCGTTTCACGAACGCCCACGCGATCAACATTGATGCGACGGATTTTGTTACGTGTTCTAAAAGTACGGCGCTGTGCCGGCGTTGTTTTAATGGGTGCTGCTTGAGCCATTGTCCTAATTCCTTACTTCTTCTTACCTTCTTTGCGGATGATATACTCATCTGCATAACGAATACCTTTACCTTTATAAGGCTCCGGCTTTTTATACGCACGAATTTCAGCAGCAATCTGACCAACGCGTTGTTTGTCAATACCGCTAATTTTCAAGCGTGTTTGTTTTTCAATTTCAATTTTAACATCACTTGGAACAGCATAGAGAACCTCATGAGAAAAACCGAGTGCTAACACAAGATCAGAGCCTTGCAATTTTGCACGATAACCAACACCGTGGATTTCAAGGTTTTTAACATACCCCTGACTAACGCCTATGCATATATTATCAACCAATGTTCGCATCGTTGGCCAAATTTGCGCCGCAAATTTAGAATTCGATTTCGGAGATAGCCTTACGATTTTAGATGCTTTTGAATTATCACTTCCATCATCATTCGCAACATCTTCGACAACCGCAGACACTTCACCATGCAAAGAAAGTTCAAGTGAACCCAATTTACCTTTTGCTGTTAACAGCTGACCATTGATCTGTACTTCTACACCCTCTGGAACTGCTACAGGTTTTTTACCAATACGTGACATTATTCACATTCCTTAATTAGTACTATTGCCAGCCTAGAAGACTTGACATAAAATTTCACCACCGACATTCGCCGTACGCGCCTTGCTGTCTGCCATAACACCTTGTGGCGTTGATACAACCAGAATACCAAGACCATTATAAAAGCGGGGCATAGATTTCACTGTTGTATAAACACGACGACCAGGCTTTGACACACGATTAATTTTGCGTATCACACCTTCGCCTTCAGCATATTTAAGCTGAATCAAAAGATATTTTTTGTTACCTTCACGCTCTTGAACCGTGTAACCGCGGATGAAACCTTCATCCTTTAAAACAGCACACACATTTTCACGTAAACCTGAAAATGGACATTCAACGATTTCTTTTCCGGCTTGCTGCCCGTTACGAACGCGCGTTAGCATATCACCGAGGGGATCACTCATTGTCATAGTAAAATCCTCCTTCTACCAGCTTGATTTTGTTACACCAGGCAACTCACCACGAGATGCAAGGTCTCTTAGCGCAATGCGCGAGAGATTAAATTTACGATAGTACGAACGCGGACGTCCAGTTAGCGCACAACGATTTCTAATACGTGTCTTAGAAGAATTACGCGGCATTTCAGCAAGTTTTAAAACTGCTTGGAAACGCTCATCAGCAGGAAACTCACGATTCTTGATAATTGCCTTCAACTCGGCGCGTTTTCCAGCCAGGCTTTTAACCAGCTTTTTTCGCTTATTATTTCTTTCTATCATACAGACTTTTGCCATTATATTGCTTCTTTCCTATAAGTTATCCGTACTAATTTTTTTTAAAAGGCATTTTGAACTGTGTCAAAAGCTCTTTTGCTTCTTCATCATTTGATGCCGTTGTACAAATCACAATATCCATACCGCGGATTGTATCAACCCGATCAAAATTAATTTCCGGGAAAATGATATGCTCTGTTATTCCCATCGCATAATTCCCACGCCCATCAAAACTCTTCGGGTTGATACCGCGAAAGTCGCGAATACGTGGCATAGCGATTGTAATCAATCTGTCCAAAAACTCATACATGCGATCACCGCGCAACGTTACTTTCGTACCGATAGCTTGCTCTTCGCGAATTTTGAATGATGCATTTGATTGGCGAGCCTTACAAACAACCGGCTTTTGCCCAGCTATCAAAGTCATCGCATTCACTGCATTTTCCATGTGCTTACGATCTTGTGTTGCTTCACCAACCCCCATGTTCAACACAATTTTATCCAAACGCGGACGCATGTGCGGATTTTTATATCCGAACTTCTTATCCAATGCAGGAATAATCTCCTTAATATATAGCTCTTTATAACGCGGTGCCATTTTCTCGACCTTCTATTATCTAAACTTATGCGATGGTTTCGCCGGACTTCTTAGCCACACGAACTTTTTTACCATCTTTTAAAACTTTATATCCAACACGTGTTGCTTCACCTGATTTAGGGTCTGCAACGGCAACATTAGATACATGAATAGGTAATTCCTTCTTCTGGATACCACCTGGTGATACTTGTGTTGGCTTCTGATGTTTTGTAACAAGATTAATGCCTTGAACAACAACACGACGCACGTCAGGTAAAACTTTGATAACTTCGCCTTTTGCGCCTTTATCACGTCCTGCCAAAACAACGACCTGATCACCCTTTTTAATCTTCAATTTATTCTTTTTAGCCTGCGCCATAACTAGAGCACCTCCGATGCCAATGAAATAATTTTCATGTAACCACCAGCACGTAATTCACGTGTTACCGGCCCAAAAATACGTGTACCAATAGGCTCGCCATTCGGACTGATCAATACACAAGCATTGCTGTCAAAACGAATTTTCTCGCCATATTTACGTTGTATACCAAACTTCGTGCGCACAATAACAGCGCGACGAACGTCACCTTTTTTAACTTTACCGCGCGGAATAGCTTCCTTCACGGAGACAACGACAACATCACCAACATTCGCAGTACGCCTATGAGATCCACCGAGCACTTTAATGCACTGAACTTCACGGGCGCCACTGTTATCAGCAACTGTCATACGGGATTGCATTTGTATCATAACTTACGCATCCTTCTTTTTAGCTGTTGTTTTTTTCTTAGCAGCTGCCTTTTTCGCTGGAGCAGCTTTTGGAGCTGCATCCTTTTTAGCCGCTGGCTTTTTCTTTGCAGCAGGCGTTGATGCTTTCGCTTCATCACCTGTTACAACAGTCCAACGCTTACGCTTTGAAATAGGACGGCATTCGATAATTGAAACACGATCCCCTTCTTTATACTGGTTGCCCTCATCATGCGCAGCATATGTGTCTGAGCTGTTGATATATTTTTTATAAACAGGGTGCATATAACGACGCTCAACAGAGACAGTTATTGTCTTGTCTTGCTTATCACTTACTACATTTCCTTCTAATACGCGACGTGGCATATTGATCTACTCCTCTTAAGCGGCTTTCTTGCCTGAAGTTGCTTTCGCTTCTTCACGACGTTTTTCATTCAATATTGTTTTTGCTCTCGCAATACTACGGCGATTTACACGCACTTGTGCAGTATTTTCAAAAGTACCTTGAGACTGCTGGAAGCGTGTATTGAATTGCTCCTTACGCAAACCAAGTATAGCCTTAGCTAGTTCATCAATAGATTTAGATCTCAGATCTTCGGTATTCATTACGCAGCCTCCTCTATCGCGCCGACGCGCTTAACAAATTTAGTTTTAATCGGAAGCTTCATCGCCGCCAAATCAAATGCTTCACGGGCAACTTCTTCAGATACACCGTCCATTTCAAACATAATACGACCAGGTTTAACACGCGCTGCCCAATACTCGGGAGAACCCTTACCCTTACCTTGACGAACTTCAAGCGGCTTCGCTGTCACAGGAACATCAGGAAAGATACGTATCCATACTTTACCTTGGCGCTTCATGTGACGTGTCATCGCACGACGTGCTGCCTCAATTTGGCGTGAAGTAATACGGTTAGGCTGTAGTGCCTTCAAACCATACGCTCCAAAAGCCAAACTCGCCCCACCCTTGGCATTACCATGAATACGGCCCTTAAACTGCTTGCGGTGTTTAAACTTCTTTGGACTTAACATCTCTTCAGTCTCTCGCTTTCAATTCTTCCGCCCTCTATAACCCCAGAGAAACGGACATAAAAAAATTATCATTCACATAGACTTTTCACCCTGCGGGTAATAGTTCCTATATGGCGCTGTATTTCAAGCTTGTCGGTAATTTCGCGCGAAGGTAACGCACTTCTAATTAAAAATCCAGTACTTTCGTAACTTTTCTTTTTAATATTTATTTTTCGGAGCACCACCACGTGCTTCTGCCAAACGTTTATCATGTGCCATCGGATCATTTTCCATGATATCGCCCTTATAAAGCCATATCTTAACACCGATAATACCGTATGTTGTTAACGCTTCTGCAGTTCCATAATCAACGTCTGCACGAAGTGTATGCAAAGGCACACGACCCTCACGATACCATTCTGTACGCGCGATATCTGCGCCGCCTAGACGACCGGATACGTTAATACGAATACCCTGCGAACCAAAGCGCATTGCATTTTGAACCGCACGCTTCATGGCGCGACGGAAAGACACACGACGCTCTAACTGTTGGGCAACATTTTCTGCAACCAACTGAGCATCAACTTCAGGCTTACGAACTTCAATAATATTCAAGCCAACTTCACCGCCAGCGCGACGAGAAAGATTTTGACGTAGGCTTTCAATGTCCGCACCTTTTTTACCGATGATAACACCAGGACGCGCAGTATAGATTGTCACTTTTGTTGTCTTTGCAGCACGCTCAATAATAACTTTACTGATACCGGCAGCTTTCAAATGCTCGTGGATATATTCACGAAGCTTCAAATCATCGATTAGCTTATCCGCATAATCACGACCCGCATACCAACGTGAATCCCACGTACGGTTAATCCCTACTCTTAAACCAATCGGATTAATCTTCTGTCCCATAATTAGACTTCCTCTACTTCTCTAACAATAATAGTCATCTTGCTTATTTTCTTTTCAATTCTTGCGCCACGCCCACGTGCACGTGCACGAAAACGCTTCATAACAATACTTTTGCCGACATATGCTTCTGCAACAATCAGACGGTCAACATCAAGACCATGATTATTCTCTGCATTTGCAACAGCGGATTGTAACAGCTTACGAACATCTTGTGCAACACGTCTTTTTGAAAATTCAAGATCAATCAACGCACGTGATGCGCTTTTGCCACGAATAGTACGCGCAAGAAGGTTTAACTTCTGCGGTGATGTACGGACATGCTTTACAGATGCCTGCGCTTCATTCACTTTTGTTATTTCAGGTGTTTTTGACTTACCCATTTTCTTTTTCCTTACCTAATATTCCTAGGACTACTTCTTGGTTTTTCTATCTGCGCCGTGACCATAATATGTGCGCGTAGGAGAAAACTCACCCAGCTTATGTCCTATCATTTGATCCGTTACAAGCACAGGAATAAATTTTTTCCCGTTATGCACACCAAATGTCAAACCAATCATGTTTGGCAGAATTGTTGATCTACGTGACCAAGTTTTAATTACTGTATTCTTTCCACTTGCGCGTGCTTCCTCAACTTTTTTGAGAATGTTTTTTTCTACAAATGGACCTTTCCATACACTACGTGACATCTTTTATGCTCCTTAAATCTTATTTCTTGTTACGACGACGGATAATATACTTATCGCTCGCCTTACCTTTTTTACGTGTTTTATAACCCTTTGTCGGAACACCCCAAGGTGTAACAGGATTACGACCACCAGAACTTTTACCTTCACCACCACCATGTGGGTGATCAACAGGGTTCATAACAACACCACGAACATGTGGACGACGACCCTTCCAACGGTTACGTCCCGCTTTACCCATATTGGTATTACCGTGATCCGGATTTGAAACCGCACCGACAGATGCCATACATTCAGACAAAACAACACGAAGCTCACCAGATGCTAATTTAATCTGCGCATAACCTTGGTCACGACCAACAAGCTGTGCATATGTACCCGCAGAGCGAATCATTTGCGCACCTTTACCTGGCTTCATCTCAATATTATGGATGATTGTACCAACCGGCATATTTTTTAGAGGCATTGCATTACCGGGCTTAATATCAACCTTGTTGCCTGCAATAACTTTATCACCAATATTCAAACGCTGAGGCGCAAGAATATAAGCACGCTCACCATCCGTATATACGACCAAAGCAATAAAAGATGTACGGTTCGGATCATATTCAATACGCTCAACCGTTGCTTCCACGTCCCATTTTTTACGTTTCCAGTCAATGATACGATATTTACGCTTATGACCACCACCAATGTGACGTGACGTAATACGTCCGGTATTGTTACGACCACCGGTTTTGCTCAAACCTTCAGTCAAAGCCTTCTCAGGTGCACCTTTCCACAATCCAGATCTATCGATCTGAACCAACTGGCGCATACCAGGTGTTATCGGGTTAAATTTTTTCAATGCCATCTTCTTACTTCCTTATTTTAACATCCATTCTCGGCGGATCACCATAATTGCATTTTTTTAAACTCTAAACACCCGCTCCGGCATCAATTGTTTGGCCTTCTTCCAGCGTCACGACAGCCTTTTTAAAGTCTGAACGCTTACCGGCGATGCCTTTAAAACGTTTTGTCTTACCTTTTTGGATCAACGTATTAACGCGCTTAACCTTCACGCCGAACAACACTTCAACAGCCTTCTTGATATTTGGCTTTGTTGCAGTATTCGGAACTTTAAAAGTAACTTGAGAATACTGGCTACCCAATGTTGCTTTTTCTGTTACGTGCGGTGAACGGATAATTTCATACATCCATTCTGCGGCTTCTATTTTCTTAGCTTTTGCCATTGTTTTAACCTTTCAACTTCTCAGTCAAATCATTGACTGCATCTTTTGTTAAGACCAACACATCACGGCGTAGAATGTCATAAACATTTGCACCCTGTGACGGCAACACATCAATACGTGGCAAGTTTGCACATCCGCGTGCAAAGTTTGCATCAACCTCAGAACCACTTACGATCAAAGCAGAGTTAAACCCAAACTTCTCCAGAGCAGCAGCCATCGGCTTCGTCTTATGATTTTTTGCTTTCGCATCATCAAGAATGATGATCTTACCTTCAGCCGCTTTTGACGACAGAGCAATTTTTAACGCAAGCTTACGAATTTTCTTCGGAAGATCAACAGCGTGTGAACGAACAACCGGACCATGAACAGCAGCACCGCCGCGGTCAATATTACGTTTTTTGTCACCGGCACGCGCGCGACCAGTTCCTTTTTGTGGATGAGGCTTTTTACCCGTACCATTAATTTCATGGCGTTTTTTGGCCTTATGATTACCGGAGCGACGCTTTGCGAGCTGGTAATTCACCATGCGGTGCAAAATGTCTTGACGAATTTCAACACCAAACACAGACTTATCAAGAGTAATTTCCCCTGCGTCTTTATTTTCTAAAGTTTTTACAGACATTTTCATGACTATTCTTTCCCTTCACCTTCAGGCGCATCTACTACTGCAACTGCATCAGTATTTTCCGCCGCAGATACTTCTTCTTTAGGAGCATCTTCTACTTTGGTTTCTTCCGCCTTCGGAACTTCTCTAAAGCCTGCAGGAAGAGGAATACCCTCTGGTGCAGCTTTTTTAACAGAATCATTAATTAGAACCCAACCTTGCTTTGCACCTGGTACAGCGCCCTTAACAAGGATCAAGTTATATTCTAAATCAACACCAACGATCTCAAGGCTTTGCGTTGTTACACGCTCATCGCCCATATGACCCGCCATTTTCTTACCTTTGAAAACACGACCAGGATCTTGACATTGACCAGTTGAACCATGCGCTCTGTGAGACACAGACACACCATGTGTTGCCCGCATACCGCCAAAGTTATGACGTTTCATCGCCCCTTGGAAACCCTTACCTTTTGAAGTACCGGTAACATCGACATACTGACCAGCAACGTAGTGGTTCGCACCAAGCTCCGCGCCGACTTCTAATATATTTTCGTTAGAAACGCGAAATTCAGCCAATTTCTTCTTAGGCTCAACTTTTGCTTTCGCAAAATGACCACGATTTGCTTTCGACGTACGCCTTACCTTTGCTTTACCCGCACCAAGTTGAACAGCAACATAACCATCCTTCTCTTCCGTGCGCACAGCAATAACCTGACATTCGTCAACTTTCAAAACGGTCACAGGGATATGGCGACCATCTTCATCGAAGATACGAGTCATCCCTTCTTTTCGTGCAATTAATCCAGTTCTCATTTTTCTTTTCCTTTCCAGAGGTTGATCACTCTCGACCAACTTAGCTTGTCTGACTTTTGCGTTTTCTTAACTACGCAGCAACCTGCCCAATTTTAATTTCAACATCAACACCCGCTGGCAAATCTAGCTTCATCAAAGCATCAATCGTTTGCGGTGTAGGCTCAATCACATCCAAAAGACGCTTATGTGTACGCATTTCGAATTGCTCTTGAGAATTTTTGTTAACATGCGGTGAACGAATAACACAGAATTTCTTAATTCTGTTCGGCAAAGGCACAGGACCACGTACAGAGGCACCCGTTCTTTTCGCTGTGTTTACAATCTCACTGCTCGCCGTATCTAAAATACGATGATCAAATGCCTTAAGTGTAATCCTGATGCTTTGCGTTTCCATCTTTTTCTACTTTCGTTCTTTAATTATTACTCAACAATTTTACTAACCACGCCAGCGCCAACTGTGCGACCGCCTTCGCGGATAGCGAAACGGAGGCCTTCAGTCATCGCGATTGGTGCAATCA
>NVXI01000022.1 GCA_002747015.1 Zetaproteobacteria bacterium
TTTTTTCAAAAACAGCAGAAGAGCTTGTAAACGATTTTGTCGCACACAAAACAAAAGAGGCAGACACAGGTATTATAACTATTGGAAGAGTAAAAACGATAAAAACATCTCTACTCTGGTTTTTAAGATATGTCGGGCACAAGAAGAAAATTGATAAAATTACACGGCATACCTTTGAAGATTATTATATTTGGCGAAAAAAACTTGCATCAAAGGTCAGGAATGCGACTCTTGTAAATGAACGTGCGCTTATATCATCGTTATTCAAATTTGGCATTTCACGCGGATATTTAAGATTTGATCAGACTCCTATTTTTCCAAAATTGAATATTAAGAGAGGATCAATAGAAAGACGTGATGAATTATCTTTAGATGAATGGAGGCAAATGTTTAGATCTTTTCCACGGTGGATTAAAAAAGCAAAAGATGAGAAAGAAAAAGAGCAAAGGTTATTTATAAGAGACTTCATTGTAATTTTAGCAAACACAGGCTTGAGGTTTGGTGAAATAAGAAAATTGAAATGGAATATGATCAAAATTTACAAAGCTCAACGTACTGGAAATCATATTCACGCAGAAATTTCTGTACCTGCTGATACAAAAACAGGCCCAAGAGTTGCTATTGGAAAAAGAGGTGATGTTTTTGAGCGCACAAAGAAACTTTCAAAGTTTTCTAAGTATGATGATTGGGTATTTGTTGATAATGAAACAGGAAATCAAATACATAAAAAAGTCTATTACAAACAATGGAAGTCACTTTTACAAGAATGCGGTTTATCAGAAAGCAATAAAAATTTGACGTACTATTCTCTAAGGCATTCGTACATAACGTTTGCGCTGATTAATGAGGTAAATATATTCTTTTTGGCAAAAAACGTTGGCACTAGCGTTAGGATGATTGAAAATCACTACGAGCACGTAAAAACAGATGAGATGAGACGTGAGCTGACAAAATCTATAAAGCGTGATGAAGCTAGAGAAATATTATTAGGGGATGAGCTGTAAATGTTTAAACGAAAAGCAATTGAAGCAGCAGGAATAAATTGGGAAGACGCGAATACGTTAAACGAGTACATCTACGAACTTAAAAAGCACCAAGTTAAAGAAATTAGAGTTGAAGGAGATCTTGCGCGTTCTAAATTGGCGTGGAAGATAGAAATATACTCTCAAGCTATGCGATATCGTCTTATTGAACTCTCGGAAGTATGCATTGAACAATGGAATAAAGAGCGATTTGTGTCGTGCTTTATTTTTGCAAGATCAATCATAGAAACAGTTTCCGTCTTATATGACTTTGAATTACGTTTAGAAAAAGCATTGATCAACAAAGATCTAAGTGTTGTAGACGATATCATTATGAGCAAAACATTTTCTTCAAGGTTAGAGGATTTGTTTGATGGCAGAATTAATAGTAAGGTACCCAGTGTTCTTACGGCGATAGATAAGGTAGATAAAATAATTGATGGAGTAAGATCTGAGTATAATCGCTTATCTGAATTTGCGCATCCAAACTATTTTGGCGTTTCAAATGCGTATGGGAAAATAGATTACGAATTCGGTGATGTCTCATTTGGAAATCAACATAACAAAAAAAACGTTTATATGCGCGTGCAAGCTCCGATTGGTCTTTTAAGTATTGCAAATCATACATTTGATAAGATTAAACAACACACAAAGTTAACCGCAGATCTGCAAATTGCTGAAGGAAAATAATTATTATTTCCGCAGCTTATCTATGAATTGCTCTCTCAGGGAAACAAGCTCTTTTGTCTGCGATAGCGTAAACTGCAGAATCTCGTCAGACTGATCTTTGAGTAGGTCAAAAATCTCGTCTAGTAGCTTCATTTTTTCTTTATCTTCTAATGGCATATCACGCACTTGGAATAATTCAAATAATTCTATGTTTAACGCATTAGCAATCTCTAACGCTGTATCTAAACGTGGAGCAAATTTGCCACGCTCAATGTTAGAAATCGTATCAACGCTCTTATCAATAGCTTCGGCTAGGGCTTCCTGAGACAGCTTCTTAGCTTTTCTCAGTGTTTTAATTCTTTGTCCTAGTAGACTGTTAAATTCATTTTCTTTTATCATATTCGCATTCTCACTTATAATTTCAAGACAAAACACTAATTTACACTACTAATATATGTTGATATTTACATTTACACGGAGTAACTTCCGATTAACGGCTGTGATACAAGGAAGAAAATATGGCATTTACAACATTAATAATGAAAAATAAGCAAACCAACGATATTAAAAATGCTCCGGTAGGATTTTCTTGGACAGGATTATTCTTCGGATTTTTTGTTCCGTTATTTAGAAAGCATTATTCAGCAGCAGCATTTTGGCTTGTCTTGGCTGTAATAACGGGAGGACTAGCTTGGTGCGTCTTTCCATTTATTTATAATAAAAAATACATCAAGTATCTGGTTGATAAAGGCTATCAAGTTCGACACTCAGAGGTTCCGCTAGATATAATTGAAAGCAAACTGAAAATAACTTTGCCAGAATTAGAGGAGTAGATTTCTAATGGCTAAAAATATCTGTGTTTTGGTTTTTATAGTTATTTTTATCAGTGCATCTCAAGCACGTGCAAACGATGAGACAAAAAGACTTCTTGGTGGTCTTGCTGTTGAAATTATTGGAATGGCTCTTGAAGAACATTCAAAGCAAAGCGATCAGCAGGAAGAGATTGAATGGAATGATAAGAAGAAGCAGCAAAATAGCAGCGCTATCATTTCTGAAAAAACGAAAGATATGCAGCGCGATTTGAAAGAACTTGGCTATTATAAGGGCGCTGTTGATGGGATATTTGGTTCTGGCACACAGCAGGCTATCTTAAAATTTGAAGAAGAGACTTGCTCACAAGATGATAATTATTGTCGCAACGGTAAGTTAGATCAAATTGATTTAGACGTAATCAAAACCGAAGCTGAGCAAGAGCGCATCAACAGAAAATACAGAGAACAGAATGCTCAACTTGCAAAAGCGAATACAGAGGAGGAAAAAATCATCTCTGATTTGATCGTTACTATGGAGCAAAGTAACGATTTTTATGCTGTTGGCGCTGATTTTATAAGCTCAGAAACAATATATTCTTATTCGGTAGATCCTGCATTTGAAAAAAACTATAAAAACATTACTAAACTTTACAATAAACATCTTCAAAGAGTTGTTGAATGTCGCGATATTTCGGAAGAAGAGTTAGAGGAAATATATATTGTGGCTACGGCAAAATATAAAAAAAGTGATGAGGCCAAGATGTTTAGAATGGCTCTCGCAATGGGTTCAATGTCGTTGAATTACGAACAAGCAATGGGTCGTGTAAAGGGAAGTAACATATTTTCTCAAGCAAATCACATTGAATACAATAAGTTCAAAGACAAGAAGTTTGATCAAAATACTTGTGACTTTAGTAAATAGAAATGGTGAGTGTATGAAGTGTTGTCTCTGACTATTTTGATGCTGTAGCTCTTTCACGTTCAACACTATCTTTAACAAATGAATAATAGGCGAAAAGCGCTTCACGGAAGAATGCTGTGCGGGATTGAAACTTAGTGTATGGCAAAAGCTCATCAATCATATTGATTAATTCATCTTCAAGTCGGTTGGTGATAAATCGTTTGTTGTTCATATTATTTTCTTTCTTTTAAGTGTTTTGTGTTGCTAGGCGTGTTGTTGCGTTCAAGCTAGCGATTTTCTCTATCGCAGACTGTGATTTTGTGACGATAATCGCGTTCAGGAGTGACAATGAAGATTGGAGCGCTATCATCTCGCTTAATGTTAAAATATTGTGCTCTGCGGGTGTATTTGACGATTTAGGCGCTATTTTCATTATGTATGAAGAAACATCTTTATGAATAGCGACTAAATCAGAGTATGTAATATTCTTGTCTGGATCACTTAAAACACTACGTATAATAAGGTTGTTTTTAAATATGGAATGCTTGGATGATAAGGAAACGAAAACATCGCGGATTTCATCGTCGTTTGCGTTATTGATTTTAAGGAATTCTTTGAAGGATATAAGCATTTGTATGTCTCGTTGTATTGTGGCGTTCATACATCTATTTATACTTTTTTGATCTGGCTTTTTTGGATTTTTTGTCGGACTTGTCTTTGGTTTCAATAATAATATTATTAAGTGAAAAGCGACTGGGTACAAAGCTTTTAACTTGTTGTACAGGAGATATAATTCTTTAAAAGATTGAACTTAGAGAGTAGCATTGTAGATTATAATTTCAGGAGCTCTCAATGATCGAACAAATTGAAATCAAAAGTGCTGCAAGCTATAACGATGAAGGTTCATTGATTGATGAGCTTTCTAAGGTCAACATATTTTATGGTGCTAATGGTTCAGGGAAAACTACAATTTCTCGTTTGATTAACGATTCAACAGAGGAGCGCTTTAAAGATTGTTCAATTAAATGGTCTGATGATGAAGAACTTGAAACATTTGTTTACAATCAAGATTTTATAAATAAAAACTTCAATCAAGATGATCAGCAGTTGAAAGGTATTTTTACGCTGGGTGAAGATGAAAGTACTAAACTCATTCTTATAAATGAACAAAATGAAGCAATAGATACGCTTAAAACGGCAATTAAAAATCTAAACAAACAGCTCAATGGAACAGATAAGAGCAATAAAGGTAAGATAGCTGAATTAGAGCATTTGGAAACAAAATTTACGGATAAATGTTGGAAACTCAAGCAACAATACGACAACACTCTCAAAGAGGCGTTTACAGGCGTTCGTGATAAAAAGGTCAATTTCAAAAATAAGATAATTTACGAAGCTGAAAATAATCAATCTGAATTTCTGAAGTTAGAAGAACTTCAAAAGAAGTGCGAAACTGTCTTTTCTGCAGAACTAAAAGAGATTGCTATCATTGATAACATATCATTTAGTTCTTTTCAGACATTAGAAAATGATAAAATTTTACAAAAAAAGATTATCGGTAAAGAAGATGTAGATATTGCTGATATGATCTTACGTCTTGGAAATACAGACTGGGTTCAACAAGGTCGAAAATTTTATCAAGAAAACGATAATCACTGTCCATTTTGTCAGGAAAAAACAAATGAAAATTTTTCTGAAAGTCTTGAAGATTACTTTGATGAAACTTACACATTCGATATGGATAAAATTCAGCAAGTAGCAGAAGATTATGAATCATCATCTATATGGCTTCATTATTGCTTAGAAAAAACTAAAGATGAAAATCACAAGTATTTAGATCAGGGAAAATTCAATTCAGCGCTTGATCTCATTGTTACAAAAGCAAACGGAAATGTTCATCTACTAAAGCAAAAGCAAAAAGAAGCAAGCAAGGCGATTGAGCTTGAAACACTCGAAGAAGATATTGAGTATATTAACTTACTAATAAATGATGCAAACATAGAGGCTCAAAAACACAATGATATAGTAAACAATCACAAAAAAGTAAAAAGTGAGCTGACATCACAAATCTGGCACTTCATTGTTGATCAAATCAAAGGTGAATATAGAGATTATAGAAAAGAAAAATCTTTATTAGACAAAGCTATTCAGAGTATAAGCTCGCAAATTACACTAAAAGAAGAAGGGGTTGTTGAAGCAAAATCTACACGAGATACATTACAGCGTGAGATTACAGGGACAGCGGCAACTGTGGCTGCTATTAACAACCTTTTATCTTCACTGGGTTTTAAAAATTTTGAACTTGCTGAATCAGATAAGCAAGGTTTTTATAAAATAGTTCGTTCAGATGGTAGTGATGCAAGAAAAAGTTTATCTGAAGGAGAGAGAACTTTTATCACTTTTTTGTATTTTTATCATTTATTAGGCGGTGGAAGTTCTGAAGCAAACATCAACAGCAATCGAGTCGTTGTCATTGATGATCCTGTATCAAGTTTAGACAGCGACATACTTTTTATTGTCAGCACTTTGATTAGGCGACTTATAAAAGACACAAAGTCAGAGAAAGAATATATTAAGCAAATATTTATACTGACACATAACATCTACTTTCATAAGCAAGTGTCATACAGATTGTCTTACAAAAAGTTTTGTAAACAGAACGAGCTAACATACTGGATTGTACGTAAAGGTAATGGAATTTCAAAAGCTGAAAAACACAGTAAAAATCCGATAAGAACCTCATACGAATTGCTTTGGGGTGAAATTAAAAACAAAGCTTATACAGAGCACACTGTACAGAATATATTACGACGGATTCTTGAAAATTATTTTTTTATGTTTGGAGAATATGAGCACTTTGAGGAGTTGGCAGACAAATTTGATAATGAAGACAAATTTATTTATCTATCGTTGGTATCTTGGTTACACGATGGTTCTCACAATATTCTTGACGATATCAGTGTTTGTGCATCTACAGAGCAGATTGAAGCGCAATTACGCGTATTTAGGCTAATATTTGAGAAAACAGATCATATAGCTCATTATAAAATGATGATGCGTGAAACGGACGACCAGAGTGATGATAACTTAGCAAACGATAATATTATAATAGCTGCTTAAAATAGGCCGATCTCTTTCTTATAAAATCAACGTCTAGCGCGTTTGCAATTAATATACTGGTTAACATTTTTGGTTAATGTTAACAGGTTTATTTTAGGCTATTCATAGAATTATTATCGTGAACAGTAAGTACATTAAAACGCTATCTGTATTTATGTTTTTTGAGTATCTGCTTTAGATTCAACAATAATGTCATCAAGAGTAAAACGACTTGAAATAAAGTTTTTCACGCTATAGCGGAAGCTTTTCATCTGTTGTTCAGGCGATGCGATAAGAGAGATTCTATAATCAGAAATTTTGAGCATAGGTTTTTCGATATGAAGTATTTGCTTCTGGTAAGTACTGCGATCTTTGAAACGTTTTGAACGAATAATTTTTGCTTGTGCGTGTTGGTCGTTAATTTCTTTTGGATACGGGTTAATAAATTTCTTCTTTAAACGAATGGAAGAAACATCTTCGGCAAGCTTTTCGCTATACTCGTTCTTAATTTCCAGTATGCATTTGTTTTGAAAATTCTTACTTGTTTGCTTATGAAGAAAAAGAATTCCGTGGAAATGAGTTTGTGGTATTGCTTCTGGAAAGAGAAAGAAGAATGGGCGTTTTTGATAGTGGTAAGAATTTGAAAGAAGCGAGTTATCAAGTTTCTGTCGAAAGTAACGAAAGTATTCTTCATAGCGTGAATATGGGACACTTAATTTAAGATTAGTAAAAGTGAACGTCGCAAAATATAAATTATGCTTACTTTCATATGCTGACATCATTTTAGGAAATTCATTAATAAATTGTTCTTTATCTCTATAGGGGCGTAACAAATATTTATCACGATCTGGAATATCGTACATTTGGTATGTTTTTATGTTCATTTCTTTAAAGCTTCTTTTGTTTAGATATTAAAATACATCTCACAGAATTCACGAACTCTGCGTTGTTAATTGTCTGGGTAGAAATAGCATTGCTGCAATCTGTCTTAAGACAGGGTTTTTGGGCGAATTTGCTATTGGCATAATCTGGAAGAATGTATGCACAAACGTATTTATGCTTTGTATCTCAATATTTTACGTAATATTCTTGCGTTGTTTAGGTTGGTTGAACAACTTTTATTCTTGAGGCAGAAGTGCCCTGTAAGTCGCTGCTGAAAAGGTTTTTAGACTTTTAAAGGCCTAGGATCCTGATAGTATGAAACATATAAACGAACGTTAACGTGTTATGGGGGCGGTATGAAAATAGTCGCATATATGAGGGTTTCTACAAAAAATCAGGAAAAATCTGGTCTTGGATTAGAAGCGCAAAGGGGAAAGATCGCTGAATTCGTGATAGCACACGATGGAGAATTAATTGCTGAATACATAGATGTAGAAAGCGGCTCAAAGAATGAACGTATGGAGCTTCAAAAAGCGATAGCACATACGAAAAGGGTTAAAGGAACGCTTGTTATTGCAAAGCTTGATCGTATCTCTAGGCGTGTGTCGTTTATTGCTAATCTTATGGAATCTGGCATTAGCTTTAAAGTTGCTGAAATGGGTGATGCAACAGAATTTCAACTTCACATTTATGCGGCACTTGCTCAAGAAGAACGAAGATTAATAAGCGAAAGAACAAAAGCAGCATTATCGGCAGCGAAAACTAGAGGTGTTGAACTTGGGAAAAATGGAAAGGTTTTAGCTAAGAAAAACAAACGCACGGCTACAAAATTTGCTGAAACGATCAAGGATAATTTGCTATCTTTGCGTTCACAAGGGTTGTCATTTAATGCAATCTCTATAGAGCTTAATAATCAAGAGATTCAATCTTATGCGGGCAAAAAATGGTATGGTGCTTCTGTTCAAAGAGCGTATGATAGGTTGAGTTAAGTGTTAATATATTAAAGTTTAGAATGGTGTTTTGCTTTGAGTGATGTAACAGATTTCAATGATAGAGTAGATGCGCTAAAGCAGTCACTTGTAGATGGACAAGAAGAAGATGCTGAGGGACGTTTTAAGGTCTCAAGTGAGAATTTAGAACAGTGTATTTTGAAAATATTTAAAGAATATAATAATATTTTGATTAACCACCCTGAAGAATTATTCCAAGATAAAAAGCATCAGAATAATTGCTTTTTATTTAAAAATTTAGACACAGAATTTAATTTTGAAACAGCTTTTAAAGATATTATGAAGCAGTGTGTAGCTGGTAATAATTCGTGGCTAAACGTGACAAGAAAGATTCCTTGTATTCAATTTGAAAACTGTGCATTTGGTTCATTTATTTTGGGAAGGTATGGAGTAAAGGATCATACGTTTTCTTATATAAAATTAAGTAAGTGCTTGGTTCGTCGCGCTAGTTTTGATAGTTATTTTTTTCATTACAAGTATTCTTTGAGCTTCACTGCAGTAGAAACTGTTTTTGAAAACTTAACATTTCAGAGTTCCGGTGATGCCGTTCCGTTTAATCAATGTATTTTATTCTCAAAATGTAATTTTGATTATACTTTAAAATTTCAAGGTGTCTCTACTTTCAAGGAAAGTGTTACTTTTAATGAGTGCAATATTGGTTCTAAAGATAACAGAATTTCTTTATCTGGAATTTCTTTTAATAATGCGACATTTGATAATACTACTGAGTTTGTAGACTGTAACTTTTATGTTTCCCCAAAATTTCATAATACAAAACTTCATTCTGATACTTCATTTTATCTTTCTAGGTTTCTTGATTGTAAATCTATAAATGCTATGGGTGATTATAGAGCTTTAAAAGTGTTAATGCACAATCTTGGAGCAGATCAGGACGCTACTATGTTTCACGCATTAGAAATGGATGCGCGTAGGAATTCTGTATTAACAAAAACATTGCATCGTGAAGGCTTGGCGCGTATTGCATCTATATTCTTAAAACAATTTAATGACTATGGAAGAAATTTTTGGACTCCATTTGTATGTTTGGCTGGGTTTTGTAGCTTATTCTTCATTATTTATTTATGCTCTAATGCTCTTGCTTGTAACACAAGTCATTTTTCTAGTGCTGAAATTTGGGAGAGAACTTTATGCTTTAATTCTAGTTCTGAGGAAATAAAGGACAAGGTTTTGGCAAGCTTTGTTTACTCTATTCAGAAATCTTTTGGTCCGTTGGGTTTAATATTTGATTCTGGATTGATAAGCGCAAAATATGGATGGATAAAGTTTATAGCTACTATTCAGGTTATTTTTTCATCAATTATTTGGTATTTAATAATAGTTCAATTTAGACGACAGTTTAAACTTTGATGAGCATCATACTACAAACTTACTACAAACAAAAATTTAATGGCATTAAATCAGATAGTTACAACCACAGTCACCATTGAGTGGGAGTAGAAAATACAATGTCTCGTGACGACAATTTGTTCTTTATAATTATTGATGGGTTACGAAGCATGCAAGGTCGCCGTATGGCTGAACGTGATTATAGTTGCGTAAAAAGTGGTGTTTCAGAAAATGATATTCAATGGCACTGGTCGAAAAGATTTCAAAAGGAACTTCAAGTTCAGGACGCGTACGAAACGCTCAATTCCTATCGCAGAACCATGTGGGATATAGCAGACCGTGATTGTCGAGAAGGTCGTATAGAGAAGAAAGCTCTGTGGCTTCCTGGTTATCGAATAGGATGGACGGAAGCCTTTTACAAAATGACAAGCCAAGGTTTTACGCATAGGAAGCTTTTACGAGAATATCTTGATTTAGATGTAGATCCTCAAAGTACTCTATCAATCATGGAATCTTATATAAGAGAAGTGCAAACACTAGTATCTTCTCTGAATACTTCTGAATTTAAAGAACACATAGAAAAACTACGTAAAGAATGTTCACCTAAAAAACCAAGCCCTATAGAACAGGCCAGAAGAGATATGGCTAAGTTGGAAGCAATTTGCCATCAGGCAGAAATTGAGTGGGAGTGATTGATGATTTATGTTCTTTGGGTAATTGTTTTATTTTTATTCGTATCTGTTGGATATCTAATGAATCGGCAGAATGACTATATTTCTGCAATCAAACATAATGCTATGTCTGTAAAACAACCAACTGAAAAGCCTTGGGGGCAAGTTGTTGCATATGTGCGTGATATAAATGGATGCTTAATCGCATTTGGTTCACCAATGGGCAATGAATAATGGTTAAAGCTCTAAATACTGCAAAACCTCAGCCGAAGTAGCCTCCATGGCGCCAGCATCTACCATTTCTTTTTGGCGTTTCGGGAAAATAGGAAACTCAGACATGATACCGTTCGCAGAAACATCTGAAAGAAGAATAACCTTATAATCATCGTTCATTGCATCTATCACAAACTCAAAGACACAACAGGAATGATTTACCCCTGAAACTAGAAGTATTTTTTTCCTATCCTCTTCAAGCAGCTCCCGCATATCTCCGCTCTGAAGAGCGGAAGCGGTACTCTTCCCGACCAAAGCATCATCTTTGTGTGGCTGCAGAATATAGAAGTCATTATTTTCCAGGGTTTTACCTTCCCCGTGATACACCAGATAGTTTTTTATGCCCAGCGCCCTGAAAGACGGTGCAATATGCGCTATTTTAGAGGCAACCCTATGGGTGAAAACATTGCCCTGACCACCATTCTTACCATCTGGGTTACAGAATTCATCCTCAATATCCACCGCAATAAAAGCAATGCGATCGCTATCTGTTTGCGCGAGGGCATCCCTCCAATCCACAGAAATGCTGGATTTTACATCAGAAGAATTTTCAGAGACCCTATCACTTGTAAATAGGCCTGAAATTTTTGAATAAACGCTCATTATTCAGTATAGTGAATTTATTGTATAAATAATGCAATAAATATTTTGTCATAAGAATAAAAAATGAGCCCATTTCTATCACCCGATAAGATCATTTTGAATGAAAAGCACACGGAGTATAGAATTAAAAACATAGAAATCACATGATCATTCGCACGTGAAATAAAATAATTCAGAACCAACCCAATACATCAAAACAACATACACTCGTATCAAATAGAACACCCCCGCCCTTGTGTGGAGAGCGAGGGTATCGTGTGGAACGCCAATATCTACAATTATAACCTTAAGAACTATAGGCAATAATCTACAAATGCCTTTTATGCTTAAATATATTTTGTGGACTATATCCTATTGCATTCCACCTCTATAGATTGCAAAATTAAATTCATGAATGACCTTAAGTCCATTGGCAGTAATATCGCAGCAATACGCAAAGGAAAGAATCTCACGCAAGAGGATCTATCTGGCATCATAGATATTGATCGTAGTTACCTTTCTGAAATCGAAAATGGACATAAGAATTTTTCGATTACTGTGCTTTTGAAAATTGCAAATGCCCTAGACGTTCAACCTGAAGCTATTCTAAAGTTTTGAAACAATATTTATAAAATTTACTACTTGCCCTTAAGATAATGCACTTTTAGACTTAATCCTGTTCATAGAAACCAAGGATTAAAGATATGCTCGCACTTGTCTCCCCCGCCAAAAAACTAGATTTTGAGAGTGAGTGGAACGGTGACACACATACGCAGAGCAATTTCTTGGGACATACGCAAGAGCTTGTCAATACCGCGAAGCAACTTTCCCGTTCCCAAATACAATCCCTTATGAAGTTGTCTGATAAGCTGGGTGAGCTAAACTACAACCGTTACCAACGCTTTGCTATGCCTTTTACAACAGATAATGCCAAACCCGCCGCCTATGCATTTCGCGGTGACACCTATATTGGCCTTGATGCGGATACGCTCTGCACAAATGATATGACCTTCGCACAAGATCACTTTCGCATTCTCTCTGGCCTATATGGCCTTTTACGACCTCTTGACCTGATACAGCCCTACCGCCTTGAAATGGGAACCAAGATTACAAATCCGCGCGGTGAGGATCTTTATGACTTTTGGGGGGATATCCTAACCAATGCATGCAACGACGCGGTAAAAACCCATAAAAATAATGCCATCATATCACTGGCTTCGAATGAATATATAAAATCGATCAAGCCAAAGCAGTTAAACGGCACGTTCATTACCTGCCATTTCAAGGAAATGAAGGACGGCGTTCCCAAGACCATCGGCATTTTTGCCAAACGCGCGCGCGGTATGATGGCACGATATATGATTCAAAATCGCCTCGAAACACCGGAGCAGCTTCAATCCTTTAACAATGATGGTTATGAATTTATAGAGGGGCTATCGGACGATACAGACTTTGTGTTCTTACGTGATAAAGGGTAATCCACCATGTTATTCGCATTCATAAAAGCGGCAATATCAGGCGTTATCATTGCCCTTATATCCGAGATAGCCAAACGCAGCCCTGCTTTAGGCGCGCTCATCGCGTCTTTGCCAATTATATCAGTTCTTGCGATGATCTGGTTATGGAATGAAACACATGATTCCGAGCGAATCGCCGCGCATTCGGAAAATACCTTTTGGCTCGTACTACCATCTTTACCAATGTTTTTGATTTTGCCTGCACTTTTACGGTCTGGTGTTCACTTTTATGTCGCACTTGGCTTATCGTGCTTGATAACGATTATACTCTACCTAATCATGATTTCAGTATTAAAGAAATTCGGCCTTACATTTTAAAATAAGAACACTACTTAAAAACCACTTTAACACCGCGCCTTTTGAAATAACTTTGCATACGTTTACGCCCTTCACGATTACCTTGAACAAGGCGAGACGCGTCAAATTTCGCTTCTTTTATACCCTCTTCTTTCATGGCGACCTGCAGATCTTTAATGCGCGCATCAATCTCTTCATTATCATTTTGTAAGGCCTCATATATTGCCTCAATTGCTTGTTCTACCGTGTGTGTGCTCATTCTATATCCTGAAAAAATGCTAACCCTAAATATTGAATACACAAAATAGTGCGCGATTAGGGAATGGTCAATCTATAAGAACAACAAATTTTAGAATCACGCTTTACCCCTTTACAAGAAGTAGAAATAATCTAAATATTGAGGCAATTCAATTTCATATTTATACGGAGAAATCATGACAAAATTTTCTACCCTGCTTGTCGCGTCCATATTATGCACTGGATTGGCCGGATGCCAAACCACTGGCTCTTCACAAGATCGACAAAACTCAATCACAGGTGCGTCCATGATTTCCGAAGGGGCAAGTTGCAATCAAATCGCCCATAATATTGGCATTATGGATCAAATTATTGTTGAGACCGGAAACACCAGCAATACAAGTTCATATGATACAAGACAGGCCGTAAACAGCACACTTAATCGCTCTAGTATATCCCCATATATCACGGATATTACCAATGCATGGAGAGGCAGCAACAGTGGAAACCAGCTGGATCGTCAACAATCATCCAATGCGCAACGTGAGAAATCACGCTTAATTGGATTATTCCAACAGAAAAAATGCGTGCGCAGCAGTTAAAAATAGGGTAAGACACAGATTATGAGCCACTTTAATGACATAAAAAAACGCTTATCCGCATCGACAACCATGCCCGTTGGCACAGCCGGTGGAAACACGCAATGGCTCATGGGGTCAGGGCATAGCCACGCCCACAACCACAAACATAATGCGGATGGCTCTTGCTGTGATCATGATCACGGGCACACACATGAACATAACCATAATGAGGAAGTGGAATGTGAAGCAGATCATACGAATCCCTCTGGTGGATGTGGTTGCTGTTAGGGGGGCAATGCCTGTTAAAGCAATAAACTTGTGTTCTGATCTATACTCTGTATAAAGAACCGTCTCGATTTAAGAGGCGGTTTTCTTATTTTATGAAAAGAAAAACACTGATATATTAAGATAAAGGCAAACTATGCTGCGCATTATTGATCGTTTCCAACTCACCGATAATCCAAGAACCGATATTCTATCCGGAATTACCGTTGCGTTGGCTCTTGTACCAGAAGCAATCGCATTTGCATTTGTCGCAGGAGTAGATCCATTGGTCGGGCTATATGCCGCATTTATTGTCGGTATTATAACCGCCGTTTTTGGTGGACGAAGTGGTATGATTTCCGGTGCAACAGGCGCGATGGCCGTTGCTATGGTTGGACTTGTTGCGTTCTACGGCGTTGAGTACTTATTTGCCGCCGTTGCCCTTACGGGCATTATTCAAATACTGGCTGGTGTCTTTCATTTGGGAAAATTTATTCGCCTTGTACCACATCCAGTTATGCTGGGCTTTGTAAATGGGCTGGCCATTGTTATTTTCTTGGCACAGCTTGGTCAATTCAAAGCACAAAAACTCACCAAAGAAATGGCAGACCACTCCACAGAAGCATCACACGGGGCACTTGATGTGGTCTTTAATGGTGGATGGATGCAAGGGATGGAAATGTATCTGATGGTCGGATTGATGCTCTTAACCATGGTGATTATCTGGTTATTCCCGCGTATTCCGAAACTAGGAAAGCTTATCCCCGCACCATTGGCATCTATCATGATTGTGACAGGATTGGTCATTGGCCTTGATCTTGATACGCGCACTGTTGGTGATTTGGCCAGTGTGGCTGGTGGTTTACCAACTTTCCATATCCCAATGGTTCCCTTTACGTTCGAGACATTAATGATCGTATTGCCGATCGCCTTCACACTTGCGGCGATTGGTTTGATTGAAAGTTTACTGACCCTGACCTTGATTGATGAAATAACCGACACACGCGGCCGCACATCACAAGAATGTATCGGCCAAGGCGCGGCAAACCTCACTTGCGGATTTTTTGGTGCAATGGGTGGCTGTGCAATGATCGGGCAATCCATGATCAATATTAAATCTGGTGGACGTGGCCGTTTATCAGGAATCTCTGCCGCAGCGGCGTTGCTATTCTTTATTCTATTCGCCTCTTCATGGATTGAAATGATCCCCCTTGCCGCGTTAACCGGTTTGATGATGATGGTGGTGATCGGCACATTTGCGTGGGCATCCATTCGCATCATGAAAAAAATTCCCCGCGAAGATGCCTTTGTTATCCTTTTGGTGACTGGTGTAACCGTTGCACATGACCTTGCCATGGCCGTCATCATCGGCGTGATTGTTTCTGCGCTTGTCTATGCATGGAAATCAGCGCAGCACATCTGGGTTGTCGAAGCACGCTCCGAAAAGGAAGGGCATAAAGTCTATATGCTGCATGGATCATTGTTCTTTGGATCGATCTCAGGATTTAAAGACATGTTCAACCCTAAAGAAGACGAAGAGAAAGATATTGTTCTCGACTTTCGCAATGCGCGCGTTTGGGATCACTCCGCTCTAGAAGCCATTGATGCACTTGCCACCAAATATGAGGAAGCAGGCAAGAAACTACATCTGGTTCATTTAAGCTCCGACTGCCAATTATTGCTGAACAAGGCCAAGGATATGGTTGAGGTCAATACAATCGAAGATCCGCATTATCGCGTAGTCGCGGATTATGCCCAGACCGTTAACGCAGAAGAAAAAGCGGGTAATGGCACAGGTAAGAACACAGATGACAAGCCGCTAGATAACCTGACCACAGCACCAGCCAGATGACCATGCCCATTGGAAATTATGGCCACCCAAATGGCCTGTTACATCCAGAACTTCACCTATAAAATAGAGGCCTTTTTCTTTCTTGGCTTCGAATGTTTTTGATGATATTTCATCTGTATCAACACCGCCCAAAGTCACCTCTGCCGTCCGATAGCCTTCACTACCCTTGGGCTTACATTGCCATTCATTTACAATATTCGATACGATGCGTAATTTTTTATCGGACAAATCTGCAATGCGTGTATCGCAGCCACTCATGCCCGCGACCATAGAGGCAATGCGCGTTGGTAATATCGAGGATAAAATTGTACGCAACATTTGCTTTGGCTGTTCGGTGCGCGCAGATTTAAGCCGATCAAACGCATCAATTTCCGGCGCAAGATTAACCGAGACCCTCTCTCCCTCACGCCAGTAAGACGAGACTTGCAAAATCGACGGGCCAGACAAACCACGATGAGTAAACAACAATCCTTCACGAAAACTTCCGTCGCCACATGTAACATGCGCATCTACGGATACACCGGATAGTTCCTTTGTAACGGCCAATAAATCATCATCAAACGTCAAGGGAACAAGGCCTGCGCGCGGGCGTATAATATTAAGGCCAAACGTCTTGGCCAGCTCATATCCAAAATTACTCGCGCCTATTTTAGGAATGGACAAACCACCACACGCAATCACCAAGCTCTCGCAAGAAAAATCGCCCTTGTCTGTATTGATAATATAAGCATCATCCTCTTTTTGAACATGCTTTACTTTGGTTTCCATCTGAAAATGACCACCCGCATTGGTAATGCCATCACGCAGCATAGAAATAATATCTTGCGCAGAGTGATCACAGAACAATTGCCCCCGTGCATTTTGATTGCCTGATTTCTCATCATAAGCCTTTTCATGATAGGCAATACCATGATCCTCAATCATTGCGATGAAATCATGCTGATCAAAACGCCTTAACGCCGATTTACAAAAATGAGGGTTTTGCGATAAAAAATTATCGGGAGAACAATACAGATTGGTAAAATTAGCGCGACCACCGCCCGATATCCTGATTTTTTCACCGACCTTACGCGTATGTTCGATAATCACAACACTGCGTCCACGCAATGCGGCTTGCCATGCGCACATCATCCCTGCGGCGCCTGCGCCTATAATAATAACATCTGATTTTTGCACGTTTGGATTCCTGAATAAAATTATAATTCTGAGGCTGGATTATCAAAATCAATATCACGAGACTTTGGTTTATTCAACTCCCCTACAATACGAGGAGAAATACGCCCACGAACCAGTTCCGGTAGACCAAGGGCACAAACGTTAAACGGAGACGAAACTTCATTTACTGCTGTACCAAATTGTAAATCCCTATTATTTTCCATACGAACCAGACCCATGCCGAAATCTGACCCATTATTCGCTTGCACTGGCTTTGTTAGGATTTTTAATTTATTAAATAATTTCATAAATGCTGAATGGTGATCATGTTTCTGACTTTCCACATGCTTCAACTCTTCCTCTATATGTTCCACAGAAACCATATTATCAACGCGTTCTAGATTGGAATGTTTTATAACATCAAGATACTTCAAAGAATCAATTCTATGATGCTCTACC
>NVXI01000007.1 GCA_002747015.1 Zetaproteobacteria bacterium
TATTTGGAGAGGTTGGGCGCGCCTTACAGATATGATAATTGGCGCAAATACTGCCCATCATGGATTTGTGGGTAATTGAAAGATTCACCGAACGCTTACGTTCAAAATAACTTATACGCAGCCATTTTGTCCCCCTTTACCACTTTAGAATTGCGATTTTCCAATTCTAGGTCTAGTTTAATGTGATAAAATAATTAGAAATGACTGGAGAGTTATTTTGAATAAAATTAAACGTCGCGGCCTAATGTATGTTATGTCATCCCCATCTGGTGCAGGGAAAACAACAATTACACGGGCACTTTTGCGCGACAACGAAAACCTAATCCTGTCTGTTTCAGCCACAACACGGAAACGTCGCGCTGGCGAAGTGCATGCACAAGATTATTATTTTGTCGAACCTGATACTTTTCAAAGTATGATTGACAATAATGAGATGCTGGAACATGCCAAGGTTTTCGATAATTACTATGGCACACCACGCGCACCCGTTGAGCAATCACTTTCCGAAGGGAAAGATGTCATCTTCGATATTGACTGGCAAGGCACACAACAGCTCTCCGAGATTGCGCGTGAAGATTTGGTCACTGTTTTCATCCTTCCTCCCGCACGCGCAGAACTGGAAAAACGTCTGCGCGACAGATCCCGCGACACATTAGAATCCGACAGCGATATCAGAGGGCGCATGGCCAAAGCCGCAGATGAAATGTCACATTACAGTGAATATGACTACGTCATTATCAATAACGATATAGATGAAGCCATCAAGAAAGCACAGCTTATTTTGGACGCAGAGCGCATAAAACGCCGTAGAATGGCGGGACTATCTAATTTTGTGCGTGGTCTAAAAGACGGACTTTAACCAAAAATATCAAAAAGAAGATATATTGATATAATCCTGAACTGTCAAATTTTCTGCGCGCATCTGCGTATCTATGCCTAGAGCTTCAATCGCGGGCATATACCCTTTCAGGCTGGACCGGATCATTTTACGACGTTGATTAAAAGCCGCGGCAGTCACACGCTCTACCATTTTAAAATCAGGCGCATCAACAGGTAATTCGCGCGGCGTAAAATGCACCACCGCCGACATCACCTTGGGCGGTGGCGTAAAAGCAGAAGGTGGAAGATCATAAATAACATACGCCCGACAAAGCCACTGCGTTATAACAGCCAACCTGCCATAAGCCTTCGTGCTGACCTTTGCACTCATCCGGTCAGCCACTTCTTTTTGAAACATCAACGTCATGGATTTATAAGCATTATGATCCACTCTAATTTGCTTTAACCACCCAATCAGTAACGGCGTTGCAATATTGTAAGGCAGGTTAGCAACAATTACCCGCGGCGCGTCTGCCATCGTGGTTAAATCTTCTTTCATGGCATCACATTGCAAAACATCCAAATCACCCTGTGCGGCTTGCACCAACCCCTCCAGCGCAACAACAGCACGTCGATCAAGCTCTATCGCGCTCACCTTTGCAGCAGGACTTTTAAGCAGCGATCGTGTCAAACCACCCGGCCCCGGCCCGATTTCAAACGCATGAACCCCGTCCCAATCATCGCCATCACGCACCAATGCTTCACGGACAATTTTATCAGTAATATTCATATCAAGCAAAAAATTTTGCCCCAAAGCCTTTTGTGCGCTCAAGCTATGCTGTGCAATCACATCACGCAACGGTGGCAAAGCCTCAATGGCTTTAATCCGCTCTGGCAGGTCAAGTACCATTGCTACACACGAAGATCAATGAATGATGATGCTTTTAAATCCATCAAATGACGATGCTGTAATTTTTCAAGACGCGCTGTTCCTAAAGAATAATAGATTTGATCGCGTGATGGCATTGTACCCTCGGTCAAGGTGCGGATATCACGCAAAAACAGAATATGATAACCACTTAATGTTTTGATCGGCTTAGTGACCTGATTTTTTTTAACCGCCTGTAAACCAGTCAAAATCTCCTCTGAAAGCTGCGTTTCTTGCAACCACCCTGTATCACCACCACTCCCTGCACCCGCAGCCTTTGAAAATTGCTGCGCTAAACTAAAAAAACTAGCTTTGCCGGATTTTATTTCTCTCACCAAACGATTAGCAAGCTGCTTGACCTGTTTTTCATTTTTTGCACTATCAATTGGCAGGAATATTTCCGCCGTTAAATATTCCTTCGACCCAACCTTCGCCTGAATACGCTCTAACGTATCATCGACATCACGATCGGACACAATCACTCTAGGGCGCAAACGCTTCTGCACAACCTTACCCCATGCGACCTGCGCCTCAATCTGGGCATACATTGTCGAAATATCAATACCACCACGGCGCAACATAGCTTTAAATTTTTCAGAGGTTGATTTGTTCTGTGCCGCAATTTTAGAAAACCCTGATTCAATTTCGGCACGTTCAATTTTAATATTCATATTACGCGCTTCTTGCAGCATAAGTTGCTCATTAATCAAACTATTCAAAACCTGTGAGGAAAGTTTTGCACGAATTTCCTTACTGTTTTGTAAACCAGACGACACCATAATCAACCTCATGCGCTTGGATACATCATGGGCGGATATCACATTTTCATTGACAACCGCAACAATTTCTTGCGTTGCAGCATATGCGTATTTTGCTACTGGTGCGATACTAACAAAAGTCAGCACAAACAAAATCAGTAAACGAATATAAAGAGTCATTTTCATCTGTTCCTTCAAAATATAATTCAAGCACTCTGTTCCACGGCAAAGCGTCCGCCGGATTTATACGTTTCCAGATATCCAGGCAATATCAAATCCATAGATTTAGGGTGTATTTCAAAAACATCAATCCCAAGTGCTTTATCATCCACAACGTTATCGGTTTTCAATGTATCAACCTGATCCGGTGTTAAAATGGGATTAGGCCAAAACTTCAAAAAAGCGGCCTCAAACTTCGCAATACAAAAAGGCACAGAAATCAATTTTTTGGAACGCCCCGTATATTTAAACATCTTTTCATAAATTTCCCTAAAGGTCACGACATCAGGTCCACCAAGTTGATATGTTTTGCCCAAAAACTCCGCAGTTCCTGCGAATAATCCCTTCAACACAACATCAGCGACATCACCAACATAAACGGGCTGAAACCGTGTTTTTCCGCCACCGATCAATGGTAAAAACGGCATAAAGCGTGAAAGTTCCGCAAATTTATTAAAGAAATCATCATCCTGCCCGAACATCACGCTTGAACGCAAAATAACAGCATCTGGAAAATTTGCACGCACCGCATTCTCACCGTCATACTTGGTTTGTGCATATTTCGAAACGCCCGTATCGCACCCCAATGCAGAGAGATGCGTAAAGCGTGATACACCTTCATCCGTACAAGCCTTGGCAATAATCGCCGGAAGATCGGCATGCACATATTCAAATGTTGCGCGTTTTTTACGCTCAACTAAAATACCAATACAATTCACAACAAAATCAGAACCTTTAATCGCTTGATGAACGCTGCGCGCATCTGAATAATCACACTGCACAGGCACAACCTGCCCCACAGCACCACATGTCTTCAAAAAATCGGCACGCTCCGGCACGCGCGTTGCGATCTTAACCGTAACACCACGCGCAGCCAACCTGTGTACGACCTGCTTACCAAGAAACCCAGTTCCACCAAACACAGTCGCAATTTTTTCTCTATGCGCCATAAACTCTATCCATCTATATGCTCTTTAAGTGATTAATATGAAGGAGTTTAAAGTAGAACACAATGACTGGCAACTAAAACCAAAATCATAAACGGGGACAATTTGTGCTTTTCGAACAAAAGCAGATAAGATAGGCTGGTGAAACCAAATCAAACAAAGATACGAATGTAATATTATGATACAAAAAACGTTTTTTATAGCCCTGATGCTTATTATTGTTGGAATTTCCACGCAAGGCCTCTACGCGCAATATGGCTCCAAGTTGCCGATAGTCAGTACGCCTATCGTGGTTGAACTCTATACCTCGCAAGGATGTTCATCATGCCCGCCTGCGGACAGAACTTTAGCTGCATTAGCACAGAATGACAATGTTATTACGTTAGGCTGTCATGTATCTTATTTCAATCACCTACACTGGAAAGATACACTATCTCAAGATTTTTGTGACATGCGCCAACATGGTTATGCCGGCATGAATGGAACAAAACGCATTTATACACCGCAAATGATTGTAAATGGTGGCGCAGGCTTTATCGGCTCCCATGATGATAAAATCAACGCTGCCCTCAGAAAAGCCGCAGCAAAGCCTATTCAAAATATCAACATAGAGGTCAAAGACCAAGACCTAATCAATTTCTCTCTGCCCAACATAGGGGAAGGCGATTACCATTTATGGGCTTTCGGATACAAAAAGAACCATAAACAAGACATCAAAAACGGCGAAAACAACGGCAAATCCATTACTTATGCAAACGCCGCCCTCAGCTATACTAATTTAGGGAAATGGAAAGGCGCAGGCATCACCCACAAATTCCCGATGCCAAAATCCCTCATCACTGGCGAGACGCTTGACGGCATTGCAATATTCGCTCAAGAGGGTGGCTATGGGGAGATCATTGCAGCAGGAAAATTGGACTTCTAAATCAGCCTATGATTTTTCGACGAAGCTATCCATGACGCGTTTTTTACCGCCATGTTCAAAAGCAATATCAAGTTTATGCCCATCAATATTGATGATCTTCCCATAGCCGAATTTATCATGAAACACGCGATCACCACGAGATAACACCACACCGCTTTCCGTTTGAACTTTACGCTCGAACGTGCTGCTCGCAGGCTTTGCCTTTGGTGTAAAACCACTAGAATCCCAATGACGAGAACGCCCCGCTTGCACCATGCCGCTTTGCGTACTCAAATCAATCAAGTCTTCAGGGATTTCATCAATAAAACGCGCAGGTACAGAACTGACCCAACTGCCGTAAATGCGCCTACTCGCCGCATGAGAGATAAACACACGTTTCCGCGCACGGGTTATCCCGACATAGGCCAAGCGACGCTCCTCTTCCAAGCCCTTCACACCACTTTCATCCATCGTGCGCTGAGAAGGGAACAAGCCTTCCTCCCAACCAGGGAGAAATACATTGTCAAATTCCAACCCCTTTGCACCATGCAAGGTCATAAGCGTCACAAACGTGCCGGATTTGCTATCCTGATTTTCAAGAACAAGAGCAACATGCTCCAAAAAGTCCTGCATAGACTCATAGCTCTGCATCCCACCCGTTAATTCTTTCAGATTTTCGACACGCCCCGGTGCTTCAGGAGATTTATCCAGCTTCCACATCGCCATATAGCCAGATTCATCCAAAATCATGTCGGCCAGCTCTGCGTGGTTCATATTATCCATTAATGAACGCCAACGCTCAAAATCATCCAGCACTTTCATCAAGGTTTCCTTGACCTTTGGTCGCAATTCATCCGTCTGAGTCAAATCCATAATCGCGCATTGCAAACTGATTTCTTTGGCGCGAGCGTAACCATATAATGTATTAATCGTCGCTTTGCCGATGCCACGCTTTGGCGCATTTACGATCCTTTCAAACGCAAGATCATCATCTTTTTGCACCACCACCCTAAAATAGGCAAGTGCGTCTCGTATTTCCATACGCTCATAAAAGCGAGGGCCGCCAATTACCTTGTAAGAAAGGCCTAGCTTAATAAATCGCTCTTCAAATTCTCGTGTTTGAAAGCCTGTACGCACCAAAACTGCGATATCACTTAACGATACACCGCGTTCATGATTGACGCCGCGCTGTAACTGCTCAATCTCTTCACCGACCCAACGCGCCTCGGCTTCACCATCCCAAAGACCGCAAACCTTAACCTTATCGCCATCCCCTTGATCCGACCACAAGGTCTTGCCCAAACGCGATCCGTTATTCTCGATAATCGCGCCGGAAACTTTCAGAATATTATTGGTCGAGCGATAATTCTGCTCCAACCTGATAATTTTTGCACCCTTAAAATCCTGTTCGAATTTCAAGATATTGCCAACCTCTGCGCCGCGCCAACCATAGATCGACTGGTCATCATCACCAACACAGCAAATATTCCCCGTCCCTTGCCCAAGCAAGCGCAGCCACAGATATTGTGCGACATTTGTGTCCTGATACTCATCCACCAAGATATAGCGGAAACGCTGATGATACTCATCCAGCACATTCTTATTGGCAGGATCCTTCAAAATCGTAATCATGTGGAGCAATAAATCCCCGAAATCACATGCATTAATCGCGCGTAAACGCGCCTGATACTTCATATAGAGTAACGGGATTTTACCATCCGCCACGTCATCAACATCACTGGCGCTCACCTGCGAAGGCAATAAACCGCGATCCTTCCAGCGATCAATAATCCCGATACAGGATTTAGGTGTCCATTTTTTGGTGTCAACGCCTTCAACCTCCATCAATTGCTTTAACAAACGCACCTGATCATCAGGATCAAGAATGGTGAAGTTACTGGATAGCCCGACAAGATCAGCATGACGACGCAACATCCGCGCCGCTAAGGAATGGAATGTACCCAGCCACCATCCTTCAACAGGATGCCCGCCCATCATCTCGCTAATACGCTCTTTCATTTCAAGCGCCGCTTTATTGGTGAAGGTCACTGATAATATCTGCGAGGGATATGCCCGACCAGTATTAAGCAAATGCGCTAAACGCGCTGTCAAAACCCGCGTCTTACCTGTCCCCGCGCCTGCCAAGACCAGAACCGCACCCTCCAACGTTTCAACCGCTTCGCGTTGCGGTGCATTTAACGCATCAAGGTAAGTAAAAGCACTCTCGGCACTTGGCGATTCTTCAATTTCAAATATATCCTGCATACCTATAAATAGGACGTTACCCCACATCTATGCAAGGGCTTGTAACAGAAAAAAGAGGGTTTAAATATTTTTTTTAAGCTGAAGAGGCAAGGACTTGATTTCGGCCAGCATCTTTTGCTTTATAAAGCGCTTTATCAACGCGCGCAATGAAGTCATCTTGCTCTTCCTTTTTAAAGTATTCCGCAACACCAGCAGAGAAAGTAATTTTTGCAATACTCTTACCCGTAACCCGATTAATCACTTCTTTTTTCTCTACTTCATGACGAAGAAGTTCAGCGACCTTCATACCACCTTGTATATTAGTCTCCGGCAAAAGAATAACAAATTCTTCACCGCCATAACGCACAACAACATCCCGACCTTTAGTGCCCGCCTTCAAAGTTCGAGCAACCAATTTCAAGACCTGATCTCCAACTTGATGACCAAATGTATCATTGAACTTTTTAAAATGATCGATATCAAGCAAAATCATACTAAAAGTATGTGACTCAGTCTCATCTTTTGATGCTTTGATAAGACGACTGATTTCTTGATCGAAGGCTTTTCTATTCGCAAGCCCTGTGAGAGGATCAGTCATTGCTTCCTTGCGGGCAATTTCCAGATCACGGCGCATATCTTCCATAGCTCTGGTTGAATACTCCAACATTTCCTCTAAGTGCTCATGATGACCAATCATCTCATCCGTATCAGAGATAATACTGGACAACAAAACATCCATTTCATCCGCGCCCGTACCAACCTTAATTTTATCACTCGCAACTTTTAAATTTTTATTATATTTAGTGGCATATTTTTTCGTCGAGAAAACAACAACATTAACATCATCTATTGTCCGCTGTATTTGGCTTCCAGCCTCAGAAACCATTTCCACCTCACGATTACCACTCAAAAAATTATAAAAAATTCCATAACATTGCTCATCCGATATTCTACCACCGCTTTTCTCAAGCAGAAAATCAACGGCCTTAACCAATTCAGGATCGGACTTAGAATAATAAACAAACCACAACTCATAATTTTCAGGCGTAGGCAACAACCGATCTGCCCCAATACGCTTCAACGCAAGATCCGCAAATTTTTGGGCAATATCTATTGAATGTACATAGGACAAAGAACAAAACCACTACTTAAAACGACCATCAACTCATAACTCTGCTGTATAGTAGAGCATTTAGACACTCAATAAAAGTTAAACATACAATAAAATGAGCCTTAATCCACTAAGCATTCATTTGCATGCCTATATCCGCAGACAGTTGACGTTGAATTTGCGGCATATCAAGTTTAGACCAATCCATAATCGTTTCAACAGATTTAGAGTCAAATCCTGGATTAGAAGATGACACGTCAACACCCGAGACGATACCAGAAACACTATCCCCTGAAAGCATCACATCCACCGCATCATATGCCGGCGCCGCAACGACAGTCGCATCAGCAACCAATTTATTCATCGCACCATTACCCGCAGAAACAGAAGCAGCAATTTTATCCGAAGTAACAACATCACCATAATGCTGTTTCACATGTCCGTGGTTCTCTTGCACGACTTCCAGATCACACTCCAACTGCAGCAACGCCTTCATTTCAGGTTGATCCGCTCCATCAGTATCAGCCGCCAAGAATTCCGCCAAATCATCTGATTGCATATTTTCCCACGCAACATCACTCCCCTTCGGTGCATCCAGAGGTACAGACCCACCACCAGACGCATTGGCACGTGTATCATTCGATCCAGCAGAAGATGCTTGAAGACGCTTCACAGTCTCTTCCAACAAAGCCTCTTGCTTCTCAGGCGATAGATTTTTATCTTTATCACTCAGAACCTGACCGCTAACGAATGACCCTTTTCCTAAAGCCGTGGCAAACGACCCACCACCCAACATCATCTCTGCACCAATATACACCATCGCAGCTGCTTTTGTCGCACCAGTATCGGGAATCAAAGCATCAACCGCAGCAGAAGGAGAAATATCCATATCCTTTGCTGATTCTTTTAAAGCATCTAATGCTTCCGTTTTTGCTTGCTTCCAATCTTGCTGAAAGCTGGCAATATTCTTCTTGGTATCGTCCATGGCATTATTGGCCTGACGTGATACTTTTGCACCATCCGTTACAGCCTTGCCTGCATCACGCATCATCCCACCGGCATTCACCTTCGGACCAGCATAAGATTTTCCAGGATTCATAGTTTCCATCAGTGTTTCCGTGCGCGTATTTCCCTGAATAAGAGATTGCGTAAATGTTTGCTGATGTTCACCTGAAAAAGGATCATAAACACCAGGGTTGGCCTCCATAGATCCTGAATTAAAAAGACTTCCTAAATCAGGAGCAGGAGCATTCGCATAACCCCGATCCATAATATCCCTAGTATGCGCCCCTAAACCACGCGAAGACTGACGAAGGACGTCTCCACCACTCTCAATCGTACTATGTTTTATCGTTGCTACCAAAATTCACACCATTTTTACATTTCGGGCGGGAATGAACTGTACATGCCCCACCATTATTTTTATTGCTTACCAACAGTATAGCGTAAAACAGATATAATATACAAATCAAATGTGGGTTTACGCCATAATAACAACATAAATCAACCGCAAACCGCCATGCGGCGATAACTCAGCGCCTCTGCGATATCAGCGGTAGAAAGCATCTCCGCCCCACCATTCAGGTCGGAAATCGTACGTGCGACCTTTAAAATTCGGTAATACCCACGCGCAGACAGCTTCGCCCGCTCCACCGCTTTGGTCAGTATATCACGGGTTTCTTCGCTCATTTTGGTCACAGAATCCAATATATCCCCTTGCGCATTGGCATTCACCAACGCCGCGCCCTGCATACCCAAGCGCTCATAACGCTCGCGCTGCACCTCACGAGCAGCCAAAACCCGCGCCGCCACAACTTCCGAGCTGTCCCCCGTTGCGACACTTTGTAAATCTGCTATTTGAACGGGCGGCACATCCACATGAATATCAATACGGTCCATCAATGGGCCTGATATCTTCGATTGGTAATCCACGCCACATCTGGGCGCTTTTGTGCATTCCATATCCGAATCGCCTAAATAGCCACAGCGACACGGATTCATCGCCGCGATTAATTGAAATCGCGCAGGATAACGAACATGCGCATTCGCCCGCGCCACCAGCGCATCTCCCGTTTCAAGGGGTTGCCTCAACGATTCCAGCGTTGCGCGTGAGAATTCAGGCAATTCATCCAAAAACAAAACCCCATGATGGGCGAGCGAAATTTCCCCCGGCCTCACCTTTTGCCCGCCGCCAATAAGCGCAGGTTGCGAGGCTGAATGATGAGGATTACGAAAAGGCCTGCGGCGAATAAGCCCGCCATCGGGTAACATCCCCGCCAACGAATGCACCATAGACAGCTCCAAAGCTTCCTTCGGAGATAATGGCGGTAAAATTGCAGGCAAACAACTGGCCAGCATAGACTTGCCACTGCCCGGCGCACCAATCATCAACAAGTTATGACCACCCGCCGCCGTAATTTCCAAAGCACGCTTTGCAGTTTCCTGCCCCTTTACATGCGATAAATCAGGAATATTAAATGCATTATCATTGGCCAGAACCGCTTCAGGCTGCGCCAAAAGCTGCGTACCCTTAATATGATTAATCAGCTGTAACAAATCATTCGGCGCAATAATATCCAGATCCCCCGCCCACGCGGCCTCACCACCGCATTCTTTCGGACAAATTAAATCACGGGCACTCTCGCTGGCATGCATCGCCGCAGGTAAAACACCGGAGACAGGACGAATAGAGGCATCCAGCGATAATTCACCAAGCACCACATACTTATCCAACTCTTCTTTAGGAATAACCCCCATCGCACCAAGTACACCCAGCGCAATCGGCAGATCAAAATGGCTGCCCTGCTTACCGAGATCGGCAGGCGCCATATTTACGGTGAGACGTTTTGGCGGCAAAGACAACCCCAGCGCATGTAACGCCGCGCGCACCCGTTCCTTACTCTCCGCCACCGCCTTATCCGGCAAACCCACAATGTTAAACGCAGGCAAACCATTAGAAAGCTGCACCTGAACATCAACTGACCTAACCTCTATTCCCTGAAATGAAACCGTATTAACCCGTGCGACCATTAATTTCACTTTCTTTTAAAGAAAAACTTTCTAAGTTGGTAAAACAATAAAGCTATGACACCCAATATTCCAAACAATACTAAAATATTGTTTGCCATCCACGGAAAAATCTTATTTTTCTCAGGAATAAAACTTACCAACCCTAACATTGTATTTTTCACAGAATATCCAATTAAGTACAACATTGGATATTCTGTGCTATAAGCCTTTTTAACTTTCCACTCCCAAAACCTTTGATTTCTAAATCCAATGCTACAATAAGAAATCCCTAACGTCCCATTTTCCATAACATCTGGAATTATTGTTACCTCAGAGCCCACTGCAAGATTCGGAAGATACCCCATTATTGAAATACTTCGAATGTCTATAGTATCTGAAACTGGCCCCTTATACATTTCATTTACTTTAAAACGTATATCCTTATATATAACCCTCCCGTTATCACCTTTATACTCAATAAACTCTGTAACTTTTCCATTAAATATAACGGGTGCCTTAAGGATATAAATCGTATCAGGGACAGCTGGAAAACACGTTAATGCAAGAGACTCTTTAATAAAAAAACACGTTAAAATCATAAAGAAACAGCTCAAAAAAACTGTATGCCTAAGGTACCCAACAATATTAAACGCAGGCAAACCATTGGAAATCTGCACCTGAACATCAACTGACCTGACTTCTATCCCCTGAAATAAAACCGTATTAACCCGCACGACCATAAAACACCTTTGTTCACCTTTTGATCCCTACTTATCGCACACAACCGTAGGAAATAAAAGCCACGTTAACAGTTTATTCACGTTCACCCCTTAAGAAGGAGATATGTGAGGCACATCAAAGCGCACATATCAAAATTAATCAGGAGGCTGACATGGCACAAAGTGAAAAACAAATAGCTCTTTTAAAGAACGCACTACAAATGCCGTTAATCGTGCGGGATTTACTGATCACTGATCAAAGCCCCAGCGCCAGTGCGCATTATGCTTTACATGAAATGATGGGCAATTTCCAACCCGATGAAGCTCTTCTATGTGCCGCCTTTGTTATGGAAGAAATTTCAAAGTTCGAATCCATCATCTCCCCCGATTTAACATTCCTGCACATGGAATGCACCCGCATCATAGAGCGTTACAGCGCCCGCAATGATCTGGCCGAAGGAAACCCTGAATTATGGGCAGAGACACAAGGCGAAATGATGCCGATGATCTTTGAAGATATCGAAGAATTTCTGGAGCTGACCTCTTTGTGCCAGCTATCATTCGAGATCACAAACCCGAAAACAGCAATAATCCTCGACATCATCACAACACAGCTACAATCACACTTGATGATCGTTGATGAAGTGATTGCCTTGCAAGAAACACTCAAAGACAGCCTCAAAAACATACCGGCCATTACAGGCTATATGGCCGATAATGTGGTTATGTTCCCAGGGTAGATATTAGTAAAATTAGATAATTATTTAGACACCATAGGGCCAATCTTTTCACCGCCCAGAATATGCACATGGAAATGTGGCACCTCTTGCCCGCCATGATCGCCCGTATTCGCAATGCAGCGAAAACCCGCCTCGGTTATACCCTGCTCCTCCACAATTTTAGAGATCGCACGATAGAACGCCGTAACCTCCTCCGCCGAAGCATGTGCGCCAAAATCATCAATTGAGACATATTTTCCCTTTGGGATCACCAGAATATGAACAGGTGCCTGCGCCGTAATATCATTAAAAGCCAACACATGCGTGTCCTCATAAACTTTATCGCACGGAATATCACCATTTAGAATTTTCGCAAAAATATTTTCATCATTATAGCCACGCATCATAATCTCTCTTTTCTTTCGTCACATAGTGTTATAAACACATGAAGATTACACATGGATAGCCATAGGAAGTAAAGTTATGTTTTTGACAATGTTAAAAGCGAAATTGCACCGCGCAACGGTCACACAAGCCGATCTGGATTATGAAGGTTCTATCACCATCGATCAGAATTTAATCGATCAGGCCGGATTTTTGATTAATGAGCAAGTAGACGTTTTGGATATAACCAACGGCGCGCGCCTGACAACCTATGTGATCGCAGGAAAGCGCGGCTCAGGTATTATCGGCATTAACGGCGCAGCGGCGCACTTAATTAAAGAAGGTGATTTAGTGATTATCTGCGCCTACGCCCAAATGGATAAGCGAGAAGCACTGGCGCACACCGCAAATGTTTTATTACTGGATAAAGATAATAAGATCAAAGGATCTTGTCTTTAAAAACCAGCCTTAAAGCGTTAATCCTGCTTCATGCTGCAATGCAGACCTTGCCTTATATGTACCAACTGCAAGATCAAGAATACGCCTTTGATCTTCTGCACGATCACTTCCATTGCTTCCAATTGTCATACTCACAATAGTTTTACCCTCATTCTCTTTAACACAAATCAAATGATGTCCTGATGCGTTAATAAAACCTGATTTCATACCAACAACACCATCATAAGGATCAGCACCCTTTTTTTCATTATCAGGAAGCAACAAATTACCGTTATGCATGCGCGATCGAAAAGTATTCACAGAAACAAAAGGCTGCGCAAATACGTCCATATAATCAGAATATTCAGACAAAATATGTGACGTTATCTTCGCCATGTCATTTAAGGTCGAATAATTATTGGGCAATTCCATAGTTTCATATCCATTTTTCTTATCGCGCACTGAATAAAGTGGCAACCCCGTCGCATTTGTACAAAGCGTATTATCCATACCCAAAGATTGCACAAGCGGCATCATGTGATCATGCACGAATATATTTTCCAGAGCTATACTTTGCGACCGGGTTAATCCGAGTGTTATGTTTTTTTGCGCAGAAACACGTTCTGCCAATGCGATGGCCGCATCATTAAGCGAAGCAGACCCTGCCATTTCACATGCTTGGCGCACAGTTAACTCTTCAAATTCCGCACGGTGAGAACTTTGTATAATAGCATGGCTGGACACCCGTATCTTGTCATTCCAATCAAGATTCCCACTATCAATCTCTTCAAAAACTCTGGCTAGCGTCACGAGTTTAGTCAAGGATGCATTATAGAACACCTCATCCGCATTAACGGATAAATCAGCGCTAAGCGCTTCATTCTCTCCATGCACATAAGCACGATGGCCCACCAGATTTCGTGTTGGAACAACTAACCCTTGCGTACCATATGCCTCTTGAGAGAAGAGAGAAAACCCACTCGCCAGCGCGCTAACGCCCAAAACGCTTGCCCCCTTTAGAAAAGAACGCCGCGATGAAGCAAAGCCAACATCATCTTCTCGCCTATCACCCATTATGATATCAACCCTATACCGTTTTCTTAAATGATCTAATCAGATCACCTGAAATTTCAAACAGTGATTATGTCACATTGTAACCACCCTTGCAAAGAATACGAATTATACACATGTAGGTTCAGTAAAAACCTTGACGAATCGCGAAGGGTCCTCATAGTGAAACCTGTAGCGTATCAATCGAAAGGAATATATAAAATGTCTTTAAAAGCCGTAGATGACAGTAATTTTGAAGCTGAAGTTATCAATGCAGATGGGCCCGTATTGGTTGATTTTTGGGCAGAATGGTGTGGTCCTTGTAAAACGCTGCTACCGATTGTCGAAGAAATCGCAGATGAAATGGCTGGCAAATTGAAAGTCGTCAAAATCAATATTGAAGACGCACCGGAAACACCAACAAAATATGGTCTTCGCGGCGTTCCGACACTGATGCTGTTCAAAGGCGGTAAAGTTGTTGATACCAGTGTTGGTGGCCTGCCGAAATCTCAACTGACAGAATGGCTCGCTGACAAAGTGTAGCGGAGTATTCCGAAATTAAAGAATAAAGGCCTCGAATGTTCGGGGCTTTTTTATGTGTTATTACCTATAAGATGGTCAAGAACGGGCCATCCGTCCATAACAGCGCACAATTGATCTTATGATTCGGATAAATTTCGCGAATCGAATCACGATATGCGGCAAGCTGCTTATGATAGATCGCCGGCACGTCCTTCGGATCACGCGGCGGCGGACGATTGGTTTTATAATCCAGTATCCATATCTCATCCGCGCCAACAACAAGACGATCTATCTGCCCGCTGACAATACGGTTATCAGACATCAAACCCGTAACCGAAACCTCCGCCATAGAGTCAGCACTAAAGAACGGCGCATAATCAGGATGCGATAAAATCTTCATCACCTCGGAAACAACGCTCACCCTTACCTTTTCCGATAGGTCTTGCGCATTTTTGTGCACAAACTTCAGTGCAGCATTTTCACGTTCGGACGCTTCAAAGTCCGGTAAAAACTGCAGCAATTTATGCGTTAAATTCCCACGACGAAACCTCTGCGCATTCGATGCTATCAGCGGAGAAAGCGCCGCCTCACTGTCTTCTATCGACGGACGAGACGGGATAAGAGGGCGCGGTGGAAACGGCTCTTCCGGCGCGCAGGACAAGGCCCAATCAGGTAATGCTGCACGCGTCACCTCAACAGAGCCCACATCATCCACCTTATCAGGCGGTGCGTCCTGCCCATTCTCGATACGAATATGACCATTCTCCAAAACCTTGCAATTTTCATCATTATTCATCGCATCCAGTATTTTGAAATACCATGAACTGTCCAGTGCGCGTTTACTGCCCTGATACCCCGCAATATAGAGACGATCCGCCGCCCGCGTCATCGCGACATAGAGCAAACGGTAATATTCCTGCTCTTCCAAATCATTGCATTGTTGATAAATCGCCTTATAAGCCTGCGGATCATCATCCTGACGTGGGGAATATAACGGCACAGACAAATCCGTCTTATTCGGCCACAACATGCGCCCACCCTTCTTCGCCGCGCTGGTCTTGATCGTGTCGGGCATAATCACAATAGGCGCTTGCAAGCCTTTTGAGCCATGGATTGTCATGATCCGCACCTGTGATCCACCCTCTTTCATCTCGCGCTTGATCTCTGTGCTTTTGCGCTCTTGGTGATCCAGAAAGATTTGCAGATGGTCTATATTCTCGCGGCCAAACTCCAGAGCCGCATTCAACAGCTCATCAATCGGATCAAGCGCATCATCGCCCAACCGCCCGCGAATGGCGCGCAAACCCGAGTGCGCATCCGCCGGACACGCCATATTCAATATGTGACTGAAAAATTCATACGTTCCCAAATATCGCGCCCGCCCGATCAAACGCGATAAATAGTCCCGCGCAATCTCGCGCTTCTCATCCGAGACGCAAGGAACAGAATCAGGATGGCCTTCTATTGCTGCAATTTTACCCTGATCGAAGTTACATATTTCCTGCCACAAGGTGCCTTTACGGTTATAGGAAAGAGAGAATAATTCCGCCTCATCCCACCCCAAAAAGGGAGATTTCAACACACACGCCAAGGTCAAATCATCATCCGGCAACAAGCAGAACCGTGCCAACGCCAACACATCCTGCACGGCCAGTTGTTGACCCAGAATCATGCGATCCACACCACTGACCGGCACATCTCTGATCTTCAACGCACGAACCAACTGATCCACGAAGGCAGAACGCGAACGAACCAACACCATGATGTCTCCTGCCTCTATAGGGCGATTCGCGCTTTTTAAAATTTCTTTGCGATCCAACCAGTTTCGGATATTCTGCGCCGTATATGCGGCAAGCTGCGCCGCACCGCTTTTTTGGTTCATTACACGCACCGGCAAATCCCAGAACGGCTTTTTCTCGTCCTTAACGTCCTCAATCAAAGGCCATATCTCAACCAAGCCCGCCTGCCCTGCGCGGAAAGATTTGTGATAAATATCACCGCCCCCCACCGCATCGTTCAACACCGGATTTTGAAAAACAGTATCCACCACACGCAAAACCGATTCGGTGGAACGAAACGAAATATCCAGCGCAACATTTTGATTAACCAACCCTGCATTCTTGATTTTAGCATCAAAAACACCCTGCATATGCTGAAACTCTTCCGGCGCGGCGCGTTGAAAGCTGTAAATTGACTGTTTCACGTCCCCAACCGTGAAAGACGTGCGTAATGTATCGTCGCGCGCACTCAAACCACTGAAAAACTCCTCACACAGCGCTTCAATAATGCGCCATTGCTCAGGATTAGTGTCCTGTGCCTCATCCACCAGGATATGATCAAGTCCTTGGTCCAGTTTATACATGATCCACGGCGTGATATTACCAAAGTCCGTCTCGCTTAGACGAGAGAAACTCTCGGTTTTCCCGTTAAGCAGCTCCATCGTGCGGATAATCAAATCATCAAAGTCCAACATCCCCTGCGCCCGCTTGATCTGCATATAATCCTGCAACACCGCATCCCCGATCAACAATAAATCACGTGTCATCTGCGCAGATTTTGCGCGTTTGACCATTTCTTGCGCATTAATCAGACGTACAGCCTCCTCATGCAGGGTATCCGCGCATTGCGGGTATATCTTCTCGGCACTCTTCGGCGGGAAGGCACTTTGCTTCATTTCGCCTTTTTGGGTTAAAAACGCAGAACGATAAGAGACGTACAGCTCCACACGCTGCTCATGAGATGCATCCAGCCATTGAATGATTTTTCCGCCTGAAATAGGAGCATTCTTACCTTTATCCTGTAACATCGCCTCACCCGCAAGGCGCAGAGAAGCGGCATTATACTGACCCTCCTGACACAAAGATGCGACAACATCGGTTGCCGACATATTCTGGTCAATTTCGTAATGCGTGCATATCGCGGCATATAATCCATCCGCATTTTGATAGCGATCAAACATCAAAGACAACTGATGGCGTTCCTGACAAACCCCACGCACGAGATTAGTAAAACTCGCCTCATCCAGATCACTAGCAAGCGCATTCAAAGCATTTCCAAGCGGAGAGTTCGCATATTCAGGGCTCTGCAAGCGTTCCAACACGCCAGACTGCGCCTGACGCATCATTTCACCCGCCAGTGATTCGTCCAACAAATCAAAATTCGGCGGTAAATCAGCCTCCAACGGGAAACGCCCCAGCACAGATTGACAAAAAGAATGGATGGTCATGATCTGCAAACCGCCGGGGCAATCAATAACATCGGCGAATAGACGCTGTGCGGTCTCTAATTGCGCCTCTGAGGGGGATGCGCCCAACAAATCCTCCAGAACCTCCGTCAAAGCATTTACCTCCATCACCGCCCAACGACTGAGGGTTTTATTGATACGTACAGCCATCTCGTTCGCCGCCGCCTTGGTAAAGGTCAGGCATAAGATACGATTCGCCTTAGTCGCCGCACGACCGTCACCACGCGGCAACAACAAACGCAAGACGCGATCAGTCAGCACTTTCGTCTTACCCGTTCCCGCAGACGCACCAACCCATATGGATTCTTGCGGGTTAGAGGCGGCGCATTGACGCACATTCGGGTCAATATCGACCTGTATTTTTTTGACAGCATCCATCTATGCGACCTCCTCTTCACCATCTAAAGCCGCCCACTCTTTAAGGCGCGAGAGATGCTCATAATCATTAAAGCGCGGTGCGTTATTAGTGTCGGGAATGGCGTAAAACGGCGTATCCAAGTCCCTAAACACCGCGATCAGGCTTTTCAGCCCGTCCAGAACTGTTTCAATCGTTTCATCCAGATCACCCGTAATCGCCTGTACTTCGCCCGCTTTGGTGCCTCCGGTTAATTTCCAATACCCCAAATACACCGTATCGCCCTTTGATACAGACTTACGTTCCTCATCCTTTGGCTGTTGCTTAAACCCTTTACCTGCAAAACCACCCTGTGCAAGGATTAAAGCCTCCAACGGCAACTGCGGTAAAGCACCGTCTGTCAACGCTCTCTTGGAAAAACTACCGCCCGTCTTATAATCAATCAACGCATAACCACCATGCATCCGATCAACGCGGTCTGCCGTGCCATATAAATTGAATGCTTGCCCATCAACATCAATATCAATGTTGCCCTTAATCTCGCTCTCCAGAAACTTCGCATCGTGTCGCCAGTCTTTTTCATGTGCAACAAACCATGCAGCAATCTTTAAAAATCGTGGCCACCAATAATGCATAAGGTCAGGCGTATCCATAGACTCAGCCAAAACCTCGCGCGCAATATCAATCAAGCCCTCTTCCGCATCATCAGGGAGTTCTAGCGGATAGAGCGCAGTGAAACGCTCCAGAATTTCATGTAATATTGTTCCGCGTAAGGCCGCATCATTATCCTGTATCAAGGGTCGCATCTTACGCAACCGCAACACATAATGCATATAAATAGCATAGGGGTCTTTCATCCAGACATCAATCTTCGTAACCGAAGCACCGGAAGGGCGCGTCGATAATGGCGGCCTTGGCTCGGGACGCTCATAGGGGTGGAAACTATCATGCTCATCCAGTGCCTTTGCCCAATCCAAATATGGCGCATCAGACAATTCCCCAATATGACGGTCACAGCTTTGCAGCAGCGTATCCAGCCGATCCAACCAGCGCGCAGGAACCGTCGGGCTGCCACCAACCTTCTCTGATCTGGTCAAAACAACGTTCTTTGCACAAAACCCCTGCACAAAATCATGAGCAGCAATCCCGACAGACTGATCACTGCCCGGTAAACCGAACTCATGACGCATCGGGCGCGACATCCACGGATCATGGCCTGCATCAGGCGGCCATGTTCCTTCGTTCAAACCACCAAGGATCACAAGATCGGCATCACTAAGGCGTGCCTCCAACTGACCGAGGATCAAAAGGCGCGGATGCACACCATAGGCGGAGCGTACCGTCACCGCACGCATTAACGCCGCCAATATCTTGGTATATTCCGCGAAACTCACATCATCAATCAGCTCCGCCTGCCCCGACAGCTCGGTCAGGAATAAAGCCGCACTTTGCCCGACATCACCGCGCCAAAGAATTTCCGCACCTGATTTTTCCTGCGTGGTGGCCAAAGCCTCCAACACTTTGATATGTGCTTTTAATATATCGGCAAAATTCTGTGCTTCGCTCTGACGAGCATAATAACCAAGCGGTTTTAGTGCAGCATAAAACGCCTCAACAAAGAATAACAGCTCATCACACTCTTCCTTTTGTGCAATTTTATCGCGCAGCATTTCATACGAAGCAAACAAATACCCCTGCCGCAAGAACTGCGTTTCCAACATAGTGATCATCGCATTATAACGCGTATCATCCTGCCCGAACATGCAATAGGACATCTTCAACAGAGACAACAACGCAATCACATCAAAGCCACCTTGCGACACCTCCATGCTCAAAGTGATGAATTTCCCCAATCGGCTCTCAACCAAGTTCTGCCCCGCCGAGTCATCCACCTCTATATTCCAGCGACGGCACAGCGCACTTACGCGGCGGGCAAGCGCGCGGTCCGGCGTCACCAGAGCAGTAATATTTGTTTTATGCTGCAACGATTCACGCATCATTAGCGCGATAAGCGCGGCCTCCTCTTGCTGCGTATTACAGGGGAAATATTGCAACCCTTCCAACATCGGCGCAACATCATGATTTTTCGAGAATTCTTTCCACCGCACGGTTACTTGAGCAGGTAACATCATTTCCGAGGCCAAGCGATTCCGCCGTAAAGCATCCTCATGGTCAGGGTCGCTCATATCCTCTATATCGGATTTCTGCGCGCCAATGCGTTCCAGTAAGGTTTTAAAGCCGTGTTGCGGATGGCTTTCGCCGATATGGCTCCATGCCTCGTCATCCAACTCCATATCCAGACCGGGCAAGACCACCTGCCCTGTCGGCATCTGCGCAATCACACCAAGCAAACGCCCCGCCGCCGGAATAGAACCCGTAGAACCCGCGGCAATCACAGGATAATCAGGCGGGGTTTCCTGCCAATGGCTGGCCAGAGCTTGCAGTAACAAATTCCGACGCTCCGCAACATCAATCACGTTGTACTCTGCCAAGATGGCGGGCCAGTTCTCGCTGATAATTTTCAGGAAATTCAAGGTAATCTGCCAGTGAGAAGCAAATTCATCAGGCACAATCTTATGCAGCTCGGAGAATGACAGCTCCTCCACCACCACTTGATCGATAAACTTGGCCAACGCCCCCGCCAAAGCCAACGCATGATCCGGCCCCTGTACAAAACCAGGGACAGAGCGAATAAGTTTCGCCAGCAACAATTGGCGCTTCAGCGGCGCAATGGCACTGGGGATATCCAGAAACCCTTGCGAATTCCCGAACATCATCAAGGATAAGTCTTCCTCATCCACATCCCCCAACGGCGTGAGTTGCGGCAATAAAAGAGGCTTACCTTCGTTAATGCTCAAAAATGTTTCACGTAAAATACGGCAAGCACGGCGCGTCGGCAACAGAACTTTATACTGCGTTAGACGCTCCGGTTGATCCGCCGTCACTTGCAATAAATGCTGCGCTAATATCTTTGAGAAAGGCAGCCCAGCCTTGATATTATAGATTTTATGCTGCGCCATTTTCACCCTGTTTTTTAAAGTGAGCATCCACAGTTTCCAGATCTTTGGGCGTGCTGATATGGTGCCAATCGCCATCATGCTCTAACGCATGGAAACGTCCCTGTGCCTCACAAGCATCCATAATCTGCAAAAACGAAAAATCATGCCCGTCAATATCATGATAAAGTCGCGGGCTGTTCAAACGGATATTCGTCCACATATAAGCACCGCTTTTATCCATAGAACGGCGCACTAAGCCATTCTCCAGCAAATCATAATCCCCGACCCCTGATGTTAACCGCATCTGATCCACGGGCTGCATCAAGGTTATAATATCCATCGTCTCAGCGTCCCAATGCCGCGCCAGCCTTTCCAATGCAGACATCGCCCCATCACTCCACAGCGCATCCCCTGCAATCACATAGAACGGTTCATCCTTAAAGTAATGCAGCGCATTCTTAACTCCACCGCCTGTTTCCAATATTTCAGGCTCAAACGAGAAATGGATCACTATTTCAGGGTGTTCTACCATGTAAGCCTTCAAATGCGTTTCCAGCACATCAGCCAGATAATGCAAATTTACAACAACCTCACACACACCAACCGCGCGCAACTTATCAAGTGAACGCCAGATCAAGCTGCGCCCTGCGATTTTAACCATAGGCTTAGGTGCATGATCCGTATAAGGACGCATCCGCGTACCAAACCCCGCCGCCAGAATGAAGGCTCTCTTCGGTATATTGGTGGTCATATTAAGCTCAGTCATGACGCACCACCTCTATTGTTCGGGCATTCGAATCGCTAGATACAGGCGATAATGTCACATCAATATAAGATTCAGGGCGTAAATGACCCAACCTATCCGGCCATTCAATCAAGAGAACACCGTCAATCAAGGCCTCTTCCCAGCCCAGCTCATAAACCTCCGACACATCGGATAGGCGATACAGATCAAAGTGCCATAACGTGCCGATATCTGCGTCATATGTCTGCACCAGCGTAAAAGTTGGGCTTGGCACTTCCAAATTATCCACCCCGCATAGGCTGCGAATCACCGCGCGGCTAAACACGCTCTTACCCATGCCAAGATCACCATGCAGCAAAACCACGTCACGCGGTGCAAGGCTTTGGGAAAACGTACGGGCAAACTCTATCGTTTCCTGCTCGGAATTGGTTTCAATCGTCATAATGCATTTATAAGGTAGAACGTGCTTGGTGAAAAGGATGCTCTGCGTTAAAATGCGTGCATGAAGCATTTATATCCCGCATTCCTGATATTTTTTTTACACGCCGCACCTGCCATCGCGCAAGAAATCACACCACAACCCATATGCTTCACCATCCGTAACGAAGCCCCATACAGAGTTTATGGCGATGTAACAACCAATTATTACACGACCCCCGATGGCACAAAAGCACGCCACACTGGAACATTCCGCCTGCAAAAATCCGGTGCGCTCCATGAGAAAAAAGGTCATCCACTGGATATCACCGAGTTTTGTTCTTCTGGCCCATTTTATCCAGGCAGACAACTGGAAATCACCCTACGCACGTTTGTGCCTGTATTCTCCTGTAAAACCAGCATCGAAGTTGGAGAGATCGTCATAAAAAGCCAGCGCAAAAAAGAAGGCGGGGTCAGAACATGGGCGGTCTGTTATTAAATCACGATCTAAGCCTGTGATTTCGGCAACAGCAAGGTCACCGTTGTCCCCTCGCCCAGAACAGAATCAAGGTCAAATGCGCCGCCATGCAACGTCACAATATTCTGTACCAGAGTAAGGCCAAGACCCGCGCCACGGCTGTCCTGTTGTGCGCTATCAACACGTTCAAAAGGCTGTAAGACCCGTTTATGATCTTCTGGCGCGATACCCGCACCATTATCTTTAACACTGATTTTTATGTCATCACCACGCCGTACTGCACATAATTCTATACGCCCACCCGCATCGGTATGCACAATTGAATTACGCACCAAATTGATAATACCTTGTTTCATACGCGAAACATCGATTTCCGCCTGACCAATATTGGCAGGGCACGCCAAAGACACCTCAATTTTTTCCTTACGCGCCCAATCCTCAACCAATTCCATGACACTTTCCATCATCGCCTTGATCGAGGTCTTTTCGATATCCAGATCCATCTGCCCTGCCTCAATCGTAGAGAGGTCAAGAATGTCATTAATCAAACTCAAGAGGCTTTCACTTGCGCCATGAATATCACGCGTATATTCCTTCTGCTTGTCATTTAATGACCCGAAGAACTCCTGCGCCAACATCTCGTTAAACCCCATAATCGCATTCAACGGTGTCCGCAATTGATAAGATACGTTGGCAAGGAAGTCGAGTTTGAGCTGCTCTGCTTCTTCCAGTGCCGCATTCTTTTCACGCAGTGCATTTTCAACACGAACCGTGTCGGTAACATCCGTATAAGTAACCAAAACACCGCCATCAGGCAGAGGAACCGTGGAGTAATCCACCAATGTTCCGTCCGTACGCGCCAGCCGCCCCTCATTCATGGATCGATCCAATGCAAGAGAAATTAGCGTTCCACGAATCTCATCCCATGCCTCTTTTTTAAAGAACTTCGAAGACTTTTCAATGATTTGCGTCACATGTGGTTCACCCTCGAATGCTTCTGGGTCAAGAGACCACAGCCGACCAAAAGATGGATTCCATAATTTCAAACGCCCGTCACCACCATACACTGCGACAGCCTCTGCCAGATTATCTAGCGTCTCTTTTTGAACCGCGATCAGAGTATTATAAGATGATTCAAGCTCTAACCTACTCGTCACATCTTCAAACGTCATCATCAGACCGCCCAATTTATGCGGTACAACAAACATACGCACAGCCGACCCATCAGGCAAATAAAGCATCGTTTCATACGGGTCAATTAACCCTGTAAACATATCCACCCAGCTTTTCTTAAATACTCTGAAATCGGCTTGTTCGGGTAAGCGCCGCGTTTCACGCAACTTCTCCATAATTTCACTTAAAGATGGGCACGTATTCAACCAACCATCTTCCAAGCCCCATAACTGTGCAAAGGCCGAGTTATAAAACTCCAGCCTCTGATCCGCATCATAAATCCCGATTGCAGAACGCAACTGTTCCAGCAAAGCGCGGTTAGCAGAACGATTATCCTTCGCCTCATCCAAAATACGCTCCTCCTCGGTTAGGTCTTCTGCCATACCAACGGTTATTTGACGCGCTTTTAACGGAATTTCAGAGATTTTGATCCAAAGACGATTACCATTGAGAACCTCATGCATTTTTGTAATTTGCACACTGCCCTTTCCCAATGCCAACCGCGCCAGATCCGCGCCAAACAGGCAATCCTTTTCACTGGGTTTTCTTTTACGGGAAGCAGAGATAATTTCCTTTTGCTGTGCAATAATTTTACTGGGGGGCACACCGACAGCCTTTGCATAGGCGACATTACACCATGTTATGCGTTGCTGCTGATCTCTGATCCAAACAGGGTGCGGCAGCGCATCCAAAGATTCTTGCAACCGATCAACATCGGCGCGCAACAAATCCTGTTCCTCCATCAAAGTATCACTCGCGGTTTTCAAAGCGCTAATATCCTCTAACCACAAAATATAAAAATGATCCGCCCCAGTTAAGTCCTCACCACATGTGCCTGATATTTTAAAAGTTTTGGTTTCCGCGCGATTTTGCACATTCATCGTAAAAGGAATACGGTCTTCCCGCAAACGGTTAAACAACCCCTCTAACGAAGCAGAATCCTCGGGCGATAAGATATTTTGTATATCCGTAAAGTTATCAATGGTCGATAAACCCAGCGCATCACAGAAACCTTGGCTATAAACCACGCTCTCATCCTGCGCCCAGCCGCAATATTCACCAGGCACAGCCGATAAGAAAGCCTCCAACCGCGCCTTTTCCGCACGTAAACGTGCATTGCCACCAAATAACGCCATAAATAAAAATCCTGATATTCTGCTCTTAAGTGTCACACATTATATGATTCTGGTGCGAAACACATCAAAAGACAAGAGGGAAAATTTACAAAACAAGCATTTTCCTTGCCAGTTATCAACGACCACTGCCTGCTCTGCTACCTATACCAGAAGACTTACATCCTCAAACGACAGCACTAATTCCCGAGCATATTTATCTGAGAAAATAAAGAACCGTAATACCCTTTGCATAAATAGGATTTATATCCTATAATACACATATATACGCCACAATTTCACCAAAACAACTTCCCAAACAGAAAACGGTAACCATTTGATAAATAAAGATAAATAATTTCCTTAAAATTAAATTATACAAACAAACTATAAAGAAAATGGCCGAACAACAGCTCGACCATTTCAATTCTATTTTCTACACCTTAGGCGAAGTAGGTTTAAGTGTGGCTAGGCAAATAAGGCGAAGCGTATAATCTTATACGTAAGCTGCAATTTAACGACGTCCACAATTAAACAAACGAAGCCTATTAATAACGGTAGGCTTCGCCTTTGAACGGACCTTTAACTGGAACATCAATATAATCCGCTTGTTCTTGAGACAAGACAGTCAACTTCGCACCAACTTTTTCAAGGTGAAGTGCGGCAACTTTTTCATCCAGATGCTTCGGAAGAACATAAACTTTGTTCTCGTAATTATCAGCATTTTTCCAAAGCTCAATCTGTGCCAAAGTTTGGTTTGTGAAAGAGGCACTCATCACGAAAGATGGATGACCTGTTGCACAACCAAGGTTAACCAAACGCCCTTCAGCCAGCAGAATAATACGCTTACCGCTTGGGAATTCAATTTCATCAACTTGTGGCTTGATATTCGTCCATTTCATGTTGCGTGTCGGTTCAACCTGAATTTCGTTATCAAAGTGACCAATGTTACAAACAATCGCACGATCTTTCATCTCACGCATGTGATCCACAGTAATGATGTCTTTGTTCCCTGTTGTTGTTACAAAGATATCCGCACGTGGGCATGCATCTTCCATTGTCACAACTTCATAGCCGTCCATTGCCGCTTGCAACGCACAAATCGGATCAATTTCGGAAACCATAACACGTACACCCTGTGAAGACAGCGATTGTGCAGAGCCTTTACCAACATCACCATAACCACATACCATAGCGACTTTACCAGCCAACATAACGTCAGTCGCGCGGCGAATCGCATCAACAAGTGATTCGCGACAACCATATTTATTGTCGAATTTAGACTTTGTCACAGAGTCGTTTACATTGATTGCAGGCACTTTCAGGCTTCCGTCTTCTTCCATTTTCTTCAGGAATAGAACGCCGGTTGTTGTTTCCTCGGAAACGCCTTTAACCTCGGCCATCAGCTCCGGATAATCTTTATGCATGATCGCTGTCAAATCGCCGCCATCATCCAAAATCATGTTTGGAGCCCAACCATCGGGACCTTTAATCGTTTGATGAATACACCATTCACCCTCTTCTTCTGTTTGGCCTTTCCATGCGAACACAGGAACGCCAGCGGCTGCAACGGCTGCGGCGGCTTCATCTTGCGTTGAGAAGATGTTACATGAGCTCCAACGCACTGTCGCGCCCAGGGCTGTCAATGTTTCGATAAGAACGGCTGTTTGTACGGTCATATGAAGGCAACCAACAATGCGCGCACCCGCCAAAGGCTGCTCGTCTTTATATTCTTCGCGCGTGGACATCAGCCCTGGCATTTCATCCTGTGCAAGGTCGATTTGCAGACGCCCTGCTGCTGCTAAACTAATATCTTTAACCTTGTAATCTTGTTCTACGGCTTGTGGTGCTGCTGACATTTAAGTGTCTCCTATAATAAAATTCTTTGCTTTTGCTGTATTTTTGATACAGTTTGAAGACTTAAGCATTTTTTATTTCAAAAACCAATGGTAATATTGCGTTATGAGCATAAATTTTAATGAATCAAGCAAAGACAAGCCTTCAGCCCCTACATCAAAGGATCTGAAACCAGGCGAAGATGCACTGGATAGAGAGAAGAGAACAGGTGAACGCACACGCTTTATTCATAAGCCTAACCCGCTTGTTGAACGCTCCTACCAGATTTTTGAATATGATTTCAAGAAAAGCGATTATAATCATGTTGGTGACTATGTTTTAATCCAAAAAGATGAGCCTCAGGACATCACCGAAAAAAAGATAATGAATCTAATGACTCTTCTGAATGGAAAAGATGATTTGATCGACCTTTCAAACTTGACAAATACCAGACTCTTATATAGTATTATTCCTGAAGCACAGGCAGGCAACCAGACAAAGATAGTCCTTAAGGATTACGATGGCTCCGGTGTTTCCAAAGAAAATGCAATATTTACAATAAGAAAGGGTGTTTTATATGACAAATTTAAGCGATAATTTTGGAGGAAAGGCTTCGGGTCTTCCAAGTTTTGAGATTCAAGGACTATTTGGTCAGCACGCCGATGCTTCCAATGGATACAATCCTGATCAAAATGTATCTTTTGATAGTACGCTAGATAACACTCTATAGAGTGATATCCACATAAAGTTTATAAAACGATCCAAAATTTGGATCGTTTTTTTATGCCTCACACACACCTCCAGTGACACACAAACACTATAGTGATTTTTTAGTACAAAGCGCAAGGAGCGTAGCCGTATAAGCAATACGGTAGTGACACAGAAACGCTGTAATAAACTAAATGCAAACTTACTATATATTTTACTGATCTATATTTAAAATAATAACAAACCGCGCGCCCATTACCCCACCAGATCTGTCCATCTTATTTTCGGCATAAATAATTCCGTTATGCGCAGTTATGATTTGCCGACAAATAGACAGGCCAAGCCCAGAATGGCGGCCAAACTCTTCATGCTCTGGCCTTTCAGAATAAAAACGCTCAAAAATATTTTCAAGCTGGTTTTCTGGAATACCAGGCCCCTCATCCTCAATGGAAATTGTAACTCGATTTGCTTTAATTTCTACTAAGATCTTGATTTTTGTTTTAACAGGCGCAAAGGACAAGGCATTGGCAATGATATTCTGAAAAACCTGCATCAACCGACCTTCACTTCCTAACACATGTACATCTGGAACATTCTTAAAATCGAGCATAATCATTACCCCGTCTTTTAGTGCCCGATCATTATTCACCTCACTTATATCTTCTCTTTCAAGAGGACTTTTATAAGCATTTAACAAATTCCCGAGCATTCCTTTAAGATCAACCACGTCAAAAGCTTCACGAGATAGTTCCGCATCCAAACGCGAAGCATGCGATATATCCGTAATCAAACGGTCAAGGCGGTCAACATCATGCTCAATCACCATAAGCAGCTTATCCATATCCTCCTTTTTTTTAACAATTTTAGTAGTTTCAACTGCACTTTTTAAAGATGTTAAGGGGTTTTTAATTTCATGCGACACGTCCGCAGCGAATGCTTCAATAGTGTCCATACGCTCCCATAAGGCAGATGTCATATCACGTAGTACAATAGAGAGCTCACCGATCTCATCATTTCGTTCACTCATATCCGGAATTTCAGTATGCTTAAGCTTCCCCCTACGCACATTTTCTGCCGCTTTTGATAATTTTCGTAATGGTCTTGCAATCACGCCGGAAAGATAAACAGATAAAAGAATAGTAATAAAAAGTGTCGCTAAAAATATTTTCAAAATATTAAACCAAACATCGGCCATTGCACTGCTAATCGCTTCGTTATCACCAATAAGCATAACAACACCAACAATCTCAGAATCACTGACAATAGGTAAGGCAGCGGTTAAAATCACTTCACCCTTCATATCGCGCCACGCCGAAATACTCAACTTCTGACCTTTCGCTTCAATCACATCCGTATAATGAAATGCATCATTAGAAAAAACACCAGGAAAAGGCGGTAATTGTTTATATCGCGGAAACAAAGAAACAATCCAACCAGCGGTATCTTTTAAAAGCTGGACACTATAAAACTGACGTTTTTCTTCCTCAACTACCGTAAATATAGGCTGGATACTATTGCTCTCAATAATCACTTTTGAGTCAGCAACCATTTTGTCTTCAGTATTAAAGATCAGAATACGTTTACCAAGCGTTGCCCCCAAACGCGCAGAGAGATTCCTTACTTTGGACGAGGATAGAAAGGAAACAACATCTCCCTCTTGCACCTCTAAGGATATTGCTCCCTCTGAAATAGCCGCCGCAACAAGAATAATCTCCGTTTCAAAGCGCTTCACCTTCGACTCAATCAGAATAGAATGGTACTGCCCCAAATAAATAACACCCAGTAACAAACTCACCAAAGCAATAATATTCACACCGATAATACGAAGTGTCAGACCAGTTATACGCCGCTCTTTCCCGCCCCAGTATAAATCAAATAGCTGTTCAATATCGCCACGATGAGAGCCGATACGGAACCAACGGCTACTCTTCCTTATAGCGGTATCCGACTCCGTATAAGGTTTCAATTTTGTCGAATTCGTCATCTAATTTCTTAAACTTCTTTCTAACGCGCTTAATATGCGAATCAACGGTTCTATCATCTACATAGATATTCTCACCATACGCCATATCAATCAACTGATCTCTGTTCCTGACATGACCTGGGCGCATCGCCAACGACTTTACAAGTAAATATTCTGTTACTGTTAGGTTTAACGGCTGCCCTTTCCATGAGCATAAATGCCGCGAATCATCCAACTTTAAATGCCCATATTCTATAGTGCCACTGCTCTCTTGTTTACTTTTCTCAGAATTCATAAGATCGCGCCGCCGCAACAAAACCTTAATGCGTTCTATTAACAAACGCTGAGAAAAAGGCTTGGTAATATAATCATCCGCCCCCATACGCAAACCAATAACCTGATCCACTTCATCATCCTTAGACGTTAAAAATATCACTGGAATTGTAGTTTCTTCCCGTAATTTCGATAAAACTTCTATACCATCCATCCGGGGCATTTTCACATCAAGAATAATAAGATCCGGTTTTTTTTCTAAAATGGCACTCAATCCTGTCTCACCATCATTATAGGTCTCAACGTCAAAGCCTTCTGCCTCTAATGCCATAGAAACGGAGATCAAAATATTACGATCATCATCTACAAGAAAAATTTTATCTGCCATATAATAAGTATTCCAAACTTCACGCCTTATATCAATGTTTTAGTTACAAACCACCAACATATTCCAAAACTTCACCCGCCAAATACACTGACCCGACAATCAAAATTCGAGAAGAAGGATGATCCCGCGCAATACACCCAATCGCCTCAATACAACAATCATAAGCATAAACAGCGATATCATCGTTTATCTCTTTTATATTATCCTCAATATGATCCTGCCTCTGATAATGCGGATCCGAAGCAATCGGAACAATATGTAACGCAGAAAGTTGCGGCAACAAAGGCGCAAGAAAACGCGCAGAATCTTTTGTATCAAGTATCCCCATAACCAAATGAAGTGGCTTCCCATCTTGCGCATACCATTGCTCTGCCTGCACAGCCAACGCTTCACCGGCACTATCATTATGACCAGAATCTAACCAAATTTCAGTATCCTCAGATACCCCAAAATGCGACGCATCAATATTCTGCAACCGACCAGGCCAATAAATCGCTCCTAAACCTTCCTCCATCGCTTGAATATCCACATCAATATGATGGCGCACTGAGAATAATGTTGCCAAAGCAACCCCAGCATTATTCACCTGATGTGCACCCAGTAGATTCGGCAAAGGAAATTTATAACTCTGTTCGCCAAAAGAAAAAACCATTTGCCCATTTTCCTGACGCACACTCCATTCAAAACCATATCGACAAGCATACGCACGCGAAGACTCTATTGTCTCCGCCAGAACTTTATTCACCGCGCAAGCATCATCACCATCCCCCTGATATCCAACAATACAAGGCACATCAGCTTTCATAATCCCCGCTTTCTCCGCGGCGATATCACGAATATCATTTCCCAAAAAATCTACATGATCCAAAGATATACGATTAATAATCGCGGCAAGCGGTACATCAATAACATTTGTACAATCAAGGCGACCACCAAGCCCAACCTCCAATAACAAAATATCTGCCGGCGTTTCCGAGAATGCCTTAAACGCCAATGCGGTTGTAATTTCGAAGAAAGATAGGGGCGCACCACTATTATATGACAAGGCCTGATCGATTAGTCTCTCCAAATACGCATTATCAATTGTTTGCCCCGCAAGAATAATACGCTCATTCACATATATGAGATGCGGCGAAGTATAGCAATGCACCTTTAAACCCTGCGCTTGTAATATTGAGCGCAGAATCGCAATGATAGAGCCTTTTCCATTGGTACCCGCCACATGAATAACAGGCGGTAAATTTAGATGTGGGTCACCAAAAGCAGCCAAAAGATCAAGATATTGCGCGCGATCCCAATTAATTTTAGACCGTGTCCGGCGCAACTGAAATATCGCCTCTAGCTTTTCCCTCAATACTTTATCATCGTGCTTAAGATCAGCTTGATGCACAACATGCCTCCTTAAACATTGAGGATATTTATAAAAAATAGGCACTTAGAAGGAAACTTAAGAAAAGAAGCCTAGCTAAAAGAAACCTTCTTTTGGCCAGTCACATCCCCTCGGTTTTGCGATATACTACGCACCGCCTGCTGCGCAGATTTTATCTGAGATGTTGCCTTCTTGCCACCTTTTTTATGGCCTCTATTTGCAGTTCTCTTCGTCTTCTTATTAGACCCATCAGAACTAGGAATGATCGGATTTTGCGTTAGAATACTGATAATATTAACAACGACACTCTTCATTTTACTACGCGAGACAACCATATCGACAATCCCATGTTCCAACAAGTATTCCGCCGTTTGAAAATTATCCGGCAATGTTTCACGCACAGTCTCTTCAATCACACGACGCCCAGCAAACCCAATCATTGTGCCTGGCTCCGCAATATGAATATCACCAAGCATCGCAAAAGATGCACTCACCCCGCCCGTTGTCGGATCTGTCAAAATTACAATATAGGGAAGCTTCGCATTTTTCACCATCTCAACCGCGATAATACTGCGCGGCATTTGCATCAAAGATATCATCCCCTCTTGCATACGCGCACCGCCAGAAGCCGGAATAGTAATAAATGTAGCTTTTTCTTTTACTGCAACCTCCGCAGCTTTAACAATCGCCTCACCAACAGCCGCACCCATAGAACCGCCCATATAACGGAAATTAAAGGCCGCTACAACAACATTCAGGCCATCCATTTTTCCGCTTGCAATTGTAATTGCTTCATCAAGACCTGTTTTACTTTGTGCCTCTTTAATACGATCGACATAACGCTTTCGATCTTTAAATTTTAATGGATCATACGCGACCTTTGGTAAGTCGTGCGATGTGTAATTGCCGCCATCAAACATCATTTTCAAACGATCTGCGACCGGAAAACGCAAGTGATGCCCACAATGATAGCAGACATTATGACTCTTTTCTAAATCACGATGAAATAGCATTCCTTCGCAAGATGTGCATTTTTGCCACAAATTATCCGGCACTTCCTTTTGCTCACTCACAAAAGAACGAATACGCGGTGGTATCAAATTAGACAGCCAATTCATCTATACATCCTGATTATTATTCGAACCTGATAAATCGCAGAAAACACATGTAGAGTCAATATTAACCTTCATCAGGACGCTCCCCTAAAATACTGGAAATCGCACAAACCAAATCGGTAATACGCGCCATTCCCTCACCATTTTCGCCGATATCCTTAACTTTTTCAACAATGGAAGACCCCACGACCACCGCGTCCCCTAACACTGACATTTCCTGTGCATCATTTGGCGTTCTAATCCCAAAGCCAATCGCAATGGGCAGATTTGTCTTACCCCGTATCATGTCAATATGGGGTTTCAAAGTCGCAATATCGGCCTTCTTCGTCCCGGTTACACCTGTAATCGACACATAATACAAAAAGCCACTTGCCCCATTTAGAATAACAGGCAAGCGCGCCTCATCTGTTGTTGGCGTAACCAAGCGAATCATATCCAACCCAAGCGCATCCGTAAATTGACGCAATTCATGATCTTCTTCGGGTGGTAAATCAACGATAATAAGGCCATCCACCCCTGACTTTTTCGCATCTTTTGCAAAATTCTCCAGCCCATACGCATAAAGCGGGTTCGCATAGCCCATCAAAATGATCGGCGTATGGTCATTCCCCTCGCGAAAATCACGCACCATTTGAAGCGTGGTCTTCATCGTCGCACCAGCCTTTAACGCACGCTGCCCCGCATGTTGGATCGTTAAACCATCGGCAGCAGGGTCGGTAAAAGGCATACCAATTTCAATCAAATCTGCGCCCGCTTCAGGAAGGCTTTTTAGAACCGCCAAGCTATCTTCTATACTCGGATCACCAGCCATCGTGAACGTTACAAGAGCTTTACGCCCTGACGCCTTTAGAACTTCAAATGTCTTTTTAATCCTGCTCATAAATTTTAATTCTCTTTATATTCCGTCGTTATTTTACGTTCACACCAATACACACCAAAATCTCATGGACACCTTCTTCAAAGAAACGCTTCCCATACACTTCAAAATCAGTTTTAAATCTTCGATCAAGATCACTTGACCAGACCGCTTCCCATGTTTCAATCAGCGCCTTGGGTTGTTCACCCTGCGCGCCCATCATGGCGTAATCGGCACTTTGAACCTCGACATGATGCAAATGATCCTTCATTTGTGGCACACCTTCAATCTTATAACCAACAGTTAAGCGATACGGCTTTGTATGATCACCCTCGTAGTCAGAATAAACGGCATAGATCACGTCATCCACGCGATTTTTAACATCTTGCCCGATGCTTTCCTTAAAAAAACTTTCCCAAAGAAGATTAATCTCCTCTGACGCTGTTTCATTATTAGAAATAACCACCGACAAACCAACAACAGAAAAACCGTCGATCTTCTCTAAACCCGCTTTCACTTCGTAATCACTCATATCTTTACACCAAGCTTATCCGCCACAGTGAAGATATCTTTATCACCGCGACCACACAGGTTCATCACAAGAATATGATCCTTCGGCAGAGTACCCGCGATTTTGGCAACATGCGCCAACGCATGGGCCGGTTCCAACGCCGGGATAATCCCCTCTAATTTAGAGCATAACTGAAACGCATCCAGTGCTTCCTTGTCCGTCACGCTAACATATTCGACACGTTTCTGATCGAATAACCACGCATGCTCCGGCCCGATACCCGGATAGTCCAACCCAGCAGAAATGGAGTGCGCTTCTTGAATTTGTCCATCATCATTTTGAAGGAAATAAGTCTGCATACCGTGTAAAATTCCCGGCTTTCCACCCTCAAGGCTCGCCGCATGTAAATCCGTATCCACACCCATACCCCCCGCTTCCACGCCGATCATATGCACATCCGTATCATCAAGAAATGGGTGGAACAGACCCATGGCATTTGACCCACCACCAATGGCCGCAATCAACGTATCAGGCAAACGCCCTTCACGTTCCATCATTTGTTCTTTGGTTTCCTTACCGATAACAGATTGAAAATCACGAACCATCGCAGGAAAAGGATGCGGACCGCCAACCGTACCAATCAAATAATAGGTATCATGCACATTACTAACCCAATCACGCATCGCCTCGTTCATGGAATCTTTTAGCGATGCCGAGCCAGACGTCACAGACACGACCTCTGCCCCCAGTAATTTCATACGAAATACATTCGGCGATTGGCGCTGAACATCCTTCTCACCCATAAAAATAGTACATGGAAGGTCAAATAACGCGCAAACTGTTGCCGTCGCCACACCGTGCTGCCCCGCGCCAGTTTCAGCAATAATACGCGTCTTGCCCATACGCATAGCCAGTAACACCTGCCCGATACAATGGTTGATTTTATGCGCACCCGTATGGTTCAGCTCATCACGCTTAAAATAGATTTTTGCGCCCTTATCTCCATTTGAAAAATACTGCGTCGTCTTTTCCGCGAAATAAAGTGGTGAAGGGCGACCAATATAATTTTTCGCCAAATCATCAAATTGCGCCCAGAAACTTGGATCGGCCTTCGCCTCATTCCATGCTTTTTCAACTGAAAGAATAAGTGGCATAAGCGTTTCCGCCACGTAACGTCCACCATATTGTCCGAAATGCCCACGTTCGTCAGGCTGATTTTTATAAGAATTTGCTGTCATGAAACGAGTTATAGCCGTAAATTCATCACATGAAAAGCACTAAGTCAGGATCAAAATTATGGACACCACCCAATGTCGCGCTCGTGCCACCATTTATATTAAAATGCTTGTTTCATTTTCCCTGATCATGTACCGCCGCAAGAAAAGACCTGATCTTCTCTATATCTTTGACACCACGAGATACCTCAACACCAGAAGACACATCCACAGCATCAGGAGAAAGAACTGAGAGTGCCTCCCCTATATTTTCCAAGTGCAAGCCACCGGATAACATCCATGGCTTAGAAAACGTAATGTCCCGAAGCAACGCCCAATCGAAACACTGACCCGTCCCACCAGGCACATCACTGCCCGCTGGTGGTTTCGCATCAAACAACAACCAATCAACAATATCCTCATAATCACGAGCCACCTCAATATCACTGGTGCAAGACACTGGAAACGCCTTAATAATCGGCAAAGCATACTTATCCTTAATCTCTTTCACGCGTTGCGGCGTTTCAGTGCCATGCAACTGGATCATATCCAACGGCACATACCCGACAACCGCGTCCAATTGCGCGTCCGTCGGATCAACGAACAGCCCAACACTACGCACGCCTGTGGGCATCATCAGGACAAGCTCCTTCGCGGTATCAATCGCAATATGACGCGGGGATGGTGGAAAGAATACATACCCGACAAACCGCGCACCACTACGAATGGCGACTTCTAAAGCTTCAGGCGTTGTAATACCGCATATTTTGGCTTTTACTTTCTTAGACGACATTATCCTTCAACCGTCTTATTTTGCATTGCATGCTGAAAATAATTCGACAAAACCGTTACACCCAAAACCGTAAATAATGGCTGAAACAGAAATACCAAAATAACACTCATGATCGACTGTCCAATCAATTGCTCATACATGCTACGCACAATATCAGATGTCATTTGATCTCCATATAACGTCTGAGCCAAGCTTGCCGCAATACTACCTACAATTAATGCAAACAGAAAATATATAACCCCCACGCGTATACAAGATCTCATAATCGCAAATGAAAACTTCCAAAAATAACCGCTTGTTAATTGAAAAGATGATTTCAAAGACACGCTAGAATTCAGCGCCTTCGCCGGAAAATAAAAACTCACCTTAAAAAACAAATACGGCAAGATAATCAATGTTAAAACAATCAACCAGAGATCAATTTGAAAGAAAAACACCATTGAAGCAGGTAAAATTGTACCCAACATCGTCCACATAATCACAAAATCCAACTCATGCTTCTGGGGCTTTAAAAAATCCATTGGCTCATAATTACCGCGCCCTAACAAAACCAGCCTATGCCAACTAACCGCAATGACAGCAAAGCAATACCCGATAGATATTTGCAACACAAACGAAACCCACGTTAGAATATTACCATAGGAATGGCGCTGCACATCTGTCATTAATTGCATATATCCAGAGAGTGTCTCCGGCATCGCAACATCGCGCATAAATTCAACGCCAGCCATACTTAAGAAATATTGTACATATAGATTCGCGCACAAAAAAAACAAAAGAAACGGTAATATTGATTTCATCAAACTGCCAAGCTCTGACCTATGTTCGCTGACAAACTCACGCACATGCGCAGATGTCTCTTTTGAAGATAAAGTTGGTGTAAAATACATGATTTTATCCTTTCACGGCCTCATTATCATTTTGAACGGCATAGAGATAATAATTTGATAACGCGGTCACACCCAAAACGGTAAGAATCGGAAGAAAATATAAAAGTACCGGCAGATACAAAACAAACGAAATCATATACTCCCATGATGGGATTTGAAAAAAAGATTGTATCGCAAAAGAAGCCATAGAGGCCGATAATATATACACTAAAGCAAGAATATCCCATATAAACGTTGCACGAATCATAACGAATAAAAGTCGCCATAAATGTCCTCCACTCAAAGAAAAAGCTTTTCTTAATGTGATCTTCGCATTAACCGCCTTGGCCGGAAAATAAAGACAAAAACGATAAAAAATATACGTCATTAAAGGAAGAAATATCCAAAAAAATAATGCACCGTACACCGCGATCATAGATGCCTCATATCCTATAGATGATAAATACAGCATTACACCAGTCATCAGAGCAAAAATTAGCACATAGACTATCCCTCCTAATATACCAACCCCAATAAAAACAAGCTCATGTTTCTTCGGAGAAAATGGCTTCATTGGCGTATAAGAGTCTACACCCTGGATAACAATCCTGTGCCATGAAATGGCCAAACACACCAAAAAATAATTTGCAATCAGCGCCCCGATTTCAAATCGCTCTACTACCGCTCCAATAGAAACTATCTCATTTAATACACCTGTTCCTATTTCACCATCGGAATAATACAAATCAGAGATCACCGCATCCAGTAAATACAGCCCAACAATAAAGGGCATCAGAGGAACAAAAATCTTCCATAGCTCTTTCTTATTATTACGGACAAAATCACTGACATTGTACCGCGTTTTGGATACATGCAACGTTGCCTGATAGTCCTTTTGCACCCAATCATGCATTCTATAACCCTTTCAAAATCTCCGCTGCCGCCTTCGCAGGATCAGTTGCACCTGTAATGGGACGACCGATTACCAAATGCGTTGCCCCCGCGTTAAGCGCATCAATCGGGGTCATAACCCGTTTTTGATCGCCCTGCGCCGATCCAACGGGACGTATCCCTGGCACCATTAATGTAAAATCATCACCGCAAACATTACGTAATCGAGAAATTTCATGCGCCGAACATACAACACCATCCAACCCCGATTTCTGCGCAAGACGGGCAAGTTGCTCCACTTGTGCGCCAACGTCTGTATTACCATACCCAATCTCTGCAATGGCCGATGCATCTAAAGACGTCAATATCGTCACCGCCAGTAACTTCGTATCCGCACCACACGCCTCTTTTGCCGCGGCCATCATTTCCATCCCACCAGACGCATGTACATTCAAATATGCTGGCGCAAAATTGCTGCAAATTCCGCGCACCGCGCCTGCAACCGTATTGGGAATGTCATGAAATTTTAAATCGATAAAAAGCTGCGCTTGTGGGCAGGACTTCAAGACGCGATCAATTCCTTGTGGACCAAAATTATTAAAAAACTCAAGTCCCAGCTTAATACCACCAGTAACAGGAGCAATTTGCGCAACTAACTCACACGCATAATCAAGGTCAGCCGTATCAATGGCACAAAATATTTTTGATTGATCTGTCATTTTATTCTCTATTTTACAGGAAGGGCAGGAAATAGATCCGTAGCCGGCATAGAGGCACTAAGCTTATCATCTTTCAAGCGACCAACTTCTGTTTCCAACAACTGAATATCGCGTTTTTGCTTACGCTTTATTTTCCGCAAACCACCCATATTCATCCAGACAAGAAATCCTCCGAATATAAAACCAACAGCCATCGATACCAAAATCACAACATATGCAGGCAACATCAACGCAACATCATCTGAAAGCGGGTTCCATGTCACAGACATAACCTCACGATTAAGCAATGCAAATAAAGCAATACAAACTGTTATGATAATTCCAAAAAGAAACCGAATAGCCGCCATTGATCTATTTACCGTTTAATTTTTCGCGCAGTGCTTTACCTGTTTTGAAAAACGGTAAGCGTTTTGCAGCAACTTGAACTGTTTCACCAGTACGTGGATTACGACCAATACGCGCATCACGATGCTTCACTGAGAACGCACCAAAACCACGCAACTCAACACGATCACCATTTGCCAAAGCATCAGAAATCTCGTTAAATACCGTTTCTACAATTTTTTCAATGTCACGTAAGTATAAATGCGGATTTAAATCGGCTAAACGCTGTATCAGTTCTGATTTTGTCATATCGAAACACACCTCTTTTATAAACAAAAGAATTAAAATTGAACTCGGATGCTTATAGATTGCCTGATTCCAACAAGCACGTCAAGCAAAACACATTGATTACAAACACTTTTTTATAAAATCACCACAATTAAATTTTATACAAAATATGCGTCAGCACAAAACAATTCTAATACGCAAACACAATAAATCAATGCCTTCTATAAAAAAAGCCAACCCAAACGTCACATAAGAAAAAGCCGACAATATGTGCCGGCTTTTAAAAAATAAATTCAAAACGATTTAAAGAATTTTATTTCTTATCATCTTTACCTTGTAGCGCAGCACCAAGAATATCACCAAGAGACGCACCGCTTTCTGTTGAACCGAAGTCCTTCATTGCTTGCTTATCTTCATCAATTTCTTGTGCTTTGATTGAAAGTGTCACTTTGCGTGATTTTCTGTCAACGGAAATTACTTTCGCATCAACTTTCTCACCAACTGCAAAACGATCAGGGCGTTGCTCTGAACGTTCACGTGATAGATCAGATTTTCTAATCGTACCAGTCACACCTTCACTTAACTCTACCTCAACAGTAGAAGCCGTGATCTCAGAAACAGTACACGTTACAACCGCGCCCTTAACAACACCTTGCAATGCACCTTTATAAGGGTCTTCGATCAAGGCTTTAATGCTCAATGCAACACGCTCACGCTCTGGATCAAGTTCAAGGATCTTGGCCTTAACAACGCCGCCTTTTTCAAAGCTCTTCAAGATCTCTTCGCTTTGATCTTCCCATGAAATATCAGATAGGTGAACCATACCATCAATTTCTTCGGTCAAACCAACGAATAAACCAAACTCTGTAATATTGCGAATTTCGCCTTCAATCACATCATCCACTTTATTGTCATTCGCGAATTGAATCCAAGGATTTTCCTGACACTGTTTCAGACCAAGGGAAATACGGCGCTTCTCCATATTAACCTCAAGAACAACCACTTCAACTTCCTGAGAAGTAGAAACAATTTTGCTTGGATGTACGTTCTTCTTTGTCCATGACATTTCAGAAACATGAACCAAACCTTCAACACCGTCCTCAAGCTCAACAAATGCACCATAATCAGCGATATTGCTAATACGGCCTGTAAAGCGTTGACCTTCAATATACTTGCCTTCAACATTATCCCAAGGATCAGCACCAAGCTGTTTTATACCCAATGAGATACGCTGTGTTTCTTCGTTAAAGCGAATAACCTGTACATCAACAGTCTGACCAATCTGAAGAACTTCAGATGGATGATTAACGCGTTTCCAAGAAATATCGGTAACGTGCAATAGACCATCAACACCGCCAAGATCAACGAACGCGCCGTAATCTGTGATGTTTTTAACGATCCCTTCAAGAACCTGACCTTCAGCCAAATTCTTAAGCAAGTCACTGCGTTGCTCTTGACGTGATTCTTCAAGAATAGAACGACGAGACACAACAATATTTCCGCGACTACGATCCATTTTAAGAACGTGGAACGGCTGTGGTGTGTTCATCAATGGTTCAATGTCACGAACAGGACGGATATCAACTTGTGAACCCGGTAAGAACGCAACCGCACCACCAAGATCAACAGTGAAACCACCTTTTACACGACCAAAAATAGTTCCCGTTACACGTTCACCATCTGCATGCATTTTCTCCAGTTCAATCCAAACTTCTTCTCTGCGTGCTTTTTCACGTGAAAGAACAGATTCACCGTGTTTGTTTTCCATACGTTCAACGTATACTTCAACAGTGTCTCCAATATTTATTTCCGGGTCTTCACCTGGTTTAGAAAATTCATAACGCGGGACACGTCCCTCTGATTTCAAACCAACATCAACAATAACGTGATCTGCTTCCAGAGAAATAACGATGCCTTTAACAACATTTCCCTCGAATTTTTCATTTTTTCCGATGGTTTCCCCTAATAGAGTTGCAAACTCTATGGAGTCCTCTCTATCAATTAAATTAGCGGCAATTTTAGCCATAGTCGTATTCCTTTCAATATTCGAATTGGCACCTACACATCCCCTTGATCTTTGCAAAGGAACGATAAATACCGTCGTTATAGGAGATACTCTCGCTAATGCATCATGAACTCATACTCTAGCCAAATGCTTTTTTCGCATATTTCAAGGCCTTTTCCACCATTTGATCCGCATTAAGATCACTACTATCCATGATAACAGCGTCCTCAGCAGGCCTTAGTGGAGAAGCCTTACGGCCAGAATCACGAGCGTCACGCGCACGCATATCCTCTAAAACGGCCTTATATGTAGCGTCTAATCCCTTGGAATGCAACTCTTTCATGCGCCTTTGTGCACGAATTTCTACATTTGCCGTCACATAGAGCTTTAATGGCGCATCTGGGCAAATAACCGTGCCAATATCACGACCATCCAAAATCGCACCAGAGAAGCCCTGCCCTGGCATTTTTGCAAATGATTTCTGCAATATAGTCAACGCATCGCGCACACTCTGAATAACAGCAACCTTGGACGCGGCGTCACCAATCACATCATTGCGTAATGCATCATTGGATAATACATCCGCATGCTCCATTTTCCCTTGCAAAGCCTTACACCCTGCAAGAGCGTCAGCTTCATTTTCACAATCGTCACCTGCCTGTAAAACCTCATACGCTACGGCACGATATAATGCCCCCGTATCCATATGCGCAAAATTCAACTCTTCTGCCAGTCGTCTTGATAACGTCCCCTTGCCACTAGCCGCAGGCCCATCAATTGCAATAACCTTATTCATAAAACTTAACCTTACGCCAATCTCAATTCACCCGGATCACCCGACGTACCGATCTCTGTGCCCAAATCATTCATCAGTTCGATAAAATTCGGGAAGCTGGTTTTGATCGGCGCAGCGTCATCAACAGAAACAGGCTCTTGCGTCACAGTACCCAATATCAAAAAGCTCATAGCAATACGGTGATCCAATGCAGTTTCCACGCATGCCCCGCCCGTAGGCGGCTTGCCCGTACCATGAATAGTCAAGCTGTCTTCACCCATTTCAAAATCGACACCGCAAGCTTTCAGACCATTGGCCACCATCAATAAGCGGTCGCTCTCCTTAACGCGCAGCTCTTTCAATCCTGTCATTTTGGTTGTCCCCTGCGCGCACGCAGCCGCAACAGCCAAGATCGGGAACTCATCAATCATAGACGGCACACGGCTCTGCGGCACATCAATACCGCGCAAAGACCCTGTGCCCTTAACAATGACATCCGCCACAGGCTCACCCGCTTCGATGCGTGTATTCTTAAACTCAATATCTGCGCCCATTTCAATCAATGTTGTATACAGCCCAATACGCGTTTCATTCACACCAACACGTTCCAACACAATGTCCGATCCCTCATTAATCAGCGCAGCAACAACTGCAAACGCCGCCGAACTTGGATCAGATGGCACATCAACCGCGCAGCCTTGAAGCTCCTGCTGTCCCTGCAAATGTATCGCGCGCGCCACACCAGACAGTTCCTCCACTTCAACATCGACACCAAAATGTCGCAACATATTTTCTGTATGATCACGCGTCGGGTGATCCTCAATCACAGTTGTGCGCCCTGGCGCATTAAGACCAGCAAGCATAATAGCAGACTTGACCTGCGCCGAAGCCACTGGCAATTTATATTCAATCGGTAAAGTATTCTCTGCGCCCTTAACCGTTAGTGGCAAGCGACCACTGGAACGCGATAGAAACGTTGCACCCATCATTTCCAACGGTGTAATAACACGACGCATCGGACGCTTGGTCAATGACGCATCACCTGCAAAAGTGGCACAAATATCATGCCCCCCGACCAGCCCCATCAAAAGACGTGTGGACGTACCACTATTACCCATTTCAAGGACTTGATTTGGCTCCTTCAAACCACCGACACCAACACCGTAAATACGCCATAAGCCATCATCACCATGGGTTATTTTCGCACCCATCGCCCGCATCGCCGTCGCCGTATGAAGGACATCCTCCCCCTCCAATAAGCCACTAACAATGGTCTCACCAACAGCCAATGCGCCTAACATAATAGAACGGTGGGAAATTGATTTATCACCGGGAATACGCGCAGACCCGACCAAAGGATCACAACGTTTCGATGCTAAATTTTGAGAATATAAATCTTGTTTCATGATCTTGATTTACACGCATCCAGATCAATGCGCAAATGCTTTATGATGAAAAGCTCTTCAAATTACCATTATAATTTTTAACAAAATCAACAAAATCGTCGATAGGAACTGGGCGAGAATAACGATATCCCTGAACTTCATCACAATCATGTTCAATCAAAAATTGCTCATGCTCTTTTGTTTCAACACCCTCAGCGATCACACTAAGATTCAATGAATGTCCAAGACTGATAATTGTACGTGCAATCGCTGCATTTTCTTTATCATCCAGTGCATTGCGCACAAATGACTGGTCAATTTTTAAACGATCAATTGGAAATTGACTCAGATATGACAACGATGAATATCCTGTTCCGAAATCATCAATTGCCAGCTCAATCCCCAAAGAATGTAGCTTCTTCAATATTCCAACCGTGTACTGAATATCATCCATAAACACGCTTTCTGTGACTTCCAATTCAAGCATTTTTGGATCAAGGCCTGTTTCGTTAAGAATCGTAAGAACATCTTGATATATATCACCATGAACAAATTGAATTCCCGACACATTCACCGCAAAACGAATATCGATACCATGCTCATCCTTACATAGTTTCGCCGTCCGGCACGCCTGTTGTAAGACCCATTGCCCAATTGGGACGATCAAGCCAGACTGCTCTGCAACCGGAATAAATTGAGCCGGTGATATAAATTGCCCACCATCTTTACTATCATCTGGTTTCCACCAACGTAACAATGCCTCCGCACCAATAACCGCACCCGTTCGCAAACAAAGCTGTGGCTGATAATAAAGCTGCAACTGATCCCGCTCCAACGCATCACGTAAATCACGCAACATCTGGAAACGTTCCTGCACCGCACGATCAAAGTCTTCGGAATATTCTTTAATCGTATCACGCCCCTCTTCCTTTGCGCGATTAAGCGCAATATCAGAATTTTTTAACACTGTATCAGGATCAGATCCATCATCAGGGAATGTAGACACACCAACAGATGCACGTACCTGAAACTCTTCATTAAACACCTTGAACGGCTCTGCCCGAATAACACCAAGAGCACGTTCTGCGACATCTTTAGCCGCAAGATTATTACCAGAAAGAGGCATCATGATCGCATATTCATCCTCCCCGGTTCTTGAAACAAGAGCAACATCAGGTAAGGATGCGCGCAATCTTTTACCAACAGAACGCAAAATAGCATCACCAACATTATGCCCCATGGAATCGTTAATATCCTTAAAGTGATCAAGATCAAGCGTAACCACAGCAAATCTTTTCACAGTTTCATCATTATTCACACGCCCATATTCGGCCAACTTTTGCACAAAGAATGCTCGGTTCGGCAAACCAGTTAAAGCATCATAATAAGCCAGCTTATGAATTTTATCTTCAGCCGTGCTTTTAAGATGCTTTAAGTTTTCTGCATTTTGAGAAATTAATTTTTGCAGTAATGAAATTGCTGCACCAATTTCATCTGAATACGAGTGCGGCGATTTTTGAATCACAGGATTTTCAGGATTTTGAAATGCCGATACAAGCGCAGAGCGTATAAACAAAATCGGTTCCAGCAACCATTTGCCAAGCGCAATCATCAAAACAGTTGTCACAAACAGCGATAAAATAACCATAATTTGAATCTGCCTAAGAACATACGCCGATACACGCCCATCAACTGCACGGGAATCCATCCGCGCGACAATCAAGAATGTGCTCCCAATATCAGCCCCCCTAAAAACGACCTCATATGCAGATCCATCCGCACTCTCATAGGTCTTGTTTAGCATATCAAGCGTTACAGTTAGATGCGTTGCCACGCCGTAACTTCTAATAAAATCATATTGATACGAATACACCGCCAAACCAACGACGTTGGTTGTGTGCAAAAGCCTATCAATGTGTTTATCTTCAAAAGGAGAACGCCTTGTATCGCGCTTATCGGAATCTATGATAGATGAAATGGCGCTACGCGCTTCGTTTGTCAACGCGCCGAGCTGCTCTTGACGATATTCCTCAATACCACCAAGATTCAAAACCAATGTCTGAACCAATAAAATCGTCATGAACGCGGTTAAGGCGATACGCCAGCTAATCTTACTACGCCAAATTCGTGTAGGAGAAGACACAAAAATGCTCTGTCGCGCAGACAAGAACTTATGATCAGAAGCATTCTCCTGATCAGTTGCCGCATTTTCCAGCACAGATTTAGACACAGAATAAATCCCCATTCACTCTCTCAAATTACATTTTATCTACTCAAGCCCCATAGAAACTCACATACATTATATATCTCTAATCATTAAGAAGGTCTTTAGGTTTAACAATAAACTATCGAGTTATCCCAATTTACATCGTAAGATATTAATACATTAGAAAACACGCATCTACAATCAAAGAAAAGTACAATAATCATTTATGACAGATAACGAGCTTCTTCGTTTCATCACACAGCGTCGTAGCAAAAATCCTATAGCATCCACCATCCGATATTTTCAGTTTTTTCTTAAGATCTCGAACCGTTCCCGGAAAATTTCTCAACGTGAGGTCAGCTTTTTTAATACCAAGCCCCTTGGCTTTGGCAGATACAACATTCAAAACCTCATATCTTTTTCCTGGAAAATCTTCCCGCACACTATCTGATGTATAAAGGTGAGAATGCCGATGAAGTTTTTGCGTACCGAAATGCAAAGCCATAGATTTAAATCCACCCGATTTCTGAAAAGCTGGGCCAGGCTCATAGATATATTTTTTTGGCATTGCATATTCAGGCATCGCCGCTTTTTCATCAGACATTTTATAAGAAAAATATTGCTGCACGTTCCCCAAGGAATCAATAGCAACAGAAACAATCTTCACATCTCCCCTCTCCACAGGAGATAAAAAATCAAGAAGATAAAGAACCTCCTTGCACTCCCCGTGCAACTGAACCACGTGCACTTGCGTGACTGACCCAAGTGTCGCAACGGCCTTTTCAATATCAAGAACAGGTGATGTTTTCACCATCATTTTTTGCGTTTTTCTTTTCAAGACAGGAAGTAACGAAATAATGTCAGGCGAACATGCTGACAATTCATAAATACCCTTACGTCCACTCTCGCGGCGCTGCGGATCAATGAAGATGAAATCAACCGGCTCCTCCATCCCTTGAATAACGTCAACAGCATCACCATGGCGAACATCAAGGCCACATACGACTGCACCCGCATGTTTTAACGCCACGATATTATGCACCAACAAATCCGCGCACGTAACGTCCTGCTCAACAAGTAGACCAACATTAAAACGTTTCGCAAATTGATATGAATCCGCACCACTGCCCGCCGTTAAATCAACAAAACAACCACCGCGAACCAAACTGGCTTTATAAGCCGCACACGCGGATGAGGATGCCTGTTCGTACACATCGTTAGGCGGAAATATGATACCATCCGTTTCGTACAAATCCGGTGACTTTATCTTTGCTTTTTGGCGTACCTTGATCTGATCCAGAATGAGACTATACGGCCACGATGCGTCAGGTGATTTTTTAAGTGCCAATACCCTCACATCATCACTTTCATGATTCTTGATAAAATGCTGCACATCTGGTTGTAAAAGTTTTCGCCAGTCCATCGTCTAACGCCGGATAGACCATGGTAGATTTTTCTGCCCCAGACCAAGCGGCAAGGGCGTAACATCCCCATCGGATGTTTTCAGCATCTCAACAGGCGCATCTTCCTTAACCAAGGTAAATGTCTCTTGCGAAATGGGCAGACCATAAAACGCCGCACCATTCAAACACAGGAAGTTCTTGAAGATATCTTGCCCCTGCGCACGAGACAGATCAACACCCGCCATTTCAAATGCTTGCGCATAAAGCTGCGGCGCTATCCCGCCCGTAAAACATCCTGCCGCACAACCACAATCCGTGGCCTTTGTCGTATGAGGGGCGCTATCCGTTCCAGCAAAGAATTTCGTGTTTTTCGGATCAGAAACCGCCTTGCGCAAAGCATCACGATCCGCGCAATGTTTTAAGACAGGCAAACAAAACAGATGATATTTCAATCCCTGTATCAAATCCCCTATCGTATAAATCAAATGTTGCGGCGTAACCGTCGCGACAACCGTATCACCACTCTCACACACAAAATCCACAGCAAGCTTCGTTGTCACATGTTCACACACAATTTTAAGGTTTGGGAATTTGTCACGCACGCGCGGCATACGCTCTGTATAAAATATCTCCTCCGCATTGCCCGCGCGATCAAAATATTTCTCAGGGGGCAAGCCATGCTCCTCCCCATGAATACAGAGAACAATGCCCGCCTCTTCCATTGCAGCGAACACACCGTTCTCGATAAATTCTGTCACCGGAATGCCAAACTCCGCACCTGTTGTTCCATGCGGCGGATAAGATTTACAGGCTTTTAGAACATGCCCATGAGCGCCTTTTCGAATCATTTCCGGCGTTGTGTCTTTGGTCAAATACAAAGGCACAATCAATTCACTGAACTGATCCCCGCCTGCGCGACGCAAATCACGCATATAACGTTCAATACTCCAATATTCGCCGCCCTCATCCGCATCAAATACGACAGCCGTTGGAGGTTTGGTGTTAGGCATCGCCAATGCACCAATACACCCCATATCCAAATGCGCCTGAATATACGGTGCGACCACATCGCCTTGCCTGAAATGCGTGTGAAGATCATACCATTTTGGAAGTGTAAATTCGATCATCTCGGATTATCCCCTTCTGAAGAACAAAGGCAGACTAACGCGAATATTGAATCATGTCTAGGAAACGACGCTGCACGTCTCTATCTTCTTTGAAAATACCACAAAACATTGATGTTACAGTGGAAGATGCGCTCTTATTAACGCCGCGCGTCGACATACATTGGTGATTGGCATCAATATAAACCGCAACACCTTTGGGCTTTAACGTATCATCAATACACCGAAGAATATTACGAGTCATATTTTCCTGTGACACAAGACGGCGACCATAAATATCAACAATCCGCGCCAATTTTGAAATTCCGACAACTTTTCTATCAGGCCAATAGGCCACATGTGCTTTACCCAAAATCGGTACAAGGTGATGTTCACAATGAGATACAAAATCAATATCTTTCACCAGAACCATATCATCAAAACCTTCGATATCTTCAAAAATTTTCTGCAACTCCGCCGGTGCGTCCTTGCCATATCCAGAGAAAAACTCTTCATACGACTTCACAACGCGCTTAGGCGTCTCAAGCAGCCCTTCACGAGATGGATCTTCACCAGCCCAGCGCAAAAGCGTCTCGACGGCCTTCATTGCCTCCTCACGACTGGGGCGATTATCTTGCGTTACCATATCTTGAACACTCATCTTTGATACCATTTTAAATAAAACCTCAAATTAAGGGTTGGTCTTAGCGTCTCTTTACCGTATTTTCCAGTAAAAAGCGACATTGAAGGACATTTAAGCGCATGGCAAGATTAAAACTTCACAATTCTTTGACCCGAAAAAAGCAGGTTTTTGAACCGATTGACCCATCTCACATCAGAATTTATGCTTGTGGGCCAACTGTTTACAGCTACGCCCATATCGGAAATGCGCGTATGGCAGTGGTCTTTGACGTGCTATCCAATGTCCTGCGCACGCTTTATCCAAAAGTGACCTATGTTTCCAATATTACCGATATAGACGATAAAATTATCACCGCCGCACAAACAACCGGCGAAGATATCGCCACCATCACGAAGAAATACGCCGATATCTATAATGCAGACATGAAATCTTTAGGCGTAAAAGAACCAGATATACAGCCACGCGCAACAGATCACATCCCACATATGATTGCCATCATCGAGGAGCTGATTAAAAACAACCATGCCTATGCCGCCGATAATCACGTTTTATTTGATGTACCCTCTTTTCCAGCCTATGGCGGACTATCAGGGCGCAACCGTGATGAACAAATTGCAGGCGCACGCGTAGAAGTCGCCTCCTACAAAAAAGACCCTGCCGATTTCGTTCTATGGAAACCAAGCACAGACAATGAACCCGGATGGGATAGCCCATGGGGATTTGGCCGCCCCGGATGGCATATTGAATGCTCCGCAATGGCCGCAGAGCACCTTGGCTTGCCCTTCGACATACATGGCGGCGGCGCAGATTTGAAATTCCCGCACCATGAAAATGAAATTGCGCAAAGCTGCTGCGCCCATGGAGATAAGGAAGACCTCTCATCCTTCGCAAAATACTGGGTGCATAACGGTTTTGTTACAGTAAACGGCGAAAAAATGTCCAAATCTTTAGGGAATGTTGCGCTAGCCCACGATCTAATAAAAGATCATGCGGGCGAAACCCTGCGCCTTACCCTATTATTCGCGCATTACCGCCAACCACTGGATTGGACAGAAAAATCCATTGAACAATCAAAGAAAACATTGGATCGCCTCTATCAGAATTTACGCGATATCGCAGATGTTAAAGCCGATGATAAAACCGAATTACCAGCATCATTCATAGATGCATTATGTAATGATCTCAATACACCCAAAGCGATTGCCGCCTTATTACCCCTCGCAAAAGAGGCCGTTGAAACACGATCACCCACATTAAAAGCACAAGTGATTGCTGCGGGAAATACCCTTGGATTGCTGCAGCAAAACCCCGATGAATGGCTGGGTTACGCAGTATCAGACGATTCCGTAGATTCAAAAAAAATAGAAGCATTACTGCAACAAAGGACAATCGCTCGCACGAATAATGACTATGCGCGATCAGATGAAATTCGTGATGAACTAATGGCGATGAGTATTGCAATCGAAGACACTGCCGATGGCACAATTTGGAAGAAAATATCTTAACTTAACGCGCAATCAAAACCTGATAATAGTGAAACGTACCTGATGCTGGGGTCGAAGCCGTTCCCGATGCCTCAGTGCATCCAGCCATTTTGCCATATAAAATATCCGTCTGCCCCGTTGTACCATCACCCGAAACTTTGCGATCAAACGCAGAGCCGTAAGAACCGACAAATTTAATATTAACTGCGAACGGCCCATGCGTTTCAAGCGGTACATCACGACTGGCTGGCGTAAGATCCAATTGCTTATTAACCGCCATACAAACTTCTTTTTTAAGATACGGAATAAATAAAATTAGATCATCCGCATTCGAACCCACATCCACAGCACTAGATTCTGCATTAAAATACAACTCACCATATCTTAACTGTGCAGATTGCGCACCATCCAGCCACGCAGGTTTTGGTGCCAGATAACGCACACCACCACCATTCACATCAAATATTTCACATTCACTATCGGTGCAATTCACATTCGTATAGCCAGCAACAATATTATTCTCCAGACTAATCTCACTTTCTAAATATCCACGTAACCTGATCTGTGAGACAGCCTGACCCAAAATACCACCATACTCAATAATTTCAGTCGCATGAAGACGCGACTGCTCTGCATGCATACTCGCAATACTACCACGCCCGCTTTGCGCAATTGTATATGACAATGCCGCAAGCAACGCCACAGCAATCAAAATATAAACAAGAACATTGCCAGATTGTGAATTCTTCATAGAGACGATTCTACCGCATTTTCCTAATTTTAAAAATGTAAAAATGTAAAATCACATGTCAGGACTTGAATTTACATTCAATTTTGCTTCTAGTATAAACTAATAAAAACAAGGTAAAACCATGATCGATTATAAAACACCAGAAAAAATCATAGTAGACAAACATAGCGACGGCGTAAGCTGCGACGGTGGCGGTGGAGCACTAGGGCATCCCAAAGTATGGTATGGCTTTGATGGGCAAGATAGTGTCACATGCGGCTATTGTGACCGCCTCTTTGTGAAGTCTTCTTGAAGATTTTCAATAATCTTGCTATATAATGGGTCAGTGACGCTGCATATGCGGGTCACACCATAATATATCTCGCTCATAAGAGGAGTTTTAGCACGATGACAACACGTTTATCTTTATTTGATAGCCCTTTATTTCTAGGGTTTGATGACTTTGAAAAAACAATAGATCGTATGCGCAAGTCAGGCGCAGACGGATATCCACCATATAATATCGAGCAAATCGGTGAACACGGCCTACGTATCACCTTGGCCGTCGCAGGATTTTCTATGGATTGCCTTGATGTTGAGGTCGACCAGAACCAGCTCACCATCCGTGGAAAGCAAATAGATGAAGAAAACCGCCTCTATCTACATCGCGGCATTGCAGCGCGCCAATTCCAGAAAAGCTTCGTCATCGCCGATGGGATAGAAATTCGCGGCGCAGATTTAGATAACGGGCTTCTGCACATTAATCTAGAGCGCGTAGCCCCAGAGTCACATGCGGTTAAAATAAAAATCAATTCGTCCGAACCCAAAAAAAACCATCTAAAAGCAATCGATGTTGATAGATCACAAACAGATTGAAAATGAATTTTGACAAAACCCCCTATTTTAGGGTTTTATGATACAAACATAGTGTAATAAATATTAAGGTAAAATAGACCATGACCGTTATAAATTCTGAAATCAGAACGGTACTGAAAAACCTGTCAGCCCAAGATTTTAAAGATTTTGGCCTCAAACAAATTGCCTATATCCGTGTAATTGACAAAGATGACAATACAATTTATTCCATCCACTCTGCCAATGGAAAAGAAATATCCGTAATGGATACCCTCGACAAAGCCATCCTCACGACACGAAAGAATGATTTAGAACCTGTTACAGTTCATTAAAACCACTAAGCTGCAAGCATCCAGTCTTGATTTGGCATAAACAATACCCGCATTGCGTCCGTATTATCAACATCACGCAAAGCAGTGCATAAATCATACGAACGCAGGACACGTGATACATTTGCCACACGTTGAAGGTGAACAGGACCACAAGATTGAGGTGATAAAACAGCCGCCATAATATTAACAGGCTTACGATCCATAGCATTAAAATCTATGTCTCGATCAAATGTCATCATCGCCAAGATCGGTGTCTTAATATGTATTGATGCAACATCAAAAATAACAACACCCTCCTCTTCCAAAGCAAACGTCCTATCATCAGCATGCTTATCAAAAAGACGCACTAATGTATCGGCGTCCACACCACATGAAGGCGCGGCCTCTTTTGCAAGAATTTCAAAAACATTTGATTGCGTCTGCGCCCTAACATCTGTCATTAAAACATCGAAGTGAAGATCTTTTGCTGTATTCATTTTATCATCCTTACGTTCCCACAAACATATTATATGGGGTTGTAACATGATTGAAAAACAAAATACCAGAAAAAAAAACATACTCCGCATAAATTAGTCATCTCTAAAATAAAGTTATATCAATGACTTACAAATTTAAGTATATTTTTTATGCACTAAACTAAAAAAATTATAGCTTCTAACAATGGTTTAAAAACATATACACATAAAAAAATTCCTGTGAAAATCTCCACAGGAATTAAATTTAACATATAATCTTATATAAATACTTACTGGTCATCTGGCTCAATCCAACCAATATTACCATCCTTACGTAAATAAACCATATTGAGCTTCTCATTACTCGCATTGCGGAACATGATCGCATTTTGATCTGCTAATTCCATCCGCATAACAGCCTCAGATACACTCATTTTTTCAATAAGTGTTTGAGTCTCTGCAATGATCGCAGGATCAGAAACCAAGTCAGCATCATTATCCTGCCCTACCGCCTCTAAAGCTTCTTGAGAAAGAGTATAAGCACGTGCCTTAATCAATTCTGACTCTGGTGTCTTTTCAACGCGCGCATGATGATCGCGTAGTCGTCTTTTATAACGACGCAAACGCTTGGCCGCTTTTCCTGAAGCCGAATCGAATGCAACATAAGGGTCACTCTCTATCGCCTCCGTTACAACTGCAATATTCTTACTCACATTAAAAGATATCTGTACTTTAAATAAATTATTACTGTGCCCTTCGCGTGAAAATGTAACTGTCGCAGTCGTTCCATGATTAAAGTACTTTTGATCGATATCTTCCAGTTTTCCTGTTACATGCTCTCGCAATGCATCACCAACATCAATCTGTTTCCCTTGAACGGTCATTTCCATATTTTTCGTCCTCTTCTTCTTTGGTTTGTAAAACGTCTTTTATTCTTAAGTGCTATCCAATAAGTATCAGAAAAAGTTTTATGCATCCTTAACGCAGATCATATCTACGCAATATTCTTTTTCTGTTTTCGCCTTTGCACTGATGACCCAATATGCATCGCCTCACGATATTTCGCAACAGTTCTACGTGCAATATCTATACCCTCACCCTTTAATATTACCACAATTTTATCATCAGACAGAATTTTACTTGATTCTTCCGCATCAATTAACGCCTTCACCCGTGCCTTAACTGCCTCGGAAGAATACACCACACCATCCGAAGAAATCAAAGCCGTGGAAAAGAAAAACTTCAGTTCAAAAATACCACGTGGTGTACCAATGTATTTATTCGTTGTCACACGACTAACTGTACTTTCATGCATCCCTATTTCTTCGGCAATATCCTTCAACGTTAAAGGCTTTAAAAATTCGATACCATAGTTAAAAAATGCGTCTTGTTGTTCCACCAAAGAACTTGAAACCTTCAGGATTGTTTGCGCACGTTGATCCAAAGCCCGCACCAACCAATTCGCAGAAGCCAACTGCGTGGTTACATACTCACGATCCTTCTTCCCCTTTGTACCTTGTGAAACTTGCGTATAATATTCCTGATTAATCAAGACACGTGGCAAAGTCTCACTATTTAACTCCACGCGCCAACCACCACCCAGATTTTTTGGCATACGCTTCATCAACACATCGGGAATTGCCGTTTGCACAACTAAATGATCAAATTCTGCCGCCGGTTTGGGATTAAGGCATTTAATCTCCTCAACCATATCCATTAAATAAGTGCTATTAACACCGCAAATTTTTGCCAACCCCTTAAAATCATGATCTCCTAACAGAGCCAAATTTTCAACGAGCAACCGCATCGGCGTATCAAACGTTCCTTTTTCTTCCAACTGCAATGCCAAACATTCAGGCAAATCAATTGCAAAAACCCCTGTTGGATCAAATTGCTTCATGCGTATTAATAAATTATGGATACGCCCTGTTGAACACCCTAGGCGCTCTGCCAACACATCAACATCATCACGCAAATAACCACTCTCATCAAGGCGATCAATCAAAAGAACGCCTATCATGTGGTCACGTTTATCCGCAAATGCCATATTTAGTTGTTCGGTTAAATGCTCTCGCAGAGATTTATCTGCACTCATCCGGTTTTCGAAGCTATCATCCGCGCTATCAAATTTCAGACTTCCACCAGCGCCCATATCCGCCATAGACGATCCACCATCGAAATCACCCGCGCCAGACTCAAAAGCAGCCTCTATCTCATCTTTTCCTTCATTTGAAACAGCTGTCGTATCGTCCGCACCATCATCAGGGTGAGCATCGCTCTCCCCCTCATCCTTTTCCAGCAAGGGGTTCTTCTCCAACTCTTCTTCTATAAATTCCCCAAGCTCAACATTACTCAACTGCAACAGCTTAATCGCCTGCTGCAACTGAGGGGTCATCACCAGTTGTTGCGACTGCTGAAGATTTAGTTTTTGAGAGAATGAATTCATACCTATATCCTAACATAAACACAGGAAAATATCACCAGATACACAGAATATGCAGGAGGTCAATCGTACGAAGTTACAATGAAAACCCTTCACCAAGGTAAACACGGCGAACATCTTCATGATTGACAATATCTTCTGGCACGCCCTCCATCAAAACTTTCCCATCATGCAAGATACAGGCACGATCTACAATTCCAAGGCAATCACGAACATTGTGATCAGTAATCAAAACCCCGATACCGCGATCTTTCAAATGCGAAATAAGATTACGAATATCATTCACCGCAATCGGGTCAACCCCTGCCAAAGGCTCATCCAGTAAAATAAAATCAGGGCGCGCGGCCAAAGCTCGGGCAATTTCAACGCGCCGACGCTCTCCACCCGATAAAGCAAGGGCAGGCGTACGCCTCAAATGTGAAATTTTAAACTCTTCTAGAAGATCTTCCAGCATAAATTCCTGATCTTCCTTACTCAAATCTTGTAATTCGATCACTGCGCGCAAATTATTCTCTACTGATAGCCCTCGAAAAATAGAGGCTTCCTGCGGTAAATATCCAATACCCAAACGGGAACGACGATACATTGGTAAATCAGTAATATCCTGACCATCCAGTAACACCGCACCACTATCGGCAGAAATTAATCCGGTTATAATATGAAAACACGTTGTCTTACCTGCACCATTCGGCCCCAATAATGCAACCGCCTCACCGCGATCAATATGCAAGCTCACCTCCCGTAAAACAGGACGTTTCTTATAAGACTTCGACAAGCACACTATCGTTAGCCCTTTTTGCACTGCTTTCAAACGAGGTTTCTTCATAATTTTCATTATCATATATTTTTCTACCTAAACAAGGCCAGCTTTATTCCAAGACCAATCATCAATCCACCACACAGGCGCTCTACCCAATGCACCACATTCATAAACCTAGCTTTAATTGACATATTTGTCAAAATTATGGCAAGCCCTGAAAACCATAAAAACTCTACAAACACAGGTGTTGCACCGTATAGMAGCTGTACGGGTAACGCCATAGCAGGGTSAATAAATTGYGTAAAAACAGCCGTAAAGAAAACAATAGCCTTCGGATTAAGTAAATTTGTCAAAAACCCCTGTGATATAGCCTGAAAAATCGTAATTYTTTGCACAYATTCTTCTRCTGCATCTACARYCACACGCTTTTTACCAGAACGTATTGATTTAATACCGATATAAACCAAATAACCAGCACCACCATATTTAATRATATTGAAGAGTAGGSTTGATTGCGCAATAATAAACGCAATCCCTCCCAATACCAAAACCACATGTACCAAAACACCTAATGCCAAACCGAACGCCGTTGCAACACCAATTTTACGATCATACGCCATTGCATTACGCACCAAAGCAACAAATGCCGGCCCCGGTGACATCGCAGCAGCAATATCAACAGCCAAAAACACCAACCATGCCAAAAAAACTTCTATCATAACAACCTCCAACTACGCCTCTTTTTTTTATTCAGCATTAGGAATTGGTTCAATTTTAGGCTTTGTTTCCGATCCTGGATAAAAAACACCACGAACACGGCCAGTTTCGCCTGAACCACCAAATATCTTACTAATATTCGTATCCAAATTTACTTGCGCACGATCCCCTTCCAAAATATTCGGCCCGCGCTTAATCTTCACATTCCCATGTATTTCAGCAATATTAGTATCCGCTTGATAGATCGCTAACTCACCCATTAAAATCTCTGTGGGCGTTGTAATCACAACAGCTCCAACTGCTTCTAATTTTTTTAACGTACGTTTTCCTTGTTTATCCTCTGTAAAAGTCGCAATAAGTTTGTCCGCCTCAATCCTATCACCCAAACGCACCGCAACCGCGCTTCCGACCGCTTCCAACCGACCGTCATTCACCCAATATTGAAATTTGTCCCGCGCTGAAACCGTTTGACCATCAGAGACTAAGCGCAAATTACGCCCCGTCATAACCACATAACCTGTATCAACTTTATATGTCGCATGATCACCATAAGCCTTGCTTTGCGCCGATATAATTTGCACATGACCATCTGCCTGAAGAGTATGAATATCCATACCCTCTTTCCCATCACGGTATCGTGCCGTTAACACATCAGAAATTAAGGTTGTCCCCCCTTGCACGGCATGCACATTCTTTTGTGCCCTAAAATACAACTCAGTTCTATGCCATTCCAAACTATCATCCGCTGTAATTTCCAATGGCTCATTACGATCAGGATTAAGTGTACCCTGCGCCCATCCACTCGGTGAAAACAAAAATAAAACCAGAAAGAATGCAAAACCCAAAAAAAGTAAAGACCTCATCATTCTCTAACCCCATCTAAACCATTCGATAGTATAAGCGTAGCAGGACCAGTAAAGATTATTTCCCCGGTATTTCCATTCGCACGAACCCCCATTGCACTAATTAAAAGATCCGGCCCAAATCCTTGTACTGCCTTTTCCGACCAAGCAAAATTTTGCTTCAAATCTATATGCGCCTCTTCACTAGATAGACTATATCCGTCCGCATGCTCCATAAAAACACCGCCTTGCAAGAAAAAACGTTCTGTATCCTGACGATACGCACCCGTATCAGCGCGCACTGTAATTTGAACATCATCTTTCATCGTCATCACACCAACAGGGCGATCCAACATAATAAGGTCTTTATTTTTCTTCCCCTGCACAGCACGATCAGCCGTAATCTTGTATGGCTGTTGCTTTTTATCCATACTTTCAAATTTTGGATTAAGTAACTCATTCTTTGCAATTTTATGTGCCTGTATTTTAGGTACATCACTCTCCACCGGCACAATCAACTTATCTTCAACACTTGCGCGAATAAACAAAATACTCACCACACCAACAGCGGCCAAAGGCAACGCCATACGCATAATACGAACAAACCGTGTATAACCAGATGCATCCATAGATCGCACAGAACGACGAGATAAACGCTCCAGACGCGCCGCTTCATCCTGCGTCATATATGCTTGTGTATCTTCCATAGGTTAAGCTATGCCAGCTTGCAAGCAATCTTGCAAACGGATAATACCGCAAACCTTACCACCATCTGTAACAACTAAACTTGTAATATATTGCCCCGGAACCTTCGTCATCACGTCCAAAGCCTCAACTGCCAAAACATCCTTTGAAATCATCCGCGGATTAGGTGTCATTACGTCAGTGACTGGCCTTTGCAACAAATCGGGCGCCATGTGACGTTTTAAATCACCATCCGTCACAATGCCCTGCAAATTTTCTACCGAATCAAAGACAAGAACCATCCCTAAATTTTTCTCCGTTAATGCCAACAACGCCTCATCCATCAAAACACTATCAGATATAACAGGCAAATCATCACCACTGACCATCAGTTCGGCAACAGTCAATAATTTTTGCCCCAATTTACCACCAGGATGAAAGACCTTATATTGCTCTAGCGTAAGCCCCATACGATCAAGCAATGCCACAGCCAACGCATCACCAAACGCAATCATCATTGTGGTCGATGTCGTCGGCGCAAGACCATTTGGGCAAACCTCTCCGACATTGGGCATAATAAGACGAATATCCGCATGGCGCGCCAAGCTAGAATTAGGATTCCCTGTCATGGCAATCAACGTAATATCATAACGCCGAGTATAATGTATCAAATCAGATAGCTCAGAATTTTCACCGGAATTGGACAACATCAACACAACGTCCCGCTCCGTGATCATTCCCATATCACCATGACTTGCCTCACCCGGATGCACAAAATAAGATGGTGTTCCAGTAGACGCCAAGGTCGCCGCAATTTTACGCGCAACATGGCCGCTCTTGCCAATACCTGCAACAATTAACCTGCCTGCGCCTTTTTGCATATTTTTCATCTCATGCACAGCCTCAACAGCCAGATGAAACTCTTCATCAATTGTATCAGCCAACGCATTTAACGCCACAGCCTCTGCCTTCAGAACACGCACAGCGCATTTAATATCTATTTTTATATTCGTATCCAAAATTTCCACCTTATCTAAACATTCAAATATCTAATGTTCAAAAATATCACCAGGCCACCCCTGAAGATCAAGAGCAGTACGAGTCGCCATAAARTCAAAGCAACTCTGCGCCAAGTCCATGCGCCCCTCACGCAGCAACATTTTATTCAATTGTGCCCTCAATTTATGCAGATAATATACATCACTCGCCGCATAATTAATTTGCTCCGGCGTTAATTCCTCCGCGCCCCAATCAGATGATTGTTGTTGCTTGCTAAKATCCACACCGAGTAATTCACGACATATATTCTTCAATCCATGCCTRTCTGTATAGGTRCGAACYAATTTAGAAGCAATTTTCGTACAATAAATATTCGGGCAATCMACACCAAGAAACTTCTTCATYACYGCAACATCAAAACGTGCAWAATGAAAYAATTTCAAGATCTCCGGATTTRATACAAGTTTCTTCAAATTCGGYGCATCAWAAGACGGRTCAAGCATTTGCACCAAATGGGCATTACCATCGCCACATGAAAGYTGCACAAGGCAAAGCCTATCACGCATRGGGTTAAGTCCCATCGTTTCTGTATCAATCGCRACAACTGCGCCCAAATCCAAATCATCGGGTAAATCATTTTTGTGAAGAATTACRCTCATTTTAAATTCCTAAATTTTATAATAAAGTTCTRCATCTTAGCTGAGATAAACCATCAAATAAAGGCTGGTTTCACCYATCATCTAYAAAGAGTACTAATTTATTAGTTTTTTTTTAACGATTTTTTTGGCATTATCATCATAATGTATACATGCCAAAGATCATGTACGCATTTTAAACACAAATAAARTAAGGCAATAGCAATGAAAATTCTGGTYATCGATAGAGAAGATATTACTGCGCAACTCATGAGTAATCGTTTAGAGCCTCTGGGWCACAAAATCACCTTAGARCCAGTTAAAAACAAYGCTGTAGAACGSTTAGCATCAGAARATTACGACATGATCTTCATTGATCCGGCACCATTAACCAGTGCAAGACCGCTTATCCTTAATCTAAGACGTGCGGCAAGRAATTATCCATATATTGTACARATGAGCAAAGAGGCCGTACAATTAGAAGCCATACAATCAGGCGCAAATGACGCCATTKCCAAACCAATTGATCCAGAMATWCTTGATACCGYTGTCAGTAATGCAAAATATTTAACCACGCTTATCAACCGRATCGGTGATGATAGCGAAGATTTCCCAAGTGCAGGCGGCATTATTGCCAAATCCGCATTCAACCAAYTATTYCTCTCTGCCATCGATCGTGCAGACAGATATGGAGAGCGCACATTTATCGTCTTTATTGGTATCACAAATTACCAAGCAATCTACGAAGCAGAAGGCCCATACGCCGCAGACTACGCAGTTGCAAAATTATCACAATACCTTGTGCGCCTACGCAGACAATCCGATATCATTGCCCAGACGGAACGCTTCGAATATGCACTACTATTGCAAAGACCACTTTACGAAACCGAACCGAATGAAGCTGCAAATCGTTTCGCAGAAGCAATCAATAACTTTGACGATTTATTTAAATCTGATGGCATCAYCCCAGAGGCAGAAGTYAARTTAGTGGAYCTACCCGTTGGGTCACGCATCATCGAACATCGYATCACCAARGGCTAATTCATTAYATACGGATCARYCAGTATCTAAATTAAMTTRGAYCTKAAAAARCGAWACGGTTTTTACTTATACACACCCTTGCCCCCTGTGGATAAAAAGGGTATGATGGGCACATATATTCTGATCATAACCCCTGTGTATTTTAGTGAAAATCAATGTTTTTCAAAACGTTAGACGTAAGAAATATYCTGTTATTCCTTGCCTTGGTCAGCTTCCCTGCTWACCACGCWYTTGCGCATGAAATTGATTTACAAAACAATAAGGATCATATTTTTTCTGCRGGTGAGAAAATTCATATCACCGTACTCAACGAARATGATCTCACAAACAACTATCAGATCGATAACGCGGGCATGATCCTTATGCCMCTACTTGGCAAGGTTCACGTYGCCGGACTAARGCCATCAAAAATTGAGRTGTTTTTAACGCAGTATTTGAWGGATGGCTACCTGATTGAGCCTATTATTTCCGTTAACACCAMTTCAAAGCCACAGTTAAAAAACCAAARCTTCTACATTCTAGGAGAGGTTAAAAACCCTGGGCGCTATATCATGCCCGATGASMATTTGAACCTACTWAAYGCTGTTGCCCTGGCCGGAGGTTTTACCTATCGTGCYAATACAAAAGAATTYGAAATTATGCGCARCAAGGGTGATGATAAAAATCATACAAAACATAATTCRGCRAAATCGGCRCTACGCTCTGGCGACATCATCATCGTAAAGGAGCGTTTTTTCTAATTCTAGAAATTCGATACCGTATATGAACAACAACTCTCATAAAATACACAAAGCAAGCACACTGCAACACATCGCCCATATACTGCATCGGCGCAAAATGCTCGTTTTTGGCATCACACTTCTAGGATTCTCAATATCCGCCTTTACCGCACAAAAATTAAAACCTGTCTACACAGCCAGTGCGCAACTCGTCTTTGAAGGAAAAAGTGCTGCCTTTATCAAAACACAGCAAGCCTTTATCGGCTCTCCACGAATTATCCAATCACTTATCCATGACATCGAACCGAATACTTTATCGTCAAAGCCAACAAAAAAAAGCATGGCATCAATCATTGCGCGCTTTGACAAAAACTTCTCTGCGCAACCTGTTCCAGACTCCTACCTGCTCAATTTAGAATATAATCACCACAGCCCCTATCTTGCCGCCAGAAATTTAAACAAAGTAATGGATCATTATCTTGATGGTCTAGAAACAGAGCAACCACAAAACGCTCCAAATACCGAAATACTCGCACGACTACAAAACAATGTTGAAAACGCACTGGATAACCTTGAGAATTTCAAACAATACGCCGATCAAGACAAACGCGAAAACACCACGCCAAGCAAAGAATACATAGAAGTACAACGCGAATACAAAAAAGCAAAAGCAAAAATCGCGTACTTCATGGATCAAAGCGGTGCAATCACGCTAAACCATAAATCACCGGACATCCTAAATTCCAAAACTGTACAAAAGCTAAATCTAGAGCGTATACAAATTGAGCAAGAGCTTAAATCCCTTTCATATCGCTATGGCCCCAAACACCCGAAGATCATAGATCTAAGCACGCAATTCTCTAGAATTCATACCCGAATAAACCATGAGAAAAGCACCATATTACACGATATACAATCACAATATGATCACGCCTTAATACAGTTAGAAACATTAGAAAACTCTAAAACCATACCATCACTTGGCTATACATATGACGTACAGATCGAATTCGATGCGTTAGCAACACAAGCCAAAAACGCATTGAAACTCTATACCGAATACGAAGATTTATACAAGACGCAACCTATGCGCACCATCGCCTCCGTATTAAGGCGTGCCAACATACCTCAAACACCATCCTTTCCAAATAAAGGAAAGTTATTAATCACGGGAACGCTGCTCTCATTCATCTTCGCAATATTACTAACCCTATTGCTGGAGAAAACCCGCAACAATTTCCTCAGTGGTAAACAACTGGAAGAATACCTTGGCTTCCCTTGCTATGCCCTCATCCCAAAGGCTAAGAAAGACAAAAACCAACACCTCGCCGATTATGTTATAGACAATCCCGCATCCACAATATCCGAAGCGGTCCGCGCGCTACGTCTCGTTTTAAAGTTACGGGACAATGCTGATAAAAAAATACCAACACAAGACAGCAAAGTCATAACCATCACATCATCATTTCCAAATGAAGGAAAAACAACCCTAGCCTCATGGATCGCACGACTAGCCGCAAAATCGGGAGAGCGCGTCATTCTAATTGATGCCGATTTACGCCGCCCCAGCATTCACAAAAATTTCGGTAAACAAAACACATTGTCTTTGGTTGAATATCTTGGCGGGCACAATAAATTAGAAGAAGTGATTAATACAAACGACCCATCCGGCCTCCATATTATCTATGGGCGCTCTGTTCCCAACAGTGCACTCGACCTTATCTCTTCTGACAAAATGGAACAACTTCTACGCTCCTTACGCAAGGCCTACGACCTCATCATCATCGATTCACCGGCCTGTATGGCCGCCTCAGATGCACGTGCATTAGAGAAACTATCAGACCAACTTCTTTATGTTGTACTCTGGAACAAAACACCACGCGAAGTTGTCCACAATGGGATTTCTCAATTCACCCAATTTGGAAACGCTCGTATCGCAACGGTTTTAACCAGTATTGACCTGAAAAAACACGTCCAATTCGGTTATGGAAACGCGGTAAACTACTACAGCAATTATAAAGAGTGTCCAGCACCGCTGAAATAAAATACCATAGAAGGCATGCGAATCACCGACACAATCTCTGCGCGGCGCAACACATTGCTTTCCTTTGCTCTGTTTTCTTGCATCCAAATTACCTTAGGCTTTTTCCTTATCATGGGAAAAGGATCTGATGGCGCGCAACCTTCGCAGAATATAAAAACACCGACATTTGCCTTTAAACAAATCGACCACACCAATTTTCTATTTCATAAACTAAAAATCGCCAGCGTAAACTCTGCACAAACGGATTAATCAAAGTGATCTCCTACTATAAGTCCAAGCACCCAGGATTATTTCTATACCTGACCCTCATTACGGCCAGTGTCCTGACGTTTCTATTTTTAGAAGCCAATACACAACAAATCGGCATTCTATCAATTCTATGGGGCGGCTTTGTATTCATGCGCACACTATCCCTTTACGAAGTCAGCGAACGCTTCACTTCTTTTGCTAAAACCAGTGGCGCATCCAAAAACAGCAATCGCAACAGTTCGGCCCTGCCGCATGATTTAATGCACCGTATGAGCGGACAAAACCACATGAAGCGTGGCCTGTTTGCCATGAACGCAACACATGAACGGACAAGCCTTTGGTTTGTACTGGGCCTCACCTATGTGGCGTACCATCTTTACCTATCACAACAAGTAATGCCCACAGCCACTCTGGTTCAAAATCTTTCTATATTCTTCATGATTGGCGCTGCCTTTTGGGCGGGGCAAACATATGCCTATAGTAACCAAGCATCAAAATTACTGATACTCGTGGGAAGCATCCTCCTTGGATTAACACTTTGGATCATCAATGGCGCAACAATCAGCCATATTTATGGTGCACTAACCCTCTCCAACCTTATATCCTACGGCAATAATGCATCCCCACTCCTTGCCGCCTTGATACTCTACAGCGCAATTATACTGCTCTATTCCTGCTCATACGGCCTAACATATAGCATCAATGCCTGTATCGGCCTGATCTTAATCAGTCTTCTGGTTATTTGCGGCGTGACGTTCGAGCAAACATCCCAAAATATCGCCCTTTGGATTTCTGGCTGGAGTCTATTCTCGGTATTTTGGATTAGATCATATTCTCATACACGCAAAATATATGCCCTGTACCAATGCGAATAAACGATTTCCTTGACATTAAAGGAATATAGTCCTATAATAATCTTCGAAAACACCAAAAAACCATTTTATATACCCCGCCCTTATCGCGGGGTATTTTGTATTTAACCCAAGGAGATCAAAAGATATGACCACTTTATTACCACAAGACCAAAATGATAACCCTATCCCAGCACTACGCATGAAATCCGGTGGCGCACATAACATAACAGTCGGAGCATCATCTACCCGTAACCCAACGCCGTTCAATGCACAAACACGCGTCATCAGTCTCTACACTGATGCTGCTGCCTATATTGCCTTTGGAGATGCATCCGTCATCGCAACAACCAATGACCATTTTTTCCCAGCCGGCATATATTATGATGTCGCAATTGGTGGTGATCAAAGTGCGCATTACACACACGCCGCAATTCTACAAGTCAGCGGCAGCGGAACAATGCATATTTCCGAAAAAGAATAATAATAAAAACACCCATGTGAGAGTACAACAAACAAGTCCTCACATGGTTTTTCTTAGGATCTAGCCCTCAACGCAGTTGTAATCGTTCCATCATCCAGATAGTCCAACTCCCCGCCGACCGGAACACCATGTGCAAGATGAGATACCGTAATCCCCAATGGAGTAATATGATCAGATATATAATGCGCCGTTGATTGCCCATCTACTGTTGCGCTCAAGGCAAGAATAACCTCTTCAAGCACCCCCTCACCACCTTTCACCCGATCAACCAATTTATGAATTCTCAAATCATCTGGCCCAATCCCGTCCAGCGCAGATAGAAGACCACCCAACACATGATAACGCCCTGAAAACGCACCCGTGCGTTCGATCGCCCAAACATCACTAACCTGTGCCACCACACATATCTGCGTATCATCACGTTTAGGGCTTTGACAAATCGCGCACGGATCCCCCATATCCAAATTTCCGCACACACTGCAATTCTTTACATTTTCCGCCGCATCCGATAACGCATTCGCAAGCGGCATCATCAATGATCCGCGCTTTGAAAGTAAATGCAATGCAATACGCCGCGCCGAACGGTTACCCAACCCCGGCAAACCACCAAGAAGGCGAATTAAATGCTCTAACGGCCCWTCAGTCATTATAATTTGGCTTTCCAGCTAMTYTATTGGGRTTGGCGTATACGAAAAGTTTTGAATCATGCTTCATACCAGTTTTAAGGTARAATARCTCAACTTCTGTAATCATGCCCTGTCCATCAATGACACGCCACTTCTTAAGCTCGAATGGCTTCTCACTAAAKGCAAACGTWATAGATCCTGCGTCCTGATCATCMACCTGRACGACCTTTATTTGCAATAATCCACCCGCATATTTTGCATCCTTAACCATCAAATCATCACCAAAGGARAAGTTCTTACGCAAAAAGAAATTTGCYAAKGTTGATTGGATCGGCGCATTTGTTTGCTCTTCCAATATTGCATCATAAAAATAAATAAAAATACCATCCGCAACRATAAAATCTTCCATCGGTGGATCATACTCAAARCGCAATTTCCCTGGGCGTTTYAAATAAAACGTACCAACAAGCTGTGTTCCATTATGKGTYGTTTGTACAAAACGCGCYTGCGCCGTTTTCATATCCTGAAGRTATTTTTCCGCACGATCAATCACACTGGTATCAACCGGTTTCTCCTGCGCATAAGACGCTACAGGCGCACTCATAACGCTTAGGCACACAACGAATCGCATTATATTTTTTATCATGAATTTTCACTTGCTCTATATTATGAACCCACCATAACAACTTCGCACAAACGCGCAAACTGTTACATCATTTTTATACATCCCGCACAATAGCTTTCCTTTTGGCAGCATGTTCCCTCCATAGAATAAACAAATTAGAAACAATAATTATAAAAGCTCCAGATAAAACAATCATGCTCGGCGTCTTATCCCAAATCAAGAAATCTGCCATCAATGCCCATATCAAATTCAGATAAATAAGCGGTGCAATAACCGATGCAGGAGCATATTTATACGAGTAAGTCAGACATAATTGTATCGCAAAGCTCGAAAATATAATGGCAAAAAGAAGAAGCACCGTATATGCACTGGGCATCATCATATAAAATGGCGCAAAGGGTGCAGATAAAACAGTTGAGACAAGCGCAAAATAAAACACAGTGACATTTGCATTTTCCGTTTTCCCCATCCAACGTAAACACAAGGTCACACTTGCATAAAAGATCGTAACCCCTACCCCAACAAACGCACCAACCGACGATACAAGTGCACCGGGTTGAAGAATAATAGCGGCACCAATTAAACCAACCAAAACAGCACTGCCTCTATAAATACCAATCCGCTCTTTCAAAAGAGGGGCAGACAAACCAACAATCAATATCGGTGACAAGAAGAAAAAGATCTGTGCCTGTGCAATCGGTAACAATGTATAAGAAATAAATGCCAAAAACATTGTAATCGCACCAAGAACCCCGCGTATAACCTGAACTTTATGATTGGTCTTCCGAATTTCAGGCACCTGCCTCAAGACCACTAATAAACCGAAACTCAGAATCAACACACCAACACTACGGTAAAAAAATATATCAACAGGATTATGATGCACACTCGCCAATTTCACCATTAAGGAGGAAATAACCAAAAATAAAGAATTACCAATTCCGCATAAAATTCCAACGCCTATTTTTTGCCGCGCTGACATATCTACTCCATCACTCAATATAACTCGCATAAAATATAGCCAACAGACTCCAGCTTCATAAAACCTTGAATAACCGTGCCTAAAGGAAACGATGCATTTTTCTTACGCATCAATAATATTAAACTTCACTAAAATCACTAATCAAAATTTGACGCTTACCGGTGGGGCTAGCCGCAGAGATAACACCTTGGCGTTCCATTTCTTCAACAATACGCGCCGCACGATTATAACCGATTTGCAAGTGACGCTGAATAAAGCTGGTTGAAACCTTGCCTTCACGGGCAATAACCGCGACTGCCTTATCATACAGCTCGTCCACCTTTCTCTCACCATCATCAGAACCGCCAAACATTGCGTTCATAACATCAGAGCCACCAAAATCACCTGAATCCTCCGTAACACCGTCAATATAGTTCGGCTTACCCTGAGCGCGCAGGAAGTTTGTGGCTTTGCCTACATCTTCGTCAGTTACAAACGGCCCATGAACACGCGTGATACGCCCACCCGGCGCCATATAGAGCATATCCCCCATCCCAAGAAGTTGTTCCGCCCCGCCTTCACCAAGGATCGTGCGCGAATCAATTTTTGATGTCACCTGAAAGGAAATACGGGTCGGAAAGTTGGCTTTAATAACACCGGTAATAACGTCAACAGATGGTCTTTGCGTCGCCATAATCAAATGAATACCCGCCGCACGCGCCATCTGCGCCAAACGCTGGATCGCGTTCTCAACATCTTTACCTGCAACCAACATCAAATCAGCAAATTCATCCACAATAATCACGATAAAGGGTAGCTCGGCCAGCTCAAGCGCAACATCCTCAAAAACAGGCTTGCCGGTATCCGGCTCAAACCCTGTTTGCACTTTATGCATAATCTGCTCATCATTTTTAAGCGCCTCACGAATACGCTGATTATAACCATCAACATTACGCACACCCAATTTCGACATATTGCGATAACGATCTTCCATCTCGCGCACCGCCCATTTCAAGGCCACAACCGCCTTACCCGGCTCTGTCACGACAGGGGTCAATAAATGCGGGATATCATCATAAACAGATAACTCCAGCATCTTTGGATCAATCATAATAAATCGGCATTGCTCTGGCGATAAACGATAAAGCAACGACATAATCATCGTGTTAACCGCAACCGATTTACCCGATCCGGTTGTACCAGCAACCAGCAAATGCGGCATCTTCGCCAAATCTGCCAAAACCGGCTGCCCACCAATGTCTTTTCCCAAAATAAGAGGAAGTTTTGCACTCGTCTTCTCATAGAGTCTAGAAGACAACATCTCCTTCATATACACCGTTTGGCGCACTTTATTTGGTAATTCAATTCCGATCACATTCCGTCCCGGAACAACCGCACAACGCACAGAAACCGCGGACATTGAACGCGCAATATCATCACCCAAAGAAATAACGCGTGACGTTTTTGTGCCCGGTGCAGGCTCCAATTCATACAACGTCACAACTGGACCGGGGTGAATACTAACAATCTCACCATTTACATTAAAATCGGCCAGCACATTCTTGAGTAGCTCTGCATTACGGCGCAAGGCATCTTCATTCAATGTTGGGCACGCCACACCATCCGGCACGTCTTGTATCATAGATATCGGCGGTAATTCCCATTCCCTATCAACGTCGTACAAAGCAAAGCGTTGCTGCGCCGAGTCTGTTTTGGATGACGCAGACTTTAACGCGGCTTGTTTTGGCTTCACCACAGGAATAGAGGACATAGACGAAGGCGAAGATAACGTATCCTCCAAAGCATTAGATTCAGGCACAGCAACAGGGGCAACAGCCTTTGCGCGTACGCGCTTCTTCGGCTCGGCTTGTAACGCACTTTCTTCTTTACGGATTCTGGTTTTTCCAACCTCCGCACGATGCGCCGCCTTGATAACTGCACGCTCTTCCTTCATCGCCTTTAATTTTTCCACAATACCCAATTGCATCGGCTCACTTTGATAATCAGGCTCATTATAATGAGCCACCCAACCAAAGAAACGATGCACAACAGAGGCGCAAAACCCAACAACAGTGAAAACAACAACTTTTAAGCGGAACCACATAGATGCAATTTCATAACGACTAAACGCCGCGCCATATAAAAATATGGACACAGAGAGCAAACCACACACCGCGCCAACCACATAATGAATGTAAGGAATATGCAAAAAATGCGTTAAAGACATAATTTTATTAAAAATCAAAACCCCTGCACTACTCCCTAAATAAGGATGCACCGCCCAATTCCCTGATGGAATTTGCGCCAAAGCAACGGATGCCAGAACAGACGCAACCAATATCGCCGCCAAACGCAGTGTAATCGGACGCACAGATTGACGTTTAAAAATTCGGTAACTCCACATTGCAAAGGCCATTGCCAAAACAAAAGAACCAAAGCCCAGCGTCTGTAATAATATATCAGAAACCCAGGCACCAGGCACCGCACCAATATTCGTCACGACCTGATCAGGCATTTCTGATGCTGTGTTCCATGAAGGATCGCTACTATTATAACTAAGCAAGGAGGATAAAACAAACGTCGCAACACCAAGAAACATCAAAGCAATTCCATCAACCAAACGCCGCGCAATAAATGCCTGTAGCGAATCAGGAAGAAAAGATGAAGACTTCTTCTTACGAGGACGTTTAATTGTACGGGAACGCGCCATAGCAGTCACTTTTCCTATTATTATATTATTTCTGAAAACGACACGGAGAGTGCCACAAGAATATTAATAACATTATAACCGCTTTATGATCTAAAACTCAACAAAACAGCTAAAAATTACACATTTATTTTTAATATTAAGACTTTGTTAAGATTCTATGCGTTATCCTGCACCATGATTTTAACCATTTTTTCATGATTAAGGGATGATATGCTTAAGTTTCTAACACAACCAATAGAAAATACGAAGCAATCCGCCCAGTACTCTGTTTATATTTATCATGATAACCAATATGGTGCATGCTTACCCAAATGGCAACGCGTCAGCGCAACACATAATATAAAACGCGCCATCAAACATGCAAAACTATTGCATCGAAAAAATCAATATAGAAAAATAGAGATAAAGAAACGATTTTTCTGTAAACACGAAAAAAAATTTATTGGCAAAACTATTCGCACTTACACACAAAACAACCGGTCATGGAATGACTTAATCCAATCACTTAAATTAATCAAGAATACCTAAAGGGTCCTCGGATACCAACGTACCGATTTGATCATAAACATTCGCATTCTCTTCCATTTGATCGCGAATAGGTTCATTTTGCTCTGCCAATGTACGGAAAAAACCAGCAGCATCCTTTAACAAACGTCCCGTTAACTCCGCGTGCGATGTCCCCTCTAAAGCACCCTGTGGATCATCAAGAACAAGACCAGCCATCTGATCAAACACTGTTGCATTCTCTGTCATTTGCGCATTTAGCTCCTCATTTTGATCGGCGAGTGTGCGAAAAAATGTCGCGGCATCCCCAAGAAGTTTACTCGCGAGTTCTGCATGTGTTGGCATCAAATGCTCCTTAAATCATTAAACTACAATATTATTATCATTTACCAAAAAATATACTAACATAACTTTATCGGGTTCGCGCAAGGCTTTATTTTGTAAATCTCATCATAATAACACTTCTACAACTCTACGGAATATACCTCATAAGACTTTCGTGACGGATGTGCCAAATAAGCCCCCAAAAGCTTCACATCTTTAGCAAAGAAACCAAGTTCTTCCAAGGCGCGACCAAAAGCAATACTTTCAGGATGCCCCTCAATATCGCAATAAAAACGCGCCGCTTGGAAATTCCCATCAACATAAGATTCCAACTTGGTTATACTCAATCCATTCGTCGCAAACCCACCAAGAGCTTTATAAAGAGACGCGGGAATATTACGCACCTCAAACAATAAGCTAGTCAAAACATTCTCCGCATCAATATCAGGAAAGTCTGGTTCAGGAGATAAGATCAGAAAACGCGTTGTATTTTTACTTTGATCCTCTACCCCCTCTGCCAAAACTTCAAGACCATATATTTCTGCCGCCAAAGACGAGGCAATCGCAGCGTGCTGCTTATCATTTTTTCGTGCAATTTCCGCCGCCGCACCAGCCGTGTCGGCATGCACATGCGATTTTGCGCCTAGTTTTTGCAAGAATTTACGACATTGCGGTATGGCATGCACATGACTATGCACATGTTTGATATCCTCTATCTTCGCGCCGCTCACACCGAGCAACATATGATTAACTGGCTGAAAATGCTCTCCAATGATAAATAACTCACCATCGGGCATTAAATGATGTACATCAGCCACCCGCCCAGCGATCGTGTTATCGACAGGGATCATCGCCAAATCAGCACGCCCCTCCATAACCGCGCGAAACGCGGCATCAAACGAAGCACAAGGCACCGTTTCAAGGTCAGGATAAACTGCGCGACACGCCATATCCGAATACGCACCATGCTCACCTTGAAACGCGATAGATTTATACTGATTACTCATTTTAATTTTCCATATATTTCAATAATTTGACCATTCGATCATTTTTTAATTGAATGACTATACGCAAAGAGTATATCTATGTCGATAATAGGACGTAAGTCAGAAACATTTTTTATTTTTTAGTCTTTAATCTCATTCAAATATTGAATACTATGACATCAAAGGCTATATACGTCCTTTGAAACATTAACATTAACTAAGGTGAGTTTACTCGTCCATGTCCAGTCTTGAAAATAACAAAATCTTTGCAGCCATCCTTTGCGTTGGTATAACCATCATGCTCGTCGACTTTGTGGCTGACAGGGTAATCGTCAGTGAAAATCTGGTAAAAGATGCCGTTGCAATTGACGGAGCAGTAGCAAGTGGCCACGGCGCCGCCACCCCCGCAAAACCTACGATACCAGATCCAATTATGGCTCTACTCGCCGCAGCAGACATAGAAAGAGGCGCAAAAATATCCAAAGCCTGCGCCGCATGTCACTCATTCGGCAAAGATGGCCCAGTCAAACAAGGCCCCAACCTATGGAACATCGTAGGCGCAAATAAAGCCGGAAATTCAAGCTTTTCATACTCAAAAGGAATGCAAGGGGCTGGCGGTACTTGGGATTACGATTCCCTGAATAAGTTCCTGACAAAACCAAAGAAATTTATCTCAGGCACAAAAATGAATTTTGCCGGTCTGAAAAAACCCAAACACAGATCAGCATTAATCGCGTGGCTACGTCTACAGGCTGACACTCCACTTGCACTACCAAGTGATGCAGATATAGCAGCAGAACAAGCGGCCTTCGCTCCACCAGAAGAGGAGCACGAAGGCGGCGAAACGACTGGCGAGATACAAGAAAAAGCACCTGAAACAAGCCATCATTAAGCCAACATGGCATCTATATTTATAAAAGTGGACTAACGAGAAGAAATCAGGCTTTCTTCTCCCAACCACCTGTCTCGCCTTGCTGCCAGTATGTCACGTCAAAACCTTGATCTTTATACGTTTTCCAACGTGTGCGTGCATCACTTATCGCTTGTTGATCATGGCCATCCAACATCTCACAGCACAATGCGAACTCGGATTGTTTCTCTGAGTATGCGCCCTGACATAAAATCAAGACATCAGCCTTATTCGGACTTTCATCCTCTGTCGTTAACCAAATCGGCTGCATTTCTGCCTGACCATTCCTCACACTGCCATGGGGCAAAAAACTATCCGGAGAGAACGTCCATAAATAATCATTCATCTGCCCTATCTCTGCCTCATCACGCATCTTAACAACAATACGGTGACCACGCTCCAGCGCTTTTGACAAAATAACAGACAAGACCTGCGCCTGCGGCTGATATTGAAGATGATAAAATCGTATCTCTGTCATGCTAAGGTAAAACCTACTTCTTCTCTATTTCATCCTGAGGCACTGTATCAAAATAAAGATGCGTACACCCCTGATAATCTTCCACAGAATATACATCACCATCAAGCCTCTGAATATAGCTTTCATTTATAGGAATTTTCCCATGCCCTCCAGGAATGTCCAGCATGTATTTCGGCAAACACATTCCAGAAACACGCCCATGTAGATCCTTCATGATTTTCTGCCCTTGCTCAAGGGAAACACGAAAATGCGATGTGCCTTTTGCCCTATCCAGATGATGCAAATAATAGGGACGCACATGTAAGATCACCAACCTACGAAACAGATCTTCGAGCACAGAAGCATCATCATTCACACCCTTCAATAACACAGATTGCGATAACAAAGAGCAATCAGAGCCCCTTAATTGTGAAATTATTTGAACGACATCATCTGTAATTTCTTTAACATGGTTTATGTGCAAAACAACATGAATAGCCTTGGTTGACGATTTCAAAACAGATAAGATCGTATCGCCAATTATATCCGGACTAGCCACTGGAATACGCGTGTGAATACGAATAATCTGCACATGGTCTATCTCCCCCAGCGCATCCATTACTTTTTGCAACCGACGCGGTGATAAAATGAACGGATCACCACCTGTTAAAATGACTTCCCAAATTTCATTATGCGTCTTTATATAATCGATCGCCCGATCAAAATCATCATCGGATAGATGCTGTGCACCCGCACCAATCATCTCACGACGGAAACAATAACGGCAATAAACCGCACAAATATTCGTTACCTTAAATAGAACACGGTCATTATATCTGTGAACAATCCCACGAACGGACGTATAAATATCATCACCAATGGGATCATCTTCCTCATCAGGTTGTACATTTAGCTCCTCAAGTGTTGGAATATATTGACGCCCGATCACATCCTTTTCAGGCTGATTCACCCCCTGAATAAGGGCACGCACATGATCACTAATACCAATATCATATTGACCAGAAAGCTGAATATAACGCACATCATCACCAACAGGTAATAAGCCGACTTCTTTCAAATCAGAAATACTACGCAATCTCTTCTTTTCCACGCGAAATGTATCAATTTTCAAATTATCGGCAGCCACAAATACTCAGTTCAGAATTACTAATGTTTAAGATTGCTCATAATTCTCGGCAACAAAACGATCCAAAACCCGCACGCCAAATCCTGTACCATATTTAGGTGCAATATCCTTGTCCGTTTTAATCCACGCAGTCCCTGCAATATCCATATGTGCCCACGGTATATCTTTATCTATAAAGTGCCACAAGAACCCTGCCGCCGTACATGATCCGGCCCAACGGCCTGATTTTGCCATATTCTGGGTATCGGATATCGTGCCCTCCATATCCTTTTTCCACACCTCATCCAAAGGCATGCGCCACAATTTTTCATCACTCGCCTTGCCAGCACGCTCCATCTGCTCCCACAGCGCATCATCGGTCACAAATGTCCCACAATATTCATGCCCCAACGCAATCAACATCGCACCTGTTAACGTTGCCAAATCAATGATCAGGCTCGGCTTATATATTTTCTGCACATATGACAAAGCATCAGCAAGCACCAAGCGCCCTTCTGCATCTGTATTCAAAACCTCAATTGTCTTTCCCGCGTAGGAGGTAATAATATCCGCCGGGCGATATGCACGCGCAGATGGCATGTTTTCTGCCAAACCAACAACAGCAACGACATTAACCTTTGCCTTACGCAAAGCGAGGGATTTCATCAAACCAACAACAGCAGCAGATCCCCCCATATCCATCTTCATCTCTTCCATACCTAGCCCGGGTTTAAGAGAGATACCCCCCGTATCAAACGTGACCCCTTTCCCGACAAAGGCAAGCGGCGCATCTGTAGATGTCTTGTCCCCGCTCCAGCGCATAATCACCATGCGCGGCGGATTATCCGATCCTTGGCCAACAGCAAGGATAGCACCCATACCAAGCTTACGCATTTTCTTCTCATCCAAAACTTCAATCTCAACACCCAGCGGCTTTAACTGCTCTTTTATACGCTTGGCATAGCTGTCAGGATAAAGAATATTTGGTGGCTCATTCACTAAATCACGCGCAAGAAACACACCTTGATTTACACAGGCCTGCACCGCGTACAAATCACTGGCAACGTCACTTTCAAACAAAACAAAATGTGCAACAGCCAACGCAACCTTATCATCATCAGGCTTTGGCGATTGATACAGTTCAAACTTATAGGAACGCAAGGCAAGCCCAACGGCAATATGTGCGCTCAATACACCACAATCTGAAAGCTCATTATCTGCGTAAAATTCAACAGTTTCTATTTTCTTATCCTCAAGCGCACATAATAATTTTCCGCCCAGTTTCTCTGCCTCAATTTTTGTAAAATCCGTACGTTTACCGCACCCTAGCAAAACAACATAACTATATGGCGATCCTTCCGGTAACATAACAATTTCAATTTGTCCGCTTTTACCCTTAAAGCTTTTGCTTTTTTCAAGAATATGGTCTACGAAACCTTTGAATTCATAATTTAATGAACCAACAGATGGGCTGGATTCCTGATCATCATAAAAACAAATAACGGCCGCCTCCATGTTTTTATAGGGGGCTTTTGAGAATGAAATATCTAATGTCATTATATTTTCCTGATCAGCTAGTAAATTGGAGTCGCTTTAAGACCGGATCATAGTATAATCTCTCGAGCATATCGTCAATTACCGCATATAAGCCTATAAACAATAATATGCTCTAAACTATAATCACTAGTCATAAACGCGTATATAATATGAAAATATTTAATTACTATTTACTAAAAAACCTCTTTATCGCAACAGCTTTTGTCGCGATCATACTGGCTTTTGTAATATTTTTAACGCAGTCACTCAGGTTTCTCGAAATAATCATTAATGCTGGCGCGGCCGGAAGCGCCTTTTTAATATTAACCAGCCTCGCTCTACCGCGCTTCTTCGAAGTAACTTTACCACTCTCGGTTATGGCTGCAACATTATTCCTCTACAATAAAATGACTGTCGACTCAGAAATTACTGCCATACGCGCCACTGGATATTCTTCGTTTTCTTTGGCAAAGCCTGCGATCATCCTTGGCGTATGTATGACAGTCTTATTATGGGGCATTACCATGTGGGTGGCACCAATTTCATTGGCAAAAATGCACAGCATGCGCCATGAACTAAAGTCCGAATTTTCAACCCTTCTTTTTAAGGAAGGCGTTTTCAACCAGATAGGCCGTGGTTTAACAGTTTATATTCGAGAACGCACAAGCGATGGGGAGCTCGCCGGCTTAATGATCCATGACACACGAGATAAATCCGCCCCACCGTCAACTGTTCTGGCAGGGCGCGGTGTAATCGTCATTGATAACGAAGGACAGCAAGTCATTGTATTTAATGGCTCTAGACAATCATACAACCCGAAAACAGGAATATTACAAAGACTTGATTTCGACCGATACACCATTGATTTGCCAGGCAGCGGCCCCGCGCGTAAAAGATGGGCAGAGCCAGATGAACGCACAATTACCAAACTTCTAAACCCCGATCTCAACAACAAACGTGATAGAGAGAATTTGCATGAATTTTCGATCGAGATACACCGCCGCTTCACAAGCCCTCTTCTCGCCCTRTCTTTCCCACTAATAGCACTCAGCATCTTACTGCTCGGCCCTATAGATCGGCGTGGCCAAGGGACAAGAATTGGTATCACCATTGTCATCATTATGGTTATTCAAGGYCTGTTTCTGGCATCTTACAACCTTGCACGTAACAATGATGCAGGACTTATATTKATGTATMTCCTRACCTTCGCACCAATTATAATCTCCTTATTCTTTTTAAGCGGGTTTAGCGAAAGYTTCCGTCGAAAAATTCTCTACRCCAAAAGAGAGAAAACAGCATGAAAGTTACAGCAACGCTCAGCACATATCTCGCAAAGAAATATCTTTTCAACCTATTCATATTRCTGATGGCATTRCTTGCCGTTATCTATCTTTTTGATACAGTAGARCTTATCCGCCGCGCCAGCAAACACGGTGATATTCCAATAAGCTTGGTGCTGCAAATGGGRCTTYTYAAACTCCCCAAAGTTGGRCAAACACTCTTTCCATTTGCTGTGTTATTCAGCGCAATGTTCACATTCTGGCAGCTTACMCGCAGTTACGAACTGATCGTTGTGCGYGCTTCTGGTTTTTCMGTCTGGCAATTTTTATTACCCATTGCCGCMGTTGGYATTTTATTCGGCATCACCCAAATGGCCATCATTAATCCCATTGGCGCAGTCTTAATCGGRAAATTTGAAGATATGGARCGCRTATATTTAAAGCGTCAAGAAAACCATATCGCCGTCTTTCAAGAAGGGCTATGGCTGAAACAAGACATTTTAATAGAGGCAGAAACCCAACCGCCGCCTTTCGAGAACGAAATAAATACTCCGAGTAACACCAGCGATAACAAAGCAATACCCATACAAAAACCAGAGTTAATCAGCGGCTATGTCATTTTGCACGCCCAAAAAATAAAACAGCCAGAATGGATATTAAAGAATATCACCGTTTTATACTTCACAGATAATGATATATTCCTTCAGCGCATCGATGCGAGAACCGCACAATTAAAAGAAAATCTTTGGCATTTGCGCGATGTCACAATACATAAAGAGCACAGCGCACCCGCAAAAGAAAAAACATACAACCTCCCAACAACATTAACACGTCAAGATATAGAAGAGAGCTTCGCCTCCCCTCAAAGCATGTCCTTTTGGAAACTACCTGCCTATATAAAAACGCTAGAGCAAACTGGTTTCGATGCAACCGGATTAAAAGTATATTATCACAACTTATTATCACAACCCCTAATGTTTAGCGCAATGATACTCTTGGCTGCCGCGGTCTCAATGCGCCCTCCCAGATCAAGAGGCACACTGCCAATGATCGCAACAGGTATATTCATTGGATTTATTGTTTTCTTTTTATCCAGCTTTCTACAAGCTTTGGGTGCCTCTCAACAAATCCCTGTTATCCTTGCCGCATGGTCACCCGCACTTATCTCATTCTTATTAGGGCTATCCGTCATGATGAATCTTGAAGATGGCTAAGTCAGAAAACATGAACAACTTTTTTAATTTTTATAGAATTAACCAATTGATAATCAACACATGCTATTTAGAATATAAGGACTTTTCTGCGTAGCACTTTTCGCTTATACAATACAAATGATATAAAACAGGATTTAGCAATGAGCCTTCTTACAAATACAATCAATGAAAAGACAAAATCGGCCTCTTTTTATACGCGCCTCGCTTTAATTGCATTATCCGGCCTTACTGTTTCATCCTGCGCCAGTATGAAGGGCAATGAAATACATGAGGCAGGTATTACGATCTACGATCCTATGGAAGAACAAAACAGACAGATTATGGCCTTTAACATGGCTGTAGACAAAACCATTATTAACCCTGTTATCGAAGGCTATCGAGCCATTACCCCTCGCCCAGCGCGCAGCGGTATTCGCAATTTCTTACGAAATATACGTAGCCCAATTACCCTTGCAAACCAACTATTGCAAGGTGACTTAGGAGGTGCGCGTGATGCCCTTTTACGAGTCGTAATTAACACCTCCGTTGGCGTTGGTGGCATATTCGATGTCGCAGGCTATGAAGGTATAGAATACGAGCCGGAAGACTTCGGACAAACGCTGGCAATATGGGGCGTTGAACATGGCCCTTATATGGTTATTCCCTTTATCGGCCCGTCATCCCTACGTGATTATAGTGGCTATTTTGCTGACACCATCGCAGACCCTTTACGTTGGTATCTTTTCAGTCAAGATCAAGAGCTGCTTTATTCAGGAAAGTATGTTGTCGAGTACCTAGATATCAGAGATTCTTTAAAAGATACTCTGGATGATTTAGAAAGAAATTCTTTTGATTACTACGCCGCAATTCGCAGTACGTATTACCAACATCGTAAAGCTGTTGTAAACGACAATGAAGGCATCACGATCAATGATATTCCGGCAATTCCATATTATGAAGACGAATAAAATAGTGATTTTAGAACCTTATATTTGAATGATTAAAAAACACCCTCTATACTAATGAGATAAGATGTAGGGCATGAAATTTCTAGAGGAGAGACTTGTGTTGAGTTATAAATTTATTCTACCTTTCGGTATCTTGATGGCACTATCGACATCAACATCTGCCTTCGCATTCCAAAGCTCTCCTACAAGCCAAATTATCAATAAACCTGCACATATAATTTATGTTGGAAATGAAACCTTAGAAGAAGGGGCCATAACATTTGTCTCTAAATTGGCAAAAAATGGAATTGGTATTCTTGAAAACACTGATGTGTCCAAAGAAAGCCGCGACAAAGAGTTCCGTAAGTTGCTTCATGATAATTTCGACATGAAAACAATCGCCAGATTTTCATTAGGCCGCTACTGGAAAGTCAGCTCAAAGACAGAACGAAAAGAATATCTCGCACTTTTTGAGAACAGGATCATAGAGGTCTATTCAAGACGCTTTAGAGAATATAACGGCCAAGTCATCATGGTAAGCACTGCACGCCCTACTGGCAGAACGGACGCACTTGTTTCTTCATCCATCATCCCTGAAACAGGCCCTAAGGTCAATGTTGACTGGCGCGTCCGTAAAAAGAAAAATGGCCAGTTCAAAGTCATTGATATCATTGTTGAAGGGGTCAGTATGTCCTTGACCCAACGATCAGATTTTGCCTCTGTGATACAACGTGGCGGCGGCAAGGTAGAAGTTCTATTGGCGCATTTACGGCCTAAAACCTGACATTATATTCCCAAGATACTATCAACCATCAAGAGGGTTACTGCCCATTAAGGTCTGCGTATTCGCCATATTTGACTCTGTCTCCGATGTAGCAGTACCCTTTACACGCGCACCATCCGTAAACCTAGTTTATCGTAATTAACTGCCAGATATCCGTTAGAATGGCGCGTTACTGCATCAGGTCGGCTCTCCATAACTTCTTGAGCCATAACACCCCTGAAACGACCAGAGCCGTCAAGGTAATCAAATTCATAAATATTATGACCTAACTCTTCACCGATAAGAATTATATTTTCTTTCAATCTAACATCAGATAAAATAAGCTCAGTTTCCGCAACAGATCTTTCTGACTGTGCTGTAGCAGTACCCTTCATACGCGCAATGGACGTTGTAATCTGCGCGTTGGTCATCTGGGTCGCTCTATACATTTTACCCGACAGCTCACCCGCAGGATCACCTGCCGTCTCATGGAACGTACTAACCGTAACCCCCATCCAACGCATAATATTGTTTGGAATTTGATCAATCAACTTAAAGGACGACAAACCAATCATATACACAATAATAACGTATATAACCGTATAAAACATCTCATCCACCGGAGAGCGCCAATAATCCAGACTATCTCCCGTACTCAAAATGGTCGTATCAAATATCTCTTTTTTCATATCAAACCCAGTAGCAGACAACGTCAAAACATGAAAAACCTCATGCAGCATCGCCACCAACGCAGAAAATATCGAAATACTGGCCAACAGACCTACAACAATCAGAGTTGGTCGTAAGAAGATTTCAAAAATCAGAAAATACCCGTTCGTTGCCCATGGGCCAGGAAGTCCCTCTCCATCAATTTTTATATGCGCAACCGCCCATAGGGGCATTGCGACAACGGCCTCAAAAATACTTTTAATCCAACCAGCAAAGGCAAAGAAGAAATAGATAAACGGCATAAACGGTAAAACATAATACAGCATAAAGCCAATAGACAAGGTCAATAAACTCATTGAAACAAGAAATTCACCAGCTGTACTTGCTATAGGCCCAAAGAAGTCATCCGTTAGCATTCCAGCAGCACCCTGCCCAACGACACCAATAAATAAATTTCTAATAGAAGCATCCACCAGACTTTTCCCCGCAGAACTAAGCATTGCCAAAGGGTGTGTACCTTGATTATCCATGATATTTAACAAGCCGTCCGTACCAAAAACTGTATTAATAAAATCAATAATAACGTTCTTAGACGAACGTGTATGAACAGTCTCATGCACCTTGGATGTACGCCAAAAATTATAGTCACTATATAAGGCTGCGGCAATATACTGATCCCCTGGGCGTGGTAGAGAAACCAGTTGACCATTTTGAAGACGCGGATTAAATCGATCTCCATACGACACATTCGAATCATTCAGCTTATGCGCTTCAGAAATAATTTCCATCACCATCGGATATCTGAAGGGCCTTGGCACATTCTTAATCGCGGATACAACCAAGCCATTCAACTCGGCAATTTTATTATACCATAACGCGGCACCAGCCCATCCTCTTTCCCGCACACGCACAGGCATTAACAAATTACCAGAATATGCCGCCGTATCATACGCAGTACGAATATCATCAAATATAGGAGTACCAGAAGCAGTTACCGATCCCCAATCATAAAATTGGCCATTAAGGAATAGAGAACTCGACGAATTAAAGAACTCTATATTGGCTCTCGCGCCTGCGGCCGTTATCCATTGTGTATCGGACGTAATATCAAATTGTCCCCACGACGTAGCATAAGGGTTATCCACACATCCCGGATTATGCCCATACGGCAAAATAGCCTGTGCCATACATAAAACCGTGTTATCGGCCATATCATTAAGAGTGAAATACTCTAATACTTCCAGAAAATACTCATCTTGAATACCCCCGAAATTAATCACAAATTCATCCACTGAAGTAATATCAAAATGCAACTCACCACATGTTGGCTGAACATGCCCCCATTCCTCTGAATATGACCCTGTTTTGTTATTTGGTGCGAGACTACCATCAGCAGGTGCCCCAGGATAACCCGAAGGATTAGGAAGAAAACCCGGAGGATTACGATGACCAACACGCAAAACAACAGTTTTATAACGCGAGAAAACAACAGCCTCATCAAAACTAGAAACTACGTCCAACGGCAAATAATCATTCGTCGTACCGCCCATATTTGCCGCACCGCCACCTTCTGTCGTACCATCATGAAGCAAAACAGATGTCGTATCATCACTATGCGGTCGAACAAAGTAAGGATAAACATCAAGTCCATTTACAATTTTCTCAGCAACAATACACAGGCGCACAACATGCATAAATTGGGTCAACCCTCCAATTTCTGGTAAAGTTGGCTCCGCCAGCAAACTTTGAGATTGTCCCAAAAATTGGCTTGTCGTGCCAATAGCAGTATCGTTAAACTGCAACCATACATTCGTTGCCATATTTGATCCGAATTTCGCAACAGAAAAAACTATAAGCTGCGCCACATTAATACCTGCATTATTATTTGCCGTACTCACAGGTGCGAGAAGAGCAAAAAACACAATCAATCTTGGTATAAACCACGCACGATTCAGACGCTGTCCAAAGGGAATCCCCGTCGTAACCGTCTCCCCAACAATCGTAATCACGAAGTAAATAAGAATAACCCCGGAAATCATGGCAATGCCCATTGTGTAGAAATGCAACATTGAATGCAACGCAAGATGCATCGGCAAAGGATAGCTTGTTGGTGAGGGAATGATATTACCCTGTATATCCAAACATGCTGTGCCTAAATCAGAAATACAGGAATTATAAAAGCCAGTTGCAATACCCGTCCCCGAACCTACTTTCATACCAAAGACATTATCCAGAACAATAAAGGCCATGTCTTGCGATGATGTATGCCCAGCCGGTGTCGTCAAAAATATACTAGACCATGGCCCTGCAAATACAGGACTTGCAAGAAGGGACGTACACAATAAAACAATTTGTACTGCAATCAATGCCAGACCAATCAAGATCGTAAAATATATTACTATTTTATCTAAATGCTTACGTTCAAATGTAAGGTTGTTCCCCGCTTCTGCAATAACATGACGCAGACCAAAACGACCAAAATTATCCTGTCTTAAATACACATGGCCAGCAGGTAATAATCCTACATTGTAATAAATAACTGCGATCAAGCTCGCCAGGAAAGCAAAGCCAGAGCCAAGCAAACTACTTACCCTGGGCACAATCCCTGGTAATATAGTGTATTTCGTAAAATCATTCTTGCTTATAGCCATATACTCATATCTTAATAAAAAAGTTAGCCAACGCCCTTAACAACAGCATGCAAACCACCGCCAATTTTTGATAGAGCTTGTTGTGATCCCACAGTTGTCTTGGACACCAATCCCTGCGCAGGATCTTCACGTTGATCCCCAAATGTCGCAACACTTTGCCCCATCCACCTTAAAATATTATTTGGTATCGTATCAATCAACTTAAACGACGACATCGCAATCAAATATACAATAATCGCGTAAATAACAGTAAAGAAAAACTCATCAATCCTTGACCTTACATATTGTGACGTCGATGTCGCAGCTGTTGACGCAAGCTCCGTGTTCATATCATACCCACCAACATTCTCTGTTACAATTGAGAATACACTATTCAAAACATCAACCAATGCCGAGAAAATAGAAATACTCGCCAATAGTCCAAAAACAGTAAGGATTGGCCTCAAGAAAACCTCGAATATCAAAAAATAACCATTGATAGCAGCATTACCCGGCATACCATGACCGTCAATCCTTATATGCGCCAATGCCCATAGCGGCGCACCGACCATTGCCTCAAAAATACCTTTCAACCATCCACCAACCGCAAAGAAGAAATAGATAAACGGTAAAAACGGCACAACATAGAACAAAACAAAACCAACAGTTAGTCCCATCATCGCCACAGAGATAAAGAAGTTTGCAGAAACTTTACCAACTGCGCCACCGATTTCCGCAGCGCCTAATGTCGCACCCAACGCCGCATAACCTAAAGAACGCACCGCACTTTCAACCAATGCACGACCAACACCAACAAGCATCGCCAAGGGATGTGTTCCCACATTATTCCGTAGATCATACAATCCATTTACACCCAGCAAAGCCGAAATAGCATCCAAAAATGCATTACCCGTTAAATCTTCTTGCGTCAAACCACCCGAAGACCATTCAAATTCCGCGGTATACAAGGCTGTGGCCTCTTCCATCTTCTTATTACCACCCAACAATGTTGCAAGACTGTTAATACCTGCAGCATCTGGCTTACGCTGCGTTGCTGCATCAATATCCTTATTATATTTAGATTTCTCCTCAACAACTTTTTCCATAATGGCTGGATATTTCGATACAATAGGAATCGCATACGTCGCACCAATCACCATCCCATTCATTTCAGCAACCCGGTTATACCAAATACCTGCACCAGCCCAACCTCGACTATGTAAGGTATTTAAATTCGGATCCACCGTTGTTAACCTGTCCGAGATGCTCTGATCACTAACGGCCAGTGATATCCCAATCTCTATGTGATTCTTAACATTTGCCTTTACATTATTAACATATATAGAATCTACGGGTGCTTGATTGTTTGCAACTAAAGAGGTCGGGATTGCTGCTCCTGCTGCTCCTTTAACCATACGATGCGCAACTTCAATATCTCGTCTATTTATCCGTGAGCCCCCAAGCCCTGCTGTCAGCGAAGTAGGAGGCGCCGTCCCTGGCCCACCAGCAACATCTATAAAATCAGTATCGTGCCATATATGCCACCATAACTGATAATAAGTATACTGCATCCAGTCCGCGCCAGGCTCGGCGTCACCACCAAACAGAGGAGGATCCCTCGCATCTTCCATCGTCAATGTAATTTCACCACAAATAGGAGAAACAAAAGAATGACTATCCTTATATTTCCCTTCGTTTCTTATACCAAACCGAATAATAACCGAACTAGCCGCATCATCCAGATCACTAAGCATCGAATCATAATCCTGACTGGTGTCCAATAACAAGAAATTAGGAGACGCTGAATGCTGAAACACTGCATATGCCTCAACAGTTTGCGCGGGAATTACAGCAGGAAGTGAGGCAGTCCAAGCAGCGGTTTCCGTCTCGAAACGATCCCTTTCATAATAATCATTAATATACTTACAAACCTTCGCAACATACAAAAATTGCAACAAAGACGAAACATCAGGCGCATTCGGCGTAGAAATCATAGCACCACCACCACCTAAACTTTGCGTCAACGTTGAATCAAATAAACGCCACCCATTCGACGCGAATGCGGATCCAATCTTTGCCGCATATAAAACGACATATTGTGAAGAATTTAATCCCGATCCCAATGGCATCAACAATCCAAATGCAATCACAATTCTAAGAGGCGCCCATGTCTTATTAAAACGCTTACCAAACGGTGTGCCTGTCTGCGCTGTTTCGGCCAAAATAGTGACAATAAAATAACTTGTAATAATAACAGCGATCACAAGAAGGCCAGTACTATAAACACTGAACAAGCTATGCATACCAAGGTGATAAGGAAATGGGAAATATGTATATGCCGTCGGCGTTAACGGTCCGAACTGCCCCGCTATTGTCGCCGAAACACCCGTTCCAGCGGTATTCGTTGCCGCAACATTAACGCCGAAATTATCCACACAATTAACAGCAGAACCAACACACGATTCGAAAAATCCCATAGTTGCAATACTAGGATGCGGAACACCAAAAACCATATCCAACATCATAAAGGCCAAGTCGTGGGATCGATAACCAGAGACATTATCAACACTGAAGAAACCAATCCATGTTGTTGGCATAGCCATGGCAGGCTGTAAAAACAACAACATAATTAAGGATAGAAATTGAACAAAAAAGATAATCAAGCCCACAATAACCGCGACAAACATAAGGATCTGATCAATATTTTTAAGACTAAATTTTACATTACGCGCCGCTTCGCACACGACATGTCTAATACCATATAGCCCAATATTACGCTGATTCAAATACGGATGGGAACGCGGCAACAAACCAACCATTTGATAAACAACAGCAATAAAAAAAGGAATATAATGAAAGCCGCTCATAAACAAATCACGCATTCTCGGCACGATTTGTGGCATCACACTATAACTAAACAATCCTTTTGGCAGTAATAAACCAAACATTATTTCTCTCTTTCCAACTCTAGAAAATCTTTATTTTATTCTCACATTCATCTTGGCACACACGAAACACATTCTCGAATGCCATTACACACGCACCATCCGTAAACCTAGTTTATCGTAATCAACTTGCAGATATCCGTTAGAATGGCGCGTTACTGCATCAGGTACGCTCTTCATTACTTCTTGAGCCATAACACCCCTGAAACGACCAGAGCCATCAAGGTAATCAAATTCATAAATATTATGACCCAACTCTTCACCGATAAGAATTATATTTTCTTTCAATCTAACATCAGAGGGCTGTGTTCCACTAGGAGTCGTCGCATTACTAGGAGTCGCCGCACCACCAGGAGAAGTATTACCTGTCGTTGCCCCCCCGATTTGCTTACCAACAATCTTACCAGTACCACCACCCAATTTAACAATCGCACCAGCAGCCTGATTACCCATTGTCATACCACCCATCGCGGCATAACGAGACAAACTATCCACTTGATCCTGATTAATATCACCAAATGAAGACACACCCGCACCGGCCCAGCGTAAGATATTATCAGGTATGCGATCAATCAACTTAAACGAGGCCAACGCCATCATATAACAAACAATTGTATAAATAACTGTAAAGAAGAACTGATCTATAACACCACGTTGGAAACGAGTGTCATTAACAGATGTCATATTCAAAACATCTGCTGTCACAGCAGAGGAATCACCTGAAATATTCGATGTCACCAAATCCCAGATTAAGTTCAAAATTTGTACCTGAGTTGAGAAAATAACCACAGCCGCCACCAAACCAACAACAGTCAGTATTGGCCTTATAAATATCTCTAATATCAAGAAATACCCATTTTGCGCAGAGTCACCAGGCAAACCATCACCATCAATACGCAAATGCGCCAACGCCCACAACGGCACACCCACCATTGCCTCAAATATTGCTTTGATCCAAGAAGCCGCAGCAAAGTAAAAATAAACAAACGGCAGAAACGGCAAAATATAAAAGAGAACAAAACCAGCAGTTAACCCCATAAATGCCGTCGACAAAAGAACCTGACTGGCCGCTTCTCCAATTGCTCCAATTTTACTATTTTCACCCATAGCGGTAACCATACCACCAAGAAAAGCTGAACCTGACGCACCTGCCAAATTATAAATCGCCGAGTCAACCAACCCTTTCCCAACAACAATAAGCTGTACCATAGGGTTTAAATGCGCATTCGATGTACGCATAGCCGCCAGACCAGATGTTCCAAATAACCGATTTATCGAATCCATAAAAATATTGCGATAACTAATTCGGTTCAAATTGTCAAAGCTCTTAGTTTGATTATTCCAATATCCAAAAACTGCGGAAAGCCCTGATGCAATTTTATCTCGTTCCCCCATAGAGGAGAATCCCTCTGGCGCCTCCGCACCTGAAGGAGCTTTTGTAGACATGGTAAACTGCTTCTTATACGAAACATGCTCATTACTCTTTCTATTCTGCGCACGAACCTGCTCCATCGCAAGAGGGTATAAATCCATATAAGGAACGGCTTGCACACCATCAATCCAACCACCATTAAGCTCAGCTAATTTACTATAGAAAATCCCGGCACCAACCCACCCATAGCTCCGATCCTGCGGAGTTTGAGCAGAAGAAAGCGTACTCAGAACATAAGAACCCCAAGCTTCTCTCACCAACGTTTTAAGATCAGTCGCATATCTCGCAATAACTTGCTGCTTCCAAGTCGCACTTGGCGCTGGATCATTCCTACAATCTGCCGCTGTCGCAGGGAAACCTAGCAACGTACGTGTAACACCCGACATTGACCCTGTCCCAGGTGATTCATTCGTGCTACAGAACCATCTATAATCCGTCTCTCCCTGCACTGTCTTAGCAGTAATATAAGCCCTTGCAAATTGGCGCATATCCATATCGTTAAACCACATTTGCGCAACTAGACGATAATATCCACGCAACATATGGTCCGCCCCGCCCCGTCCAGCGGCCGCCCCACCCAAATCTGCCAAAGACGATACTGGAATACGAATATCACCACATAAAGGCTTAACCAGGCCAGGATAATCAGTATGTTTGTCGTCGCCTGCTCTATACTCACCAAAGCGAATAACAATATCACTACCATAATAAAAACCAAGCGCCCCCAAATAATCCGGAGAGGGAAGAGAACCAGAAGATGTCACTTGCAAACGTAGTAAAGGGTTACCAACCAAATTCGCATTACCAGCAATCGGACCAGCAACCTGGTTACCTTCTTTATGTTTAACCAAGAAAGGTACAACCTTAAACCCTGTTTCCGTTGTCGGACCTACGTGTGATGCTTCAAGCGGAGGATAAATTCCCGCACCTACACCAGTAGGTTGCTCTGCGCTTAGCAGAGCATAAGAATATGCACATGCATGCACAATCGACATTGCCTCAACCAACGCAGAAATATCCGGAACCTCAGGAATAGCAATATTCGAATAACGCCGTCCCATTGGCGTAGTAGGCGTTCCGCCAAACTGGGAATGTCCAGAAACAGCAGTATTGAAACTATTCCACCCGACCGTTGCAAAACTTGATCCATATTTTGCAGCGTAAAGCACAATATATTGACCAGAATTAAGAGTGGCACCAACCCCCGCCACCGGCGCAGGCACAAGCAGCCCGAGAGCAACAATCAACCTGATAGGAACCCAAACGTTTTGAAAGCGCTGACCAAAAGGCGTACCGCTTGTGGTTGTTTCAAAAATAATAACCACAAGAAAATACAAGAAAATCAAAACAGCCACTAAAAGCAATGCTGTCGAATAAAATCTGAACAATTGATGCAACGCAGCCTGAAAAGGAAGCGGCAAAACAGTCGCGCCGGTAGCTGGCCCAGCGACATCAAACGCTACACCTGCGCTAAAATTCGTACAATTGGCAACCGTCGTCGTAGAACAAAACACACCGGGGACACCAAAGACACGATCCAATAAGTTATAAGCAATATCCGACGCCGGGTCAGGTGTATCAAACCAAGAAAACGCCATCGCAGGCGAAACAAGCAAAACATAAATCAAAATAGCAAACTGCGCCACCAACATAACAACACCAGTCAACATACCAAAATAAACAAGTATCTGATCAATATTCTTTCTAGAAAAGGTAAGATTGCGCGATGCTTCTGTAATAACATGACGTACACCAAAACGCCCGATATTCGCCGAAGATAAATATGGATGATTGGCCGGCAAAAGACGTACGATGAAATATATATGTGCCATCCAAAACGAAACGTAAGAAAACCCAGAAGAAAACAAGTCCTTCACACGTGGTATAATACGAGGCATGGACGCGTATATCAGGACATCTTTAGTTTTTATATTTTGCACGTTATTTACTCACCATTTTCTCTAATCAACATTCGCAAATAGCACGAATTTTAGATAAATCACAACCAATACTAACATCAATTACATGCAAAAAGCGAGTTTAATGTCACATTTATGACATTTTCTATAATGCGAAAACGGCAAAGCAAGGCACACAGCCAAAAACAGACACGTACACCCTACCCAGTTTTGCGCAACGGCCTGTATTTTATGCGTCTTGGCGTATCCGCATCATGCCCCATACGGCGACGATAATCTGCCTCATAATCCTGATAATTACCCTCAAACCATGTGATTTTCGAATCGCCCTCAAAGGCCAGAATATGTGTTGCCAAACGATCAAGGAACCAACGATCATGGGAAATCACAACAGCGCAACCTGGAAAACGCTCCAACGCCTCCTCAAGCGCGGCCAAAGTTTCTGTATCCAAATCATTTGTTGGCTCATCTAGAAGGATAACATTTGCTTCTATTTTCAACATCTTAGCAAGGTGCACGCGATTGCGTTGCCCTCCCGATAAATCACCAACTTTTTTCTGCTGATCCGACCCGCGGAAATTAAAAGCAGACACGTACGCCCTGCTTTGCATCTCTATTTTTCCCAGTTTTATAATATCTGCTCCATCAGAGATCTCTTCCCAAACATTATTATCTGCATTCAGCGCATCTCGACTTTGATCCACATAGCCAAGCTTCACCGTATCGCCGACTTTAAATGTCCCCTCATCAGGAGATTCTTCGCCTGTAATCATTTTAAACAACGTCGATTTACCGGCACCATTTGCCCCAATAACACCGACAATACCGCCTGGCGGCAATGAGAATGACAAATCATCCATCAACAGACGATCGCCAAAGCCTTTACGTATATTCTTTGCCTCAATAACCAAATCACCCAAACGTGGCGGCGCAGGAATAACAATTTGCGCATTACGCATATCTGTTTTTTGGCTCTCGGCAAGCAACTCTTCATACGCATTAATACGTGCTTTAGACTTGGAACGACGTGCAGAAGGACTTTTCCCCATCCACTCCATTTCACGCGCCAATGTTTTCTGGCGTGTGTTTTCCTCGCGGTCTTCTTGCTTCATACGCTTGGCCTTTGCTTCCAGATAGGCCGTGTAATTGCCCTCATAAGGAATACCGGACCCACGATCCACCTCTAAAATCCAACTTGTCACATTATCAAGGAAATAACGATCATGCGTCACCATCACAACTGCGCCTGTATAATCAAGCAAGAAACGCTGTAACCACGCAACACTTTCCGCGTCCAAATGGTTTGTCGGCTCATCAAGCAGTAGTAAATCCGGTTTTTCCAGCAATAGCTTACAAAGCGCAACGCGGCGCGCCTCACCACCAGATAAATTCTCGACCGAAGATTCCGCAGGCGGACATCTTAAAGCCTCCATCGCAATGTCAATTGTACGATCAAGCTCCCACCCGTCCACGACATCAATCTTCTCCTGCAAATCACCCATTTCCTCGGATAATTTATCAAAATCTGCATCCTCTTCACCCATTTCCATGCCAATCGCATTAAAACGGTCAACCATCGCCTTCACATCTGCCAGAGCCTCCATCACGTTCTCACCAACTGTTTTGCTCTGATCCAACTGTGGCTCTTGCTCTAAATAACCAACGCGCGCACCTTTGGCCGACCATGCCTCGCCCATAAAATCCGTATCAACACCCGCCATAATTTTCAACAACGTTGACTTACCCGCACCGTTTGGCCCCAATACGCCAATCTTTGCACCCGGAAGGAAACTAAGCGTAACATCTTCGAGAACCTTTTTCCCATTACCATATGCCTTGCTAAGGCCGTTCATCACATAAACATATTCGTAAGCTGCCATAATCTTAAATTCCTCTAAATATCAATCACACCGCACCAGATTCAATATCATCCAATGCTATATTACGTTCTTCGTACACCTTTTGTGGATCATAAAGGTCTAACCTGTCAATAAGAGAAAGGATTTCCCCGATTTCTTTTTTCATACTCAAAATTGATCGTGGATCCGTCGCCGGAATTTCAAGCGCCGCTGGCTCAAAATAATTATGATCACTTTGAATGAGTATTAACATTTTACTATCAAAAAACGCGGCGGTTATACTCTCCCCACCATATTCCATCTGCAAGCCTTTCAAGCGCTCTATCATCACAGGATCAATCAAATACCGCGCCTCGACTTGATCATTCGTATAAACATCAAATATTTTTTCAAACTCAGGATCCACAAGGTTTGCGCGCTTAAGTTTGCTGGATTTTTGTTTAAACCACTCACCAATTTTGCCTTTATCCCTGTCCAATAAAGTGTGGCCATAAAATTTCTTGGTCTTCATATCGAGCATAATAACAAGCCCCTTAAACACACTCACATAACGGGTGCGATTTTTAGAACGACGGCGTTGTTTAAAATCCACTTCCGAGAATTCAATATCTACGCCCTTATACGTTCCGGAAAAATAATCCTCACTATCGCAACGATCATATTTTGGCAAGATTTTAGAAGGCTGCATTTTATGTCTTGCAACCTGACCTTTCAGATCATAAGAAAAATCACCAAACAACTTGGCCAAATCCGGTAAAATATGCAGCTTATAGGCCTTGGCATATTGGCGACGCGGATGCGTTACCCACGTATATAAAGCACCAAGAGCAACCACCGTAATCCCTGCACCGCGATCATCGCCGCTTTGCAAAAATAATAAAAAATAATCTAGATATCCCAATACAGGCGTAAGAATAACAGCAACAGGAATGGCCATGCGTTTACGCCATTTATAGATCGTAAGCTTAGTCTTACGGATGTCTTCCAACCCCTCAAGGTGCACTTTACTTTTTTCAATAAAATCACGTTCCTTGGCAAGGCGTATATCGCTAACCTCTGGTAATTTACGAATCTTCTTCCGATTTAATAGTGCTCGCAGCATTCATCCTCCGGTGCTAACGTTAGAGAAACCAACATGATAAAGGATTTTCAATGTCCGACAAAGGATTAATCACTGGAGAAGATGGCACGCAGAGATGCTGGTGGTGCGGCAATGACGAGGACTATATGCACTATCATGATAATGAATGGGGTCGCCCCGTTTATGATGATATCCGATTATTTGAAAAAATTTGTCTGGAGGGGTTTCAGGCGGGCTTAAGCTGGATCACCATCTTGCGAAAACGTGAGAATTTCCGCGCTGCATTTGATGGGTTTGATTTTCATAAGGTCGCTAAATACGACAATGACGCAATAAGTTCACTGCTTCAAAATGCAGGAATTATTCGTCATCGCGGTAAGATAGAGGCCACAATAAACAACGCCCAGCGCGCCATTGAACTCATCGAAGAAACAGGGTCATTAAGTGATTATTTCTGGTCTTTCAAACCGCAAGACCACCACCAACCAAAAGTAAAAACGGATATCCTAAGTAAAACCGCAGACTCCATTGCTTTATCGAAAGATTTAAAAAAACGAGGATGGAAATTCGTCGGCCCGACAACCTGTTATGCCTTTATGCAAGCCATGGGGATGGTTAATGATCATATCGAAGGATGCCATAGGGAGAAATAGAAAAAACCTATCAGCGGCCAGCAGCAGCATTCTGAATAACCGTCTCACGCGTCACATCCGGTGTAGAAGATACATTAAGTTCATCAGGATTATAATTCTGCCCATCACCAAGATCTCTAATGTTATCGTTGATGTCTTCATCAGGATTTTTTTCATCTGATGAGAATATCCGAGTAAACCAATTACCACTTTTATCATTGAAGTCGCTCTGCCTATCAGACTGGGTATTATCACGTGGCCCAACATTTCCGTAGCGTGAACTCTCAGCATGACGTTCAGAAATCCCCTCCGAATAGGCATGTTGATTGGCCTGGGTTGTCATATGCGATCCATATACAGCCTTCAAGCCATTTGTCAGACCCAGCTGATCTTTTCCAAGCGGAACAATCGCATTCATCTGCGCATAACCACCCGCAGGGCCATGTATCATTTGGCCACCTGGCTTTACTTCAATAACACGCAAAAGATCATCCAAACGACGCCCGCCTTGTGAAGGCGCAACCGCCTCTGCCATATCGACCGCGCCACCCTCTCTCTGCTTCGGAAGAGGCTTAATAAAGTCAGTATCATAATCTACGAAACGATACTCAATATCCTCACCATTACGCATCGCGACCACAACATCAAAATCATCATGGTGCAGACCATGTGCTGCCAACTCTAAGAATACGAATGGCGTTGTTCCACCCTTAAAACCAAGCGCATCACCAAAAAATGTATCCAGAGGATCCCTATGATTACGCGCCGCACGCTCCATAAGGTCAGGTCTATCATTTGCAAGATCAAGGCCTTTGAACAGAAACGCCGCTTTATCAACATCCAATAAACGTAAACCATCATCACGAGGATCACCAGCAGTACCCCTGAAAGATTGCGGTGTAGGGTGAACTTCTGCCCGTGTATTAAACGTCGCAACCCTATCGGTTGTCACCTCTGGTGTTGGCTTGGTCGTATTATCCACTTGCACGCGAGGCTCCAGACAAAGAACTTTATTAATAACGCTCTCAACACCTTCTTTTGTTGGATTTTTCCAATTATAATTATCAAGAAGCGCAGCCAAATGATCAGGATCATCCAACGACCTAGTCTTTAAATAATCTTTCAATTCCAAAACTTTAAATGTGTCATTCGACGGATCATTGTCCATCGGTCCATCCGTCTTCACGCGGATCAACGCAAAAACAGAATCACTCCCCTCTTGCGTATAGAATAATGGGATATCACATGGGACACGATCTTTATTAAACTCCATGTATTTGTCACGAAGCGGATCATTATCATCATTCGTTGTGTTGTCATTACCGTCACCCTCTGGATCTCCGGTAACAACAGGAGTAACAACCACAGGAATCGGCTGAGGAACCCATTGCGCAATATTCGACGACAATTGCCCCCATAGTAATGCTTGATCAAAAACACTAACTGTTTTATCTGCACCATCAGCCGAGGAAGCATAATCACCATCCAAAGCCAACATATTCTGAGAAAAAGCATCTATATCCGCCTGCGGCACGCCTTTATCATGCATATACGTGATAATCACGCCCATATTTTCAGATGATAAGCGCTCCTGTGCAACGGCATCCAACGCCTCTTGTGTAATCTCGGTGCCTTCTTCTACCATTGCATGCACATTCGCGCGAATCCACACTTCCTCCATAACACCACATGTCTCTCTGGTCATGGTATCGGTAAATTCGTTCGTATCTTTATCCAAATACATAAAATCAGGGTTCACTGCGGATATACCCAACAACGCCGCATTACTATGCAGAACTTCTTGTATCGTTGCTACGCGGCCTTTAGAAAAGCGTTCAGGATCTTGTTCAAATTCCTCTGTACTACGCTCATATTCCAACTCAACGTCTTTTTCGCCCGCTTTAACCGTCGTCAAATCAACCGCTGGCGCGCCTGCTAGATATGTTGCAGCCCCCGGAGTTACTTTTGATGATGTGGATGTAGAAAGATCAGGACGCTCACTAACAATACTCTCAACCGTTTGCACAACTTCTGCAGAACGAGTAGACAGATTTATATCCGTACCATTCTTATACGCCTCACCAATTTGGACAAGTCTATCAACAAAAATTTGCTTTGCGCTTTCCATATCGGTGGCGCCTGCCGCACGATCCATCGCATCCGCCAAAGCCGCTTTAACTTGATCGGCATCCGCGTCACCCAACATTAACTTCATCGCATTACGAGGAACAAAGCCATCCATTTTCTCTTGGAAGCTGTCCTTTGTCTTGTCCATAATTTTATCGAAATCAAGTTTAGGATCAAGGTTATTATCAGTGGCAATTTTATCAAAGGCCTGCTCAAATCCATCCCCGACAAGACCTGCTGCGTTTTTCAACGCGGCACTATCATCTTTATCACCCCAAAGGCGATTAATGTTAATGCCGAACATAGTCAGCATTCCGCCAATCATCTTGCCGAAATCACTATTCGTAAAGAAATCTTTAAGCGCATCCTTAAAGCCAGGTGCAAATTTATCCAACGCCCCTGCAATACCATCCATGATCATATTCATTTTTGTCGTGGACTTGGCCTTCTCATCATTAAGAAGGTTATTCTCTTTCAAGATATTCAAACTATGAAAAAGTGTATTAACCTCTTTAATTTTTTCTTGTGCCTTATCATAGTCAGCCCTCAATTGCTTGAACTCTTCCACAGATGCCGTATGGGCAGTCTTTTGTTCATCGGTGGCATTCTCCACCAATTTCTCGGGAACCTTCGGTTCAACCATATTAATTAACTTTTTAGCCTCTGCCTCCGTCAATTGCTCAACACCCAGCTGATCACGAATCATTGAAAAGTCATTTTTGGTTAAAATCGATAACGCCAACCGCTTACCAACTGCCTCAGTATAAACACCATTTGGATTTTTCTGACCATCTATCGTCTTCAACAGCATCAGAGCCTTTGCCATCATATCCTGAGAGTTTTCACCAAACACTCGTTGGCCATCCGACGTACGATCATCCAAATCCGCCTTTGTTAGGGGCGTAACAAGAGAGCCCGCAAGACTTTTAGCAATTCCACCAAACTGCCCTGTGAGTTGATCAAGTTGCCCGCCCAACTTAAATAAAACTACCTCTACAACACCGATCGCTGTATTCAGCTCAATCTTTTTATCTTCCAACTCCAACTGGGCCTTTTTCTCAGCAGTTAATTCTGTACGCACTGTAGGGTTAGGGTTAGGGTTAGGGTTAGGGTTAGGGTTAGGGTTAGGATTAGGATTAGGATTAGGATTAGCACCAACATCAGCAGCCGTAAATCGCAGAGATGTTTCAGGAGCCGACGTTTTCACTTCTACCATTTCAACAGCGCTCAACGCTCCCTTTCCATGCAGAAAGTCAAAATCCTTAAATAATTGAGGCACAGCTTTAAGGCTCGCTCGTAAATCAGCCACTTTCTGAACAGCATCCGCTTCACCCAACAGATAACCCGGAGTAACCTTCGCAGCAATAATATCTAAGCCCAGACCTATCTTGATTTTTTGTTCCAGTTGGTCACCCAAATCAAGCGAATATCCAGAATTTGGAAAATCCTCCTCCAGACTTGCCGCCTTCTTAAAATAAGCCAATGTTTGCTCATATGAACTAAAAGACTGCGCATCAAAAACACCATCAGCCACTCCAGGAACAGGCAGATTAGGGCTAGGGTCTTCCGCATTCAACGTCTTAACAATCTCAGTCAACGCCGTTTCAATACGCAAGACACTTGCCTTAATGTCAGCCGGAATTTCCTGCGCTGGCACTGTTGTAGATACCACAGAGGCACTCCGCTTCATTTGCGCATCAACCTGATTAAGGATAGATATATTTTCATCCGCATCATTGATAACATTCAAAATTGTTGCGACATCCGCCGCCGTGCCACCTGAACGCGCGACAAGCCCTTGCGCCAACATATCTTTATTGGTTAATGAAGCCAAAGGAATTGCAGGTTGTTTAATTGAACCATCGGCCAGACCTGCCTCTAGCACCTTCTGCGCATCGACCAATACCGCATCCAATAAAGTCTTTAGCTGAGCGCCAGCTTCCGGTGTGTAATCAAAACCCGCCGAAATTGGCTTACCTAAAGCGGCAGCCAACGTAGCAAACTCACGCTTGACCTCATTCAGATCATCTTGCGTTAACTCTACTGTTTTGGAAGTGGTCTCAACCATTATTCACCCTTAAATTTCCTGAGCATTCGCCCTTTTTATTCACCATCTTCGACCTTATAGAAACGCTTTATTTTTCTTAAATTTTTCGCGCTGTTTCTACGGCTTTATATACGAAGTTAGGCCTATTCTTACATATTCTCGAAAGTTTTACAAATTTAATTTGCATATATGTATGCTCACTCACGCACCACGCGAAAATTACAGTTTTTCTAACTTACGAATATGCCGGAAATACGTCAAATATTTTTGAACTGTATTATCCTTTGTAAACTCCCGTAAATACCTGTGGTAGCCATTTTCAACCATTTTATTACGCAAATCATCATCCGATATAACACGAGAAATTGACGCACTCATCAACGAGATATCATCAATTGGTGTAACGAGCCCATCTTCCTCATGGCGAACAAATTGACGTGGGCCATCCGAATCGGTTGTAACCAACGGCGTTTTCTGCGCCCATGCCTGCACAAAAACAGTGCCAAAAGGCTCATAACGTGATGAAAACACACATATATCCGCCGCATCAAACAACGCCGCACGATCATCACGCCAGCCAAGAAGCTTCACACGATTCTGCACTTTCAAATCATCAATCAATGCCTCCAGATCCGAACGGTCAGGCCCCTCCCCTGCAATCCAAAGATAAACGTCAGGCAACGCAGCAACTGCGCGTATTAAGGTATCGAACGCCTTGCTACTATGTAGCCTTCCGAGGCCAAGGCAAAGCTGCGCACCTTCTGGCACGCCATACGCACCACGATCTATCGCAGTTTCAAAGACTTCCGTCTCTGCAAAATTATTTATTTGTAAGACCCGATCATCCTGAACATCGCATTTCTCAACCAAATATTTTTTTAAATCCGGCGTGATCGTTACAAAATAATCCGTATTTTTGAAATTTTTAATTTTATAATAACCACCCAGACGCGACACAACAACATAAGGGTCAATCCCCATCGACGCAGACCACCGCGTCACCTTTTGCGACGCACGTGACATCCAGCTCTGCACAATATCAGGACGAAATTTAGAAACAATCCGGCGCAAGGCAAAGGGCGTATAAATATCAACAGCCCCACCAAAGGGTAAGAGATGTACAGTAATACCTGCAGACCTCAGCCGCGGAACACGCCCCTCATTCGCACGCGTAACCACTTCAATCACTTGGCCTGCATCATGCATCGCAATACACATATCAACAAATGCCGTTTCCGCACCACCATGCGGAGCACCGGCTAAAACCTGAAGAATTCTCATACCGTTTTGCATTTACCAAATAGACCAGATATAAAATAAAATTATTTACTCTTGCATCGCTTTCAACAAATTAGGATAACTCACCAGCGTTTCCTTCAACAAACGCCCCATGCTCTCTTCCGTTTCATCCATCTTGCTCATCATAAACTCGCATGCCTCTGGTGTCGTAACCGGCGCAGTTTCAAAACGAGAGGAATTAACCGCGCGAACCTCATCTATCAAACCAAACATCGTCTTCAATTTCGACTGTGTAATATAGCTCTGCGAGATCGCCATATTATTGATACTCACAAAAGATTCCTTCATTGTCGCACTAATAGCTTCATCCCATTGCTCAAACCTGTCATTCAAATCCCCTGCCATAGACTTATTATTGTCCGAGCATTTTCCCACTGCATCTCCGATATCTTCGCTAACGGCCTTAACCATGCTATACATTGTATAGTTTTTATACATCGCAAGGAAATGGGCTGCCTCATCTCTTGTCAAAGTCGGGACAAGATCAGTTACCATTGTCTTCAACGTATCAGATTGTGCCTTAAGCAAATTTTCTGATGGAGCTTCTTCAGCCCTCACCATTCCAGAAGTACTGATAATTATGACAAGAAKGGAGAGGAATGTTGTAACACGTAATGACATTTGTAAAACCTTTTGTTTCATATACTCATAAACCACGATCATAGTATCGAGATCARCGYAATATAGCAAAAAAAATCCRCYAAAACAAAGCCGATARAGAAAATTTAAAYACATCCAAAACAATAAAGACATAAGCCATTTCGCAAARTGRCTCTAAAATAAAARCCAATGCTCTCTTTTCTTCTTGATTCAAAACAATWTTTCAGGCTTTGTATTATCTCGTAATGCTGTATTTTTYTGGATATATTTCAAATCATGACTGACACAATTAAAATTTCAAATCGATCCGATATTGCCACATTCCGTGCACTGGACATATTAAGTCAGGTAAACGAACGTGAGGCCCAAGGAATTGACATCGTTCGCATGGGCGCAGGGCAGCCAAATGTTGGCGCTCCACAAGAAGCTTTAGACTACGCAATCTCAAAAATTCACGAYGAYCCACGCCAAGGCTATACAGAGGCCATCGGCATGCCCAGCCTCAGAGAGCGCATCGCAGAATATTACAAAACATATTACGACGTTCAAATCAACGCAGATAACATCATGRTCAGCGCAGGATCATCAGGTGCATTCATCATCAGTCTCCTCACRGCCTTTGATGTAGGAGACCGCGTTGCCCTGACGACCCCCACATATCCCGCTTATCGCAATATGTTAAAAGCACTCAATATMGAWACYGTAGAAATCGAAGCAAAAKCCGAAGATAATTACCAGCCCACCGTTGAGTTACTCGARAATTGCGGCGAAAAATTCGATGGYCTAATTATYAATTCTCCATCCAATCCATCRGGCACAATGATCAGCGATACTGAATTAGAAAGAATTTGCAATTGGTGCGATGCAAAGAATATYMGACTTCTTTCCGATGAGGCCTATCACGGTRTCACCTATGAAAAGAAAGCCCAAACAGCACGCAAATATTCAAAAAACGTAATCGTCTTAAATACATTCTCAAAATATTTTGCAATGACAGGGTGGCGTCTAGGGTGGAGCATTATGCCCGATAACATGACACATAATGCAAAGAAACTTGCGGAAAGCCTCTTTGTCTCAGCACCAACAATTTCTCAACATCTCGCCTATAAGATTTTCGACCATCTTGATGTCCTTGATGGCTATGTTGATGCCTATCGAAAAAATCGTGAAATTCTAATGAATGAACTACCCAAGGCCGGTATTACGGACATCACAAATGCCGATGGTGCATTTTACGTCTATGCCAATATTCACCATCTTAGCAATGACAGCGAAGAATTCTGTTCAAGAATGCTAAACGAGGCCAAAGTCTCCACAACACCAGGGGTGGATTTCGATTTAACACGTGGACACGGCAATATCCGTATCTGCTACGCCGACAGTCAGGAAAATATTATTGAGGCTTGCAAGAGATTGCAAAACTGGCAATCATAGAGGTATGAAATATGCCCTCCAGAATCAAAGTGGAAATGTCTTGTGGTTTATACTCTTAGCTGTTGCCTTGCTTGCATTCCTAACTGGCATTATCAGCCGGAATACTTCATCCGTTGAGCAAACAGGCAATGTCGAGCAAGCACGAATAAAAGCCACGGCTATATTACGCTACGCTAAATCCATTGAAACAACAGTACAAAACATGCTCCTAAATGGAATCAGTGAAAATGATCTTGATTTCGTGGCCATCAGTGCAGCGCACGATAACACCAACTGCAACAGCAGTGACTGCGAAGTGTTCAATGTCGCTGGCGGTGGCTTAGCATACCGAACCCCTGCGGAACTATTAAGTGACACCACACATACTGACATTTGGCACATCTCCACAGAAAACCGCGTATATCAATTTGGCTGTGAAGGCACCAATAACCGGTGCACAGAATTGCTCCTTTTGGCAAAAAACATTCCACAATCTATATGTCTACAAATCAATAAAATCCTGAGCATTACAAATACGGGCGGTGACGCACCACAAATACTGGATATCCAAGAAGGAACCGCATACACAGGCACGTACAGCGCAAGCATAAACACATCCTCCATTGGCGGCACAAACGAAGCACCAGAAGTACAGGGGAAGCCTGCAGGCTGCATACACGAATTTGGATCAGGACAAAATATATATCATTTTTATCAAATACTCATTCCGCGTTAAATTTAATTATACCCTGTATAAACACGCACCACATAAAAACCCATACAGACAAGAAAAAGAGCAAACTGCTTCCGCAGTCCGCTCCTTTTATACTATTCAATAAAATTGTCCGTGAAAATATTACCTATTCCACCAACCCTTTTTCTTCTTTTTCGGCGCCTGATTAACTGTTTCATGCTGGCTTGCGACGGATGGCTCTTCCTCTTTTAACAAAGGTGCCTTTTTCGCAGCAGACTTTTTCACAACGGACTTTTCCTTATTCTCCGTATCCACAGCATCAGTCTTCTTTTTAACTGCCACACGTTTACGCACAGGCTTTTTCGCAGTGTTATCATCATGTGCACTATCATCATTCGCCGCAGCCTCTGATTTTTCATCTATCTTCTTAGGCGCAGCACTTTTCTCACTTGAATCAGAATCAACTTTCTTGCGACGAATACTTCGACGTTTTGGTTTAGCATCTTTACTATCGTCCTTGTCGCCTTTCGGAACGTCAGATATCTTTTCAGCTAGTTTTTCTGAAGAATCAGAAGTTTTTTGCGCTGCATCTTCCGTCTTCTCAGAGTTTTCATTCTGCACGTTATGATCAGACTTATCTGCCTCCGCCTCAGGACGATTATTACGATTACGCCCACCACGACGGCCACGACGGCGGCGATTACCATCCGCCTTATCATCAGCATCAGCATTGCCATCACTAGGAGTAACGGTTTTCGGCTTGGCCTCACCTGAGGCATCATCTGTGGCATCACCTGAAACGGCTGGCTTTGACACCTCAACCCTATAATCAGACGCAGCAATTTCATCATCTACACGAAGCAACACTTCCAGATTATAACGCTCTTCTATTTGCGCCAACTTCTTGCGTTTAAAATTAAGGATATAAAGCGCAACACTACTGGTTACTTGTACAATAACCTGCGCAGCACGCCCGCGAATACCTTCTTCTTCAATCGCACGTAACACGATAATTGACATCGCATCATCCGTACGCACCAAACCAATACCACTACAATTATGGCACTGTTCAAATTGTGATTCAATCAAGCTAGGACTTAACCTTTGACGTGATAACTCCATCAAACCAAACGAAGAAATACGCCCGACCTGAACACGCGCACGATCCGAAGACAACGCCTCCTTCATACGGCGCTCAACCTTCGCATTATTTCCACGATGCTCCATATCAATGAAATCGATCACAACCAAGCCGCCCAAATCACGCAGCTTCAATTGACGTGCGACCTCTTCGGCGGCCTCTAAATTTGTTTTAAGAGCAGTCTCTTCAATATGGCGACCTTTTGTCGATTTACCAGAGTTCACATCAACAGATACAAGTGCTTCCGTTGGGTTGATAACAAGATAACCACCTGATTTTAGACGAACTTCCGGCTGCCCGATTTCATTAATTTGGCTTTCAATTTGAAAGCGATTAAACAAAGGCAATTGCCCGCTCTCGTAATGTTTCACCTTCTTTACATGAGAAGGAATCAGCATATTCATGAACTCTTTAGCGGCCTCATATCCCGCAGCACCAGCAACCTGAACCTCATCAATATCACTTGTATACAGGTCACGCACTGAGCGCTTAATCAAGTCAGCTTCCTCATACACAATTGCAGGCGCAGTTGATTCTAGAGTAAGTTCGCGAATATTATTCCACAAACGCATTAAATAATCGAGGTCACGCTTAATTTCCGCCTTTGTGCGTGTTACACCAGCAGTACGAACAATCACCGACATCCCTTTAGGTATATCGAGGCTTTTCACTATTTCTTTCATGCGCGCACGGTCTTTTTGATTTGCAATCTTACGACTAACCCCACCCGCCCGCGGACTATTCGGCATCAAAACACAATAACGACCTGGCAAAGAAAGATATGATCCAACCGCTGCGCCCTTATTACCACGCTCTTCTTTATTCACCTGAACCAACATAATTTGGCCACGCTTTACAACTTCTTGAATCTTATATTTACGGCGCAAGTTAAAACGAAAGCGTTTTGAACCATCATTTTCATCACCACCAACAACTTCAACATTACGGTTACGATATTGCGAACGCTTATTCCCGCGACCACGACCACCGCGACCACGTCCACCGCGACCACGATAGTTCTTTTTGTCACCATCGTTACCCGCATTTTCATTGTCCTGCACATCACCATTTTCCTCGCCTTTATCAGCGGGAAGCGCAACATTGCCATCAACATCAGAAGCAGCAAGAGCATCTTCATCAACATCACCAGAAATAACAGATTTATCGTCTTCCACAGCAACGGTATCATTATCAGAAATCTGCTCAGAGGTTTCCTCCACTTCCTTGGATTTGGTACCTACCTTAGATCCATCAGCATCGGTTGTATCTACATTCGCGGATTTCTTCGCCTTCCCTTTAGGTTCTGCATCTTCTTGAACATCATCAGAACCATTTTCATCTGTGACAATATCATCACCCATATCATTTTCGGAAGGATCCTTTTCTACACTGCCATCATCCACATCGTCTTCCAGAGCCTCTTCTTCATCATGCTCTTGAAGCAATGCCTCTTGCTCGGCCATCAACGCCTCACGATCAGCAACAGGAATTTTAAAGTAATCTGGATGTATCTCTGAAAACGGTAAGAAGCCATGACGGTTTCCACCAAAGTTAACAAAGGCCGCCTGTAAAGATGGCTCAACGCGTGTCACTTTTGCCAAAAATATACTACCCTTTAAAGGTTTACGATTTTGGCTTTCGTAATCATATTCTATTAATTTATTTCCATCAGTAATCGCAATGCGCGTCTCTTCTTTATGAGTTGCATCGATAAGCATTTTCTTTGACATTTTATTCTCCATTCTCGCATAGGGCAGCCTGCTCACTTATGCCAAAATAAACATAATAAAAGCGGCGCAATTGCGCATAAATTAACTATTTAATGCTTACAGCTCGACGGAACCTTAAACTTTACAAACTAAACGCAAAGCCGTACGCATATAAAACCTCTGACACTCTACACAGTTGTGATGGAATGCTCAATGCTAAAACGAACATCTTGCAAGAAAATTATGTGTTCATTCTGCTCCAGAGAAATAATTCGCTCCGAATCCCCATATATTCCATAAATACACAACGAATTGTATTTTTAAGAATTATTTACAAAAAAATAAAGAAACTTAAATGAATGTAAATCGTGAAATCTATTCAGAGTGTGCGTTTTGCGCGAATTTTATATCACCATCAAGATGAGCATATTTTTGCTTAATTGCCAAAATTTCTTTCTGAAAACTCCTTAATGATTTTCCAGCCAATTTTTCGCCAACAGATGATTTTATACTCTTGGGATTAACCTGTTTGCCATTCCTTAGAACTTCAAAGTGCAAATGAGGCCCAGTAGAGCGCCCCGTTGTCCCAACATAACCAATAATCTCTCCTTGCAACACACGCTTGCCCGCAGACATGCCCTTGGCAAATTTACGCATATGAGCATAAGCCGTTTTCAAGCCATTCTTATGGCGAATACGAACATAATTCCCATACCCACCGTTACGACCGGCTTTCTCAATAACACCATTACCAGCAGCATAAATCGGCGTACCGTGAGGCGCTGCAAAATCAACGCCTTTATGCATTTTATTATACCCCAAAACCGGATGACGGCGCATCCCAAAACCGGATGATATACGCGCACCATCAATCGGCGTTTGCATTAAAATACGCTTTAGACTTGTGCCGTTTTCACGATAATAATCAACAATCCCATCTTCAGACTCATAACGGTAAACCGGTATTTTCTTACCACCAACCGCCAAGTTCGCGTACAAAACATGACCATAACGTGCAAAATCACCATCCTCAGTTTCATAAGTCTCATACAAAGCCTCAATCTTATCACCTCGACGAATATCACGTTGAAAATCCACATCATACGAATAAATTCTAATAATCTCCGCCACAATAGAAGCAGGTATCCCCGCACGTGCAGCAGAGCCATAAAGCGATGTTTCTATTTGAGCCTTAGCAGACTTTGTCTGCAACACCACTTTCTTCTTGTCCAAAACCGCAATAAAGCGCCCCTGCGCATCGCGCGCAATGACGAGCTCCTTAATAGCGTCAATCTTCATACTAAAGGAGCTAAGCTCCATACCAATTTCCGATGGATTTAAACGCAACGATATAGCCTGCCCCGGCTTAACAGAGCGTGGATCATAATACTTTCCCATTGCCTTAACCAAACGATACGCCTCCGCGCCACTAACACCAGCAGCTTGCAACGCACCGCCAACGGTGTCACCCGCGCTAATCTCAATGATTACATCACGCGGGGCCATATCCTTAAGCTGAACAGGGCCCATAACACTCACATCCGAAGGCACACCGCCATCGACACCCAGAACACTTTCAGGCACCTCGTCCTCTAATGCATATAATAAAGGTGCAACAACCAAATCCTCTGGCTCAACGTTTAAGACAGTACCTACACCCAAATCAGCATCAACAGACACAGATGCCAACATTAAAGTAGAGTTTTGTGAAGATATACCATCAACATGCGCAAGCACAGAACGCCCTGGCACAAAAGCAACAGACGAGCTTATAGACCCAAGAAAACCCGTTAATGTCATAGATGTGATCGCAACCAAACCAACCACATAACGCAACCGCAATCTATTTGATCTTGTAAAAAGATGACGACGACGCAACCGAATAAAGCGGTAAGGGGCAATCTTTTGATTTAAAACAAACATTAAGTGCACAGTCTTACTCCAGCATACCAGACACGATAGGTCGAATGAAGGACACCCCTACTACAGAAACGCCTACCACCCATTCTAGCTAACAAATATTTAGAATTAGTTATCATAACGCCGCATCGATTCCAAGCATTCTTGACAAAAATCACCATTTTTTATAAAAAACAGCAATTTACAGCGAAAAACCTCGCCTTTTCAGAAAACATTATACCAGATAAGAAACGCAGTAAAAACCTTATCAAAGCCAAGAAAACAACCTACGCACAGCAAGAAACTTGCCTAGCGAACACCGCACGCCTTAGAAATCGCCTTATACGCTGCGCCAGAGCCTTTCAAGCTATATGTATCCACGGTCAGTGTACCACGAGACGACGTCCCTTGAACGGTCATCTTAGAACCAGTTTGTATTGCCTTGGCCAATTTTGCATCCGCACTGGCATCTGGTGCCCACGATGTATCATCTTGCGTAAACAAAATATGACGCTTACCATCAATTGTAACCGTTGCATCACTACCAGACTTGTATGTATACCCAGTGATATAACTAAACACATCACGTGTACTCTCAGATGGGCGATGCGTAATAAGCGCGAAGATCTCGCCACGGTTTGTATATTTTCCCTTTGCCTTCACAGGCTTACTCACCATATAGCACACTTGGCTCCCACGCTCTGATAATGTGTACGATGTCCAATCACCATATTTCCCAATTTGCTTGGGCGTTGCCGCATGAGAAGATGCAGAGGTAAGCACCGTAGCGCTTAGCGTTAAAAGAGAAAATACGAAAAACTTTCTAAACATGATCACAATCCAGCCGTTAGATCCAAAAAAATATACATACCCCATGATTCTATCGAAAGCCTCCGATCAGGTATAATTGAAAATGCGCTTTCACCCATTTCATCCACAAAACTATATATTATGTTTTAGATTTCATCTGAGGCACAACAAAACGCAAGGTATAAATGACCACCATCGCAACAGCCATTGCAAACCAAAAAAACGCATATTGTGCATGATTATTCTTGGGACTTATCCGCATCGCCGAAGCAATGGGATAACGCGCATCTTGCACTACTTCCTCCTCAACATAAAACATATTCATTGCCAAGGGAGCATTACCTTTTTCGCGTGCTATCTGCTCAAGATCAATACGGAACCACATCGATTTCTTTGGGTCATTATCGGGGACAAACGTGCTCACGCGCGGAACAGGACGCAACATACCTGTAATTTTTATATCACCAGCAGGTCGGCGCGCATCGACATCCCCCAACCCACTCCAATCAAGTGGCACCCAACCACGATTGACCAACACGAAAACTTCTGCCTCACCGGATATGCGCATCGGCGTCAATAGGTGGTATCCAACCTCCCCCTCATACATCCGCGCCTGAAGTAATATTTCCTTCTCATGCGCGTATGTTCCGATAATATATCCACGCTTGAAATCAATTTCCGTAGAAAACAACGCAGAGGGCAAAGGCACACCAGACGCATCAATCGCGTACTCCACCTCTATTGTATCAAGGATATCAGTTTTCCACTGCAAACGCTGCAATTGCCAATTGCCCAATACACATAAAATTGCAACACCTAAGATGGTCAGGACTGTACCCCAAAACGGCAATTTCACTCCCAGTCTCCCGGTCTATGTTTAAACTGAAGTGCGATAATAAAGGCCTTAAGCGGCCTTAACGTGCCCACCGTAATACTCAGAGAAACCACCGTCCAAACCACCGCATGCACCCATAAAGGCGGCGAGACATAAGCATCAAAAACCAGTGCAATCGGCACAAGCAAACCCCCCAATACAAAGATCAGAAAAACCGCAGGGCCGTCCGCACTATCATTTTTGGTAAAATCCAAATCGCAGACCGCACATCGCTCACGCAGCTCAATTGCATATCCAGAACAATATAACGCCCCATCATTACAACGCGGACACTTACAAGCAAGTGCACGTTTGAATGTATCAAGGACAGACACGACGCAGGCCTATTGCGCTGGCGGTGTTAAGTCCATACCGAACTCTGTACCCCAATAATAAATTGAAAGRAAYAARAACAACCACACAACATCAACAAAATGCCAATACCACGCCGCRGCYTCAAATCCAAARTGCCCTTTMGGAGTAAAATGCCCCTTTTTCGCACGCGCCCAGCACACAAACAAAAACACAGTCCCTACAAACACATGAAAACCATGAAATCCTGTCGCCATATAGAACGTCGATGCATAAATKCCGTCTGTAAATCCRAAATGRGAATTCGCATATTCATAAACYTGAAAYCCAAGGAAGAAGRCACCAAGAAAYACGGTTATAGCCAAAGCTTTAATCGCYTGATCATTCTTACCTTCAACAATCGCATGATGCGCCCATGTCACACTACACCCCGAYARCAACAAAATCATYGTCATCAAAAAYGGTAWATCAAAMGGRTCAATCGTCTGAATATTTTCCGGCGGCCACMTAAAACCTATTTGTTCGGTTGGAAAAAACGCCGCATTAAAATACGCCCAGAAAAATGCCACRAAGAACATYACCTCCGARGCAATAAACAAAGACATACCATAACGCAAACCCACTGCCGAAATCGGCGTATGCACCTTTTCGACAACAGTTTCACGAATAATATCTCTCCACCATCCAAACATCACGCATAAAATCGCAAGAATACCGATATACACGCCGCTCAAACCCACAGCAATTCCGGCATTTCCGCTAGCCGGATCAGCAAATAAATGCACATCATGCATATACATAATGGTACCAACAGCCAACAACCCACCCGAAAAAGCAGAAACCAAAGGCCATATGCTGGGGGTGACCATATGATAAGGGTGAGGTTTACCAGTTGTTGTATATTCTATATTCTCAGCCATAATATAACTTTTTGTTGTAGGAAAAATAACGGTTCATATATACTCATCTTTACAGAAAAGATACAACAGTATTACGTACAATTCATCATTTTTCAAGATACGTATAAATAATGAAAATCACTGAGCACAAAATTAATCTAATAGAGGGTTCTCTACAACAAATAGGCAACATCCAACCAACATAATAGCACGATTTAAAACGACGAAAACAAAGCAGTATCAATCATTTTCGTAGAATATCTCCAACGCCTGCTCCAATGCCGCCGATTCCGTTTTAAAAAAACTATACGATAGAGTTATTGTCGTCACATCATCCATATTACGATCGTCATGTAATTTCGGATCCACATAAAACAATACAGGCATATTCACTTTTTGATTGGGCTGTAGAACCTGCTCATCAAAACAAAAACACTGTACCTTATGAAAATATTTCCCAGCCTTAAGCGGTGTCACATTAAATGTCGCCGTCCCTGCAATCGGCACTTGCGCACGATTAACAGCAATAAAATTGGCAAAACCTCTCTCCCCCAATTTTACCTGAATAGAAATCCTCTCTGGGCGAAAATTCCACGGTAAATCACGCGCCGTATTACTATCAAAACGCACCGTAATACTGCGATCAATAATTTCATTTGGTGAAGGGATCACCTCAGCTATCTGCGTTGTGCCACCCCACCCTGTCACGCGACAAAAAACATTATACAAAGGCACCGCAGCAAAAGACAGCCCCACCATCACACACACAACAACCAAGACAACCAAAAGGGTGCGTGTGTTTTTCTGCTCTAAATCTTGCTGTGTATTATTCATATCTATATTGGAAACCCTAAGTATTCATTACTTATGTAATCGCGAAATCTTTATACGCCCTTATCTAAAAAAATAAAGCTCATATAATAAAAAACAGCCCGCAAAAGCGGACTGCATATATTCCTACACATAAATACAGCTTATAAATCAGCCGGATCAAACTCTGGCGCATCATCAGACGTTACAACCTTCTTCTTGGGTGTACCCTCTTCAACACTATCAGATGGGAGCATTTTTTCCATCAAGCCTGGCTCCTCAACATCATCAACAGACGCTGCTTCTTCCTCAGATACAGGCACGTCTTCAATGGTATCTGCATCATCTGAAACATCCACAGAGACCATCATGCTTTCTTCATCTTCCTGCGCTGCAGCTGTATCATCCTCAGAATCCTCCACTTCGCTCGCTTGATAAGCCACAGCCTCAGCTGTATAAACCTTCTTAACCGTATCACGATACCCTTCTAACGCCTCAACATTCGGAGCTGAAAAATTCTCGCGTCGCTCATCCAAAGACGCGCGCAATTCCTTCGCCCCTTCTCTAAACGCAATTTGACGACCATATATATCATAAAACTCTTTTGACTTTGTCGGCACAACCCCCGTAACAGCATCACGTGCCGTTGGCAAATTACCGACAAGATGACGTGCCTCTTCAAGTGTTAGAACCTCTGCCTGTTCAGCATCAGTCGCATCCTCAGCATATGAAAAAGAAACAGGAAACAAGGCAAAAGCCAAGAAAAGAAAAGCAACACGAGTATAAAATTTCATCGAAAAACTCCGAAAGTAATAAAACAACTTATGTACACTACAGCATATTTCCAATTTAATCAAAGCGTTCTATAGGATTTGAAGCAAAAGATTGTACTGTTGGCATTATTTCCATGCGATTTACATTGAAATAAGGAGGCAAAGTCGCACTCCACACAATAGCTTCTGCAACATCATCCGCACACATATTATTAGTATTAGCATAAACAGCTGCAGCTTTTTTCTCATCCCCCTTGAAACGCACTTTAGAAAACTGTGTTTCAATCGCACCAGGTTCAATATTAGTTACACGAACATTTGTGCCTTGCAAATCTCCACGCAAAGACAAGGAAAATTGCTTCACAAATGCCTTAGTTGCACAATAAACATTCCCGCCCGGATAAGGGTAATTTCCTGCAGTTGAGCCGATATTAATGATATGACCGCACTTGCGCTCTACCATACCACCTATAATAAAACGCGTCATACGCACCAGGGCCATATTGTTGACTGAGATCATAGTTTCCCAATCCTCAAGATCGCACTCATACGCTGGATCCAACCCTAAGGCAAGCCCCGCATTATTAATCAACAAATCAATATTCTGGAATTCAACAGAAATACCGTCAAGCGCCTCAACCATCGCCGCTTTATCTTGTATATCAAATACACATTCATATGTTTCGGTATCATACTCAGCACATAACACATCTGATAAATCCTGCAATTTTTCAGCATTGCGCCCAACTAAAATAAGCTTAGACCCAAGTGCCGCAAAGCGATGCGCAAAAGCTCTGCCGAAATCCCCCGTAGAGCCGGTAATTAAAACTATATTTGGAATATAAGCATGGCGTTTTTCATACATAGGTCTAGCCACTCATTTTTACGATACTAATCGCCCAGATTAAAACGACAAGGCCGAAAATAACGGCCAAAACCGCATAGTTCTTCTTCGCCTTTTTCTTATGAAGGTCACTTCTATATGGGTCATCATGTGGCATTAATTATCACCGCTAAAAATAATGCAAATAAGTAAAATATCGAATAACGAAACATCAAACGTGCATGTTTCAAATCATCCGATAAAAATACTTTAATCGCTGTTACAATAAAAAAACCACTAAGCGCAACTGCGCATATTAAATAGATAACTCCTGCAAACCCCATGAAATACGGCAATATCGTAATAGGGAACAGCACAAGTGCATATATAATCATTTGTATTTTCGTAGAGCGTACTCCTGCAACGACAGGCATCATAGGAATTTTGGCGGCCTTATAATCCGAATTCGCAAAAAGAGATAATGCCCAGAAATGCGGCGGTGTCCAAAAGAATATAATCGCGAACAAAACCACAGCCTCTATTGCGATATCACCTGTTACAGCGGCCCATCCGACCATAGGCGGGAACGCACCTGCCGCGCCACCAATAACAATATTTTGCGGTGTAGAACGCTTTAACCACATTGTATAAACCAAAACATAGAACAAATTGGCAAAGGCCAAAATACCGGCAGCCACCCAATTCAGCGCAACCCCCATCAGCATTACTGAAAAGACCGACAACACCACACCAAAAGTAAGCGCATCATCCGCATCAATACGCCCCATCGGAATAGGCCGACCGCGTGTACGCTTCATCACCGCATCAATGTCGCGGTCATACCACATATTAATCGCACCCGCCGCACCCGCATTAACCGCCAGACATAGCATCGCAATCACAATTAAAAATGGATGCATTTCAAAAGCATTCGGAGCAACCCATAAACCAGCAAATCCGGTAAACACCACAAGGCTCATCACACGTGGTTTAAGCAAAGCAAAGAAATCACTCACGCGTGACTCCTTGCCACTCGCAACATCGTACAGACCATCATTATGTGCAATTATATTAACCATACACTTTACTTATCACGTTCAGAGAAAAGGTCACGCATTTTTTACACTCATCCACGTATCGACGCATCCCCAAGAGAAAAATGAACACATACTATTCCTTGAAAATCACCATAAAAACGATCACACACAAGAAAGCCCCTTCAACAGGGGCTTTAATTTTATCTCAAACATCAAAGATATTATTTTACCTTTGGCTGAATTTCGAATTGATGGAACGGTGGTGGTGAAGATACAGACCACTCCAAGGTAAAACACTGTGGCTCAACATCCCAGTAATTATCCGTCGCCTTTTTACCAAAAAATAGCGTGTAAAAAACAACGAAAATAAACCAAACCGTCGCAATTCCTGTTAAATACGCACCATAGGATGAAACCATGTTCCAGCCTGCATAAGCATCCGGATAATCAACATAACGACGTGGCATACCCTGAAGACCAAGGAAATGTTGCGGGAAGAAAATCAAATTTACACCAACAAAAGTTACCCAGAAATGAATTTGTCCCATCCATTCAGGATACATTCTTCCCGACATCTTGCCGATCCAATAATAGAATCCTGCAAATAAAGCAAATACAGCACCAAGTGACAAAACATAATGGAAATGCGCAATCACGTAATATGTATCATGCAAAGCAACGTCCATACCCGCGTTCGCCAATACAACGCCGGTTACACCACCAACAGTGAAAAGGAATATAAACCCTATCGCCCAAAGCATAGGCACTTTAAAGCTGATCGATCCGCCCCACATTGTCGCAATCCAAGAGAAAATCTTAATCCCCGTTGGAATAGCAATAATAAGGGTCGCCGCCGTGAAGTAGGCACGCGTATCGACACTCATACCAACAGTATACATATGATGCGCCCAAACAACGAAACCAACCGCGCCAATAGAAACCATCGCATACGCCATACCAAGATATCCAAAAATTGGACGTTTCGAGAACGTTGCAACAATATGCGAGATAATACCAAATGCTGGTAAAATCATAATATACACTTCCGGGTGACCAAAGAACCAGAACAAGTGCTGGAATAAGATGGGATCACCACCACCCTCTGGGTTAAAGAAGGATGTACCAAAATTTCGATCCGTTAACAGCATCGTAATCGCACCACCCAAAACAGGCAAAGACAAAACCAGCAAGAATGAGGTGACAAGCATCGACCATACGAATAACGGCATTTTATGCAATGTCATACCCGGCGCCCGCATATTAAAGATCGTCGTGATCACGTTCGCTGCACCTAGGATAGAGCTTGCCCCTGCCAAATGGAGCGCGAAAATCGCCATATCAACCGACATACCGTCATGCCCAAAAGCACTCCCCGATAGTGGCGGATAAATCGTCCATCCGGTTCCGGCCCCTCCTCCAATCACAGTCGATAAGCCCAGCAATAAAAACGCCGGTACAAGCAACCAAAAAGAAATATTATTCAAACGCGGAAACGCCATGTCCGGTGCGCCAATCATAAGCGGTACAAACCAGTTTCCGAACCCGCCAATCAAACCTGGCATTACTACGAAGAACACCATAATAAGACCATGCGCCGTAATAATCACATTCCACATATGCCCATCAACACCGCCCGCAGAATCCAGAAAATACTGCACGCCTGGCTGCTCCAACTCCAAACGCATAAACATAGAGAACAAACCACCGACAAGACCGGCAATAATTGAGAATATAATATAAAGTGTGCCAATATCCTTATGGTTTGTTGACATGAACCAACGTCTAAAGAAACTTGGTTTGTGATCGTGATCGCCCATTTTTTTTAAATCCTTATTCTCAAACGGTCATAGCCTAATTACTGCTGTAGAGCAGTTAATTTAATATCTTTAATAACATTATCATTTGCGGAAAATTCTTCCTTCGCACGCATTGTCCATGCTTCAAACTCTTCCTTGGTCACAGCATGCACCTCAATTGGCATAAAACTATGATCCTTACCACATAGCTCAGAACATTGACCATAATAAACCCCGACACGGTCAATACGAAACCATGTTTCATTTGTACGCCCAGGCACTGTATCAATTTTCACGCCAAATGCAGGAATCGCCCATGCATGGATAACATCATTTGAGGTTACAAGAATCGCGATGTCAGTTTCAATCGGTAACACAACAACATTATCAGTCGAAAGTAATCTTTTCTGATCGGAGCGCAAATCTTCCGTAGCCACCATCCGCGAGTCAAACGTAAGACCACCCTGATCAGGATATTCATATCCCCAATACCACTGATACCCTGTAATCTTTAAGGTCATCTCTGGCTCAACAATACGATCATTTTTATAAAGCAGCTTAAATGACGGAATGGCAATGATAATCAAAAGAACAATGGGGAGCACTGTCCATACAATTTCAAGTAACACATTATGCGTCACCTTAGACGGTACTTTATTTACGTGCTTATTATAACGAACAGCAACATAAGCCAATAACAACGTTACAAATACTGTTATGCCTGTAATAATGATCATCAATAAATTATGAAAATCATAAATACGTTCCGCCGAAGAAGAGGCCGCAGGTTGGAAACCCAAACCCCAATCCACTGGTCCAGACGCCAGTACAGGATTCGCTAAAACGATCAAACCTACAAACGCCGATAATGCCGTCCAGAGTATATTTTTTGTCATTATAAAATCTTTTTGTTTTCTTATGTAAAAACTGAAAAATACGCACGTAAATTTTCGATAGTATGAATAAGAATATATCACTGAAAAAGCAAGCCTGAACAGAGTGATTTCCTGATTTTTTTAATCTATCTACGAAGAACCAGACATTCTGGCATAAGACAAACATACAATTGCCGCTGTTTCTGCGCGTAGAATAGTCCGGCCAAGATCTACAAAAACCATGTTTTCAGCACCTTTTAAAGCCGCAACCTCTTGCACATCGAACCCACCTTCCGGCCCAATCAAAAAATTAGCACCCTCCTCATATAAACACGACGATAACGCGATAGAATCCTCATTGCGCTCTAAACAAACCAATAAAGGCCGCTTCTGAAATAAATCATGGCCTATTCGCATAAGATCAGACAATTTTTGTACTGGATGTAATATCGGCACATCAAGACGCTCGCACTGCTCTGCCGCTTCAATAATTTGGGCGCGCATACGATCCTCATTCAGCTTACGATTTTCCGTCCTGTTCATTAAAATAGGATATAAATCATCAACACCAAGTTCCACCGCCTTTTCGATCAAAAAATCCATACGTTGCTTTTTAATCGGTGAGAAAAATAAAGCAACAGGTGCGGATATTGCCCGTTGCTGCTTTATCTGTTTGGTTAAAATGGCTGAACCATCCTTTTTTGCCAGCATATTAATACTGGCCAACCATTCACCATCATGACCATTAAACACGCGCAACACATCATTAACATTCTTGCGCAACACATTCTTTAAATAGTGAACATGCGACACATCTAAAGAAATTTCGATGTTTTGTGAAAAAGGCACATTAATATATAAACGTGGATACTTGTATATATTCTCTGTCATAATAAATTCACCATAATCGTTTTGCTTTACATTCGCACAAAGTACAAAAAGCAAAGCAGATTATATAATACGTAAGCCGACAAATAACGATGTGCAAGAGTAAATGAACATGACCACAAACACCAAAGCACATACGGATATCAAAATACTGCCCTGGATTGAGAAGCATCTACCGGCCGCGATGCGTCCCTACGCCTATCTTATGCGCTTAGACAGGCCAATTGGAATATGGCTTCTTCTACTCCCTAGTTTTTGGGGAATCGCTCTGGCCAACAGCCAGTCACATGGCCTTACCTTCTCTGATTACCGTATCATTATACTCTTTACACTCGGCGCAATCATTATGCGCGGCGCGGGATGTGTTATTAATGATCTGTGGGATCGCGATTTGGATAAAATGGTCGAGCGCACCAAAGACCGCCCTTTAGCAAATGGTACAATTTCCATCAAAAAAGGGGTTGTATTCTTAGCTACTTTGTTGCTAATTGGCCTTATCATTCTTCTACAGTTCAATACCATCACCATAATTTTGGGGGTTATCACCCTCCCTCTCATCATGTCATACCCCCTCATGAAACGCTTCACATGGTGGCCCCAAGCCTTCCTTGGCCTCACTTTCAACTTTGGCGCACTCATGGGGTATAGCGCACTGACAGGACAAATCACCCTATCCTCGGCCCTGCTCTATCTCGGAGGCATATTCTGGACACTTGGCTATGACACAATATACGCACACCAAGACAAAGAAGACGACCTCATGGCAGGTATCAAATCAACCGCCCTGAAATTTGGTGAAAACAGCAAAAAATGGGTTGGTATGTTTTATGCCTTCAGCGTCGTATCAATATGCAGTGCGCAAATCATCACAAATGGCGCGTCTATCACATCAAGTATAATACTGATCCCCATGTTCCACTTCGCATGGCAAATATGGATGTGGAAGCCAAGCATTCAGGCTAGCTCATTGACAATTTTCAAATCGAATCAAATCACAGGCCTGCTTATACTGTTCATACTTAGCCTTTAATCAACCACCATACAGGCCGCGCAAACGCTGCTCCACCACGGTCAACATAACCAAATCAATCGTGCCTACACGATGCAAATCAGCAAATAATGGATCCAATTGCGCCACATGATGCGCATGTTTTTCAAGCCACACATCAACAAGAGATTTCCCCTTTGGCTTCTTATCAACATCACGCAAAATACGAACCGTCAAGCCCGCCTGACAACCATAAAGCTGACCCATCAGACCTTTTGCTGCCTCACTCTTCCAATGATCTCCCTGCGGTAAGAAACGCGCTTTTTGACGGAGCCAATCAAGATGGAAACGCTCTCCAACTTGAAAATACACGCGCGCAGTACTCTTTAAGTCCACTTTTTGTTCCAATGCAATGCGAATAATATCACACGCGGAAAACAAAATAGGCATCAAAGAAATTTGACGAGCAATATCCTTAGGCAAGCCATCGCGCATCGCCGCATCTTCGCGTTGACCAATCGCAACCAGAAGATTTTCAGTAACAAGCTGATCCAGATTTTGAGAAAGTGTCTTAACACCCGCACCAAATTCTTTCGCATCCTTATCAATATCAAGATCACGTCCCAAACGTGTAAGGAACCACGTAATGCCATACTCCGAAAGACTTCCAATTTCACGCATTGCCTTCAATTGCACCTGCGCGGGAACAGTCCCATCCAATGCCTCAATACTATCCCACAAACGGCGTAAACCAAACGCGTCACGCACAACAATATATGCACGAGCAATATCATCAACCGTCGCCCCCGTCTTATTCATGCGGGATTTTAAGAAAGTCGGACCCATACGATTAATCAATGAGTTCGCCATCATCGTGGCAATAATTTCTCGCTTCAATCGATGACGCAAAATTTCCTTCTCATATTTCTTACCCAAAATTTCAGGAAAGTAATCCATAATCCAATAATTCATTTCAGGACTATCAGGAATATCTGAATTCAACAAATCTTGCGTAAGGTTAATCTTCGCATAAGCAAAAATAATACACAGCTCCGGACGGGTTAACCCCTTACCCAGACGCAAACGCTCTGTGATAATACTCTGATCCGGTAATCCTTCAATTTCACGGCTCAAACCTTCCTCACGCTCCATATCACGAATAAATTCATCGTGAAGCTGTATGTTTTCGGGTGCTTGCATTTCCATCAAAGAAATCGCCTGTGCTTGCTGATAATTATGACGCAAAACATGGGATGCAATTTCACTTGTCATTTTCTCCAACAACTTATTACGCGCGGCAAGATCCATTCCGTGATCTTTTTGCTCCATCACATCACGCATCAGAATTTTAATGTTAACCTCGTGATCAGATGAATCCACACCAGCAGAATTATCCAAAAAGTCAGTATTAATACTAACTCCGCGCTCTGACATCTCTATACGCGCCAATTGTGTAATACCAAGGTTTGCACCCTCACCAATAACCTTGGCACGTACCTCACTTGCATCGACACGAAGAGAATCACTGGCCTTATCACCGACATCCGCGTCCGTTTCCTTTGTTGCCTTGATATATGTTCCAATACCGCCAAACCATAACAAATCAGTACGCGATTTAAGCATTGCCCGAATAAGGCAGTCCGGTGTCACATTCGTATCTTCAAGATCAAAACGCTTTTTAATTTCCGGCGTTAGCTTCAACATCTTACTGCTACGCTTAAAGATACAACCTCCCTTGGATAATAACTTTGTATTGTACTGATCCCAGCCACCAACAGATTCAAACAAACGTCTTCGTTCTGCGAATGATGTAACAGGATCAGGATCAGGGTCACAGAAAATATGAAGATGATTAAAAGCACCGATCAAATGGATATGTTCAGACAGCAGCATGCCATTACCAAAAACATCCCCGCCCATATCACCAACACCAACAACATCAAATGGTTTTTCTTGTATATTATGGTTAAACAAACGAAAATGATATTTGACTGATTCCCACGCACCGCGCGCAGTAATGCCCATTTTCTTATGATCGTAGCCCGCAGAACCGCCAGAAGCAAAAGCATCATCAAGCCAAAACCCATATTCTTGGGACAAGCCGTTGGCAATATCAGAAAATGTTGCTGTACCTTTATCTGCCGCAACAACCAAATATGGGTCATCCCCATCACGGCGAACCATATCCTTTGGCGGGATAATTTTCTTACCTGATTGATTATCAGTAATATCCAACAGACCGCGAATAAATATTTTATAACACTCAATACCCTCTGCCATAAATTCAGCACGACCATTGGTTGGCGTCTTCACAATAAAACCGCCCTTTGACCCCACCGGAACAATAACCGAATTTTTCACCATTTGCGCCTTCATAAGACCCAGAACTTCTGTGCGATAGTCCTCATGACGATCTGACCAACGCAGGCCTCCACGCGCAATTTTATCTCCGCGTAGGTGCAGCGCTTCTACACGTGAAGAGAAAACAAAAACCTCCCTGAATGGCTTCGGCAAAGGCATATCGGATATTTGGCTACAATCGAATTTCAGCGACAAACACGGCTTACGGCTACCATCCTCTTGCTTCTGAAAATAATTCGTTCTAATCGTGGCATGTATTAGCTCTACCAGCGTGCGCAAAATACGATCAGAATCACTCGATTCCACTTGGTCCAACTCACGCGTAATTTGGTCTTTACACGCATCAACCAATGCCTCGGATTCATCCCTGTTTTTAGGATCATGATATGCTTTAAACATATCAATCAAAAGACGACTGATCGTCGGATTCGTTGTCAGTACATTCTCAATATATGTCCGGCTAAATGGAAAGCGTAACTGCTTAATATAGCGCACATAAGCACGCAAAATTATAATTTCATGCCAATTTGAACCCGCATTCAATACAAGACGATTTAAACCATCATTATCCGTCTGCTTGTCCCAAACTTTAATAAAAGCACGTTCAAAATTCTCTTTCACATCCTGAACAACAATAAAGCCTTCGATTTCTGGCGTTTCCAGCAAAAAGTCATGAATCCAAACTGATTTATCCGCTCCCGAAGGCGTCACTTCATACGGCAATTCAGCAATAACACGTAAGCCCATATCCTCCAATATTGGCAAAACATCAGATAAGATAACCGGCGATCCTACCTGAAACATTTTCAAACGGATTTTGTTCAAATCAATATTGTTTGGACGATACAAATCAAGCCCTACAGAACCGCTTTCTAAAACAGCCTCTATCTTTTCAATATCAAATACCGCGCGCTTTGCCTTATATGTTGATGTGTAAGATACCGGGAAAGCATCGGCATAACGAAAAGTAAGATCCGTGATTTTAGAATAATCTTCATATGCATCACCCAATGCTTGAGACAAACGCTCTGCCCATGTCTGACCGCAATCACGCAATCTTTGCTCAATACGTTTCGGCGCTATTTTAGGGGGATCTTTCTGACTAACATTAATTACAAACATAACGCGCGCAAAAACCGAGTCATCCAGGGTCGTATAAAAATTAGAACAACGACCATGCGTTTCTTCTTCCAATATAGCTTGGATATCCTGTCGTATTGCCGTACCAAAACGATCCCGCGGAATATAAACCAGACAAGAGATATAACGTCCGAATGGGTCCATCCGCATAAACAGAGCAATACGTTGCCTTTCTTGCAAACGGATAATATTCCGACAAACCTTCAATAATTCTTTAGGTTCCATCTGAAACAATTCATCACGTGGGTACTTCTCTAAAATATGGCGCAAAGCCTTACAATCATGCGTACCTTCAATATAACCGGAAATATCAATTGTATCTTCAACCTTGGCACATAAATACGGTACATCACTCACACTTCGTGAATACGTAACCGACGTCAAAAGTCCGAGAAATAATTTTTCCCCTACAATATCACCATTCTCATTGTAAACTTTAACAGCAATACAATCCATTGGCACTCGTCTGTGCACCGTTGCCAGACGATTTGTCTTGGACACAGAAACCGGCGGCAACTTGCGACGGAGTTCCTGTAAATTACGTGGCAAACCCTCTTCTGTTTCGGTAATATAAGCTGGACTAACATCATTATGAAGCAAGCCAAGACTGGAGCCACGAACCGTCCGACTATACACTCCGTTTTTACCGTCTATAAATTTATACTCCCGATACCCTAACAAGGTAAAATTGTTATCATAGAGATAATCAAGAAACGCACAATATTCCTGTATTTCTGCCGCTGGACGATGCGTTCTGGCACCATTTAAATCAGAAGACGCCTTTTTTAATTTTTCTAACATCGGCCGCCAATCAGAATTCGCATAAAACACGTCATTTAAAGTCGCATATAACCCATCCTGCAATTTTTTTGTCGCCTGTTCAGACAATGTCTCATTAATTTGAACGTGAATATGTGCTTGACGATGGCAATCATCACTGATCGCATCAGGCGTAATTTCTTTTAAATCACCCTTTTGATCATAGGAAGAATAAACGTTTGGATGGATCAGTATGCCAATTAGAATATTATGCCTGTTAATCTCCGCAGCGATCGAATCAACCAAAAAAGCAAGATCATCACTCACAATGTCAATAATTGTTTTACGATATTCACGCCCTTCGACAATCGAGGAATAAATCCGTAACTTAGGCTCACCCTTGCCACGCTCCTTTGCCATTTCCCAATGCGACACCGCCATTTCAGACAAAATTTGAGAATCAAAAAACTCAAGATCCTCTTCGTTAATTTTCTGACATAGAATCTCAAGCATCTTAACCAAACCGTCAGGGGACTTAGCCGGAAGGGATTTCCGTGCTTGCTGCACAAGAAAATCAAATTCTTTTTTCTTTTGGGACATAGGAAAACACACCGCTTAAATTTAAATTACACACACTGTACCTTAAAAGGAAAACAACAATGGGTCTAGTCCGTTTCCGTCAATAATTCAATTATCACTGTTTTCATTTAAGGCATTTACTATATAATATTCATATTGTTGGAGAAGGAAAAACAATGACCTTAAAAGGAAAAACCGCACTCATCACTGGATCAACAAGTGGGATAGGGCTTGCCATCGCGCAAGGGTTCGCACAACAGGGGATCAACATTATCCTAAACGGGTTTGGCGATCCTCAAGAAATAGAAAACATACGAAAAGCCCTTGAAACAAAGGATATAAAAGCCATTTACAGCGATGCAGACATGACAAAGCCCGCCGAAATCACTGCAATGGTTCAAGATGCAGAACAAGAATTCGGCGCAATTAATATACTCATCAACAATGCAGGCATTCAACACGTCGCCCCCATAGAAGAATTCCCACCTGAGAAATGGGACGCAATTATGGCAATAAACCTATCCTCCGCCTTTCATACAACACGTGCGGTGCTCGGTAACATGAAAAAGACCGGATGGGGGCGTATAATCAATATGTGCTCTGCACACGGACTAGTCGCCTCCCCGTATAAAAGCGCCTATGTCGCCGCTAAACACGGTCTATTAGGGCTCACTAAAACAATTGCACTGGAAGTCGCGCAAGACAACATTACATGTAATGCGATTTGCCCAGGCTATGTCCGCACCCCTTTGGTAGAAAATCAAATCGCCGACACTGCAAAAGCAAGAGGGATAAGCGAAGAAGAGGTCATCCGCGATGTACTCCTGACCGCGCAATGGACAAAAAAATTCGTCACCGTTGAACAAATATCGGGCATTGCCTTATTTCTATGCTCTGATAGCGCAGAAAATATAACTGGTATAGATTTACGTGTTGATGGTGGCTGGACCGCCGCTTAGGTTTCAAGATTTTAATCACTCATATCTGTATCTGGACAAGGCATAAGTGAAGAAGAATGTTCCAGATAAATAGAGGAATAATGATGTACGATGTAGATTTATTTGTAATTGGCGCAGGCTCTGGCGGTGTACGTGCCGCGCGCATAGCCGCCGGCCATGGCGTAAAAGTCGCAATGGCAGAGAATCAATTCTATGGCGGAACATGCGTCAATGTTGGCTGTGTCCCTAAAAAGCTTATGACCTATGTTGCTGGTTATGAAAGCAGTATGCGCGATGCCATTGGTTATGGATGGAATATCGGCGAACGCTCCCTCGACTGGGCAAAATTTATCAGCAACAAAAATGCCGAGATTGAACGCCTCAACAATATTTATGAGCGCATGCTTGAAAATTCAGGCGTACAAATACATTGGGGCACCGCCACCATCATCGACCCACACACCGTACGTGTAAACGAGCACGATATATCAGCAGAGCGAATTCTGATTGCCACTGGCGGTAAAATATCTGTACCCGACATTGACGGCGCACGTGAGTATGGCATCACATCGGATGACATATTTTATCTGGAAGAAAAGCCAAAAACTCTAATCGTCGCAGGTGTTGGTTATATCGGATTGGAATTTGCCGGTATATTTAACCAACTCGGCACGAACGTACATATTGTATACCGCCGTGATATTATTCTAAACGAAGGCTTTGACAACGAAGTACGCACGTTCCTACATCAGGAAATGACAAGAAAAAACATTCACTTCCACCCAAAAACCAATATTTTACGCGTCGAAAAAACAAGCGATGGCGTATGCGTACACCTTGATGACGGCCAAGTAATCAATGCCGATCAAATTCTATTCGCCACTGGGCGTGCACCAAACACGAACAATTTAGGGCTGGAAAACCTTGGTATTAAATTGAACAAAAAAAGTGCAATCATCGTTAATAAAAACGAACAAACCAATATAGAGTCCATTTATGCCGTCGGTGATGTCACAGATCGTGTTGCCCTAACGCCTGTCGCACTAGCAGAAGGACATGCACTGGTTGATCGACTATACGCTAAAAATAATCGTTATATTTCGTATGAGAACATCCCAAGCGCAATATTTTCCAACCCAAATGTCTCACAAGTAGGCCTAACAGAGGAACAAGCACACGCGCAATATCCCGATGAAATCGATATCTATAAGTCTGAATTCCGCGCCATGAAAATGATATTGGCCAATAACGAAGAGCGTACATTTATGAAACTCATCGTACACAGTAAAACTGATAAAGTCATTGGCCTGCACATGGTTGGCGCGGACGCGGGCGAAATCGTACAAGGCTTCGCCACAGCCATCATTGCTGGCGCAACCAAGGCCGATTTTGATCGCACAATAGGCATACACCCCACCAGTGCCGAGGAATTTGTTACGATGCGCACAAAAGCAAACTAATTTTTAGATTTATTACGAATACGGCGACGTTGTACGTGTGCGGGTTTTGCATATTCAACCAATGGACCGCCGGGACGCACTGGACGTTCGGCGAAACGCCCCATACTGATCATACGATCATACATAATAAGCGCCCCCGCAACACCGACATTCACGCAAAACTTCATTGGTATTTTAACCACATGATGACATCTATCCACGATTTGCGGTGAGAGATTACCCATCTCCGGCCCCAAAATATATGCCGCGCGTATTGGATGGCGAAAACTTGGAAGATCAATGGATTCATCTACAAACTCAACCCCTACCAACGTACATTTCATCGGCAAGTCCAGTTCCTCAGGCGAGGCGTATTGATAATACGGCATATGGTCAAACGCGTCGGATGTATCACTACTACGCATTTCCTTAATATCCACGTACGGATTAATAGCAAAGAAAAAGCTCGCGCCAAAGGAGTGCGCAGAACGCGCAATCGTTCCGACATTTTGTTCCTTTGTAATACCCTCAACTCCAATACCAAAATAACCACGCATACGCCGTAACCCCTATTTACAAATCACACGTTCAATACGGTCTAATGCCTCACTAAGGCGCGCTTCAGATACCGCAAAGCACAGACGAATATAACCCTTCGCCTCTTTTCCAAACGCCGAACCAGGGGAAAGAAGTACACCTGCTTCATCAATCAAACGCTTGGTCAACACAATACAATCATCTTCACCATCAACCTTAAAAAACGCATAGAACGTCGATTCTGGATAAGACATATGTACGTTACCCATTGCCTTAAAACGCTTCACCACCAAATCACGATTAGAGTGCCATAAACTGAGCTGACTTTTCAGAAACTTTTCACCATGCTCTAATGCCGCCATCGCGCCAAACTGTGTGAATGTCGGCGGGCAGAGCTTATTATACAATGCAACATCACGGATTTTATCCTCTGCGACGCGCGGACCAACAATCCATCCCAAACGCCAACCCGTCATCGCCCAGCTTTTCGAAAAGCTATTAACAACCAACAGTAAATCATCTTCACGCGCAACATCAAGAAAGCTTGGTGCACGTACACCTTCATAAACCAGACGACCATACACCTCATCAGACAACACCCAAATGCCGCGCTCACGGGCAAAATCAAGTATTGCACGCAACTCATCCAGACGCGCTGTCCAACCTGTAGGATTTGACGGGGTAACGATCAAGATCACCTTTGTTGCCTCGGTAATTGCGCCAAATAACTTATCCAGATCCAACTGCCATTTATCATCAATATAATCCAGTGACACTTGCTTCGTACTAGCCTGCGTTAATTCAACCGCCCCCAATAAATTTTTCCAAATCGGTGTAACCGCGACAACCTCATCCCCCTTGTCAACCAACGCTGCCAAAGATAAATGCATCGCCGTAGAGCCTGACGATGTCACAAATACACGATCAGACGGGATATCAAGATTATAAATACGCTGATAGTAATCAGACAAGCACGTACGTAACTCATTAGAGCCTAAAATCGGCCCATAAAAAGTCTGTCCATCCTTTAAGGCCTGAGCAACCGCATCACAAATAAAGTCAGGTGTCGGGGCATCACCCTCTCCTTGCCCTAATGTAATAATATCCTTTTTACCATCTGCATAACGCATCATTTCCGCGCCAGGGTTGGCCGTTAACGCATGTAAAACTGGCCTAAATTTAGGCTCTTCTTTTTGAATTTTTTCGGATTTATCTTGATCTTTCATCATAATACTCTCTTATTTTCAACACGTACTCTAGTCATCAATTACTTAATCTTCACTTAACGCTTCCAGATCTTTGTAAAGCGCGAGGCTTTCTGGATTTGCAAGTGCCTCTACATTTTTCACCACACGCCCCATAACAACATCACGTACAGAAATTTCGGTGATTTTACCACTCTTTGTACGTGGAATATCAATGACTGCAATAATTTTCGCGGGCACATGACGTGGTGAAGCCCCCTTTCTGATCTGACCTTTTATCACTTTAATCAAATCATCATCCAGCGCGCATCCATCATTTAAAATTACAAATAAAATAATGCGCACATCTTCGTTCCAATCCTGCCCGATTGCAACACAATCCAATATCTCAGGAATTTTTTCAACTTCGCCATAAATTTCCGAGGTACCAATACGTACACCCCCAGGATTAAGCGTTGCATCACTACGACCATGAATAATGAATCCATTCATCTTGGTTTTTTCAACCCAGTCACCATGACACCAAATATTATCAAAACGATCAAAATAAGCGCTCCGATAACGCGCGCCATCTTCATCATTCCAAAAAGATACTGGCATGGAGGGAAAAGGCTGCGTGCAGACAAGCTCACCAGAGCCACCGCGCACAATCTTCCCATCATCATCAAACACATCCAGAGCCATCCCCAATCCGGCACATTGAATGTCGCCCTTATAGACAGGTGACACTGGATTACCCAGCATAAAACAAGAAACAATATCCGTTCCGCCGGAAATCGATGCCAAATGCAAATCGGATTTAATGTTTTCATACACGTAGTCAAAGCTGCTCGGCACCAAAGGGGAGCCAGTAGAGGCCATAGCCCGCAGATTGGATAAATCATGCGTATCTTTGGGCGCTAAATTATTAATTTTCATGGCCTCTATATATTTTGCCGATGTCCCGAACAAAGAACAACCATGCTTTGATGTATAATCCCACAACACATGCCCATCTGGGTAAAACGGCGATCCATCAAATAGCAACAATGTAGCATTAGACGCCAGCACAGACATCAACCAGTTCCACATCATCCACCCACACGTGGTAAAATAGAACACTTTATCATCAGGCCTAATATCACTTTGTAATTGATGCTCTTTCAAATGCTGCAGCAATGTTCCGCCATGCCCATGAACAATACATTTCGGCGCGCCTGTCGTTCCCGATGAGAACATAATAAACAGCGGGTGATTAAACGCAACGCGCGTAAACTCTATATCTGTCGGAGTGTATTTCGCAATAAAATCAGCAGCCCTTTGCGTATCCGGTAATGTATCAAGTCCTATATCAGAGCCCGCAAACGGCACCACAATCGTATGAACCAACCCATCCAACTGTGGCTGGATATCTTTCACCTTACCCAAAACATCAATAATCTTACCATTGTAAAAATAACCATCCACCGTGATCAATAACTTGGGTTTAATCTGCCCAAAACGATCWACAACACCCTGCACACCAAAATCAGGGGAGGCAGATGACCATATMGCCCCCAAAGAGGAGGCCGCCAAGGCCGCAATAATAGTCTCRATCATATTKGGCATATACCCAGCGACCCGATCGCCCACACCAACRCCACACGCCYTCATTGCCTGTTGCCACTGCGATACTTTRTCATAGAGCTGCCYRCGCGTMACCTGATCCTCCACGCCCTTTTCATCACGGAAAATCATCGCGCAACCATCATCGYGCTTTTTTAATAAGTTCTCAGCATAATTAATTTTCGCATCAGGAAAAAAGGTCGAACCAAACATTTGGCCACCRTTRTCATCYAAAATRCGTGTGCCCTTMTCACCAAYRACACCGCAGAAATCCCACACAAGATCCCARAATATTTCYTTATCCTGTACAGACCATTKCCACAACGCRTTATAATYMTTKAAYTTTTTSCCTGTACGYTTATGAACCAACGCCATAAAATCATGTAAAATAGTCGCGTTTATCTGCTGTTCTGTAGGAGACCAAAGAGGCGTGCACATATYATAAGCTTTCTGARTAAAAAATAACTCGGTAATTCTGTGCAATTCTGTAACGAAAAGCAAGAACTAGCGAATAAGAATGCATAAGATGTTATCTTTAAGATATAAATACGGTGATAGTGATTCGCCAGAMATTAATCAGGAGCCTGTGTTGAATAAAAATATCCTATATTTCTTTATTTTCCTATTGAGTGTTACCACACCGTTCGTTACCCCTACATATGCCGACGAAGAATTGGAACAATACACACAAGTACGCATTATYGCCGAACGTACAGCAATACGCCCTGCCGATCAAATCACACTTGCCATTGATATAAAACTTGCGCCACATTGGCATGTCTACTGGCAAAATCCTGGAGATTCTGGGCTGCCGGTCAGAATAGAATGGGACGCACCAGAAGGCTTTGAAATCGGAGAGATAAAGTGGCCGACACCTGACAAAATATCATATGATATACTGGTAAATTACGGTTATTATAATCAAGCGGTCCTCTTACAAACCCTCAAGACACCAGATATATTACCAGAGGGGAAAATTACACTAACCGCTACGATCAATTTATTAGTGTGTAATGAAATTTGTATCCCCGAACAAAGCACGATTTCAATTGACTTAAATGCCCCTGAGGATCTGGATACAGATAACAGTGCCTATATTCAAGAATCTTACACCAAAATCGCAAAACCCATAAATGGCGCATTTTTATATTCGGAAGCAGATAAAACACTCCGCCTATCCTTAGTACCAGAAGACCGTACGCTTCTCAATGAAGCCACAACTGAAAACTTAGAGTTCTTCCCAATCGATTGGGGCATTATCAATCATGTCGCAATGCCAAACGTACAGATAGACGATGGAAAAATAACCATACTGCATGAACGTGGTGATCAGGCATTCACTGATATTAAAGAGCTCAATGGACTACTCGTCATAAAAGGAGAGCAAGGCAATAATAAAGGCTTCGCCATTACCGCTCTGCCTGAAGAATCTGCGACAGCACCCGTCGTTACAATTAACAAAAATAATATTGAAATCATAGAGCCCGTTAAAAACGTACAGGTCAAAAAAATTACATGGTTTAGTGCACTCTACCTCGCTCTATTTGGAGGATTGATTTTAAACTTAATGCCCTGCGTATTTCCTATCCTATCCATGAAAGCACTAAGCCTTGTCAAAATGAATGACAAAGAAAACAAAGAGGCACGTACACACGGTATCGCGTACACACTCGGCGTTGTCTTAAGCTTTCTAGTCATTGGCGGAATATTATTAGTCCTAAAAGAAGCAGGTACAGTGGTTGGATGGGGCTTTCAGCTTCAAAATCCAATGATTGTCGCCGTACTTGCCTATTTATTGTTCATCATTGGCCTAAATCTAATCGGATTTTTTGAATTCAAATCAAACTTTGGCAATATCGGCAATAAACTAACCCAAGGTCAATCCTTAAGCAGCTCTTTCTTCACAGGTACACTTGCAACAATTGTGGCGACACCATGTACTGCACCATTCATGGGAGCGGCCATGGGCTATGCCCTAACACAGCCTGCCATTGTCAGTATGAGTGTTTTTGGTGCCTTAGGATTTGGCCTCGCACTGCCCTATCTTGTTTTATCATACGTCCCGCAATTTCGCCGTATACTACCAAAGCCCGGTGCATGGATGAATGTATTCAAGCAATTCCTCTCCTTCCCAATCTTTGCGTCCTCTATATGGCTTATTTGGGTTTTAAGCCAACAATCTGGCTCCTACGGTGTTTTACTCGTCTTACTGGGTATGCTAGCCATCGCATTTTGTGTATGGCTCTCTCACTTAAAAAGCAAAGGCATTGCACGACGGTTAACAAGCATACTTTTTGTGTTATTTATGTTCCTCCCGATCTTCAGCCTATCTTACATCAAAAACACCTCCGACAGTAACGCATCAGCACAAAAATCATACAGCTTCGGCATGCCATTCTCTCCAGAAAAACTTTCAATACTTCTTGAAGGAGATGATCCAATATTTGTTGAAATGACCGCCGCATGGTGCATTACATGCAAAGTCAACCATGCCATCGCAATCAATACTGACGCAACGAAAACATTATTCAAAGAAAACAACGTACAGTACTTAATCGGCGACTGGACAAGCCATGACGATACAATTACGCAATATTTGCAAGCCTTCGGCCGTAATGGCGTGCCCATTTATGTTTTTTACGCCAAACGTGATGCACATAGCGGAAAAAGGCCAGAAGCAAAATTATTGCCACAAATCATAACCACAAAAACTTTGCAAAAAACAATAGGAAGATGAAATAAATCATCTATAATTTACACTTAGGGTATACCTTTGAAAGGATAATATTATGTTTAAGAAAATTTCGTATTTAACGCTCGCCTTTGCATTCATACCACTTGTACTTGGCTGGGCTAGTCTACCAGTACACGCCTCTGTCGAGATTGGAAAAATTGCGCCCACCTTCACGGCAACAGATATCCACGGCAATACCTTCTCCCTTGAAGACCATAAAGGGAAAATCATCGTACTGGAATGGACAAACCACCTTTGTCCATTCGTAAAAAAACATTATGTTACAAACAACATGCAAAACACTCAAAAAATCGCAACAGATAATGGCGTTATTTGGGTTTCAATTGTTTCTTCTGCCGAAGGTAACCTAGGGCACGTATCACCGGAAGAAGCCATCGAGATAGAAAAACAAGCCAATGCACATGCAACGACACGTATTCTTGATCCATCCGGTGAAATTGGAAGATTATATGCTGCTAAAACAACGCCACATATGTTCATTATTTCCGCAGAAGGTAAGCTCGCCTATGCTGGTGCCATGGATGGCCGCCCTAGCCCAAATCCTGCCTCCATCAAAGGTGCAACAAACCTTGTTCTAGCTGCGTTGGACGATCTATCGACTGGGCGTGTTGTACAAATTCCACGCACCGCACCGTATGGGTGTGCCGTCAAATACTAACCTAATCATGCTAAAGAACTCCAAAGATCGGATCGGATGCCAGAATATCAAAATAATAATTGATAATATAAATTCTGTAATGAAAAATTAAAACTCATTACCAAAAGCGCATTTAGAGTCAAAGAAATTAATCCGTTCGATCTCTCCGTCTATCCGTGTTTGAAATAACTGCATGTCTTCAGGACTAAGCTTTTTGCTGATTTCCATAAACACGTCATTTTGTTCATATTCGCCTAATGGAAGAGTAATGCGCCTTCCATCTATAATGTCTGATAAAGTCTTCCCATTTTCCAGACCTTTATTTATAGCATTAAAATCAATACCGACTCGGTGATCATTATCGAGACAATCAGCAGAAGCCATATCACCTATATTAAGACGTATACGTTCACTCATATCATTCACAGTCTGTGATAAATTATTGAATTCTATTGTTCCCATAGTCACCCTATAATAATATTGATCTCAGTAATCTATCACATCACTTGATATTATCGCAAAGTTTAAGTTTTCAAAAAAGTTTAATGCAGATAAGCACAAGCTTGTCTACTATCTGTTTTATCAAATATTAGGCTCCTGCAAACTAGAATACATTTTTCTATGATTCTGAATATTTAAGGTTAGATAGATATTCTTTGAGACTCTTATATTCTCTTTCAATCTCTTCAACTATTGCCGTTTTTTCTTTCTTTGTATCCTGTTCCATCGTTAGTGCTTTTTCACAAAGTGTTTGCAGTATTATAGCACCAAGCGTTCCGGCTCCACCTTTTATTTTATGAGCTGCTTCCTTCCATATTTCATTTCCACCATCAGTGCAATTTCCATTTAAAATAGAAATACTTTGTTCTGTTTCTGCTAAAAATATACCAATAAACTGCTGCTCTTCCTCTGGTGTGTCTGCATAATTCTTAATCATCAATGTATCAACAGGTGCATCAAATGCATTTTTTTTATGCGTGAGTTCCTCTTTACTCTCCTGCGCAAAATCAATCCATTTTTTAAAAAGTTTTTTAAGTTTTTTCTGATTAATCGGTTTTGTGACGTAAGCATTCATTCCTGCATCCAAACATCTTTTTTCTGTGCCCTTGATGACGTCAGCAGTTAAGGCAATAATGGGAATATGCTTTATATCTTCGTTATCATGGGCGCGTATTGCTTTTGTTGCATCATACCCATTCATGTCAGGCATATGACAATCCATAAGAATTAAATCAAAACCCTCAGTTTTTGCAGCAGCAAAAGCAGCCGCGCCCGTTGTTACAAACGTCACATTATTCAGCAACCATTTAGTCATTAACTTTTTTAAATATAGCGTATTTAGCTCATGATCTTCGGCAATCAAAATTCGTATATTTTGATATGAAATTAAGGAATCAAAATCCTGTTCATTATTTGATAAATCATCATCGTTATCTTCCACATCATCGTTAAGTACGTCAGTCGTTTTAAAAGGGATTTTGAACCAAAATGTCGAACCTTCACCTTCTACGCTGGTAAGGCCAATTGTTCCATCCATCATGCGAACAAGACGCTTGGTAATGGATAGACCTAAACCCGTACCCCCATATTTTCGTGTGGTGGATGATTCTGCTTGTGAAAATTTTTCAAAAATAGCGGACTGCCTATCTTTAGGAATGCCAATACCTGTATCAGTGACGGCACAATAAAGCATGACTTGACTGTCGTCTATTTCATTTACTTTTATATCAACAGTAATGATGCCATCAGATGTATATTTAATGGCATTACCAATCAAGTTGGTGAGAATACCACCAAAACGAATAGGATCACCAATTAAGTAAAGCGCTTCTATATTTTCTATATCGCTGTTCAACACATTTCCTTTTTCACTGGCCAGCGGTGTTAATGTGTATAGAACGCGATTTAACACTTCTAAGAAATCAAAGCCGATATGCTCCAACTCCAGCGCGCCGGACTCAATTTTGGAAAAATCGAGAACATCATTCACGATTTCAAGAAAAGTTTCCGATGCTTGATGCACGGCACCCACCATTTCTTTTTGTTCATCCTCCATCTTCGTATCCATAACCAATCCAGTCATACCGATGATACTATTTAGTGGGGTTCTTAGCTCATGCGACATGTTTGCAAGAAACATACTTTTTGCTTGTGTTGCGTAAAGAGCCTTTCTTGTTTCTTTCTCTAGATCTTCTGTCCTATCCTGTACGGCTTGTTCTAAATTAACAGTCATATTCTGAATGGTATCAAGAGTCTTATTATAATAATGGGCAACYTCTTGAGACTCAGTATAAGGYTCTGAAYTTACGCGCAYMCCAACATCACCAGTTTTGGCTTGGTRCTGCATTGTCTCTATAAGATCGCGTAGAGGATCAACYTGACCATGCTCGGATATATTCAATCCCAAGAGTTCATCTTTCTCAGAAACACGGAGGGTCACAAATTTTRAAAKARCTTTGGCAAATAARTAAGTGAGRCCAAATGCCCAAATGCCGGAAACAACAATTGCCAATGAYTGAATGCCGAGCATTTCAATCCGRCTATCGACGTTTAATGCCTCCATCTTACCAAAAATGGCAACGGCCARCGTGCCCCATATGCCTGCACCAAGATGTACYGGGATGGCRTCAATRGCATCATCTATTCGTAATTTTAAGAGGATCYGACTACTCAAATACATAACACCAGCACCAATAAAGCCGATTAAGGCAGCCTGCCAGCCCACGACAATATCYGCACACCCAGTGATTGMAACCAAACCKGCAAGGAGMCCRTTAGACAGTATRCTGACATTAACCACTTTACTTTTCCAYAKGGCCACTAACAAGACRCCCATAGCACCAAAAGTTCCACTAATTAGTGTGTTTAAAACKACGTAYCCAACATCCTCYACTTCAGYAACACTACCACCATTAAACCCAATCCACCCTAAGCACAAAATAAGTACGCCTAGGGTGGAAAGTGCAAGTGAGAAAGGAGGCACTTCAACGACGTCTCCAGTTTCAGAAAAACGACCCAACCGCGGACCAATAACCATGACGGCTGCCAAGGCAACCCAGCCACCAACACCGTGCACCACGATTGTACCGGCAAAATCATATACTCCGATCCCCCTTAACCATCCATTTTCATTCCATATCCAGTGACCAACCAATGGGTAAACTAATATAGAAACGAAAAACGCCAGAAAGACAAATCCTTTAAAAGCTGTGCGCTCAGCAACCGCGCCGGAAAAAATTGTTACCGCGGTAGAGCAGAATACAGCTTGAAATAGAAAGGAGATGGCAGTATCTTGAGCCACAAAACTCGCGCCGCCAGGGGCAAACAAGGTAGTTCCTATCCATCCACCCTGACTTTGCCCAAACATCAACGCATATCCAAAAAGCCAAAAAATTGTAAATGATATGACAAAATCAGTCATATTTTTTACAGCAACATTAGTGCTGTTTTTGCTGCGTACAACTCCAGCCTCCAAACAGCAAAACCCCGCTTGCATGAAAAAAACAAGAATAAGGCTAATCAACGTCCATAACGTAAAAATACTCATTTAAGATCACTTTTCAATAACACATTTCCTTATCATTAACAAAATTTAGAACCCATAATATGCTCAGTCTAAGTCTTTGGAAGAATTTATTAATTTTTAAACATTTTTGGAAATCTGCAAGGAATTCTCATGATATAATACAATTTATTAAATATTTATTTATTTCAAAATATACTACTATAGTATGCGGTGTACTTACATCTTTGGAATAACCTCTTCCAAAGCAGGGAACTTAAAGGTAATTAAGTTTTCTTGTACGTCTGCTAAGGGACGAACCATCTGAGTATCAAACAGCCTTCTTTCTTCGCTAAAAAAACTCCTCTTAAAATCATGAATATATCCATACGAAGATCTAGAAATTCTTGCCACATCTTTAGATTAGGGCGCCGCTGATAATTTACACTCGCATCTCACGACAAGTCTAACAGATCATTTCGCACATATGTGACCAGATGTCCCCTAACAAAACTTTATAACGATATTTCAAAACCCAGACAATATGATAACGATGATGAAAAAATACGTCATTTTGGCTGAAACCAACACCCAAAAATAGAAATATGAAAAAGGTACTTGTCAGAATCACTGGTTTTCGCGTACCATGGTTACAGTACAACCGTATTGATTCTCCTTATGTCCATAAGAAACAAAATAGATTTGAAGCCACAAATATCACATTTTGCCCGCCCACAGGTAGAGGCCGCGCGTTGCGCCATCAATGAAAATGGCACCATTGTTTATGCAAACAGCTCATTTTATCAGCTTTGTGATATCAGTGAAGAACAACAAACTCATGCACTGGACATCTTTACATTCCCGGATAACTTACTCGACGATAGACATGATATTTCAACATTGCCCAAAGGAGATCATGACGTACACATCAATGGCAATCCCATTATCACCGGATTTTATTTTGACTGGTTAACAACCTCCGATAATCAACGATACCTTATTGCCTCCGCAGTGGACGATGCGCTTGAACTCGATCATGATCTTGACCTCTTAATTGCCAAGATACAAAATTCTACAGCCCGCATAGAGACCGCCTCTGATAATATCGTCGACATAAACCCAACCAGTAACGACTTCTCAGAATTTACATTAATGACCCATGACATCATGGTTATCACCGATGAACAGGGTCGGATAATGAACGTGAACGATGTATTCCTAGACAGTTTCGGCTATAGCTCAACCGAGTTAAAAGGCGCATCCTTCATCAATTTATTCAATGAGGAAGATAGAGCTACAATCCGTAATACAATGCTCAGCCTAGCCTATAATGCAAACGACAAAGACAGCTCAAATCAAATCATCGACTTTGAATTACGCATTTTAACACGCAAAAAACAACAGCGTTGGATCGAGTTTCGTCAAAAATGTGCGCATGGGAAAATTTATTCTTTAGGTCGCGACATTACAGATATAAAACAACAACAAAGCAATTTACAAAAAAGACAGAAACAATTATCAGAAGCCGAAGCAATCGGGCGCATGGGACATTGGCACTGGTTGATCGGTGAAGACAACATCTCATGGTCAGAAGAAATATTCCGTATATTCGGCGTCGACCAGAACCAATATGAACCATGTATAAATGGCCTGACAGACCTGATTCATAAACGTGATCTAGGCCGCGTCGTGCAAGTATTCCAGCGTGCGATCATAGAGGAAAAAAACTATGATATGGATTTTCGTATCATACGCCCAGGCGGAGATATACGCTTTATCATGTGTGAAGGTCGCTGCGAGAAAGACCAGACAGGCGAAGTAATTGCCCTATACGGCATTATGCAAGATATGACAGAACGTATGTTATACGAACAGGAGCTTAAACAAGCCAAAGATGCATCGGAACAAGCCTACGCCGCCAAATCACGCTTCCTTGCGAATATGAGCCACGAATTACGTACACCCCTAAATGCCGTCATTGGGTTTTCTGAAATGATCGAATCTCAAATGTTAGGCCCCATATTTAATGAAAAATACATTGAGTACGCCACCAGCATCAAAGATAGCGGTAAACACCTGTTAGACCTAATCAGCGACATTCTGGATATGTCCAAAATCGAAGCTGGAAAACATACACTTGATCTAGAAGAAATTAATATCAAAGATATTATAGACCGCGCCATACATATGATTAAAGGACGGGCACAAGAGCAAGAAATATCATTACGTACACCCGAACCAGAAGATAGTAACATCGATATTATCGGAGATAAACGCGCCTTAATCCAGATTTTTCTAAACCTATTATCAAACGCTGTTAAATTCACTCCTGCACATGGTTCAGTATGGATTGAATGCTATAAAAAAGACACGTACATCTCTATAAAAATCTGTGATACTGGTGCTGGAATTCCGCCAAATAAGCTCGCCTCCGTCTTACGACCATTCGAACAAGCCTCCTCACAATATACACGTGAACATGAAGGGACAGGCCTTGGGCTATCTATAACAAAAAAATTGGTCGAACTTCATAATGGATCTCTCCATATCGAATCAACCGTTGACGTAGGAACAACCGTAACTGTACGTCTACCTTATGACGCCACACAATAAATAAAAGAATCCTATATGCTTCTTTTTGAAAGAGAAGAAGCATAATTCTCTGCTTCTAGGCAAGCCTCCAAGCCAACTTTATAATTTGCATATTTCAACGTTATATCAAGTAAATCTTTCATCTTATCGTTACGCACGCGTTTATTATCCGCATAAAAACTGATCGCTATAGGTGCCAAGTCAACTTCATGAAACGACAAAAGTGGCGGTGGCTCAATCCCCAATAAACGACATGCATATTCAATCACCTCATGACTCGGAGCAGGCATATCATCGCACACATTATAAAGTTCACCAGCACTAGGCGTCTGCATAGATGCCAATAGAATCTGCACAAGATCCTCAACATGAATACGGCTAAACGCATGACCGGGCTTATCAATCCGACGCGCAATACCTGAACGCACAGAATCAAGTGCACTGCGTCCCGGTCCATAAATCCCCGCCAAACGAAATATATGTACAGGAAGTTGGTATGCCTCGAACAAAGAGAGCCACTGCCTCTCTACATTTAAACGTCTGGAGCCACGTTTTGTGATCGGACGTGCCTCTGACTTCTCATCAACCCACTTCCCCCCACGGTCACCATATGGGCTGGTCGTTGACAAATAACCGACCCACTCCAAGTTTGGCAAATCCAAAATATCTTGCGCATGTAGATTAAAACTGGGATCCCCCTCACCTGAAGGAGGCGTACAGATCAAAAGATGCGTCACATCACGAAGTATATAAAGCGGATCAGGCAAAGGCGCATCATAATCAAATAAATGCGCGTTGACCCCGCGCGCACGTAATGCTTTTCGCTTATCCGGATCACGCGTTGTTCCAGATATACGCCACCCTCCCCGCTGCATCAGCTCATGCCCGATATAGTCACAACTGTAACCATAACCAAAACAAAATAAATGTTTTCCTGTGTCCGCCAATACCCTATTCCCCTGATATTCTCATTTATTATTTTATCATGCTGTTTGCATGTAATTTACCGCCGGCTCAAAGCCTGGCACACGCTCTTCAGTCAAGAACTCATACCCTGTACGTTTCTTTATTTTCTCATACCATTGCAATGCACCCGCATGCTGTTCCCACGGCACATCACCAATATAATCAATCGCGGACAAATGCGCCGCAGCAGTAATATCAGCAAGTGAAAAAACATCGCCAGCAAGCCACTTACGTCTTTCTGTCAGAAACCCAATATAGTCAAGATGATAATGTATATTTGCTCGCCCCGCACGCACAGATGGACCATGTGGCTCCCCAAGGTTGAGGATCGTTTTCATAAATTTTTCGTCAACCAAATTCTCAGTGACTTCCTTATTAAACTTTCGATCAAACCAATTGACCAACCGTCGTATTTCCGCGCGCTGCACAGGATCATGCCCAATCAGATTAATCTCTGGATACACCTCATCCAAATATTCACAAATTACCTGAGAATTCGATAATATTGTACCATCTTTCTCTACGAGAAGAGGTAAATCGCCCGCAGGATTCATCGCCAAGAATTCTGTGCGCCGTTCCCATGTTTTTTCAATTTTAAGATCAAACATCAGGTTTTTCTCCACCAAAGCCATTCTGACTTTACGAGAAAAAGGGTGCAACCAAAAATGAAATAAAATTCGCATATAGCCACTCTACCCCAGAAAAAGAAATATTCAACGTCATAGACTTAAAATTTATGAAAAACAATATTATTGATTACGCGCAATCAGAGAAATATCAATCTTTATAACACCACCAATGGCATCAACACTTTGCCATTTCCCTTGCCCTATACCAAAATCCAGCCTATTTAAATTAAGATTGGCCACCATTTTAGCAATGCTTTTCCCATTTGCATCCGGGAAAATATTTAATACAAAAGGAAGGTCAATCGGCATCGTTACGCCGCGTAAAGTAAGTTTACCTCTTGCCAAAAAGTGATTCGTACTTATTTTTTCAAATATATTGGCCTCAAATACAGCATTTGGAAATGTCTCAACGTCGAACCATTCTGCAGATACAGCCTGCGCGTCACGGTCATCACTACCGGTCTTTATCGATAATATATCAATATCAATGCGCACCTTATTTTGCGCCATTTGCATTTCATCAAAAAATATTTGCCCACGCAAAATTTTAAAATGTCCTTGAAATCCTTGTCCATATTGTGTGACCTCAAAACCTATAAGACTGTTATCAGTATCTATATGCCATTCAGGTAGGTCAGAAGACATCAAAGAAATATCATCGCTATGATCAGATACACGTACAGCCTCGTCAATCACTGAGATGGATTTTAAATACTTTATTTTCAAATGATTAACCGCATAAACAGCACCAAATACGTACAATGAAAAGACAAAAACACTCAACACTACACCGCCAACGCCCCCTAAGTTAGCCGTTGTAATTCTGCGCAATATAATGTCCCGATCAATAAAGTGATGTTTCAACGCACCGGCCATATGAAGGCCAACAATTAACAGTAAAATAAAAGCGATAATTTCATGTACTTGCCTAGAATTTTGAAACAAACTCTCATTTTTTTGTACCAAATCCGGCACATTCAAACCAAAGAACTTCACGGCAAAGTCACCCGCAGATGACATAATCCATCCTGATAACGGCATGATAAACAGCGCAAAATATAAAAAGATATGCGCCGAACGCGCAATGACACGCTCCCATTTTTTATGTGTCTCTAACGGCTTAGGCTTGTGTTTTGTAACATGCCATAAAACACGTACACTGGTTAAGGCCAAAACCAGAAGGCCAAACGACTTATGCCAGCCATAAAGCGCTAACTTATCCTCACTAAAGGACAGCGACGTCATATAAAACCCAAGAAATAACAGCCCCAAGATCAACAGGGCTGTCACCCAATGTATAATTTTGGAAAACACATGGTATGAATCTCTTTGTTCCATGTGTTTATCCCTTAACCTTAAACATTATTCCTTAGCGGCTTCCGCTTCAGTGCGCAAACCTTCGACTTCGAGGCGAATTTCAACATCATCACCAATCATTGGAAGTCCATAATTCATGCCAAAATCAGAACGTTTAATGGTTGTCGTCGCAGAAAAACCACTAACATATTTTCCACTAAAGGCATGTTTATCCGATTTATTATGCGTTACCGCCAAAACCACAGGTTTCGTCATCCCTAAAAGCGTAAAGTCACCCGTTATATTCGCCGTTTTTTTGCCAGTCACTTTAATAGATGTGCTCTTAAATGTCATAATAGGAAATTTTTCAATATTGAAAAAATCCGCACTTTTCATGTGAACATTCCACTTCTCATTATCCATATCAAGGCCAGAAACATTGATTATTATATCAACATTAGAGTCCTCGGGATGATCAAGATTAAAGTTAAAGAAGCCATCAAATTCTAGAAACTCGCCCTGAGATTTAGAAAAACCAAGATGGTCTACAAAAAACAAGATCTGCGTGTGTGCTTTATCGAAAGTATAATGCTCGATACTGGCAGGTTCTACAAACACAGATTTGTTGCCCGCAAAAACGGGCTGTACATAAGAAAATGCACAGATAGAGGCGACAAGAAATAGAAGTTTTTTCATCAATATTCTCCTTAATATGTCATGAATAAGTAATTATAATAGATATGTCACAAGAATGTTACGAGCCATTTATAAAAAGTATTTTTGATACATGGAAACTGCGGTATAAGAGCCCAAAATTGCAATACCCCAATTCAAAATCCCATATTTCCACCTTATATAAGGGTCATTGACAAGATCTTCTTTTTTCACATTACGCAAAAGAAAAGACAGCAACATCAACCCACACATAAAACCACAGATCAAACCAACTATACCCGCGACGTAAACCATTGTCTTTTTCCTTTATTTAGAGTAGCTATGAGAATGACTTAGAAAGTACAATACCATGATTTTATATCACATCATATTGCTGGCCATAATCCAAGGACTAACAGAATTTTTGCCAGTCAGTTCCAGCGGACATCTGGGTCTATTTCACTGTTTTACAGATCATTGTGACCATTGGGACAATCAAAATTTAATCATGGATATAGCCGTACACGTAGGAACGCTTTTATCTGTTTTGTTATATTTCTGGCGTGATGTCGTACGCATGTTTCTTGGGGTAAAGGACATCGGTACCGGAAACATAAAGTCAAACAATGCAAAACTTACCCTGTACGTATTGATCAGCTCCATACCTGTCATTATCATCGGCTTTATTTTAAATATGTTTGAACCAGATTGGTTGAAAACGCTGTACGTTATCGCATGGGCCACAATCATTTTCGGAGTTATTCTATGGTGGGCAGATAAAAAGTCACCTACCACACGCGAAATAAAAGACTTAACATTAAAGGATGCGGTTGTCATAGGCTGCGCACAGACACTCGCCCTAATTCCTGGAACAAGCAGATCCGGCATTACAATGACCGCCGCACGTTTTCTTGGTTTCAGTCGAACCGAGAGCGCACATTATTCTATGTTACTGGCGATGATCGCGATTAGTGGCGCGGGGGCATTAATTGGCCTAAGCTTGATCAAAAGTGGCGATATTACCCTAGGCATGGATGTCCTGATCGCCATTACCCTTTCCTTTATTTCTGGGTGGGTTTCAATCGTGATAATGATGAAATTCTTGCAAAATGCTACATTTACAGTCTTTGCAGTCTATCGCGTACTGCTAGGCACAGCATTACTTGGTTTACTTTATTCAGGGGTCATTGGCTGATACTGAATTAATGTAATTTTAGTATCACCGTATGTTTTTTCAATATCAATGCCACACCCTTCTATTGCGTTACAAGTAAAAGATCGCTCCGCTTCACAAGCGACCCATCCCTGTGGCGCAATCCAATCCCCATCAATCAACGCCTTCAACACCTGTGAAACCAGCCCTTGCGCATAAGGTGGATCAAGAAAAATCAAATCATATGGGACTGTACTATGTGGGCGTACACCAATTTTGGACGCATCACGCAGTAAAAATTCCGCATCAACCTCCAACATTTCTGCGTTATCACACGCCAAAGATAAAGAATCACGCGCCGTATCCATAAACACACAAGACGATGCCCCACGAGATAAGGCCTCCAACCCTAATGCGCCCGTACCACAAAACGCATCCAGAACATGCGCCGTATCCAAAGCACCACGAGATTGCAACATATTAAACATCGCACCACGGATTTTATCACTCGTCGGACGGATATCATTATTCTTAGGCGTATAGAGCTTTCGCCCACCAAATTTCCCCGACACAATTTTCATCATTTTTTACTTTTTTTGTAAAATTTAGTAGATTTTGATGTGTTTTTTCTATTTTTATATGATTCCGACGATGATTTTTTAAAATTTCTATCTTTTCCATGAAACGTACGCTTCTCTTTGTTCTCATCTGTACGCTTACTTAAAGTGATATTATTCTCACGAAAATATTCTCCGATTTGATTGCGCATCACCCCGACACTAACTTCACTAACAGAACCACGAGACATCTTTCCCAAAGAAAATGGGCCATAATCCGTGCGAATTAATCGCGTAACACTCAGACCTAGAGCCTCCAAAATACGACGAATTTCTCTGTTCTTCCCCTCACGCAAAGTAATAGATATCCATGAATTTGCGCCTATATTTTCACGATCTTCTGGTTGAACATCCAATTTGGCATCAATAGATTTGTAACGTACGCCCTCAACAGTAATCCCGTTCTTTAATGATTCCAGCCGTTTTTCATTGACCCTACCATTCACGCGTACGCGATATTTACGCCTCCACCCTGTATCTGGCAATTCAAGGTGACGCGCAAGCCCACCGTCATTGGTCAACAACAGTAATCCTTCTGTACTTAAATCCAGTCGTCCCACACTGACCACACGTGGCATATCGCCCGGTAATTCATCAAATACTGTAGAACGCCCCTTTTCATCTTTATGTGTCGTCACGAGGCCAGGCGGCTTATGATATAAAAACAAACGCGTTTGCTCCTTCGAGGGCAAAACCTTACCATCGACCATAATTTTATCATCTTGCGTGACATTCAAGGCAGGTGAATCGATCTTCTTACCGTTAACTTTAACACGGCCTTCTGCGATCCATCGCTCTGCATCACGGCGCGAACAAACCCCCGCGCGTGCCATTCTCTTTGCAATCCGTTCGCCTTTATGCTTTTCTTCACTCATGATTGATCCTTTCACAGAAACAGACCATAGCTGTATGCGCGCCGCATTGGAAGAGGCAAAACACGCAGCCAACCGTGATGAAGTGCCCATTGGGGCGGTCATTACCAACGAAAATGGTAAAATTGTTGCACGTACAGGTAATAAAACCCGAGAACTAAACGATCCTTGTGCCCATGCCGAGATCCTAACAATCCGCGCTGCATGCAAGAACTTAGGCTCACAACGCATTCCAAAACATACCTTGTACGTCACCTTAGAGCCATGCGCCATGTGCGCAGCCGCGATATCCTTTGCACGTATCTCCCGCATAGTATTCGGGGCATCAGATCCAAAAGGCGGCGGCATCCTACATGGCGGAGAATTCTACACACAGCCAACATGCCACCACAGACCAAACGTACAGCACGGCTTAATGGCGCAGGAATGCGGAGAAATATTAAGAACATTCTTCAAACGGAAACGCTGACTTTATAATCGTCTAAATTTATTTTTCACAAGGCGCGAAGAGTGCCGCGTAAAGCTAGACCAAATGTTAGGCTGCCTCACTATCAGACTTTAGGGCGCGCCAACCAATATCACGGCGACAGAACCCTTGCGACCAATCGATACAATCAACGGACTCGTACGCGCGTTTTTGCGCCACGGCTGTCGTTGCTCCACAGGCGGTTACGCCCAGAACACGCCCACCAACACTAAGGACATCTCTATTTTCACCCTCGGCTGTACCTGCATGAAACACGTACGCGCCATCAACTTCATTGGCCTGATCAATTCCAGAAATAACCGTGTTCTTCTCATAAGCCCCCGGATAACCCTTCGCTGCCATAACAACACACATTGCCGTATCATCCGACCAACTGATTTGATCCTTTACCTCGTTCAAACGCCCTTGCGCCGCCGCCAATAGGATTTGCGCCAAATCGCCTTGCATACGCATCATCAAAGTTTGACATTCCGGATCACCAAAGCGAATATTATGCTCCAAGAGCGTTACAACACCGTCCTTTACCATTAACCCAGCAAAAATTACGCCCGTAAATGCGCAACCCTCCGCCGCCATCGCGGCAATGGTCGGCTCAATCGTTTTCTCTATGATTTGCTGCTCCAATGCAGGTGTCATAAAATGTGCAGGACTGTACGCGCCCATACCACCGGTATTTAAGCCTGTATCACCTTCCCCAACGCGTTTATGATCCTGCGCCGAGGTTAGAGGCAATATTGTTTTTCCATCTGAAAGTGCAAAAAAGCTAACCTCCTCACCTTCTAGAAACTCCTCAATAATCACCTCATGGCCAGCAGAACCAAATGAACTACCCGAGAGCATATCACGCGCCGCCTCAATTGCTTGATCTTTGGTTTCACAAATAATCACACCCTTACCTGCAGCCAAGCCATCTGTCTTAACAACAATGGGTAATCCTGCATCCATAATGAAGTTTTTGGCCAATTCAGCATCCTTAAATCGGCCATATTTGGCCGTAGGAATATCATATTTTGCGCACAAATCCTTCATAAACCCCTTTGATCCCTCAAGTTGCGCAGCTTTCGCGGATGGACCAAAAACATTTATGTTTTCTGCATTCAATTTATCGGCCAAACCATCTACCAACGGATTTTCAGGTCCAACAACAACAAGGTCGATCGCATTATCTTTCGAAAAACTCACAAGATCATCAATAGCATCCACGGAAATAGGAACGCACTGCGCCTGCGCAGCAATCCCGACATTGCCAGGGGCACAATACAGCTTTGTACAGCTTTCAGATTGCGCAAGCTTCCACGCCAATGCATGCTCTCTTCCACCTGATCCAACCAATAATATTTTCATTTTATGCTCCTAAATATGTCATGATGACCCATACATAACATGCAGACACGAAAAAACAACTTTTGTTGTATATACCGCCTATAATTCCGCATCATCAACCAAAGAAATCAGGCTGGCATTGCCACCAGAGGCCGTTGTATCAATGCTCACCAACTTTTCCACGGCAAAGGCACGTAAATAATGCGGGCCGCCTGCTTTGGGCCCTGTACCCGATAAAGACATACCGCCAAAGGGCTGCACCCCTACCACCGCACCGGTCATTGAACGGTTGATATAAAGGTTCCCTGCATTAATGCCCGCTATCGCCTTATCTTGGCGCGCCTGTATCCGGCTATGCATGCCAAAGGTCAGCCCATAACCCGTCGCGTTAATCTGCGCGACCACATCATCAAGTGAATGAGAATCATAACGAATAATATGCAAAACAGGGCCAAATACCTCACCCTTTAAAACATTAATATGCTCTATCTCATAGATAGTCGGCATAAATAAACGAGAATGTTCGAGTGACGTCTCAGCTTTTGAAACCAAAGTTCCAGCCTGCTTCATATATTCTATATGTTTATCAAGACCAGATTTTGAGCCTTCATCAATAATATAACCCACATCCGTTGAAAGTAACGCCGGATCACCAACACATAATTCCTTCATCGCGCCCTGTAACAATGTAATCACTGAATCTGCAATATCAGTTTGTACGTACAGCACCCGTAAGGCCGAGCATCTCTGCCCTGCAGATCCAAACGCACTGGACATCACATCATCAACAACTTGTTCCGCCAAGGCAGAACTATCAACGATCATAGCATTCTGCCCACCAGTTTCAGCGATAAACGGGACAATGCCCGGATTTTCCACTGCCAGCGTTTTCTGAATATGCTTTGCCGTTGCCGTGGAGCCAGTGAACACAACGCCGGCCACATCCCTATGAGAGACCAAAGCCTCACCAAATTCTCTGCCCTTTGAAAATAAATGCAAAATTTCATGCGGCACCCCCGCTTTATGCATCAATTCGACCGTACGTGTTGCGATATAGCGTGTTTGAGAGGCAGGTTTCGCAAGTACAGCATTACCAGAGATAAGCGCAGCAACAATTTGCCCCGTAAAGATCGCTAATGGAAAATTCCACGGGCTTATGCATACAAAAACACCGCGCCCCTGCAATGTTAAGCGATTGGTTTCCCCTGTATATCCAGGCATTAAAATACCGTCTACGCCAAAATTCTCACGCGCGCGCGCGCCGTAATATCGGCAAAAATCAACGGCCTCGCGCAATTCATCATGTGCATCAGGGATGGTTTTACCTGCTTCGTACACTAGAATAGCCACGAATTCTTGCGTGTTTTCTTCTAAAAGATCAGCAAACCGTTCAATAATCGCCGCACGTTCCTGTACGTCTGTCTTATTCCAACTCTGAAAACCTTGATTTGCACTATTAAACGCATGATCAACAAACTTTGGCTCTATATCCTCAAATAACTTGCCATCAATGACAGAGCATGCACGCATCGGCGACTTATACGCCGCAATAAAATCCAACAAACTTTTCGAAGACATTGGATCATCCAAATCAACACCCATAGAATTCACACGATCATCACCAAATAAATCATGCGGCACAGGAATGACAGGATGACGATAACCATCATCATAGCCCCGCACCTGCATCACAGGATCACGTACGGCATCACCCGCCTCGATATTATTATCCAGCAACTGATTAACAAACGAGGAGTTCGCACCGTTCTCAAGTAAGCGCCTAACAAGATACGGCAGTAAATCCCGATGTGGGCCCACAGGTGCGTACACACTAACATTTACAGTGCCGTCACCGATTATTTGCGCGTACAGCCCCTCACCCATCCCATGAAGACGTTGAAATTCGTAGTCTAGAGACATTTTGTCTGCTATATGTTGAATTGAAGCAATCGTATGGGCATTATGTGTCGCAAACATCGGATAAATAACATCTGCATGACTAAACATCACTTGCACGCACGCAAGATATGATAAATCGGTATTGCTCTTGCGTGTAAAAACACCATATTCTGAAAAGCCATGCATTTGGGCATGCTTAATTTCACTGTCCCAGTAAGCCCCCTTCACCAAACGGATTTGAATTTTTCGATTACATTCTCGCGCACGCTTTGCCAAATAATCAATCAAAGGCAAAGCACGTTTTTGATAGGCCTGCACAGCCAAACCAAAACCATCCCAACCATCAAAAATAGCGTCATTTAAAATATTATCAATAATGGCAATAGACATATCAAGTCTGTTGACCTCTTCCGCATCAACAGTAAGCGGAACATTATGCGCCGCAGCCTGTACGCACAAAGCCCTTAATTTTTCTGTGATTTCAGGGATACAGCGCTCTTTCTGGGCGTACGTATAACGTGGATGTAACGCCGATAATTTCACAGAAACACCAGAATTTCGCACGTTTTCTTTATTATTAGCCTTATTTCTCTGCGCTATTTCATCAATTGCATTGGCGTACGCCTGAAAATAGCATTCTGCGGTTTCTTGATCGCGCGCGCCCTCACCCAACATATCATACGACATGCGATATCCTTGTCTCTCCCACATACGGGCATGTGAAATCGCATCCCCAATAGACGTACCAAGTACAAATTGCTTACCCATCATTTGCATGGCCTTGATCATTGCCTCGCGTATAATTGGCTCTCCCAACCGAGATAGGGCACTATCTAACGTTTTGCGTGTCAAAGCCATACCGATGCCAGCAGCCTTGGCCATCCAGTCTTTTGAGCCGCCACCCTGTTTTTGCAACCAATTTTCTGCAATAACCTTATCTTTAATAAGTGCGTTAGCAGTTTTTGAATCGGGAATACGCAACAACGCCTCTGCCAAGCACATCATTGCCAGCCCCTCATCAGTATTAAGAGAAAACTCCTGTAAGAAAGCCTCCAACTGACCACCGCGACCCTTTTGCGCACGCGTTTTTTCAACCAGATCAACTGCCAAACCCTGCACAGATTGCACGGTTTCATCTGACCACTTCAGAATATCCAGTAATTCCTGAACAACCTGATTTTCATCTTTATACAGATGAGATGAGAAAGGATAAATCATAACGCCACAATATCACGAGAATGCTGGAAATTCTTCTCTTTTACGATTATTATACCCAGCATGAGTGAAGAATCGATCAAAAGAAGTAATGTCCCTGAGTTTTCCGTGTCCGAACTTGCGTTTTCTTTAAAGCGTACGTTAGAGGATAACTATGCGCGCGTGCGTGTACGTGGTGAATTATCGCGAATCTCTATCCCAAAATCTGGTCACATGTATTCCAGCCTGAAAGATGATAAGTCAGTGATTGACACGATATGCTGGAAAGGCGTTTTATCGAAACTCAGCATTAAGCCTGAAGAAGGCCTTGAGGTTATCTGCGTTGGGCGCATCACAACCTACCCCGCACGATCAAACTATCAGCTCATCATCGAATCAATGGAACTAGCAGGAGAAGGTGCACTCCTGAAAATGCTGGAGGAGCGTAAAAAGAAGCTCGCCGCCGAAGGATTATTCGCTGCCGAAAGAAAAAAATCGCTGCCCTTCATCCCGAATAAAATCGGCGTTATCACCTCACCGACTGGCGCCGTCATTCGGGATATCCTGCATCGTTTAAACGATCGCTTTCCCCGCCATGTCATCGTTTGGCCCGTCAAAGTACAAGGCAAAGGCGCAGATGCAGAAATCACAGCCGCAATAAACGGGTTTAACGCCCTACCAATAGATCAAAGACCAGACGTACTCATTGTTGCCAGAGGCGGCGGATCGCTGGAAGATCTTATGCCTTTTAACGAAGAAAATGTCGTACGTGCCGTCGCAAACAGCACCATTCCAATTATCTCTGCCATCGGGCATGAAACAGATACAACACTAATTGATTATGCATCAGATTTACGCGCACCCACCCCCACCGGTGCCGCAGAAATGATCGTTCCTGTACGCCTTAACCTAATCGCTCAGATTATGGATGATGAGAAACGACTCATCAACAGTATCACACGGCTTCTATCAGAAAATAGGCACAAACTGGATGCTTTCGCCGCAAAACTTGGCAATCCGGAACGCTTAATAGAGTTAAAAACCCAACGCCTAGATCACACAGCCAGCCGTTTAGACCATGTTTTCAGCACCATGATAATGCAAAAAACAAATCGCATCACACAATTATCATCAAAAATTGTGGAACCAAAAGCACGTATAGATATGGCACGTACATCTCTAATGCGTTGGTCAGAGCAATTAGAACAAAGTACAAAACGTACGATAGAGCATAAAGGCAGAACACTAAACCAAGCACAAGAAAAGCTGGAACTTCTGTCTTTCAACAACGTTTTAAAACGCGGTTATGTCATGATACGTGATCAACATAATAAGCCAATCACAAACAGTACCGCGCTATCACAAGGACAAAATATCTATCTAGAATTTAAGGATAATGAAAAAATTGGTGCAGTTGTGGATAATGATCGATCCAAAAAAATAGAAAAATCCATCAAAAAATCATCCCTCATAGCCCCAAAAACCAATCAAGGTTCTCTATTTTAAAAAATAGACATATACAAAATCAAACCTCAAGACGCTTAATCAATGCGTGCTGTACAAAATCTCCACGTATTTTATCTGATATTTCATCCATCTTTTTTGCACTATCAACAACCGCCGCAATAATTTGAATAACCTCGTTTTTCGGCATATCTGGGGTGATTTCCACATAATCTGGTACTGTTTTAATCCGCGCATAGTAATGAATAACACTACTTGCCAAACGAGATCCAAACGAATCAAGCTTATGTGTGTTTCCATCAAACACAGAACGATCCAACGCTGGCTGTTTCTGTATAATTTCACCGGTTTTTTGATATTTTGGTGCAATATTATCATCATCCAACCTTTGCAAAACCTCTTCATACACCATAATATACGCCTCAATTTTTGACTTATTCGCCTTAATTTCAGCATCAATGATAGACGCAACAATAAACTTTTCTTGATCTTTTAAAACCCGCTCCTTCGATGCCAAATCAATTGACTGATTTTGAATATCAACAACACGACCAAATCCCCGCATAATATGAAAGCCAAGAAAAGAAAGTGCCAAAATAAAAACGGTCATAAGAAAAAATGCAGCCATCATAAAATTCTTGCTTTGCGCATCTCCATGAAGTGATTCTACGGCCCATGCACCTTGCCCATTTTGACGTGCATACTCTTCCGCGTCTAAATATGGCCGTTCATAAATCGAGCCGTAAATTGCTGTGCGGTCCGCGCTGGCATACCCTTGCTGAAGTAGAAACAAACTTAAATCCTCTTCCTTGCCATTGATACATTGTGCCTTGATATTATGTTCATCATCCCTATCTTTTATCGTACAAAGAACATTTTGCGCACCAATCTCTTTTTCCAAAGCCCCCCTGACCTTTAGGTGAAAAATACTTGCACCAGAACGTATTTTTTCAATGCCCCACAAAGAAATCCTAGTTTTGCCAGAAACCAATGTCGTCGAATTAATAACGCGCACACTATAAGAGATATCCTCATATGGTCTGTTAACAAACGTAACACCGTCAACCTCCTGCCCGAAAGACGGCCCAGACACCAAGGCTCCCGACATGATCAGACCAAGAAAACTTATCAGAATATATTTTGAAATACTGTTCATTACCGAATCTTTCACTATTCCCATCATACATGACATAAGTAAATTTCTATGGTCATAAATCTTCATGATAAAATATTATTCACCAAAAACTTAAAAAATCTTTTAATATTTGAAAATATATGCATTTTTTTGTATCCCCCTTTCACAATAAAATACTATGATCAATATATGCGTGTTGACTATAAAGAATTAATGGAAAAATTGGGTGTAGGACATGAACTTGCGCCATACGAAACTAGGCCTTGGTTCTTGCATGATTCAGAGCAAGGTATCTCTTGCAGTGCAGAGGTACGCATAGGTCCCGGCGCAGAAGATGTTGAGCTTGAAATTCAATTCCTGCATGATGAAGAAGATGCGCGCTACGATGACGATGAAAATTATGGCGGGCCAGAGCAAATCATGATGATGCGTTTTTTACCTTCAAAGGAGCATATATGGGCCGAAAAACTAATGTATGTCAGGGGAGAAGACTACGCAAACAAAATTCATGACTGGGGCGAAAGAGGCTGTGAATTTTTCTGCAACTGCATTGGCGCACTACAAATGGGCGAAATGCCTGACATTGATGAAATGATTGAACAAAGCCTTACCGATCGCAGCAAAGGTGGACGCGGTGGACGTAAAGGTCGTGTCGGTAAAAAAGGCTTTAAAGTAGAGCAAAAACCGATGATGGGCATGAAAAACTAAAGCTAAAATATCATCCCGTATGCACAATAATATCGTAATCCCTAGCAATTTCCGCAAGCCCGCCCTGAACCAAAGTGCCTACAGCAACAAAATGCCATTTCGGCCCTTCCCGGTTCAAACATCCAACTAACATGCCCGTCTCGGTACTTCTCTTAACATCGTCATTCAACTCATAACGCAACAGCTCTTGACCATTAGACGCATTAACAACACGGATATATGCGTTGCGCAAACTTGCCATTGTTTGTTCTTTTTCTTCACCCTTATGGATGGAAAGCACAAACATCACCTTTACCACCTCGAATGGAATACCATTCAAATCAATAGTGATAGACTCATCATCTCCATCCCCTGCGCCTGTACGGTTATCACCATTATGAGTAACCGCACCGTCACTAGCCTCCAAATTATTATAAAATACAAAATCATTATCAACGCGGGTTTTTTCATCCTTGTTCAGCAGAAAACAACTCACATCCAGATCTAATGTATCAACATCAAATTGCTTCAAGTCCCAGCCAATACCAACCAAAATTTTGGACATCGTCGGGTCTTTAGCGGTCAGATTAACCTCATCCCCTTTGGTAATTATGTTATCTGAAATCTCAATATCTACATCAGAATCAAAGGAGGAATCAAAAATATCAACCATTTACAAAGACCCTAGCTCTACTGTTAAAAAACTCACGCACTTATATTCGCCACATAAATATATATATTATAGATGATATAAGATAGAAAAAACAAACTTCCGGTAAAACGACTAATCCGCCCGAACATACATAAAATAAACACAAAACACATAGAAACCAATAACGTAATCCAAATATCAAAATTCAAAATTTGCGCCGCGAAATCTCCACTTGAAATCGGTTTGCTCAATGATGCAAACCCTAATATCATCAAAATATTAAAAACATTAGAACCAACAATATTGCCGATAACCATTTCTGACTGCCCCTTACGCGCGGCAATGATACTGGTCGAAAGCTCCGGCAGGGATGTGCCAAACGCAATAATACTCAGCGCAATAACAGACTCCGGAACACCAATTAATCCTGCGCTAACCTGCGCACCTTTCACAAGAAACTCCGCACCAACAGCAATACAAATAAGCCCTAATAACAATGTTCCATATGCAAACGAGTCATTTTTAAATAATATTTCATCGCTCTCACCATTACCCTCAGGCTCACTATGTCCCATAGATTTATACTGATAGAAAATATAACTACCTAAAATAGCCACCATTCCAAATCCAGCAAGACGCGAAATCCCCCCAGAATATAATAACGCTATTAAGCCAATCGTCGCCAACATCATAAAGATAAGATCCCGCACCAGCGTCCTAGACACTTTGATAGACAAGACCGATATAAGCGAAGTACACCCCAAAACCATCAGAATATTCGCAATATTTGAACCCAAAACATTACCCAGCGCAATCCCCGGAGACCCCTGAAGGTTGGCTATAACCGAAACAATCAACTCCGGCAAAGATGTGCCAAATGCAATAATCGTAAATCCAACAATCAACGGCGAGACACCATACCGGTTTGCAATAAAAACCCCCGCATCAACAGCCCAACCACCGCCCTTAATAAGCATAATAATGCCAAGGAAAAGAGCACCTAACGATAAAACCGTTGTGTCATAATATGAAAATGAATTCATTACATTACTTTCAGGGATAAATTATGCAGGATTTTTTTGCCCATCTGCCCATTCAAGACCATATCCAAACGCACGATCCATTTCTTCATGTCCTGGGAAATATTCGGTTCTATTGGTTAATTTTATACCACCGCGTACGTTTTCAAGCTCTGCCACAGCGCAAAGCGACAACGCATCATCATGTGCATTCAATGTTACATATAGATCACTTTCGCCCGGAACATCGACAACAATTTGCGGATTCAATTCCGACCAACGCAACGCACCTTTATAAATATAAATATAAATCAAAATACGCTTAATATCGTTCCATTTTTCGCCATTAACCAAAAGATACTCATCATCACCTTCCGCATCTCCGGTTCTTTCATCACCTGATAAAGAGACAAAGGGTACCTCATTAAAATCGCCAAATTTCTCACCAAAAGCCTGAATAGATCCGCGCGTTCCATCTTGCATTTCATACAGACAGCCAATATCAAGATCGACACCAACCTTGCGCACCTTCTTAAACCATCGGCCAAACAGCCCAGAATCTTCAATACGAATATTATCCCATGCAACGCCAATCATAAAAGATTCAACGCCGTTCTTTCCCGGAGAAATAGCAACACTATCCCCGACCTTAGCCAAGAATTCACAATTATCCGGATGATCACTAGCAACACGATATCCCGCCGCACCAAGCGAAGCACCATGCCCTGAAAAATCGACAATACTCTCGCTTGCTTGTGTTAATGATGTAACAGAACAGTTTTCTTTTTTAGACATCCCGATCGTCTTCCTTTAAAATAGAATAATCACCTACACAACGATATCACTACCAGCATGATAAATAAAGATAAGAGATTCCTAGAGGTCAAAAGAAGAGTTTTTTAAAGACAGCCTTCTCCGCAATTCAAGGCAATATAATAAAACGAAATAAAAGAGATACAGTTCCTGCACTTCACTTCCTCTTTCAAACAGTTGAATACCCAGAACATCCGCTTTATCAACAATCTTCAGGACAAGAAAAATACCCGCAGTGACATAAAGAAATCTAGGGGGATAGATAATACGAAATTTCTTGGGCAAAAAATCAGGCTTAACCTTCATAAGTAATGGCATAATAAGGCCACCAACAATCACCCCCAATTCTAAAATTAAGCGCGGCTTCTGATCAAGCCAAGAGGACGTGTTATGCAAGTTGGTTTCACCCTGATCATTCAAATTATTCCAATAATCGGGCGTTGACCAGTTCAAAACATGCTGCCCCCAACTTATCTCTTCACCCGCAACATAGAAGCAACATAAAGTCATTAAGCCAATCCATGCGCTTAACCACGGCACCTCTTTAAAATTCAATCCATGCAACATTGTCGCTGATATAACAAGCGCCAAGAAAATTATAATAAATTGCACAAACTCATGCGGCCCACTTTCAGAATGTAAGATAGATAAAGTCTGGGAAGGCAATAATAGCTCTAAAAAAATTTGAACAACCGCCATCAATAACGGAATCCATAACCATAATAATTTATGCATTTCTTTATCTTGAACCATCTTGAATAGCTCCCCTTAAAACCAGTATAATCATTACAAACTCTATCACCGAGTGTCAATCTGCACATACCTATACAAACACATAATATTTAACTGTAACCTTGCTTAAAATGACACGAATACGTATATGATTGAGTGTAATAAAATATCATGCCCAGAGAAGACATACCATGAAACATATCCCACTCCTTATTATGACACTATTTATTGCTCCACTCTCGGCGCAGGCACAAAACGATGACGTTAAAATAATTCAGGTCAAAAACAATATATATCAACTCATAAGCCCTATGGGCGGAAACGTAACTGTATCAACGGGTGAAGATGGTACTTTTATTTTCGACGATCAATTAAGCGGGCGCAGTGAAATCATAAAATCCGCGGTCAAGAGTATTAACGACCAAGATATAAAATTCATTCTAAATACGCACTATCATTTCGATCACACTGGAGGGAATGAGTTTTTTGGTGAAGAAAATGCAATAATCGTTGCGCATGACAACGTGCGCAAGCGTTTAAGCACAGAGCAATTCATTACCTATTTCAGCAAGAAGATGCCCCCACTATCTAAGGCAGGCTTACCTGTGGTGACCTTCTCAAAGGATATCACTTTTCACCATAATAATGATGATATTAAAATAACGCATATTCCAAATGCTCACACAGACGGCGATGCCATCGCCTATTTCACAAATCAAAATATCATTGTCGCTGGTGACATAATATTCAACGGCATGTATCCGTTCATCGACACAGAACATGGCGGATCAATCCACGGCCTTATCGCCGCCCATGATACATTACTTGCCATTGCCAATGACGACACAATCATCGTCCCTGGACATGGCCCGCTTATGAATAAAGCAGAATTGCAAACCTATCGACACGCACTGGCAACAATCACCAAGAATATAGAGCGTGCAATCAAAGACGGAAAAACTCTAGAACAAACCATCGCCACAAAGCCTACGAAAGACTTTGATGAAACATTGGGCAAAGGGTTCATAGGGCCAGATGCCTTTACAACCATCCTCTATAATCATTTAAATAATAAATAAATGCACTTCAATGGTGGAATCTAAAATGAAGTGCGACTTTCGTTAATTTATGCCCCTTTGGGGTGATAAGGAGAAAGTCAAAATGCACAAAAATTATAGCCAGCTCAGCCTAAATGAACGCCGTACAATTTACAAATTATTAGAGGTCGGGAAAAGTAAAACAGATATTGCTCACCAGATTGGGCGCCATCGTTCAACAATATTCCGTGAAGTCAGGCGCAATAGTTTTTATCTCGCAGAAGATCAA
>NVXI01000016.1 GCA_002747015.1 Zetaproteobacteria bacterium
CACACCATTTTCATCTGTTTGATATAAAACTTTTGGACGAGAAACTGTCAGTTCGAAACCTTCGCGACGCATTGTTTCAATCAAAACACCTAGCTGAAGTTCTCCACGACCACCGATCTCGAATGAATCTCTACCGTCGCTTTCCTTGAACGTAATCGCAACATTCACCTCGGCTTCGTCCAAAAGACGTTGGCGAATCATTGTTGATGTTACTTTTTTGCCATCTTTTCCAGCAAATGGAGAATCATTAACCGAAATCGTTACAGCCATTGTTGGTGGATCAATTGGTGTTGATACAATCGCTTCAGTTAGCTCTGCGTTACAAATCGTATCAGCAACCGATGCCTTAGACAGGCCAGCAATACAAATGATATCCCCTGCCTTAACTTCTTTCACAGGAACACGATCCGTTCCTTCAAACATGAGCAACTTGGTCAAACGTCCGGTTTCAACAGTCGAACCATCAAGGCTCATCGCCTTAACCGTGTCATTTACCTTTGCGCGCCCTTGGATAACACGTCCAGTCAAACAACGCCCCAAATATGGGTCAGCATCAAGTAAAGTTGCCAACATCGCGAAGGGCTTATCATAATCTGATGATGGTGGGGCAACATGGGTAAGCACAAGCTCTAGCAACGGTGAAAGATCTTTACGATCATCTTCCAATTCCTTAACACACCAACCATCACGACCAGAGGCATATAGGATCGGAAAATCAAGCTGCTCATCTGTCGCATCCAATGAAACGAACAGGTCGAATACTTCATCAACCACTTCTTCCGGACGACCATCTGCACGGTCAATTTTATTGATAATCACGATAGGCTTCAACCCCTGTGCCAATGCCTTACCAAGCACGAACTTTGTCTGTGGCATGGGGCCTTCCGCCGCATCGGTCAACAAAATAACGCCGTCTGCCATATGCAAAACGCGCTCTACTTCACCACCAAAATCAGCATGTCCAGGCGTATCAATAATATTGATACGCACATCGCCCCATTGAATAGATGTTGGTTTTGCCAAAATAGTGATACCGCGCTCACGCTCCAGATCATTAGAATCCATTACACAAACATCAACGGCCTCATTTTCACGGAACATACCGCTTTGCTTCATAATCGAATCGATTAATGTTGTTTTTCCGTGGTCAACGTGCGCAATAATTGCAATGTTTCTTATCTTATCACTCATGGCTCTATTATCTTTCCTTAACATAAAGCAAGTATATGCCGCACCTGCTTCTTAAAATTCAACCGCTTATGTAGTATAAAATGCGAAGAAAAGCTATCTCTTATTATTCTTTTACCATAAAAAAGGAGCGGATTACTCCACTCCCTTACGTTTTCTTATATATTACTGATACTTACATATATATTACCGATACTTACATCATTTATCAAAAGGCGTAATTATCGCGAATATGTTTTCGCCAAACGCACCATATTGATAAATTCTGCGCGGTATCCGAATTTATCCGCACCCTTACCCTGCTGCGCCAACGCGATAACATCATCATAAGAGAAATCACCCGTATATTGGCCGCCCTTTAATATTTGCCCAAACGCGGCAACCGCAGTAGAGAAATTCGTATCCTCAACAGCCCATTGCGTCATTTCCTTTTTCGTTTCAAGAACAGGTAGAGTGATTAACTTGCTCTTGCTTTCCATTGGTAATTTATAGCGAATTTTTAAGAACGCATATTCACTGCTATCGCTTCTGTCCTTGACTTCAGGCTTAACATTGGAATAACGCAATGCATCAACACTGACCGCCTCACTACCCACCGGTGTAAACTCATAGATTGCTGTCACACTGTGGCCCGCGCCCATATCGCCCGCATCGATTTTATCATTGTTAAAATCTTCACGTTTCAGACTACGTGTTTCATAACCGATCAAACGATATTCAGCCACACGCGCCGGATTAAACTCCACCTGAAACTTTACGTCCTTGGCAATCGGAAATAGTGATGAGGTGGCCTCTTGTACCAAGACTTTACGCGCCTCGTTCAAATTATCGATATAGGCCGCAATCCCATTACCATTTTGCGCAAGAACCTGCATCATATGATCGTTGTAATTCCCTTGACCAAAACCAAGTACAGAGAGGAATATACCTTTGTCGCGTTTACGCTCAACAAAATCCTGTAGCTCTTCACGATTGGTAATGCCGACATTAAAGTCACCGTCCGTTGCCAAAATAACACGATTAACCGAATGCTTATCAAAATTCTGTTCGGCCATGTCATAAGCCAACTTAATACCGGCGGCACCAGCCGTCCCTCCTCCAGCACGAAGATTATTCATCGCATTCATAATTTTGCGGTGTTGTGAGGCTTTGGTTGGCTCTAACACAACGCCCGTTGCCCCTGCGTACGTTACAATCGACACAGTATCATCGGGGTGCAAGCTGCCAAGCAGCATCTTCATTGAATTTTTAACCAGTGGCAATTTATCAGGCGCATTCATCGACCCTGAAATATCCAGCAAAAACACAATATTAGAACGCAACTCCGCCTTTTCCAGCTGATAAGCTTTAATGCCAATATGCATCAATTTTTTGCCCTCGGCCCATGGACTATCGGTAATGGTCACTGTTGGCTGGAACGGTTCTGTACGACTTGCGGGTACAGGGTAATTATAATTAAAGTAATTCACCATTTCTTCGACACGTACTGCATCTTTCTGTGGTAATACACCATTATTAAGCTGCCTACGGATGAAACTGTAGCTTGCCGTATCAACATCAGAAGAAAAGGTGGAAACAGGTTTTTCTGCAACGATTTTAAACGCATTAATATCAAAATCCTCAAATTTATCGCGTCCAACATCCTTATATGCAGGAGTAGCAACAATATCGGCCACAACATAATTTGAGCCCAAAAGAGATTGCACAACCGCTTTATTTTTACCTTTCGCAAGTAAAGGTGATACACGCTTTTGCTCCTCAGCAATAGCCCCTGACGCAGCCACCGACAACTCATCAATTTCCATTTCTGCAACGGTCGAAGAGGCTGGCGCGGGCGTTTGATCATTATCTTGTAATCGACGCCATCTATGTAGCGGCTCTGCATTTGATTTGACGGGACTAACATTCTTATCTACCTGACGAAGAACGTCATCTGATTTAGTGGCGGCCTCCTTCTTGGAGCCGCTCTTCTCACGCTCAACGCGATCGGACTGATTACGACGCCAATCACTCAATGGATCACTTGCCGTTTTTTCTACTCGTCCAATAGCACCAGCTTCATTTCGTTCCTCAACCGCCTGAATATAGGCAGGAGCGATATCTTCTGTCGTTCCCGGCACTGGAATATACGTAGGTGTATTTTTAACATCGACCCCGGGTACGCTTGTGATAACATCCCCCGTAGATACAGGCGCAACATCGTAACGATGCACTGTATCTTGTAACTGTGTCAGGCTTAAACCACCGACAAGCACAACCGCCATTGCCGTTGCCATGCCACCATATATAAATTTTGTTTTTGTTTTCTGTTCCATTGTTTCGTTTCCTCGTTTTGAATTACCTATACCGATAAGACGAGTGAGAAATGAAATTCCTTGGGAAGTTTTTTGATTTTTTTGTTGTTGCTGTGTTTTAAACTCAGCCATAGCCATATTTACTGCGCGTTTTCGAGCATTCATATCTATTTCAGGGGCATTATCATTAGACAAGATTTCTTCTAAATTTTTATCATCCATAGTTTTGCTCCTTCCCGAAAATTGCTTGCAACTTCTTACGTGCTTCATGAATGCGCCACGATATTGTGCTTTCTTTAACACCGGATATTTGAGCGGCTTCCTTATGTGATAGTCCCTGCCCTATCACCAGCAACAGCGATTCTTTTTCTGCTTCGGGCAATTTATGGACTTGCTCCCAGACTTGATTTACATAAATTTTTTCATCGGGCTTGCTATCTTCGGCGGCAAAAGTTTCTATCAACTCCGTGCTATCCGGATGGCGATTTTGCGACTTATACCAGTCCTTCGCGGTATTAATCACCAAACGATAGAGCCAACTGGTAAATTTTGAATCTGCTTTATAACTGGCAATCCCGCGCGCGAGCTTTATACACGCCTCCTGCGTTATATCCTCTGCATCTCTTTGATTTGTGCACCATTTATATGCCATTTTAAACATGACCTCATAATAATTATTTACCAGATCCTCAAAAGCATCGGCATCACCACGCACTGCGCGATTAATCAAATCTTTATTCTCTGCTTCCGGCGTTTCCGGCATTATTTTAAACCATTTAATAAGGACATTTTGCCCATCCTATAACAATAAGACGAGATGAGAAGGAATAACCTTGGAAATTTTATACCATAATTTTATAACATTAAGAATGTTCAAGATCTGCATCATTGGAAACATCTGCTTTAGGAGCATATTTTTCACTCAGGCACTGAATTAAATCAACTGGCTCAATCCTTCTACCAAATGCATATTTGTGACCATCCCCGATCAATTCCGGTTTTGGCTTATCATAGCCAGTACGCCAAGCACTGGCCACGGCACGATCACTTTCCTCGGACGTATTGTCTAGTTCATCATGCTTTCTCAGATTTATAAGGGCTGGCTCCATCTCGACTGAACGCGCGCGGATAGGCTCAATAAACGGACATTTCTCTATACAGGCTTTATTAAAATCAGCCGTCATCGTTAAGCCCTTAGGATTTGCCGAAAATAGATTCTTATTCTTTATAAAACTGCCATCACTAAGTGCATTAAGCCCAGCGGTGAATTTTTTAAAATCAGTATAGTACACCGATTTCAACGCCTGTTCTGGTGCGACATCGTCAGGACATTCAAAATCAACATTCTTTATAATACCATCATCACCCTTATGAACAACAAAGTTAGTACCTTCCGATACACGGTGCAACTTATCCAAATCCCAGTCTTTCATTCCCAACTTTTCAAAAGCATGCGTAAAATCCGTCTGCGCCGCATCCATCAATGTTCGGGTAAAAAGCTGATAATTCCACAACCCATTATTGTTAAAATCATTAATGTCATCTTCGGTCAATTGAATAGTCTTACCACTTTTCAATGTATGGTCATCATGAAGTGCAGTATACATTTTTTGCATAAATGCCCCTTCTGAATAGAACGCATCATGATGCCCGCCCTCTGCGGCGATTTCATTTCTTGTACCAATTGCGCGTCCCTGTGTATGCGCCGTCGCGCCAGAGCCACCTTTCGATTGCATTCTCGCCGCGTTGTTACTTTTCCCAACGGTACTTCGTGGAGATGTTTTGTTGATTGTAGAATCAAGCACACTGCCTTGTTCATCAGCATCCAATTTGGCCGTACGTGCAGCATTATATGCCTGCATACCATCATCAACCATTTCATCCAAAAAAGCAGCCATATTCTCACTAAACGGTTGCGTTTGAGGAATTGCTGTGCCTGGCTCTACAATACCTTTAAGTTCTGCGTGGATAACAAGAAATTCTGCGACTTGTTGCTCACGATCCAAGTGAATTTCATCAACAGTTCTATAGGTGGCACGCCCTTGAACTGTGTAATCAACATTCAGTGCCATACGAAGAAACTCATCTGGAAAATCATCAATATCGATATCATTGTCAGCGATAAATGTCTGCATCGTTCGGGCAACCAACCGCGCCGTAACCATAGGATCACCTCCACCACGTTGAGGATCAAGACCACAACCAATTTTCTGGAGAAGAGGCAGAACGTCACCGTCCATTTTACGATCGTTAAACCAATTATCGAGAACAAAATTTGTGTCGCTTTGAATTTGCTTTGCAATCATCAAAGATGAAAGCGGCCCCAAAGCCTTCTGACTATCTGAGTTTGCCCACATTTGCCCTTCTGGTAAGGATTGGTGACGAACATTACTATCTTGCTCTGCGCGCCTTTGCAAAGCGCGTTGCATTCTCTCACGATTAAGTTCAACCCCAGCGGTAGAATCCGTCATAATGTGCAAATCTTCACGCAAGTCCATCACGGGTACTTTATCAAGCTTACCACCCAAAGAATTTGTTAAAAATCGTGTAATCATACTGGATTTATGGTCAGCTTCTGCCGTTATAAATGGTCCGTGCAATAACCCAAATTTTGCTTTTACTTCTAACCTTTTCAGAAAAACATATTCTTGATTTGGAAAACCATGATCCGGATTGTGCACCAAAGGGTTAGACCCTTTTAAAAATCCCAATAATGTTTCAGGCTTAACTTCATTATGAATTTCGCTAAAAATTTTCTCTAATACTTTATTGTCCAGTTCAGATATTCCTTGCCCGCCAGACTTAAAAAGAGCCGCCTGAGAATCTCCAGTAAGAACATCCTTATCATTCAGAAATTGTATAAAATCCTTATTTTCAAAAAGATTGTTTACCACACTATTTACAACCAAACGCCCAGTACGAGATTCACTCTTCATAAAGCCCATACCATTTTTATGAATAAGTGCAGCAGACTGGCGAGAAAGGCTTTGCGCCTCTCCTCCATCCAATTCATTGGTTAGTCCTCTAAAGAATCGTTCCGTTCGAGAGAACAACTCAACGCCATGATTATTCAAAGAACGTCCATCAAACTTAATATCATCCAGTGCCTTACCGACCTGCTCATTCAGCGCATAGAATTTCTCTTCATTCTCTTTATATAGCCCTCCGCGACGCTCAGCCGTAAGAGATGGGTCTTGAAGCAGATTATAAAGCTGCGCGGTTTCACTGAGGATCGGTGCTAGACGCTCTTGTATGGTAGAGAATGAATTTTTAAGATCTATAAATCGATCATCAACTATAATTGTTGGCTCCAAGTCTGCAATTTTTTTCAAATTATCCAAATGAAAAGACGCGCCCATTAATAAATTTAAGGCATCATATGATAGCAAAGCCGTATGCTCTGCGTTTGGTTTACCGTCCGTATCATCTGACCACGAGGAAATATGAGAGGCAAAGCTAAAATTATCATCATAAACATTGATAGGGAAACTATGCTTTTTTACATCATAAACATCATGTGACGCACCATGTATATTTTCCAATAATTCTGCCGTGGCCATTCGGTCACGCACGGCATAGCTCATTGCGTTTACTAATTCCTCAAACGTATTCAAACGCCGTGTGGGTGCCATATTCATATCCATCATACTATCGATGGCATGCTCGGCTTGTTCCTCATCTTGTGCATTAACCAAACGTAAGGTTTTATCAACGGCAGTTGATTGGTCATCCAACGGTGCCGGCACATCATTTTTTTGATCCAGCAAACGATTAACCATACCCATCACACCTTCGGACGTTGAGAGATCAACGACACGCTGTTCATTCAAATCCCCCGTAGGGTGCGCGGTAATGGTTGGATTTTGGCGTATCAACCCAAACACATCTTTTTCTAATTCTGCTGCGCTTATACCTGCCTCTTGATACATTTCAAAAACATTTTCAAGGGTAAATGGAATATTCTGTGAATCTGAATATTTATTCAACGAAACCCTACGCTCGGCTGCATCAACAATTTTGTTATAAGAAATAACAATCTCATTATAAGTTTTTCTATCTTGATCTGTCAGATTTTCATACTCTGCCGGTCTTTCATTACCCTGCATATAATCAGAACGAAATAAAGAAACCGCATCTAGGCTATCTACTGCAATCTCATCCAATTTAGGGGATAATATACGCATGTAAGTGGCAAGAACTTTTTCCTTATTCGTACCAAGAAAAACATTTTCATTGCCATCATCTTGTGTGCTTGTAAAAGCATCTGTTACCTGATCAACCATACCATCCCTTATCACCCGCTCAACCGCCCCGATCAAACAATATTAATTTTATTTTCCCATACTCTCATAATGACATAATAAACAAATAATAGTCCAACTATTTATATGATAGATCATAAGATATGGTGGCCACTAAGTCTTTGCCCTGTCCACAATAAAATCAGACCTCTATCGCCAAAAGTTGCTCCATAGCCTAAATATACGATATACTATTCATACAGTTGTCTGCGCTTTGCACTTCTCCTTGTAACGCACAACTATTAATTGATATATTAGGAGAGTAAATATGTTTAAATCATTCAGAAAATATGAAAGCACACTATGAAAGTTATAGATTCAAACGTAGCTCTTGTTGATTTTTTACACTTCGTTTCTACACAAAAAACATATCTTAGTAACTGGCAATTCTTCCACATTGATATTCAAGATCCAGAGGGAAGTGTGGACATTGATGAAGTAGAGCAATTTCTAGATTTTCATATCCCCAATGATAAAGCTTGGCTCTTAAAAATACATAGTAGCCAAGAATTACTCCTATTCACAAATAAAAATGATAGCCTAGCCTTAAGCAGATTTGAAAAAGCCGCTTATGAGAACTTTGAAGGCAACATATTACGTATTCAATTCAGAGGATTTGATGGCGATGGACTAGAAAAATTTTCAAGCATTATTGCGCCGCTTATTGCGATGGATGATGTTGTCTCTCAGGTTGCCTACAAACGCATGAGACGGCTAGGAAACACTATCCTTGTTTTAGATGATGACCCGATGATCATTATGCAAATGGAAAAGATAATATCCGGATATGGTCATATCATTACATTGATGGAGGTCGATAATTTCTTCGAAAGCTATAAAGAATATGCTCCTGATCTTTTATTTCTGGATATCCACCTAAAATCAGCAAAAGGCAATGAGATTTTAAAAGAATTAAAAACAAAGGTAGACCCCTATGCACATGTCGTCATGATCAGCAGTGATACGCAAAAAGAAACAATTCTAGATATAAAAAATGGCGGAGCAAATGGTTTTGTTGTTAAGCCACTCAGCAGAGAAAAGCTTTTCCAGCAAATAATGAAATCTCCCACCATTACAAGAAAAGCATAATTTAATACAAGCAATCTTAGACCGTAATCAAATTGCCCGATACTTCAAGAGCAGCCTCATCCGTTAGACCAGTCACGCCGATTATTTTAGCAATTTGCACGAAATTATCTGCACCGCCATCATAATCAATCGAAAAGATAGAATCTGAACCACTATTCGTGATTTGTACAAAGTCACTAATCGCATCTGTTAGAGGATCGTAACCGGATAAGACATCGGAAATATCCAAGACATCACCATCAGCGATAGAAAAACTATACACCTTATCACTGCCATCAAACGCCGTAGGACCTTCAAATACGTAAGTATCCGCCCCCGTACCGCCATCAAGAACATCATTCCCCGATCCGCCATAAAGCATATCATTACCTGCGCCTGCATAAAGAGCATCGCTTCCTGAACCGCCATAAAGATGATCATCATCATCGCCACCAAGAAGCGTATCTGCACCGGCATCACCATAGAGCCAATCATCACCACCACGAGCACTCAAAAAATCATGTCCTTCACCACCACGAAGATAATTTTCACCACTATTGCCGGAAAGGGTATCACTGTAATCTGAGCCTTGTATGTGCTCTATATTCAAGAGAACATCACCTTCTGCATCGCCGCCAATTTGAGTCGCACTGTTTAAATCAACTCTAACCGCAGAACCAGAGCGCGTATACATTGCATAATCCCCGTCCGCGCCACCATCAAGAGTATCCGCGCCTGCACCGCCTTCAAGGTAATCATCACCAGCTAAGCCTTGAAGATAATTCACCCCAGCATCGCCATAAAGATAATCGGAAAATCCTGTACCTGTGAGGTTTTCAATGGATATATAGCTATCACCAATGGCATCGCCAGCCGTTCCCAGATTCGCTTGTAAATCAGCTTGAATAGATGAAACTGATGCACTGTAATCAACAGTATCCGTACCGAATCCGCCATCGAATATTTCAACCGCACTCGTGCCGATAAACGTGTCATTACCATTTGTACCAGTATAAGATAGCGGCGTTTCAAAAGATTGCAGCGTTGCAAGATCCATCGCAGCAAACCCGTCAAACTGGAATTCTTCGAATAGCGTAATGTCATTAAAGGTGATCTCATCGCTCGTGTTTCCGACAAAACTCAGAATATTACCGGAAATCACAACATCACTCGGCGCATAAACAGAATCAAACACAACCGTGTCATAGCCGGAACCCTTCTCATCGAAACGATCATGTCCTACACTATAGATATATGTATCATCATCATGACCACCAATTAAGCGATCATTACCTAAGCCGCCCTCCATAATATCATTGCCATAGAAGCCCTCAAGATAATTACCACCTGCATCACCGGTTAAAATATCATCGTAGTATGAACCATAGAGAAATTCGATATTCAGCAACACATCACCCTGCGCGTCGCCACCGATTTGAACGGCACGGGTCAAATCAACATCAACACCAGAACTTGAGCGTTCATAACGCGCGTAATCACCCCAGCCAACGCCACCGTCCAGAATATCCGCACCTGCGCCTCCATGAAGGAAATCATTACCACCTAAGCCCTGAATATAATTATCACCAGCATCGCCATAAAGGTAATCGCGCGCACTAAGGTTCGTTCCGATGAGGTTTTCAATCGATATATAGGTATCGCCATTGGCATCACCATCTGTGCCACCTGTGGACAAAGTTACGATCACACGCGCCGTCGATCCACTATAATCAACCGTATCCGTACCGCCACCACCATCAAATACCTGAACGGCACCCGTACCGATAAATACATCGTCCGTTCCATAGGGTGTAAAGATACCAGCCTCAAGAACACCATCAACAAACTCAATACTCTCGACATTCTCAACCGTATCCGTGCCATCTGTGCCGAAAGTATCTTCGATCGTGAGTACACCGCTATTATCCGTAATAACATAATTACTAAATGCGCCAGCATAAACAGCCACATCTATCCCGTCGCCACCATTAATTGTGTCATTCCCCTGACCACCTGTGAGCCTGTCGTTATCATCACCGCCATCGATATCATCATTGCCCGGCCCTCCATGAAGAATATCATTTCCCAAACCACCGCCAATAACATCATTACCAGCATTAGACCAAACAATATCATCACCGTCAGACACTTGAATAATCAAATCACCCAATATGTGCGTTGAACTCGCCAGCAACAAAATATCATTCCCTGGCGCCATATAAAATTGCTCGAAACCTTCGAGTAACAAGTCGCCTATACTATCTTCCAAAGAAAAGAATTGATCGTGCGTTGAACCCAGCAACGCATCATCAGATCCCGCTCCGCCATTCACATATTGATCGTTAATATAATAATCCCCGTTGATCGCTAGCAATTCACCAGTATATGGATTAATGAAATTAGCTGAAATTTGAGTCAGCGTACCCAGTACAAAAGTTACAGTCATGTTTCCCCCTATGACACATTCTACTCAATGAACACACCTCATCAAGTAATATGTAAACAACAATAGAATAAATTTTAGATTAATCCAAGAAAAACATAACTATTGTTGTTTGGCAATGCCTTACAATTAAATTATGCAAAACATAACCAGGCTCTATTTTCAAATTGTTGTATATTCTGGATATATATGATGATCGTAATTTCGAACCATCTTCTTCATATCAGCCTGCCCCAAAATAACGCCCAGAACCTTACTTTTTGAAATGTCACTTTGCTTCAAGTAAAAATTCAAACTGTTGGGTTTTGATTTCCCCCACTCCAACACAAGCAAGAAATGATCTATGAACGTCGATAGACCAGAGGCATCGGATGTTGCAGATAAAGGGGGTAAGTCTATAATAATGTAATCAAACGTATCTTTACACGATTCCAATAAAGCCTTCATATCATCCAGTTCAACCGAATTAGCCGCACCGTTACTATTCTTATCGGCCGGCAATACATATAAATTTGTTTTAGAATCATGAAGCAATACATCTTTATCCAGTGTCTTCTCAGACAAAGCATAGCTCAGACCCTTTCCGAGCGTAAAATTACGACTTGAGAGAACTGGATTACGTAAGTCAGCATCAATCAATAGACATTTCTTTTGTGATTGCGCCATAAACAACGCAAGATTACTTGCTGTAACCGACTTCCCTGCGTTTGGCACATCCGAGATGACACCCACAATCTTACATTCATCCGAATTAGACTTCTTATCCAGTGTTGTTTTGATATTACGACAAGATTCCGCCTGAAGGGATAGTGGAGATGAAACACTATAAGAATACTCGGCATCAGAAAATAACGATAAATTTGCAGCTTTTCGTGCAGCAGAAACTTTAGGAAAGAATCCAAGGAAGAAAAGCCCCGCAGCACTTTCAACCTGCCCTGCTCTTTTAAAACTTTTATCAAAGTTATCTGCCAATAACGCAAGAAACACACCAAAACCACAGCCTAATATCAAAGCCATTCCAACAATAAGAACAGATTTAGGGTGACTTTTACCTAAAGGCGCTACTGCCTCAGAAATTACTCTTACCTCAGAAACTGGGAAGGATTCTTGCTGATTGACCTTCTGAAATTTCACAAGATAGTCATTGTGCAAATTTGTATAGACCTCGGCCTCTTTCTCTAAAGCGCGTAATTCAAAAACCTGACCATCATTTTTAACTTTCAAATCAATCAGCTTGCCCAAGCTCTGCTCAAGCGATGCTTCTCTTGCAACAGCAACCTCGTACCTATTTTTGTGGCTTTGCGCTATACGTTTCATTTCCGAGAAAATAATATCACGCGCTTCTTCCAGCTCCTTTTTCAAACCTTTTACAGCCTCATGCTCAGCACCAAGTGTTCGCACCAACTTCAACAGTCTTTGTTGATCACTTATATATTGCTGCCTGATGTTATTAATTACATCATTCTCAAACGCCTCCGCCACAGCAGCCGATATATCATTCTTACCAATAATTTTTTCACTATGCATATACTTCACATACGCACTGGCGGTTGCGGCCTTCGCATCACCCAGCTTAGAATTAATATTCGAAAGCTGTTGCTCTGTAACGGAACGCCCTTCTGCATTAATCAAATTATTTTTAACACGAAACTTCTGTACTTCGGCACTCGCTTTAATGCTCTGCTGCCTTAGCTGTTCAATTTTACTCTTTAGCCATCCTGATGTTTTCTCTGCAGACTCGGAAAAAGAATTGATCTGCTCATACATATATGCACGCGCAAAGGCGTTCGCACGATCGGCCGCCATTTGAGGGTCCGGCGCTGTATACCTAATATTAAGGACATAGCTCTCGCCCTCTCTATAAACACGGAGGTTTCTACGTATCCGCGCAAGAGCATTCTCTTTTCTTACAAAATCATCCGTCATCTCCGCCTTCTCTTTTGCAGAATACAGAAATTCAAACGCTTTTTCTGCGACGCGCCGAGATTTTATAATCTCGACCTGACTTACAATAGCGGCCTTGTCAAATCCTCTCTGCGCTTTGGACGACAAATCTGACACAGTCTGTGCCTGCACTGGGTCCAGCAGAATAGACGTCATCGCCGTGTATTGAGGCGTCGCCAAAGATACATATAAAATTGCCGCACTTAAAAAAATGGCCACGCTGATTACGATAAAACGCTGCCCTCTTTTGAGAGCAGAAAAAATACGCTGTAAACTTAAAATATCATCGTTATCCATTACTATTCTCTTATTTATTCATCTGATTAAAAGCATAATGTTTTCTACTACTAATAAGCATTTTTAGTCGCTTTTACATTTGTCGCTGTCGATGCTGTACTGTTCAAGATATTAAGAAACTTAAGGAATTCAACAGATTTAGCATTCGCAATATATATGACGTCATCATCACGCATAGGAAATTTTTGGGCCAAAAAGAAACCATTAGGATCGCGCAGATTAAGCTTATAGATAACAGGAACAGTATCCCCCTTGATAAGCGATAGCTTACTGTTATCAGGGCTATCAGTGGCAAGAGCATTTAGATACTTGGCCTCTTCATGCCTGTATATATATATTTCCGCAGGATCAGCTTGCGTATCTCTTAGCCCGTTCGCAAGTCCCAACGCCTCGGAAAGAAACAAAGCTCTTTTGCCGAAACTAATACTACCCTGAGATTGCGCAGCACCATACACTGTAAATTTTTTAGGCTGCCTATATAGGTAAACTGTATCCTTTGAATTCACATAAATATTCTTTGTCGGATCAAGAACCAAACGATCAAAAGGAACCGTATATTCATTATCCCCACGTTGCAAAGAAACCCATGTTTCATAACCAGGAGAACTAGGCCCCCCTGCACTTGCGATAGCATCCAGTATTTTATCACCGCCAAAGCTTAAAGAAAACCGTGTTGCCTCTTCAACCGCGCCAATAACACTAACTTCCGAACCACTACGATCACTGAATGATACAACGACTTGAGGCTCAATCGCTCGATCAGCCAAGCTGTTGGCTATCGTCTTTCCAATATCAACCGTTGAGCGACCGACAGCCCTCACCAAACCCACATATGGAACCGTTATATAGCCGCCTCTTTCAACTGTTTGAGGCGGAAGAGAAATAAAGTTCCCTGGCCGTACACTCGCCTCTTTCGGAATAAAGAGACCTCCAGATTGCGATTCATATATCGTGACCTGAATTGTATCCCCGACACTGACCTTAACCACCTCAGGAGGGGTCTTCGCAGGCCAGTTAACATCACCACCGACAGAATACGGACGTTCAGAAATCTGCGTCAAAACCGATGTGCTTAACTCAACAATCGCATAACTAAACTCATTTGCGGCATTCGCTTTACCCTTAATACTAACACTCGCACCAGTGCCAACGCCGCGCTGGCCGGGGCCAGATGCAGGCAAAACGCCACATCCCACGAGCAGGACAGGCAAACATATTGTTAATGCTATATGCTTTAGAGACAACAAATCTCTTAACCTTCGAAAAATAAGATGCAAGTTAAATATAAATACTACAGAGAAAAACCATAAGACGTATGGCATGTAATTAACGTTATTTTAACCTAATTCCAATTATTCGCAAGGTTATTCACAAAAATATAAATCAGCAGAAATTGGGTAATGATCTGAACCCGCAGACGGTTTCCTAAAATAGGATACATGATGAAAAGATTGGTCATAAAAAATATGATCTATCGGAGTGGAAAAGATAGATGGCAACCATGTTGGCCATGTACCGAAATAACTAAAAGCAACATCGTTATTACGCAATCCAACGCGTGCCTTAAACGCTTTCATTGCAGGGTGCCAAGGGACATTATTAAAATCTCCAGCAACAATAACATGCTGATTATCTTTCATGATTTCCCTTACAACGGCGGCTAAACCATCAAGATGCGCATTCCTCGCCTCTACACGGTTTAGCGTCCTGGGTGATATTGCGTGAAGCGTAATAATATTAACAATTCGCCCGTCCACCTCAATTTCAACCCGCAAGACAGCACCACGCCCCCCCCTTACCTTTCGCGCATGCACATCAAGAACAGGATACTTAGAGTAAATCGTCCAACGCGCATGATGGCCCTTCTCAATCGCAGGATAATAAAAGGGATATGTTGATACTAAGCGATCATGCGCATACTTCATGAAACCTGGTTGAGCCTCCTGCAAAACGATTACATCAACAGCAGATGTCTTTAGAGCCTGATAAATATGCTCGTAATTTTTATTCTTATAATAGACATTAAAACTCAGAATCTTAAATGGCTTCTGCTGCTCATCATAAATACAAGTGGAAGGTGCCTCATTAAACGAATAGACACTGACAACAGGCCATATATTAACAATAACGAGTAATATTTGGATCATCCCAAGCCAATAAGCACGCGCCATAATAAATATGACCACAAAGCATAAGAAAGCAATACTCACCGCCACCCGGAATGAAATCAATATTTCCGAGACAATAATTGGATAATTTACAAATGACAACAACACAAGAGTTGCGCTAAACAGAGTCAGCACGAAAAAAAAAACATTGAGCCTATTGTTATTTTTAGTCATAGTTTAAAAGTCTTTATAAAGGGCAGATCGTAACGCCTAGCCCCTTGTATCAATATGTATTAGAAAAACATACCATTATTCTGACTTTACAGGAATATGATGGCTTTCACAGATAGAAAAATAAATGCTTTTCCAAATCCAACGTTCCCTATCAGACTTCTTTGAAAGAAATCTATTTGAACGCATTATCATTTATCTGTTCTTATCTGCATTTATCTCCAAATTCGTCTTTGAGCTGGTTCTTGGGCAATGGAGTTTTGTCCAATCACAAAACAAACAGTGGCTATTCTACGGCTTTCTTGCCCTAGATTACATCATATCCTTTAAAAAAATCATGAATATGAGAGTCACAATAAACCCCTTATCTCTTTTCGCGTTACTCTTTTTTATCATGATTGCCCACGGCCTCTTTATTGGTATCACAAGCCACAATACCCCCTTCAAAATTCTTGACGATACAATCCCCCTACTGATGATTGCCCTCAATATACTTCGGATGCAGTCTTATGCCGAAATGAAAAACCCTATAGATTTTAGGTTCATCCTCAACACAACAACATGGTTGGCATTTATAGCTTGCTTATTCGGCCTGCTAGGCCAAACCCTTGGAAAACCTACCAGAGCAGGTATTATAGAAAACTCTATATATCTTCCAATAGTTTTTGCCGCCCTTTTCACTCTGAAACCTTTTCCTAAAAAAGTGGGAATCATGTTTGTAATCATGGTTATTCTTTCCATGTCGGCGTTGAACAGAACATCAATGCTGTTTTTCGTTCTAATGATCAGCACCTATTCATTATTGCAAATTATAAAATCCCCATCAAAAGGGCTTCTTACCATGATTGCAGTCATCATTTCATGCTCTATGTTTTGGATAATGTTACCTAAAGGCTCCAGCACATATAATAGAATTGTAGGCATAGCAGCGATAGATTTAAGCGCCCGCACAGGATCAGTCGGGGAGAGACAAGCAGAACAAGATGCCGTCGCAGCAAAATTAGAACTCGGCGGGACAACACGCCAATGGACAGGACTAGGGTTTGGTGGAACATATGAGGTTCAATTCACACATAAATACCTAAAAAACTATGGTCATGCTCATTATGCATGGGTGTGGTTTAATTTGAGATTTGGTTATATCGGCTACATATACTTAAGCATCCTAACCTCCATACTTCTGTATAACGGCACCAGAGGCCTATTACTTAAGACGGAGACAAGTATTTTTATATCACTACTCTGCCTATCTGGATTAATTTACTTAATGACCTATGTAAATGCCCTATTCCTAGCATCCGGCATCCAATTTTTATACATAAACAACCGATACAAATCCAAAACCTAAAGACGTTTTATCAAACGCCTTCCCATAGCCACTCCAAGTAGCTCAATTAATTTATATACAAGATGCGCAATTAAATAAGTCAGTATAGTGACAAACAATATCATAAAACTACACCGCACATATACAGATAGAGAAAATAATTCTAATATTTGTACAAGTTATTCATTTGCTTAAGAGCATTTTCTTTAGAAAAATACTCCCTAATTAATATGGCATTATTCTTTGCAATTACAGGATCCATGGGATCAAGAGAAAAACTTTCAACATCATAGACTTCAACCCCTAAATCAGAAAAGAAATCCCACGATGTTATATCATTGCGCATAAATACTTTCTTACCAGAGCCCAATACAGTTATCGCATTACCTAGACCTTGTTGGCGTTTATGGCCAAATACACAAATATCAACGGTACTTAATATCTCTAGATAATCGTTCAAAGGCATATAATCCATAATAGGTACAAATTTATCGCCAAATATAGTACTTCCCTTTTGGATAACACTATCTAAATACCCTGCCCCACCATCATCATGATAAGAAAGTGGACAAATAATTCGAATATTTTCGTTTTTAAATGGCGCCAATTTATCCAAAGCATATTCATGTTCATTGGACATAGATGCAGAATTTCCTAATAAAATAGTCTTTGTACTACCTAAATCCTCTTTGGGTTCTAAATCAAAGAAGTCAACATTCCCTCCGTACAACACGCATTCGATAAAGGGCGCCTTTGTTCCAAAAGTCTTAACCGCCAGCTCATAATCTCCTTTTACAAAGCAGACTATTCCGCCAAAACCTTTAATAATACATCGAAAAAAACGCCATTTAAGCAATGATTTCAAGCCGCCACTTGGAGAAATGTTATTATACAAATCCCCACCCCAAATTACCCAATAAGCCCTTCCCAAAAGCCAAGGCTGCAGAAAAAAAATAATAAAATGTCGCGCAAAAGAATGTACAATAATTTTATCAGCAGAGTTAAGCTCCCTAATAATGGATAATATCTGCTTCAACTGGCTGCCCACATGCATAGTATCTTTTCCAGCTTCATACGGGAAATTTTCATGATCACCAAATGTCATGAACATATGTTCATCATCAACAAAATTCTCTCTCACAAATTCGATTAGAGGCGGGGTAAACTTTTCTTGTACACATAAGTGAAGAATTTTCATATTTTTCCTTAAACATGCCAATGGAATGAATAATTATATAGCGTCAATTGTTCGCGTTTAAAAATCTTTTTTCTATATCCAAAAGATTCTTTTTTCTATTTCTTATGCTCTTTGCAGGCACGCCTGCATATACAACAAAAGCATCACAATCTTTACTCACAAGACTAAGAGCCCCAACGGCAGCGCCATCATTAATAGTCACATTAGGCAAAATAATACTACCACTACCAATTATGACATGGCGGCCAAAATGAACATCGCCATGAACTACATTAGTATATTCACAAGGAACAGTTGGGTTAGTCAGAAAAGCACCAGAGTAATCATCATTGCTGGAATAAATAGACACACGCGAAGACACATTACAAAAATCACTAAGTGTCACTTTACCTGCACCCATTATGGATGAAAACACGGCAATATGAACATAATTACCAATTTCAATACCACCCTCACCAGCTGATAGAACACAAAAATCATCAATTCTGATATTACTTCCTATAGATATTTGGGCACAATTATAAAAAGATGCTTTATCCGATATTTGAACATTATCGCCGAGAGATTTAAATTCCATTTCCTTCAACTGATCGATAGATAAAAAAGCCATCTATTTATCTCCTCTCAAAACATTAATAATCCGCATAAAATCTTCCTTGGTAAGATCCGGAAATATTGGCAAACAGAGAACCTTATCGGCCATTTCTGTCGCGACAGGTACGTTATCAGGTGTTGCAGTCTTAATATCCTTATAAGGCTCAAACGACGTTATTAATGGATAAAAATAGCGTCGCGTGAATATATTTTTGCTCTTTAATTTGGCATATAACTCATCACGCGTTAATGGATATTCTGCACCGATCAGTACCGGGAAATAAGCATAATTTTTAGTCTTTGAAATCTGACAAGATAAGTAATTTATACCATCAATCTCATCAATTTCTTTTTGATAATCTTCGGCTATAACTTTGCGTTTTGCCAATAGTTGGTCAATATATTTAAGTTGTAACAAGCCAAACGCCGCATTAAATTCATCCATCTTGCCATTAAGGCCAACGACACCCACGGTTTCCTCGCTCGTGATTCCAAAGTTTTTGAAGCTATCTATGCTTTTCTTGATATCCTCATCATGACAGATGATCGCGCCACCTTCTAAGGTATTAAATATCTTGGTTGCATGAAAGCTGAGGATAGACATGTCACCTGCATTTAAAATGCTGCCATCCTTGATCTCAACACCAAACGCATGCGCCGCGTCATAAATCACCTTCAGTCCATGCTTATCTGCAATGGCCTGTATAGCCTTCGTATCACATGGATTGCCATAGCAATGCACTGCCAATATCGCCGATGTATTAGATGTAATCGCTGCCTCGATTTTAGCTGGATCGAGATTAAGGTTTTCAGGATCTATATCAACAAAAACAGGCGTTAAATTATTCCAGAGGAGGGCGTGAGACGTCGCAACAAAAGAGAACGGCGTTGTAATAACCTCACCGGTTAAACTAGCAATTTTCAAAGCGGCAATGAGAGCCATTGTGCCATTATTAAATAACGCAAGCTCTCGTACTTTCAAATACTTACAAAGAGCCACCTCTAACTCATTGTGAAAAGGCCCACAATTCGTTAGCCATTTATTCTTCCATATTGTCTCAAGATACGGCGTCAGCTCCTCAATTGGAGGCAAGCTTGGCTGCGTTACGAATATTGGTTTATCTGTCACTTGGCTTCCCTTGCTATATCAAGGATATACTGCCCATAGCTATTCTTACTCATAGAATGACCTGCCTCTTCCAATGCTTCTATACTCATCCAACCATTGTTAAATGCAATTTCTTCAAGACATGCAATTTGAAACCCCTGACGTTTTTCAATAGTTTGAATGAACGATCCAGCATCCATTAGGCTCTCATATGTCCCGGTATCAAGCCAAGCAAAGCCACGCCCTAACAACTCAACCTTAAGATCGCCTCTTTCCAAATAGGCTTGATTAACACTTGTGATTTCAAGTTCACCGCGCGCAGACGGTTTAATACTCTTTGCTATCTCAACCACTGTATTATCGTAAAAATATAAACCAGTGACAGCATAATCAGATAAAGGATTTTCTGGTTTTTCCTCAATAGAAACCGCGTTCATATCATCATCGAACTCCACCACGCCAAAGCGCTCTGGATCCCTCACTTGATAGCCAAACACCGTTGCGCCGGATTTACAGGAAATTGCCTCATGTAATTTCGGCGAGAAGTTTGCACCATAGAAAATATTATCTCCAAGGATCAAACACACATTGTCATCACCGATAAACTCTTCTCCTAAAATAAATGCCTGCGCCAATCCATCGGGGCTCGGTTGAATTTTGTAGCTGATGGACATTCCAAACTGACTACCATCGCCAAGCAATCGTTTAAAACCATTATTGTCTTCCGGTGTTGTGATAATTAAAACCTCACGAATACCGGCAAGCATCAGGACAGACAGAGGGTAATAAATCATCGGCTTGTTATAAAGCGGAAGAAGTTGCTTAGAAATCCCTTTAGTAATGGGATGTAAGCGAGAGCCACTCCCCCCTGCTAGAATAATACCTTTAATACCCATATCAAAAACCCTTTTCCTATAAACCCTTACGATCCAAATGGTATTCACCACTAAGAATACGTTGCCACCATTCTCTATTACCTAAATACCATTCTACTGTTTTACGCAAACCCGTTTCAAAGCTCTCTACAGGCTCCCACCCGAGATCATTCTTAATTTTAGCGGCATCAATTGCATAACGCTCATCATGCCCAGGGCGATCTTTTACGAAAGTAATTAAATCATGATATTTTTCAAAACCCTCCTTCTTATTATCGACGGCAAGCTCCTCTAATAAATCACAGATTAACATCACCACATCAATATTCTTATATTCATTATTACCCCCGATATTATACGTCTCCCCGACCTTTCCATCAGACAGAACAAGGCAGAGTGCACGCGCATGATCTTCCACATACAGCCAATCACGAATATTAGAGCCATCGCCATAGACAGGTAGAGGTTTGCCATCAAGCGCATTTAAAATCATATGCGGAATGAGTTTCTCAGGAAAATGATATGGGCCATAATTATTAGAACAATTGGTAACCAACACAGGCAAGCCATATGTTCGTCCCCATGCACGTACCAAATGATCCGATCCTGCCTTACTCGCAGAATATGGAGAGCTGGGCGCATAGGGTGTTTCTTCGGTAAAGAAACTATCGATTTCCGTCAGGTCACCGTAAACTTCATCAGTAGAGATATGATGAAATCTAAAGGCTGTCTTACGACTATCCTCCAAATTCATCCAATACTCTCTAGAAACATCCAAAAGGTTATAGGTGCCAACAATATTAGTTTGAATAAAGGCGGAAGGATCCTCAATTGAACGATCAACATGGGACTCTGCGGCTAAATGCATAATAGCATCAGGCTGATATTTTTCAAAGATACTGGATAATGCATTTCTATCGCAAATATCTGTTCTTTCGAAAGTATAGCGTTCACTATCAGAGACATCATTTAAAGATTCCAGATTACCCGCATAGGTTAACTTATCAACATTAATGACGGTATTTTTAGTATTTTCGATGAGATGGCGAACCACTGCAGACCCAATAAATCCTGCGCCCCCAGTTATTAATATTGTTTTACTCGTCACAGTACCACCCTCTTCCTAAACGACATATAAAGCTACGTGTTAATTACTTCTTTTACATGCTGAGCGCAAGAATAAACAATACCCTATATTATAGGCTATCAACCATCAGGTAAAAAATTCTGCGGATCAAATCACTCAACATACCCCACTTCACGATGGAAATACTTAAAATTAGCATCAAGCTTCTTTACCGCTTGCGCTGGAACACCAGAATAAAGAGTATGAGACTGCGAAAACGCTTTGTGCAAAGTAGAATTCGCCCCTAAAATAGAGCAATCAGGCAAAACAGCCCCTTTTGTTATCACAGAGCAAGCAGAAACCATAGAATAGTCACCGATTTTAATCTTATTCAATTCCTGCCTATTGTCTTCAAGGTTAATACCGTGCGTAAAAAAAACACTCCCTAGCCCTGCAATGGTAGCATATTTCCCTATACTGATTGTATTGTTACAATCAAAGAAATGTTTTTTTACAATAGCACTATGCTCCCCCATAATAAGTGCTGGATAACGATCTTTTTCATTCTTAAAATGCATTCTAGATAGAGACGGTACAGCAGTAATACTATTCATATTGCCTATTGAGGCAACCTCACCCAACTCTAATAATTCAAGATTTTTAATAATATTCAGATGTCTTATTCTGGCCCCCGCACCCATTTTAATTTTACGAACACATATGTAAGACATGCCAATTTTTGCTGTTTTATGAATATCGCACCCTAAAAATTTATTATATATGTAAATTTTTATTGGACTTGGCAGAAAGACCAATAACAGACAAAGCAATTTTCTATATAATTCCATTAGGCACCTTCACTTCGAGATAAATTCTACACATTGACAAGTACCAAATTTACTGTCCTCCCTCAAGAATAATATGCCCCAACTACCCAAACTTCACCCTACTAAAGATTACATCCAACGCCCTAATTGATTCATCCGCCCAATCAATTGGAAGGTCCGCACCTAATACATTTTCCAGCTCAATTGACAATGACACAAATGAGAGTGAATCAGCCGCCAAATCATTGAAAGTATCGTCTACAGAAATTTTAGATGATGCCAATATCGTTTGATATAATGCCAATATAGTTTCCCACTCTTGCTCCTTCAGCGCCAAAATATCAACGAGTTCATCAAGGACACGACGTAGCAAAGAAGGCTTTCCAGAGCTTATATTTTCTGGCTCCACCAATATTGCTTTGTAATCATATTTACCGCTGGGTAGTAAGGGGATATCTTCATAGAAACGCACAGAAAACATAGTTTCAGGAAGATCGTATTTCTGAGATAATTTCTGCACAAGATCAAGGACATCACACTCCTCTGATTGCTTTAGAGCAATAATGATACACTTATCATCTCCGGTGACTGCGCTATGAGCATACATGGTTTTTATATAGCTCTGCACGTCATCCAGATTGACGCGTATCCCAAAAGGTTTCACAAACCTACTTGTCCGACCAACGATATAGTAAAAATCAAACGGCATACGGCATGCTATATCGCCTGTTAATAAATATTCCGGTGTTTCATCCGACGCTAATTCTTCTGAGCTGGTGGCATATCCCATCATCACATTCGGCCCCGCATAGACCAGCTCCCCTGCTTCATCTTCCGCAGTAATTCTACTTCCCTGCTCATCAATTAAAAACAATTTCCCACCGGGAATGGCTTTGCCAATAGAACCGGGGAACTGCAGAACAAAATCAGGCGGCAGATAGGATATTCTGGGTGCGGCCTCAGTTTGTCCGTACATGACAAAAAACTGAACATTATGCGTACCTAATTGTTCTGCAAATTGCTTAACAAGGCTAGCCTCTAATTTTCCGCCTGCCTGCGTTACATATCTTAGGCTAGGGTGTTTCTCAATTGCAAAATTATTATGCAACAGCATTTCAAAGGTATAAGGCACGCCAGCAAAGCTTGTTGCTCCATACTGATCCAAGACCTTCCAAAAACCATCATCCATAACCGTATGAGATGTCAGGATAACCGACGCTCCAGCTTGTAAATGCGAATTTAATATTGAAATTCCGTAAGAGTAATGTAGCTTTAAATGGGATAGCGCCCGATCTTGATTATCCAGCTCCAGATATTCACAAATGGCCTCTGCATTCGACTGAATATTCTTTTGTGATAATTTGACAAATTTAGGCGAGCCCGTTGATCCAGACGTAGATAGCAATAAAGCCAAGTCCTCATGCAAGTCCAGCGACTTATCATTACAATGTTGAATCGCGCCATCTGCACCAATCAAAATATTGGGCTTATAAAGCTGAATAAGAGATTGTGTTTTATTTCTATCTAGGCTTTCCAGTAGATAAACAACATGTTGCCCCCTCAAGCATGACAGGTAATCCACGACAGTTTTCAAAGAATTCCGCGCCTCTATGAAAACCAATTTTCTTTGATCTCCCAATTGCTCGGTACGTTCACGTACAAGATTTTCCAATTCCTGATAAGTAACCGACACATTAGTTACTTCATCATGAACTGCGATATTATCTGAATGATTTTCTAAATTATTGAAAAACATAAAATCCCTTTACTCAACCTAGAACCTAAGCCCCTAATAACATTCTGGTTTTATCTTTCAAAATCAGCTTAGCAACAATATAGCTTAATAAAGACATTACTACAGTAAAGATAAAAATGACTGTTACAGCCAAAGATTCATGAGCTTGTATGTCATAATATTTCATAAATACTCTAGAAAAACCTGTGAAATATCCATGAATAAAAAACAAAAAGAAACTCAAACGAGCGCATAAATCGAGCCATACAACCTTATGGCTTATGGTTTGTTTGCAGAATGCTAAAAGCAACACTGCCAACAACAATTTCACAACAAGGTCAACAGATGAACTAATATCAATCGTGGCATAAAGCAAGGAGACTACGGCCACATACCCGCCAAGCAACCAGCCACTGTATCTTGTTATAGACTCATATAACCACGTCTTCTTAGCCAACAACATCCCAAATACATAGGCAGGAAGGAAAAACGTAAATGATTGCAATACGTTATCATTATATTGCGGACGTCCAAAATATATAGCCGAACACAAGCTCAGAAAAAAGACAACAGACAGCCAACCATTGTTTTGAATATGGATAAATAATGGGCTCAACACATAAAATAGAATAATCATCGGCACAAACCATAAAGGTCCAAGATGTGCACCCGTTATCATTAAATAAGCATATTGCCCAACAGGCCCTAAGCCACTATAAAACCAATCCATATCAATCCAATAATGATATGTTTTTATTTTAAGGAGATAAAGCAGAATGGCTGGTACAGAAATAACAATATATGGGATAATTACGGCTTTAAATTTATTATTTAAGAATGAAGAATAACAGTAGCCCCCCGATAAAACAGAAAAAAAGTACCCCGCAATGGCAATAAACAGGACCGTGCAATTATCCAAATGAAAATCAAGAATTTTAACGACAAACGAATTTTCTACAGGAACGGATGAAATCGCATGTGCCAAGATCACCATTAAAATGGCAATTCCCCGAAAATTATTTAAAAATTGTAAACTCACAATACCCTTTTCTATCTTTTAAACTACCATTTTGGATATACTTAGAACCGTATTCAACAACTTATTTATGCCCTTATATACGGTTACTCTGCATTCGATACAAATCGCAATTACACATGCCCCTTCTTAAATCACTAAAACATTTGATGCTACAGTTTTCACCATGTGGAGCAACAGTGCTTTTATTTATCCTTACTTAATATCCTGCTAAACGCATCATTCATCGCCTTGCTGGAAAAATTCTCCACCGCACGTTTATAAGCACTAATCACTAATTTCTGCCTTTTTTCTGTGGTCTTATTCAAGCACAGCTGAATGAGTTTTGATAATTTTTCGCTATCCCCCAATGGGTATAAATAGCCCGTTACATCATGAATAACTATTTCCTCAGGACCACCGGCTTTTGATGCAATGATCGGTGTTTTCGCAAGCATTGCCTCAACAATAACGCGGCCAAAAGGCTCAGGTGAAGTTGAACAATGTGCAATAACATCACATGCGGACATCAATTCCGGAATATTGTCCATATGGCCTGTAAACGTAACCCGATCAGAAACGCCAAGCTCTTGCGCCAAACCTTTCAAATACTGTTCGTAATGATCTTCGCCAAACTGCGCACCGCCAACAATCAACCCGTGAACATTGTCTATTTGAGAAATCGACTTTAGGAAAACATCTTGCCCCTTCCATTCACTTAATCTACCAAATGTTCCGACCAAATATTTACTTTTACCAATATAGTTTTGCCTTAACTTTTCAATACGCCCTTTATCCTCAATCGCACTTTCAAACAAATCAACATCAACACCTGAATATAAAACACTAAGGTTTTTGTCTATGCCTCCAGCATCCAGCCAAGCAACCTTACTCGCCGCCGAGTTTACAACAACATGATCTGCGCTTAACTTCGCCAAAAGGATAATAAACTTTATAAGGAGCGGATTAAAATGCTCTTTTGTCACCAAATCATTCATAAACCAAATAATTGGTTTACGTGTAAAAGGCTTCGCAAGAGCACTAAAGACAAATGACTTTTGAGACATACATGTAATAACGTCATATTGCTTACTTTTTCGGCTTAACGTTCTTGTAAAACGAAAAAAATCAGGCATCATTTTCACTGCTGAAAAAAGCCCATCTTCGCGCTTAAAAGACTTTATAATATCTGGCATTTCCAACGTAGAGTGTTTTATTCTTTGATCGTCTAACGTTTGTTGCAGAGCGCCCTTCTCAAACATACAGACTTCAGAATTATCTCTTAGAGATTCAGCCAAGATCATCATCTTCGCCTCCGCTCCTCCCATATTCCCGACATGGGTCAAAAATAATATTTTTGAATTTAAGGACATAAAACTTTACCTTTTTGAGCCATTAGATGATTGTGTTTCTGGGACATATGCAGAAAACAGCTTTTTAATATAGGCATATTGTATAATGATACCTAGTAAGGAAAGACATATAGAAGAAATTACAGCACCCCAAACTCCCAAAGTAGGAATAAAAACAGAATTCAAGCCAACGGCGAAAACCAACAATGTTAAACAAATTTTCAACGTCAAATCATCCCTATGCTGACTATAAAATACAAGTTTTTGAGCTTGAACCACCATATTTAATACACAGCCAATAATAACCAACCAGAGAATCGGATACCACTCTAGAATCATTGGTCTATTTATATATGGAAGCACAAAATAAATAGCCCCTACGATGATAGCCCCCATAGATGATGTTGTGATCATTGTTAACCTTAAACACGATTTGAAAATCACGAAATACTCAACGCTATTTTCTTTAAAAGCTTGAACCATTTTAGGACGTGAAAATTGTATCACTCCGGTAATAATTAAATTATTTAGAGCGCTGCCAATCGACCAAAAAAACACGTAAACCCCTGTTAACTCTAATCCTAAAAACAAAGTAATCAAATAACGATCAATATAAACACTAACTGTAATCGCAATGGACTCTAGGTACGGGATCCTTGAATACTTAAACTCGTCAATAAACCAGTGTTTCATAGATTTTTCAAACCGTTGAAAACCCCAGGGCCAAGCCCTCGTAAACCAGAAAAAACCTAATACCGCCAATATATTACCTATAAGCCATCCTAAAAGTAAATTTTCCATAGTGGTAAATAACTGCACCATAAAAGACATGACCATAAAGGCAGCCATCCATGCTCCTGATCGTATAAAATGTAATACATTGCTAGAAAGAATGCGTGAACGGTTCAATAATAAAACATAGAAATGATTATTAATATGCTCCAATAAGGCCAATAACGTAATGCAAAGCACTAGAAATATTTCATCTAAAACTACACCAATGATTAAGGATACAATAAACACCACTGCGTAAATCAAAGCCATAAATTGACCGTAACACCAAATTTCCTTTGTAATGTCTTCTGGAGATTGCGTAACGGCCTTGCGCATTAAAGTATGTGTTAACCCCAGCCCCAAAAAAACAGCAGAGAAAATAATGGCCGCAGTAATCAGCCCGTAAAGGCCCAACATTTCAAACCCCATAAAACGCGCAATGAACAGAGTGAATATGAACTTAATAACGAGTGTTGAGCCACGTAAGCCCATGGTTATCAATGATATAACAGCCTGATTTTGAAAGAGGTTTTTCAATTTAAGCCATCTCTCGCTCTACTAACGCTTTAAGTTGGGATTGGAACGCCTCTGGAGAAAACTTCTCTGCGTTGATCCGGCAATTCTTATACTTTATTCTATCACCAATCTCATCAAACCTTTGAACGGCCTGCATCAGAGATTGCGCTGTCTGGCTTTCAAAGAATAATCCCGTCGCTTTTTCAGGGTTTTGATCATAACCAATCACGGTCTCTAGTGCACCGCCCGCACCAAAAGCGATCACAGGCGTTCCACAGGCCTGCGCCTCAACCGGAACAATCCCAAAGTCTTCCTCTGCTGCAAAAACAAATGCCTTGGCCCGCTGCATATGATCTCTTAGAACCGATGTTTCCTGATAGCCCAAAATTTCAATATTAGGCGCGTTCTCTGCGATGGCCTTAACCTTATGCATTTCAGGACCGTCACCAATAATCTTCAGTTTTTTATCTGGTAATTGCGCAAAAGCGGCAGCAATTAAATCAATACGCTTATACGGAACCATACGAGACGCCGTTAAAAAGAAATCATCTTTAGTATCGCGATATTCAAAAGAATCTATATCAGCTGGCGGATATATAACCTCTGACTCACGGCGATAAACCTTCCATATTCTTCGTCCTATATATTCTGAATTTGCAATAAAGACATCAACACCGTTTGCTGTCCTGTAATCCCAAATACGGAATTTATGCAACAAATTCTGCGCTAAATACCCTTTCAGACCCTTATCAAGTTTACTCTCTCTTAAATATTGGTGCATGAAATCCCACGCATAACGTGTTGGGCTATGTACGTAGGAAATATGCGTTTGTTCCGCGCTTGTAATCACGCCTTTTGCAACAGCGTGGCTGGATGATATAATCAAATCATATTTTGATAAATCAAAGCTCTCGATTGCTTGCGGACAAAACGGTAGAAGCTTTCGATAATATTTCTTAACTTTTGGCCATCGGTTCAAATAGCTTGTCGTGATTTTAGAATCTCCGAATATTGCTCTTTGCTCATCGGTCAAAAAATCGAATAACGTGTAGACGTCGGCCCCTGGATACACCTTTAATATCTGCTCCAATACGCGTTCCGCACCAGCGATAAGAGGCAACCAATCATGTATAACAGCAACTTTAATGGGAGTATTTTTCATTCGTATCATCCTAACTATAATGTGCCACAAAATACTGTAGCAACGATAATTTGGCAAGCTTACAGAAAAAATAAAGCCCCAACAAACAATCGGAGCTTTATTAAATCAGAAAAGACGCCCTAGAAAGTTAGGTACCTGCGGATGTTGCACACGCTGATGCTCCTGCAATACTATCTTCTAAGGATCCACCAAAGCTATATGTAACAGAACCATCTCCTAAAGAATTCACAACGTCACCTAAACATGTCACATCTTTTGTTGAGGGCGTATCACCGCCACCTGCCTCAGGATTAATATTAGCCAAATCTTCAGCATTACTTCCCTCTCCAGCAGCCGGTGCAATATCATTCAGTCCAGAAGGAAAACTGCCAATTGATGGAAGCCCTCTAATCTCCAAACGTGCACCCGTTGCATCAGCATCAGAACCGGATGGTGGTTTAAAGAAAAAGTCTTCAAAATTTGTGATACTTCGGCTTTCTACTTCGGCCACTTGTCCTACAAATATCTGACCACGACCATCAACCGTTTCATCATCAGCATCATAGAGACGTTCTTCAATGAAACTTAAGTTCGCGGCAGACAGGATATTACCGGAAGCAAAAGGAACAATTCCATCAAACGAAGCCTTCGTTCCATCAATAAGGATCGGCTCTCCAGTTTCGTCATCCAAAATTGAACCATCCTCAAAGCGAACATAGAAGCTGCCCTCTGGAGTGTAACCTTCAAACACTGTAGATCCCAATGTTTCATTTACGATATAAAGGCCTGTACCATCATAATAACCACCGTCATCATATTCACTAAACTTCCGCTCTCTCGGGCCATCCTGTTCAGGAGGAAAATTGCCACCAGATATATCATCGAACTGCAGCGCCACAGCAGGAAGTCCCGTAGTATTCACAAAAGTATTTGGATTTTCCAAATCACTCATATCAATATAACCACTTTCAAAACGCGCGCCTGCAGAACCACTTAAATGGCCGTTATCTGTCAAGACATTCCCCTGAAATTCGACGTTACCATTGCGCGCACCAGAAACATAAACACCATTTCCATAGCTATAGCTGACATTATTGCCAACGATCTTTAAGTCATTGATGTTTTGCGCTTGAATACCATCTCCACCAGAGTTTGAAACTGTATTATCAGTTATCACAACAGAGGAATACCCATACTCCGGATAGAAAGAAGACGAAGAGCTACGACCCTGTAATGCATAGACTGGATAGTAAAACTCAGTTCCTGCGACATAAATGCCATCATTACCAGATTCGTTTATGTGGTTACGCTTAATCTTAACTTGAGAACTATTTTCAACATGAACACCGTCCAAGCCAGAATCATAAATATCGTTATTTACAATGCGCAAACCATACCCACGATCATAATCACCTGGCTCATCTGTTTTAGAGAAACTTAACTCACCAAAACCACCAACACCATATGCCGCAATACCGTTACCACCTGAATGATAAATTCTATTACGGCGAATGTTGATATCATCTCCAGATACAACCAATATACCGTCATCGCCTGAGCGAAGGATCTTATTATTAATAACATCTACATCATAGCTGTTATTAAGGCTGATACCATTATCACTTGATCGGCGGATTTTGTTGCGGCGAATGTTTATTTCATTACCACCTTCAACTTCAATACCATCATCACCTGCATGGTAAATATTGTTACCAATTATATTTGCGCCAACACCACCTGATACATTAATACCATCCCAACCCGTATATGATATGAGGTTATGCTCGATGTCTACAAAGTCAGATGGGTTCACCTTAATTCCGTGCTCACCTACATCATTGATCGTGTTGTGATGGATTGATGAATAATCACTGCCCGAGAGGTAAACACCATTCGCATCAGCGTCATAAATATCATTCCACGCAATAGTCGTACCGTTTGAGCGATAAGCATAAATACCATTATCACCTACATCGTGGATAAGGTTGCCGTAAACATCGGCGCCAGAACTGCGGATGATTTCAATACCATCGCCGCGCGCACCATGGATGTGGTTTCCATTAATGTCGACTTTATACGCATACTCAACATCAATACCGTCATCGCCAGAATGTCTGATTGTGTTACCGAGAATATCAACATAAGAGCTATCCTCT
>NVXI01000003.1 GCA_002747015.1 Zetaproteobacteria bacterium
CACACCATTTTCATCTGTTTGATATAAAACTTTTGGACGAGAAACTGTCAGTTCGAAACCTTCGCGACGCATTGTTTCAATCAAAACACCTAGCTGAAGCTCTCCACGACCACCTATCTCGAATGAATCTCTACCGTCGCTTTCCTTGAACGTAATCGCAACATTCACCTCGGCTTCGTCCAACAAACGTTGGCGAATCATTGTTGATGTTACTTTTTTTCCATCTTTTCCAGCAAATGGAGAATCATTCACTGAAATCGTGACAGCCATTGTTGGTGGATCAATTGGTGTTGAGACAACCGCTTCCATTACCTCTGCATTACAGATCGTATCAGCAACCGATGCCTTTGACAGGCCGGCGATACAAATGATGTCCCCTGCTTTTACTTCCTTAACAGGAACACGGTCTGTTCCCTCAAACATCAGCAATTTTGTCAGACGCCCTGTTTCAACAGTTGAACCATCAAGGCTCATCGCTTTTACAGTGTCATTCACCTTTGCGCGACCTTGTATAACACGGCCAGTCAAGCAACGTCCCAAATATGGGTCAGAATCAAGCAATGTCGCCAACATCGCAAAGGGCTTATCGTAATCAGCCGATGGCGGAGCAACATGCGTTAAAACAAGTTCCAGCAATGGAGATAAATCTTTACGATCATCTTCCAATTCCTTTACACACCAGCCATCACGACCGGACGCATAGAGAATCGGGAAGTCTAGCTGATCATCCGTTGCATCCAGCGCAACAAACAGGTCAAACACTTCATCAACAACTTCTTCCGGACGACCATCAGGACGGTCAATTTTATTGATAATCACAATCGGCTTCAGCCCCTGTGCCAGTGCTTTACCAAGCACGAATTTTGTTTGTGGCATGGGGCCTTCCGCCGCATCGGTCAACAAGATAACGCCGTCTGCCATGTGAAGAACACGCTCCACCTCGCCGCCGAAATCAGCATGGCCTGGTGTGTCGATAATGTTAATGCGCACATCGCCCCATTGAATAGAAGTCGGTTTGGCCAGAATAGTAATACCGCGCTCACGTTCCAGATCATTGGAGTCCATCACACAAACATCAACGTTTTCATTCTCGCGGAACATACCACTTTGCTTCATAATCGAATCGATTAATGTTGTTTTACCGTGGTCAACGTGCGCAATAATCGCAATGTTTCTTATCTTATCACTCATGGCTTTGCTATCTTTCCTATGTAAAGCAGGTCAACGCCGCGCCCGCTTCTTAAAATTCAACCGCCTATGTAGTATAAAATGCATGAAAAAGCCAGAAAAAAGAAATTCATGACATGTTCACAAGGAATCATAGCGTTTTGATATGAGAGGCAAAGACCTTTAACCTTACTTACCGAGACTTATAATTTGCGCGATCGTGTGATGAACGCTTGGCCTTAAGGCTGTGCATATTTAGAATTTAAAATGCGTTTTTGGCTCAAACCCTTTTAAAAACGGTGCGCTGGCATCAAAAAGTACTTTGGATGATACATCGCCCTTTTCAGATCGAATGAACAAAGTGACCTGCCCGACTGTTTGCCCCGTTTTCCTAACTATCGCAATCAAACGTCCACCGACGTCAACCTGATTAAGCAAAGCATCAGGAACAGCGTCAACCGCGCCATTAATTATAATCAGGCTATAAGGTGCCTGATCGGCAACACCATCAATTAACTTCCCCTCGATCAATGCAACATTACACACATCCAAGCGATCCCAGAGCTTTACAGCCTTATCCATCTGACGTTTATTATGCTCCAACGCGATAATCGTCATAACCATTGGTGATAATATCGCCGAGGAATACCCCGCCCCAACACCGATATCCAAAACGACATCCGTTTCAACGGGCTGTACGGCCTGTATCATTTTCGCATGTGTCATCGGCTCTAACAAATAACGCCCCTGCCCGATATCAAGATCTTCATCCGCATAGGCAACACCTTGTAAACGTTCGGGCACAAATAGCTCTCTAGGGACTTTTTCAAAAGTCTCTAATATACGTGGATCAATAACGCCCGAGGGGTGTATCTGACCATCAACCATATTCGTACGCGTTTGTATAAAATCTGTCATTAGCTTATTCTATGCCTTATTTTGTGCCTAATAGAACACAGTGATTACGCCTTTAGACATAGCCTCATTTAGAAAGATTGACCAGATGTTTTTCATGAAAACATCCTTTTAAAAGCAGTTGCCTGTTGACTTCCTTGGGCGTTATCCTCTAATCATAAGCGTTCTTGCTGAGAAATAAGCAGAAGGCGCGGTGGCAGAGAGGCTATGCAGCGGATTGCAACTCCGTGTACACCAGTTCGACTCTGGTCCGTGCCTCCAATATTTCATTCCCCTAATAATAGTTTCAGACAATTCAGAAACTACTATTAGTTTTTTTGTATAATTTTTTGACAAAACGCACGTTAAACAACTGATTTAAAAATATTTGTGCTTTGGATGACTAAAATCACATTTTATAATTTTGAAAAAAACATAAAGGGACATACCCGCCCAAAGACTGAGAGATTAGCATAGAAAATTTTACCATAATATCAAAATCGCACTTGACCATAATCAGCTCAACCACCTTAAGTTGTATTTATACGCAAATACATCATACTATAGGCTGTATTTTCATGCGTTCCCCTTGCATTATGCATTGTAAATTGTTACATCGGTAATACTTATTAACACTTGAAAAATATGAAAGTACAATATGAAAGTTATAGATTCCAACATAGCTCTCATCGATTTTTTACACTTTGTATCGACACAAAAAACCCATCTCAATAACTGGCAATTTTTTCATGTCATCATCCAAGACCCTGAAAAAAAACTACAGATAGATGAAGTTGAACAATTTTTAGATTTTCATATTCAAAATGATGATGCTTGGCTGTTAAAGGTGCATGACACGCAAGAATTACTTTTATTCACGAATAAGAATGACAGCTTAGCCTTAAGTAAATTTGAAAAAGCAGCCTACGAAAATTTCCAAGGTAATGTTTTGCGTGTACAATTCAGAGGGTTTGAAGGTGATGGTCTGGAAAAATTCTCAAACATCATTGCACCTCTGATAGGACAGGATGATATTATAAATCAGGTTGTTTTCAAACGTATGCGACGACTGGGGAATTGCATCCTTGTACTGGATGATGACCCGATGATTATAAAACAAATGGAAAAAATAATTTCAGGTTATGGCAATATAATAGCCTTAGAAGAGGTTGATGAGTTTTTCGACAATTACAAACAATACGCCCCTGACCTCTTATTTCTGGATATTCATTTAAAATCCGCAAAAGGGAATGAAATCCTAAAAGAATTAAAAACAACTATCGACCCATATGCCCACGTTGTAATGATTAGCAGCGACACAAAAAAAGAAATCATTATTGACATCAAAGCCGGAGGAGCAAATGGCTTCGTTGTTAAGCCACTGAGCAGAGAAAAGCTCTTTCAGCAAATAATGAAGGCACCCACCATTACTAAAAAGAGCTAATCTAAACTAGATTAAATGCTGACTACTAAAACGTCACTAAACTTCCTGACGTTTCAAGAGCGTCTTCATCCGTTAAGCCTGTCACGTTAAAGAGCGTGGCGACCTGTACAAAATTATCTGCGCCACCATCATAATCGACATAAAGAAACGAATCTGATCCACTTTCAGTAATTTGCACAAAGTCACTAATCGCGTCCGTTAATTCATCATAGACGCTTAATAGATCTGATACATCCAATACATCGCCCTCTGCCAAAGAGAAATCCTGCACTTGATTAAGTCCAGAAAAAGCATCTGCGCCTTCAAACACAAAGCGATCTGCGCCCGCCTGACCATAGAGTGCATCTACACCCGCACCGCCATTCAGGACATCGCTGCCACTGCCGCCATACAGTATGTCATTACCAGCACCACCATAAAGGTTATCGTCATCATCACCTGCAAAAAGCGTATCATCGCCAGCATTGCCATATAACGAATCATCACCAAGACCGCCGTTCAATGTATCATTGCCGTCCTCGCCGCGAAGGTGGTTATCCTGTGCATCGCCAGTCAAGCTATCATCATAATCCGAGCCTTTAATGCGCTCAATACTTATCAGGCTATCACCTTGCGCGTCACCGCCGATTTGAGTTGCACGGGTAAGATCGACATCAACCGCAGAGCCAGAGCGCGTATATGTGACATAGTCGCTCCCCGTTCCGCCATCAATGACATCCGCGCCTGCACCGCCCTCCAGATAATCACCGCCTGCTAGAGCCTGAATATAATTATCACCCGCATCACCATAAATAAAATCAGCAAAATTTGTGCCAATTACATTTTCGATTGAGATATAGCTATCACCTGCCGCATCGCCTTCTGTGCCGCCATTTTGCATATCCAAAACAACACGCACCAGACCATTGCTGTAATCAACGGTATCACTTGCGGCACCACCATCAAATGTTTCCGCATAGACACTGCCAGTAAAAACATCATCAGCCCCTGTCCCAGTATAAGAGACAGGTGCGCCAAAAGACTGCAACGTTGCAAGATCCATAGGAGCAAATCCATCAAAGTGGAATTCCTCGATTAATGTGATATCCTTAAAGGTAATCTTATCCGTTACATTTCCAGAAAAATTCAACACATTTCCAGAAATAATAACATCATTGGGCGACCAAGTCGCATCAAAGACAACAGTGTCATAACCATTACCCTTTTCGGTTATTTTATCCTTACCAGCCGTATATAGGTAAGTGTCATCACCTTCATCGCCATATAATCGATCATTACCAAGACCGCCGCTCAAAGTATCATTACCGTCACCGCCACGTAGATAATTTTGCAGAGAATCCCCCGTCAACACATCATCATAATCCGAGCCTTTAATACGCTCAATACTAATCAAAGTATCGCCTTGCGCGTCTCCGCCAATTTGAGTTGCACGGGTAAGGTCAACATCAACAGCAGAATCGGAGCGCGTATATGTAACATAGTCACTGTTCGCACCACCATCAATGACATCCGCGCCTGCGCCGCCCTCCAGATAATCACCACCTGAAAGCCCTTGAATATGATTTTCACCAGCATCGCCATAAATATAATCAGCAGAATTCGTGCCGATCACATTTTCGATTGAGGTATAGCTATCACCTGCCGCGTCGCCATGCGTTCCACCAGTTTCCAAATCCAGCCTTACACGAACCAATGAAGCACTGTAATCAACGCTATCCGTTCCGCCGCCGCCATCGAATGATTCAGCCGCCGTAGTTCCGATAAAGGTATCATCCGTCACTACCTGCGTGAATACACCGCCCTCTAAAAAACCATCAAGGAACTCTACGCGCTCTACATTTTCTACGCTATCCGTACCATCTGTACCGACCATATCCTCAATCGTTAAAACACCACCATTATCTGTAATCACATAGTTGCTATACGCACCTATATACACCGCGGTATCAAACCCAGAACCGCCATCAATGGTGTCATCACCTTGCCCACCAGTCAGGGTGTCATTATCATCGCCACCATCAATAACATCATGCCCTGGCCCGCCATGCAAAATATCATCGCCCCGGCCGCCGCCAATCGTGTCATTCCCCGCATTAGCCCACAGAATGTCATCGCCTCCGGTCATATGAATAATCATATCACCCAAGACATGGGTCGTGCTGGCCAGCAATAAAATGTCGCTACCTGTCGAAGGATATATTTGTTCGAACCCTTCAATCAATAAATTTCCGGCATCATCCTCAAGCCTATAAAATTGCTCATATGACGTGCCGAGAAGTATATCACCCGTACCCGTCCCACCATTCACATATTGATCGTTAATATAATAATCACCATCAACAACCAACAAATCGCCAGTATATGGATTAATGAAATTCGCTGAAACATAGGTCAAAGTACCCACTAGAGTCATTACTGTCATGTTTTTTCCCCTTTTACACACATGAAATTAAATATGTAAAATAGGGTAGTTCAAATTTTAGATTAATCCAAGGAAATTTTATTCATCATTATATATCAATAGCTTATTGATTTATTCTTTCAAAAATCATTAAGACTTAATATTTATATTGTTGTATATTCCGAATATATATGATGGTCATATTTCTGCACCATTTGCTTCATATTAGCCTGAGCAAGGATAACGCCGAGAACCTTATCCTTTGAAATACCGCTCTGCTTTAGATGAAAATTTAAGCTGTTTGGCTTCGACTTGCCCCATTCCAAAACAAGCAAAAAATGATCGATAAGAGCCGATAAACCTGATGCATCAGACGTTGCAGATAAAGGTGATAAATCAATTATAATATAGTCAAAGCTATCCTTACAAGATTCAAGTAAAGCCTTCATCGAATCCGCATGTACAGAAGAGGCCAGGGCCTTACTATTTTTATCAGCCGGTAATACATATAAATTGGTTTTAGGATCATGATGTAAAACATCCTTGCCCAGCTTCTTATCAGACAAGGCAAAAGCCAGCCCCTTACTCAGGCTGAAATTACTTTTTGAAAGAACGGGGTTTCGTAAATCAGCATCAATCAAAAGGCACTTTTTCTTCGATTGAGCAATAAACAAAGCCAAATTACTTGCAGTAACCGATTTCCCTGTATTAAGCGTATCAGAGATAACACCAATAATTTGACATTGCCCCGCGTCAGATTTTTTATCCAATGTCGTTTTAATATTACGGCAGGATTCTGCCTGTAGAGACAACGGGGATAATACGCTGTGTGCATATTCGACATCAGAGAATAACGATAAGTCAGAATTCTTCCTGAATGTCGAGGCAGCCATAGCAGGGAAAAAACCAAGGAAAAATAGCCCCGCAGCACTTTCAACCTGCCCTGCTCTTTTAAAACTTTTATCAAAACTATCGGATAGCAATGCCAAGAACACACCAAAGCCACCACCTAAAATCAACGACATGACAAGAATAAGAAAAGATTTAGGATGGCTTTTTCCTAAAGGAGCCATCGCTTTGGTAATTACCCTCGATTCAGCAATTGGGAAAGAAGCCTGCTGATTAATTTTTTCAAATTTTGCGAGATAATCATTATAAAGCTGCTTATAAACGTCGGCTTCTTTTTCCAGTGCCTCCAGTTCAAAAATTTGCCCGTCATTTCTGACCTTCAAATCAATAAGTTTCCCAAGGCTTTGCTCCAAAGATGTTTCTTTTGCCAGCGCCACTTCATACTTATTCTTATAGCTTTGTGCGATACGCTTCATTTCCGAAAAAATAACATTTTGCGCTTCTTCAATTTCTGTCTTCAGCCCCTTAACGGCCTCATGCTCACGCCCTAAGGTTCTGGTCAGCTTCAATAATCTTTGCTGGTCACTTATATATTGCTGTCTTATATTATTGATAACATCATTATCAAATGCCTCCGCGACAGCGGCCGACACATCGTTTCTACCAATAATTTCACGGCTATGCTCATACTTCACATACGCACTTGCCGTTGCCGCTTTTGCATCACCTAACTTAGAATTTATGTTAAAAAGCTGTTGTTCCGTAACAGAACGCCCACCTGCACTAACCAAGTTATTTTGTACCCGAAATTTCTGAATAGCAATATTGGCGTGAATGCTTTGCTGGCGCAGCTCTTCAATTTTCATCTTTAACCATTGCGATGTTTTTTCAGAATCTTCCGAAAAGGAATGAATTTGCTCATAAATATAAGCCTGAGCAAAGGCATTCGCACGGCTGGCTGCGATTTGAGGATCACTTGTTGTATACCGAATATTCAGCACATAACTTTCCCCCTCCCGATAAACACGAAGGTTACGGCGAAGCTGTGCAAGAAGACGCTCTTTCTTCGCAAAATCGCCTGACACCGCGGATCGTTCTTCTTCGGAATATAAATATTGCAACGCTCTTTCAGCAACATGACGAGACTTAATAATTTCAACCTGACTGACAATCGCCGCATTTTCAAACCCTCTTTGCGCCTTAGACGACAGCTCCGCCACGGTTTTTGCCTGCATCGGATCCAGCAAGATAGACGTCATAGCAGTATATTGAGGGGTCGCCAACGACACATATAACATCGCAGCCCCCAGAAAAGCAGCAACACTGACAACGATGAAACGCTGGCCACGTCTAATCGCCGCCCAAACACGTTGCAGACTTAAAATATCATCATTACCCATTTGTACTCTCTTATTTCATAGCCATTCGCTGGCACTACAGTAATTTTCATTACGTTTTAAATCAAATTGATCTTAATAAGCATTTTTAACATCTTTTACATTCGTTGCCGTTGATAGAGTATTATTCAGAATATTAAGGAACTTAAGGAATTCAACAGACTTAGCATTTGCCACATATATGACATCATCCCCTTGCATCGGAAATCTTTGCGCCAAAAAGAAACCATTAGGGTCTCGTAAATCAAGTTTATATATAACGGGAAGTGTCTTGGCCTCTATATCCCCCAATGGTTTATCATCGGAATAGGCATCAACAAGACCTTTTAGATGGCGTGTTTCCTCATGCCTGTAAATATAAATCTCCGCAGGATCTGCTCGTGCATCGTTCAAACCTCTGGCAAGACCTAATGCTTCTGACAAGAATAGATGCCTTTTACCAAAATTAATCCGCCCTTGAGATTGCACCGCACCATACACGGTAAATACTTTAGGCTGCCTGTATAGATAAACAGTATCATTTGATTGCACATAGATGTTTTTCTTAGGATCAAGGATAAGTCGCTCAAACGGGAGTGTATATTCATGGTCTTCACGCTGCAAGGAAACCCATGTTTCATACCCTGGGGAGCTAGGTCCACCCGCATTTGCAATCGCATCTAATATTCTGTCACCACCAAAGCCAAGAGGAAAGCGTGTTGCGTCCTCAACCGCGCCGATAACGCTGACTTCCGAACCACTCCTATCACTAAAAGATACAACGACCTGAGGTTCAATTGCACGATCAGCAAGGCTTGTCGCTATTGATTTTCCGATATTAACCGTTGATCGCCCAGCGGCCTTAACCAAACCGACATAAGGCACAGTTATATATCCCGCGCGTTCAACTGTTTGAGGAGGAAGCGTTATGTAATTCCCTGGCCTTACCCCTGCTTCTTCAGGAATAAAAAGACCGCCGGACTGCGCTTCGTAGATCGTCACTTGAATGGTATCCCCGACATTGACCTTAATAATTTCAGGAGATGTTTTTACAGGCCATGCGGCGGCATCATCTGTAAAATATGCACGTTCAGCAATAAGATCTATTATGGGCGCGCTCAATCCAACAACGGCATATTTAAAACGGTTATCGTCAGCGGCTTTATCTTTAATATTGACGCTCGCACCACGACTAATCCCCCCCTGATAAGGTCCAGAGGCAGGCATCGTTCCACATCCCGCAAGCAGCAGGGGGAAAAACATTTTTAACAACAGACGTTTCAGAGACATAAGATCTCTCAACCTTTTTAAATCCAGATACAAATTTTCAATAAACATGGTAAAAGAAAAACAGAGGCCAGAAAAAGCCAAGCAACATCATTTTAACCGAATTCTAATTATTCGCAAGACTATTCACAAAAATATAAATCAGCTGATATTGCATAATGATCGGAGCCAGCATGCGCTTTCCTTGAATATGATACATGATGGAAATACTCATCGTAGAAGATATGATCTATGGGGGTAGAAAAAAACGATGGCATCCATGTTGGCCAAGTACCAAAATAGTTAAAGACCATATCATTATTACGCAGTCGGGTGTGTGCCTTAAAAGTTTTCATTGTGGGATGCCACGGCACATTATTAAAATCTCCGGCAACAATAACATGCTTATTTTCCTTCATAATACCGCGAATAACATCCCCCAAACCATCAAGGCGCGCATTTCTTGCCTCTAAACGGCGAAGCGTCTTTGGCGATTTAGCATGAAGCGTAATCATATTCACAATCCGTCCGTTCACATCAATCTGTGCATGCAAGGCCGCGCTTTTCACATTCACTATATCTTGCACGTTTACATCCACAATAGAATATCGCGAGTACAGCGTCCAACGCGCATGCTTTCCTGCCTCAATTGCAGGGTAATAAAAAGGATAATCCAGCGTCAAACGTTCATGCCCATAGCGCATAAAATTAGGCTGTGCCTCCTGTAACACAATAATATCGGCATCAGATGCTTTGAGAGTTTGGAAAATGCTCTCATAATCTTCGTTTTTAAAATACACATTAAAACTTAGAACCTTTAGAACTTTTGACTGTGTATCATAAGTACAAGTGGCAGGCTTTTCCCGAAATGAATAAGCCCCGATAACAGGCCATAAATTACAAACAACAAGTAATATTTGCGACATCGCGAACCAATAAGCACGCCCTATTACAAAGACCAAAACAAAAAGCAGAAGAATAACGCTCATAGAGATCCTAAAGGAAATGAGCAATTCCGAAACAATAACCGGATAATGTATAAAGGGCAGCAACACCAAAATTGCACTAAATATAATTAACGCAAGAAAAAAAATGTTGAGACTCTTGTTATTTTTAGTCATAATTTAGAGACCTTAAGAAAAAAATGTAGGATACTCCCTGCGGCTTTGTATCAATAAATATTAAAAAAACATATTATTATTTTTACATTGCAAAAACACGGCACTCTCCACAGAAAAGAAATGAAATGCTTGTTCCAATTCAGCGCATTATATCAGATTTTTTTGATAAAAATTTATTTGAGCGCATTATCATTTATTTATTTTTATCCGCCTTTATTTCAAAACTGGTCTTTGAACTTATCTTGGGGCAGTGGCATTTTGCCCAATCGCAAAATAAACAATGGATGTTCTATTCTTTCCTCGCGCTGGATTACATTGTGTCTTTCAAGAAAATCCTGAATTTAAAAATAACAATAAACCCTTTATCCCTCTTCTCTTTGCTCTTTTTCGTTATGATTGCCCAAGGCTTGTTTATTGGTGTTACCAACCATAACACACCGTTTAAAATTCTTGATGATACAGTTCCTCTGTTTATGATCGCATTCAATATTTTAAGAATGCAATCATATGCCGAGATGAAAAATCCTATTAATTTCAAATCGTTGCTCTATATAACAACATCACTTGCATTCTTGGCATGCATATTAGGGGCAACAGCCAACGCCATCGGCAGACCATCGGTTGCCAGCATCCCCTTAATGCAAATATATTTGCCCCTTTTCTTTGCCGCTTTATTCACCATGAAACCTTTCCCTAAAAAAATAGCGATTGCATTTGTCACCATGCTTATTCTCTCCATCACAGAGGTCAACAGAACATCCATGCTGTTCATACTGTTGATAATGGGTATCTATTCACTGCTGGAAATCATGAAATCCCCGTCAAAAGGTGTGCTTTTAATGATGGTGGGCGTCATTTTATGCTCCTCATTTTGGATGATGTTACCCAAAGGGTCAAAAACATATAACAGGATTGTCGGCATAGCAGAAATAGACTTAAGCTCACGCAAAGGGTCTGTCGGTGAAAGACAAGCCGAACAAGACGCCGTCGCCACAAAATTAGAAGCAGGCGGAAAAACGAAACAATGGCTAGGATTAGGCTTTGGCGGCACATACGAGGTTCAATTTACACATAAATACCTAAAAAATTATGGACATGCCCACTATGCATGGGTGTGGTTTAATCTTAGGTTTGGGTATATGGGCTATATCTACCTGACGATACTCACCACAATACTTATATATAACGGCATCAGGAGCGTATCCCTTAGAACCGAAACCAGCATTTTTGTCGCACTGCTGTGCTTATCAGGGTTAATTTATTTAATGACCTATGTGAATGCCCTGTTCTTAGCCTCCGGTATTCACTTTTTATACATCAATAAAGATAGTAAATCAGAATAGGATAAGACAGGATAACTAATCAAACCTCATCCTACTATAAATATCATCCAAATCCTTTATAGAGCATTGCGCCCAATCAAGCGGTAGATCTTCCCCTAAACAATTCTCTAATTCAATGGACAAAGATACAAATGAAAGGGAATCCGCATCCAAATTATTAAAGCTATCTGCCATAGATATTTGGGAAGACGTTAATATCGTTTGATATAATTCCAATATTGTTTCCCACCCCTGTTCATTCAGCTCTAAAATATCAGCTAATTTATCAAGAACCCGCCTTAATATCGGCGATTTAGCCGTTGTCGAACTGATTTTATCACGCAATATTGTTTTATAATCATACTTACCACTCGATAATAAGGGGATATCCTCATAACAACGTATAGAAAACATACTTTCAGGAAGCCTGTACCGCTTGGATAGGGTTTGAATAATGTCCTTCATACAGCCCTCTTGTGATTGCTTCACCGCAATAATAATACGCGTATCATCCCCTGTAACAGCGCTCTGGCTATGTTCAACCTTTACATAGCTTTGTATTTCATCCAAGTTCACCCGTATTCCAAAGGGCTTCACAAACCGGCTTGTCCGCCCAACGATATAAAAAAGATCAAATTGTGTGCGACAGGCAATATCACCAGTTAATAGATGCGGCGGCGTTTCATCCAAACACAGATCTTCCGAGCATGTTGCATAGCCCATCATCACATTCGCACCAGCATAGACAAGCTCCCCAGCTTTATCTTCTTCAGTGATTTTATCGCCCTGTTCATCAATCAGGAATAATTCCCCGCCGGGGATCGCCTTTCCAATCGTTCCGGGGAAGGTCGCGACCAAATTCGGTGGCAAGTATGATATTCTGGGCGCTGCTTCGGTTTGCCCATACATTACAAAAAATTCTACATTTTCTTTACCTAAGCGCCCTGAAAATTCTTTAACAAGATCAGCTTCCAGCTTACCTCCGGCTTGGGTAACATATCTTAAGCTGGGGTATTCTTTGATTGCGAAATTATTATGTAGCAACGTTTCAAAAGTATAAGGCACACCTGCAAAACTTGTTGCCTCATAACGATTTAACACTTGCCAAAACGCATCGTCGATAACGGTATGAGAGGTTAGGATTACGGACGCACCGACTTGCAAGTGTGAATTTAATATCGAAATTCCGTACGAATAATGCAGCTTTAAATGAGATAATGCCCGATCATCACTGTTTAATGCCAAATACTCACAAATAGATTCTGCATTAGACTGGATATTCTTTTGAGACAATTTTACAAATTTCGGCGATCCCGTCGATCCCGAAGTGGACAGCAATAAAGCAAGATCATCATGCAAATCCAAGACTTTATCATTTAAGAACCGCACCTCTCCATCTTTATCAATCAGGATATTGGGCTTATAGAAATTGATAAGATATTGCGCTTTCTCATCATCTGAATTTTCTAATAAATAGACGACATGTCGGCCTCTAAGACATGACAGATAATCGACAACGCTCTGCAAAGAGTTATGCGCCTCCATGAAGATCAGCTTGCGCCCATCACCAAATTGCGCGACGCGATCACATACGCGCATTTCCAGTTCAAGGTAACTTACCGAAACATCCGTCGCCGCATCATAAACTGCGATATTATCCGCAAACTTTTCTAAATCATCGAAAAACATAATAATATTTCCTTGCTCTCATATTTGAGCCTGTTCAATATTCCTATTTACGCAGTAGGTATCGCTTAAGCAAAGGCTCAAACTTAATGGCAAAAAATAAGCATGTTATCAACACCATAATAGAAAATAGAATAATCAGAATAAACTTCATTGCGCCATTATCAGGATATGGAAACACTCTAAAAACCTTCACAAGATAAATATGCGTACAAAAAATTGTCATTGTATGTATAGATATATTTTGAGCCAATTTTGTAGCTGGTATATTATAAGATATAATCAATAGACACAAACACCCAATCACAGCATTCACAACGCAAAGGGTTATATTGCCCCCGAAGATGGCTCTGTTTATATTCATTTCCCCGTTAATCCCAACCAACACGACCAGTAACACAAGAATAGCAGGAAGCAATTTTAGGGATAACCGACTTTGAAACACGCATTGCAACCCATCATAGTGAATACGCAAATGATGCCCCATAAAAGCAAATAGCGCACCTATTCCGGCGATATCAAGGCACCAAGGAAGCCTAACACCGGAATAAGACAGGCTGAAAGCACAATAAATCAAAGCCAGCACCCAACCCAACCACACAGGCAAACGTGTCAGCACGTAAAGAGCAATTAAGGTTACAATCAAATACGGAAAATACCATAAAGGACCATTACCGTGCATAAACAACCTTTCAGCGCCATGCACACCATAAAGCATCCCCACAGTGGATTCCTGAAGGATAGAAAAGACATCATCGCCAAAGTGCTTTAAGAAATACCACAGCACCATAGACATTATACTAAAAAACAAATACACGCCTATGTAGGGGAATATTTTTTTCTTCAAAAATTTACATACAGATAGAGTATTTATGCTGCTGGACAAGAGAAATCCGGTCATAAACAAAAAAATCGGGATATGGAACGAATATATAAAACTCCTGAGCAACGGATTTAAACCACCAAAATGTCCAAAAATAACAAGAAATATTGCAATTGCCTTTGCATTATCAACCCAATGAATTCTGTTCATATAAAATAACCTGCTACAATATGCCTATAATTTTTATTACGCACCAATCAACACTCTGGCGCGCTTCTTCAATGCCAACTTGGCAACAATATAAGTGAGCAATGACATAAATATAATAAAGGGGAAAATACAAAAAAGAGCCACATATTCGTTCAGTTGTATATCAGTTTGCCTCAGGGTAAGCCTTACCATGCCCGTGAAATATCCATGAATAAAAAACAGGAAAAAGCTCAGCCTTGCGAATAGATCAAGCCATATAACTTTGTAATTTATATACCTCTTACAAAATGCCAAAAGCACCAATGTCAAAACCAGCTTGATAACAAGGTCAATTGATGAGTTAACCTCCACCGTCATATATATGATCGACGCAATGGCTATATATAAGAACAGGAATATACCGCTGTTTTTCACTATAGATTCATACAGGTATTTTTTCTCTACCAACAACATTCCAAGGAAATATGCCGGAAGAAAAAACACAAAAGAGTGCAACGCGTTAGAATTAAAGGCAGGACGCCCCCAATACATACCGAAAATCAAACTCACAAAAAATGCAATAAACAGCCCCTGCCTTTTTTGGATTAAGATAAACAAGGGACTGAATACGTAAAATAAAATAATCATAGGCACAAACCATAAGGGGCCAAGATGCGCGCCTGTAAATATCAGGTAGAGATACTGCTCAACAGGGTTAAGGCTGCCATGAAACCATTCTAAATCAATCCAACCATGATACGGCTTTATCTTTAAGATATAAAGAAGCACTGCGGGAATGGAGATAAACAGATATGGAACAATAACAGCTTTAAATTTATTCTTTAAAAATGGAAAATAATCGTAACCAGCTGATAAAATTGTAAAAAAATATCCGGCAATCGCAACAAATAAAATAGTGCTATTATCCAAATGCACTCTCAGCATATTAATATAAAACGAACTAGCATCTGGAATAGACGAAACGGAGTGTACCAAAATAACCATTAAAATGACTATGCCCCGAAAATTATTCATAAACTGTAGGCTCATGCTCTACCCTATTTTCTAACCGTTCATCTTACGATATCCGTTTATCTAGTATTTCCCCAAATTTTGCAACTAATCCCTTGCTAGAAAAATGTTCAACAGCGCGTTGATATGCATTACGCACCAATACTTCCCTGTCTTCCACCTTATGGCTTAAGCAAGATTGAATAAATGTTGATAGTTCTTTGGCATCCCCCAACGGGTATAAATACCCCGTTTTATCATGAAGAATGATTTCCTCAGGCCCGCCCGCTTTTGAAGCAATAACTGGCGTTTTTGCGAGCATGGCCTCAACAATGACGCGGCCAAATGGCTCCGGTAAGGTCGAACAATGTGCAATGACATCACATGCAGCCATTAATTCTGGGATATTATCCATATGCCCCGTAAATGTGACCCGATCAGCAACGCCTAACTCTTTCGCAAGGTCTTTCAAGTGCTGTGCGTAGTGATCTTCGCCAAATTGCGCGCCGCCAACAATTAGACCATGTGCGTTTTCCACATTAGCCAGAGCCCTTAAAAAGACATCCTGCCCCTTCCATTCACTCAATCGACCAAAAGTACCAACCAGATATTTACCTTCACCGATATAGCTGTCCCTTAACTGTGTAATACGCGCTTTATCTGCGATTGCGCTCTCAAACAGATCAACATCAACGCCCGAATATAAAATGCTAAGATTTTCACTCTTCCCTCCCGCGGCCAGCCAAGCATCCCGACTTGCCATTGAATTTACAACGACATCGTTTGCGCTCAATTTTGCTAGAAAAACAAGTATCTTTATAAGAACCGGATTAAAATGTTCTTTTGTAACCAGATCATTCATAAACCAAATAATTGGCTTTCGGGTAAAGATCTTGGCTAGGGCACTAAATACAAATGACTTTTGAGACATGCACACAATGACATCATATTGCTTGCTCTTTTTACCTAAAGTTCTCGTAAAGCCAAAGAATGCAGGTAAGAGTTTTATGGTCGAGACAAGCCCGTCTTCACGTTTAAAAGACCTGATAATAGCCGGCATTTCCAAGACAGAATGTTTTATTTTTTGATCGTCAAGCGTTTGCTGCATCGCGCCTTTTTCGAACATACAAACCTCGGCATCATCCCCTAAAAATTGTGCCAAGACCATCATTTTAGCCTCTGCGCCGCCCATATTTCCAACATGGGTTAAGAATAGTATTTTTAAGTTTTTGGACATTATTATTTTACCCTATATAGACCACTGAATAGACTCATACTCATTAAATTACAAATAGTTAACGTCATAGAATCTCAGAACAGATCACCATAGCTCTCCCAATTGAGCATCCATGGACTTAGGCTCAAAGGGTTCCCAGCCTGACCCAGGAGAGAACGTTAATTCACCAAAACGAACAGTATTATTGAGTGAATATAGATCAACACGTACAAAATCAAAGTCTTGTGCTAAACGCTCTGCTATATTCAACATATCATCAAAATTGCTTGGTTTCTTGGCCTCTTCTCCTCTTGGGAACAAAAGAGAAAAGTCCTGATACTCCCATTTTGTATTGTAAAAAGTACGCGCATGAGAACCAAAGCGATCACTATCCACTTGTATATAATGGCATTTCCCGTGGAAACAGAAAAATTTGTAATCAGAAGGAATTGTTCCAGTCTCATCTAGCATTAACTCCTCAATAATAACACGAGGGTCTATTTTTAAATACCAGTCTTCATTCGTGAAACTTCCAAATCGCTTCAAAAGATTTACATGTGTTTGACTTATTACATCGTCAAGATTCATATCCTCTTTATTATGCACAAACACATTACCCTCACCCCCGCCACCTTGAGTGGTTTTAATAACAAAGCGTTGTGGCAAGTTGTTCCAATCCACTTCTTTTAAATCATTACCAACAAAGAAAACCTCATTTAAGTATTCCTCACCAACCCTATTCTTCACAAAATCCCGCACTTCAAACTTATCCGCAAGATCAATGCAATAATCCGTGTCCCCATATATTTTTTTGAACATTATTTTTTCATTAAACGTTTGTGGGGTTTTTATATTGGGAACATAACCAAGATTATATTTTGCCCGAATAATTTCATATTTTTTACGCCCCACTACACACTTCAAAAACGCCCATACTTTATTTTTTATGCTACGCATCTATAATACTTTCCATATCAATTATATATTTCAAAGTTATAGCTCTATGCTATGAGTTTCCGACTATCTAAACAGTCCGCACTGTAAAGAGATTTTTTATATAAACATACTGTATAATGATGCTTAATAAAGCAACGCACATATATGCCAAGCCAGCGCCCCAAACGCCCATCACCGGAATAAACATCACATTAAAACCAACCGCCAATATCAACAGCATCAGGGAAATTTTCAACGTCAAGTCATCCCTATGTTGGCTATAAAATACAAGTTTTTGAACCTGAAAAACCATATGAAATACACAGCCAATAATAACCAGCCAGAGGATCGGATACCATTCCAATATCATCGGCCTGTTAATATGCGGAAGAACAAAATATATTACGCCCCCTATTATTGTTCCCATACATAACGTTGTCAGCACGGTATGCTTTAAGCATGACCTAAAAATATCACGGTAATCGGGGCTGTTTTCTTTAAAAGACTGAACCATTTTCGGGCGCGAAAACTGGATAACACCAGTCGTAATCAAATTATTTAGGGCACTGCCTATCGACCAGAAAAACACATAAACCCCCGTTAACTCCAGCCCTAAAAACAAAGTAATCAAATAACGATCTATATAAGTACTTGTTGTAAAAGCAATAGATTCCGCATATGCCATTTTTGAAACACTAAATTCCTTCATAAACCAAGAATTTAACGATTCGTCAAAGGGCTGAAAAGCCCATGGCCACGACTTTGTGAACAGTAAGAAGCCACAAATCGCCGACACATTACCTGCCAACCACCATAAAAGTAAGTTTTCCATAGACAGTAATGATGGCACGACAAAAGACAGCACCATAAAGACAACCATCCATGCACCTGAACGTATAAAATGCAGGATATTTCCTGAAAGAATACGGGAACGATTGAGTAGAAGAGCATAAAAATGGTTATTGATATGCTCTAATAAAGCAAGAAACGTGATGCACAGCACCAGAAACATTTCGTCTATAACCCAAGCAACGATGAAAGATCCTATAAACACAACAGCATACGTAACGCTCATTAATCTGCCATAGCACCAAAGGTCTTTCGTGATTTCAGCCGGTGAGTGCGTCACAGCTTTACGCATTAAGGTATGTGTAAACCCCATCCCCAGAAAAACAAAAGCAAATATAATCGAAGCAGTGATCAAGCCATACAAGCCTAGCGCCTCAAACCCCATAAACCGCGCAATAAAGAGTGTAAAAACAAACTTTATAACAAGTGTAGAGCCACGCAACCCCATGGTCAGCAGGGAGATAATAGCCTGATTTTGAAAGAGGTTTTTCAATTTAGCTCATCTCTCGTTCAACAACAGCACGCAGTTGGGATTGAAATGCTGTCGGGGAGAATTTCTCTGCGTTTATGCGGCAATTTTTATATTTAATCTTATCACTAATTTCGCAAAATTTCTGAACAGCCTGCGCGAGAGACACTGCCGTTTGCATTTCAAAGAACAAGCCAGTTGCATGCTCCGGGTTTTGCTCATAACCAATCACTGTTTCTAATGCGCCACCTGCACCAAAGGCAATTACTGGTGTTCCACAGGCTTGTGCCTCTACAGGCACAATGCCAAAATCCTCCTCCGCCGCAAAAACAAAGGCCTTTGCCCGCTGCATATGATCTCTTAGTACTGCTGTTTCCTGATAGCCCAGAATTTCAATATTCGGCGCATTTTCTGCGATGACCTTAACCTTATGCATTTCTGGACCATCACCAATAATTTTCAACTTTTTGTCCGGCAATTTTGCAAACGCAGCAGCAATCAAATCAATGCGCTTATACGGCACCATACGAGACGCCGTTAAAAAGAAATCATCTTTGGTATCACAATATTCAAATGAATCTATATCCGCAGGCGGGTAAATAACCTCTGACTCGCGGCGGTACACTTTCCAAATTCTGCGTCCAATATATTGAGAGTTTGCAATAAATACATCAACTCCATTTGCAGTTCTATAATCCCAAATACGGAATTTATGCAATAAATATTGTGCGACATACCCCTTCAGCCCTTTATTAAGCCCGCTTTCTCTTAGATACTGATGCATGAAATCCCAAGCATAGCGTGTTGGGCTGTGTACGTAAGATATATGCGTTTGCTCCGCACTTGTAATGACGCCTTTCGCCACAGCGTGACTGGACGATATAATTAAATCATAGTCCGACAGGTCAAAACTCTCAATTGCTTGCGGACAAAATGGCAATAATTTTCGATAATATTTTTTCACTTTCGGCCATTTATTTAAATAGCTCGTCGTGATTTTAGAATCGCCGAAAATCGCCCTTTGTTCATCATCAAGAAAATCGAATAATGTATAAATATCCGCGTTTGGATAAACGTATAATATCTGCTCCAAAACACGCTCTGCACCGGCGATAAGGGGCAGCCAATCATGAATGACAGCAACTTTAAGAGGGGGAGTATCCATTCGTTTTATCCTTAAACTATATTATGCGACAAATTACTGTAGCCGCAATATTTTGGCAAGCTCCCAAACAAAAATAAAGCTCCAATTAAAAATAAGAGCTTTATTAAAACATATTAAATGATCTTAAAAAATGTCTGGTTAACCACCTGTTGACGTTTCACAGGCCGATGCGCCTGCGATGCTGTCTTCTAATGTTCCGCCGAAGCTATATGTAACCGCCCCACCAGAAAGAGAGCCCACAACATCACCAAGACATGTCACATCCTTGCTGCTTGTGCCCTCATCATCGCCACCTGCCTCTGGATTAATATTGGCAAGGTCTTGAGCCTCACCACCATCTGTACCGGCAGCTGGTGCAATATCATTCAAATCGCCGAAATCACCAACTGATGGTAACCCTGTGATATCCAGACGAGTTCTAGTCTCAGCACGATCACCAGCAAGTGGGTTAAAGAAAAAGTCTTCAAAATTTGTGACCGTCAGCGCGGCAACATCTGGCACAGCCCCTGCAAAAATCTGACCACGACCATTAACAGTTACATCATCCGCATCATAAAGCCGCTCTTCAATAAAATTCAAATTCGTCGCAGATAATACATTGCCAAATGCCGCAGGGACTAGCCCATCAAAAGAAGCATTCGTCCCATCAATCACGATAGGGTCACTGGTTATATCATCCAATATCGCACCATCTTCAAATCGAACGTAGAAACTATCATTCGGTGTATAACCCTCAAATACTGTAGATCCTAATGTTTCACCAACGATACGTAGGCCAGTTCCACCGCTAATATCAGTATCAATACGTGCTGCAACCGGGAAAGGATTATACGACACATCATCAAATTGCATCGCGACAGCCGGCAAGCCAGTTGTGTTAACAAAAGTGTTTAGATTATCCACATCACTTACATCAATATCACCGCTTTCAAAACGCGCACCAGCAGATCCGCTAAGATGACCATTATCTGTCAGCGTATTCCCCTGAAACAACACATCCCCGTTGCGCGCACCAGAAATATAAGCACCATTGCCATAGCTGTCACTAATATCATTTTCCGTGAATGTCAGATCATCAATATTGACACTTTGAATACCATCATCACCAGAATTTGAAACTGTATTACCAGAAATCACAGCAGAAGAAGGGGCTGGTTCTGATACCAGACGCGCAAAGTCAAGAGTATCTTGCAGTGGTAATCTAAGGTCAGGAAAAAGCTCCGCGCCCGAAACATAAATACCATCATTTTCAGACTCATCCACTGTATTATTCAAAACCCTAATCTGAGAAGTGTTTTCGGCATCAATGCCATCATCGCCTGAATATTTAATTATATTGCCACGAATACTGACATTGGCACTATCTTCAACGTCAACACCGTCATCACCAGCGCGGAAGATATAATTATGCGCGATTTTTGAAGACCCACTATTGGATACTTCGATACCGTTTCCATCGCTGCTGCCACGGCTTTTACCTGTGTGGCTGATATCATTATAGGTAATTGCGGCTCCCTGATTACCATCAACATCAACACCGTCATCACCAGTATTATAGACAATATTACCAAAGATATTCGCAGCCCTGCCACCGTTGATATCAATACCATCATCACCAGCAGTGTCGATAAAGTTACCCATAATATCCGTATTCCAACCACCAGAGATATGAATACCATCCATGCCTGCATAAATAATCGCATTATCAACAATGTCTAAGAACTTAGAATTTTGAGCCTCGATCGCATTTCCGCGCGTACCAACAATAATAGTATTCAAAAGAGACACATTATCTGCGCCAACAACACGAACACCTGTCACACCGCCTTCAACTTTGAAACCATCAAGGGTCACATTATCGGCAGTAATGTTAAATCCTGTTCCTCTTGGTAGAACAACACTTTCCGCACCGCGCAATCCTGTTCCTTCGATACCGGCATTCGCGCCCAGCAATGTCACTTCTTTATAAACATTAACATCTTCTAGATATGTCCCAGCAGCCACGTTCACCGTTGCATCAAGGTAAGCCGCAACATCTATACCATCTTGAATTTGCGCTGCGTCACTTTGTACATTAACCGTCCCTGCATTACCCGTAATTAACGGCGCATTCAAATCACCATTCAAATTCACAAGCGGTGAATTGAAATTGATGCTGGTTGTTGCGTTTACTGAACCGTCAAGGACATTAATATCCCCTGTCACTGGACTTGTATTGACATTCAAGTTCACAAAATCATTACGACCAGAAAAGTTCACCGTTGAGGCAGCCAAAGCAGAAAGATTAACGTTATCAATATGTGATACATCTGCGTTACTGATATTGATGTCAGTGGTGTTTGAATCAACAGCGACCGGATTACCGGTATTCAAAGTATCGGCCACGATGTTATCCAGCTCCCCCTGATCTAGTTGCATATCACCAGCAGCATCACCAAGACCAATCACACCATCGGAAGAACGTTCAAAATTTACCGCCCCTAGACCGTTATCCGCGTTTATTGATGTCCCGTCATAAACATCAACATAATCCACGCCAGAGAACGTAATGTCGCCTGCGCTTTTAAGTTCCGCGTCATCACCAAGAAATTCAACAATATTCGTGTCACCAGTTGCGGCATCAGAGTCAGCATCAGCGTTAAAAGTCATATTGCCGTCCAATGTTTCAACAACAACATCTTCACGGAAGATAACGTCATCTACCGCATTTACTTCCAATGTGTTGAAACGGTTTGTTCCTTCATCAAATTCAACGTCACCCTCATTTTTATGACCCTTGTCACCAGGGATATAGCTTAGGGCGTTTAACTGAACAGAGCCAGAGATCGACGCGGTTGTGTCAATTGATCTTACATTAATTTCAGTAATGTTGTTCTCGGACGCCGAAGCATTCCCGATAATCAAATTTTCTGTTTCTGTTTTATCAATCGTTGCCTGACTAACACGCAGACCGCCGCTTTTGTTACCAACGGACACGCGCCCTTGCGTCAAACGTTCAATTTGAACAGTCCCACCAACGCCTTTTGCCTTAATGAAAGTCGCAGAATCAACGGGGAAGAATATGTTGTCTGTTTGAAGCGTCACTTTACCGCCTGCACCCGCAGTGCCAGAGGCATCAATATCCGCCGCACCCGTGGCAAGAATTCGTTCACCCCGCACTTCAATTTCACCGCCTTGCGTACCCGTTGCATCCAATGTGCCAGAAACAGCAACCGTGCCTTGCGTACCACCAGATAGAATAATTTTCCCGCCCACTTGTGTTGCAGATGCAACACTGATGAGACCTGTGTTATTTACGATATTATCGACAGTGCCTTTCGCGGCAAGAGCCGTCATTTGCACAAAGCCACCTTCGGCAATAATATCACCGTTATTTTCAAGCAAGGCATCTGCAAGCTGACCATCAAGAGTAAGCTCCAACAAACCATCACCATATAAATCAACAGTCACAGTTTTTGCCGCGCCCATTTGAACACGTCCAAGAGTGGCATTAATAACAGCATTATTTGTAACATGTGATGCAACAAATGCGACCAAGCCAGCCTCAGCGACTGTAATCGTACCGTTGACGCCAATATATCCGCCCTCATCAACATCTGTGATTTCAAGCTGCCCGCCATCCATAATATCATCAACAGAGATATTACCAGTTGTGGCAACAATACTTTGCACATCTATTTGGGAATCTGGACCAAAGAACACACCATCTTTATCGATGATAACAATTTTCATATTTGAATTAAGATTACCATTTAATGTTGTTTCGATGTTCGCGCGATTATCACGATATGCAAATGTTGCACTATTATCACCCGTCACGTTAACCGTGTGACCAGTATAAATATCCGCGTTTCCTTCAACAAAACCATTACCGCCTGTGACCGTAATATCTGTAACGCCCGCAACGGACGTATCCTTGCCAACATTACCATCTAAAACAACATCATAATCCCATGAATTTGTCGGTATGGATTGTGCAGATGCATATGCAGGCGCCAATAACATACCGGCGACAAACGCCGTTGTTGACATCAAAAATTTTCTGGATTTTTTCTGGGTATTATTTTGTTTTTTTGAATTCGTATACACGTTGAATGTCCTCAATTTAAATTATTTATCATCTTGAAGGATCGTATATCTTTGCCTTACGCCTTCAAATGGCATTCTATCTATCTTGTCGCTTATGATATGCGACAGGTATAGATGCCTCGCGTTTTATGACATCTTTCAGAATATAATGCAATAAATAGTTAAGGAAACCTTAATTGTTTATGTAAAAACCTTTATGAGGGGCATTTTGATCCGCAAAAAATAAAAGCCCCATTTGAGACACGCAATAAATAGTGCCTTTATATAAGGTATCAGACACGCCCATACTGGTCTTCCAGCCTGATAATATCATCTTCCCCCAAATAGCTACCCGTTTGCACCTCTATGATTTCAAGATCAATCTTACCAGGGTTTTCAAGTGCATGAACAATGCCCAGCGGCAAATAAACGGATTCGTTTTCCGTAACCGTCAAAACATCATCCCCTTTTGTCACATATGCAGTCCCCTTCACCACGACCCAATGCTCTGAGCGATGATGATGTTTTTGCAAAGACAACTTTGCGCCCGGCTTTACCGTAATGCGCTTAACCTGATCGCGTTCCCCCATACAAATAGAGTCGTAATGCCCCCATGGACGATAAACTGTACGATGATGCTTGGCCTCAGGACGTCCCGTCGCCTTTAATATATCCACTATTTGCTTCACATCTTGAACTTTGTTTTTATCCGCAACTAAAATAGCATCCTGCGTCTCTATAACAATCAATCCCTCAACGCCCAAAACAGCAACCAGCTTATTCTGGCTATAAATCAGGTTATTTTTACTGTCGCGTACAATCACATCGCCTTTGCACGCATTACCATTCACATCCTTCGCAGCAACATTCCATACTGAGTCCCATGCACCAATATCGCTCCATGATGCGTCAAGAGCAACAACCACACCATTTTTTGTATGCTCCATCACCGCATAATCAATAGAAATATCAGGGCATTTCTCAAATGCATCTTTATTAAGTCGATCAAAGTCAAGATCAACCTTAGCATTATCAATTGAGTTTTTCACACATTCTAACAATTTAGGCTGCAATTTTTCTAATTCCGCCAAAAAGCTGGACGCACGAAAACAGAACATCCCGCCATTCCACAGATACTGACCGCTTTTCACAAATTTTTCAGCCGTATCCTGATCCGGTTTTTCCTTGAAATCCGCAATCTCATTGACATCCATTTCAAGTGACTTACCCAACTCTATATAACCATAGCCTGTATGTGCCTCCGTCGGTGTAACACCGAACGTCACCAAGCGCCCCTCTTCCGCCAACCTTTTGGCAATTTTCACCGCAGATCCAAAGGCATCAACATTTTCGATAATATGATCCGCAGGCAACACAATTAAAATAGGATCATCACCATCCTTCATCGCAACTAACGCCGCCGCCGCAATCGCAGGTGCAGTATTTCGCCCGACAGGTTCCAGAATAATGTTTTGCGCCGCACACCCAATATCACGCAAATTTTCGGCAACAATAAAGCGATGCTCATCATTACAAACAACGATCGGGTCAAGTGATCCCAAATGCTTTAAACGGCTGACCGTCTCTTGAAACAATGTCTTATCCGTATGAAGTGCCAAAAACTGTTTGGGGTATAGCGGCCTGGATAGCGGCCACAGCCTTGTTCCTGAGCCACCTGACAAAATAACGGGTATCATAAATTCATCCTTCAATAACAATCAACTAAAGCAAACGAGATCATAAACCCCATTTTCAATTAAGTACAACAATTTCCACGGCTCTTGTGAAAAACAACCCCCCTTACTTATCTGAATAAAACCTGATAAATACAGAGGTTAACGTAAACAATACATTTGAGGGCTATCTTGGCACGCCAGAAACTTTTTCCACTTATATTTATGATCGCAATATCATTTGTGCCGATATTGTCGATTCACTTACCACGCGCATTGAGCTTCCTGCCGATCATGATCGGCTTAGTCATGAGTCTTTGGTGGATTTTAATAAAGAAAGAACACCTTAAGCACTGCACGCCATATATACTTTGCATTTTCTGCATTGCTGGGCTTTGTATTATCAGCACATTATGGTCCGTATCACCAATAGAATCTTACAGCAAGGCCTTGAAATCTTCTGCAATATTACTCTTCAGTATCCCATTGTTTAATCTTGCCCGCACAATACAGATCAGCGCCCTAAAGCCTTTCTTATGGCTGTTTCCCGCTGGCGTCACATTATCCGCCCTACTTTGCAGCTTTGACCTCGCCTTTAATTTACCGATATACCAAGTCATTCACCATGTTGGTGAAGATTATCGTATCAACACCGCCGTCATGAATAGAGGGGTTATATGCACAACATTATCCTATTTCGCTGCATTTTTATTTATACACCACATGGAAAACCCTAAGCGCATAAAATACGGCCTAATCACCGTGATGACAGCCAGCGTTTTAACAATGCTCGCGCTGACACAAAGCCAGTCTGGACAGACTTCCTTTCTGATCGGCGGGTTAACACTACTGTTCTTTCCGCACAAAATGAAAGCCTCATACACCATTTTAACTCTCAGCATTATATTGGCAATGTTCCTGACGCCTTATATGGTGACCATGCTCTATGATGCCCTTATTGATAATGCACAAACAATTCCATGGCTGAAAAATGCCTATGCAGGCAACCGTCTGGAAATTTGGGAATTCGTCATGCGCTATGCCCTAGACAGTCCGCTTTATGGATATGGAATGGAGGCCACGCGTTACATTACAGATTTTCATCACAAACACATCTATCATCCAGATACAAGCGTATTACACCCGCATAACTTCTCAATTCAGGTTTGGATAGAATTTGGCCTAATCGGCATTATTGCCGCCAGCGGATTCTTTATATTTACAATACGAGCAATACAAATTTCAGATCTCTGCGAGAGAAAAACAATCATGGCTGTGTTCATTGCAACATTATCCGTCGCATCTATTGGCTATGGCTTATGGCAGAGTTGGTGGCTTGGGGAATTTATATTTCTCGCTGCCATATCCGCAACTATGTCACGCAAAACAGAGTAATACCCTCTACGCATACAAAAGAATCATCCTGTACCAAAGACCGCACAAGTTAAGCAACAGACCGTGCCAACATTATAAAAACAATATTATGCATAATAATACGCATTTAATGTATTTCATAATACTTACCAGTCTCATTACTTATCAAATACTTAACTTATTTTATTTATTTAGGAAAAAGTTTGCATTCCGGAGGTAAAAAGCGTAACTTCCAGAAGTTGGTAATGCAGAGATGACGATTAATGTCACAATTTACCAGCAAACAGGGAGAGGATTACACAAGCAGGAAATTTATTTTCTGGCGGTGTAACGATTAGGGCTTTAATTTTATTTGAGTTTAAATCAATCCTCTAAAGTATAAATTTAGATTAAGGGTTTTCTTTTTTGTTCGCTAAAACATAGCAACAAAAGGAGATAGAGTATTTTAACTTGGTACAAACAGCATTAAAACAAGAAACACCACATAATCCTGTATTTGATGGATTACCACGAGATTCGTTTAATAGTGGCGGTGTATCCGAAATAGATGGAGCGCAAGACAACGTCGTTTCCATAGCGCATATCCTGCGCGCAGAAGACAGCCTTGGTCACGCCATCATTCAGCCGGAAGATATAAAAGACGCACATATAGGGCATACAGATAATGTCATTAAACTTTTATTTAAAGACATAGAAGAACACAGTGTTAAGTACACAATAATAGAGCAATCCGACGGACCATCAGACGCAGACCATACAATCGGCAGTGGATGGCAAAAACGAGGCATGCAAGATCCGGACGCGCATGAAGGCAAAAAAATACAGAAACGCACCACCGCCGACCTGAGACTCATAAACCAACAAACAGAACAACAATCCATAACCCGCCAACTGGCAACGCTTGATAAACTGATTGCCGAATCCAGTAAAAAAATAGCAGCATTAGATGAGCATATAAAAGAAATAAACGAAGTTCAGGATATACTGGAAAGTGGCGAAGATATTGATGGATCATCACCAGAAGCCAAAAGCACACGCAGAAAAATCAACAAAGTCCTGTCAAAGCACGGAAAAACGATAGACGACTATAAAGATAAAAATGGTAAAATTGACCGTGAAAAATTGAACGATGACCTTGAGCGCATGGAGCAAGAAACCGTAGTAAAACGGGCAAACGAGCAAGAGAACAAAGCCGCCCTCGAGGAGAAAAGAGACGACGTCCTAGAAAAGAAAGGAGAAACCCTAGAAAAGGAAGGAAAAGTCGAGGTAAACACAAAAGAAATCGAGACGAACACGCAGAAAACAGATACGGACAAAAAAGAAATCAATGCAGATAATCGCGCAGATGCCGAACATGCCATAGAGGCAGGAGACACTGAGGCAATAGAAAAATATGCACAAGACCCAACAAATAGCCACGCCCGTCCAGCGAACCTTTTACAAGAAGAAGAAAAGCTGGCACTTGCCCAAGAACACATAACCGCAAATAACGAGGCACCGGATGAGGGAATGGGTCTGCTGGCCTTTTTCGGATTTGGCGATACACCGGAAGAAAAACCAACACTTGCCGCAAATGAACAAAACAGCGAAACAACAGCAAATGAAACACAAACACTGGTCAACACAACACCCGAAGAAACACCCCAGCGTTCAACAGGGTCATTTGCCGCATTAGGCGATGCGAAGGATGCCATTGCAGCCAGAATTTCATCAGCATTCTCACAAGCAAGCGATCCAACAACAGCCCAAAATGCAGAGGCTATCGCAACGGCAGAGATTGAAGAAGAATACGCACAACAAAACAATGCGCCACAACAACACGCAATGACTATATAATAGAATTCCATGTTCTCCAGCATCACCACGCTGATTACACTTGCACCAAAGGTGAGTGAAATCGTGAGTCTTTCTATAGTAGCATGGGGTTACAGGAAAAATCTTTGGCTATTATTTCCCCCGAAAATAGAATTTCATCTCACGTTCCATCGTATATCTCCAATAATTTGGATCAGGTACAATTCGATGCAGCATAGACAACAATAGACGGAATATTGTTATTTAGTTTAACGGAGAAAAACCGCAAGCAATCTGTGCCACAAAAATCAGCTTTTGTGCCATCTCATTAATTTGAATGATTATAAAAAATGGCTCCCCAGGAAGGATTCGAACCTCCGACAAAGTGATTAACAGTCACCTACTCTACCGCTGAGTTACTGGGGAACACGCATTGAGGGGTTTTTATGCCCTGATGCACGAGACTTGTCAAGCAAGAACTTACCTTAATAAAAAATGATGATGGATCAGATTACTACAGACCATTATCAGCAAGATCTTGAGGGTGTGCAACCGTATCATCGGCAGCAGCCACCCCAGAAGAAGAGCCACCAGCAGCCAAATCATCGCGTGCCTTACGCTTAGTCTCCAAAATCTCTAACACTTGATCCTGGTCGAGCTTATAATCCCCTGACGAAAACTGATGCTCAAGATGGTAGGCAACATTTCTAATGAAGTCATCCTCATCCAAATCTTTATTATCTTCGCTTGTGGGGGAGTAATGCCTCACCCGATCATTGATATAGAAAAGAATATCACCTGGACTTGTATTAATGCCATCCTCCTGAGCCACAGCAAGCGCCAACACAACCTTCGCCTGAGGGTTTTCAAAGCTATTGCTCACATTTGTTGCCATATTTATAACTTTTTGCTCATACTCTGTATTAGAAGATCTATTGCCTGACCTCACGCTAAGTGCCTCATTCGGGTCTCTTACAACCAAAATAACAACCTGAGGAGCCGAGGATTTCTTAGCGACACTCGCACCAACTTCATACATGGATTGCGTAATCGGTTTACCACTTGGAAAGTGAGAGGCAAAATTCACCTTTACATTCTTTTTAACCTCTTCATTATACCCATGGTCGAGATAAAATTGAGCAGATTCAGTATTGGCAATCCTTTCCTTTGTTTCTTCACGCAGGCGATCAATTTCCTCACTCAGGCGAGCATTCCCCTCACGCAGGCGAGCCGTCGCTTTTTCATTCTCTTCAATAGAATTAACCAACTCTGTTGTTCTCTTACCCGGAACCCAGTTATCCTCAGACGATTGCGCGGAAACATCCACGGCGCTGGTGCTTGCAACAACCACAGCTGCGCCCGCTAAAACTTTTGTGAGTGATCCCTTGATAGACATAAATTATTCCCCTTTAAAACTAAATACACTTATACGTGTGCGACCATAACAGCCCTTTTCCGTAGTTTATAACGGAATATGTCTATATATGCAAATTTAATGCTATAAATAGCAACCGTAGGAAATATGTGAGGCGGCCTGAACGACATCCTTATAGTCCTGTGTCCGCGAATTTTTATACAATGTCGCAATATAATAGAGTGTAGCATCAGGAATAACCCCATAGCGCGTCCACTCCATATCAGGGCTATTATGTTGGTATTTATTCATCAGAGTTTCAGGCTTTACTCTCCTTTTAATCCCCCGTAAGGTTTCCAATAAAATATCGTTAAATTCTACACAAGCACTGTGCTTAAGCGTCAAATCCCGCTCCTTCTTCTTATTCTTATGCGGCTTTGAATTTCTAATGCAGGTCGAATATTCCTTCATATTATCAAGCGTCGCCTTTTCCACTCCATCACGGCGAATACGCGCATAAGCGGCATCAGACAAGGGCGCGAGCATCTTAATCTGGAGCAAATCTCCGGATGGCTTCCCAGCCTTATAATTATTAAGAAAAAGTACAAACATACCTGCCTTTTTCTCACATCCTCTTTTATCATCAGAAAAAAGCGTTTCCTCCAAAGTGGCTTTCTTCCCCGCAGCTGCCTGCGAAGCAACAGAAAATGGAAGAAGGAATGTCAATGCGATGCATGCTAAAAAGCCAAGGCGCACAATAGAGTAAATATTTATATTAAAATTACACATTCTGAATTATACACATACCAGCGAATAAAGGACAAGTTTTGAATCTTATTTTTATGATAGCTCAGCATATAGAAAAAACTCACCCGATGCCGCCACAAACTCTGGATTCAACAAACGCGGATCATCACCACCATATTTTAAGGGATTACCTTGCATATCTTTAATATCCCCACCTGCAGCACGCAATATCGCATGTCCAGCAGCGGTATCCCATTCGCACGTCGAACCAAAACGCGGATAAAGGTCAGCCTTACCATTCGCAATGACACAAATTTTGATTGAACTGGAACGGCGCACAATTTTTTTGACCTTAAATTTTCCCAACATAACGTCTTGAGAGTCGCCATCGCCATGATAACCACTAGACATTACAACGAGGCCGTTTTTCGGCATATTTCTGGTACGCATCTCTTTTTCAGTATCACTATCTTCGAAATATCGCACAGCCCTCGCGGAACCATCTTCTTCGAAATGACCCGCATATAATTCACCACTTTCCGGCGCATAGATAACCCCCAGCACCGGATCGCCCTTGTAAATAAGGGCAATATTAACAGTAAAATCAGGGTTACCCGCAGCAAAAGCACGCGTCCCGTCCAACGGATCTACCAGCCAGAAAAAATCATGCACAGAGAAGTCAATACGTGCGCCCGCTGCAAAAGATTCTTCGCCAATGACTGGAATATCAGGCAGAATTTCAAGAAGTTTCTTTTCAATTAAACGCTCAGCCTCTTGATCGGCCTGCGTAACGATTGAGCCATCCCCTTTGGTCTCAACCCCCATATCCTTTACACCATCAAAATACTCGAGAATAAGCTCCCCCGCTTCGACAGCGATACGACGAACCATATTACAAAGCGCACCACGATACGACAAAATCTTCGGCGTATCTCCCATGTATTATGCGTCGCTTCCCGAATCAAGATGGGAACGCCCGATAGAAATATAAGTAAATCCCTTCCCTTGCATTTCATCCGCCTTATAAATATTACGCAAATCAACAACGACATTACCTGACATTGTATCACGCATACGATCCAGATCAAGCGCGCGAAATTCATTCCATTCCGTTACAATTGCAACGACCTCAACATCCGCAACCGCAGCATAAGCATCATCACACCATGTCACATCACCCATCATATCTTTTGCAGCTTCCATGGCTTCTGGATCATACACCAGAACCTGTGCGCCGGCTTGCTGAAGCACCGGAATAATCGTTAAGGCAGGCGCATCGCGCATATCGTCTGTATTGGGCTTAAATGCCACACCCAAAATTCCGATTTTCTTTCCACGCACATCGCCACCGCATGCCTCTATGATTTTATCAGCCATACGTGCTTTACGATCTTCATTCACAGAGATTACCGCCTCGACAATACGCTGAGGCGCACCATATTTCTGCCCTGCGCGCGTCAGAGCCAAAGTATCCTTAGGGAAACAAGAGCCGCCATACCCCGGTCCTGCATTCAAGAATTTTGCGCCAATGCGTGCATCAAGCCCAATCCCCTTCGCAACATGCTGTACATCCGCGCCAACTTGTTCACACAAATCCGCGATCTCGTTAATAAAAGTAATTTTGGTTGCCAAAAACGCGTTTGCCGCATATTTGATAATTTCCGCCGTTTCACGCTTCGTAAAAAGAATCGGTGTCTCATTCAGATAGAGCGGACGATAAACTTCGCGCATGACCTCTTGCGCGCGCTCAGAACATGTGCCGACAACAACACGATCAGGGCGCATAAAATCATCAATAGCCGCCCCTTCACGTAAAAACTCAGGATTAGAAGCAACATCAAAATCTGCCGAAGGAGCTTCTTCACGCATAATGCGCTCAACCTCTGCGCCTGTACCAACGGGGACTGTCGATTTATTAACAACAACCGTATAGCCTTCTAAATTCTGCGCTATTTCTCGCGCTGCACCATGTACATAAGATAAATCCGCATCACGGCAATAGCGTCTAGAAGGCGTTCCCACCGCGATAAATACAGCTTCTGCCCCTTTCACTGCCTCTGTTATATCCGTTGTGAACTGGATACGACCAGCATCAATTTGACGGTTCAAAAGCTCTTTCAGACCTGGCTCAAAAATAGGGATTTCACCATTTTTCAATCGCTCAATCTTACCCTCATCTTTATCAACACAGATAACCGTATGGCCAAATTCGGCAAAACATACCCCAGAGACCAAACCAACATAACCAGTTCCAACCATTCCAATACGCATAGAGCTACCTTTTCTTTAATTTGTGTGTACCCGATAATATGCCAGAACCTAAACGATTTATAACCTTAATAAAAGTCAAAAAACCATTTCAAAACATTCCCATTCAATAAAACAGCACCAAGGCTAGTTTCAGGTTATAGGAATACATTAGAAACCATTGGCAATCGCTTTATTTTTCTCATACTATCGTCGGATCATAATGACATGCTAAAATAATTTATATATGAGGATTCCGATGGCTAAGAATACAGAAGCAGCAAAAAAAGAAAAAAGCACAAAAAATGGCGTTTTGAAAGAAACACCCCAATTGCCTCTTTTCTACAAAAATCCGACACCACTTGATGCGAAAAAGCACAAAAGCCTCTCTTTGAAAAAGGGTTTTGGTTTCTCATTCACAAAAAATATTAACGCCGTTCCAGTGAATATGATAGAAATGCCCCAAATTTGCCACTTCTACCCCATCGCATTCAGCCCTGATGAAAACGCAACGCCTGTTGCCATTTTAGGATTGCGCGATAATGAAAACCTATTTTTAGATGCACAAGATAACTGGGATATAAACGCTTATATCCCTGCCTATATCCGTCGCTACCCTTTCATTTTCTCTGAAATACCTGATAGTGACCAACTAACACTATGTATCGACCACACGAAGGACATCACAGAAGAAAGCAAAGAACGCCCACTTTTTAACGCAGAAGGCGCACCAAGTGACCTTGCAAAAAACGCTCTTGAATTTTGTAAATCATATCACGCCGCTGCAGGACAAACACTGGAGTTCAGCAAAGCCATCGCAGAAAATGGTCTTTTAATTGAACGGGAAGCCCAAATTAACATTGCGGGAAATCGCCGTATTAACTTTTCCGGCTTTAGAATTATAGATGAGAAGAAACTTTCCGAACTTGACGATAAGATCTTTATCGAATGGAGAGCGAAAGGCTGGCTTCCATTCCTATATGCTCACCTTTTCTCTGGCGCACAATGGCAACGTTTAACACGCTTGCTAAATCAACGTCTTGAAAAAGAAGCCGCATAATTTCGTAGCAAAGTATATTCAAATAAGAATTCGCCTTGCATTAACAATTTGATACGAATTGTGGATAGATGCCCACTTGCACTTAATGACACTTGAATTCAATAATATGCTCATGATATTTTAGATTCATAGATTTACTTCGATTCAGATTATAGATCTATGAAATCTTTTTTTCACTTCAATGAGCAGACGAGGAAAACATGGCAAAAGTAGGCGCGCAAAGAGCAGCTATTCTGACTGGAAAATCAAAATCAACGATACAGCGCGCCATGAACGGCGGAAAGCTGTCTTTTGAATTGGATCAGAATAAACGCCGCGTTATAGATGTATCGGAACTGGAACGTGTTTTTGGCATAAAACAACAAACGCCAGATGCCCCCGCACAAATAGAAACAAGAGAAATCACGGATGCTGTTGAAAAAGAACGCATGAAAATGCAAATTAGAATGCTGGAACAACAACTTATGGTCTCCGATGAGCGATTGACAGACTTAACAGATCAACGTGATAAATGGGAAAAACAAGCTTCCCAAATCCTTATCACCAGCCAATATTCACAAAAACAAGCAGAAGAATTGCGCGCACAAATAAAAGAGCGCGAAGACAGAGTCCGTCAACGGCGTTTACAAAATGCACAAGTTCAAAAGGCACAATCAAGAAACAGCACGAAGACAGCCAAGCCAATGGGCGCTGGTGCTAAAAAACTTGACGAAAAAATGAAAAAACTCAAAGCCGAGAATGAAAATACTGCTGATTATTCCAATTCTGTCTTTAGATTTTGGAAAAGAGCAAAAAGCTAAACCCCACCCCCTCCCTAATGGCATTATTTAAGAAAACTTCATCTGGTATAATACCCTCATTCAATGCTATGATGGCGTGAATATAATATGAGGAAATAATATGCGCGCTTTTGTTTTGACAGCTCTGACCTTCTCTTTTATCCTGCTACATGCACAGCCATCGTATGCACAGACAGCCTCTACATCACAAGAAATGTCAGGAAATGATGCATCGTCGTCACAAGGAAATATTTTCGACGACGCAACCGATGAACAAATTCAAGAAGCACAACAATTTTATAAATATTGCACAAATAATGACACAATCAGCACACAAAAAGACTGCAAATGTGCAACTGTATCCTATCTTAATGCCCGCCTAGAACTTGGCCCTGATGTAACAACCAAACAAATTATGGCACATAACGTTAATACATGCCTGAAAGATGCTGCACGCAGCAAGATTGATAAAACCAGAGCCACCCGCGATCTTTCCTATATAACAGACAGACAATTATCCGAAGCTGAGGAAGTTTTCCAACACTGTAAGGCAAGACGTGCATTAAGCAGTCAGTTCGATTGTGAATGTTTTGCCGCCAGATTTCTAGATGAACGTCTTGACATAGGCCCCATTGCAAATTGGGATATCATATTCCTACGCTTCAGAAGCGAATGTAGGAATGTTGTTGAAACAACGGGATATGCATACTCACGCTGCATGTCGAACTTTGGCGTCAAGAGTGCCATAAATATGGAACCCAAAGAATTTTGCGAATGTTATGCCAGAAAATGGGCAGATCTTTTTAGCAGTTTTCCAGGTAAAATTACGACAGATTCAAAACGTACGATGAAATCAAGGGCGCGGGGACATTGCCGCGATGTAGGGCGCGCACGGGGCGGATAACACTTCCTCTGCTTACTTAAGAATAGGAAATAAAGCTGCAAGAGCAGAGGGCAAAATATTATTTTTGTAAAAAACCTGTATGTCTGTAAAAGATACATTAGACTGTGTTACTGATTGCGCCGCCTTTTCAATCATTGAGCCACCAATAACAAGACTGAAAGCCTTTAAATACGGCGCAGAAAACCAAGATATCTGATCCAAATCCCCCTGTTTTTCCAAATCAATAAGGCGATCAGTGGCCAGCAACAAAGCATCCAGATAAGATCGATCGACCAACCCTGCTATATCCTTGATATAGCTTTTCGCCAGAACTGCTTCATCACGCAGAACCTTACGAAACACAAAATCAGCGGCCTGTATGCCGTTTGTTCCCTCATATATCGATAAAATCCGCGCATCACGATAATATTGCGCTGCGCCTGTTTCCTCAATAAAGCCCATACCGCCATGTATCTGAATGCCTGTTGAGGCCACATCAACGGCCATATCAGTGCACCAGCCTTTCACAATAGGCGTCAGAAACTCCACGCGCGCACGCGCTTTATCATCACCAGCCATCGCTTTATCAAGCTCTAATGCCGCGCTATAGGCCATAATACGCCCTGCCGTAACACGCGCCTTCATATCCGTAAGCATCCGGCGTACGTCACCATGATGCGCGATAACAACGCGTTCCCCACTGGTGAAGGACTGTCCCTGCACTCTCTCATTGGCGTAGGCCAGCGCGTGCTGGTACGCACGCTCCGCAATCGCAACACCCTGTAAGCCTACACAAAGCCGCGCATTATTCATCATCGTGAACATGTATGTCAGACCATTATGTTCTTCCCCGATCAGCTCACCCGTTGCGCCGTCAAAATCCATCGTACATGTGGGGGAAGCGTGAATGCCCAGCTTATGCTCCAAGCCGAGACATTCAACAGTGTTTCTCTCTCCATTCTCCAGAATTTTCGGCACAACGAACAGAGATATTCCCCGCACGTCATCCGGCGCATCGGTTATTCTAGCCAGAACGAGATGAATAATATTCTCAGCCATATCATGATCGCCATAGGTGATGAAAATCTTCTGCCCCGATATTTTATAGCTGCCATCCGCTTGCTTTTCCGCCTTTGCGCGTAACAAACCAAGATCAGAGCCTGCCTGCGACTCGGTTAAGTTCATAGTGCCTGTCCACTCGCCCGATATCAATTTGGGAAGGTAATAATCCTTTTGAGCGCCAGAGCCGTGCGAAGAAATCGCCTCGACAGTCCCTTGATTCAATAACGGACATAGGCCAAATGACATATTCGCGCCCTGCCACATTTCCTGCACCGGAAATGCCAACGCCCATGGCAAACCCTGCCCGCCATACTCAGGATCAAACGGCACAGCGTTCCACCCGCCGTCACAATAAGTTGCGTAGGCCTCTTTAAATCCATCGGCTGTTTTAACATTACCATCGACCAATTTTGCGCCTTGTTCATCCGCGGGTTTATTAAGTGGTGCAAGAACGCCTGTGGCCAATTTTGCGGCTTCATCTAAAACAGCTTCAGTGGTTTCGCGATCTAGGTCGGGATGTTCAAAGCCCAACACATCATGCAAGATAAACAACATGTCTTGGATCGGTGGCTGATATTCGCTCATATATTTAATTCCTTATCTTTAATCCCTTTAAAAGGATACGCCCAAAGCACTTAAAATTCCGACAACAAGCAGGATAACGACCAGAACCATAAACATAATCATCATATATTGCGCAATAATCGCTGATATCCCGAAGAAAATGGCCAAACCACCCATCATGCGAGTATCCTTACGCATAAAGCCAAGCGCGCCATTTATAATACCGCCAAGCGCAATCAAAATCACAATAAGCGACCAGTAATCCGTCCAATGCTTTGCCTCTTCTTTTTCGGGGGCTTTCTCGGAAACATCCTTCTCAGCACTTCCAACCTGTTCAACGTCGCCAAACCCAAAAGACAGCAACAACTTATCCTTTATATTTATGACCTTTTCGACGGCTATATCTTCAATTGTCGGCGGCGACGGCGCAAATTCATCAAGTATCCACGGCGTGGTCACAGACAAACAAAAGGCGAATAGCGCAATCAGCAAGCCAACCATCGCAAAATTATGGCCACTATCCATCATTGCTTCTGTATTTATCGTATTTTCTACATCATCCATATCGCGCACCCTCTGTATCGCTATATCCATTCTGGCACGGTGTTTGCATTTCTCCAAATGAATATGAAGACCAACATATATAGATTTGAGTAAAACCACTTAACGCGTAACGAGATAAATACTATGCAAACCAGTGCCTTAGAGAATTATTCAGCCCATGCACCGCGCAATGTTATGCGCGCCATTGAAACGGCAAGCCAGAAATCAGGGGTCGATTTTTCCTATCTCGTGCAACAAGCCTCCGCAGAGAGCAGTTTTAACCCCAATGCGGGCGCAAAAACCAGCTCTGCCTCCGGCTTATACCAGTTTATCGACAGCACATGGATGTCAATGGTAGAACGCTATGGTGAAGGATATGGCTTGGATACAGAAGGAAAATCCAAACAGGAAATTCTGGATATGCGTAAAGATCCCAAAGCGGCATCTTTTATGGCAGCGGCGTTTGCTTCTGAGAATGAGAAATCTCTGAACAGTAATTGGGGCGGTGATGTCGGCGCGACAGAGCTTTATTTCGCACATTTTCTGGGCGCGCGTGGCGCATCATCTTTTCTGAAAGCACATGATGAAAACCCTTCACACCCTGCGGCTGACCTATTTCCTCGTGCGGCAAACGCCAATCACAACGTCTTTTATGACAAGGAGACAGGTGAGCCCAGAACACTGGAGCAAGTCTATCAATTCTTTGACAAGAAATTCCAAATTAAACGCGAGCAAGCTGAAACAAGTATAGCCAAAACGCAAACCCCCGATATTGAGAGAATCGCCCACGGTCGTATTCCACACAGAATATCGGATAATATTATCATGCAACGCGCACAAGCGATGCGGAATGAAGCCACACATACACAATATAATCAGATATTGAACCGCTATTCTGCCACGCCGCGCCCAAGTAAAGCCAACACTATCAATCACACACCGTTCTTTAGCTTACTTGCAAAACCGATAGATTTGATGATGTTAACCCAGAGCATACAAACCACGCCAAGCAAAGTCATTCGTGACAAAAGCTAATCATTTCGCTAAAAGAAGAGATGGCTGATAAAAACCTTATTTACGTTCTGAATAAAAAGCTCGCGTTGCACCAAGCACCGAAGGGCTTTCGCACCTCTATGGACAGCATCATGCTGGCCGCTGCATGTCCCGCGAAATCAGGAGATAGCATCCTTGATTTAGGCTGTGGCGTAGGAAGTGCAGGGCTTTGCGCCCTATACCGCATTACAAACGCAAGCCTAACAGGTATCGATATCCAGCAAGACCATATTGAACTGGCGGAAAATAATGCGCGCGTAAACAACATGGAAAATTGTACGACATTTATATGCGGTGACGTAAGAACCGCGCAGCTAGAAACATTTAATCATATTATTTGCAACCCACCTTATATGGATGCGGGTACGCACCTGCAATCACCCTCCCCTGCGAAAGCCAAAGCTATGGGACATATCGAGGAAGATATTACGTTACAAGACTGGGTTCGCTGCGCGCACAGGCATATCAAAGGACAAGGCAGCCTAACCATGATCCATGATGCAGGAAAAATTGATAACATTATTCATGCGCTGTACGGAAAAAGTGGTGGTAAGAGGTTTGGCGGCATAGAAATAATACCCATTTACTCGCGGCATAATACTCCAGCAAAACGCGTTATCATCCGCGCCTATAAGCACAAGAAATCCAAAGCCATCTTGCATTCAGGCATCATCATGCATAAAGAAAATGGTGATTACACAAAAGAGGCCGATATCATATTGCGTCACGCAGCCTCTTTGTTTTAATAAACGCCATTACGACCTATACGCATATTTATTCTTCAAATTTAATATAGGGCGCTCAAAATAACGATAGCTTAGGGATGCTATAATAAAAGTTACCACGCCACCTCCTACTAATAGAATCATTTGGCTTACAATAAAGCTGAAATGGTAACTATAAAAATACTTACCTATTATAAACATTATTGGCACATGAAACACGTACATACCATAACTAATACGTCCCATATTCCCAAGTAAAGGGGTAGATAAACACTTTTGGATAGGTGAGCGCCTCTCTGATAGAAGGATATGCGCTAATAACGCTGTATAAAATATGGAACAATATGTCAGTCCCGTCTCTATCATAACAATTTTAGGGGCAACAGCCTGCCCATAAACCAATAAGCTACCAAATAGCAAAAGAGCCATTGCCAACATAATATAGCCGAACATATCCGCATATTGCACTAATCGCTCTTTATAACTAGTGAATAAAACACTTAACAAGCCTCCCATACATAGCTCATCCATACGAGAAAATAAAGTTGTGTAAGCTAACTTATGTTGCCCAATATCAGAAAGAAACCACCTAAAAAACCACGAAGAAATAACCAATCCAACGCATAACAACAACGCCTTCCTTGGGGATTTTCTGTAAAAAAACAAAAACAAGACAGGCCAAAATAAATAAAACTGCTCTTCAATAGCCAACGACCATGTATGACTCATATACATAAATATATCAGAACTAAATGTAGGCATATAATTTTGAAGATAGAAGAAATGCAGTACTATTTTCAAGAATGTACCATCCCCACCTGGAAAGAGCACAAGCCCCCCCAAGATAAAGAAAAGTACAACATAATAAAGAGGAAGAAGTCTTAACGCTCGTCTTATGTAAAATATTTTTAATGCATTTTTTATTTTGCACGTATCTATTAAAATTCCAGTAATCAAGAATCCTGACAGCACAAAGAATAAATCAACGCCAGTTTGCCCCAGTAATCTTAAAGTATAATAACCATACCATACACCAGAGAGGTCCACCTCAGCCATCACATACGCAAAATCTGCGGAGTGAAAAAATATAACCATCAAAACTGCCAGACCTCTCAATCCATCAAGGGCAGGATAATGCTTTCCAACAATCAAATTTTCCGTGGGGTAGGAATGCGGTGCTTCAGATACCAAAGGAATCCTCCCCTTAGGATCTGCCACTAATCTTCTCCCGCAAGAAATCTTTAACCTTATCCAAATGGATACGTTCCTGCGCCATGGTGTTACGGTCACGTACGGTTACGCTGTGATCTTCTGCTGTTTCATTATCTATCGTAAAGCAGTATGGCGTTCCAATCTCATCCTGGCGTGCATAACGTTTACCGATATTTTGCTTAATATCCAGATCAACAACAAATTCATCCCTTAGATCAAGATAGAGTTTCTGCGCCGTTGGGACGTGCTTATCCTTCGCTGTTAGCGGCAGGATTGCCGCTTTCTTTGGTGCCATTGAAGGATGGAAATCCAGATACACACCTGATGGGCGGTTTTCATCCACCGTATAAGCCTGACAAATCAGCGCAAGCACACCACGCGTAAGACCGGTTGAAGGCTCAATCACATGTGGTAGGAAACGCTTATTCTCCGCCTGATCGAAATAATCAAGTTTTTGTCCAGAAAATTCCTGATGCTGGGTTAGGTCATAATTTCCACGATGTGCAATGCCCTCCAGCTCATCAAAGCCCGGAGCGGCGAACGGAAAGCGATACTCAACATCAATCGTGCGTGATGAGTAATGTGCAAGATCATCTTTCGGTACATCCAGAAAATGTAATTCGGATTTAGGTAAACCAAGAGACAGCCAGAAATTCGTGCGTTGCTCCACCCAAAAATCAAACCACATTGGCACATCTTCCTCGGCGCAGAACCATTCCAGTTCCATTTGCTCAAATTCACGGCTGCGGAAAATGAAGTTACGCGGCGTTACCTCGTTACGGAAAGCCTTACCAATTTGCGCGATACCAAAAGGCACTTTCACACGCGACGAATCAACAACGTTCTTAAAATTCAGAAATATCCCCGCACAGGTCTCAGGACGTAAATAGGCTTTATTATCCTCACTCGCCGTTGCACCGACATAGGTATGGAACATCATATTAAACTGGCGTGGCTCCGTCAGTGTACCTGCTGTTTTAACATCAGGACCAATAATATTGAGGAACATATCCAAAGGCACCTGATCGAGCACCTCTTTATTAAAGTCGACAACAGACTTCCCTCTGGACAATTTTTTAAGGCGTTTTTCGATCTCTGCATCTTCGGCATCCTGATCGAACGCAAAAGCATGCCCCTCACCATCCTTTGGTATCAATACAAACACATGATCCGCGCGATAACGTTTTTTAGATTCGCGACAATCCACCATTGGGTCATTAAACCCGCCGACATGACCAGAGGCTTCCCAGCATTTGGGGTTTTGTATAATAGAAGAATCAACCCCGACAATATCAACAGGCGTGCCATCAGGGCCCAGAGGCGGTGCAATCACCATATCCCGCCACCAACGATCCCGCAGATTATTCTTTAATTCCACCCCAAGCGGACCATAATCCCAAAAACCGTTCAATCCACCGTAAATATCTGAAGCCGGAAATATAAATCCGCGGCGTTTACAAAGGGCTACTATATCTTTCATCACTCAAAAATCCGTATTTTTCACTGTTTATACATATAAAACAGCTTAGCTCACTATTCTATCTTCGCCCATAATGCGGGCAAAAACCACAGAAAACAAGGCTTTACATTGCTGTTTCCTATTAAAATAATATTCCCGCGATTACTTAACCAATAGCGAAACAACAAGAACCAATATCGAGACCAACATGTATAAACAAAGTAAAAAACAGGACTGCGCACATCAATATTCAAATAAACAAAACCAATTACATGCCAAATTCAAATAACCAAGTAAAAGTTTTTATATATTTTTACATCTTTTTTCTTGACCTAATCAAATCAATTGCGTATATTAAGAACATAGAGGAAAGGAAGTTAAAGAAATGGCAGAATTCGACACTGGAGGACAAAGTAGTATCAGTAGCAGCGTTCAGTCTGGTGCAACTCAAGGATTGAGCAAGTCAGATCAAGTAACAAGCGCAAGACAGTCTGGTTACACAAGAGGAAATGGCGGAATTCAAAATGTTGGATCAATGAGCAATAATTTCAACAGTATCTACCCAGCTGCGGCGAACGATGCCAGTTACCGCGACAATGTTGCCCGCCTAGACTTTGGACTTTTTGACTTTAATTTAACAGCACTATCAGCCAATGATGGTATTGATGAATCTAACCAAGACCTTTATATCGCATAATAAAAAGCGAGTTGAACACATAATACAAAAAGAGGCATAAAGCCTTTGAGATTGGGAATAAAAAGAAGAGGAATAATCCTCTCGGTTGAAAAAAGAGCGAAAAGCTCACTATATAAAAAGAGGCACAAAGCCTTTGAGATTGGGAATAAAAGAAGAGGAAAAATCCTCTCGGTTGAAAAAAAAGAGCGAAAAGCTCACATATATCAAAAGAGGCCATAACAAGCGCCTTTGAGATTGGGGAATAAAAAAGAAGGTGACCGAAAAAATTCGACGCCTTTTTTTTATTTGCGTATAATCGTTTCGAGATATAGAACAGAGTAATATCATCTACATAACAAAAGAAAACAGAACATGGTCAATTCACGCAAAACAACGACTGAAATAAGCGCGCAAAAAAACTCAAGCACACCGCTCGTCTGTTTAACCGCCTACACCGCGCCTATGACCAAAATTCTAGATCAGCATTGCGACCTGCTATTGGTTGGTGATTCCCTTGGTATGGCATTATATGGCATGGAAAACACGCTGGGTGTCACATTGGATATTATGATTAATCACGGCAAAGCCGTTATGCGCGTGGCAAAGAATGCCTGCGTTGTGGTGGATATGCCCTTTGGCACTTATGAACAAAGCCCCGAAATTGCCTATCAAAATGCCCTGCGCGTCATTACAGAAACAGGGTGTGACGCGGTGAAGTTAGAGGGTGGCCAAGACATCGCCCCGACAATTGCCTATATAACCGAGCGTAATATTCCAGTTATGGCACATATTGGCCTGCAACCCCAATCCGTCCTGAAAGACGGTGGCTATAAAATAAAAGGGCGCACAAATGAAGAGGTCTCCAAACTGCTTGGAGATGCCAAAGAAATCGAGAAAGCCGGTGCTTTTGCCGTTGTTATCGAAGGCACAATAGAGAGCGTTGCACAAAATATCACACAATCGATTGATATCCCCACTATTGGAATCGGCGCGTCACCATCATGTGATGGACAAATTCTTGTCACCGAGGATATGCTGGGTCTTATCACCGATCACACACCAAAATTTGTAAAAAAATATGCATGCCTTGCCGAAAACATCGATCAAGCGGTCACCGATTATGCCACAGAGGTAAAATCACGCATCTTTCCTGATGAAAATTACACCTACAAAGCCAAAGTAAAATAAATGGACATTATCCGCACGCAAACAGAGCTGAACACCGCCCTTTCCAATCACCGTAAACAGGGTGAAAAAATTGGATTTGTACCGACTATGGGCGCATTACATGAGGGGCATTTATCTCTGATACAATGCGTGCAACAGCATAGCGAATGTATTGTCGTCAGTATATTTGTAAACCCCACGCAATTTGCACCGCATGAGGATTTCGATAGCTATCCGCGTGATGAAGCCCAGGATGCCAAAAAGTTGGAAGATGCTGGTGTTGATATTCTCTTTTTGCCAACTGAAAGCATTTTATACCCCGCAGGATATGACAGTAACATCAAAGCAGGCGATGCAGCACAAGGATTAGAGACAATATTCCGCCCACACTTTTTCGATGGTGTTGTGAATGTGGTTTACCGCCTCTTTAATGCTGTAAAACCCGATATTGCAGTGCTCGGTGAAAAGGATTTTCAACAACTTCAAGTCATCAAGGAAATGGTGCAGAGCCAAAACCTGCCAATCAAGATTATTGGCGCACCAATTATCCGCGATAAACACGGCCTCGCCTTATCCTCTCGCAATGCGTACTTGTCAGAAGATGAGCTGAATATTGCTCGCCAGCTTAACCAAATACTAAGAACCACGGCAAAAACGCAAAATATAGAAGAAACAAAAAATGCGCTCCTTTCTGCTGGCTTCGATAAAATCGACTATATTGAGAAAAAATGGAATCGTATCCTCGCCGCCGCATGGCTGGGAAAAACACGTTTGATTGATAATATAGCGACTTAAACGGTTTGCACTCTGCCTATTTACAAAATCTTTGGATAATCCAGCGGCGCATAGGAATCTCTACGCCATGATAGAGAAACATTGCAGCAGGAAAACAAGCCATTAACGCCACAAACAAGCAAACCACCTGAATCCCACCCAACTGCGTTCCTCTCCCCAAAAAACCCAAAATATTATCGAACAACAGATACATCAAACACAACAACATACAGTAATGCACCATATAGAAACTATATGATATTTTCCCCAAATAGACCCAAACTGGATGAACAAGCCAAACTTCAGTGCCACTTCTTTGTGCATCTGCAAGAAAATAAATTACAGCACCAAAAAAGGGAATAACAAACATATCAAAATGCCCCATATACAAAAATGCAGTTATCACAGAGGATACCAACATAAGAACCACACGTATATTTCTATCATACCGATATTGCAGAAAGAAAAAATAAATAGACATGCCAAATACAAACTCCGGCACGATACGGATAATCCCGTAATCATAACTTGATTTAGATAACATGATGCCAAAGAATAAAAATGCCGCTTGAAGCAAGACGAAACAGATAAGCGATACAACGAGTGTCGTGCATGCCGTTCTGTGCCACTGCCCTATCCCCCAAATGAATATCGGAAAACAAAGATAAGAAAAAAACTCTGCACTAATAGACCAAGAAGGCTGATTATAGGTCAAGGTCTCCGTTTGGTTCCAAGCGTGAACCAGCATAAGATTATCAAGAAAATTCCAGATATTTAACGAATCCTCCGCAGCCTCCCAACCTGTATTTTTAGCAACCCAAAGGAAAAAAGCTGTTATGAGCAACATGACAACGTGTACGGGGTAAACTCTGGCAATCCTTTTGATCAAAAATACCCGCACCGACACGGATTTCGTGTTAAAAGCATCGGCATAAGTATAAGCAAGGATAAAGCCACTGAGCACAAAAAAGAAATCTACTGCCAAATAACCGGATACCAAGATTGCGTCGAACATGCCAAAGCTATATCCGGAGAAATAATGCACATGGAACAATGAAACATAGAATGCCGCAAAGAAACGCAGAGCCGTCAACGCAGGGATATCGCCCGTTAGAGCAGGAAGATCACTTTTGATAATTCCGTACTTTTGAAGATATGTATCCCAGCTTTGCATAGAGTAATTATTCCTTATCCAAAAACAGCCCCGAAAACGGAGCTGCTTAAAATCTTAAAATATCAAACGGTTATGATTAACCCGCAGCAGCGATTGGCTCTTGCTCGTCATCATATTCATTTACCAATACTGGACCGGAATCTTGGCCTTTTGCCGTTACATCACGGTCAACAAGTTCAATAATTGCCATCGGCGCAGCGTCACCATAACGGAAACCAGCTTTCATAATACGAACATAACCACCCGGGCGATCCTCATAACGCTCAGCCAATACATCGAAAATTTTCTTAACTTGTGTTTCATCACGCATTTTTGCAATTGCCTGACGGCGTTTCGCAACATAACGATCAGGATTCGCAGCAGCCTGCTTACCCATAGTGATTAGCTTTTCAAGATAAGGGCGAAGCTCTTTCGCTTTTGGCAAAGTTGTTAGGATTTGCTCATGCTTCACAAGAGAAGCCGCCATATTCGCCAGCATAGCCTTACGGTGGCTAGACGTTCTGTTTAGTTTACGGTGTTTAATACCATGTCTCATTTTCTTATTCCTTTGCCACCCTATTTAAGGGCGCTATCTGCGGTCTCACGTGTGAGAACCATTAAAGTCCGGCGCGCAACGATTATATTAACGCGCCGGTTTCGGCATTATGCCATTTCTTTAGAACTGTTGATCGTCCAGCTTTTTAGCAAGCTCTTCGATGTTCTCCGGCGGCCAATCTTCGACCTGCATACCAAGATACAGACCCATGATTTGCAACACTTCTTTAATCTCGTTTAGAGATTTACGTCCGAAGTTCGGCGTACGAAGCATGTCGCTCTCGCTCTTTTGAACAAGATCACCAATATAAACGATGTTATCGTTTTTCAGGCAATTCGCAGAACGTACAGAAAGTTCAAGTTCATCAACCTTGCGAAGCAAGTTCTTGTTGAACGGTAATTCCTGCTCTTCTTCTTTGACCTTCTCTTCTTCCGGCTCATCAAAGTTAACGAACACTTGAAGTTGATCCTGCATAATACGTGCAGCAAAAGCCACAGCATCTTCAGGAGACAAAACACCATTTGTTTCAACAGTCATTGTCAATTTATCAAAGTCAGTGATTTGGCCAACACGTGTGTCAGTCACTTCATATGTCACTTTACGAACTGGTGAGAAAACAGAATCGATTGGAATCATGCCAACCGGACAATCTTCAGGACGGTTCTGTGCAGCAGGACAATAGCCCTTACCTGTATCAACAGTCATTTCCATGTTCAGCTTCGCACCTTTATCCAAAGTACAAATAACCAGATCAGGGTTCATGATTTCAATATCCGCACCCGCTTCGATTTGCGCTGCAGTCACTTCACAAGGACCTGTCGCGGATAGACGCATTTTGCGCGGACCTTCCGCATGCATACGAACACCCAGTGCCTTCAGGTTTAGAATAATATCCGTTACATCTTCACGAACACCTTCGACAGAAGAGAATTCATGTAATACACCATCAATTTGAACCGCAGTAACAGCTGCACCCTGCAAAGAAGATAGCAGAATACGACGTAATGCATTACCAAGTGTCAAACCAAAGCCACGCTCCAGAGGATCTGCAACAACGCGCCCTTCATTCACACGGCCTGTCTCAATAAGTTCAAGTTTCTGTGGTTTAATAAGCTCTTGCCAGTTTTTTCTTAACAATATTAGCTCCTATTTCTTTCAATTTTTAATTTATCTATCAGCAATTACACACGGCGCTTTTTCGGCGGACGACATCCATTATGTGGAATTGGTGTAATGTCTTTGATAGATTTCACGATAAATCCGATTGATTGCAAAGCACGTAATGCGGATTCGCGACCTGAACCAGGACCTTTAACAAGAACATCTAGTTCTTTCATACCATGCTCTTGTGCTTTGCGACCCGCATCTTCAGCCGCTAGCTGTGATGCGTATGGTGTTGATTTACGAGAACCTTTAAATCCCATCAGACCTGATGAAGACCATGACACAACATTACCCTGTACATCAGAGATCGTAACAAGCGTATTGTTAAATGTAGAGTTAACATGAGCAATACCGGATACGATATTCTTTTTCTCTTTTCTTTTTGTTTTTGTTTTTGGCTTAGCCATTTTTCATGCCCTCCTTATTTCTTCTTACCAGCGATAGGTCTTGCAGGACCTTTACGTGTTCTTGCGTTCACCCGTGTATTTTGACCACGAACAGGAAGACCATTTCTGTGGCGAAGACCGCGATAACATTTCATGTCCATCAAACGTTTGATGTTCATAGAAACTTCACGACGAAGATCCCCTTCAATTTTGTAAGCCTCAGAATCAATCTCGCTACGAATCGCATTTAACGAATCATCATCAAGTTGACCCATGCGCTGCTGCACATCGATTTTAAGTTTCTCACAAATTTTGAATGCAGATGTGCGCCCGATACCATAGACATATGTCAAAGCAATCGGCACACGTTTATTATCGGGTATATTAACCCCAGCAATACGTGCCATTATTTTTCCTTTCAAATTCCCAGTTTTCAAAAAACCATTTTCAGAAAACCATCCGACCCGTTGGTGCTCCACGCGTTAAGTTTTCGCACCGTCGGTTCGTAAACATTATTTCCATATCAGTGCCAGTTTTGTCCCTTACTCAGAGCATAAATACAGCACCATCCAATATGAAGATGCGCGCATTATAGGTATTAATAGGAGTTCGTCAACAAAATTATGACTATTAACGCAATAAACCAATATTGAAGGGAATCTCTTGGTTTAAAAAGGTTTTATTTTGTGGTTCAATGCATGTACTTCAAACAGAACATATTAAAAAACAACTCTATTAAACACTTTACCCGTTTGGAGTATTCTCTAATATCGCTTCAATCTGCGCTGTAACTTCATCAATCGACCGCATACCATCGATTTTCCACAGAACCCCTCGGTCAGCATAATACGGCAGAACAGGTGCGGTTTGCTTATCATAAACTTCTAAACGATTTTGCAGGACTTCGGCAGTATCATCAGTGCGCACCTCACTCGCATCTGCAACACGCGACTTAATCCGATCTAATAAAATACTATGTTCAACTTCTAAAACAATAACATGGTCAATCTTACGTGCGAGATGCTTCAGCATTTCATCCAAAGCCTGTGCCTGTGGGATAGTCCGCGGGAAACCATCAAGAATAAACCCACGCTCACATTCAGGCTCGCTAACACAATTCCCGATCAGCTCAATAATAACATCATCGGAAACCAATTCGCCTCCATCCATTATTGCTTTAAGTGTGTGCCCTAGAACACTCTCGCTCGCGACTTCAGCGCGCAGCATATCCCCTGTGGAAAGCTGTTTTATTTTAAATTTCTCTTGAATACGTGCAGCTTGCGTCCCCTTGCCGGCACCCGGCGGTCCAAACATAATAATATTCATAAATTCATCTCCTATTGGCTCTTCGTCTGCCACGCAGTTTTGTCTTTTTAATAAGACCCTCATATTGATGCGCAATCATATGTGAATGCACCTGCGCCACAGTATCCATTGTTACACTAACAACAATCAAGAGGCTTGTCCCACCAAAATAGAAAGGCATGTTATATTTTGCAATTAAAAACTCAGGCAACAAACAAATAAACACCAGATATATTGCCCCTATCACACTGATTCTTGTTAAAACAAAATCCAGATAGTCCGCAGTTTGCTTACCTGGCCTAATACCAGGGATAAAGCCACCATATTTACGTAATGTATCCGCATTTTCCTCTGGATTAAATACAATCGCGGTATAAAAGAAACAGAAGAATGCAATCAGAGCACCATACAACAACATATATATCGGCTGTCCGTGTTGTAAATAGCGCGTTACATCCGACCAAAAATCACTACCCTCTGTCATACCTGAAAAACCCATAAGGGAAACTGGCAACAGCAACAAGGATGATGCAAAAATTGGTGGAATAACACCAGCCGTGTTCAACTTTAAAGGAATATGATTCGTCTCGCCTGCCGACATGCGATTGCCCATCTGACGCTTAGGGTATTGCACAACAACACGACGCTGTGCGCGCTCCACAAATACAATCAGCGCAATAACACCAACAACCATAACAACCAACATCAAAAGCTGCGCTCCACTGAACACGCCTTGAGATGTCAAGTCTAGTGTAGACGCAATCGCGCGCGGCAGTTCTGCGACAATACCAGCAAAGATAATCAAAGAAATACCATTACCAACCCCGCGGCTTGTAATTTGTTCACCTAACCACATAAGGAAAACTGTACCACCAACAATCGTTACCATAGTAGAAACCCGGAAGAACAATCCCGGATCAAGAACAGCTGGTCCCATTTCCCCTTGCATAGACTCTAGACCGACAGCCAAGCCATACGCCTGTACAGTTGCCAGAAGCACTGTCAAATACCGCGTATACTGGTTAATTTTCATACGCCCTACTTCACCCTCTTTTTTCAACTCCTCAAGGTTCTTCGACATAGCCGAAGCCAGTTGCATAATAATCGAAGCAGAAATATAAGGCATAATATTCAATGCGAATATTGTCATACGAGATAGCGCACCACCAGAGAACATATTAAACATCCCCAAGATCCCTTTATCTTGACCAGAGAATATCTCTCTCCAAACAAGTGGATCAACGCCTGGTACTGGAATATATGTTCCGAGACGATAGACAAGCAAAGCACCGATCACAAACATGATGCGTTGTTTAAGTTCAGTCGCCTTAGATAAAGCGCCCCAGTTTGCATTTTTTGCAAGTTGTTCAACGGCAGATGCCATATCAAAAATCCTTATAAATATAACTCGATCAGAGATTCATAAAGAAAACTACGCCCGCAGACAAGCCCTCTCATGATAAAATTCAGAATCAAATCAGAGTTTTGTTCGATTTGCTTAATATTCGGCTTTCAAATCAGTCATCTTTTAACTTTTTATCCCATCGTCTACACTTTCTCTGTATCCTGAGATACTCTTCCGGCGTGTCCAATTCCTTTTGACGTTCAGAGACATACTTCGTGATTTTCGTCATATATTCTTCTAGACCATCGTGAATATGATGCTCTGCTATATCTGTATGCTTTTTTATATCTTGGAGTCTCAACGGAGAGAAATATGGCATTTCCCGTGCTAACTTACGCAGATGTGATCTATATTTTGAAATATAGCTCTTATGCGCACGATGCAATATTTTTACATGTTCACGCTCATGCCTTAAGACCTTATTATACTCACAAGAACCACGCTTAAAATTACTGGCAATATGTATCATCGGTTCTGCATAGAACTGCGCCTTAATCTTCTTTATTTGTAAACAGTATTGTAAAGCGCGCAAATGAACTGCCTCATATTTCACTGTAAAGCGCATACTACTATAGCCACCAGCATGCCCGAGGATAATATCTGCCCCCGCGAGTTCAAGATTCGCATCCGTCAGCTCCCTTGCGGAAACATCACGAACATATTTAGTTGGTTTTATTGAATATTTTAAGCTTGTTATTGGCCTGTATGATGGGCATTTATCTGCCGCGAACGCCAATACAGGAAAGAACAATAGGCAAGCGCTTCCCAGTGTCAAAAAACCATACGGTAATACGTTAATAACGCGCGCCAAATACCAGATTGTCATCTTGGGCACACCTATCAAGTCCCATACCTACACCACGATATTCTTGTGGACTATCAATTTTGGACTGTATACTACCCAATTCAATAAATGATTTTTCGATTTGCTCGTGAAACTTGGCAGAGAAATAGTTACGAATATTTTCGCGAATACCTTCCGCTTCTTCTTCAGAACTTACAGGGAAAAATATAGGCACATCACGCGCAATTCGTCCCTGATACGCAGCATATTTCCCAGTATATTTCTTATGATATCTGTACAGCGCATTAAGATGTCTCTTCTCATGCTTTAAGATCAGTTTATATTCACAACTTGTCTTGGAATAATCCTTCGGCATCACAATCGAAGGAGCCAAATAGAAATACGATTTAACACCATCTAACATGACACAATATTGCCCATGACCTATGTTTTTCAAACCAAATGAATACCTTGTCTCTATAAACATGGACTTTCCTCCATAACTTACAAAGGCAAGAACTGTCCCACTCGAACGATCATGATTATCAAAATAATCATTAATTTGTTCAATAGACGCCCTAAATTTTTTGGTTTTCTTCAGCTTAGCCGTTAGCTCTGTTTTAATTTGATGGCGTGGACAACGATCCGTCACCGCAAATGCCTCACCACCATAGACACAAAATACAAACAGCAGAAAAAGGAACGAGGATACAGAACGACGATTACACATAAAACAAAAACCTATAAGTTAAATACCGTCAACAGTCTAAACGTTTGAATAATATATGTCAAAACAAACAAAGCCCCTACAACAGTAGAGGCTTCATAAATATATGTTTAAAAGAAAAACTACTCTATTTCTTCTCACCACGTTTCTTAACTGGCGCAACAACGCGCACAATCAATTCAACTTTGCCGCCTAATTTTTCAACAGAAGCAAGTGCACCTTTTGAAATCTTTGTAACTTTCAAATTCACTTTAGATGTCAACTCACCAGTCGCAAGCACCTTAATACCATCTAATTTACGGCGCACGACACCAGCTGCAATCAACGCATCTTCATCAATAGTCTTTTTGATATCTAGTTTTTTTGTATCAATAGCAAACTGCAACTGAACAAATGTCAATTCAGCCAAGTTCGTTGCAAATTTAGTGTTACGAAAACCAACTTTCGGTAAACGTTGATACAACGGCATTTGACCGCCTTCAAAACCTTTAATAGCAACGCCTGAACGCGCTTTTTGACCCTTTTGACCAGATCCACAAGTTTTACCTTTACCAGATCCAATACCGCGTCCTACACGCATACGGTTCTTTGTTGATCCCTCTTGTGGCTGTAATTCATTAAGTTTCATCGACTTATCCTTTTCTACTGCACCTACGCAGCATCCTCAACCTTAACCAAATGGCTAACTTTATTAATCATTCCGCGCACAGATGGAGTATCCTCCAATTCACGAGTACGGTGCATTTTATTCAAACCTAGACCAATCAACGTTGCGCGTTGATCTGGTTTACGGCCAATCGCAGAACCAGTTTGTGTAACACGCACTGTTTTACCAGAAGCCTTTTTAGCTAGAACCTTCTTAGCTGTTTCTTTTTTAGCAGCGGCTTTAGGTGCACTTTTCTTAGGAGCATCTTTTTTAGCCGGAGCCTTCTTTGCTACGGGCTTTTTTGCCGGAGCTTTTTTCGTTTTTTCTTCTTCAGCCATCACTTAAGTCCTTATACCTAAATATTATTTGATTACTCACCAGCATCTGCAGCCAGCGTAGTCATACCAACTTCGCGATTCGCAACGATGTCACTAACCTTTTTATTTCTACGTGATGCTACATGGCGCGGGCTTTGCGTTTTTTTCAAAGCTGCAAATGTTGCATTTACCATGCTATACGGGTTACTTGATCCAATTGCCTTGGCCACAACATCCTGAACACCAAGCACTTCAAAAACTGCACGCATTGGTCCACCTGCGATAATACCCTTACCAGCAGGAGCAGAACGAATGAATACCTTACCAGCACCGTCTTTACCAAAAACATCATGGTGTAGCGTACGACCTTCACGAAGAGGCACACGAATCATTTTGCGCTTGGCTTGATCCGTTGCCTTCTTAATTGCTTCAGGAACTTCTTTCGCTTTACCGTGACCATAACCTACACGGCCTTTACCATCACCTACAACAACAAGTGCTGCAAAACCAAAGCGACGACCACCCTTTACAACTTTAGCCACACGGTTAATACCAACCAAGCGCTCAATTAGTTCTGGTGCTTCACGATCTGATCCGCGTTGTTCTGATTGCTGTCTACGAGCCATATTAATAATCCTTTTCCTAAAATTCTAATCCGCCGTCACGTGCACCGTCTGCCAAGGCCTTTACACGCCCATGGTAGAGATAGCGACCACGATCAAATACAATCTTGCTAACACCCGCTTTTTTAGCACGTGCGGCAACTAATTTACCAACTTCAAGGGCAGCCTCAACATTTGCGCCACTTTTCAGCTTTTCTTTAAGATCTTTTTCAAGAGTTGAAGCCGAAGCCAACGTCTTACCTTGAATGTCACAAATGATCTGCGCATAAATCTGTTTCCCTGTACGGTGAACAGAAAGACGTGGACGTGTTTCACGTACACCAACACGATCAATATTGATACGACGAATCTTGTTACGAGTTCTAAACGTACGGCGCTGTGCCGGAGTTGTTTTAACGGATGCTGCCTTAGCCATAGTCCTATTTCCTTACTTCTTCTTACCTTCTTTACGGATGATATACTCATCCGTATAACGAATACCTTTACCTTTATACGGCTCAGGCTTCTTATATGCACGAATTTCAGCGGCAACTTGACCAACACGCTGCTTATCAATACCACTGACTTTTAAACGTGTTTGCTTTTCCACTTCAACTTTAACGCCTTCAGGAATCGTATAACGAACCTCATGCGAGAAACCTAACGCCAGAACCAAATCATTACCTTGAAGGTTGGCACGATAACCAACGCCATGGATTTCAAGCTTTTTTACATATCCCTGACTAACACCAATACACAGATTATCAACTAACGTGCGCATTGTAGGCCATATTTTTTGTGCAAATTTTGAATTTGACTTAGGGGACAAACGCACAATTTTCGATGTTTTACCATCATCATTAGCGACCTCTTCAACCACAGCCGAAACTTCACTATGCAAAGACAGATCAAGCGAGCCCAATTTACCTTTAACTGTTAGCTCCTGACCCTTAATTTGCACATCCACATCCGCGGGGATCGTTACAGGATTTTTACCAATACGTGACATTATTCACATTCCTTAAAATAATTAAATTAATATCCGACCTAAAAGACCTGACATAAAATTTCACCACCGACCTTCGCCGCACGTGCTTTGCTATCTGCCATAACACCTTGTGGTGTAGACACAACCAAAATACCTAAACCATTGAAGAAACGTGGCATCGACTTAACCGTTGTATAAACACGACGACCAGGCTTTGATACACGATTAATTTGGCGTATCACACCTTCTCCTTCAGCGTATTTAAGCTGAATTAAAAGGTATTTTTTGTTGCCTTCACGCTCATCCACAGAATAACCGCGGATAAAACCTTCATCTCTTAAAACAACACACACGTTTTCGCGTAAACGAGAAAATGGGCATTCTACTATTTCTTTTCCGGCTTGCTGCCCGTTACGAACGCGCGTTAGCATATCACCGAGGGGATCACTCATTGTCATAATTCAAACCCTCCTTCTACCAGCTTGACTTTGTTACACCTGGCAACTCACCGCGAGATGCCAAGTCTCTTAGCGCAATGCGCGAGAGATTAAATTTACGATAATACGAACGTGGACGACCAGTTAACGCACAACGATTTCTAATTCGTGTCTTTGATGAATTACGTGGCATTTCAGCAAGCTTAAGAACAGCCTGAAAACGCTCATCAGCAGGAATTTTTTGATCCTTGATAATTGCTTTTAATTCAGCACGCTTCGTCGCCAGACTTTTAACCAGCTTTCTGCGCTTCTTATCTCTTTCGATCATACAGACTTTTGCCATTATATTGATTCTTTCCTATAAGTTATCCGTACTAATTTTTCTTAAAAGGCATTTTGAACTGCGTCAAAAGCTCTTTTGCTTCTTCATCATTGGATGCTGTTGTACAAATAACAATATCCATGCCACGAATTGTATCAACCCGATCATAATTAATTTCTGGGAAAATGATATGCTCCGTAATACCCATCGCATAATTCCCACGCCCATCAAAGCTCTTAGGATTTAAACCGCGAAAATCGCGAATACGTGGCATAGCAATCGTAATCAATCTGTCTAAAAATTCATACATACGATCACCGCGCAACGTTACCTTCGTACCAATTGCTTGCTCTTCACGGATTTTGAAAGATGCATTTGATTGACGGGCTTTACAGATAACTGGCTTTTGACCAGCAATCAAAGTCATCGCATTCACTGCATTTTCCATGTGCTTACGATCCTGTGTTGCTTCACCAACACCCATATTCAACACGATTTTATCCAAACGCGGACGCATGTGCGGGTTTTTATATCCGAACTTCTTATCCAATGCAGGGATAACCTCTTTAATATATAGTTCTTTATAACGCGGTGCCATTTTCTCGACCCTTTATATCTAAACTTACGTGATGGTTTCGCCGGACTTCTTAGCCACGCGAACTTTTTTACCATCTTTTAAAACTTTATACCCAACACGCGTTGCAACACCATCTTTAGGATCAACAAGCGCAACATTAGATATATGAATTGGTAATTCCTTCTTCTGGATACCACCAGGTGATACTTGTGTTGGCTTCTGATGCTTTGTCACAACATTCACACCCTGAACAAGCACACGACGAACTTCAGTTAAGACTTTGATAACTTCGCCTTTTGCGCCTTTATCACGTCCTGCCAAAACAACGACCTGATCACCTTTTTTAATCTTCAATTTATTTTTCTTCTGAGGCTGTGTCATATCTAGAGCACCTCCGATGCCAATGAAATAATTTTCATATAACCACCAGCACGCAACTCGCGTGTTACTGGTCCAAAAATACGTGTACCGATAGGCTCACCATTCGTACTAATCAAAACGCATGCATTTGTATCAAAACGAATTTTTTCGCCATGCTTACGCTGTAGGCCAAATTTTGTACGCACGATAACAGCACGACGAACATCACCCTTTTTAACTTTACCGCGCGGAATTGCTTCCTTAACGGATACAACAACGATATCACCAATATTCGCAGTACGCCTATGTGATCCGCCAAGCACCTTAATGCATTGAACTTCACGGGCGCCGCTATTATCAGCAACTGTCATGCGGGATTGCATTTGTATCATAACCTACGCATCCTTCTTTTTAGCTTTAGATTTAGCTTTCTTTTTAGCAGCCGGCTTTTTCGAAGCAACTTTCTTTGCAGAATCAGTCTTCTTAACAGCCACTCTTTCAGACGGTGTCTTCTTTGCTGCTGGCACAGTCGCTTTCGCATCATCACCAGTTACAACAATCCAACGCTTATTCTTAGAAAGAGGACGGCATTCAATAATTGAAACACGATCACCTTCCTTGAATTGATTGTTCTCATCATGAGCTGCATATTTGCTAGAACTCTTAATATATTTTTTATACATTGGATGCATGAAACGACGCTCAACAAGAACAGTAATTGTCTTGTCTTGCTTATCACTTACTACATTTCCTTCTAATACGCGACGTGGCATATTGCTCTACTCCTCTTAAGCGGCTTTCTTACCTGAAGTTGCTTTCGCTTCTTCACGACGTTTTTCATTCAATATTGTTTTTGCTCTGGCTATATTTCTACGATTCACACGCACCTGAGCAGTATTCTCAAGAGAGCCCTGTGATTTTTGAAAACGCGCATTGAATTGCTCTTTACGCAAATCAAGCACTTCTTTTACCAATTCATCAACAGACTTAGATCTCAAATCTTCACTATTCATTATGCAGCCTCCTCAATCGCGCCTACACGCTTAACAAATCTTGTTTTGATTGGCAACTTCATAGCAGCCAAATCAAAAGCTTCACGCGCGACCTCCTCAGAAACACCATCAATCTCAAACATGATGCGACCAGGCTTGACACGTGCAGCCCAATACTCTGGAGAGCCCTTACCCTTACCTTGACGAACTTCTAGCGGCTTTGCCGTTACCGGTACATCTGGAAAGATACGAATCCAAACTTTACCCTGACGTTTCATGTGACGCGTAAGAGCACGACGAGCCGCCTCAATTTGGCGTGAAGTAATACGCTCTGGCTGAAGTGCTTTCAAACCAAACGCTCCAAAAGCAAGTGTAGAACCACCCTTGGCATTACCATGGATACGGCCCTTAAATTGTTTGCGGTGTTTAAACTTCTTTGGACTTAACATCTCTTCAGTTTCTCACTTTCAATTTCCTCCGCACCCAAATAAAAAACAGGGCAACGGACATAAAAATTATCATTCACATAGACTTTTCACCCTGCAGGTAATAGTTCCTATATGTTGCCTCAATCAAAGCATTCCGATATTTCGCGCGAACTTAGCGCACTTTAAATTAAAAATCCAGTACTTTCGTAACTTTATTCTTAATATTTATTTTTTGGCGCTCCACCACGTGCTTCTGACATACGTTTATCATGTGCCATTGGGTCATTTTCCATGATATCACCCTTATAGAGCCATATCTTAACACCAATAATACCGTATGTTGTCAAAGCTTCTGCTGTACCATAATCAACGTCTGCACGAAATGTATGCAACGGCACACGACCTTCACGATACCATTCAGTACGAGCAATATCAGCACCGCCCAAACGACCAGATACGTTAATACGAATACCTTGTGAACCAAAACGCATTGCATTTTGAACTGCGCGCTTCATAGCACGACGGAAAGAAACACGACGCTCTAACTGTTGCGCAACATTTTCTGCAACCAACTGAGCATCAACTTCAGGCTTACGAACTTCGATAATATTAAGCCCAACCTCGCCACCAGCGCGACGAGAAAGATTCTGACGTAGAGTCTCTATATCCGCACCTTTTTTACCGATAATCACACCCGGACGTGCAGTATAAATTGTAACTTTTGTCGTCTTCGCAGCGCGCTCAATAATAACCTTACTGATACCAGCGGCTTTCAAGTGCTCGTGAATATACTCACGAAGTTTCAAATCATCGATTAGCTTATCCGCATAATCACGACCCGCATACCAACGCGAATCCCATGTACGGTTAATCCCTACTCTTAAACCAATCGGATTAATCTTCTGTCCCATATTTAGACTTCCTCTGCTTCTCTAACTATAATAGTCATATTGCTTATTTTCTTTTCAATTCTTGCGCCACGTCCGCGTGCACGTGCACGAAAACGCTTCATCACAATACTTTTACCGACATATGCCTCTGCAACAATCAAACGGTCAACATCAAGACCATGATTATTTTCCGCATTCGCGACAGCGGATTGTAACAACTTACGCACATCTTGTGCAACACGTCTTTTTGAAAATTCAAGATCAATCAACGCACGTGATGCACTCTTGCCACGAATAGTACGTGCAAGAAGATTTAACTTCTGTGGTGATGTGCGGACATGCTTAACAGATGCCTTCGCTTCATTCACTTTTGTGTTTTCAGGTGTTTCTGACTTACCCATTTTCTTTTCCTTACTTAAATATCCGTAGGATTACTTCTTGGTTTTTTTATCCGCGCCGTGACCATAAAAAGTCCGCGTTGGAGAAAATTCACCTAATTTATGCCCAATCATTTGATCCGTTACAAGAACAGGAATGAATTTTTTCCCATTATGTACACCAAATGTCAAACCAATCATATTTGGCAAAATCGTTGATCTACGTGACCAAGTTTTGATGACTGTATTTTTGCCACTCGCACGAGCCTCATCAACCTTCTTAAGAAGACTCTTCTCGATAAATGGACCTTTCCATACACTGCGTGCCATATTAAATTCTCCTTATTACCTTATTTCTTGTTGCGACGACGAATAATGTATTTATCGCTCGCCTTGCCTTTTTTACGTGTTTTATAACCCTTTGTTGGAACACCCCAAGGTGTAACAGGATTACGACCACCTGAACTCTTACCTTCACCACCACCATGTGGGTGATCAACCGGGTTCATCACAACACCACGAACATGTGGACGACGACCTTTCCAACGGTTACGTCCTGCTTTACCCATATTTGTATTACCGTGGTCTGGATTTGAAACAGCACCCACACTTGCAATACAAGTAGAAAGAACAACACGTAACTCACCAGATGCCAATTTAATCTGCGCATACCCTTGATCACGACCAACCAACTGAGCATATGTACCTGCAGATCTGATCATCTGCCCGCCTTTACCTGGCTTCATCTCAATATTATGAATGATTGTACCAACTGGCATATTTTTAAGTGGCATTGCATTACCAGGTTTAATATCAACCTTACTACCTGCAATAACTTTATCTCCAACGTTCAAACGTTGAGGCGCAATAATATATGCACGCTCCCCATCAGTATAAACGATCAAAGCAATAAAAGCTGTACGGTTTGGATCATACTCAATGCGCTCTACTGTGCCTTCGATATCCCATTTCGTACGTTTCCAATCAATAATACGGTAGCTACGCTTGTGCCCACCACCAATATGACGAGATGTAATACGACCAGTATTATTACGACCACCCGTTCTTTTCAGACCTTGTGTTAACGCTTTTTCCGGCGCGCCTTTCCACAATCCAGATCTATCGATCTGAATCAGCTGGCGCATACCAGGTGTTATTGGGTTAAATTTTTTCAATGCCATTTTATTATTTCCTTATTTCAACATCCATTCTCGGCGGATCACCATAATTTGCATCTTAACTAAGCTCTAAACACCAGATCCGGCATCAATTGTTTGACCTTCTTCCAAGGTAACAACTGCCTTTTTAAAATCTGAACGCTTTCCAGCAATTCCTTTAAAGCGTTTCGTCTTACCTTTTTGGATAAGCGTATTAACTTTCTTAACTTTCACACCAAATAACACTTCAACAGCCTTTTTAATATGTGGCTTTGTTGCTGTATTAGGAACTTTAAAAGTTACTTGAGAATACTGACTTCCCAATGTTGCTTTTTCCGTTACATGCGGCGAACGAATAATTTCATACATCCATTCTGCGGCTTCTATTTTCTTAGCTTTTGCCATTGTTTTAACCTTTCAATTTCTCAGTCAAATCATTGACCGCGTCTTTTGTTAATACCAATACATCACGGCGAAGAATGTCATACACATTCGCACCTTGTGATGGAAGCACATCAATGCGCGGTATATTTGCGCATCCGCGTGCAAAGTTTGCATCAACCTCAGATCCACTTACGATCAAAGCAGAGTTAAATCCGAACTTCTCCAAAGCAACAGCCATCGGCTTTGTCTTATGATTCTTTGCCTTTGCATCATCCAAAATGATGATTTTTCCTTCAGCCGCTTTTGACGATAAAGCAATTTTAAGCGCCAACTTACGAATCTTTTTCGGAAGATCAACAGCATGCGAACGAACAACCGGACCATGAACAGCAGCACCACCACGGTCAATGTTACGTTTTTTGTCACCAGCGCGCGCGCGACCAGTTCCTTTTTGTGGATGAGGCTTCTTACCTGTACCGGAAATCTCATGGCGTTTCTTTGCCTTGTGATTACCTGAACGACGTTTTGCAAGCTGGTAATTAACCATACGATGCAAAATGTCTTGGCGAACTTCAACACCAAATACTGAACTATCAAGAGTAATCTCTCCTGCGTCCTTGTTATCTAAAGTTTTTACAGACATTTTCATGGCTATTCTTTCCCTTTACTTTCTACTGTATCCTCAGATACAGCAGCATCATTATTCTCAGTCGTTGATACTTCTTCTTTAGCATCTTCAGCCTTTGGAACTTCTCTAAAACCTGCAGGAAGAGGAATCCCCTCTGGCGCTGGCTTTTTAACTGCATCATTAATAAGAACCCAACCCTGCTTTGCGCCAGGTACGGCACCCCTAACAAGAATAAGGTTATACTCTAAATCAACTCCAACAATCTCAAGGCTTTGCGTAGTTACACGCTCGTCTCCCATATGACCAGCCATTTTCTTACCCTTGAAAACGCGTCCTGGATCTTGACATTGACCAGTTGAACCATGCGCTCTGTGAGATACAGACACACCATGTGTTGCCCGCATACCACTAAAGTTATGGCGTTTCATCGCACCTTGAAAACCTTTACCTTTTGAAGTCCCTGTAACATCAACATACTGACCTAGTACATAGTGGTTTGCACCAATCTCCGCGCCCACTTCCAACACATTCTCGTTAGAAACACGAAATTCAGCCATTTTTTTCTTAGGCTCAACCTTTGCCTTGGCAAAATGTCCACGATTTGCTTTTGATGTACGCTTTACCTTAGCTTTACCGGCACCAAGCTGAACAGCAACATAACCATCCCTCTCTTCTGTGCGAACGGCAATAACCTGACATTCATCAACTTTTAGAACAGTCACAGGGACAGTACGACCATCTTCATCGAAGATCCGAGTCATCCCTTCTTTTCGTGCAATTAATCCAGTTCTCATTTTTCTTTTCCTTTCCAGAGGTTGATCTCTTCCGACCAACATAGCTAACCTAAACTTAAGCGATTTTAATTACGCTGCCATTTGGCCAATTTTAATTTCAACATCAACACCCGCTGGCAAATCTAACTTCATCAAAGCATCGATAGTCTGCGGTGTAGGCTCGATCACATCCAAAAGACGCTTATGTGTGCGCATTTCGAACTGCTCTTGAGATTTTTTGTTAACGTGCGGTGAACGAATAACAGAAAATTTCTTAATTCTGTTCGGCAAAGGCACAGGACCACGTACACTGGCACCTGTTCTTTTCGCTGTATTTACGATTTCACTGCTCGCCGTATCCAAAATACGATGATCAAATGCCTTAAGTGTAATCCTGATGCTTTGCGTTTCCATCTTTTTCTACTTTCGTTCTTTAATTATTACTCAACAATCTTACTTACAACACCGGCTCCGACTGTACGGCCACCTTCGCGGATAGCAAAACGGAGGCCTTCGGTCATCGCGATTGGCGCGATAAGCGTCACTTCCATGTTGTTGATGTTATCACCTGGCATCACCATTTCGGTGCCGCTTGGCAATGTCACTTCACCTGTTACGTCTGTTGTACGGAAGTAAAACTGTGGGCGATACTTTGTGAAGAATGGTGTGTGACGACCACCCTCATCTTTGGACAAAATATACGCTTCGGCTGTGAATTTTGTATGTGGCTTAATTGAACCAGGCTTACATAGAACCTGACCACGCTCAATATCTTCACGCTTTGTACCACGTAGAAGAGCACCAATATTGTCACCTGCTTCACCGCGATCAAGCAGCTTGCGGAACATTTCAACACCTGTACAAACAGTTTTTGTTGTATCGCGGATACCAACGATTTCAATCTCGTCATTGATGTTCAAGATACCTTGCTCGATACGACCTGTCGCAACAGTTCCACGACCGGAAATGGAGAACACATCTTCAACAGGCATCAAGAAATCTTTATCAACTTCACGCTTTGGCTGAGGAATATACTTATCAACAGCTTCCATCAATTCGCGGATTTTATTCTCACCAATCTCAGGGTCACGGCCTTCAAGAGCAGCAAGCGCTGAACCTGAGATAATTGGAATATCGTCGCCAGGGAAATCATAAGATGTTAGAAGCTCACGAATCTCCATTTCAACAAGCTCCAAAAGCTCATCATCATCAACTTGATCAACCTTGTTCATGAAAACAACCAGAGCAGGAACGCCAACTTGGCGCGCAAGCAAGATATGCTCACGTGTTTGTGGCATTGGACCGTCTGCTGCGTTAACAACTAGGATACCACCATCCATTTGCGCCGCACCTGTGATCATGTTCTTAACATAATCAGCATGACCCGGGCAATCAACATGCGCATAGTGACGCGCGTCTGTTTCATACTCAACATGAGCCGTAGAAATCGTGATACCACGTGCCTTTTCTTCAGGCGCACCATCGATTTGGTCATAGTCCATGAACTCACCAAAATATTTAGTGATCGCCGCCGTCAGCGTCGTCTTACCATGGTCAACGTGACCAATTGTTCCGATATTACAATGCGGCTTCGTCCGCTCAAACTTTTCCTTTGACATGATAGTGTCTCCTTTTTTCTATCTTTATTTTATAGCGCTTACGCACCTAAACTTTCTTTAACTTCCTGTGCTATTTGCTCAGGAACCTGCTCATAATGATCAAACTGCATTGAATAATTTGCACGACCCTGCGACATAGAACGCAATGTATTGATATATCCAAACATATTCGCAAGCGGAACCATTGCTGTAATGATTTTCGCATTACCGCGATCATCCATTGCATTAACCTGTCCACGACGTGAATTCAAATCACCAATGATATCACCCATATAATCTTCAGGTGTTACCACTTCAACTTTCATCATAGGCTCTAGCAATTTAGAACCAGCAGCAGCCATACCTTCTTTAAAGGCAGTTTTTGAAGCAATTTCGAAAGCCATAACAGACGAGTCAACATCATGATACGCACCATCAACAAGCGTTACTTTAAAATCTAGAACTGGGAAACCAGCAATAATCCCTGTCTCCTTCGCAGTCTCAAGACCTTTTTTAACACCTGGAATATATTCCTTAGGAACATTACCACCAACAACCTTTGATTCGAACACAAAACCTTCACCTGGCTCAGACGGTTCAAATATAAGATCGATTTTAGCGAACTGACCAGAACCACCAGTTTGCTTCTTATGTGTATAGCTTATCTCTGCTCTTTTCGTAATTGTTTCACGATAAGCAACCTGCGGCGCACCAATGTTTGCCTCAACCTTAAACTCGCGTTTCATACGATCAACAAGAATATCAAGATGAAGCTCGCCCATACCGCGCATAATCGTTTGACCTGATTCATGATCAACAGAAACACGAAAAGACGGATCTTCAGCAGCCAAACGTTGTAACGCCGTCGACATTCTTTCTTGGTCAGCCTTTGTTTTAGGCTCAATCGCAATCTCAATAACTGGCTCAGGAAACTCCATGCGCTCCAGAACAACTGGATTTTGCATATCACAAAGTGTATCACCCGTTGTTGTATCTTTCATACCAACGAACGCTACGATATCACCAGCATGCGCTTCTGCAAGCTCCTCACGGTTGTTGGAATGCATCAAAAGCATACGACCAACGCGCTCGCGCTTATCCTTAACAGAGTTCTTAACGTAAGAACCAGATTCAATTGTACCTGAATAAATACGCGCGAATGTCAACGAACCAACGAATGGGTCATTCATAATCTTAAATGCCAAAGCAGAGAACGGCGCATCATCACTTGGAGCGCGATTTTCCTCTTCATCAGAATCAAGCTTCAAGCCCTTTATTTCACCAACATCAAGCGGTGATGGCAAATATTCAACAACCGCATCCAACATAGGCTGAACACCTTTATTTTTGAATGCAGAACCACAGATAACAGGAACAAAGTCACCAGCAATCGTACCCTTACGAATACACGCTTTCAACTCCTGTTCAGTCGGATCCTTACCATCAAGGTAACTTTCCATCAAAGCATCATCCTGATCAATCACAAGATCAATCAACTTCTCACGGAATTCATTCGCCCTATCAACCATATCAGCAGCAATTTCTTCTTCATGATATGTCGCACCAAGATCCTCAGAATCCCAAACAACTGCTTTCATTTTCAATAAATCAACAATACCTGCAAATTCATTTTCTGCGCCAATTGGTAATTGAATAACACAAGCAACCGCACCAAGACGAGTGCCTATCTCCTTAACAGTATTATAGAAATCCGCGCCAATTTTATCCATCTTATTCACGAAACACATACGCGGAACATCATACTTATCAGCCTGACGCCAAACAGTTTCAGTTTGTGGCTCAACACCTGCGTTTGCATCAAAAACAGCAATCGCACCATCAAGCACACGCAATGAACGCTCAACTTCAATTGTGAAGTCAACATGCCCCGGTGTGTCAATAATATTTAAACGGAAACGCTGATCCGCATATTGAGAACCTTTCGGCGCATCCCAAAATGTTGTTGTCGCAGCAGAGGTAATAGTAATACCACGCTCTTGCTCTTGCTCCATCCAGTCCATAGTCGCCGCACCATCATGCACTTCACCAATTTTGTGTGACTTACCTGAATAGTACAAAACGCGCTCAGTTGTTGTGGTTTTACCCGCATCAATATGAGCCATGATACCAAAGTTACGATAATTTTCGATTTTATGTTCGCGTGCCATAATTTTATTCTTCCCTATACTACCAGCGATAATGTGCAAATGCTTTGTTCGCATCAGCCATTTTATGTGTGTCATCGCGCTTCTTAACAGCAGAACCACGATCGCTTGCAGCATCATAAAGCTCAGCAGCCAAACGATCCTTCATCGTATTCTCACCACGCTTACGAGCAGCCTCAATAATCCAACGCATCGCAAGAGCAAGCGAACGATCAGGGCGAACCTCAACTGGAATTTGATATGTCGCACCACCAACGCGGCGTGAGCGAACCTCAAGGCGAGGTTTAACATTCTTCAACGCATCATGGAAAAAATGCAGACCAACGCTCTTATACGCAACGACTGGAGCATCACTTTCATCAGAAGAATCTGACTTCTTATTTGAATTAACTGGCTTCTTACCATCCAATGTCTCAAGCGCACCATAAACGATACCCTCGGCAGTAGACTTCTTACCAGCCAACATGACGTTATTAATAAATTTAGATAGAATCAGATCACCAAATTGTGGATCTGGTAGAATAACGCGTTTCTCAGCTTTACGACGACGTGACATTAATTTTTCCTCTTACTTCGGACGTTTCGCGCCGTAGCGTGAACGTGATTGCTTACGATCTTTAACACCTTGCGTATCCAACGTTCCACGAACGATGGTATAACGCACACCCGGCAAATCTTTAATACGACCGCCACGTACAAGAACAACAGCATGCTCCTGCAAATTATGGCCTTCACCTGGAATATAACAAATAACTTCCGCACCAGTTGTCAAACGAACCTTGGCAACTTTACGCAAAGCAGAGTTCGGTTTCTTCGGTGTCGTCGTATATACGCGCGTACAAACACCACGTCGTTGCGGGTTGCCTTGTAACGCTTTAGTTTTTTTAGCTTTCACAGGCTTTTTACGTGGCTTGCGAATCAATTGTTGAATGGTTGGCATATCAAACCTTCTTAAATTCTATATCATTTCTTTAGACGGAGGCATTTAGCGCGGATTTACTACTCTTGTCAAACACTAAAACGCGTTGACAAAGTAAAAAGTCCGCAGAGCATCTGATAAGTTTTGTACCACGCTAAATCATGTGAACACAAAGCCGTTATTTCCAGATGTTGCACGCCCCTACTATTCCTATGGAACTCTCAGGACGCCCATCACAATGGCGCGGAATATAAGGGAAAGATTCTTGTTCGTCAAGAAAAGTTTTAATAAAAAGTAAATAAAAACAAACACTCTGAAAAATCTAGGGTTAATTGCCATTTTATCTACTAAAATATAAAATTGATTACATAAAAAAAAGGGGCAAAAAACCCCTTCTTATCAATAGAATTAAAAAAATTAATTATAGCCCATCAGGCTGAAAATCTAATACAGAATCACCTGCTGATTCTATGGCTATTCCTTTTTCAGCCACAACGTTCTTAACAGAATCACCTGCAACAACCCCCATCACACGACCGTCCTCATTCAAAGACTCACACGGTGGAAAAGCCCCCCCCAAATTTACATTGTTCTTTATAGTCATTACATCAACCTTTTTGATAATTTTATTACAATAAAAATATGTATTATATAATTAACAATCAGCGTATTTGTCAATACAAATATCACTATGCTTGAGAATATAAAAAAAGGAGCCGTTAAGCTCCTTTTAAATTGTACCATTTTATTTTAAAAGCTAACCGTTTGCAGCTTCCTTAGCATCACCATCAGTGGACGCATCAGCACCTTCCGCAGGTGCACTCGCATCATCTGTACTTGGCGCATCCAATGCTTCAGGTTTCGGCATATTCGCAATCACAACTTCATCACGATCAGCAGCCAAACGCTTAATTGTATTCACAAAAGCACCAGTACCAGCAGGGATCAAACGACCAACGATTACGTTTTCTTTCAAACCATGCAAACCATCAACTTTGCCATTTACAGCCGCGTCCGTAAGAACGCGTGTTGTTTCCTGGAACGATGCTGCAGAGATAAATGAACGCGTTTGCAATGAAGCTTTCGTAATACCCTGAAGAATTGGTTTGCCTTCTGGCGGCGTTTTCCCCTCTTCTATATGCTTACGTCTCACAATGTCAAACTCTTCACGATCCTCATTCTCACCAATTAGATATGTTGAATCACCGACAGATGTAACCTCAACCTTCTGCATCATTTGATGAACAATCACCTCAATATGCTTATCGTTGATTTTCACCCCTTGCAGACGGTAAACATCTTGAACTTCTTGTGTTAGATATTCAGCCAAAGCTTCAACACCCATAATATTCAAAATATCATGTGGAACGAGCGCACCATCCAGCAACGGATCACCTTTGCGCACGAAATCACCTTCATGAACGGCCAAATGGCGCCCCTTAGGAATAAGATACTCTGTTGCTTCCCCATCCGCAGGACGCACAATGATACGACGTTTAGATTTGTAGTCTTTTCCAAATTCAACATAACCATCAATTTCAGAAATAACAGCAAAGTCCTTCGGTATACGCGCTTCAAACAATTCAGCAACACGAGGAAGCCCCCCTGTAATATCACGCGTTTTCGACGTTTCACGAGGAATACGAGCAATAATGTCACCGGCCTTCACTTCCTGCCCATCATCAACAGACAAAACAGCATCCGCAGACAAATAGTAGTTTGCTGGCATTGTGTTTTTCAGTGTAATAACCTCACCTTTACTATCAAGCATAGAGATACGTGGCTTCAAATCGCCGCCTTTAGGTTGTGAATGCCAATCAATAACTTTCTTCGACGTAATACCCGTCGCTTCATCAACATTATCGATAATAGATACACCATCAACCAAATCAAAGAAGTGTGCTACACCGTCTTTTTCGGTAATAACAGGCAGTGTATAGGGGTCCCACTCGGCCATTTTCTCGCCGGATTTAACTTTCCCATTATCCTTAACAAACAAACGTGAGCCATATGGCACGCGCTGTGCTGATTTTTCGTTACCGTCTTTATCCAGAATAACGATTTCTGAATCTCTACTCATAACAATTTCAACACCCTCAGAGTTTTTAACGACATTCTTATTACGAATTTCGATTTTTCCGTCAATATTCGCTTCGATGTGTGAACGCTCTACACTCTTCTGCGCCGCTCCTCCAATGTGGAAGGTACGCATTGTAAGCTGGGTTCCAGGCTCACCAATAGATTGTGCCGCCATAACACCAACTGCCTCACCGAGATTAACTTCAGTTCCGCGTGCAAGATCACGTCCATAACATTTTCCACAAACGCCATTATGCGCGGCTTCACATGTTAAGACAGAGCGAACAAGAACCTCTTGAATACCTGCTTCATCAACACTTTCTGACATTGCTTCGTCCATAAGCTGGCCAGCCTTGATAAGAACATCACCAGAAGATGGATCAATGATATCTACGGCTGCTGCACGTCCAAGAACACGCTCTGACACTGGGACAGAAACATCCGTACCGTTCATAACAGGGCGCATGCTAATACCACGTTCCGTACCACAATCAAATTCTGTAATAATGGCATCCTGCGCAACATCAACAAGGCGACGCGTAAGATAACCAGAGTTCGCAGTTTTCAAGGCAGTGTCTGCCAAACCTTTACGTGCTCCATGGGTGGAGTTAAAGTATTCAAGAACCGACAAACCTTCTTTAAAGTTTGAGATAATCGGATTTTCGATGATTTCACCAGATGGCTTGGCCATCAATCCACGCATACCGGCAAGCTGACGTATCTGCGCTGCAGAACCACGCGCACCGGAATGAGCCATCATATAAACAGCATTCATTTTACCTGTGGTATCAGAAATTCCTTCCATCATTGCACTCGCAACGTCATCAGTACAACGCGACCAAACATCGATAACTTTGTTATACTTCTCGCCCTTAGTAATCAGACCATCCATATATTGCTGTTCAAATTCACCAACTTGTGTTTTCGCTGCAGCAACAAGATCTTTCTTCGCATCAGGGATAATCAAATCATCCTTACCAAAAGAAATACCGGAAATACACGCGTATTTAAAGCCAAGTTTCATCATACGGTCACAGAAAATAACTGTCTTTTTCTGACCACAGTGACGATAAACAACATCAATCATGTCAGAAATTTCTTTTTTCGTAAGAATCTGATTCAGCAAATCAAAAGGAACCTTTGGATGACGTGGCAATAGCTCAGAGAATATCATCCGCCCTGGTGTTGATTCAACAATAACTGTCTCACGATCACCATTTGCATCAACGCCATGATAACGACATTTAATTTTCGCATGTAACGAAACCACATTATTTTCAAGCGCATGCATAATCTCACCAACACCGCGGAAAATCATACCCTCGCCTTTTTTACCATCTTGCGCGATGGATAAATAATAAAGACCCAGAATAATATCCTGCGATGGAACGATAATCGGCTTACCATTTGCAGGAGATAGAATATTATTTGTGGCCATCATCAAGCAACGTGTTTCAATCTGTGCTTCAATAGAAAGCGGCACGTGAACAGCCATTTGGTCACCATCGAAGTCAGCATTAAACGCTGTACAAACAAGTGGGTGAAGCTGTATCGCTTTGCCTTCAATTAGAATTGGCTCGAATGCTTGGATACCAAGTCTGTGAAGTGTCGGCGCACGGTTAAGCATAATAGGATGCTCACGAATAACTTCTTCAAGAATATCCCAAACTTCCGGACGCTCTTTTTCAACCATTTTCTTCGCAGCCTTAACAGTAGAGGCCATACCATAGATTTCAAGTTTATGATAAATAAACGGTTTAAACAGCTCCAGAGCCATTTTCTTTGGTAATCCACATTGATGCAGTTTTAACTCCGGACCAACAACGATCACCGAACGACCAGAATAGTCGACGCGTTTACCAAGTAGGTTTTGACGGAAACGGCCTTGCTTACCTTTCAGCATATCTGAAAGTGATTTCAATGGACGCTTGTTCGCGCCTGTAATCACACGACCACGACGACCATTATCAAACAAGGCATCAACAGATTCTTGCAACATACGTTTTTCATTACGCACGATAATATCAGGTGCACGAAGCTCCATCAAACGTTTCAAACGATTGTTACGGTTGATAACGCGGCGATAAAGATCATTAAGATCTGATGTAGCGAAGCGACCACCATCAAGTGGCACAAGCGGACGTAACTCTGGCGGAAGAACAGGAACAACATCCAAGATCATCCACTCAGGGCGTGTACCGGAATTAATAAATGCTTCAAGAAGTTTAAGACGCTTAACTAGCTTCTTACGCTTTGCTTCTGAATTTGTTTCACGAAGATCTTCTTCAACTTGCACAAGCTCTTCTTCAAGATTCATAGCACAAAGCATTTCTTTCATGGCTTCTGCACCGATACCAGCACGGAAATTTTCTTCTCCATACTCATCCTGAGCATCATAATATTCTTCTTCAGACAATAACTGAAACGGCTTTAAAGGCGTCATTCCCGGTTCAATAACAATGAAGTTTTCAAAGTATAGAACCCGCTCAAGCTCTTTCAATGTCATATTCATGATCAAGCCAATACGTGATGGCAATGATTTCAAAAACCATATATGTGCGACAGGAGATGCAAGATCAATGTGACCCATGCGCTCACGACGCACTTTAGTCAATGTCACTTCAACACCACATTTTTCACAGATGATGCCCTTATATTTCATGCGTTTATATTTACCGCACAAACATTCATAGTCTTTTACAGGACCAAAGATACGCGCACAAAATAAACCATCTTTTTCTGGTTTAAAAGTACGATAGTTAATTGTCTCAGGCTTCTTCACTTCACCAAAAGACCAAGAGCTGATCTGTTGTGGTGATGCGATAGAAATTCTCAGGCTATCAAAGCTTTGTGGTCCTGTTGGTTGACCAAATAAGTTCATCAATTCATTCATTACATTTTCCCTTTATTGTTCTGGGCTATATTCTTAAATAATCAATCCGATTAGGACGCTTTGCTTTGTTTCAAATCAATATTCAAACAAAGGGCTCTTAGTTCTTTTGTTAGAACGTTGAAACTCTCCGGGATACCGATTTCAAAGTTGTCCTCACCACGTACGATAGACTCGTACACTTTAGAACGACCAGCAACATCATCAGACTTAACAGTAAGCATTTCTTGCAAGGTATATGCAGCACCATAAGCTTGCAATGCCCAGACTTCCATTTCCCCGAAGCGCTGCCCACCAAACTGGGCTTTACCGCCGAGTGGCTGCTGCGTTACCAGTGAATATGGTCCGATTGAACGCGCATGTATCTTATCATCCACCAAATGGTGAAGTTTAAGCATATACATCACACCAACAGTCACATCGCGGTGGAAATATTCACCAGTACGACCATCAATCAAACGCATCTGACCAGATGTACTCAAACCTGCTTTTTCAAGAAGCTTTGAAATATCGTCTTCATTCGCTCCGTCAAAGACTGGTGTTCCCATTGGCACACCATCACGAAGATTATTTGCCATCTCGACAATTTCCACATTATCTAGTTTAGAAACCTTTTCTTTAAACTCACGCTCGCCATAAACGTCCTCAAGCTTACCATCCAAACCCTTACGTTCATCGGCTGTAATTGCTTTTTTGTCTTGGAACGCATCAATGATTTCACCAATTTGTCTACCAATATTCAAAGACGCCCAGCCAAGATGTGTTTCAAGAATCTGACCTACATTCATACGTGAGGGAACACCAAGTGGGTTCAATACGATATCAACAGTACGACCATCTTCAAGATATGGCATGTCTTCTTGCGGCATAATTCTTGACACAACCCCTTTGTTTCCATGGCGACCCGCCATTTTATCGCCAGGTTGCATTTTACGCTTAACAGCAACAAAGACTTTCACCATCTTCATCACGCCAGGCAACAATTCATCGCCACGCTGAAGTTTTTCAACTTTGTTCTCAAAACGCTCTTTCAAATCATCAACCGCAGAATCAAAGGTATTCGACATTGCTTCGATTTCCGACATGCGGTTTTCATCAGCAACAGCGATTTGACGCCAGTAGCCACGCTTAACATCGTCTAATACAGTACGCGTAACAACATCGCCTTTTTTCAAACCAACATCTTTTTGACCAGAGGCTGTTTTCTGCCCTTCAAGCATTTCTGCAAGACGATCATAAAAGCCATCTTCAAGAATACGACGCTCATCATTACGATCTTTTGCAAGACGTTCAATTTCATCTTGTTCAATAGACATAGCCCGCGCATCTTTATCAACGCCGCGACGATTAAATACGCGAACCTCAACAATTGTACCAGATGCACCAGGTGGAAGACGTAGTGATGTATCTTTAACATCTGCCGCCTTCTCACCGAAGATTGCACGAAGAAGTTTTTCTTCCGGTGTCATGGGCGACTCACCCTTTGGCGTTACCTTACCGACAAGAATATCACCTGGGTGAACTTCCGCTCCGATGTGAACAATACCAGCCTCATCAAGATGCTTAAGTGCTTCTTCACCAACATTTGGAATATCACGCGTAATCTCTTCCGCGCCCAAACGTGTATCACGTGCCATAACATCAAATTGCTCAAGATGGATCGATGTATAAACATCATCACGAACTACGCGCTCATTAATCAAAATTGAGTCTTCAAAATTATACCCATTCCAAGGCATAAACGCGACCGTCATGTTACGACCAAGCGCCAATTCACCCATATCAGTAGACGGACCGTCCGCAATAATATCACCACCAGAAACCTTATCACCAACGCGCACAAGTGGACGTTGATTAATACAAGTATCTTGGTTCGAGCGTTGGAATTTTGCCAATTTATAAATATCAACAACCGGCTCATCCGCACTAACAATCTCAGTTGCTTGAACAACAATACGCTGTGCATCCACTTTTGTTACCACACCAGTACGGCGCGCAACAACAGAAGCTCCAGCATCACGGGCAACTGTTGCCTCCATCCCTGTACCAACAATTGGCGCAGATGATTTAAGCAATGGTACAGCTTGACGCATCATGTTTGACCCCATAAGGGCACGGTTCGCATCATCATTTTCCAAGAATGGAATAAGAGACGCAGCAACAGAAATCATCTGCTTTGGCGATACATCCATAAAGTCAATATTTTCAGATGTTGACATTACATTTTCACCAGCCTCACGACAAGACACAAGGGCAGAATCAAAACCACCCTCCTTGGTCAAAACAGAGTTTGCCTGCGCAATTGTATATCTTGCCTCTTCCATAGCAGGCATATACACAACCTCAGAAGTAACCTTACCATCAACAACACGACGATACGGACTCTCAATGAAACCATACTGGTTCACCTTCGCAAAAGTCGCAAGTGAGTTAATCAAACCAATATTCGGCCCCTCTGGTGTTTCAACAGGACAAATCCGACCATAATGCGTTGGATGAACATCACGAACTTCAAAGCCGGCACGCTCACGCGTCAGACCACCTGGCCCAAGCGCAGATAAACGACGCTTATGTGTAATTTCAGACAATGGGTTCGTTTGATCCATAAACTGTGACAACTGTGATGATCCAAAAAATTCACGAACAGCAGCCTGAAGCGGCTTAGAATTCACTAAATCATGCGGCATATATGTATCAATTTCAACAGAAGACATACGCTCACGAATTGCACGCTCCATACGAAGCAAGCCAACACGAACCTGATTTTCCATCAATTCACCAACCGACCGAACACGGCGGTTACCAAGGTTATCAATATCATCAACCTCGCCTTTACCATCTTTCAAATCATGCAGGTATTTAACAATCGCCAAAATATCTTTCTTACAAAGAATACGGAATTGATCATCAGCATCCAATTCCAAGCGCGAGTTCATTTTAACACGACCAACGGGGGATAGATCATAACGCTCAGCATCAAAGAACAATGAATCAAATAGAGCTTGCGCAGAATCTACTGTTGGTGGCTCACCTGGACGCATAACACGATAAATATCAATCAACGCCTCTTCACGTGTATCACACTTATCTGCCATTAATGTATTACGCATATAAGGACCAACATTTAAGTAATCAATCGCCAAAATCGGCAATTCCTTCACACCCGCCTCCGCAAGTGTTTCAAAATCAGCCTCTTCAAGCTCATGCCCCGCCTCAAAAAGAACAAGACCAGTCTTCGCATCGAAGATATCACTCGCAAGATATTGCCCAACAAGATACTCCGTTTGCAACAAGATATCTTTCAAACCATCTTCAACAAATTTCTTGGCTTTACGTGGAGTTATTTTAGAGCCCGTTTCCGCAATAACGTCACCAGTTTTTGCATCCACCAAATCATACGGAAGCTTTAAACCACGCAAACGCTCACCATCAAACGACGTTTTCCAACCCTTTTTATCACTCTTATAAATGATCGCATCATAGAATGTATTTAGAATTTCTTCATTTGACATCCCCTGAACCACCAAAGGATCAATCTCTTCATCATTAGCAAGAGCATCAGCACGCAAAGTTTGCGTTTCCGCGCTATCCAAACAACGCAAGAAGGTTGTTAAAGGTAACTTACGGCGACGATCAATCCGCACATACATTTGATCTTTCGCATCAAATTCAAAATCAAGCCACGAACCACGGTAAGGAATAACGCGCGCAGAAAACAAATACTTCCCTGATACGTGTGTTTTTCCATTATCATGATCAAAGAAAACACCTGGACTACGATGCATCTGAGAAACAACAACACGCTCTGTTCCGTTAATAACAAAAGTTCCATTTTTAGTCATCATGGGCATATCAACCATGTAGACATCTTGCTCCTTAATGTCACGAATAGAACGAAGCCCTGTTTCCTCATCGACATCGAATACAGACAAGCGTAAAGTCACACGAAGCGGAGCCGCGTAAGTCATCCCGCGCTGGCGACACTCTTCCACGTCATATTTAGGCTCTTCAAATTCATATTTAACAAAATCAATTTCAGCCTTATCACCAAAATCACGAATAGGAAATACAGACGCTAAAACTTCTTCCAAACCGGTCATTTCACGTTCATCTGCCGGAATATCTTTTTGCTGAAAACGCTCAAAAGATTCGCGTTGAAGCTCAATCAAATTTGGCATTTCTGCTACCGTTTCGATGCTACCAAAGTCACGGCGAATACGTTTACGACCGATGAAACTTTCAATACTGTTAGCTGGAGTAATTCTTTTAGATGTTTTAGCTTTTGCTGCGCACATATTTGTCCTACCTTTGTCTTATTCCAAAGCAAATTGAACCGCCCCCTCTTCTTAATATTTGTAAGAGTAAGGCAGTATATTAATTAGCGATTTCCGCCATTGCGGATTGACGTTTTTACCATGAGTGTCACGTTCATCCCAGAAAAGTTTTATGCTATATGGCCTACGGCAAGGAACTTGTCAACCTTAAACATCCCACAGACCTAAAAAAGCATCCCCCGCCTAAACAAAACGGGAAATGCTCGATAATATTGTAAATAAATTATTTAAGAGAAACTGTTGCGCCTGCGGCTTCCAATTTCGCTTTGATTTCTTCTGCTTCTGCTTTTGGTGCGCCTTCTTTAACAGCTTTACCACCAGCTTCAACAAGATCCTTAGCTTCTTTCAAGCCAAGACCTGTAATCGAACGTACTTCTTTGATCACAGCAATTTTAGTGGGACCAGCAGCTTCAAGAATAACATCAAAGTCACTCTTTTCAGCAGCAGCTTCACCATCACCAGCAGCAGCAACAGGTGCAGCAGCAGCAGCGGCAGTTACGCCCCACTTTTCTTCAAGAAGCTTAGAAAGCTCAGCAGCCTCCAAAACACTCAATTCAGAAAGTTGATCAACAATTTTACCTAAATCAGCAGCCATAATATTTTTCTCCTTTTATAAAACTAATTCGCCGAAATTTAATCCAGTCACACCCCAACAAAGGGGTATGCCCAAAAACTTTTTTACTTTTCACTATACGCTTTTGTAACACCAACAAGATCACGTGCAGGTGCAGCCACAACGCTTGCGATTTTTTGTGCAGGCGCTTGTAACAAGCCAACAAGCTTGGAACGGATTTCATCAAGAGATGGAAGCTTCGCAATCTCCTCAACGCCCTTCGCATCCAAGAGCATATCACCCATTGCACCACCAATAATGATAAGCTTATTATTCTCTTTTGCAAACTTGTAGGCAACTCTCGCCGCAGCAATCGGATCTTGAGAAGTCGCAACACCAGTTGGCCCTGTGAACATACTTTCGAGTTGCTCAAATCGCGTACCCTTAAGAGCAATCTTGGTCAAAGAATTCTTTGTCACTTTAAATGACGCGCCCTCTTTGCGAAGATTAGAACGAAGCTCAGTCAACGCCGCAACACTCAAACCTGAATATTGAGTCACAACAACAAGCTCTTCACTTGAAAAACGCTCATTCAATGCTTGTATTTCTGCTTCTTTTTCTGCCCGGCTTATACCCATAGGTCTTACTCCTGATTTTTGTTAATCCAATAAAATCCCAATAAAAATGGCCTTGCCCTTCGTAGACAAAACCACCCATCCAATATAATAAAACGCCCTAACCTTAAAAGGTTGTTCATTTCACTCCATCTATGTAGGACTTACATCTACGCCTAACAGTCTTGGACAGGTCTTTAATTTCATGCGCTTTATAGATTGGTTAGAACCATGCGTCAAGAATTATTTTAATTTTCCGCCCAATACGCGTTAAACAACACCCCCATATTGCACATGTATACCTACTCAACCGACTTTCGGCCAATAAAAAACCCCGTACAAACGGAGTTTTCTAAATTTTATTTTCTACCTAGATTAAGCAGATTGGACAGTATCAAAATCAATTTTTAAGCCTGGGCCCATTGTCGAGGTTAAAGACACCTTATTAATATAAGTTCCTTTTGAACCAGCGGGCTTCGCTCTTTTAATCGCTTCAACAAATGCAAGCACATTCTCTGCAAGTTTTTTATCATCGAAAGATATCTTGCCTACACGTGCATGCACGACGCCTGCTTTTTCAGCACGGAACTCAAGAGCACCAGCCTTCGCATCTTCAACAGCCTTCTTAACATTTGGCGTCACACTACCAAGCTTTGGATTAGGCATCATACCTTTAGGACCCAATATCTTTGCAACACGACCAACCAATGCCATCATATCCGGTGTAGCGATACAACGGTCGAAATCAACCTCGCCTTTTTGGATTTTCTCAACAAGATCTTCCGCACCAACTATATCCGCACCAGCTTCTTTTGCTTCTTTTGCTTTATCATCTTTTGCAAATACAGCAACACGCACAGTCGCACCCGTTCCATTTGGAAGAGAAACCATACCACGAACCTGTTGATCCGCATGCTTAGGATCAACACCCAAGTTCATTGCAATTTCAACTGTCTCGTCAAATTTACTGCCTTTACTTACTTCTTTCAATAAAGCGATTGCATCATTCAAAGCATAAAACTTTTCACGATCTACTTTACCTACCATTGCTTTGGCCTTTTTTGTCATTTTCGTCATGATTTATCCCTCCACGACTTCGATGCCCATAGAACGGGCCGAACCTTCAATAATTTTCATTGCTGCGTCAATATCATTGGCGCTCAAATCTTCCATTTTCTTCTCGGCAATTTCCTTCACCTGAGACTTACTAACCTGACCGACAATTTCACGGCTAGGGTTGTTTGCACCACTTTTAACTTTCGCTGCTTGCTTCAAGAAGTAGCTTGCAGGTGGAGTCTTTGTGATAAATGAAAACGAACGATCTTCATAAACCGTAATTTTAACAGGAATTGGAATATCTTTGCTGTCTTCTGTTTTTGCATTAAATGCCTTACAGAATTCCATGATATTCACGCCGTGCTGACCCAACGCGGGACCAACTGGTGGGGATGGATTAGCTTTACCACCTGGTATTGTCAGATTAATATAACCTGAGACTTTCTTTGCCATTACTTTCTCTTTCTGGTTTGCCTAACCATCACATTTTGATTAGGACGACTTATCCTTTAATATTGGATAAGCAATTAAAAGTTTGTGGTACGGCTCTCAAATGGTCTTATTACGAGATAACCTTCCACATCGTGCGCGGAAGATAGTACAAAGTGATGATACAAATCAAGAGAAATTTACCTGATAGCTGTTATTTAACACCCCTAATCCAAAATAACCAGCATGGGCACTATGCTCTTCTTAAAATATTATACCCCCAAGAACCAACCACTTAATCTGAGTAATATTCCTTATTGAGGGTTTTCTATTTGTAAATATTTGATTGCAGGTGCCCATAAATTACTATGGCTATAATTGGGGATTTTAACAAGATTATGAACTGCGTCAGATTTCTTTGACTGCTGTTTTATAAACTTCTCATGTAAATAGCATGGAACAATAGCTTCATCCTGCCCGCAAATATGCATATACGCCACCTGCGCCATATTCATTGAACTTTGATGATCAATAGCTTGAACCGCCGAAATATCGTGATAACTGGTCCAGGCTGCAACATCTATTACACCTGCCACAGTATTAACGGCCAGTATATCCCCCCGCATCATAGAAAGATCATAGGCAATACGCGCACCACCAGAAAATCCAGTGATAATAAAACTACTCACTCCATAGTTCGCTTTGATTTGATCAAGAATATTATTATACGCCCGAACAACTTCCGGGGCGAAACGCTCTTCCGTCCAATATTTATTCGTCTCACATACTGATGAAGCAATGTACTGACATGGGCGCGCCAGATATATAACATCACCTTGTATTGCATTGGCTATTTTCACGCCCACAGCATCCTTTGGCGTCGGGTTATCTGATTTCGTATAGCGACCAACCCATGCATAGCCATCGCCCTCTATAACGATATGTAGAATCCGAGAATCAGATTTATTCATGCGCACAGCAGCAAAGATATTAAAATCACCTGCCCTATATTCTGCTGTTTCAAATCTATATTGATGTAAATCAGAGAGCACACGATTTACCCTCCCCTCAACCGTAGAGCAAGACGACAGGCAAAGGGTAAGGCTAAAAAGAAGGCACAGGGGCGTAAAGAAAGCGTGATCGATAAACCACGCTTTCTTAGAAATTAAGATATTGATTGCACTACGCAATGATTAGAACTGTACGCGAAGACCGCCAGTGAATGTATATTCACTATAGTCGTCACGGAATTCAACAGTATAGCCTTCAAATCCACCTGTAATATTCGGCGCAATTTTGAAATCTAGACCAGCACCAAACTTAGCACCGAAATCGCTGTCATCCAAAGAACCTCTATTTTGACCAGCAGCAACAGGAGCTTCATCCTTTGTGAAGTCATATTCCAAACCGATTAAGCCATATGGCTCAATTTGATCAAAGACATAACCTACTTTTGCATCCAAAGAAGCCTGACCAAAGTCAGTGTCTCGCTTTGAATTTGCGATTGTAGAGCCAGTTGACTCAGTTTCTGTAAAAGCATCCTTCTCTTCACTTGCGTAGAAAGCAGAAACCTTACCACGTGCATGCCATTTACCATGGAACATTTGATCACCTTGCACAGATGCGTTAACAAAATAACGATCTGCATCTGTAGAACCAGTAATTTTGTTCCCTGTATTCGGATCATAGCGAGAAGTATCGTATTCAAGATTAGAATACCCAACTGTCAAGTTTGCAGAGACATTGTCTAGGATCTTATAACCAATATATGGCGCAATGGTATAACCATCCGCATCGATGTTACCATCTTGCCCACCGAAACCATTGTATACAGTGTCAATATCAGTGCTTTCATAACCGAGCGACAGACCTACAACGACCTTTGGCGTTACACGATAATCAACACCAACCATGCCAGAATAAACACTACCGTCAAATTCTGTACTTGCATTGTCATCTTCAACATTAGACCAGCTACCGCCTACCCATGCTCCAATTTTACCAGCGTGATCACCAGCAGCCATACCCGTAGAGGCAGAGAAACCATTATGGCTAACTTGAAAAGCACTTCCACCGTCTAAAGCTGTTGCTACTCTATCTGATATCATTCTTGATGTCTGCGAAGCCGCTGCTTTCAAAACAGCTGTCGACGTAGTCACAGTAGAGCTTTGATTTGCAGTGTTATTTGCATCACAATTAGTAGCCTCAGAATATGTTCCACCGGAACCATAAGTGGCGTCTGAACACGAGTAAGATTGCGCTTGTACTTGGCTTGCACTCATCCCTAGAGTAGAAAGAGCAACTGCCAAGATAGCGACTTTATGATTGAATTTAAACATGTGATTTACCTTATTGTTTTAAAGTAGCCTTTTGAACTGACTAAAAATATCTGCTATGAACACATACATCAATCTAATTCATACTAAATTAGAAAATCAGAACGCATAGTTGCAAGAATGTCACAACCCTTCCTATCAATAAGAATAGATATTTTACCAAAAATTGGGTTTGGATTGTGCTTCTACCCTCTTATTATCGCGCTGAATCTCTACATTTTTTCACTCCCTGTCAGTCATCTAGGAATCTGGCCACAATCAGAGCTAGCGATTTCAGTATTACATTTTTGTGCCGCCCTTAATGCACTTGGGTTTCTAATACTATGGTGTGCTGGGGAAAATATGTGGCGTTTTGTCACACACCCTTTTGTAACGGTTCCCTTTTTAATCGGCCTTATATCTCTTATCTTGACAATTTTTACTGATTATCCGTTACGAAATATCCTTGGCTCTGTTCGTCTGGGTGAAGGTTCAGCATGGTGGTTTGATTGGGCAATATTCACGGCAGCATCTTTGTTCGTGTGCAGAATTACTCGATTGAAATACATATTATGTGCCATCGCTTTATTTAGTTTTGCCGTGACATACGCTTTATCAATCTCCCACAGCCTTTTCAGCACAGGTATCGCGCCGTATTATTTCCCTGACTTCCTTGCCTTTCAAATTATCTGCCTTGCACCTCTGATGTCTGTGTTGTTCAAAGGCGTTAAGATCACGAAGCCCATAATACTTATGTGGGTTATATTTTATGTGTTTATCAATGTCCTTATGTATCCGACGAGCAACATGTCAGGTATTGCATATACGGCAATAGGAAGTGCTTTTTTTATAATATTGTGGAACATAAAATCATTCCCCATCACTATCAAACAACATTTATCAACCGCTGCTATTGCTTTCGTCCCAATCCTCGTTCTTCTATTATTGTTTGGACTTCCTTTCTACCTAGGTGACCAAGGCTATTATGAGCCATTAGGACACGGATCTGCTTTCTTCACGTTTACAACACGTGCCTATCTAGTCAAAGCATCACTCAGTGATATGTCATTTTCTAATCCTGCACTAATTACAGGGTTTGGCTGGGGGTCATTTAACGAAGTCCTCACGCGGAACTTACCAATAAATTGGCTTGATTTCACCAGAACACACTCGATGCAATGGGATGGCATCACCCGCGATCACTTCCATAGCCATAATATGTTTGTTGAGATGCTTACCGCTTCTGGGGTAATCACAACAATATTATTCTATATTTACATTCTTAATTTGGGGCTATATGCGGCGCATAGTCTTAAACTACATGCTTACATATTCTCTGGCGGAYTGGTGACACTCTTATCCTTTTGGTTCTTAATGCCACTCAATATGCCATTTATCGCGCTGACCGCAGCTATTATCAGTAAACCAAATACGRCATTCAATYTAAAAYCATATARAAACAKCATACCYTGTGCAGTCATCGCCTTCTGTATCATTATTTTTGTTACAAGCTTGTCCTCAGGAATAATCGTATTTCAAACGGCTAAAGCCGCACATAAATACATCCCTCACCMGCTTCWATTAACAGAGAGAGAGCCAGCATGTAATCTTGACATTAATGATTTTGGTGCYGGCGGCACACATYTATCAAAATTACTCATCGATAGAGCTAGCTTTATTTCTGGATTACACACTCAGTCGATTGATAATCAAAAAGATATAAATATTGATGAGATTMAGAAACACATATTGCAGCTCAAYAATTTATTCTGTCAATCATCTGTTTATRCAAAACAATATARGCCCAATGTTCGTTTACGGATTTCCCGCCTAATTATACGAAGCGAAGTTTTGGTTATTCTTGATGGCTACCTTGATCAAAGAACACGCRATTACTACTATGAAAATTGGGMAAACGAGCTTCATTCATGGCTTACGGATTATCCATTACGATTTGATCAAGCRACCCCTYTTCTCTCTTGGCACCTGGCTCGGGCCGATGATGCCGCCATACGACGCATAACTTCGTTATTACTTGATATGGATAGAAACAACCCTGTCGGCCTATGGTTCATGGGCTTTACAATGTTAAACGACCCTAATTACGCGCAACATGGGCTAAGCTTAATGCGATTGGCTTTGGATAAAGGCATAGAGCGTTATATCCCTATTGATAATGATTTGAGACAACAACTTAATAATGAAAATTAAAAAACCTGGTTCTGCCGCAAAGTCTAAGCATTTAAGAATATTTAAGAGATGATGGCAGAGAACGGATGGATGAGACCTATATCAAGATTAAAGAAAAGTGGTGGTATCTGTACCCGCGCGGCCTATAAACTGGGAAAGACAACGGACTGTATAGTTACAAAACGCCGTGATCAAGCCCCATATTAAAAACACGGGAACCAGTAAAGGTAACCCGTGTTTCTAATCTTTAGAAAAAGCGCCTAAATTAAGCAGCTTCTTTCAAGTTACAAGCTGATTGCTTGCCTTTTTCTTCTTGAATATCAAATTCAATTTTTTGGCCTTCGTCCAAGCCACTTAGACCTGATTGTTCTACAGCACTGATATGAACAAACACATCGCCGCCGCCATTTTCAGGCTGAATGAAACCAAATCCCTTTGTAGGGTTAAACCATTTTACTGTACCTGTTGCCATTGTAATTTTTCCTTCTGCAAATCTCGGTATATTTCCAGCCACAACCTCGTGCCTGAATTGTTCTGTCTGATAATGAGTTGCCTCATTTACCTCAGTTAAACCGGACGAAATCGAAAGGAAAACGGGTATTTAAATCTTTAATAATCAAACTTAAAGGCACTAAGCATTGTTTTGAGCGCTACGTCAACAAAATTCAGTCCATGATGCAACACTCCCCTATTCACCCCATGGAAGAATCTAGAATAAAGTGCGCCTTTCGTTTATTTATGCCCTTTGCAACATTACCCTATATAGTCCTGAAGTTTTTTCAGTTCAAAGCGTATATTATCCAGTATTTCCGCTTTAACATCTCTTGATTTATTCTTGGCTCCCTGTGCTTCAGCACATAACTCACGAAGGGGCATAGCACCAATTATACTGGACGATCCTTTTAATTTATGGGCGGCATCAGCCCATTCTTGACTGTTATCACTTCTATTAAGACTGACTTCCAATTTTTCTATACAATCTCTTGCTTGACTATAAAATAACTCTAAAATTTTATGACTGTCTTCAAGCGGGAGTTCCACAACCTTTTCAAAATAGGCTTTATCAAGTGGTGGTATGCCATTACTATGATTAGCTTGCTGATAATGTTCTCCATTTTCGACAGATTCACTGGTAACAGACACATTATCTTTTCCCTCCTCTGTTTTTTTAGAAGTAGGTTTAAGGTACATAGCGATTGCTTCGGAGAGTTGTGCTTTTGTGATAGGTTTATTTATACGGTCATCCATACCAGCTATAATACATTTTTCGTAAACGCCTTTTGTGGCATCTGCTGTAAGAGCTATAATGGGAGTGTGTTTATTTTTATTTCTGGATTTTTCGATTTTGCGCATCTCCTTTGTGGCTGTATATCCATCTATATCTGGCATACGACAATCCATTAGAACCAAATCAAAATTATTATCCTGAAATTTCTTAATACTTTCATTTCCACCATGTGCTAGCTCAATTTTTGAAAAATTGAGCCGATTTAACATTTTCTCTATTATGAAAGTATTAACAGAGTCATCGTCCACAGCAAGTACACTGTAACCTTTAAAACTGAAATAAGAAGGTTGTTCTGTTTGATGTTCACTATTCGTCAGTATGTCCAAGTCTTGCAGTAATTCAAAGGGAATTTTAAATTGAAATGTTGAGCCTTTTCCTTTTTCACTTTCAACAGAAATATCCCCTTTCATAAGAGTTATAAGATCCTGAACAATGGCGAGCCCTAGCCCAGTTCCTTCAAACTTTCGAGCAATGGATGAGCTAACCTGCCGGAATTTATCAAAAATAAACCCTAAATGCTCTTCTGATATGCCTATACCAGAATCTTTTATACTAAAAATAACTGTTTGTATTTCGCCTTCTTGCTCGTTGCTAGAAACATAAATATGGATACATCCTTCTTCTGTAAATTTTATGGCATTACCAATCAAGTTAAGCAGAATTTGTTGCAATCTATTGGGGTCACCCATAATCCCCGTGGGTACGGAGGATTCTATATCCAGTTCAAGAGATAGCCCTTTTCCTTGTGCTGTATGACTAAGCGTATGAACTGTTTTTTCCAAAAGCTTGTGCAGTCTTATAGGAACTTGCTCTAATTCCATTTCACCTGCTTCAATCTTGGAAAAATCAAGAAGATCATTAAGTAGGGTCATCAGCCTCTTGGCTGAATAGCTAATGGTGCGCGCGCAATCTCTTTGTTCTGTATCCATGTCTAGATCTTCGAGAATATCACAGCTACCGATTATACCATTCATAGGAGTGCGCAACTCATGACTGACTGTGGCTAAAAATTCTGTTTTCAGCCTATCAGATTCCTGAGCTTTTCTTTTCTCTATATCTAGTTCTACATTTTGTCTGTATATATGTTCAATATATCTACTCAGAAAGAAAAGCGTTAGACCACCCCCTATAGTGAGTCCAAGAGCCAATATTATAGTATAAAGTAAAGACGCCTTAGATGTTGCATCAAGGGCACTATTATCAAATGCTAGGATTAGATATCCTATGATTTCTTTATGAGAATCTAAGGCCAGTATCTCATAAGAAATACTACCTTCAGCGTGTTTTAGAATTTCCTCCGACTTTCCATTATTATTTTCGTGCTTAAATTTTTCTAAAGTCGTGAACACTCTTTCCGGTACTTTAAATCCTGATGGCATAGTCAGCAGAGTTGTGTGATCAGCATCGTAAACAGCTCCACCATAAAAATTGGGATTTTCATGTAATTGTTGGAACGTTTCTTTTATATATTCAATAAGGCCTTCAGATAGACCGATCCTGATTGCAGATGCTGTGAATGTAATAAAAGTTTCTTGCTGTTTGGATGTGAAACTTTTTGTACGTTCCTGATTAGTTATCGATAAAAAGACAATTGTAGATGCTGTTGATACCAAAAATAAGAACAGTAAGAACAGAGGTGTTCTTTTTTTCATACTTGAATAAGGGCTTTCTTTTTGCTGCACGGCGGTGCTCCTGCCTAACGATCCTTATTACTATACAAGTGGCTTATAATGAGATCAATATTACTCATGATATCATCATCTATAGCATGAACAACATTTTCAAATGCACTATTATCAAGGTCTTGTATAGAATTTTCATCAAGCATGACAACTAACCCAGCTTGAGAGAGCTTAGCTATAACCTTCTGTTTTCCTGAGTAATCTGCTATCACAAGAAGAGACGTGTTATAGGATTTAATATCAAGTTCGGATGACAGAGCGTCCTGAATTTGATTTTTTATATCCCTATTTGCTCCAGAATACACCAGATAAATATCTGTAGCACTAGCAACACATGGATTGGTTGTGAACACAGCAAGCAAAAGCCCGGCTATAAGGCGTTTAAAGAGTTTATTTTTTTCTATATTAAAAATGGCCATAAAATTATGTTCTCTAAAATTCTGCTATAAGGGAAATCATATTCATATATATATGCTCTTTGCCTCCAGCAGCTACATAAGGGGCAGGTGCTAGATCGAAACTATCAATAGTACTCCTCTGGGTCTCATACCGTAGGCGAACATTATTGAGGAACTCCCACTCAGCACCCAGTGTAACACGCGATCGGTCAAAAGGCGTAAACGTCGCTTTATCGTTTGTATCTACATCGTCATAACGTGCGATCAGCTTAAGATAATGTTTATTACCTACACCATATCTGAAGGGAATATAAGCACCCTCCAAATACCACGCTTTCATATGATAATCACCTGTTGAGGTATTGACAGCCGCAGGCCCCGGTTCAGTTACGATGTTAATGCCTGCTTCCTGCTCAACGTCTGCAATTGCATACTCACCCTTGATAGACCAATCTTTTTTAGTGTAGCTCATATGTACCCCGTACATGGTGAGGTCTTTATCATCGTTGTTGTCCCATTTTCCCTTATACCAAGATACACCCACATCAATTGGAAGTGCAAATGGTACAAAAGACAGTTTGGCAACGAACGCCTTGTTATCGTTATTATCTTTGAAATCGTCCCATTCTGAATGCCCTTCACCCATTCCACTCCTTGGTCGTACCGTAGGGTTCATGGCTCCCGGTGGGTCAAGCTGCACGGTATCATGATCAAAAACCTCTTCATCAGAGCTTAGACCATTAATAACAGCTAGCTTTGCATCTAATATTCCAGTTGTGCCAAATATATAGTGATAATTTGCCTGCACCCCTGTATCCGTCCACCCGAATTGTGTCGCGTGGTCTGGGACAGTATTAACAGGAGCAATTTGCCATGCCGTAAAAGGCTGGCTCATCAGGTTTTGTTTAAAATTGGGCTTATTTTCATTATACGCTAAGAAAGGGACAAGAATACGCCCGCCTCGAAGTCCTAGTTCTCCGTATTTATCCGTGTCCCAGCCAAAACTGGAAGAAATATCGTAATCTAGGTAATAGTAATTTAAGAGTGCTTCCAGCCTGTCTTTACGTCCACTGGTACTTTTACTGCTGAGATCGTAACTTACTTCAAGTTCTGTTGAGAATAGCAAGTTATCCGTAATAACCATGTCTGCAAAAAGCGATAGCTCTCGCATTTGGAATAAAGATTTATTCAGATTTTTATCGGTAAATACGGGCATACCATCGTGGTTCATATAATGAGCATTTATGTAGCCGCTGACATTTAAACGCCGACCTGTTAATTCAGAAATGTCCTGCGCCCACTGCCCCACTTTCCCCATAGGGTCAATTTCATCAGCATGCGTACTAGCGGGAATAAATGCACACAAAAGAAGGGGTACTCCCAATACGCTTCTTAAAAAATTCACATTATTCATATTTAAAAATCCATGTAAGAGTTATCTATTATGAACACAGTAAAAGATTATACACATAAATAATGTTAGTGAAGAATACTAAATAAACAACCATGCGAATACTTTGATATGCCATAAGCTCTAATGTTATTGGTAACACTAGTATTATCTGTAGATAGAGGGATAAAGATGGCAAAATTCATAGCATTGTACTACTCGGTGTCCCCAAGCTCTGTGTTGTTTTTATGTGGCGTTGTAAGCTTTACAACAGCTTTCAAAAGATCTTCTTTGCTCACTGGTTTTGCAAGTGATTCATCAGCAAATATGCTTCCAAAGTGCACGTAAGCTTCTTGCTCATCTTCAACATCTTCAGGTCCGGCAGTTATTGTAATAATAGGAGGACGAATACCATGACTCCACATGTCTTTGATAAAATCTATGCCTGTCATACCAGGCATAATTATATCTGTAATAACCAAATCAAAGTTAGTTTTGCGTACTTCATCTATTGCTTCTTCAGCATTAGAATAAGCATAGACTTCATATTCAGGCTTATTCAGAAATATTTTAAGAATTTCTAGGGACACTAAATCATCATCAATTAATAGAATTTTCATATTTATTTCTATCTAATTTGCCGTAGGGACTTAATCAAATACTTAAGCATTCCAATTTAATAAATCTTAAATTTCGTACTTTGTAAAGTCCATTAACATGCTCCTATTTTTCATATAATTAATACTATACATAATCTAGTTCCAAATAATCTAAGACATTAGATTGGTTTATTAATTTGTAACTCTACCGCAAAGTAATAAAAACTCCACACACCATTATTCCCATAATTAGCATCATCACATAAATAATACCGTTTGTTTTCAGGTGGTTGTTGGTAGATGGATTTCAAAACAGGTACCAACATGACTATCTACAATCTTTATATTTCCATCATGCGCCTGCAAAAGAGATTGGATAATTCCTAAGCCTAGACCAGTTCCACCATCTTGTCTTCGCGTTGTAAAGAATGGGGTGAAAATTTTATCTTTATTAGCACTGGATATTCCTCCTCCATTATCTAATATTTTGAGAGAGATACCCTCATCATTAGATTGAACATCTATATGAAGCGTGTCCGCGCCATGCTGTGACGCATTATCACATAGGTTAGAGAAAATTGTTTCAAGATGTTCTCTGCCCATTTTCAAATTATATTCAGCATCTAAATCAAAAAAAACATCCAGCCCTAAATCACGGTAGCGGCCTTTCAAAACATCCAGTACTTTATTGATGGAACATACTTCTTGCGTTGCTTGTATGTTATCCGCCCTAGCAAGATCAAGAAGCCTATTCACCAAATGTTTTAAGCGATCACTATCCGCAATAATATTCGACAGAAATTTACGTTTTTTCTTTTCTTCCATATCATCCAGATGCTCAAGTAAAAGCTCTGCGGAACCCTGTATAGATGTCATTGGCGTTTTAAATTCATGTGAAACATGCATAGCAAAGTTGCGGATGTATTCTGAACGATTATCTAAGGACTGTGCCATATTTGAAAAGCTCTGTGATAACCATTCAATTTCTTGAACACCATACGAACGATGTTGTTGCATTGCCTTCTTGTTCCCCTCTGAAAATTCCTTGGTTCTTTTAATCAAATTATGGATAGGCCTTGAAATTGTATAGGATGTAAGTAAGGCAATAATGAGTGTTAAAGCAATGAGCGTTAGCCCTGCAAAAACAACCTTTTCTTTTTCTGCATAAAGATGTTTTAAAATGTTTTGTGGTGTTCGGGATAAATAGACAACGCCCCAAACCCGCCCCTCATTGATAATCGGAAAAGCAGCAAATAAACGCACTCCCGTGCCTCGACTAATTGAAGCCATTGCTGGCGGTGGTTCATCTGAGATACGCTGGCGAATAACACTGTTATAATACCCTAATAACGCCCTTTTTATTTCAGGGATATCCGAAAAATCTTGGCCAATTTCTGCGCGTCCAGCGATAACCACGCCGTTATAATCTAAAACTCGAACACCCGATAGCGTTGTTCTTTTTGCATCCGCCAAAATTGGCGATAAAAACACTCCGGCATTTTTTGCGAGAATGTCGCTCTTCGTACCATCAAGTCCATCAGGGCGAGATGGGTATAGCTTAGCCGTAGAAAAATCTATCTGTGGCTTTATTGGCGTATAATATTCATCAACATTGGTTGTGCTATTTGGATCGGCAGTAATGCCATATAAAGCTTCAGGCGATAGGCGTGTTTTTATCTCGTTCTTATATGCAGCGGAGATTACAGCACCTTGAGAGATAAGCTCGCCTTCTGTTTGCTGAACCAGAACATTCTCATAGAACCGAAAGAAGAAAAGCCCAACGAGCGGCAAAAGCAAAACAGCCAAATTAACGACAAGTAAGATACTCCTCAGTTTAAATAATGCTTTTGTTTTAGCCTGTCCTTTTATCATGGCGTTAATTTGTACCCGACACCATGAACTGTTTGTATCAGTGCATCACAATTTAAATCCAAGAACTTCTGACGCATATGCCGAATGTGGCTGTCTATTGTCCGATCACTTACATTGATGTTCACATCATAAGCCATGGACATAATCTGATCTCGATCAAAAACACGTTCTGGATGCTGTATCATTCCTTTCAAAATTGAGAACTCTGTTGCTGTTAATGTAACGTCTTGACCGTCCCAAAATACTTTATGTTTATAAGGCTCTACGCTAAGTAATCCAACTTGATACAAAGGTTCATTATCTTGAGCCTTTGCGATTGGATAAGAGCGTTTTAAAATAGCCTTTACACGCGCGACAAGCTCTCGCGGGCTAAATGGCTTCGTTATATAATCATCAGCACCGATCTCAAGTCCAATAATACGGTCTATCTCTTCATCTCTGGATGATAAAAACAAGATAGGCACATCAGACGTTTTTCGTATTTCCTTACAAACATCCAATCCATCCATTTCTGGCATATTAATATCAAGGACAATCAAATCTGATTTTAGCTTTTCATAGGCAGATAGCCCTTCCGCACCATCTGATGCTTCGGCAACCCCCATACCAGCTTTTTCTAGTGCGAAAGACACAACCTCTCTGATATGAGGATCGTCATCAATAATGAGTATATTCTTCGACATATTTAAATTCCCTATGCTCTTAACATCACTGTGAAGCTTTATATTTTTGATTTGAACTCAATGATTTAAGTAAACGGTATTCACTATACGTCCAGCGCCTCCAATCGTCCATATCCGAGGCTAAATCGTATTTCATTTGCCACATAAAATTACATACAGTTCCTTCTTTGCCGATAGGGCAAAAATTAATTTCACGATTCTTACCAAATTCTAATAAAGCAGGGATAGCGGACGCTCCCACGCGTTTCAAATAACGCACGTCAAGGTTAACACCCTTACCTGACACCTCGCGCGAATGAGTTACGTTGTAATGTGCTATTACACCGCCTATATTCACAAAACTTGTAACATACAACACAACAAACAATGTAATTACATTTGCGTTAATCAGCCACGTATTAGACTTACCAAAAAATCCGCGTATTACGATCCAGATAAGTCCAAATGCCACCAACCCCATCCAAATAAAGGCCGCAATACGCCAATATGTTAGTGCATAAATTTCTATATATAAAAAGGTACGGTAGATAGAGGAAAATACGAGCAATACATTCTGAGTAATCCAAAGATACGTTAGTCGAATAATTGATTTTGATCCTGAAACGTCTTCTTTTGAGCTTTGTGTAATAAGCACAAACAGACCAGCTAACACAGCGGTTATAATTAAGGGGTACGCACCATTATGAGCATATTTTGCATATGAAATACCTTTTGGTAAAGCACTGCCTGCCCATAAGTAATTCATGTCCATTGCCGTTTGAAATGCGAACATTAGATTAAAGATTATAAGAGAGCGAAATACTGCTTCTTTTGAGAATGCCCACTCTGTAAATCCCATATTTTGTTCTTTTTTATAATATACGGGTACTTTAGCGCGCTTTACACGTGACTTAATTCTTGGCCTAATGATGGCGAATGTTATTGATGACATGAAAATCCAGAATGCAATGCGCCAATATGACAGGCCTGAGAAGAGCCACAAGAAATCACCCCCATCAAACCAGTCCATCATAATTGGGTTGGCATTTGAAAATAGATAGAGGAAAGTTAGGGAGAGAATCACAGGTAAAAACCAGCCACGAATGGCAGTTAAGAATATACTGGATTTAGTATATTGGCTTGAAAAACGTTGATAACCTATTCGAACTCTATTTAATGGTCGCATGAAGCGTACACAAAATGAAAGGCATAGCTTTGCCCATATGCATGCATCACTTTTCCAATCATCCCGTTTCATAAGTGATAGGGTAATTAACCCTAACACCATAAGTGAAAATGATAATAAGCTCTGTTTCTCTATTTGAAGTACACATTGCCCTAGTGTAAGAGCTATTAATATCCCCCCCATACGAGATTTTAAAAACATCATATTGTGAAGAGAAAATATGGTGACTAGTAAGACTCCAAATACTCCAACAGTCCAACCTATTGTATGATTATAAAACAAAAAATCCGCCAATATAACTAAGGCAAACATTGAAAACACCTTTGCCTTAATTGATGTCCCCCTTAAAGATAGAATGTGGCTTAAATATTTATGTTTCATTTTCGATCCTTTTGCGTAAAGAAAATTTCTTCTGATGTGAGTTATCATCCACCAGCCACCATGCATCTCGCCGCACACTTCTTGGCACAACAAAAAGAGCCTTTTCCAAAACTGGAGGTAGTGGCTTTTGGGGACGAAAATTGATTATGTTGTTTATTTTTCTCATGCTTCCTTTATGAACTTAGGAAGTGCAGATCTTATGACGGTGATCTGTAATATTTGAAGATTTTATGTGCAGATTATGTGCAATTGTTGGGTAGGCTTACCGCCATATTAAGCGGATTACCAGTCCTATTGGATATTTCAGAATAATGCATACCGCTGCAAGAACCATCGCTTATGAATATAATTTTTCCAATGGGCATTAGAAAAAAGAACCAATTAAACTTTACCAAACACATCAACCGAAATCTTACCCATGCACAGAAATTTTAAATGGTGGCTAGGCGGTAAAATGAAATCATGAAAGAAATCCTGCTGCTGAAGAACAGGAAAATAAGGCTCAAACTCTAAAATTTCTTTAAGCAATTAATTTTTGTGATACGACACACTCATCTGTCCAAATATGAGATTCCCTAATGATACGAACTTAAGTTGCACGTATTTCTTTAATGAACGCTTTGACAGATTCTTGCAGATTTATTGTTTGTTCATTTAATTTATTAGAGGCATCTGATAACTGCTTCGTTGAAGAAGCACTTTCGGTTGTTGCTTTTTGAATATCTTGAATATTCTGTGATACACTGTCCGTTCCTTTCGCAGCTTCTTGGATACTACGCGAAATTTCCGTTGTCGTTGCATTTTGTTCTTCAATAGCCGCTGCTACACTTGTTGTTTTTTCATCCATTGATGTTATCTGATGTTGAATATCATTTACAGTTACAATGGTCGCTTGCGCACTATCCTTGACATGATTAACTTTATTCGAAATTTCTTCTGTCATATTATGCGTTTGGTTCGCAAGAGCCTTAACTTCATTGGCAACGACAGCAAACCCTTTACCGGCATCACCTGCTCTGGCCGCTTCAATAGTAGCATTAAGAGCAAGTAAGTTCGTTTGCTCTGCAACATCATTGATTGATTGAACAACTGCACTAATATCTTCTACTGCATTCCGTAACTCATCTAGTTTTTCTTGTGATTCCCTAGCAGAATCCGAACATTTTTGCGCTGTGGCAACGGTATCTGTAACATTGAAAGAAATTTCTTTGATTGAGGCACTCATTTCTTCTGTAGCAGCAGCGACGGTTTGAACATTGTCAGTTGCCTTGTTCGCCGCAGCAGAAACCAGATCACTTCGTTCTGATGTACTCTGAATGATATCAGATAAGCGTTCTGTCATTACTTGCATTTCTTGAGCGGCGTTAGCAACCTCCTCAACAATTTCCCCAACCTGTGTTTCAAATTGGTCAGCCATCATTAACATCGCATCTTTGCGGTTTTGCTCTTGCTCCAATTTAGCAGCTTTTTGCGCTTCTTCTAGTTTCCTGTTTTCAAGAATATTGTCTTTAAATGTTACCAGAGCCTCAGCAATTTTTGTAAGTTCGTCATTCCCTGTTTGTTCAATTTTTGTGTCTAGATCACCATCCGCAATCCTAGTCGTTGCCTCATAAATCGCCAAGACACGCTTAACAATTGCAGGGCGCACATAAAACACACTGATGGACATCCCCATGACAAGTAGAAGCACTGATGCGCCAATAATAATGCCTTGAATATTATTTGACAGTTCGATAGCGTTTGCACCACTTAACTGGGCATTTTCTTTAATCACAGAGGTTTTTTCTGCTACATTTTCCTGCATGCTTTTTAAGATTAAAACCAATTCATTAGACATGGTTTCTGCAGATAATGTGTTTATCAGGTAACTTTCTCTAAGAGAAAATACACCATCTTTTCCTGATCCTACAGCCAGGAATTTTTTAGTATTAGATCGAACATCATCGGAATCTATCATCTTTAGAGCATTTGCTATCTTGCTTGAAGCAGTCGTGTAGACTTCTCTTAAAGGCACAAGGCTTTCCTTACTCATCAGTTGCTCTGCTGTATTGTAATATCCGGACAGTAAATTAATCTCTGAGATATATTTAAGCGTATTCGCCAAAATTGCTACATTGGCGTCCAGTTCCTTCCCCGAAGCTTGCATATCAACTGTTGGCGTGTCCTTAACACTGACGCCTCTTCCTTTACTATCGTCTATCATAACGATGTTTTTAATTTTATTGGCATCATCAAGTGTAATAATTTTTCCTAAATCTGTTATGTCTCCAATAGATATCATAAGGTTAAATTCAGCATCATCATAAAAAGGTGATGCCTCTTTCACTAACTTATCGTGCAGCTTTTTCGCTGCGCTCATTTTTGTCTCTATTCTTTCCAATAAATCTAATCGTTTTTTAGTATTACTGGCAAGTTTGGGAACGAACTCTGAAATGGACGCAATTTCTTCAAAAAGAACAGCGCTCTCTTCATTTGATAAATTTAAATTATTAATCGATTCTTCCAAATTGATCAAAACGTCAGAGAGTATTGCGACTACTTCATTAACCCCTTGCTTTGTTTCGGAGCGTACTAATAATCTGGCGTTAGAAACCAGCACCGCACTTTGTTTATTTAGGGTGCTGCTATTTATAATCTGGGGGAGATTTTCTTGTGCGAGGGTTTGTGTTGATACCGTAATTTGAGAGACTAATACATATATTGATGTCGCCATAATAAGAGCGATAGCAACAAGTACAGTGACCACGACATATATTTTTTGGCCGATACCTAATTGAATTATATTTCGTCCACGTTTTTTGTCATTTAAAGCATCTTGCCCCATAGGATTCTCCTTAAAACACAGTATTCTTACTGTATAAAATCAAAAATTGAAAAATACTTTACTCAGAATTTATTATCAGGAATGAAAAGGGAAACAGTGCTCCCTTTTCATATAAGTCTACATTATTTACTTAAGTGTGTCTAATGCCTTGAAAGTACCGTCAGCTTTGATAGATGTTAAGAAAACATCGTCCATGCCTTGGTTATCGTTCGCACCATATGTAAGTGTCACACCACCAAGATCAAATGCACCAACCGTTGCAAATGCATCAAGGAAGCTTTCTCTTGTCAGCTCGCCTTCAACTTTAGCCAATGCCATAGCAGCTAGTTTTCCAACCATGTAACCTTCTAAAGATACAAAACCCGGCTCAGAAGACGCATCAAAAGCTTTCAATGCTTTTTGATAATCTGCAACGAGGCCTAATGATGTATCAAATGGGAATGGAACAACTTGTGTAATGATCGCACCTTCTCCCTCTGCGCCTAAATCTTTTGCCAAAGCTTTACTTCCTGTAAAGGAAATACTTAGGATTGGAACATCTAGACCAACCTTATGTGCTGTTCGGATAAATTCAGCGATAGGCTTGTATGCACCAACTGTAACAATGGCATCAGGCTTTGATTTTTTTATGCTAACAACAGCACCCTTAACAGCAGTTGTATTACGTGTATAGGTACCTTCACCAGCCATTTCCATGTTACGTTTTTTAAGTGCGGCTTTAAAACCTGATAGTCCGGCACGACCAAACGAGTCATCTTGATAAAGAATAGCAATTCTCTTAGCACCAAGATCCTCGGTTAGATGCTTAACCCAAGTTTCTGCTTCTTGTGCATATGTTCCACGCACATTAACAACGTAACGTTTATATGGCGATCTTAAAAATCCAGCACCAGTAAAAGGACCAATCAAAGGCACTTTTGCTTCTGAAGTGATAGGCTGAATTGCCTTCGTTGTTGGAGTACCAACAGCGCCAATCAATGCAAAAACCTTATCGTCATTAATTAATGATTTTGTGTTTTCAATTGCTTTCGCTGGCTCATACCCGTCATTCAAATGTTTAATAACAAGTTTATGCCCATTAACACCACCTGCATCATTCACTTCTTTAAATGCCGCGAGTAGACCTTCTTTCATTCCAAGCCCCAATGCGGAAGCTGGACCTTCAAAGGCCGCTGTTTGGCCAAATGTTATTTCTGATGCGGTGACACCATTTTCTGCAAAAGCACTACCAGATGCAGATATAGCGATGATAGACATCGCTGTGAGTACATATTTATTCATGAAATGTTCCTTTGTAAATATATTTATAGTATTATATACGCAGTGTTTGATTAAAGGCAGAAAACTCTTAATGTATAATTAAAAAATAGCCCCCTCCGAAATATATTAACAAACCCGCATTATAAAGCAATATGGGTTCTGTCACAAAGTTTAGCTTAGCTTGAAAAGGCCATCAACATGCCAGATTCTAGGCTCAGGACTCATTAAATCCACCATATAACGAATGACACGATACAAATGGCAGAGAAAAAAGTATGGGCACAGCGGTCATAGAGAGTTGCGATGCAACGCCATGAAATACGGACCCCATGACAAAATGACAAGACCACAACTTTCAGACGTTTCCACATGCGTGCGCATGTAAATTCGATAAATTATTTACATGTCACGACTAAAGAGTGTTAGTATCAAAGGCTATTATTTCAATAGAAACACGTTCTTTAACCTAGGAAGGAGACTCCAATCATGGATAGAAATCTCTTATGGCCGCTGAAAATATTCCACCAAATACAAGCATACACCCTTTTTGCACTTGTTATAGGGGCATTTTCTGCGCCAGCTGCATTTGCGAGCACAAACGAGGAAATAGCCAAGGATATGGCCACCCTATTCCGATCCGCCCGCGGGGTGATCGCAAAAAATCAAAAGCATATTAATGACCCAGAGGTCGGCGATAAAGGACTAAGTGCCGATGTTGTGGTTACAAAAGCACTAGAAAACTACAAAAATGCAACAGGTCATGACCTAGAGATTGTTGCAGGCACACAGTCTGGCACATTTTTACAAGCAGAGCTTGATGCAATTCGTAGTGTCATGGATGAGAACCAAGACCTCATTAATGAAAAAGGGAAAGGTTTTAAAGGTTTCCTACCTGCTATATTTGCAGCTCACGTTGCCTCGAAAACTTCAGAAACTCTTGCTGGTAAGGCAGAAATAAAACTGACCGCACCCAAGGAATTTGTTCGTAATAGGAAAAACCGTCCAGATAAATGGGAGCATAATATCATCGAGACTATGTTCAAATCACCAGATCACCCTAAAGACAAAACATTCTCAGAAAACACGGAGAAAAAAGGCAAGAAAGCCTTTCGCTTTATCCTTCCAGAATATTACAAGGAAGGCTGCTTAGGATGTCACGGAGAGCCAAAAGGCGAACTTGATATCACTGGTGGGAAAAAAGAAGGTGGCAAACTTGGTCAACTTGGTGGTGCCATCAGCGTCACAATTTACGAATAATCTTTTGTGAATAATTAATTAAGAGCTCACCTGTATAATGATAACAGGTGGGCTTCTTAAACTGATAAATAGAACCTTTTTCAGGAGACTGTTATGAGCTATAGAATAAGCAATATACTTTATGGAATCACAATTAAAGCAAAGCTAGCTCTGCTATCAGCGGTGCTTTTACTCATCTTGGTCATAACGAACAGCACTACAGGCCTTTCCCTGCAAAATTTAAACCATAATGTCGAAACGCTGAAAGAGAACTCCTCCAACGTAACCAAGCAGGCCAATAGTATTAATGCGGTACTATATCAACAACAAGAAAAATTAGATCAGTTAAACATTATTAACGCGGCTTTGAATGACTTTCACAACATGCAATTTTGGCTGACGGATCTGGCGGTGAGCTGGCTAAACGAATCAGAGGGAAATGCAGAAAAATACAAAGAAGTTTTTTTACAAAAACTAGACATTATTGCATCGTCCTCCCCTAAAGAAGCTCAACAAATCCGTGCATACACCGAACAAATATTCGAGCTTTATATTGAAGCCGTTGATTCATATGTTGACGAAAATAGAGTAAGGGGCAATTCATTATTAGCAAAGGCAAAGGCAAAATCAACTTTAGTGGATGACCTTCTAATGCCTCTAAAGAACCATCAGGAACAAGCAGTCATTGATGCCAAAGAATCCGCCTCTACTAGCGCTAGCTCAACACTAGAGCAAGCGAAAAGCATGGAAACGCTGGCCGAGACAACTGTATCCAATGGGAAATACAGTATTTTCATGGCCACAATTGGTACCATTATAGCAGTTATATTTTCTATTGCCTTAACAGCGATCATTATCCAATCAGTGATATCCCCCATTCGTAATTTGGTCGGTGTTGTGCAGAAACTCGCCGAGGGTGATTTGACCGCAGAAATCCCTCCAGAAAGTAAAACAGAAATCGGTGATCTCGTGCGCGCGACATCAGTTTTAAAAGATAACTCCATTGCCGCAGAGAAACTACGCGAAGAGCAAGCACTACAAGATCAAAAACTATTAGAGCGTGCAGATAAGGTAGATTCATTGGTGAATAATTTTGATGCTAAAACTTCTGAATTACTCGATACATTAACCGCCGCCGCAACTGAGATGGAGGCGACCTCAGCAACAATGCAAGGGCTCGCAGATCAAACGAGTGAGCGATCTACCTCGGTTGCTAGCGCAGCAGAAGAAGCCGGTGTTAACGTAGAACATGTTGCCTCAGCGGCAGAAGAACTTGCCACCTCGATCCAGCATATCATGGGTAGCATTGACTCATCTGTACAAAATACACAGGCAGCAACCGAGTCCGTTAGACATACTGAAACAGCGATCACCGAACTATCGCAAGCAGCAGAAGAGATCAGCCAAATAATTGGGCTCATTACTGATATAGCAGAGCAAACAAACTTACTTGCCCTTAATGCAACGATTGAATCTGCAAGGGCTGGCGATGCTGGTAAAGGCTTTGCCGTTGTTGCGAATGAAGTTAAAGCCCTTGCCAGTGAAACACAAAAAGCTACTATAGAGATTTCAGCGACAATTTCTAAAATCCAAGCAAGTACGAAGAATGCAGTCTCTGCCATCGGAGAGGTTAGCCAGACAATTGCTCAGGTTAATGTCATATCAAATGAGCTAAGCGACTCCATGAACCAGCAAGCTGAAGCAACACAGGAAATTGCCAAAAATGTTCAGGAAGCATCAACAGGGACACAGGATGTCACAGAAAACATTACATTGGTGAGTGCAGCGGCTGCCGAATCTGGACATTCTGCATCGGAGGTATTAGACGTCGCAAAAGAATTGGCCAAAAGATCAGATGAGATGAAAAAAGAAATAGAGCATTTCATTGATGGTATAAAAGCAGCTTAGCAGCTAACCATCATTTAACCCATTTATATACTCATATATTTCAGTGCTCTCCCAGAACTGTGGATTACCGACAACTTTTCGGCGCATCATCATCTTTTTATCGATGATAATGGTTTCCGGCACACGTACCGTATGGAACTGACCAGCAGATATTTTCTTATCTTCGTCCCATACGATTTTCACGAAATCGGAAGAATTTTTCTCACTAACCTTTCCTAGGAATTTATAAACATCGCTAATATTATCATCTATGGAGATCGCCAAAAAAATAACATTCCCATCAAATTTTTCAGCAAGCCTGCGCATAGCAGGAAATTCCACTATGCATGGAGCACACCAAGACGCCCAAAAATTCAAAAGAACAATTTTGCCTTTCAGGCTCTCCCTATCCACGACCTCTCCATGTATGGTGGTTAGGGAAAATCTTGGCGCAATCTTACCCTTAAAAGACGTCTCCTCCCCTGAAGCAGGCTCAACATATTGGCTTGGCACAGACACCACATCATAAATAATTGCTGCTAATATTATAAGCGTAATAAGAGAGGAGACTATAATTCTATACTTCATACTAGTTTAATCCTCCTTTTGAGCGTCTTGCACATAACAAGAAAAAATACAGCCCCATAATCATGGTAAATTCTGCAATACAAAATAACGCCAGATTTTGCGCTACACCTGAAGTAAAGCCATATGAATGCAATCCGACATTAAGTAAATTAACCCCGAACCATGCCAAAGCCACCACAATATTTGTCAACGCCAAACCAGTAATAAATTCAAGTGTCCTTAATTGTCCACTAATACGCCCATGCAACAAAAGGATAAGCCACAAAACGATAAGCAACGCACCATTTTCTTTTGGATCCCATCCCCAAAAACGCCCCCAAGATTGATCTGCCCATATTCCACCAAGAATGGTTCCTGTGATTGTAAACAATAACGCTACCAAGCACATATCTTTCATACTTTTTTCAAGACTGTATAAATGGGATTGGCGAGATACCATGAAACATCGCCACAGCATGTAAAAATGTGCGAGCATTCCAGTGACTAATGCACTACCATATCCTATTGTAATGGCAACAACGTGCGTAGATAGCCAGAAATTCGTGTCCAAAACTGCAACAAGCATCCCCAATGTGTCTCCACCATTCGCATATCTAGTTCCTAAAAAGCCAAGTGATACACCGCCGATCACTCCGATAAGAACCCCCAAACCATCACGATTTCTCAATTCCATCAAGAGACCAAACATAACCACAATAAGACTTACAAATAGGATTGATTCATACAGGTTGCTAACAGGAGGGCGTTGCATAATGATCATGCGGACAACCACCCCGCCACTATGCAGTAACCAGCCTACAAGTGTAGATAAAAAGGCGAGCTTTATTAGAACGCGATATTGAAATATAATAAGTATAATTAATAATAAACAAGCTCCAACATAGAAATACAGGCTTTTTTCAAAGGGCTTAAAATGATTAAACTGGATTTCTAAATCAATGAAGGACGGATTAACTGCCTCTCCTCCCATATTATAGGCAAATGCCAAAGCGTCGGATGACACAATGTGCCACTGCGTATAATCCCTTGCCTGATATGACTTTGACATGTGTGACAAAAGCGCCATATAGCGTACAGTATCCGGTCCACCCTGCCCTTTTTCAAACATATTCGATGGACTAGACCATTCATCACCACCCCATTGCGGCGGAATAATACGTAACAGACTTTGGTTTTCTAAAAGATCACTGTATATGCCTATTTTACTGTGCAGGACGAGTAGCTGACGCTGCGCCAGCCCTAAATTCTCCTGTGGATCCTGATAGAGTATAAAAAGTGTGTCAACATGATCTGAAAGAGCATCAAACACCTCCTGAAATGAATAATAGGGATCAGCACGTTGGCTTAGGCCAAGTAAGAGTAATAAGTCTGGGTGTCTAATTTCAAATATATGGCGCTCCACGGCCACCTTATCGTCGAATAATATCTCTGACAGCCACTGTGAAGCACTAAGATCGTCGAACTGCGTTTTCCCTGAAAATATTTGCAAGTAATGTCGCGCGAAAGTATTCAACGGTTTTATGCGCCCCATATGAGAAATAGGGATTTTTTCGAATGACGCGTAATCAAACTTCTTCGCCTGTGCTGAGGCTGGTAAGAAGAAACAACTGAGTGCTATTAAAACGACGATCGCACTCTGCGGCCTCCTCCATTGCGGAATAGATAAAAAAACATGCATAAGAAGTCCTAAACCAACAACTGCGCAAGAAATATATGGGAATAATCGCCCTATATTTTTAACAACAGCAAAGACGCTTGTTTGCGTACCAACTGCAGGAACAAAAGAAGATTGAAAAATAGTATAACCCTTGTAACGTAAAGGCTCGTTCATTTTAATTACTGTCACCCATTCCAAATCACCATCAATTAATTTTATTTTTGATCGAAAGTTCTTAGAAATAGTGGTTCCAGGATGCAACTGTCTTTCAAAGTCTATGAGTTCAATTTTGAACGGCAATAACATTTGCTTACGCCTTAGAGAGACTTTGTATTCATTATCCCGCACATTAATTCTGGGTTCCCCACCTATTACCTCAGATAACAAGTGGATATTTTCACCACCATTCACATTATGAATACTGACCAACAGACCCGAATTATTCCTTTCATCCTGCAAATCCAGTGGCTTTTTAACCAATTGCAGTTCCTTAGCGGCTCCACGATACTTCGCAGTAACACCTAATGTTTCTGAGCGCTCAATAAAGTCGCAATTTTGGCACTTCTCTAGAATTTTTATACGAAAAGGTAATGCGGAATTATCAATCTCACCACCCAGATGCAAGTTTGAGAACGGTATCATCAAGATCGGCTTATCATTTTTTAAAACAACCAAATTTCGCTCATGATAATCTGATATATAATCTCTCTGTTCCCCTTCTGCTAAGGTTAAACTCCCCTCATAGCTAAAAATTGAGGTAATCCCTCCACCAAGTAATAAAAGCAGCGCACCAATATGCGTAACAATAATGCCAGAACGTTTAATATTCCATGGGCTAGCAAATAGAAGCTTCGCCAATATAGTGATAAATATAAGCGTCAAAACTGTTGCCGCGCCAGGCAATGGTACAATTCCGAACCAAAATAAAAAGGAAGAAAAATAAAGTTTTTGCGCAGCATAAATCCCAATTGTTTTCTGCGCAATTGTGCCGACAACTAACAGAAAAATAAGCCAGATAAGACAGAAAAATAATATCTGCGGCTTTAAAAATAAGGTGCCTATATCCTTATATTTTTTCTGCATCTGAGCCCACCTAGTATATATAAAATAAGGAAAAAACGTTATCATTATGACTACGCGCTTTCCAGCTAATTACCCATGTATGCATTTCCATGAAACACCCCATGGGATTGGTGATGCGTTTGATATTACGGTGATCTTGTTCTATAATGCGGTTGAGATATTTAACCTAAAGCAGCTCGAATTTCGGTAGTGTCGCAAAGTCTAATGACTTAATTGTCCATCGTCAAATTATTTGAGACACTTAGGTCATGTATGATCAAGAGGTTTTGGCTTCTGATTAAGTCTAAATTAAGCAGCAATTTAATATGATGCAAGCGTCTTTGTTTTAAGTTTCAGTCTTCAGTTCATGCCATTCACGGGCTATGACTTCGAATGTATTGCCCGCCTCATTAATACGCTCTTGCTTTATTTCTTGTTTAACAGCGGATGGATCAAGACCGTTTGCAATGAGCTTCTTAGCCTCTTCTCTGTGCTCCCTTGCCTCTGCCAAAGTGATTACGGGGTACTCACCGATGCATAATTTCTTCTCTTTTTTCAGAAAACGATATTTCACGCGCCATAATTTGCCGCCCTTTGGAGTAACCTCCAGATAAAGGCCCCCAGCATCAGATAATTTATAGGATTTTTCTTTAGGCTTGGCATTCTTACAAATTTTGTCGTTCAACTTCATTTGGGGGCCTTTTGATTTTCGCTTTTTTAAAAAGCCTCCAATTAAGCCCCAAAAATCCTTAGACAACATAGGACAGCTTTAAGCACATGTTAGCTTAAAACCGTTGAATTAACTAGTGTTATTGGAGTTTATTGGATGGTAAAAAACGCATCATTGGTATCCCGTACGAGATTCGAACTCGTGTTGCCGCCGTGAAAGGGCAGTGTCCTAGGCCTCTAGACGAACGGGACATAATGATGTGTCGTATAAGACGTGTGGTTTTATAGTCTTTTCCAGTATAAGAAATCAAGCCTTTTTTTCAAAAAAATAAACATGCCTTATTTATTCACTATTCACGCATGATTTAGACGATAAGCCCTCTCCCGCCTTTAATCATAAATATATTTTAACTATGAAATTTTAACTCATGCGCATAGGTGAAAAATCATCGAACTTCGCTTCAAGTTCTAAATCTCTATTATCCAGATCCATTGTTGGCGCATCAATCTCAAGACCAACAACAGGCGCGATATTTTCCATACCGTCTTCTATTTGCAGCTGAGCATACCCTTGATCCAAATCCATAATATAGCCTGTCACAGGGATATTATTATCCAACGCAAGGTCATAAAACATTTCTACCGTTGCACGCGGATCATCAACACCACCTGCCGCCATCGCAAAGTTCAAATCCGATTCAGGTATACCAGCGGCACGCAATTGCTCATAAACTGAGGCAAGACCTACCTCAAAATCGTCCTTGGTATGCCCTATAGCAGCCATTTCTGGCACCTCGTAATTCAACCCTTCAATGGCTTGTTGTTCTTCAGAAATACGCGCGCCCTGGCTCATATTAGAGCTTTTTGATTCATCAGCAGATTCTCGCGCCTCTGTTGTCTTATCAATCAATTGACCAAGGCCTGCAAGCTTAACCCCCGCCTTACCGCCAGCAGCAGCCATAGAACCAGCGACAAAATTCAAAGCACCTTCATTCGAACTATTCCCCTGAAGGCGAAAAAACTTATCATATTCAGCAAGGGTATTGAGGCCCATACCCATAAGCGTCTTCTCCAAGAGAATATCATTCGCCGCCGCACTGTCTGCACTGAACTTAAAATCTTGATTTAATGTAGTCATAGCCCACTCAATATTGTTGATTATCACCAGTTTACACAGAAAACGCACATAAATACAAATGATTTACAACTATGCAGCACCCTTCTCCAAAGGAAGCTCCATAAAGATTGGCTTATCACTCGCTCCGTCACACACTTTTTCAAGAACACCACGCTCGGTAATATATCCCGTGACAAGGCGCGCAGGCGTAATATCGAAGGCGGGATTAGATGCACCAGAAAGCGTAATTTTAAATTCCTCGACTTTACCGCCCTCACTCAAGCCTGTCATGTGCGTAACTTCACGCGCACTACGCCCTTCGATCGGAATCAGATCACCACTTTCCATAGAGTAATCAATCGTGGGGTAAGGCAAAGCGATATAAAACGGCACGTTATTATCCTTTGCGGCCAGAGCCTTCAAATATGTACCAATCTTATTACATACATCGCCATTACGCGTTACACGGTCTGTCCCAACAAGACAGATATCCACTTCACCACGCTGCATCAGATGCCCGCCGGCATTATCAGAAATGACTGTATGCGGCACGCCGTGCTGCTGCAACTCATAGGCCGTCAGTAATGCGCCCTGATTACGTGGTCGGGTTTCATCAACCCATACATGAATATCAATACCCTCATCATGCGCCATATATATAGGTGAACTGATTGTTCCATAATCAACTGTTGCCAACCATCCCGCATTACAATGGGTCAAAATATTGAGTGTCTTCCGACCTTTATCTTGTGACATTTTACGAAGCAATGGCAAACCGCTTAAACCAATCTTGCGGTTAATCTCAACATCCTCGTCACACATCTCACCAGCGCGCTTATATGCTGCAGCAATACGTTCATCACCTTGGAAATCTTTAACCGCTGCCATCATCTCATCCAAAGCCCAACGCAAATTCACCGCTGTTGGCCGCGTTGCTAGCAAATGCTCATATGAGGTTTTCAAATTATCATCTGAGGGATTTTCACGCAGTGCCAAACACAAACCATACGCCCCCGTCATCGCCAACATCGGCGCACCACGTGTTTGCATTTCCTTAATGGCGAAGGCCGCTTGTTCCATACGCTCAAGCTTAAGGTGCACCAGCTCCCACGGCAATTTACGTTGATCAAAAATTCGAACCGACCAACCATCATCATTGAGCTCAATCGATCTATAATGTACGCCGTCTATATTCATTATGCCTCAACCTTTTCCTTCAAAATTTCATCGAAACTCTGCACAATGGCATGATCAAGCGCAGCAAATAATGCCTTCTCACGATCAAGAATAATAACATTCATCCCTGCTGCTGCTGCTGCGGATATTTCATCAACACAATCAGAAAGGAAAAGAACCTCTTGCGCAGGAAACCCTGTCTCAGCGGCAATTTTAATATAGGATTCCAGCTCCTTCTTTCCGCCAGTTGTCGTATCAAAATAACCAGAGAACAGCTCATTAATATCTCCAACCTTCGTATTTCCAAACAGCATTTTCTGCGCCGGAACTGAACCAGAAGAATAAATATATAAATCAATTCCCTGATCCTTCCAGCGCTTCAAGCCAACTAACGCATCATCATAAATATGACCAACTAACTCCCCTGCCTTATAGCCTTCCGCCCAAATTTTTCCCTGAAGCGTTTTCAGCGGTGTAATTTTTTGATCTTCATCAATATATCGCAGCAAAACCTCAATAACTTCTTCTATGCTCAAATCCGAATTTCTTTCAATCTCACGCACATCATCAAGCAAGTCAGAAATTTCATCTTCATTATCCCATACGTAATCAGGAAGATGTTTATACGCATACGGAAAAAGAGTATCCTTAACAAAAGATAAGGAACTGGTCGTACCCTCAATATCCGTTACAATCGCCTTAATTTCTTGATTCATGCCGCATTCACTTTCTGTTCAAACTTTGGAAATTTATCGGCGATCGCATCGCCCGTATAATCAGCGACCCATCCTTCTTTCGATGTAAAAAGACGAATGCATGTCAAATGCGGTTCCGCCCCCATATCAAACCAATGACGTGTATCGGTCGGCACACTAATCAAATCACCACGCTCGCACAATGTCATATAGACCTGCGCATCAACACGTAAATAAAAGATACCTGCACCTTCAACGAAAAAACGCACCTCATCTTCACTATGCGTATGTTCACTAAGAAATTTTTCTCTTAACTCTGTCTTTTGAGGATGATCCGATGTCAGGCGAATAACATCAACAGATTGATATCCGCTTTCGGCTTTAAGACGCCTAATATCCTCTGCATAGGCGTGCATTACTGCATCATTATCTGCACCACTTTCCAGCAGCGCTTGCGTTTTCCAACGTTCAAAACGCACACCTATTTTACTCAACTCTTTTGCAATCACATCACCATCGACCGTTTCCAATGTAACGTCTTCTGGGTTCTGATCTGGATAAATTGTTAAACGGCTCATCCACCTTCTCCTATTTGCTTAATATGCATTTCACAAGACAACAACATTTCAGTTGCCTCAATCACGCGTTCTGCTTCTGCCATATCACGTCCCCAGCCATAAATACCATGCTCACGAATTAAATAGGCAGGTGTTTTAGGGGATGCTTCAAGGATCTCCGTTACGCGCGCACTAAGTTCAACCATATCCTGCGTATTCTCAAAAATCGGTAAGCGTACAGATGTGTCATGTGTTTCCACACCAGAGTAAGCTTTCAACATTTCATAGCCTGATAATACCAAAAACTTATCCTGTGGCATCAGGCGCGTCAACACACTACATGCAACAGAATGCGTATGTAAAACCGCATTAACATCAGGATATAACTGATACAAAACTGAATGAAGCAAGGTTTCTGCCGATGGTTTTTTATCTTCTAATGGTGTGCCATCCAACTTTGCACGCATGATCTGATCTGAGTGTAATTGCCCTTTATGAGCACCTGAAACGGTAATGGCCATTTCATCACCGCCCACACGCATAGAGTAATTACCGCTTGTCGCGGGAGCAAGTTGCATTCGATCAAGACGGTTTCCCACCCTGATAATATCGTTGACAGCATTTTCATAGGATAAGGTCATATAATATTTTATACTGACAGACTATAAAATACGCAAACCCAATCGTGCCCTAATCCATAAATTTTTCAATTTTAACTTCACTTTGAAAAATAGTGGCAAAGGAGTTATCTGGAATTTCAGTCCACTTATCGCTGTAATTATCTAGAGGCTCTGAAACCACAACGATGTTGTCCTCTGCAAAATATGCCGTTCTATCAACACTTTTATCAGCATCATGAATCCAGCCGGATTTAGAAGAATAAAATTGTGTTTTACTTCTTACATTGTGCGCATAACGTAAAGTATAGACCGTCTGCCCATTGCTAATCGCACAAGACAAATTCAAACGCCCATCGTCCACGCCATTATCCACCAACGCCTTCTCCACACGTTTAACCATTTTTTGCAAGGCTAAACGTGGATGATTTTGCAATCCATAAGTCAGAGCCAATAAAAAGAATGTCTCACTGTCTGTTGTTCCTTGTAACTCAGGGAATAATTCTGGCGCAATATCCATCTGCAAGTCACGACGTATTTTTTTAAACTCACTCACATCACCATTATGCTGAAATAGCCAGTTTTTATACTTGAATGGATGGCAGTTTGCACGCTGCACCGATCCGGTTGTCGTTGCACGGACATGTGCAAAGAAAATTCTAGCGCGAATCTGGCGACATAGTTCACGAAGGTTATTATTACTCCATGCAGGCCTATCATCTTTATACAGCCCTGGCGTCGGACGCTCTGAATACCACCCTATGCCAAAACCATCACCATTCGTACTCATCAAACTACCATCATGACGAAAATTCATTTCCGTATGCATACTCTGCTCAACCAAAGAGTGCTCTGGCAAAGTAATAAGTTGCTCAATAAAGATAGGTTGACCACTATACGCAATCCATCGACACATAATATAACACCATTTTTTTGTATAAATTCAACACGCCGGACGGCCATGCAAGGGGTAAAAAGTTATAAATAACGCAGTATTTGATACATAATATAGCCTAATTAGTTTAAAATTCGTTAACGGATTTGCATTTTTGAATTATACCTCATATAATACAGAAATTACATTAATCCATGTACTTATATCACATTGATCTCACTGAAAGGTAGGATCGAGGGATTTTATGTGCAACAAAAATAACAAGGGAGATTAATCATGCGTATGAGAATTGGGATCTTAACAACAGGAAACGAAGAAGAAGACAACAGACTTGTCGAAGCAGCAGAGCAACGCGGACACAATGTAAAGTTGCTGAACATAATGAAATGTAGTTTGAGTGTTTGCTTTGATGCCCCTGAAATTTATTACGAAGGCAAACCAATCAGCAAAGATTTTGACCTTATCATTCCACGAATTGATACACCACACACAGAATACGGTCTGGCTATATTACGCCAATTTCAAGCAATGCATATCTTCACATCAGATACATCATATGCATTAAAGCTGGGACGCGATAAACTGCGCTGCACCCAACGCCTACTGCAAGAGAATGTTCCATTTCCTACAACGGGATTTGCCTATTCCAAGGAAGACTTTGCCAATATTATCAAAACAGTTGGCGGCGTCCCTCTGGTCATTAAACTAATTGAAGGTACAGAAGGTGTTGGCGTATTCTTAGCCGATGACATGAAGCATGCCGTCAACCTACTGAAAACATTCAAAAAATTATCTACACCACTCATTGTACAAAAATTTATCGAAGAATCTTCTGGTTCTGACATTCGTGCATTTGTCATTGGAAATGAAATCGTTGCCAGCATGGAAAGAAAATCAAGCGATGGAGACTTTAGAGCAAATATTGCACTTGGTGGCCAAAGTAAAGTCGTAACATTAAGCACAGAAGAACAAAAAATAGTATTAAAAGCAACGGCTGCAATTGGTATCAACATCGCAGGTGTTGACCTTATTCGTTCCAATTCTGGTCCTCTTGTCATTGAAATCAATACTTCACCCAATTTTGGTGGAGAATGGGGTCTCGAAAGTATTACCAACGTTGACGTTGCCGGCGCAATGGTAGAGTTTTCTGTTAACCAGTGCAATGAACTCACAGACAACACAGTTGCCCTGCGAGACGCAGGATAAAAGAAATCAATACATATAAAAAAAAGCCTCAGCAATCTGCCGAGGCTTTTTTTTATATCAATTCTCTAACCTACAGAACTTAAGCAGCCTTAGATTTTGTTGCTTTTTGAACAACTTTTTTAACTTCCTTACTTACTGGCTCGGAACTTTCAGTCAATACCTTCGCGCCCATTTTAGAAATTTTATTTGCTCCAACCATGAAATCATCAAAGTTTTCTTTAGCAAATTTACCTTGCACTTCAGCAAACTCATTCATTGTTTTGCTGCTCATAACCTGCTTTGTAAACGTGGCCCGTTTTTCCGCAGAACTCTGCGCCAAAGACACCATCGTAGAAACCATATCCCCCATGCCTTTCATGAATATCTCACCTGATTTTGTGTAGGCATCAGAATACTGCGTTCCAAAACTTTGTGTATCCTTAAGAATTTTATCAAACTGTGTTGCTGGTTTGCTCATAATTATCTCCATAAATTTTATAACCGCGACTGTACTCTCAAATTTAACTAAACTTAAGATTAAACATATCAAATGTTTTTGCATCGCACAATACAGAATATAGCTTATGCCTTTCCCAATATCACGTCAAGCATTTTTGTGCGGTGCACAATACGATGACTCACATGACATTAATTGGACAAAACACATCAAATAGAGTACTATGTTTTTATATGCAGCACGGGTTTTTCTGTGCTTTTACTCACCCTCCTTAAGCTACTGGATTTTTTAATGTTGAAAGAAAACCAAAAAAATTCTCAACAAAAAAAAATATCCTCGGTAACGGCGCTGCGTGCATATGTATTCATATTTTTCTGCCTTCTACTCACCTGTATTTCTACAAACAGCTACGCTAAACAAAGTACGAGCAATGAAAAGTATGCTGCATTTGTGATGGATGCTGATACTGGCCTGATTCTACATCGAGAGAATTCAGAAAAAATCTTACACCCCGCATCATTAACAAAAATGATGACCCTTCTCATGGTTTTTGATGCACTTGATCATGGTGCCATACGCCTACATAGTCGTATTCGTATATCGCAGCATGCAGCAAACATGATCCCTAGTAAACTGGGACTAAAGCCGGGATCAACCATCAAAGTCAAAGACGCCATTTACGCCCTATCAACAAAGTCTGCGAATGACATTGCAGTCGCCATCGCAGAAAAGTTAGGAGGTACAGAAAAAAACTTTGCCCGGATGATGACAAAAAAAGCGCGCACGCTCGGTATGAAAAAAACTCGGTTCAAAAACGCATCTGGCCTACACGATCCACGCCAAGTCAGTACCGCGCGCGATATGGCACGCTTAGGGCGCATTCTTGTAACCAAATATAAAAAACATTACCACTATTTTTCAAAGAAAAGTTTCACCTATCAGGGCAAAACATATCGCAGCCATAACAGGTTAATGGACACATATACCGGCATGGACGGCCTGAAAACTGGCTATATACGACAATCTGGTTTTAACCTTGTCGCCTCTGCGGTACGAAATGACCGCCGCCTTATTGGTGTTGTTTTCGGTGGCAAGACCGGAAAATCACGCAACGCACAAATGAAAAAACTTCTAGACAATGCTTTTACAAGAATTGGGGCAATGCGAATTGCTAAAAACGCCCCCCCTATTCCGCACAAAAAACCTGATATTGCTATTACAGTTGCAAGCTTAACCCCTGCACTAAATTCCACACCACTCCCCCAAGCACTTAAAACAGAAAGGTACATCGGTCGCGTCAATATTTCACGTTGGGCAATGCTAAGCTCTATGTATGAGAACTCTATGTTCAATCGCATGATCGGTCAGGGTGATTACGACATTGCCGTACGCAACCGTATAGAAACAGGATTGATTGCCATTTCCGCACATATGAACGAGCGCATTCCTTCTTACATTTTTGACGCAAGCAATGCACAACCAATTAAAATGGCCAGTATTCCAAAAACACCCAAAACACAAAGTGGAACATGGGCCATTCAAATCGGAGCATTTACAAGCCGTGATCGAACAGATAAGGCCATTATTGCAAGCTTAAATAAACTACCGTCGGATTTACGCCATGGGCGCAGCACAATCGCACCCCTACAAACAAAACAAGGATGGATTTTTCGCGGACGTTTACACGGTTATACTAAAATCACAGCAAATGATGCATGTCGCGTCCTGAATGATTGCATCCCCATTGCTCCACACGCGTATCAATAAGAAAACATGCCACATAGCACAAACCACAAAAACCAATATCAAAGCGGGAATGTTCTGTTTATCATTTTATTGGCCGTGGCGCTGATAGGCGCATTAACAGTCGCGATACAAGGCACATCACAGCAAAGTGGGCACATTGACAAAGAGACCCTTATTCTACGAGTTTCAGAGATTCAACGCTATGCCGCCGAATTGGAACGCGGCGTTAATTTCATCATGCAAAACGGTTATAGTGAAAACGATATACGCTTTTCCCACCCCAACGCGCATAGCGATTATGGAGACCTTGGTGCTGATAGTGATAAAAGCGATCAAATGTTCGACCGCATTGGTGGAGCGGCATATTACAGGACACCTCCCAAAGGCATTAATGATGGTAGTGCATGGGAATTTTACGGCCATACAGCATTGCCGCACGTAGGCTCTGATCGTGCGGAGTTAATTGTAGTATTACCAAATATCACGCAAGCATTTTGCGAACGCATAAACAACATAATTGGCTATGATGCAACGCAACCCACAGACAGTAGCACATGCATTCATGGCGGCGCGGCGCAACGTTTCGACAACACGACCCAATTCCCCTCATCACCCAACACAGTTACAGACACAACATTCTCAATCAAACCATCCGTTCAGGGCTGCGTTCAATGCTCCAGCGATAATAGCTATCACTTCTTTTATGTCCTAATGTCACGATAATTTATTTAGATACACGAAATATCTTTGTTTTCGTTTGAGATAGCTCCCGCACCTCTCTGGAAAGCAGCAATGAATAATCAAAACTTGCAACCACAACGCCAGAATTGGCATCGATCATCCGCAAAAACACATCCACATCCTTACTATTTGGCAAATAAGTTCCCTTCAAGATAAAGTCAACTCTTGTGCCTTTTGGCGGTGGCGGATACAGGCCAGAATTTCCACTTCTCGCAACCTCGTGCAATTGCACGTGATAACCCAAATCAATCAAACGCAACCCTATCCCTTCAGGAATAAATGCCCCTAAAGGAGAGGATATCCCCGCATGATCCGTCTCTTCCAATGGCTTTGCCAGAATAACATGCCCAGGCTTCACACGCCCTTGCATCTGTCCAACCATAAAATCGGCCGCAGCATAATTCTTTTCTTTCAAATTAACATCAGGCCTAGAAAATACACCATATGACGCAGCAGATAACCCAGCAGTCACAACTTTGTATGTAAGAATTTCACCGCAGGCGGCCAAAACAGGTAAAATCATTAAGAGAGTAAAATAACGAACATACTTTCCTGACATTCCTCAATCACTCCCCAGAAATTTCAGAGTCAGATAAATCAGAGTCACAAGATGTTGGAACATCTATCTTTACATTGTTTTTATTTATATACCCATAAGTTGGCACTTCATAAAATCCGCCGACAATATCCGATGGAATGCCTTCTACCGTGTTAATAGCCAAAGCAAGATACATGCGTTTATACGCGCTATCACTCGTTTCACGGTCACACCGCACAGCATGCTTTGCAACAAAATCAACGCGCACACTATCGCTCACATCACTATGCGTCAGTAGATAGCCCTGTTGCGTCATTTCTTCGCGCAGGAGATGATCAAAACTATTATAAAACGCGGTATTACTGGGGTTTACTAAATATAATTCATCAACACTGAACGAAAGCTTACCGTCCATTTTTCCAACCAAATCCCGCACCGCATAACGCATATCCTCAATGACCGCTTGATTATGATCTTTACTATAATCATAGCCAATGTCACGTGCCACTGAACCAGGAGCAGACTTAAATTCCTTATCATAAGAGCTATAACCACGCCCCATTGGACTAGGAGAACCCACTTGGCATCCCAATAGAATTAGAGCTGAACAACATATTGAAACAGAAAAGAAAGAACGCATATTATTAAACCCTGCAAAAAAAAGATGAGCTTTTCTTAGAAGCTTCAGAGATTCTAGCAATTCTTTACGAGCACGTACAGCCTTAATCCATTTTACACACGAACACATCGCCATATATTACATCGCCATGTGTCGCCCCATATCAGATAACCAACATAAATCACGTCCACAATCAGGCCCAATACATATCGTCCGCTTAACCAAATACCCTTCATTTATTGCAGAGCGCACACATTTCTCACCATAACGTTCTAGGATTTCTTCAATAGAGAACACTGCCCCCACTCGACCATAAAACATTTCTAAAGATAAAAAATCTGCCAACATACACAACACTCCACATTAATCGATTAGAACTGATATTGATAATCATTCTCAATTAAGGAGTTTTTGTCAAGCAGAACTAACATTTAGCATTATAAATATCTGTGAATATTAAGCGATACACCTATGCATCAGATAATATCAACCCTGCATTTTCTGAATAGAGTTGGTCGTACTATGCCCATCATAAACAGGCATAACATCAACAATACCGCCATGTTTTTGCACTGTTGGTGCTTCTGGTATCTGGGCAATTGTGTAATCGCCGCCCTTGAAATAAATATCAGGTTGCAATACATCCAGTAAATCACAAGCAGTATTATCCTGCGTGGCTTCTTGCGCACCAAAAAGAACGACCATATCAACAGATCCCAATGCCGCCAGTACTGCTGCGCGAGAATTCTCGTCATGGATTGGACGCTCCTCACCCTTTAGAATACGCACAGATGAATCACTATTTAAACCAACGATCAAACGATCGCACTTACGCCGTGCATCATTCAAATATGTGACATGGCCAAAATGAACAATGTCAAAACATCCATTGGTAAACCCAATTTTAAGACCACGCGCTTTCCAACGCAAAATTTCTTCGCGCGCCTCATCATGGTTTAGAATCGGTGCTTGGCGCGCACGCTCAATCCGCGTTGAAGAAGAATCATTCTGGCGCAAAACCTCCAGTAGCTCTTGCGCGCGAATTGGTGCAGTACCAACCTTTGCCACAACAATACTACCTGCAATATTCGCCAAAAAGGCCGCAGCAATAATATCTGCGCCCGTCGCCAAAGAAGCCGCGATTGTTGCAATAACAGTATCCCCCGCTCCCGAAACATCAAAAACCTCAATATCAGAAGCACTTCTAACATGCGTTACGCTATCACAAGAGACAATACTCATCCCATCCTTGGAACGCGTCGCAATAACGGCATTAATACCACTCTCATTAATCAGATTCCGTGCTGCCTTCACAACCTGATCATCTGTCCCTACAGGCAACCCGCCCGTGGCTTCAGAAAGCTCCTTTTTATTCGGCGTCACAATATCCGCGCCTGAATAAATACTATAATCAGTGCCTTTAGGATCAACCAAGACGGTAACATTTTTATCCTTTGCCAAAGCAATCAAAGATTTCAATAGTTTCGGCGTTAGAACTCCTTTGCCGTAATCCGATAGAATCATAACATTCACATCATCAAGAAACACATCCGATTTTTCCAGTAATTGGTTGACCAAAACGTCTGAAATATCTTCTATTCGCTCGAAATCAGTTCGAAGAAGCTGCTGATGCCCTGCCAAAAACCGTGTTTTCACAATAGAGAAACGATCTTCCGACTGAATTAAGCCTGAAACATCCAGCCCCTGATTCTGCGCCAAATCTTTGATCTTTTTACCATCCTCATCATCGCCAATAACAGATAAAATTTTACCGTTACACCCTAGATGAATAAGATTTGAAAGCGTGTTCCCCGCACCACCAAGCATCATGTTTTCACGCATCACTGATAAAACAGGTATAGGGCTTTCTGGTGATATACGATCCACGTTTCCATATATGAAACGATCCAGCATAATATCACCAACAATAAGAACACTTATGCCTTTCATCGCGTTGACAATATCTATGGCATTTTGGCTTTTACACGACATATTTTGGAAATCCAGTGCTTTTATTAAAGAATATTCACTTTTATGAGCTTTTGTTAGGAATTCGTCAATCTTTCTCGTGTCTAATAGAAACATATAAACGGGGTAAAAGGCACGAATTCACATAGATAATCTATGCAATATTAGGGTTAAAAATATGAGTTACAACAAAAATACGACACAAACGGGTGTTTTAAGAGCGATAAAAAATGCATTGCGACGTAATAAAATTGGGGAAACACTTGTTTTAAAAGGATATATTTCGCCAGCAGAGCTTAAACATGCATTACAAAGACAAAAAGAAACGCAAAGGCCTCTGGGCCAGATATTTATAGAACAAAGCCAAATCACAAAATATCAGCTCACACGCCTACTATTTCGTCAAAATATTATGCGAACGGCAGTAACCGTCGTCTTGTGCATCGCATCATTGGGCGGCATGACAAAGAAGTCTAAGGCCGCTACGATTAAAGATGTTCCTGCCCGCATGAAACTGGCCTCTTCTGGCAGTGTAAAATTCCCAAAAATCAGTCAATATCCTAATCTTTTTGGAGCTAAAGAAAAACGTTCAACCAACCTTAAAGCATTCAAAAAATGGACAAGCATGTTCAAGCGCCTTGATGCAAGCCTAGATAAATCTAGCTCAAAGCGTATTGTTCAGGATCTGCACACTGAACTATCAAAATATAGTTCCCCCTCCATTTACGCCATGTCCAAACAAGTAAATACCATGATGAACCGCCAGAAATATATCGAAGACAACAAAAACTGGGGGAAATCAGATTATTGGGCGACGCCTCTAGAATTTATGACACGCGGCGGCGACTGCGAGGACTTTGCSATTGCKAAATATGTTGCCCTGCGCGCCCTTGGTGTCCCTGARAACCGTATGCGYATCGCCATTGTGCAAGATCARAAGAAAAATATGCCACATGCTATTTTGGTTGTGTACTCYGAAAAAGGTGCCATTATTTTGGATAACCAGATCAAGGATGTGCGCCGCGCTGATAACATTGCGCACTACAAACCGATTTTCTCAATTAATCGYGAGGCTTGGTGGCTCCACACAACRCAAGACMAGCCAACAACAATCGTTGCAGCCGCGCGATAATATCAAGCAAACTCAGGCAAATTATTTGACCGCTTATGCGAAATAGTCTACGGMTATTGGCATGAATACACRCGYMMMAGACCTTATTGTCGGACATCATTACCCTGCGTTAAATGGCTTACGRGCGCTTGCCGTTCTTGGTGTTCTTATTGCACATTGCGCCATGATCGCAGCYGTTGGTGCGCCTGCAGAAACGCTCTACCAATCCTTYCAYCTCAAAGTTATGGGYGTTGGCTGGRTTGGYGTTGATTTATTYTTTATCCTRTCAGGRTTTYTRATTACCGGAATATTGCTCGACACCTCTGAAAGRAARAACTGYCTRCGGAAATTYTAYATCCGCCGAACGCTTAGGATTTTTCCTTTATATTACTTTGTGCTCTTTCTCTATTTTTCCATTACTTATCTACTCGGAAATATGGAGCATTTAGGCGGGGCAGACATAATGTATGTCCTGTATGTCGGCAATTGGGATGAATGGGCAGGGTTTGACAGGCCCTATGCTCTGCGCCACCTTTGGTCTCTCGCTGTGGAAGAACAATTCTACCTCATTTGGCCCGCATTATTCATGCTCTCTAGCAAATACAACATGGCAAAGCATGTCTGTATTTTCACAATCATTGCCACGATTATTTTCCGTATTGCCTTTGTCTGGTTCGATCATCACGACTATATCTATCACATTACCATCACACGTGGAGATAGCCTACTGGTCGGAGCATTGCTCGCCATCATCATCAAGGAAAAAGGTCTTCAATATTTCAATGTATCAAAATCTCTATGCGTTTTAGCTATCGGATGCGTTATTATTGCTGCCCTTGCCTATATCAATGGCAGCTTTAGCGGGAAAACGCCGCTGATTTTGATGTTCGGGCTACCTTCGCTGTTCCTTATCTTTGTGCCGATTATCCTGCTAACATTCCTACTACCCCAAAATCATATGCTCCAACGGGTTCTATCCTCGCCTGTCCTTACGTTCATGGGAAAGATAAGTTACGGCATGTACGTGTATCACTGGTTCGTGATTATACTGATTTACAATCTAAACCTTATACCCATAGAGAGTTATAGCTTTTGGCCACGACAAGCCCTATTTTTTGCCTATGCTACACCTGTAACCATTATACTTTCATGGATCAGCTACGAATATATAGAGCGCCCAATTCTGGGCTATAAGGATAAATGGGCATCCTATAATGACTAAATATGCACGCCTTTAACACGGTGACGGGCATCCTCGGTATAGCCTTCGGGATCAATATGAATAAGTACCTCAGCCGCAGGATATAGCTGCATAATCCCCTTCTCCAAGTCTTTTGCAATCTCGTGCGCTGACCATAATGTCATCTCAGGGTCGACCTCAATATCAAACGACATCACATAATCCGTACCATTACGATGTGTCCGTAAATCATGCCACCCCGCAACACCATCATGAGATTCAATAATTCCAATGATTTTTGTGCGATCATCATCGGATAGCTCCCGATCCAACAGCATATCCAAAGACTTAACCGCAATTCCCCGCGCCAAATAAACCATAAAGCCCGCAACCCCCATCGCAAACAGCCCGTCAAGCCAAAGAGGCGCGCCATAAAATCCTACCACCAAAACGATTAATGTCCCTGTATTAATCAAAATATCACTGCCGTAATGGACGCTATCGGCCTCCACCGCGAGCGATCCTGAATGCTGTAATGCGCGACGTTGAATGAATACAAGCCATCCAGACAAAACAATAGAAACCCCCATCACATAGATCCCGATCATATGATGCGTAACCACATCCGGATGCACAATACTGTCAACCGCCTCAAATACAAGGAACACGCCACCGCCAACAATAATCGCCGATTGAAACAAGGCCGAAACAGCCTCCATCTTTCCATGCCCCCAGCGATGATCAGCATCGGCGGGTCTACGCGCATAATAAATACTGCTCAAAGCCATAACGGACACAAGCGAATCTAAAACAGAGTCAATCAAGGATGACAAAATACTAACCGCACCGCTCTCGTAATACGCATAGCTCTTAATAACAATCAAGATCGTGACGATAAAGATCGCCGTATACCCTGCAAAAATAGCGGATCGGGTTTTAGGGACAATATCGGCTATAGGTTTTTGTGGCGCATCGTTCATGGGCGCATTGTGAAATAAAACACACCATAAGACAACAGAGCTTATAAAGAAGAAAAACTCTCTAATGTCGTATGCTTTTGCAAGAAGGCCGTGAAATCAAAAGCCGGGAACGCCGTCATAACTTTTTCAACCGCCTCACCTAGGGGTACTTTATTGTGCAGCAAGAGCAGAATCTCGAACTCATCCTCTGGTAAAGAAATGATATTCACCTCCAAATCAGGGCGCACAATAAGAAGACGGCACGTACAATTTTTCGTCAGATCAGGAGCAGGATTATTATCCGCATCCAGACAGAAAGTCCGTATTTGTTCCAATGGGTATCGTGAGGATATAAGTGTTGCAGAAGAGCGCAATTTTAAAACCACTTCACTTAACGACTCTGGCTGCACCTGCGCCAGATAATCAGGAGCAAGCGTAACATCATCGGACGCGTAATATGCAGTATTTAGCGCAAGTTCCAATGTCGCTACATCTGGTAAATAAGGCAAGGATTTTGCCGGCTCATAGGTCTTGATAAAACCATCAAACCCTTCACCATATTCATGCAAACATCCACTGGTTGGAGGGTTTCCAAAAATAAACTCTCGCGCCATAGATTTTAAAAAATCTGCGCCAACCAAATTCTCCAGCAAAGGAAACGTCGCGCGCAGAACCTCGGACAAACTGCCCACAACATTATTGTGATACACTTTTAACCGCTCATCCAAAGGGATATCACCTTCAGAAAATAGAGCTTTAAAATCATGCTCACAATCTTGTATCTCGCGCACAGGACGAAACATTGTCTCCTTGAATTTCTTTTGGAATTTAGCCAGCTTCATGGCTCTGCTTTCCGGCGGTGACGCGCTCAATAATGCTGCGCGCGCGGCCTGCTTCTTCAACTAAAGTTTCTAGGGGCGGAAAATCCTGATCCCATTCGATCAAAGTCGGGATAGAGCCTATGCGCTTCACTGCATATTCATACAAGTCCCACACCTCATTGCGCACCAATTGGTTATGACTATCAACCAGAATTGTATGCTCACCTGCTTTTTTTACGATATGACCAGCCAAATGCATTTCACCCACATTCTCAGGCTTTACATTATCAATATATTCAATCGGATCGATACCGTGATTATGGCTCTGTACATAAATATTATTGATATCCAGCAACACACCGCACCCTGTTTTCTCGCACAGCGCATTCAGCAATTCATATTCCGGCATTTCATTATCATTAAAGGCAAGATAAGTGGACGGATTTTCAACCAGAATTTGCCGTCCGAAATAACTTTGCGTCCGGTCAATATTGTCGCATAAGCGGTTAAGCGTTTCCTGCGTATAGGGCAAGGGCAGCAAGTCATTCAAATGCGCATTACCACTTGCGCTCCATGATACATGGTCTGAAACAACGAAAGGCTCAAATATATCAATCAACTCTTTAAACTGACGCAAGTGATTTTCATCAACGGCCTGATCCGAGCCAAGAGACAAACCAACGCCGTGCATGCTGATCGGAAAATCCTGTCTAATTTGTTTTAAATAGTGACGATGCATACCGCCGCCAAAATAATTCTCGGGGTGAACTTCAAGCCAACCTATTTTCGGTGGCTGATCTATAATTTCTTGATAATGAGGTGATCTAAGCCCAATACCCACCGGATCATCTACTGACAAATCCGATGAGCTTAAAGGAACAGCCCGCGACACCTCATGATTTGTAACGAGCTTATTCATAGTAATACTTAATGTGCTTTTTTCATGTCATCAGCTGCATGGAATTCTAGAGATCCACCAACTAATTTTTCACATGTACCTGTCGGAACAGCGACCCATTCAGCAGCAGCACCATCAACTGTGGCTTGACCAGCACAGCTATGTGACTTATCAGCAGCACCACAACCATTCATACCAGCCTTAACGACGCCATAGCATTTCTCTTGACCGTCCTTCATCGCATGCGCAGACGTTGCCATTGAACCTAGGGCAGTAACGGCAACAGCACCTGCCAATAATGTATTTAAAGTTTTCTTAGTTGTCATAGCTTTATTCCTTCTAATCCATTTGTTTAAAATTTAACTCTACTCATCAATATCAAGAAACAATCCTATATATAATAGAGTTATTTCATCTTTCGCATGATATGAACACAAAGTTACATTACCAAGAAAAAAGTTTGAGTAACAAAATAAATTAATGTGTATATAAATAAGACGTACAAAAATTTAAACATAGATATCCATAAATAATATGCAGCTCTTTGATACATATGAAAATATCCCCTTTAATGCACAAGGATGTGTCGTCATCATCGGAAATTTCGATGGTGTGCATAAGGGACATCAGGCGTTAATCGACAAAGCGCATATGATCGCAAAAGAATCACAAAAGCCCTTGGCTGTTCTTACATTTGAGCCACATCCAAGGCAACTTTTCCGCCCCGACGAGCCACCATGCCGTATAACTCCGCAAGACTTAAAAGCTGAACGCTTGGCTTTACACAATGTCGATTATGTTTTTTCGCTGCCCTTTGATTGGGATTTCGCCAGCCAATCTGCACAGGATTTTATCCAAAACATCCTGATCGGCGGCCTCAATGCATCACACGTTATTGTCGGACATGATTTTAAGTTTGGCCAACTACGCAAAGGGACACCTCAAACAATCAAGGCTGCGGGGCTACCCGTTACTATCATTAGCGAGGTGAAAGGTGAAAATAACTGCAATTTATCTTCATCGCATGTGCGACAGCTCTTGCGTCATGGAAAGATTGAAGAAGCCAATGCGATCCTTGGGTGGGATTGGGAAATACGTGGTGAAATCTTTAAGGGTGATCAACGCGGACGCGAGCTGGGCTATCCTACCGCAAATATGAAGCTGAATAACATCGTCCACCCTGCCTATGGTATTTATGCCTGCCTGACGCGTATAAAGGGTGAAAACACTTGGATGACGGGTGCCGCCAACATAGGGATAAGACCCATGTTTGAGGTTCCCATAGCGCAAGTCGAAACATTTATTTTTGATTTTGACCAAGAAATATACGGAAAAACACTATGCGTACGCCCGATCAAACGTCTACGCAGTGAAGCAAAATTTAATTCTCTTGATAATTTAATCATTCAAATGGAAAAAGATTGTGCACAAGCCAAAGATATCCTGAAAGATATTGTATGAGTATTTTCTTATCCCTGTTTATCAATTTACTTCCCCTCTATTTTCTTATTGGATTGGGATACTTCGCTGGACGCGTATTAAAAGTAGACCGTCGAAGCCTTGGTACACTTGCTATATATATCTTCATGCCCATTGTTGTCTTTGGATTTGTGGCGGATCTCGACTTCCAACCTTCTTACATTGTACTACCGGTTTTTATCTTCATTGTAAGCACTCTGACTGGTGTTGCTTTTTTGGCTATTGGAAAAAAAGTTTATAAAGATAACCAAGCGAATTTACTMTCGATGTGYACGTCGATGGGAAACACAGGATATTTYGGCCTGCCACTTGTTTTKTTATTTTTCGAAAAAGAYCTTGTCGCAATTTATGTTTTTATGATGCTTGGTGGATTAYTCTATGAAGCCACCGTTGGATATTATATTGCCGCACGCGGCGCGTTTAATGTYCRGCAAAGCGTCATKAAACTTCTCAAATTYCCAACAATATATGCGATGATCGCCGGATTTTCTGTCAATTAYATGGCYATMGAACTRCCGGAATTATTCTGGACATACTGGACACATTTCAAAGGKGCATATGTTATTGTCGGCATGATGATCGTGGGGGCATCGCTGTCCGATATTAARCGACTYGTRTTCGGCCCACGATTTATTGCTCTTGTCTTTRCAGGAAAATTCATTATGTGGCCTGCACTGTCTTTTGSATTTGTKCTACTGGATCAGCACATATTCAAATGGCTATCCACGGATTTGYACCATCTGGTTATGATGATGGCTATTGTACCGCCCGCGGCAAACATCGCAACRTTTGCAACTCAGATGAATTTAGACCCAGAAAAAGCCGCAACGACGATTTTAATTGGCACGATATTCGCCCTGATTTACATCCCAGCGATGATTTGGTTATTGGGCATTTAAACTCCGCATATATTGTGCATGGCAGCAATGCAAAAACTGCACTTCTTTTCTCTGAAAACATACTCTACAAGTCGCTTCATTATTTACACCCCAGATTATCAAAGATACTTACACCCTCTTATCATTTGATAATTCACTTTATAGCAAGAGTCTGTTTACGCAGCTCTTGCTTTTTTTTTTCAATCGCACTTTATAAGCACATGCTTGATTCTTCGCGTGATTATCGCCATAGTGCTTTCGCAGAAACGAACGCGCGTAAAGACAAAGATAATGACCCAAGATAAAAAAGACGATTATAGAGACACAGTATTCCTACCAAAGACAGATTTTCCCATGCGTGGTGGCCTGGCGAAGAAAGAGCCTGAAATTATGGCTAAATGGGATGAGATTGACCTCTATGCGCAACTTCGTAACAAAGGCGAAGGACAGCCGAAATTTATCCTGCATGATGGCCCACCATATGCCAATGGAAATATCCATATGGGACACGCGGTTAATAAAATCCTGAAAGACGTAATTGTTCGATCACACACAATGGATGGTAAAGACGCGCCTTATGTTCCGGGTTGGGATTGCCACGGCTTGCCGATCGAATGGAAAATAGAGGAAAAATACAGAAATGCGGGCAAAGATAAAGACGACGTTGATATCCTTGAATTCCGCGAAGAATGCCGCCAATTCGCCCGTGAATGGGTTGATGTTCAGAGCGAGCAATTTCAACGCTTAGGCGTTAGTGGTGATTGGGCAAATCCATACCTTACACTGACCAACCGCGCGGAAAGTAAGATCGCGCGTGAAATCCATAAATTCGCAGCAAACGGCTCCCTCTATAGAGGCAAGAAAATCGTTATGTGGTCAGTGGTGGAAAAAACCTCTCTCGCCGAGGCCGAAGTTGAATATAAAGAGCATAAATCCGTAACGATCTGGGTGCGTTTCCCTGTTGTACAAACAGACTTTCATTGGGAACATATTGAATCACAAACTGAATCCTATCCAAATTTAGAAACATGGCTTGATGGAGCAGACATCGTCATATGGACAACCACGCCGTGGACAATCCCATCAAACCGCGCACTTGCGTTTGGCGCAAATGTTGAATATGGCGTTTATACAATCAAAGCCGTTGCCGAGGATAGCCCTGTCGAAGTCGGTGCAAAACTGGTCATGGCAACATCTCAAGCCGATGACGTTATGGCACAAGGCAAAGTGACAGAATTTGAATGCCTTGGCATATTTTCTGGCGATGCACTGTCAACTACAATATGTAAGCATCCACTTGCCGACCTTGATGCGCATTATAATGAATTTAACGTGCCGATGCTGCAAGGTGATTATGTCACCGATGATGCAGGAACCGGTTTTGTTCATATCGCCGCCGATCATGGTGAGGATGACTTTAATCTTGTTAAACAACATAACATTCAAGCTCAAATGTCTGTGTCGGTGTCCGATATGGATGGACGTAATGAAACAATGTTAGAATCGCCACAGCCCGAAGAACAAATAGAAATCACAGACAACGTCACCGATGATGGGAAATTCCGTGAGCATGTCGGCCTGTTCGCAGGACTAGAAATCTATACCCAAAAGGGCAAGCTTGGCGATGGGAATTTCGCCGTTTTACGTGAACTTACAAATGCCGGTAAATTGCTCGGCAAGAAAACGATCAAGCATGAATACCCGCATAGCTGGCGTTCAAAAGCCCCAATCATTTTCCGCTCCGCCAGTCCGCAATGGTTCATTGCCATGGATGACGGTGAAAAAATTCGCGAAAAAGCACTACAAGCCATCAAGGACACCAACTGGTACCCCGCAAAAGGTGAAACACGTATCAATGCGATGATCGAAAGTCGCCCTGATTGGTGTATCTCACGTCAACGTGCATGGGGCGTGCCTATTGCTCTGTTCCTGAACAAGGAAACGAATGAGGTTCTCATTGATGAAGACATCTTCACACGTATCACCGAGGCATTTGAGCTTGAAGGTGCGGATGCATGGTGGAAAGACGGTGCGGCGCAACGCTTCCTTGGCGATAAATACAACGCCAAGGATTACACTCAGATTTTTGACATTGTTGATGTCTGGTTTGAATCTGGCTCTACCCATAAATTTGTCGTGGGTGATACGCAAACATGGCCGTGCTATGAGGGCGTGGATAAAATTGACCTCTACCTCGAAGGCTCTGACCAACATCGTGGCTGGTTCCACTCCTCCTTGTTGGAAAGCATTGGTACAACGGGACATGCGCCTTATAAAAACGTAATGACACATGGCTTTGTACTGGATGATAAGGGCTATAAAATGTCCAAATCCGTTGGCAATGTTGTTGATCCTTTGAAAATGATGAACCAATATGGCGCAGATATTATCCGCCTATGGACGATGCTGTCTGATTATCAAGAAGATATCCGTATTGGTAAGGACACATTGAAAAACACCAGTGACCTTTATCGCCGTATTCGTAATACGTTGCGTTTCTTGCTTGGATCGTTAGAAGGGTTTAACGATGAAGAGCGCATCCCCCGCTCGGAATATAAAGACATGCCGGAGCTAGAGCGTTATATGCTACATAACCTCGCCGAAATGGATGAATTTGTCCGCGAAAGCATCGAGAATTATGAATTTGGCAAGCTCGCCAAACGTTTGCATGATTTCTGTAATCAGGAGCTATCGGCATTTTACTTCGATATCCGAAAAGACCGCCTGTATTGCGATCGCGCAGATATGTTCGAACGTCGCGCATGCCGCACAGTAATGGCAGAGATCTTTAGTTGTTTAAGTGCATGGCTCGCCCCGATTTTATGTTTCACCGCCGAGGAAGCATGGAGCCATAGACCAGAGGGCGCATTCGACGATGCAGCGTCTGTGCATTTACGTGATTATCCTGACGTTCCAGCGGAATGGAAAGATGACGCTCTGGAAAATAAGTGGAAAACCATAATTGATTACAGACGTTTTATTCTAGCTGTTTTAGAACCTAAAAGAGCAGATAAAACAATCGGCTCGTCACTTGAAGCAAAGCCTATTTTATATATTTCACCTCAATCGTATCAAGCTACTGAAGATATGATGGCAGAAGTAAGCATTACTTCAGGTATAGAAATTAAGAATGAAGAACCACCTGAAGAAGGAGGGTATGGTATAGGCATAACAGGGTGCTTTGCAGAAGCTATATTCCAAAAAGCTGAAGGCTCTAAATGCGACCGTTGTTGGAAAGTTCTGCCGGAAGTTGATAGCAATACAGAGCTTTGCAATCGTTGCACCGACGCGGTTGATGCGCATAAGGGCAACAGCAAAGCGGCTTAAACATGCATAAAATAGATATAAAAAATTTGGTATAAACTCTATCCATGATTTGACGGATTTTCTGGATCGTGAGGATGTTAAGCAGCTGATCGGTAATAAGTATGATTTTTATCGAGAACTTCGGTTATCAAATTACGAATCTGTGGTTATGGGCGAGCCGAAAAAATCCATAAAAGGGCGTTATAATATTTTTGCCTTTTTCCTCTTTCCCGTATGGGCAGGATATCGGAAACTCTATTATATCTTAGGGATTTTAATACTTTTTATATTGGGTGCCGCACTATTGGACACCTACTTTGATTATGAGCTTTCCAGTTTTTCTGGTTTTATCAGTTTATTTCTTTGGATGTCCTATCAAGATTTATATTTCGAACACATCATCCAACGCAGCCGAAAACTGGATAAAATTCATTCTCATGAAAAAGTGTTAGCATATGTTAAGCGATATGGCGGGACAAGTACGATGACAGCAGTTCTCTGCATTCCTGTAAGTATCGCTATTATGTTTATAATCGCATTTGTAACGTTTCTATTTTTCCCACCACCTGCATAAAATCAATACAGCAGAAAAGACACTTAATTCAGGATGGCCTTTAAGATTCCTTGTGCAATTGGTGATTTTGGATTGGCCATGGCTTTGCTCATTTCACTATGACTAAGACCTTGTATAATTTGCATAGTTGAACGCGTCCCCGCATCAAGCAAAGCCTTATTAAACACAGTGGTTTGGGCAACGGCATCGGCGCGCTCCGAGGTGACAAACATCATAAATCGCGGTGCATTTTTGCTGTTCACATGAAACAATGGTGAAGCGGCCTTTAACTGCACCTCACCTGTCCCGAATGTCTTGGCGATAACACGCGGTAAAAAACGTGCGCCTGAGCCCTTCGGAGGGGTTGTGAAATCAAAACTCGCCGTATCAACAGGGATCACTATTTTCAAAATAGAGGGTGGTAAGCCATATGATCGAAGATATTTTGACTGCGTCCCCAACAAGGCAACAAGATGTGCACCCGCAGAATGGCCGGAAATATGAATTCTGTTTATATCACCACCATACGCGCCAATATTATCATAAACCCACTTCACCGCACGTGCACAATCCTCAACATGCGCGGGATGTTTAACTTTTGGCGACAAACGGTAATTAATAGAGACAAAGATAATACCGTTATCTGTATTCAGTTTTGCATGTTTAGAAAAGCGCTTCTTATCCCCTATTCTCCACGCGCCACCATGCACAAAGATATGCACTGGCCGTTTCTTCGCTCTTGCTCCCAGAGGTAAATAAATATCCAGTTTTTGCAAGCGATCAACGCCATATGAAATGTCCTTTTTTATGCGTGTATCGCTCCCCCACCCTGTGCCCGCATGAGCAGAAGCCACATAAAAGGCCGAACTCCATAAAACCAAAAATAATATTACATTCCTATAGTAAACAAGCATATGGCATCTCCTGATCTAACTGTTATATATTTCATACGTATGAACACACAGAATTCCTTCTATAAATTCTTTGTACGGAAATTATACCCTTGTTTTGTAACCATAACTATTGTGGAGACGAATAATATTGAAACACATAAAGGCTGCATAAACATGAAGAAAATAATGACAACACTTTGCCCTATATATTCAAAGCTTATCAAAACATCAGACAAGGTGCTGTCCCCGTTACTTGATTTAGGAATACGGTTATTCATGGCAAATATATTTTTCAAGTCAGGCATGTTGCGCCTAAACGACTATTTAAATGGTCAGTGGAGCAACCAAGTTACAGCCTTCACAGATTACCACCCTATCCCAGGTATTCCCGGCGATATAGCCGCAGTCGCAAGCACTGGGGGAGAACTTGTACTGCCTATTCTCTTGGCATTGGGCTTATTCACTCGATTTGGTGCGGCAGGATTACTTGTCATGACAATGAGCATTCAGTTCCTTGTCCCCGCAGAATATGAGATCGCCAACCCAGACCACTATATGTGGATGCTTCTGCTCGCTGTTCCTATGCTTAAAGGTGGGGGGGTACTGTCTTCTGATTTTATCTTATGCAAGTTCTTCTGCAAAAAAGACGCCTAGTAAACACAGAGATATCAAAAAGGCACTTGATTGTGCGGTGCAAACGATTACCCTGTGTTCCTTGTAAAAATTTAGGTCACAGGATTATTTGCCAGATGGGTGAATCAGAACAAACCACATTGGATAACACCAGAAAGAAAGCTAGAAATCGTATCATTTGGCTTGGAATTTCTATAGACATCCTGATCATTGATCAAATAAGCAAGTGGGCAATCATGGAGATGATCATGCGCCCCAAAACAAATGGGGAAAGCAGCCTTAACCTTATAGAGTGGTATACAAACATGCCATCAATGCTGCCCTATGCATCGGTCGAAATCACTTCATTCTTTAATCTTGTCATGGCATGGAACACTGGCGTTAGCTTCAGCATGTTCAGTGACTATGGCGCATACACTCCCTATATTCTACTTTTGGTTGCCACAGGCATAACCCTCATGTTCGTATCATGGCTATGGAATGCACCCAATCACCTTTATGGGGTTAGTTGTGCGCTTATTATCGGCGGTGCACTGGGTAATATTGTGGACAGATCCAGGTTTGGCGCAGTCATAGACTTTCTTGACTTCCATGCTTTCGGATATCATTGGCCTGCATTTAATGTTGCGGACATGTCCGTTGTTATAGGCATTAGCATTTTGATTGTTGTATCATTATTCTTTGATATTAAAGAAAAACGCTTATATTCTAAACAAAATGAATAGCACTACGAATACCATATAAAATAAGGCACCATGAATTATGAATAAGAACGCAATATTTCCACTATTTGTCCTTATGCTCATCACACTTCCGTTGAGCGGATGCTCCAATGTTAAAAGCTCTCTTGGACTAGAAAAGGAGTCTCCGGACGAATTCGCCGTTATAACGCGCGCACCACTGGAAATGCCATCTGGTCTTGCTTTACCACCACCTATGCTTGGCGCACCACGGCCACAAGAACAAGCAACAATAGAACAGGCAAAAGAGACGGTTTTTGGTGCAAGTAAGATCGAGAGCAGCATTGCAAGCTCCGCCGAGGAAAACTTATTAAAGAAGGCCGGCACGGAAAATATTGAAACTGGTATTCGCAAAACTATAAATGAAGAGACCCAATCTTTACAAAATAGAAACAAGCCTACGCTGGAAAAAATGTTAAATATAGCCAGAGGCGATAAAACACCATCCGCAACAGTTGTCGATGCAAAAAAAGAATTAGAACGTATTCAGAAGAACCAAAAAGAAGGTAAGAGTATGACGGACGGAAAAACTCCTACGATAGACGAATAATAATCGGTTTTTCCAACCACATATTCTAACCGCAAAAAGGCATCACCCTATGCACAAGCTCACTCTTACGATATTGGCTACGACTTTTGTGTCAGCACTGGCAATCTACACGTCAGTTATTTCTAATGCGCAAGCAAAAGAACCGAATATGGTACGGGAAATCAGTTCTGCCACAGATAAGGTTTTTAATGCAAAATCATATATGCTGGATAATGGTCTTCAAATTGTCGTTGTTGAAAATCACAGAGCGCCGGTGATTACCCATATGATTTGGTATCGCGCTGGTGCGGCAGATGAACCGCGCGGAAAATCAGGCATTGCGCATTTTCTTGAACATCTTCTGTTTAAAGGACAAAAGCACACACAGCTTGGCAATCTTGAACCAGGTGAGTTCTCAAGAATTGTCCGGTCTTTAGGTGGGGAAGATAACGCATTCACGTCACAAGATTACACCGCATATTATCAATCAATTTCCAAAGAGCATCTTGAAAAAGTAATGACGATGGAAGCAGGCAGAATGCGCGGCATCGATATTCCTTTGGAAGAATTTCAATCGGAGAAAAAAGTCATCCAAGAAGAGCGCCGCCAACGCACAGATAACACCCCACATGCACAAATGGCCGAACAAATGACAGAGGCTCTCTTCCCGAACCACCCTTATGGCATTCCTGTCATTGGATGGATGCATGAAATTCAGGCGCTTGAATGGACCGATGCAAAAACATTCTACGACCAATATTACGCCCCCAATAACGCAATACTAATCGTATCAGGTGATGTTAACGCTGAAGATGTTCTTAAAATCGCAAAACGTACATACGGCATTATAAAGCGCGCTGATACACCAATCAGACAGCGTACAATTTCTCCGCCGTTTATTTCAAAGACTTCTGTTACCTTAATGCATAAGAGCATAAAAGAACTCCAATTCCGCAGAACATACCGTGTTCCAAGTCATCGTCAAGATGCGCATGCCTCACTTACATTGGAAGTTCTAGAGGATATCATTGGCGGTGGTGCAACGTCTCGCCTCTATAAATCCTTGGTGATCGAGCAAAAACTCGCCACTAATATTTCTCTATCTTATAACTCTGCATCATGGAATGATTCAACACTGTCAATCAGTACAACCCCTGCTTCGATAGAAAAAATGGATGCACTTATCGATGCGATTGATCATGAACTTAGAAAGATCGTGCGTGATGGTGTTACAGATCAAGAACTCACCGACACAATCTCCCGCATGCAAGCCAATGCGATTTATGCCCGCGACAGTCTAAGCGGACCCGCAATGATTATTGGCTATAACTTGGTTACGGGTTCTACCTTGGATGACATAGAATATTGGCCACAGAAAATAGAAACTGTTACACAAGACAAAATTAAAGAGATTGTCAGTACATATCTAAACCCTGACCGCCCCTATAAAACACCGTATGTTGAAGGTATTCTGCTACCTAAGACCACCTCAAAAGGAGAACAATARATGCGYCTTAGAATTATTGCCACCCTCCTGATCTGTAGTTATAACTTCGTTCCTACCAGTGCTTATGCTCAAAAKAKCGCAAGCAAATTCCTTRATATTCAAAGCGTTACAAGTGCRAGTGGAATAAAGGCATGGCTGGTAGAGGATCACACGATACCCGTCATTGCCTTTCACTTTTCATTCCGCAATGCYGGCTCTAARACCAACGGCGTAAAGATGCAAGGRTTGGCACAATTAKCGTCCAACACAATGGATGAAGGTGCRGGWGACCTTACAAGCCAAGATTTYCARAAGATATTAACCGACCARTCCATTACCTTACGTTTTAGCTCTTCTAGAGATCATTTCGGTGGRCACGTCAAAACACTAACCCGTAATAARGATARRGCTTTTGAACTATTRCAATTGGCACTTACCAAGCCACGCTTCGATRTGGAACCAGTGGAACGCATGCGCGCATCAAATCAAAGCCGTCTTAAATCATCAAGTTCAAACCCYAGATGGATGGCTGCACGCATTCAAAATGACCGTATTTTCGAAGGYCATAATTACGCCCTGAACAGCGGCGGAACACTRACCTCCCTTGCGARCATCACACCAGATGATTTACGTTCATTCCATAAAACACTTGGTAAGAACCAGCTGGTTATTGGCGTATCCGGTGATATCACATCGGATGAATTGRCTGTTCTGATCGATACTGTTTTTGCCGATATGCCTGAAACAGGTATTTCAAAATCTAGGAAAATGACACTTCAAAATGCAGGGAAAACATAYCTCTATAARCAGGATATYCCCCAAACAATTATCGCGATATCACAAAAAGGTGTCACGCATCAAGATGCTGATTTCCATGCTGCAAAAGTGATGAACTTTATTCTRGGTGCCTCTGGATTTGGATCTCGCCTAATGGAAGAAATTCGTGAAAAACGTGGCCTGACATATGGYATATATTCTTACTTTAGAGAATATAATGAYACTGAGGTGTTACACATTTCAACATCCACTGTTAATGARAAAACGCAGGAAATACTTTCTCTTATTCATGCTGAATGGGATRAAATGAAGAAYGRCKTTATTACAGACAAAGAGCTACGCRATGCAAAATCATATTTAATAGGCTCCCTCCCCTTATCCCTGACATCAACMGATTCCATCGCAACAATTTTACTRTCCTTRCAGCATGACAATCTACCAATAGACTATCTAGACAAACGAAACATCGCGATAGAAAAGATTACCACGCAAGACATTAAAAACGTCGCAACAAGAATTCTAGACAGAAAGAATTTTACCACTATTCTAGTTGGTAATCCCAAAGGATTTGATAACGCAGAAATAATAACCCAATTACCAAATGTAGAATAACGAGCACTTAAATGTTTAATCACCCAAAATACAGATCAAGAGCCAAGCTAGCAGAGTGGAAAGCATTATCTTCCCACAAAAAAAAGGTTGGTGATTTACACATAAAAACGCTCTTCGAAGAAAATCCAGCACGATTTGAACATTATCATTTACGCCACGAAAATATTATGCTGGATTACTCAAAACAACCAATAACCCCAGAAACTCTTGATAAGCTTATGTCACTTGCCAAGGCTTGTAATGTTGAGAACTGGCGTCATAGAATGTTTACTGGCCAAGTCATCAATACATCTGAAAATCGTGCAGTCTTGCATACAGCATTGCGCACCCCCGATAATACCCCCGTTATCGTTGAGGGTGAGGACATCATCCCACAAATCAGAACATCCTTAGCGCGTATGAAAAAATTCTGCGATAAGCTACGTAAAGAAAAGAAATTTACTCATATTGTGAATATCGGCATTGGTGGCTCTGACCTTGCGCCCGCTATGGTTCACGAGGCATTAAAATATTATTCTGACCGCGATATTCATGTGCATTTTGTTTCCAACATGGATGGAACAAATTTGGTCGAAACATTACGTCTGATCGACCCAGAAAAAACATTATTTATTATCACGTCAAAAACTTTCACAACACAAGAGACCATGGCAAACGCACATAGTGCACGACAATGGCTACGTGAGAGACTGGGCGTTTATGATGTATCCAAACATTTCATCGCGGCATCACTTAACATTGAAGCGACCAAAGAATTCGGTATTGATGAAGAACATGTTTTTCCGATTTGGGACTGGGTTGGCGGACGTTTTTCTCTATGGTCTACAATCGGATTGTCTTTTTGTATTGCCATCGGCTTTGACAATTTTCAAGCTCTATTAGATGGAGCGCACAGCATGGATCAGCATTTTTTAAACGCGCCAATGGATAAAAACATGCCCATTCTTATGGCAATGATTGGTATATGGCACAGAAATTTTATGGATCTGCCCACATTATCCATTACACCATATGATCAATACCTCAGACTATTGGTTCCTTACTTGCAGCAGTTAGACATGGAATCTAATGGTAAAGCAGTTGATCGTAAGAATCGGCCTGTTACCTACAAGACCGGCCCAGTTGTTTTGGGGGATATCGGTACAAATGCGCAACATGCCTATTTCCAGATTCTGCATCAAGGGTCTACCATTGTCCCATCAGATTTTATTTTAGTCGCAAAGACCCATAACCCAATTGGTGTACATCATAAAATGTTGTTATCCAACGCTCTTGCCCAATCAAAGGCTCTCATGGAGGGGAAAAAAGATGCTGATCCACACAGGTGTTTTGAAGGCAATCGGCCCAGCAATACCATTGTACTCGATGAACTCACGCCCTATACGCTTGGCTTGCTACTCGCACTTTATGAACACAAAATTTTTGTTCAAGGTATCATCTGGAATATTAACAGCTTCGACCAATGCGGTGTAGAGCTGGGGAAAACGCTTGCTGGAGAAATTATCAAAAACTTTGATAAAGACCCCAGAACCCTTCAAACAGATTCATCCACATGCGGTATTCTCGAACACCTGAAATCTTTATAAGATTCCATCTATGTTAAAAAATTCACTTTTATTATACACTATATAAAATGCACCACATGATAAATGAAGACTTACCGCAACCCAAAAAACTTCCTATTGTAACACAGGATGAGCTTAATGAAGTACTGGATCGCCATGCTATGTTTTTACGTGGTCAAATCGGCGGACAACGAGCGATGCTTCAATATAAAAACCTATCCCATCTTGATTTTTACAATCGTGATTTATCACATGCCGATTTTACTGGCTCTATGATGATGCATACTGATCTATCGCTTGGAACATATAAATGTGCATGCTTTTTTGCTTGCGACATGACAAATGCAGACCTATCACATTCAGACTTCTCCCGCAGTGATCTACGCGGTTCTTATCTTGCTGGCGCAAATATGTCTGGAACCGACCTGACCGATGCAGATATGCGTGAAGGGAAGATCATGGAAAAAAGCACCGGCGGCGGCTTGGTTAATCGCCCCCGTACAGGCGGAGAAGGAACAAAAACAATTCTAACAGGTGCGCGCCTAACCAATGCAAATTTATCCAATGTTCGCGCCAACTCAGCCGACTTTACGGATGCAGATCTTTCCAGCGCAAATATAAGCGATGCGAAGTTTAGCCAGTCAATATTTAAAGGAGCCAACTTAACAAATACAAACTTCACTGGAACCGACCTGACACATAGTGATATGAATAACGCCATTTTACTTGGTTCAATTATGACAGACACAGAGCGCCTTGGCATTAAAAACACCAACATGATAACATCAAGAACCCTTGGCGAAAAAATAGAAGATAACGACAAAACACTAGAAGAACTTCTGCACGAACACACTCTGTGGGTTAAAACCGCTGGAAAAAAGGGGCAGCAGCTTAATTTAAGCCATTATGACTTGCGTAGTGCAACTGATTTAAACCTTTTACCACTGACCGCTATTCGTGCCACTGATGCCTCATTTCTAGGGATGGATTTATGCAATGCCTCAATGCAAAGCACAACGCTTGATCGATCTGACTTCCGTGATTGTTACATGGAAAATGTTGATTTACGTGGATCCAGCTTAAGAAAAGTTAAAATGACACGTGTAACCCTGCGCGGTGCACGTCTTAGCCCTCTACAATTTGGCCGAAACAATGAACGTGTAAATCGTGTAGATCTTAGCGGAGCAGACTTACGCTTCTCTCACCTACAAGACATAGATTTACGCGATGCCATCATGATTGGCACTGATTTAACCCATGCCGATTTGACAGGCGCCGACCTGCGACGCGCAGATTTAACAGACGCAATATTCAAAAATACCTGCCTAGATAATGCAAATTTAAAAGACACAATTATCGATGTGAATTCGCTTTAAAATCTTGTAAATGCAACTTAATCCACTCTATTTCCTATATTTTCAACATAGTTTTACTGACACCCTTAATATATGAATATATAGTTCTTTTTATGCGTATACGATATTTACCTGAAAACTTAATAAACCAGATTGCTGCTGGCGAAGTGGTCGAGCGTCCTGCCGCCGCGATTAAAGAGCTTATCGAAAACTCTATTGATGCGGACTCTACAGAAATTAATATTGATATTCAAGCGGGCGGGAAAAGCAGGATTGTTATCTCTGATAACGGTTTTGGTATGAGTGCAGAAGAATTAACCGCCGCGCTGGACAGACATGCCACATCAAAACTACCAAATGATGATCTTCTCAATATTGCATATTTAGGGTTTCGTGGTGAGGCATTGGCATCCATCGCCGCAGTATCGCGCACAAAAATACAAACCAATGACCGAGAAACAGGCGAAAGTTGGGAAATAAACTGCGCGGCAGGTAAAAAATTTGAAATCACCCCATGCGCACACCCCAAAGGAACACGCATTGAGATTTGTGACTTGTTCTATGCAACACCTGCACGGCTTAAATTCCAAAAAACAGAGCGAGCGGAATTCATGGCGATTAAAGACACGGTGAACCGCCTTGCAATGGCATATCCCAATATCACGTTTAAATTAACGCATGATGGCACGCAAAAACTCAACTTAACCGCAGTTCTTAACTCACAAAGCAGATTATCATCCATTTTAGGGCGAGAGTTTGGTGAAAATTCTATGGAAATAACAGCAGAACGAGAAGGGATAAAACTACGTGGATACGCCGCTCTACCAACATATCATCGCGGAACATCACAACATCAATATCTATTTGTAAACGGGCGGTCTGTACGTGATAAACTGCTTCATGGTTGTGTGCGTGCCGCATATAGAGATGTGCTACACCGCGATCGCCACCCTGTCCTTGCCCTGTTCATTGAGTTACCTACGACCGATGTAGATGTAAACGTCCACCCAGCCAAAACAGAGGTACGTTTTCGTGATCCTCAACTGATCCGTGGCATGATTATCAGCGCGTTAAAACATGCCATCCACGAAGGAGGTTTTCAAACCTCCAGCACCATATCCGCAGCCACCATTGGTGCATTTAGACCTGGAAATCATAACGCGCCCTCCTTGCCGATGCATCGCGGAGCCACACCTGCTGTCCCCAGATCATATGCGTATGGCAATCTTGCAGAAGCCGCACACCAGCTCTATGACCCTCAAACGTCTCTGACACATGACATGGCACCTGTTGCAAAATTTGAACACGTGCCAGATATTACACCCGACGATCAAATTCATCTATCAAAGTACCCATTAGGCGCTGCGCGCGCACAAATACATGAAAATTATATCATCGCACAAAGCGAGAATGGTCTGGTTATTGTTGATCAACATGCCGCGCATGAACGACTTGTCTATGAACGTTTCAAAACACAAATGGCAGAAGCAGAAATAATTAAACAGGGGCTGCTTACACCTGAGATTATTGAACTGGAAGAAACACAGGCACAAAGATTGTTAGAACATGCACCAAGCCTAGAAAAATTAGGCCTTGAGATCGAAGCGTTTGGAAATGGCGCGATTGCAGTGCAAAGCCTGCCCGCTTTACTAGGTGCAAACGTAGACATAAAACGCCTCATATATAATCTGGTGGATGAGCTTCTAGAGAATGACCAATGCAATGTTCTGGAAACAAACTTAAACGAAATTTTATCAAGTATGGCATGCCATGGCTCTGTGCGCTCTGGACGTCGCTTAAACGTAGATGAAATGAACGCGTTACTACGTCAGATGGAAGAAACGCCATTATCAGGACAATGTAATCATGGCAGACCCACATATGTTGAATTATCATTAAAAGACATTGAACGATTATTTGGTCGGCGTTAAGGCCTATGTACATCAACAAGGATTTATTATGAATGAAAATGTAAAGACCAAGCTAACAAAAGAACAAAAAAAAATTCTGACTTTTTATATCGTGTTTTTTACCTCAATATTTATATCCCTGATCCCTGTCAATATTGCATCCATATTCGCAATTATGATCTGTGTGTGCACTTTATCTGCTCTTTATTCTGTACGCAGTACGGCCGAAGAAGATGGTCTTACTGAAAATCATATGACGTACCTCATCAAAACATTTTGGTATGCCAACCTCTATATTGTTATCGCCAGTTTAGGAAGCCTTCTCTACCTCACCATTTTCGTAAATTACATTGCACTTCAACCTTGTGTATCAGCTATCTCAGATCATTGGACATATATAATCCGTCAAGGCACATTTGAACTTATCTCAAAAATCATGAAACCATGTGGTGTCGACTTCTATAACAAAAACCAACATCACCTTATAATAGCAGCTTTTATTGCATTTTCTCCGTCATTGTTCTACCTTCTACTTCGTTGTATCAAAGGATGGGTTCTAATTATGAAGAATAAACACATTCCAACCAATAAATTATAAATTTAATTAGGGTGTAAAATAATGAAAAACAAGGCAATTTCCTTCTATACGGCTGTCTTCTTATTATCGGGTCTGGTTATGGCTCTACAAATTCTGCAATCACGTATTTTTTCAGTAACATCTTGGTACCACTTATCATTTTTGGTTATCAGCATGGCTATGTTTGGCTTAACCATGGGTGCGCTCAAAATTTATAAATCTAAAGAAGAAGATCAACGCAAGAATTACGGCCTTATCGCGCGAAAACACTCTATCGCTTTTGGCTTTTTCATTCTTATTGGTCTGACTGCACAACTCTTCATTCCGCTTATTTCACGTGATGCACTCCAGACTTTTGCAACGCTTCCTGTTGCTGCTTTTGCCACTGGTATTGCCTATTATCATGCAGGTATTGCGATCACAGTCTGCTTGACGCGCGCGCCCTTTCCTGTTGGAAGAACCTACGGCATTGACCTATTGGGTGCAGGACTTGGCTGTATCGGCGCATTATTACTTATGGAGACAGTCGACACACCGTCTGCAATCTTGTTTTTATCAAGCATAGCCTTTGTTTCAGCCCTACTTTTCCCTATCTCTGATACGGATAAACAAGAAGTAACACTGGGGCATCATACAATAAACCTTAAGAAAACTGCCCTTATTTTCTGCATGGCAACCTTCACCGTTGGTGCACTTAATGTTGCCAGCCCAACACCTTTTTTATATCCATTATGGATAAAAAATAAAATTATCAAAATGTCCTATATCGATTACGAGGAATGGAATTCAATTTCTCGTGTTACAGTTATGAACGAAGAAGTCGACATAGCCCCTTATGTTTGGGGACCATCACCAATCATACCCGACATAAAAGTAACAGGTAAATACTTGGTAATTGATGGCGATGCTGGTACGCCTATCACTAAATTTGATGGCGATTTTAGTAAACATAGATATCTTGAATTTGACGTAACCAATGTTGCATACAGCTTACCGAACATTAAAAAATCGGCAATCGTCGGTGTTGGTGGTGGACGTGATCTACTCTCTGCCAAATATTTTGGTGTCGAAGAAGTCACTGCATTGGATGTTAATCCGGTTCAAATAAAGCTATTAAGAGACCATCCAGAATTTAGAGAATACGCAAATCTATATAATCAGCCTGGTGTTAAAATTATCAATGAAGAAGCCAGAAGTTGGTTTCGGAAAAACACTGAGAAGCTCGACCTTATTCAGATGAGTTTGATTGATACATGGGCCGCAACTGGTGCAGGTGCATTTGCTCTATCGGAAAATGGCCTCTATACAGTTGAAGCATGGTCAATCTTCATGGATGATTTAAGTGAACATGGCGTATTCACAGTCAGTCGCTGGTCAGCCGATGTTATGGATGATACAGGACGCACCTTGGCCGTGGCAATGGCAACCCTATTCGCCCAAGGCATAGATAATGTAAGCGATCATATCATTATGATTAATTCGCATGTAATTGCCACAACACTTGTTTCCAAAACACCCTTCACACCGCAGCAAATTGCAGCACTAGAAAAAACAGTAAAAGACAAACAATACGGTATTATCATGATGCCCGGCCATCCGATCAAAAAAGGCATATTACAAGAGATAATCGTTGCAAAAACTTTGAAAGAACTTAACGAAATTGCAGATAAACAATTCTATGATGTTTCACCTTCAACAGATATGCGTCCATTTTTCTTTAATCAAGCACGCCTGACAAAACCGCTCGCTGTAATCAAATTGGTTTTAACGCCACAAAAAGATGGGCACGAGGTTTTCCACGGTCAAGTCAAAGCGACATTTAACCTCTATACCATCATTGTTTTCTCTTTCTTTATGGTCGCATTTGTTATTATCGCCCCCCTATTAAAGACAGTAGAAGACAAAAGCAGTACATATATAAAGGCAGGCACTCTCTATTTCATACTCATCGGACTAGGGTTTATGTTTATGGAGATCTCCCTATTGCAAGCCTTCGGTATATTCCTTGGCCACCCAATTTACGGCCTAAGTGTTGTTTTATTCAGTCTTATTATTGCGGCTGGTGTTGGTAGTCTGGTTTCAGAGAAATTACCACTTAACACCCTTCCCAGACAAATCATATGGTGTTTAACCACCTGTGGGTACGGTATTTTCCTATCCTTTATCTTACGTGATGTATTCTATAATTATGCAGAAGTCGATGTCATTATGCGTGTCTTAGTCAGCGTCGCCATTATCTCACCTGCCGGCATACTTATGGGCTTCGGATTTCCAACAGGATTAAGTCTAACAGAACACTTTGATTCAAGGGCAACAGCGTGGTTCTGGGGTATTAACGGCGCATCTGGAGTATTGGGAAGCTCACTTGCAATTGCTTTAAATATCACTATGGGAATTGATAAAACATTAATCGTTGCAGGTCTGTGCTATGCACTACTTAGTATATCGTTCATCACTTTGGCACAATGCAAAAAGAACGCTTCAGCAATACGTGTTCATAAGAAAGAAATATAATCTTCTGCGGCCTTAAAGTCCTGCAGAGCCGCTTTTTTAGCTTTTTCTAACATGGGATCACTGCCGTATTTCTCGGCGTTATATAGGGCATCCTTGAATGTCTCTTCGACAAAACACGCTTTAAGCACATCATCGGCCGAAGTCGATCCGTGTAAAACAGCCAAGGCAATGATAAGTGACCCACTAACCGAGGTTACCAGTTGCAAAATCGTGAAATGCGCATCATCTAACGCATAGACATAGCGCGCAACGGCCTCATGTACCTCCACAGGGTGCTTCACGGCCTCTAACGATGTTGTCGTACGTAGAACATACCCAAACTCGCTCTCAAACCCATCTAAAAATGGCTGCCAGCTCTCGTGTTGTAATGTTACCAAGCCCTCGGGCTGCGCCGCGGGATAGCACAATAGATCTGTGTTTAGGTATTTCAATACAGCAGCACACATCACATCACGCTCTGCCGATACGCGATCAATTTGTGTATTTAGAATCTGAGTAAATGGCATCGAATCAGGAATAATATCCTCTGTTTGAGCGTCCCACTCTTGCATAAGACGCAAGGCTATATTTTTGTTCGGTGCACATAGGAATGCTTTCGCTTTTGTTTTCACCGGCCGATCATCAAGTAATATATAATAACCATCCTGTACCTTTTCAATGGAAACAAGTTTATAGAAACGCTTCATTATTCTTGTACCTCATCGCTTTCAATTCGTTTAGAAATATACGATGCACAAGGTGATACCACAGCAGAATTTTGAAGGCTCGATTGTATGAAATCATAAGCATCTTTCTCAAGTTCAACCACTTTCAATTTTGATTTTTTATCTGCAACATAGAATTCCAGATCACTAATATTCATATCTTTACCAATCTTGGTATCACGTACGCGAATTTCCCCTTGCGCAGTGTTAATATTCAGATTTTGAATAAGAAGAGTTTCATCATCATGTGCAAAAGAAGCAAGACCACATTCAATATCCAGACGATCAACCAATTGGTCAGGAACATGCTTTAATAATTCTTTAAATATTGGCACATTAAACGCACCATCTTGTAACACCGCAATGATATTCCCTGTACTTTTTTGTATCACAAACATCAATGACGGCATGATATCCAGATCACTTTTAACCGGACCAAGTTTCAACCCTATATTTGTCTGGATCACTGGGAACGTCACATTGTTAATCAAAGTATCTTCAATTCTAACGCTCTTCAAATCAAAGTTTACATCCAAATTATATCGGCCAACAAAAGATGCCCTATCTTCAGATATCGCACCATATCCTGTAATATCACGCAATCTCGTAAGAATGGATAATGCAGAATTACGACCTATAACATCACTATACGACAGGCTATCTGAAAATATATTACCTGATATTTTAACCGGAGATTGTGCATAATCAAAAACAACGTCTGGTACAATAACACTATGACCACCAGACGTTTCAATGCGCCCTTTTAGTTTTAAAAGCTTTTTCCCCGGAGCAGATAAAGTCAAACTACCCTGTATAATTTTATCACCAGAAGAAATTTTGAAGTTTTCAAACTTATAATACCCAGACTTATGGTTAATAAAAACACCTTCAAAATGAATATCCGCAATATCAAGATCCAAAGAGGTAGAACGAGAAAACATATAATTGTAGCTTCCCTTCGTTCCAGAAACATCCATATCCAACATAAAAGACCAAGAATGCAAACCAATTTTTCCATTCCCACGCAGCTTTGCAGTCTCCGATTCCACATCATGATCAATAAATATTTTTTCAATATGGAATTCTTTCGCGCCTATTACCCCCTTAATAGCGGTGAAATTTTCTATATAAAGATTCGTGACTTTAGGTGTCTGGGTTACAACATTCCAAAATGTCATAAAAGCTCGTACCTTCCCTACATGCACAATAATATGACCATTTTCAGCCCCTGAGAGAACATTAACCTTCTCCGCATCAAACCCAAGACGCGGGAAAAAACCCATATAAACCAGATTTTCAACCGAAACTTTTCTACCACCGAAGACATCACTGACGAATTGTTCCACTGAGCCTTTCAAACTATCATTCGACCCGCCCATATTCGATAGGACGGTCATCGCAATCAATACAAAAGCAGAAACAACAAAGATGACTTTCAAAATGCTGGATAACCAGCTCTTTTCCTTTTTATCCAGTAAATAAGATTCATCCGTCATTTAAAACTCTCTATTTGTCATTGTTCTTCATTAATTATAAGGGCGCAAAGCATTCAATCAAGATCTGCAAAAGGGTCTTGTTTATATTTATGATTAAAGCCAAAATTTTTCCAGCTTTTAACAAGATCAGGTGCAAGTGGCGCGGTAATATCCAGTGTTTTTCCGCGCTTTATTGGATGGGGCAAAATCAATCTATATGCGTGCAAATGCAACCTTTTTGCAAGATCCATCCCTTCGAGGTCAGCCTCAATCAACTTGCATTCTTCATCCTGAACCGCGCGATATTTCCGATCCCCCAGAATAGAGGATCCCAAAGCATCTGCGGCATGAACACGGATTTGATGTGTTCGCCCTGTGCGCGGCCAAAAAGCAACAAAGGCAGCAGCCCGCCCAGCGCTTTCAATCACGACATAATCTGTCATCGCAAACTTGCCCTCTTCCTCATCAATAACCATTTTTTCGTAATCACCAGTAGATTTAATGATCGGGGCTTTTATTGATCCATCAAGAAGCTCCGGCGTTGGCGTCACAATCGACCAATAAATTTTTCGAACCTCACGATTCTTAAATGTAAACCCAATCTCTCGTGCAGCCTTTGCAGAACGGGCAAGAAGTAGAATACCACTGGTATCTTTATCAAGGCGATGAACAAGACGTGGCAGGACACCTTCTTCATTTTGAAAAACCTCAAGCATCCCATCAATATGGCGTTTGGTATTCGTGCCCCCCTGTACGGCCAAACCGTAAGGTTTATTCAAGGCAATGATATCCTCGTCCTCATAAATCACCAATGAGCGCATAAATATAATGTCTTCTTCAGTGATCTTGTGCTTTTTAGGTTCTCTCTTTTTATCTGAAACATAAAAACGTGGGATTTTGATTTCTTGGCCGCCACTAATACGGGTTTCAGGCTTTGCCCGCTTACCATCCACGCGGATTTGTCCCTTACGTAACAGTTTTTGGATAAGGAAATACGGCATGTCCGGCACATATTTCTTGAGCCAGCGCTCTAAGCGTTGACCATCATCATCATCCTTAACCTTAATAAATTGTAGTTCACTCATGATGTTATGCCTCTCATAATCCAAAGTGCCAAAAATAATGCCAAAATAGACACAACAACAGAGACTAGCATATAGCCTAATGCTTGCATCATTTCTCCACGTTCCCACAATGTCACAAAATCAAGAGAAAATGTAGAGAACGTTGTAAATGCACCTAAAAATCCTGTCATACAGAATATGCGAAGCTCTTGCGAAACCACGTTCATTTGCGAAAACTTCGCGATCATCAGCCCCATCAAAAATGACCCTACAATATTAACAATCAAAGTTGCCCAAGGAAAACCATGGCCAATAAAATGCACCGTGCCAATATTTACGCCATAACGCATCACTGCGCCCAATGCGCCACCCAATGCAACTATTCCCATTGTACCAATCATATAAACCTCTTTAACACATAACATTCACAATGAATTATAAATACAAGAATATTTCTATTCATCTATGTCATTGGATAGTTTTATACTGTATTCATTGAGCAATGTTAAGTTCTTTAAATACAGCAAAAAAAGGCATACTGATTGCATTTTGTGGTTTCACCAGTTTTGCCATTGCTGATGCTTGTGCAAAGTGGCTTGGGGCACATTACGATATCTTACATGTCATTTTCTGGACGTATTATATTTCCCTGATTTTAGGCCTATGCTTTTCACCCTTCTTAGGAGGATTAAAGAAAACCATTAGCACCAAGAAACTACATATACATCTTGGACGCGGGATTTGCGCACTTGGGATTGCACTATGCGTTGTAAGTGCCCTAAAAGGTGAAAATGGCCTGCCTTTGGCCACACTCTACACCATTTTATTTTTAGCACCTTTCCTGATCACGATTGCCGCGCAACCAATTTACAAAGAAAAGGTACCTTTAAAAAATTGGATTATTATTGCGTTTGGATTTTCTGGCGTTCTGGTGGCGTTTCGATTCGGCCTAACGGATATATCCATAGAAATGCTGTATGCATTCCTAGCGCTTGTCTTCATCGTCGCGCTCAGCCTATTTGCACGCCCATTAGATCATAAAGAAACATTGCTATCCCTTTCCTTTTATCCGAACATAACGATCCTTTTATTGCTCGGCATATTCCTGCTACCTGATATCCCCCTACCACTATCAGAGCATATTCCAATTTTCATACTGAACGGCCTCTGTGTGACAATCGGGTTAAGCGCGATAGCATATAGCTTTCGCATCGCTCCATATTCGGTTATAGCACCTATCCACTATACCCAAATGATCGTTGCCTTAATCGTAGGTTATATTGTTTTTGGAGATTTTCCGGATTTGTGGATGATTGCCGGTGCATGGATCATCATTTGCAGCGGCGTTATGCTTGTCTTAGCCGCGACCAATACTCAAGACGCTTCTTAATATCTCTCTCAAACCCTCTTTGAACCGGCTGATAAAATTCACGACGCTCCATATCGTCAGGGAAATAATTCTGCCCTGAGAACCCTTCTGGCGTATCATGATCATATTGATAGCCTAAATTATACCCCTCGGCTTTCATCAATTTAGTCGGCGCGTTCATCGCATGTTTCGGAGGCATTAATGAAGCCGTTTCCTTGGCCGCACGTTTCGCCGCCTTAAGTGCCAAATAGCTCGCATTAGACTTTGGGGCTGTTGCCAAATAGACACAAGCCTGCGCCATAGCAAGCTCCCCCTCTGGTAGCCCCAAACGCTCATAAGCTTGCCACGCCGCAATCACAAGAGGTAAGGCCTGCGGATCAGCCATCGAGATGTCCTCGGACGCGACACATGTCATCCGCCGCAATATATATTCAGGGTTCTCCCCTGCCTGTAACATCCGCGCCATCCAATATAATGCACCATCAACATCTGAGCCACGCAAAGATTTATGAAATGCGCTAATCAAGTTAAAATGTGCATCATTCCCCTTATCATATAAAGGCGCGCGCCTCTGCATCATATGCAAGAGTGCCTCACTATCCAGTAAAACGCCCTCACTTGTCTGCGCAAATACCTGCTCTGCCATAGACAAAACATAACGGCCATCACCATCGGCCATGTTTTTCAATAATTCACGTGCCGGGGGATCTAGTGGCAATTTATATCCCTGACGGTCTTCCCCACGAACCAATAATGCCTCAAGACCATCTTCATCAATTGCCTTCAAAACAAACACCTGCGCCCGACTTAAAACCGCCGCGTTAAGTTCAAAAGATGGGTTTTCTGTCGTTGCCCCAATCAGCGTAATGGTTCCATCTTCCATGACAGGTAAGAATGCATCTTGTTGTGATTTATTGAAGCGATGGATCTCATCAACAAATAATAATGTACCTTGTCCATTCGACTTTCTAATTTTGGCCGCCTCAAACACTTTTCGTAAATCCACAACGCCTGAGAAAATCGCAGATATTTGCTCAAAATGTAAATCACTGTGATTCGCCAAAATTCGTGCAATTGTCGTCTTTCCGCACCCTGGTGGCCCCCAAAGAATGAACGAAGACAAAGAACCAACCTCCACCATACGCCGTAATGCACCGTCAGAGCCAAGAACATGATCCTGACCAACGACATCATCTAGCGCGTCAGGGCGTAAAATATCCGCCATTGGCCTATTTTGATGCGGTGCACCAACCTTTTTCACGCTATTTTCTGCAAATAAATCCGTCATTGTCTTGACCTACCCCTATTGAATGTGAAATATAGCGTTTTTATTCACTGCCTGTGAAGGGTTGAAAAAAATGAGCACGCAAACGCTTGCCTATACAAATGAAGTTGCCAAAGAAACGGCACCATTATTCGAAAAACTATCAAAGCAATATCAACGCGAGCATTGGGAAAGTATTGCGCCTTATATTTTCGAAATTAATCGCCTAAAGCGCGAGAAGAACGCCGTCATTTTGGCGCATAATTATATGACACCGGATATTTTCTTTGGTGTCAGTGATATCGTAGGCGATTCGCTTATGCTTGCACGTAAAGCCGCAGAGACAGACGCAAATATTATTGTTCAATGTGGCGTGCATTTCATGGCAGAAACTGCAAAAATGTTATGTCCTGAAAAGAAAATTCTTATACCTGATATGAAGGCGAGCTGCTCGCTTTCTGAATCTATGAGTGCGGAAGATTTACGTGGATTAAAAGCAAAACATCCAGGAATTCCAGTGGTCACATATGTTAACACATCCGCAGAAGTTAAGGCCGAAACGGATGTATGTTGCACATCTTCCAATGCGCTAACCATTGTTAATGCTCTGGGCGCGCAAGGACATGATACTGTAATCATGGCACCCGACATGTATTTGGCACAAAATGTTGCCGCGCAAACCGATGTTAAAATTATCTATTGGGAAGGCAGTTGCATCGTGCATGAACGCTTCACCCCGCAAGATATTATCGATGCCCGTAAAACATATGGTGAAGATTTAGTCGTCCTAGCACATCCTGAATGCCCTCCAAATGTTATGGCAGAGGCTGACTACGCGGGATCGACTGCGCAAATGGATAATTACATCAAAGATAACCAGCCAAAAATTGCAATGTTAATGACCGAATGTTCGATGAGCGATAATATCGCGGCCAATAATCCGAATGTTGAAATGATTGGCACATGCCAAATGTGTCCACACATGAAGCGCATCACTCTGCCAAAAATATTAACGGCCCTACAAACCGAGCAACCAGAAATTATCATTGATCCTGAAATATCTGTTCGTGCACGCCGCGCAGTTGAACGCATGCTGGAGATGAGCTAAATGTCACTCTCTCCAATTCTCATCGAAAATATGGTACGCGCTGCATTGCTAGAGGATTTGGGGCATGGTCATGACATCACCAGCCAATCCGTTATTCCTACAGATGTGACTAGTCGCGCAACCTTTCGTGCCCGTGAAGAAGGCGTATTGGCGGGGTTAATCCCTGCTCTATCGTGTTTCAGCCATACCGATCCCGACTTCACCTATGACATTTTCGTGCAAGATGGCGAGGTTATCGAAGCGGGGCAAGATATCGCCATTATAGAAGGGCCTGCGGCAGCATTACTGACAGCTGAAAGATCCGCGCTCAATTTTCTCATTCACCTATCGGGCATTGCATCCCTCACCCGCCGCTATGTTTTGGCGGTACAAGGCACAAATGCAAAAATATGCGATACACGTAAAACACTGGCAGGCCTTCGCACATTTCAAAAATATGCAGTGCGCGCAGGAGGAGGACATAATCACCGTTTTGGCCTTGATGATGCTATCCTAATTAAAGATAATCATATTGCCATTGCTGGTGATATAGACGTGGTACTAACCCACGCCAAAGACAATGCAGGCCATACGATTAAAATCGAGATTGAAGTTGATACGCTGGCTCAACTGGATGAAGTTCTCGCGCATGGCGGGGCAGATATTGTGATGTTGGATAATTTCGCGCTAGATGATCTCAAAAAAGCCATTAGCATTATTGATGGTCGCCTAATTACCGAAGCATCAGGCGGGGTAAGCCTCCTCACTGTTTCTGATATTGCCAAAACTGGTGTGGATTATATCTCTGTTGGTGCGCTTACACACTCTGCACCTGCGCTTGATATCGGCTTGGATATCGATTAACAACGGAAAACTAGGATACTTAAAGCAACCCTGCCTCACGCAGCTCTTCTTCCATCTCAGGAGTGAGCCCTTCGACAACTTCACCTGTATAAACGCCACGATCAGGCGGCGCATCAGAGGGTTTTAAATATCGCCAACCTTGGAATGGCCGACGTGGCATATGCACGGTTTCAATCATTTGTGCATCTTGTAAAATCATACATCTCATTCCCTTATCCTTGGTCTCCACCATCTCGAACCCAAGAATACGATGCCGACACTGAATACGATTTTTAATTACTCGGTAAATTGAGCCACCCTCACGCAGGATTTCATCCGCTCGTTTTGCTTTATACCGTGTCCAACACGGTACAGCCGCTTGCCCGTGATAATCAATAATCTCACGGCGCTGAAGCTCGTAAAAACTCTGCAAATCTGCGACACCGACAACTAATTTTATAAGATGTATACTGCTCATATCGCTATATAATCATGATTAAATGCTATCGTCATGTAAAATCCCCTGTTATTCTTTGCACTATGAGCACAACACAAATCACCATCCGTCTGACACCTTGTGCAAAACAAAATGCCCTTATGGGATGGGAAGAAAATTTATTTGGCGAGCGCACATTGAAGGTTCATATCACCGCTCAACCTGAAAAAGGAAAAGCGAATAAGGCACTAATCGCACTACTTTCCAAAAAATGGCACATTCCTAAAAGCGCAATCACCATTAAACGCGGCGATAAAAGCCGTACGAAAATTCTAGATATTGAAGAGCTGAATCCAGAGCATCTACAATAAGACATAGAAATATTTAGTGGCGTGCAACCATCATCTTCTTGATCTCGGCAATCGCCTTCGCAGGATTTAGGCCTTTCGGGCAGGTGTTAGTACAATTCATAATCGTATGACAACGATACAAACGGAATGGGTCTTCCAATTGATCCAAACGCTCACCCGTTGCATCATCGCGGCTGTCGGCGAGCCAACGATACGCCTGTAGTAAAACCGCAGGCCCCATAAACCGATCACCATTCCACCAATAAGACGGACAACTGGTTGAGCAGCAAAAACACAAAATACACGCCGCCGGGCCATGACCATCAGAGCCATTCAAAACAAGAGAATCACTCTCAGATTGTAGGCGTTCCCTCGTCGGTGCGGCAGTATCAGATTTTAGCCATGGCTCAATCGATGCATACTGTGCATACATATGATTTAAATCAGGTACCAAATCTTTAACCACGGGCATATGCGGCAATGGTGTAACCTTGATATCGCCCTTCACATCGCCAATATCCTTGGTACACGCCAACGTGTTTGTGCCGTCAATATTCATCGCACATGATCCACAAATACCCTCACGGCAAGAGCGGCGAAGCGTTAACGTACTATCCACGCTGTCCTTGATATAAAGCAACGCATCCAAAACCATAGGGCCACACTGATCAAGATCAATCGTAATTTCATCAAGACGCGGGTTTTTAACGTCCCCATTTTCATCCTGGTCATCCGGTGACCAGCGATAAACCTGAAACGTCTTTGGGCGAGCACCGCCATTTGACGCATCTATTCTTTCGCCTTTTAAAATTTTAGAATGTTTAGGAAGCGTAAATTCAGCCATTGTTATTGTCTTTCAAAACAAATCGTTATTGCGGAAAGATATTAAACCCTTTTATATATTTTGTTAAGGGATTTTATATCATAATAGCTTGAATCTCATTGATATTTCCAAGATACAAAACGCGTTTCGCCACGAACTATCGCAAACACATTATGCAAGCTGCATAATATAAATAATTCTGTTTATTTTTTATTCATAATAGATAAGTATATTGATGCGTGAGCAATATGAAAAGGAGAGTTTCAATGACTTTAACAATTGTAGATATGACAGGTGATGGCATATGGCCTGAGATGTCCCGATTGATAAGAGACGACTTGATTGCCCCATTTTTCGATATAGACTGGAAAATCCATGACATTAGCTTACCTACACGCGATGCCACAAACGACAAGAATTTAAACGATGCCATCGCTGATTTAAAAGAATATAAGTCCGGCGTAAAAGGCCCAACAATTACGCCAAGCCCTGCCCAAACCAAAGAAATGGGACTCAATAAACAATGGGGTTCACCCAATGGCATTCTGCGCAATGCTATTAATGGCGCAGTTATTATGCGCACACCTTTGATGGCCAGCAATCTGGCAACAAATGCACCTGCCATGGCGAATGTTACCATTGCCAGGCAAGCCGTTGGCGGGATATATGGCGCGCCCAACGAAATCATTCCTTCTAAAGGATATATAAAAATGATCCATACTGACGAATCAGGTCAAGAGACCGTTTTGGCCGAAAAAGCAGTGGATAAAGGTGTGGCTATGCTCAGCACAGAAACAGATTCTTCTATTCGAGACTTTGCCCATGCAACATTTAAACAGGCATTGACGATGGACAAATCAGTTGTTTTTGCTTCCAAGCAGACAATTCTTCCAACCTATGATGGGCGTTTTGTTGAAATTTTTGAAGATATTTTTAAGGAATATAGTGATCGTTTCGAAGAGCAAGGACTTGACTTTCACCCAAGCGAGTTAATTGACGCGGCCGTATCCAAAATCCCACAAGGAAAAACCAATGGCTTTATTTTGGCGCTGAAAAATTATGATGGTGATGTTACATCTGACCAAGTTGCAGGCGAACACATCTCCCTTGGCATGATGGATTCCACACTGATCAGTGCCGACGGGACTTTACTTGCTGATCCTCCACACGGAACAGCGCCAGATTTAGATAAATTTTGGCACGAAGAGGGAAAGCTAGTGGCCAATCCAACCGCCTATATTTTCGCCTATGCCGAGGCTATTCGACATAAAGCAGAGCTAGAAGGCGATGCCATGACAGTTGAAAAAGCAATCGCGCTGAAAGAAACAACACTCAAAACGATAGAAGCAGGACATATGACAGGCGACCTATCAAATGCCGCAGGCGTAGAAGCCATTACAGGACAAGAATTTGTCACCGAGGTTCGGAAAGCATTTAAACTTGTAGTGAATGATTTAGATATAAATAATGGTCACACTCACCAAGATTTAGCGATGTAAACAACCGCACATCATAAAATATAAATGATAAAGCCCCTCTTCATTCAAAAGGGGCTTTCTAAAATATATAAACAAAGACAGGCTAATATACGCGCTTTTTCGGTGGGAATGGTTCGATCTCATCCGTCAAAGTGGTCATGATAACAGGACGATATGTGATCTCCGTCTTACCCTTCTCATCAATTGCAATCACGGTATGCTTCATCCATTCCTTATCATTACGGTCTGGAAAATCATCACGTGCATGCGCACCACGAGATTCCTCACGATTAGCAGCAGCATGCATAGAGACAACTGCTTGGGACAGCAAGTTATCCAATTCCAAAGCCTCTACCAAGTCGGTATTAAATATCATTGAGCGATCTTTAATACCCAAGTCGACCTTCGCCGCGAAACATTCATTGATTTTACCAACACCTGCATCCAGAACGTCACCAGTACGGAAAACCGCCGCATGATCTTGCATCGTATGCTGCATTTTATCACGAAGCTGCGCGATTGTTGTATCACCCTTTGCATTACGGTAGTGATCCAAGCGTGCAACAGCCTTTGATCCATCATCACCACCAAAGGATCTATGTGTTTGCCCTGGCGTAACGGTTTCTGCCGCACGATTCGCCGCCGCACGACCAAAAACAACAAGATCAAGTAACGAATTAGAACCTAGACGATTCGCCCCGTGAACAGAGACACATGCCGCTTCACCAATTGCCATCAAGCCCGGCACAACAGCGTTTGGATTTTTCTTTGTAGGAGACAAAACTTCAGCATTATAATTTGTTGGAATACCGCCCATATTATAATGCACTGTTGGCAAAATCGGGATTGGCTCTCTCGTGACATCAACGCCTGCGAAAATACGTGCACTCTCGGCAATACCGGGCAAGCGTTCCTGAATAACCTCAGGCTCTAAATGCATAAGATTCAGATGCATATGATCTTTTTTCTCACCCACACCGCGGCCTTCATTAATCTCCATTATAATTGAACGTGACACAACATCACGGCTCGCAAGATCTTTGGCACTAGGGGCATAACGCTCCATAAAACGCTCACCCTCAGAGTTTGTAAGATATCCACCTTCACCGCGGACACCCTCAGTAATCAGGCACCCTGCACCATAGATACCTGTGGGATGGAATTGTGTGAACTCCATATCTTGTAGAGGCAAACCTGCGCGTAAAACCATCGCATTTCCGTCGCCCGTACATGTATGCGCAGAGGTACAAGAGAAATAGGTACGACCATAACCGCCCGTTGCTAAAATAACCTGATGCGCGCGAAAGCGATGCAATATTCCAGTATCCAGATCCCACGCCATAACGCCTAAACACTCGCCCTCATCCGACATAATCAGATCTAGAGCAAAATACTCAATAAAGAACTGCGCATGATGTTTTAAAGCCTGCGTATAGAGCGTATGCAAAATCGCATGCCCTGTACGGTCAGCGGCCGCGCATGTGCGTTGCGCCGTTCCCTCACCAAAATGCGTGGTCATACCACCAAAAGCACGTTGATAAATCTTACCTGCCGCAGTACGGCTAAACGGTACACCATAATGCTCCAACTCAATAATCGCAGGAATTGCTTCACGACACATATACTCAATCGCATCCTGATCACCCAACCAGTCCGCGCCTTTGACAGTGTCATACATATGAAACTTCCAGCTATCCTCGCCCATATTACCCAGCGCAGCAGAAACGCCGCCTTGCGCAGCAACTGTATGAGAGCGCGTTGGAAAAACCTTTGAAATAATCGCAGTATTCAGCCCCTTTTCCGCACAGCCAAAACCAGCACGCAGTCCTGCACCGCCCGCTCCGACAACGACAACATCAAATTCATGATCTATAATTTCGTAAGAGTCTATCATGTTACTATCATTCCTAATTTTTTCTAAATACCCGCAGTAAATGCGATTTTTAATACACTGAAAATACACGCGACAGATAGACCGTAAAAGAATATCTTGCCCCCAATCAACTTGGCCATTTTAAACCATTCGGTCGAGATATAATCCTCAACAACGACCTGCGCGCCCAATTTTGCATGCAACATCACCGAACTGATAAGGATAATCATCAAGATTGCGTTCACAGGCTGCCCCATCCACGCGGTAAACTCCGCATATGACGCGCCTTGCAAGCCGATAATTGACCAGATCAGCCATAAAACCAATGGGATTTGCGCCAGTGCGGTAATTTTTTGCTGTAACCAATGCTCTGTGCCTTCATGGGCAGAGCCATGATTTTTCGCAATTTTCAACGGTGCAACGAATTTGTTATTTTTATGTCCCGACATTATAATATTCTCCTATCCTGCCAAACGGCCACAGACCATGACCCATGTAAGCACCGTCAAAGTAAAAGCCCCGATCAATACGAAATAATTTGAACGATTTGCATCGGTTTTTTTAAAATTTTTACCCATATCCCAAAACATATGACGCACGCCATTGCACATATGAAAATACAAACCCGCAGACCATAGAAATAAAACGATTTTCCCCGGAAAACTCGTCGCAAGCCCCATAACGTAATCATATTGTGCTTCACCACTCGCCGCGGCGACAAGAAACGCCGTGACAAGCAACGTCCCCATGATAAGCCCTACACCTGTAATGCGGTGTGAAATAGACATCAGGGCTGTTAACGGCAGCTTATAAACCTGTAAATGCGGTGATAATGGTCTTTGAACTTTTACTTCAGACATATCCTAAAGGAATCCTCTTTAAATTTTATGAAAGCATCATACGAGCTATGTATCAAATTTTAAAGGGAGAATTTTACTCTATTTTTAATTTTTAGATGCTATAAAATAAATCCGTTCATTTTACACAATAATTTGGGAGCATTTCAAACGATGGCACAGGAAAGTTTTGAAAAAGATCAAGTCAGCAACAGTAAGCTTTATATGTTACGGTGCTTAATTGTTATGGCACATGCAGATGGTAATATTTGCGAAGATGAACGTGCCTATATGTCCGCACTTATGAACCGCCTCCCCCTTACGAAAGAGCAACGTGACACTCTAGAATCTGACTTCGATAACCAAGAAGATATAGGGAACTTATTCCGCCATATTAACGATCCACGCTATCGCGGGCAAGTTGTATATTTTGCACGGTTAATGGCACATAAAGATGGCATTATGCATCCCTCTGAGCAAGATCTTTTGGATCGCCTTCATTCAGCAGCAACAGATGGGCTTGATATCAACGCGATTCGTGCAGAAACAAAAAAAGCTGTCGGCGCAGAACTTGCGATCCATGACATTAACGTCGACAGTAATCGTCCAACAAAACATGGACATCCAATTCCATACTTCCAGCTGTTAGACGAGTTTTTACTCTCACTTGGTATCGACTTAATGAAGTAATAATCTACTTACTTTTAATCAAAAGCTCAGCAATTTGAATCGTGTTCAGTGCTGCACCTTTGCGCAAATTATCCGAAGTACACCAAAAGTTTAAACCGTTTTCAACGCTTATATCTTCACGGATACGTGAAACATAAACATCATCCTCACCCTGAACTTCCAGAGGTGTAACATATTCAAGGTCTTCGTTATCGACATCAACAACTGTTACGCCTTCAAACTCCCGCCAAAGCGCACGCGCTTCTGCTGCTGAGAGTTCATTTTCCAACTCAACATTTATCATTTCGGCATGCCCAACAAAAATTGGCACACGCACACAAGATGCACAAACTTTTATGGAAGGATCGAGAATTTTTTTCGTTTCAACAATCATTTTCCATTCTTCTTTGGTTAAACCATCATCCATAAACGTATCAATTTGCGGAATTGCATTAAACGCAATTTGCTTTGGATAGACAGATGGCGCATTTGTATTGTTCATGTAAACGCTTTTTGTCTGATTAAACAGCTCATCCATTGCTGCTTTACCTGATCCTGATACTGATTGATACGTGCACACAACCACACGCTTGATTGTCGCGGCATCATGCAATGCTTTTAATGCCACAACCATTTGAATGGTCGAGCAATTCGGATTGGCAATAATACCCCGTTTTGTGTGCTCTGAAATAGCCTCAGGATTAACCTCCGGCACGATCAACGGCACATCAGGATCCATTCTGAAGTGGCTTGTATTATCAATAACAACAGCCCCTGCCTTCGCCGCAATCGGAGAATATTGGGCAGACACCGCACCACCAGGCGAAGAGAGAACAATATCAACCCCTTTAAAATCAAACTTACTTAAATCTTGAACTTTAAGGTCTTTATCACCAAAAGATACTTCCTGACCGACAGAACGACTGGAAGCCAGCGCTATAACATCATCCACGGGGAAATCCCGCTCATGCAAAATGTTCAAAATCTCATAGCCAACATTACCTGTTGCACCTACAACTGCGACTTTATACCCCATGTTCAACTCCTTCTTTATTCCTAGCTATGGATACCACATTCGTTGTGATAGTCTAGAGCCTGTATGCTAAGCAAGCATGTTCTTCTTTGATTGATCAAATATATTAAGACCTCTATATACTATGAACAAAAAAACACCAATAAAAAAACGCGCAAGAAGAACACGAAAAGAGCTTGAAACCGCTGTAGAACATGCTGATGCGCTTGCCACGCAAAAATCAAATTTTCTTGCCACAATGAGCCATGAAATTAGAACGCCGATGCAAACCATTTACGGTCTTCTGGAATTAATTGCACTGGAAAAACCCAACAAAAATATAAGCAATATGGTTGAAACTGCTCAAGAGGCAGCCAGTGGCCTGCTCGAAATTTTAGATGATGTCCTCGATGTTGCAAAAATGGACGCAGATGCAATGAAACTGGATATGTTTGAAGTTCCTGTACGGCTTCTTGTTCGTGGAATGATTGAAGCTTTATCAGTAAAGGTGCGTGGCGTGCGCGTTAAGCTCATTGACGATATTAGTACAGATGTACCCTTTGTGATCACCGGGGATCCCAAGCGCCTGCGTCAAATTTTGATGAATCTGTGCGGGAATGCCTTAAAATTCACCCATGAAGGTCGTGTTATAATTCATGTCAGTACAAAAATACAACATATCAAGCGTCCAAAGCATGGTTTAGGATTACGTTTCGAGATTATTGATACTGGCATAGGGATGAGCGATGATATATGCGCAAAATTATTCCAACCCTTTACACAAGCCGATAATACAACATCACGAAAATACGGAGGAACGGGCCTTGGGTTATCTATCGCGAAAAAACTTGTGAATTTAATGGATGGTGAAATCGGCGTTACCAGCATTGAAGGGAAAGGATCAACATTCTGGTTTGAAATCCCAACAGAAGAAATCAGTACGGATGAAAGCACGATAGATCTACCAGACTTAGAAGGCATCTCTGTTTTATCCGTTGAGGATCATCCACAAGGCGCAAAAGAAATCGAGAGCTCCCTAAAGTCAATGGGCGCAAAAGTCGCAAGCTGTGCAACCTATAAAGAAGGGCTAGAAACTGCAAAAAGCCATCCTTTTGATGTCGCAGTCATCGATCAAGGATTACCTGATGGTCTTGGTATTGATTTAATTCGCGAGATTATAGAGATACGGCCTTTTATGGGCATCGTTATGTACACTGTGCGCGATGATATTGGCTTATCCCACAGCCTAAGTTCCCTAGGTGCAACATATCTTACGAAACCGGCAAGTCGCATAGGCTTGGGAGAGGCAGTTAAAAACGCTACTCGCCAAGATATAAGTATTTCAGATGGGCCGACCCGATTGTTAATAGCCGAAGACACACAAAGCGTTCAAGATATTTTAAAAATTCAACTCCATAAATTTGGTATTCAAGCCGATTTTGTCAATAATGGTGTTGAAGCTCTAGATGCATTTAACAGCGGAAAATACGGTATCCTGATCACAGATTTACACATGCCGAAAATGGATGGATATGAGCTGGTAAAAACGATAAGAGCAAAGGAATTAAAAAGCAAAACAAGCACTCCGATTATCGCCTTAACCGCAGATGTACAAATGGCACAACGCGAAGCTTTTACCGCGCATGGCTTTGATGAATGTCTACTAAAACCCGTATCTCTTGGACACTTACGCGGATTACTTATACGCTGGCGATTACTCAATGAAGGAGATATTCAAACAAATCAATCATCCCATATACCAAAGAGCCAAAACAAAACAGAAAATCATCCAATTAACCGATCATGCCTCGTCGAACATTTGGGCGCCATTGATGACGGTACAATTGATATGATGAAACTCTTTGTTGAATTCACTGCCCCTCTTATAGAAAAAATGGAAAAAGCACTATTGGAGAACAACGCATCAGAGCTGCTAGAAATAGGACATAGCCTAAAAGGCAGCGCCCGATCCGCTTGTTGCAATACGTTAGGAAACCTCGCCAGTGATTTACAAGATACCGCAGAACAAGAAAAAAACTGCGACCAGATTATCGAAGATATAATCACAGAGTTCGCGCACGTTAAAGAGGATATAGACAGACTTTCTTATGAGTAAAACCCTAAAATAAACAGAGCGTTAAACTTACGGGCAAGAACCTTCATCACCATCCGCATCACCATTATATTCTGCCGTTGGTTTGATCGTCATGCGCACTCGGAAACATGTATAACCACTTGCACATTGCACCTCCGCGGGTGAATCACTATCCAGATCAATAGCACCACTAGATGCATCAATAATATCGGCTTCACATTCGCCAAATTGATCATCTGATTTTAGTAGAGCCGTATTTATAAAAGCATCTGTTTTGTTGGTTTGCAACCAAAAGAACACGCCATCTGTCCCGTTGTAATATTGCCAATCATCAAATAAGCCTGGTGCAGGAGGTAAAAACTTTCCTGATATTCCGCCAAAAATAACCACATGATTTTCGTCATCATTTCCCGGATTTCCAGGACACCTGATATCTTTTACAAGCCGCCCGGCCGTTGGGCCAATCGTTGCTGAAGAAAAATGCGTAGAATTTGGTTTAATCGGAAAATTTCGTCGCGCATCAGGATCGCTCCCTCCTCCAGTTATATCAATGCTTCTATCACCCTTTTTATACGATAAAACGCATTCCAGAATTGCAGACCGAATTGTATCAACTTGGCTTTTTATGTTTGAAACTGTGCGAAAACTACTTTGAGATGAAGTTTGCTGACTTGATGGCTGCATAAATGTCACCGTCAATGCTGCCAACAGCGCAATTGCGATCAAGATATAGACAAGCGCACTACCATTTTCGCAATTATATTTATCACGCGAAATCGCCTGATTACAATTTTTCTTATCTTTCAACAACCACATGATAATAAACGTAATCACCGCCTCCTGAGTTTTGAAAACAACCAAACGGTTGGCCATCGAAACGGCCTGAACCATCATCAATATCCGGAACATCAATCACAGGCATAACATAATCTGTTGTTCCATCATCATACATACGATCACCATAGTCACCAGATCGATCTGCATTTAATACAGGGATAGATGCGCCCAGACCATGTTCCCTATTAATTCTGGTACAAATTGACCTCTTAACACCAATTAAATAAGCGATAATATCATTACCGTCCACACCGGCAAGACTGATATCTGGTACCTCCAGCTCTGCATTAAATACCCATTGCCCAGCACTGCCTGAAACCATAATATCCGCAGGAGCGGGAATATATGTTGCTCCTCCGCCAGACGGATGAAAAACACCAAGATCATCCACATCTAGATCTGTGAATTCTGACGGACGGTTAAATCGGATTTCATCAATCCCTGTGCCTGTAATAACCATGCGAACAATCGCCGTACTTACGGCCGCAGGGTATTGTGTAATTTGCGCACTACTAATCAGATCAGTTTCACCACTTGTATTACCACCGCTAGATCGAGTTGATGATGTCACAGCATATGAAAGTGCCGCAAATAATGCGACTGCAATGAGTATCAAAAACAGGACATTTCCATCTTCCCTCAATGTCTTACTGCCCGTATTTGAACTTATATTCATTTCCAAAGTCTTTCTTTTTCAAATCTTTGCGCTACTCTGTAGATACTTTCTCTACTGACACACTATTAATTTTTAACGATGCGGACAAAGGGTATTGCTTGCATTCCTTGCCAATACAGAGCCTTTCAACATCAACACGCCATCCCAGACCACCATTTTGAACATGCCCGATTGCTTCGCGGAATTGCCCAAATTGCGCAGTCGACTTTGCACGTATGTTAATATTGGATGAATTTCCTTTTATTTCAAGGCCTTTATAGATTCCTTGCAACTCATCCACAAAGGTTTGAACGTCACGTGCTCTAACGGGTTTATCTTGAATTTTCGGTACAACAGGAACAAGGGCTCTTGCTTCATCACGCGCAATATACAATTCGGCAAATTCTTGCATTTTGACTGTGGTATATAATCCCAAAGTAGCAGCAGAACCCCAAATAATTGCCGTCATAATTAATAAGGATTTATTTGTATTTTGCGGGAGTTTCTCAAGAAACGTATTAAAATCATCCATCGCCTTGGGGCTCATAAACTTAGCCAATGCTTGATTATATTCTTTAAATGTTTTTATTTGCACCAACACTCTCCACAAAAAAACTTATAATAACATCATAGCACATAACTTTAATTTTGAGTACTATCGCACTCCCTCCAACCTAACATTAGTCGCATCTTCACGTCTGGACTTCGGAGAAAAAATACGGACACGCCCAGACACAATCTCTCGTAACGTTGTGTCCGCCGTGGCTGCCGTTCCAAGAGATTCTGGAACAATCGCATTCCATTCTGTCCTTTTCCCAACAACCTCATACCGCACAAGATAACCATTTGATAGCGCAACCTTGTCCAGAAGCTGTTGTACACGAACCATATGCCTGATTGCATCACTTTGCATCACATTTGCAGCACTTTCAACCAACTCAAGTGCGGCCTCATCTGTCTTTGCTTTCACATCGTTCAGATCACGACGAACAAACCCAATAGAAACAATGTTCACTAATAAAATCAGAACTGTTATTAAATTCACTATCAAACCAGAAATAATAAGCATACGGATCACCGCACGCGATAGTTTTTCAGTTCTGAGCGCACGGTTTCGCCATGCGACTATATCAGCTACATCAGCATTAATCGTTACAAAATTTGCGTCCATGCTTTGAACTTTTGGTAAAATTGTACGCGAAGCACCCAAGAAAACTTGCATACGCCCTGTTTCTGGATCCCAACGAAGTGCTGAAGCAATGCCTTCCTGCTCATATAAATATACCGTTTCACGATCCCAATATTCACTATTTCCTGGTAATGCTGCGGCCAGAGGGCACCAGCTATCCGGGTTAGACGCCAATGATGCCGCAGGACATGCCAAATACCACACACGACCTTCATCAATCGAATACACATAATTCACTCGATCCGTGCCACAAGCTTGAGACGCGGCATTCCATACAGCTTCATCTTCAGTACCAGGAATATGCGGAAGTGAACCCCCAATCAAATCCTGCGGAAGATATGGTTGCAAATCAGACTTAAAATCCTTCGATTCTCCTGCTAAAAAATCAGATAAACCCGCATGTGGGCGCAAAGGAGTATCACCCTTTACCTTCGTTCTTACATTATCGTCTTTCATTAATGCCAACTATATTGCTCCTTGCATAAGATCGCCCATCATGGAATCCATACTCATATTCATCACCGTTAAGGCATAAATCGCGCTACCAAATGCAACCACCAAAAACACCCCTGTTAAGAGAAACGCAATCCAGACAATGAACTTATGCCTCGTCTTTGCAGACGCAGAACGCATTTCAGCAATTGACTCCATCACTGTAGCAACTTGCCCTAAATCAGACAAGCCTGCAATTTCAAGGCGTTCACTCCGCGTCAATGGTGCACGATCTAGCGCCGCACCTAGCCCAACACCTCTGCCAAGATTAACAGAAGCTTCACGCCAATATGCCGCCACATCCGGAGACGCCGACGCATCCGCAGACTGGTCCAAGGTATCATCAATTGGCACCTGTCCCTGCAACATTCTGGCCGCTGCTATCATAGAATCTGCAAATGCTAAATCACGTAGATATGAACCAATCAGAGGAATTTTCCTTACCACTCGTGCCGTTGGCCAATCTTTTTTACCTCGGTTCAACCAAAAAGAAACAACACACCAAACCAAAAACACACCAGAAGCAACAGAGGTCCAAATGAGAATATCCCATGTTAATTCAAGATTATTCACAACATAATCAAATTTTTCTTTTTCTGCAGCGTCAGTTGGCTTATTACCCCTAAACCACTCCAACACCATACCTTTCCCAGCCCAAAGTGAGGAGACAATTGTAAAAACATCAAATCCCAACCACGACATTGTTCCAACAATTGCGCGCGTATTTTTACGTTTTTGCGTGATAGATTGAATAGCGTGCGGTATCCCCTCAACCAGTCTATTTGCCCGCTCTGAACCTGCTAAAATTGCCAATGTTCCATGATCAAATATATTCAGGGCTCTTAAGGCATCAATCACACTTAAACCACGTGACAATGCTTCACGCGCAGGCGCAAGAATATTTTGACGGCGCGGGTTTGTCTCAGCCTGAATAATTTTCCACAAGGCAACCCCAGGCGATGTTGAGGTTGATCGAAACTGTATCCCGCGCAACAACTGCACTTGCCACCAAGTTGAACGCGCGAGCATTCTTTCCAAAGGAGAACGCGCATATGGGCGAACATTTAAAACATAGCCACCCTTTTTAGTAATTGCGTCCCGAACATCTTCCATTGTCGGCAGATAGAAAGACTCCGTAACCTTTTTCGGGCCAGATGTTGTTTCATATGCAATTTCTGCAAGCCATTGCTGCATAAATAATTACCAATCCTGTATTATAAAAATACGCAAAACTCACCCCTCAAGATATGACAATGCTGCTTGCGGATCCACAAGCCCCGACAAAACAAGATCAACCAATCCTTCACGACGCGTATGAACAACAACCCCTTCTTCTTGCAAAATATCATTTACATTGCCCGTCAATGCCTCATAAATGTTATTACGCTGACCTGGGCCTAAGGTAATAAGTAAAGCATCTAATAATAACGTTCGCCCTGAAATTCCTGTACGGCCACACAAATCACAACCACTAACATTATGTTTTCTAACCTCGTAATTTTCTTCAATGCCAAACTGAGCCAATTCACCTTCATCCAGAACATCAACTATATGCGCCTTATGCGCACACCCTTGGCATAAAGTACGCACTAAGCGTTGATTTAAAATCGCACCAACTTGCTGCGCAAGAGTATAAGTTGATGAACGTTCACGCTCTGCTGGCATAAGAGAACGCAACCGCTCAAAGGTTTGTAACGCCGTATCCGCATGAACAGTCGATATTACGGTATGACCAGACTCAGCAGCGCGCAAAGATGTCTCAACCGTATCAGCATCACGCATCTCTCCAATGACAATATAATCAGGATCATGACGCATTGCCGCGCGGATCAAGTCCGCAAATTCACCACCTGCCATTCCAGGACGCACCTGCCATTGCGTTGCATAACGTAGCTCATATTCAATTGGATCTTCAATTGTTAGAACATGCCTGCGCCGTCTATCAATTTGCTGAACACACGCATATAATGTCGTGGTTTTACCAGAACCAGTGGGGCCAGATAAAAGGATCAGTCCACCACCACCCTTAATTTCAGGTGATAATAGCTTGGACAAATAATCAGCAACATCTTCATGGCGACGAAACAGATCATCAAACCCCTTCAAAGCCGCCCGATCAAGCAAACGTAATGTTAATTTTTCACCATCTTGTGCCTGCGACCCTGCGGCAACACGCACATCAATTGACCGTCCCTGCCATTGAAATCCAAAGCGACCATCTTTTGGAGTAATGCGATCACCAAAATTCAAACCAGCATCACGCTTTAACAATGTCGTTAAACGCGCCATTGCATCAGCAGGTAAAAGATGCATCGGGATTAAATCGCCATCAACTCTGTATTGTATCCAATTCGGGGCATCAGGATTATTATCCTGAACAAGATGAATATCAGATGCCCGCATTTGCAAAGCCTCTGCCATCATATCGCGTTGAAACTGGTTTAAAAATAGCCCATTATCAATATCAGCAAGCCATAATGACAATGTTTTTTCACAACGATCTGCCGATAAATCATGAACAGAACGCAACGTATCAACAAGCTCCTTACGATCCCATATTTCACTTTCAATGCGCTCAACATGAAAACCACTTCGATTAGACGTAGAGATAAGCGTTTCGATCTGCCTATCATTTAATTCAGTCAATGGTGCGATACGCAAAACACTGTCTTTAAGTGATATCAAATGAACACTAAGAGGAAGCCACGATTGAACAGGTAAAACTGCACGAAGCTGATCTCCCGTTGCCCGATCTTTTATGCTCTCATCATCAAGATCAGACAACACCGCCGCGCCGGCCATATCCAAAAGTTGCTCGGTTGAACGCGTAATACCATGCTCCAACATCAAAGCACGCTCGCGCTGAACCATATCAAGGTAACGCTCCCGCCCTTCACTTAATCTTTTGCGCCTACGCTTAAGGGCACGCTCTTGAAGCACACTTTCGGAACGCTCGTAATTATCTACTGATGACACTTTATCCATTATGCATGAACCTAGCCTGTTTTAAGACCTTCAAAATTTAATTTGAAGAATTAGCATTGCCCGACCGAGCAGAACTTAAAGATTGTGACGTAATACGGTTAAGAGAAGATAAAGATCTGTCAAAAAGCAGCAAAATACGATCTGCGCCATTTGAAAATTCAATACCATTTCTTTGAATATCAACATCCCACACAACACCACCAAGCATTATTTGTTCATTATCATAGATAAGGCGAGACCCTCCTGGTCCATTGACAATAGCGCGCGTTGCCGCAAAAGACGTAATTCTTAAGCCATCCAATGCACTTGCCACATTTACAGTTGCCACAGTTTGAGGGGATTTTGGATTCTGCCATGCAGAAGAGCGCACATTTTTGCCCTTAGGCTGTACGGTTACATCGCCACTTCCGATTACGCGCGTAGGCGATGCCGCCGCCAAAATAATTGCTTTTTGGTTTTGGCTAACAACAGCATCAGCATCACCCCGCACAGGAATAACCAAAACTCCACGCGCACCATCATGCAAGACCTGCACATCATCCAGCAATGAGCCAACACGAGTGGGCGACCATGTTAAAATCAACGGGCACGCTTCAATGGGTTCTAACACCAGTCCGGAAACACATCCATTTGTACTCACGCTTAAACCATTATCAGAACCGGACAGCTTAATATCATTCAGTGTTAACGCAGAATCACCAATATTCACCAAAGAAACCGTAATCGTCGCAGTGGAAGAAACACCATCACCAAAGGCAATTTCTACTTGTGAAGAAACTAAAAGCCCCTTCCCAGGAACAGCATCAGGGAAAATCTCAGCTTCATCAACACCATCCGGCGTATAATCTCCTGATAAAGGTACACTTGCAACCCCCGTCGACCCACTGTGCTTAACGACAAAGACTCCAGTTGCAGGACCTTTTTGTTGCGGCGACCACGTTACCGTTGCTATGCACGCCTCACCAGCTTGCAGTTCCTTGCAATCGGCATCGACTATAAAGCCAGAATGCGCAGACGCATTGATAAAAATATCCGAAATAGTAATTGGATTAGAAGTGATATTACGCAAGACAACCGGCTCAACTAAAGCCTGACCAGATGCGAGAGAACCAAAATCAAGCTCACTAGGAATTGCCTCAATATCACTAGACAGCTTATCCGAAGAATCCCCATTCGCCTCTACCGAACCAGATACTGTGGCAGTAACCAATCGCGTACGCCCACTATGCAGCATTAACATTTCAAGACGCCACGCCCCAGCTTGCAACCCCTTTACAGATATTGCAATCGCGCACTCAGCACCAGAAGGAAGAGCATCAAGCGAACATTGATTCAAAGAGATTTTTGTCGCAACATTTGAAGAAGGGTAAAGATTTATTTTCCCTGTTTCCACAGGTCGCGCACCTTCATTACGAAACAAAACTACAACCTGCGTACTCGCGCCCAATGGAATCGTTCCACCATCAATATCAGCATCGACGGGAACAAGACCAATCGCACCACCACCAGAAACGCGCGAACCTGGCGCATCAAAACCTGGATATTGAGCATAAACAGAAGTACGGCCTCCCACCAAAATGAGGACAGAACAGATAAAACATAAATATTTAAACCAATGCGAACGCATCATCATGGACTTTAATACAACACTCTCTGGTAGAAAAAATAAAAAACATAGTTACAATAATATATTTAAACATACCGAATCACATTATACATGTTTTTCAGAAAAAATATGCTTTAAACACCAAACCCCCTCAAAACAGAAGTTACCCCCACCTCTCCCCCTACTAAAACAAGGGGGAAAATGTCACACAAGCAGTAAAATTATGGCTTTTCATCCGTATAAACGATCACGCGAGGCTTCAAAAGAAAGACAAGCTCCGTATTGGTTATCGCAATCGAACGTGATGTCGGCAGGAATGGCGAATCAAATCCTGCGCCGGAGGTATCATATTCATCGTTTTCCCGCACCAGCCCTGCAATCAACAAAGAATCCCCAGGACGAATACGAACTTGAGTTGAAAGTTCACGTTCAGTTGTTTGGGGTAATTGCAAAATGGTACCATCCGCATCAAAATTCTGGAACCCTTTAAATTCTTCAAGCTTAATATCTATTTTACTATAAATAGTCGCATTATCCCAATGGCTGGAAATCTCTAAAGTAAAACCAGTATCCACAGAATCAGTTTCTGTTGACACCGTGGTCTCCCCATCTTCAATAGAGCGCGTCAATGATGAAACATAATTTACAGTGTCCGCCGCGCGCAAACGTGCCGTCGCACCTGACAGCACTGTAATTTGTGGCTGAGATATTGTTTTCACTGCACCATACTCTGATATAAACTGAAAAACATCATCCGAACCAAAGGTCACACCACCCGTTGTCGGCAAACCTATACTAATTGGATTAAAGTTAGCCCCAGCGCCGCCTGGCACTGAAATGCCTGTTGCAAATTTCCCAAAGGACTCTATGCCCTCCCAGTCAATACCCGTAGAGTTCCCATTGTTCAAAGTAACTTCCCAGATATAAACCTCAAAAATAATCAAGGCCGTACTTGCCCGAACACGTTGAAAGTAACGCTCCGCCAATTCCGCAGTTCTATTCGTTGCTTCATAAATAATAGTACGGGTAGCGCTTTCAGTTATAGGCGCTTTCCCAGTAATCGCCTGCAAACCCTTCGCAATATCTGAAAGAATATCATTATCGCCCCCAACAGGCGGTACAGTCACGGTAAACACCTGCGTCTCCTTTACAACAAGCAGGCCATCATCAAAAGCACAGTACAGATCAGCCAAGCCACATACCTTACCCACAATATTATCAAGGGGACCACGCAAATTCGTTACAGTTACCGTACGCTCAAACCCTGCATCCGTTTCAAATGCCATAGGAATTTCATAATCAGCCAATATCAACTGCAACGCTCCGGCTACAGTTTCAGATCGAAGTTCAAAAGGACCCACGATAGCTTTTGGTAAACCAGAGGAATTCGACGATTTTGGAACCAAAACATCGCTACCCAAAGGTAAATAAATAACACTATCCGGCTTTTCATTCACGGCACTTTGCCGCTGCGCCGCCATGGCAGGAGACGGCACCGACAGATTACGCGCCCCAGGAACATCCACTGGTGCACAAGCCGCCAAAAACGAGAAGGCAAGCATAACTAACAAGAACCTTAATAACTCCGCAAATATATAATATAATTTTTTTAAAACAATCATAAGATCAATTTCTAAGACACAACACGAGCGCAAAGCGTACCACCTCACCGAGTGTATTTATACGTGCAAAGTCCTAGAAATTATTTTAATCAACCGATCTTTTTGCACAGGTTTCTTGAGAACAGCACAAACACCGAGCTTTGACGCCTCTCCCAAAAGATCGGGATTATCATCACCAGTGACAAGAATAACAGGTGTCTCAATGTCATCACCGCGCATGGCACGAATAAACTCAAAACCATTGATCGGCTCCATACGAACATCAACAATTGCTAGATCAATATCATCGGAAACAGATTTCAGCGCAGCCTCTCCATCAGAAACATCACATGTCTCGTACCCGCCATCAACCAAAAAACGGCATATTTGCATACGTACAAAGTCATTATCTTCAACAACCAATATCCTAGGTTTCTGTTCTCTTGACACGCTCTGACCCGACCTTTCTGTTCATTCACAGATATTATATGAAAAATATAAACACCATCCTAATATTATATAAAATGTGGTATAAACCTCGCCATGACAACCGTTATTACTATTGCATGCCTATGCAGCACCCTATATTTACTTGGGGTTTTAACATATATAGACCTTAAGTATCGACTGCTGCCTAACCCATATGTTGCAGGAGTTTTCGTTATGGGTATAACCTTTCAGATAACCACAAATTTTCACTTTGTATCTCCCATAGATATAATAGGTGGAATGATCGCTGGTGGTGGGCTTCTTTTTTTTGTTCGGTACATTGCAAACCGTGCATATAATCAAGATACATTAGGGCTTGGCGATGTAAAATTAATGGGTGCGGCGGGAATCTGGTTAGGGGTTGAGCACATTTTCCTTGCCATTTCCTTAGGCGCATTTGCAGGATTAGTCCACGGCATACTCTACGCACATACCACATCTAAAAAAACAGGTGAGAACATCCCCCTCACCACCCTTTCAATTCCTGCAGGGCCTGGATTCATCTTTGGTATCATTGCCGTTGGGATTTTCAAGTTTTACACATTGCCCCTTTACCTAGGGCTATAGGACTCTGCGGAAAATTAATTGCATTACCTCGTTAATCATCACATCAATTTATTTTCTTACTAGGCATGGGGAACGTAGACGTATAAGAATACGGTGGTAAAGAATAATGCAGTAACAAAGTAAAGTGATAAGACAATATGAAACATTTACTTGGTATTGATGATTTAAGCTGCGATGAGATTCAGCATATACTGAATCGTGCCAACTATTACGCGAAAGCTATGACCGATGGTCGTTGGGATCGTGAAAAATTAAAAAACAAAATCATCCTCACACTGTTTTTTGAATCATCAACGCGGACACTGACCTCCTTCGATATTGCGGCAAAACGCCTTGGCGCGGATGTTGTTAACTGGAATGCGGAGTTAAGCTCTCTTAAAAAAGATGAGACATTTTCAGACACGATCGACACATTAAGCGCAATGGAGCCCGATGCCATCATCATAAGACACAGCGAATATGGCGCGCCCGGCTTTGTGGCGAACCGTGTTAATTGCCCTGTCATTAATGCAGGGGATAGCTGGCGTGAACATCCATCACAAGCTTTACTGGATGCACTAACCATCACACAAGAAAAAGGTAAACTAGACGGCCTAACCATTGCCATTTGCGGTGATGTCGCACATAGCCGTGTTGCCAGTTCCAACGCGAAGCTACTTACCAAAATGGGTGCGCATGTACGCTTTGTTGCACCAGAATTTCTAATGCCGCAAAAACTCCCTGTTGAGAACATCGTTTGTTTTGACAACCTTGAAGAAGGCATTAAAGACGCCGATGTCGTCATGACTTTGCGTATTCAAAAGGAGCGCATGGATCGCGGCTCAATCCCAAGTGATGCGGCCTATTTCAATAATTACGGCCTGACTTTAGAACGCTTGGCCTTTGCCAAGAAAGACGCGCTGGTGATGCATCCAGGGCCGATGAACAGAGGCGTCGAGATCGCCGATGAGGTCGCCGATGATCCCACGCGCAGCCTGATGAAAAAACAAGTCGCCAACGGTATCCCAACACGTATGGCGATACTGGATATGGTTATGGGTGGGTAATGGATCACGAAAAGTTTGCCATCGTCGCTAACTCTCTCAACATACCATGTATAGATTGTGCATATGGCCGATTCTTACTGTTATTCATTATTGTAGCTTATTTCGTAGGATCCATACCATTTGGTCTACTTATTACCAAGTTACTGGGTTATGGTGATATACGAAAATCTGGATCAGGAAACATTGGAGCAACCAATGTATTACGCATAGGGAATAAAAAGCTAGCCGCCGCCACATTGGCCCTTGATGCAAGCAAAGCAGCCATCATAGTTCATATCGCATACAAATTCATACCCTATAACTCCTACCCCAGAGTCTCTGATATGCTTATAGTCGGCCTCTTTGCAATCCTTGGTCATTGCTTTCCGATATGGCTGAAGTTCAAGGGCGGAAAAGGTGTGGCGACTGCGCTTGGGGCATTCCTTGCAGCGGTACCTTATGTGGGACTTGCCGCTTGTATGGCATGGATATTGACTGCGAAAATTACCAAGATATCTTCCCTATCCGCTTTAGTAGCCGCAGCGATTGCACCATTTGTAACGTTCTTTATATATGGAACATACCCTGCAGGAATTTGCGCATTGATCACACTTTTGGTATGGATACGTCATAAAGACAACATCAAACGCCTGTTAAAAGGTGAAGAGCCGAAGATCGGCGCCCATAAAAACAACAGCCAGAAAAAAGAGATGTAATTGAATTAACATGAGTGATAACGAAGAAAATGAACTAGAGAAAGAAAGAACTAGAAAGGCCAGACTACTGATTGTTTTTTTTATTTCTGCAATCATTTTAATATCAGCGTCTATATACCGACACATCTCTTACTGGGAAATATGGGGATGCCACCAAGAAAATGGAAAAAAACATTGCCATGCGTTATGCTCAAGTGGTTGCGGACAGTGCGCTCAACTATTCTCGGAGGAACATAAACATTGAACCTATTTCAAAGTAAACCAACCATCGAAGATTTAAACGAAACCGAACGCCTTGCATGTTTACGGCTGTTCCGTACCGATAATATCGGGCCGATCACTTACTACAAACTTATAGAATCCTATGGCAGCGCATCTGAAGCGCTCCACGCTTTACCAGAATTATCAAAACGAGGCGGACGCAAGAAACCATTAACCGCCCCCCCCATGCGCGATATAGAACGCGAGTATAAAGCCCTGAAAAAACTCGGCGGACATATTATAACCGTGCAAGATAAAGCCTACCCCCTTGCCCTAACCGCAACAGAAGACGCACCACCTGTCTTAAGCGTAATTGGTAATGCCGACCTGTTGAACAAATCATGTATTGCCATTGTCGGCGCGCGCAATGCCTCAATCAATGGCCGAAAGTTTGCACGTAAAATTGCGGCTGATCTGGGCGCACGCGGACAAATAATCACATCTGGTCTTGCACGCGGGATCGACACCGCCGCCCATGAGGGCAGCATCAACACAGGCACGATCGCCGTGGTCGCCAGTGGTATTGACGTGGTGTATCCAGAAGAAAATCAAAAACTCTACGAAGAAATCGCAGAAAAAGGCCTKRTCATTGCCGAAAGCAGRMTTGGCGCAAAACCATATGCCGCRGCCTTTCCCAARCGYAACCGCATTGTTTCCGGCCTAKCCAAGGGCGTKATYGTTGTAGAGGCAACGCGTCGATCYGGMTCTTTAATAACCGCAAGACTGGCTGGTGAACAAGGGCGTGATGTCTACGCCGTTCCCGGATCRCCTTTTGACCCACGCGCATCAGGRCCGAACCAYCTYATTCGTGAAGGGGCAACYCTGATTCAAAATGCCGATGATGTCATGGAAATTCTTAYGGATTTCTCCGGAAATAYRTTGAGAGAACCACCAACACARATTATAAATTTTATACCRCRCATACAAGAAACACAGCAYGCCAACGACACGCAATCACCAGAAATCAGACAAGAAAAGATACTYTCGCATTTGTCTTTTACACCAATTTCTGTTGACGAATTGCTCAGAGCATGTCATTTGACTATTTCCTCCCTCCAGWCAACATTRCTGGAATTGGAACTMGCAGGCCGCGTGAAACGCCTATCTGGAAACAGAATYAGCCTGCTTGAAAACGAATAAATTTAAAAGGAATACACGTGAGCAAAAAYCTYGTYATAGTTGAATCACCCGCRAAAGCRAAAACCATCAACAAGTATCTTGGATCAGATTTYGAGGTCTTGGCATCMTATGGACATGTTCGTGATTTAGTGAATAAAGACGGCTCTGTTCTTCCCGATGAAGACTTTGCGATGAAATGGCARCTKGGTGAGCGCGCCGACAAAAATGTTAAAGACATTAAGAAGGCCTTGAAAAAAGCAGATGCATTGTATCTTGCACCTGACCCTGACAGAGAGGGAGAGGCTATTGCGTGGCATATATATGAACTACTCAATGAAGATGGMTTATTAGAGGGCAAAGAGGTTCACCGCGTGACCTWTAACGAGATCACAAAAACCGCCGTTAAAACCGCTTTTGAAAATGCCAGAGAATTAGACCAACCCTTAATTGATGCTTACCTTGCCCGCCGTGCGCTGGATTACTTGGTTGGATTTAATATATCACCTGTTTTATGGCGTAAGCTACCCGGATCTCGCTCTGCTGGGCGTGTTCAATCTGTTGCTCTACGTATAATTTGTGAGCGTGAGACCGAAATTGAAATTTTTAAGCCGCAAGAATATTGGAGCATTGAAACCCGCCATTTCACAGTTGATGGTGCGCCATTCTCTGCACGTCTAACGCATCTAGCGGGCAACAAATTAGCTAAATTTGATATCCCAAGCGAAGACAATGCACTGGCTGCAGTTGAGCGCATCAAGAACAAAAACCTATCCGTTCAAAAAATTGAGAAAAAACAAGTACGTCGCAGTCCATCTGCGCCATTTATTACATCATCCTTGCAAATGGAAGCCTCACGCAAGCTCGGCATGTCGGCATCAAATACCATGCGCCTTGCACAACGCTTATACGAGGGCGGTGAAGATGGCGGTCTGATTACCTATATGAGAACAGACGGAACAACACTATCCGAAGATGCGGTTAAACAATGTCGCAGTGTCATTGGTAAAGATTACGGTAACCAATACCTACCCGATGCACCGCGCCTGTATAAATCCAAAGCAAAAAATGCTCAAGAGGCGCATGAGGCGATCCGCCCCACTGATCTGACGCGCACCCCCGCATCCATGCGCGGTAAGCTAGAAAATGATCAATGGCGTCTTTATGATTTGATTTGGAAACGTACCATCGCATCCCAGATGGAAAATGCGATCATGGATCAAATGAAAATTGATTTATCGGATGGTACAGATGATGTCGTCCTGCGTGCAAATGGTTCTGTCATTGCGTTTGACGGTTTCTTAACACTGTACCAAGAAGACACAGATGATGATGAAAATGTCAAAGAATCTGATCGTCGTCTACCGCCAATGAAACAAGGCGATACGGCGAAACTTGTCGATACCACGCCGAACCAGCATTTCACACAACCACCGCCACGATATTCCGAAGCATCTTTAGTGAAAAAGATGGAAGAGATCGGCATTGGTCGCCCGTCTACCTATGCGTCTATTATGCAAGTTCTACGTGATCGTGATTATGTGGTAATGGATAAACGTCGCTTTGTGCCTGAGGATCGTGGACGCCTTGTCACAACATTCCTGTCCAAGTTCTTCACGCGTTATGTTGATTACGATTTTACCGCCAACCTAGAAGAAGAGCTGGATGCAATTGCATCGGGTAATCTTCCATGGAAAGAAGCACTCAAACTCTTCTGGAAAGATTTTAAAGTTGCCGTTGATGGCACAAAAGAACTAACCATTACGGAAGTCATTGACCATCTGGACGCGGAGCTTGGCCCTCACTTTTTCCCCGAGGGTGATGAAAGCAGATGCTGTAAGGCCTGTGCAGATAATAAAGAACTAGACGATGGTCGCCTTGGACTAAAACTGGGTAAATTCGGCGCGTTTATTGGATGCTCGAACTATCCAGAATGTAAGTTTACCCGCCCTCTTGTTGTACCTGATGGCACAGAAGATGATCATGCCGCGCTGGCGAATGAACCAAAAATCCTAGGTGAAGAGCCAGGAACGGGGCGTTCAATATCACTGCGCCGCGGTCCTTATGGTCCGTATGTACAAATTGACCCACCACAAGAAGCCATCGACGAAGTGGATGCTATTAACAAAGAGTTCGAAAAAGAATTTGAGGTCAAAGTTAAAAAAGCCGAAGAGAATGGCAAAAAACCGCCGAAAAAGGCAAAAAGAAAAGCACAACCAAAACCGAAACGCCAAGGCCTACCCGCCGGAACAAATGTGGAGGATGTGACACTGAAAATGGCAATTGACTTACTGGCTCTACCACGTGATGTTGGAAAACACCCTGAAACGGGTGATATGATACAGGCAGGCATTGGTCGCTTTGGTCCATTTCTAAAGCATGAAGGTAAGTTTACCTCTTTACCCAAGGATGATGATGTGATGCATGTTGGCATGAACCGCGCAGTTGAAGTCCTCGCCCTCGCCGCCGAAAAACGCGCCGCGAAAGACGCAGCAAAAGCAGCGAAAGATGCTGAGAAAACAGCAAAGCCTAAACCTAAAAAGAAGAAAAAGGCCGTAAAGAAAAAAACCGCTGCTAAAAAATCAACAGCTAAGAAGAAAAGCGCATAGAGCATGGGTATCTTAAACAAAGAAGCAATCTTCGACTTCATACAATCCGCTGCGACCCCCGTTACAAAGCGTCAGATTGCCCGCGCCTTTCACATTAAAGGTGGAGAGAATCGCGTTGCATTAAAACAAATTTTAAAATCTCTTTGCAATGATGGAACAATTACCAAACAAGCAGGCGGTGTTTATAGTGCGCCGGAAGGACTGCCATCAGTGTCCGTACTGGAAGTATCCGACATTGATCTGGACGGCGATGTCTTTGCCGTACCGTTGGAATGGGACGAAAACCTGAAAGGTCCACCGCCGCGCATTGAAATTGTTCCCGATCAGAAGAACTTCAAGAATATTCGTGAGAAAAGCCGCGCTTTATGTCGCTTATCCAAACAAAGTGACAATGTTTATGAGGCGCGCATTATCCGCCTGATTGATGAAGGCTCGCGTTACGAGGGTGGCACCGTCATAGGCATTATCTGCACACAGAAAAATGGCGCGATTTTGCAACCCACAAACAAAAGAGCCAAATATGATTTCGATATTTCTACCGGCGATTTAAACGGTGCAAAAGACGGCGACCTTGCCTCTGCCGAAGTTTTACCCTCTCGCGGATTAAAGCGCAAATGCGTCCGTGTTATTGATGTTCTTGGCAGGCAAGATGACCCAAAAGCTATCAGTCTGATTTCATTGCATGAAGCAGGGTTAAGCGACACATTTCCAGATGCGGTTATAGAAGAAACCAACGGTCTGAAGGTTCCAGATGTGAAGGGGCGTGAAGATTTGCGCGATACACCTCTGGTCACCATTGATGGCGCCGATGCACGTGACTTTGATGATGCAGTCTTCGCGGAAAAACTGGACGATGGCACATATCACCTGATTGTCGCCATTGCCGATGTTGCGCATTATGTCCGCCAAGGCAGTAATCTTGATGATGAAGCGCAAAAACGCGGAAACTCAACCTATTTTCCTGATCGCGTTGTGCCAATGTTACCCGAAGCACTATCAAATGATCTCTGCTCACTACGCCCCCATGAGAACCGTGCGTCACTCGCCGCCCATATGTGGATTGATGCGCGTGGAAAGCTGATACGCTATAAGTTCGTGCGTGCCTTGATAAAATCCCATGCACGTCTGACCTATGAACAAGTACAAGCCGCGCAAGATGGCCAAACCGATGAAATCACTGCGCCACTTATGAAGGACGTAATTACACCGCTTTATACGGTTTATACTGTTTTAGATAAGGCACGACGCAATCGTGGTGCGCTTGACCTTGATCTTCCAGAGCGACAAATTCTTATTAATGATAAAGGGGAAATGACGGGCGTAACAACGCGCACACGTCTGGATGCTCATAAATTAATTGAAGAATTTATGATATTGGCCAATGTCGCGGCGGCCTCAGCCATAGAAGCAAAAATGCGCGGTACAAAAGCCGATTATCCGTGCGTCTACCGCATTCATGACAAGCCTAGCTATGAAAAGTTGGAAAGCGCGCGCGAATTTATCGAAAGCTTCGGATTATCCTTACCCAAGGGGTCATCTATTCAGCCGAAACAAATCAATCATTTGTTACAAGCCGCCGCAGAACATTCATATTCTCATCTTATTTCTCAAATGGTTTTACGCACACAAAGCCAAGCCGTTTACTCCACAGATAACCTCGGGCATTTCGGACTGGCACTGGAGAAATACGCGCATTTCACATCACCTATTCGTCGTTATGCTGATCTGCTCGTCCATCGGGCACTGATCGGTGCTTACGGACTTGGTGATGGCAATTTAAGCGAACTAGAAAAATCGCGCATTGATGAGATCGCCCAACATATCTCCGAGACAGAACGCACATCGATGGGCGCAGAGCGAAGTGCCGTTGACCGCTTCACCGCCAGTTACCTCTCCAGCCATATCGGCGCAGAATTCGAAGGGAAAATTAACGGTGTAACCCGATTCGGCCTATTCGTGACATTAAGTGAGAGTGGCGCAGATGGCCTGATCCCGATGCGATCTCTGGGGGATGATTATTATATTCATGATGAAAAAGCACATGCTCTGATCGGGCGTAAACACAAGCAAATTTATCGTCTTGGCGCACCGATGCGCATTATTATTAAAGAAGCAAACGGCATTACAGGGTCCTGTATTTTTGCACCCGCCCCTGGACAAAAAGGCGCAGACATTCCGGGTATGGCTGCACCCAAAAACACTGGTGGCGGACATAAATCATCAGGAAAACCGTGGGGAAATCCAGATGGAAAAGGCCGGAAAAAGCAACGATATTCAGGTAAACGAAAAAAACGCTAAAAGTTAGCTTTGAAATACTTGACAAACATCCCAAAACCCTTCATAAAGCCGACTTACAATACAGAATTAAGGTTAAAAAGATGGCAAAAGCATCACACGTAAAAGTAAGATTAGAGAGCGAAGCTGGTACAGGATATCGCTATTACACTAAACGCAGCACGCGCGCGGAATATAAAATAAAGAAAAAGAAATACGACCCTTGGGCTGTAAACCCTGAGACAGGGAACAAAGGCATGCACGTTATGTTCGTAGAAAAGAAAATGCCGCCTTCCAAAAAATAGGGGAAATCGACATTCTAAAACAATATCAACGTCCGTTTATCGGGCGTTTTTTATGATCAACAGTATTACTCAAAAACCATTAATGAGTGTCTTGAAAATCTCTTGTTATCCTAGATCTGGAATATTTTCTATTGAAGTATCATTTTCTGTCTCTGCGCTAAATGTAGGTCTTGGAGCATTTGCAGAGGGAGTATCCTCATAAATAGACGGCGGGAAAATAAGTGTTCCGATTACATTACTGGGTGTGGAGTGCTCTGCCAGTATATCGGTCCTAATATAACGTGTCTTTTCTTTTTCAGCTATTTCTACATCGCTGAGCATTGGCAGTCCCATCGAATGCCCTTCTATATATGGTTTTATATCATCCATTTCAGGGTTTGTTATGCTCATAGCATATTCAATGACCTCTCTGGTCGAAACTTCTGGCAAGTCTGTTTGTTGAGGGATGCTCGGGTTTGCCATTAATTCTCCATCTTCATTTGTTAATGCCCCCCACACTGCAACATAAGCCAATGGTTTTTCTACTGCAGTGCCACCTTTAAGTATTATCTCAGTATCTAGTTCAACCCCAGCATAGCTTTGCTCTGTACCTGTCATTTGTTCAGCTTGAGCCTTGGTATAAAAACCTATTGTAACCGATGCACTATCACCCTCTTTTCGATGCAATGTTGCAGGAACAGGCCCTATATCACTATAAAAAGCAGCGGCAACAACAACATGACTTTGCAAATTTCCTTGCATAACAACAATCTGATTATCTTCTGGATTTTTTGTATCCGTAACAAAATCATTAAATTTTGTTTTCAGTATCTCGGGTGCAGAATTTGATCCAAATCCCACTAAGGCCACGCGATCATGCAATGTAACCTCTTCTCCATCTACTTTTTTAATTGTAACCTCGTACGTATCGACATTTTCTGTTGCCCCTGCAAGTCGGATACTCTTGCCTGAAGACGCAAAAGAGAAATCGCTGTCGCTTACAATCATTGCTGGATCAGCTTTTTCAGCCTCATCTTTACCGACGGCTATAATATAAGATTCTTTAAAATCATCATGATTGACATTAGGATATTCTATCGCGCGGTTAAAATATCTGGTCAACATATCTTGCTTAGATTCTGGCATTGTGAATTCCCACTTTTTTTCATAATATAGTGTCTGTGAGTAAAATGCAAAAATCAAGCCATATGGAGTGTTACGGTAAACGTATAGCACTTAGAACTGAGCCTAAGAATATCCTGAGAAAATGCTCCAAGCCATAAGAACACCTTATGAGGTATTCTTATAGTCAATCGCACTGCAGACTGCTTTCACAATGGTTATAAAATTCTAAAGAGTGTCTTCCGAGGACTCCGCCGTCATACTAGGAGAACTTACGACGGCATCAAAGGAACGTTCTGTGTGTTTATAATCCTCTGGGTTAAGCTTGCCCTTGTTCTCAAAAAACGTACAGTTGCGCCCACCATGTTTTGCATCATACAGGCATTTATCTGCACGCTCTAAAATCGCAGAAATTTCATGCCCACCCTTATTAATCACCGCGCCCCCGACAGACGTCGTAATGACGAGAGAGCCACCCTCAACACTACAAGGAATAGGCGTATCCGATATAGCACAACGCAATCGCTCTGCCACCATATAAGCACGCTCAGGCGACACATCGGGCAATATTGCAACGAACTCTTCTCCACCTAGACGCGCAACCAAATCGAAACTCCGAAGGTTATCCTTCATGCGATCTGCAAAAACTTTTAGAACCTCATCACCAACTTTATGCCCATGTGTATCATTAACAGCCTTAAAGTGATCAATATCCAACATAATAACACCTAAAGCTTTGTGACTTTTTGCATTATTTTCAATCAATTTTTCAAGATGAACTTCCAAATACCGGCGATTATATAGCCCTGTCAAACTATCTGTCAGTGCCAAAGACAGGCTAATTTCATAAGTTGAGCGCAAACGCTCTTGAAACCTCTTACGACGAATTTGTGTGCGCACACGGGCAAGCAATTCATTTTTCTCTAAAGGGCGAAGAATATAGTCATGTGCGCCAATTTCCAAACCATGTGCCACCCGTTCCATATCATCCTCTTCAGCAATCATCACAATTGGTACAGAACGCGTACGTTCATTAGAGCGCAGATGAGAGCAAAGACGTAAACCATCCTCATCTTCAAGGTTCAAACTAACCATCAAAATATCAAAATCATGTATCGCAGTTAACTCCATACCCTTCATGCCATTTTCAACACTCATAACAATATTAAGATCGGTGGATAAGGCTTCGGTTATTTTTTTACGCTCAAACTCTTTATTCTCGATTAATAAAACGCGTGCACCCTCGACCGGCTCGTTCATGAGGTTTGTTTTCTCGCTGGTCACGCCAAACTGGATCGCTGCATTTTCACGAATGCGCCATTCATCCAGCGCCATTTTCAAACGTGCCAAAGACCGAACACGCGCCATTAAGGCAATATCATTGATCGGCTTACTTAAAAAATCATCCGCTCCTGCCTCTAATCCACGCACTTTATCTTGAACATCGGTTAGAGCCGTCACCATCACAACAGGTATATGGGCATGGTCTGGGTTACTTTTTATACGCCGACAAACTTCAAACCCATCCATGCCAGGCATCATAATATCCAAGAGAACAATATCAGGATTTTCACTTTCAACTTTATCCAAAGCCTCTTGCCCACTGGTTGCAGTAATAACCTCGTAATACTCACAGGTTAACTTTGCTTCCAACAACTTTACATTCGGCAAAATGTCATCGACAACAAGAACACGYGCRGACATNTATACWATATCCTTYTGCTGTYTYGATTCTGATTCYGCYTKTGGTTCCAARRRTTTTTCAACRTCAGCATTATTTAAATGCTTTTTMACCACCTCAATAAAACGCGCAACAGARATTGGCTTGGAKATATAATCYTCRCATCCWCCTTCACGAATTTTTTGCTCATCCCCTTTCATTGCAAACGCCGTTACGGCGATGACAGGGATTGATYTCAATTCATCATCCTGTTTCAGCTGTTTTGTAATCTCCAATCCTGATATTTCAGGAAGCTGAATATCCATGATAATTAAATCCGGCTTATGCTCACGCGCCATATCAAAAGCACGTTTYCCYTCTCTTGTCTGCACGGTATCAATACCATGTGCCTCCAAAAGATCATGAAAAAGTTTCATATTAAGTTCGTTGTCTTCAACGATAAGAACAGTTTTATTCATATGTACATCTATTATCCTGATAGATTAAACTTATACTCTGCATCCTAATCTCTAGGAGTTTCTAAAACGTTAATATATACGCTATTYATCTATTGTTTCCYGATAGTTTCAARTTATACGTATTAAACTCTATTTTATGKTRCTYTTATCTTCCRRCATACAATTATCCTTTGACGACTCAAGCGCCCGTAATGTTTGCGTYAYAGAGAAATCTTCATAATTTACTTCCATACCRCTAATGACACCATTTTCATGAACCACCAACGACATTTCATAATCAGATGTTTCCTCAAAATTATTAAGTGGRAAAAACGCAAGACGTACATTCCATCCCTTCGCRTCAGTTAAACTYTTATCTATATATTGYGCATATTYTTCTGGCGGTTGRTAAGCCGCAACCCTMCCTACAAAACTGTTAACGTCCACGGGTCCTTCTGCATCACTRCCATCAAAGATYGTTGCATTATAAAACTTTTTACCTTGCTTAATTTTTTCCAAAACTKCCAATGTATGCGCCATGGGGAACARCGTGCCATCAGGCAAGTTAAAACTTAGATCTCTGGGGATTGAATAGACCGCCATATCCGGAYTATCATGTTCTACGCCTTGCACATTTCCACGTACCTCCTCATATAAAACACCGTCGCGCTTGCGCTGCAAAGTAAAGTTATATGCCTTACCATCAAACGACTCATACGTCGAAAACTCACTGGTTACACGTACGGCTGGCACTTCCGGATATTCATACAGCATATCAAAGCGGTGCGTAGAAACCCATGCATCGCATGATGGGTGCCACTCATAAAACATGGTTCCGCTGATATTTACGATATTTGATCCACTCTTTTTTGATGATAAACGAATATCATATAAAGCCTTATGCGATTTCARCCCCGCGGCGTGCGCACGATCAAGCACYGCCCTAGCCGGCGWAGCCCCCCCGCCTACTRCCCATAATACAGCGAGAAAGARGARCCCACTCCTATATTTACAAGTTAATATATTCATATAAATTAAGCTGCCCACTTATRRTATTCAACCAATTAACTTCCTAGATGTTACCCTAAACAAAGCAATGCCGAAAGAGCAATCCCAAAAACCCGGCAAACTCTTCCTGAAAAATGGAAAAAATACAAATTATGGCAAAAAATGTTCTTTTATTATTTCCACATACGCCACACATATGACCATAACATATTGAAATAAAATAAAATTCCGATCTATTACCATAACTGGCACGCTCTTCGCATGGGTTCTATCAGAAACACAACGAGGGTAGCAATATGACAATAAACACAGTGCAAAACGCAATTACAGCAAAACAAACAACTAAAATAGGCATTTTTGGTGGATCACGTGATTTATTCCATTTTCTAAAGAAAAATCAAAATACCACTCCAATACGCACAAGCACAGATGACTTACTCAAGTCTGCATATAGAATGCTAGAGCAGGCGGAGCATAACTTACAAGAAAGAGACCAAAGAATAAGTGCTCTGGAAAATATTGTTACTACGGACGAGTTAACAAGACTGGCAAACCGTCGTGGATTTTACGCATCCTTCAAAGGAGAGTTAGACCGTGCCAGCAGAGGCGATAATCAAGGCGGCATCCTTATCATGATTGATCTGGATCACTTCAAAACGATCAATGATACCTTTGGGCACCTTGCAGGAGATGAAGCACTGAAAATCGTTGGCGCATTTTTACTAAGCACGATACGTGACATGGATGTTGCAGCACGCATTGGAGGCGACGAATTCATTGTCCTGTTCTCCAATACATCTATTTTCCACGCTATGCAGCGCATTAAAATACTTGGTGAAGAATTGAACAATCTAACGTTTGAATGGCAAGGCAAAACAATCAAAATACAAGCAAGCCTTGGGTTAAAGGAATATAAACAAGGCGACACCATTAATCACATAATAAAAGGTGCTGATAAGCACATGTATCAAGACAAAGAAAGTAAAAGAATTACAAGACATTAAGCCCTATACCTGCCCCCTCCCCCTTACCCAAACTCTACGGCAGGTAACTCTCAGGCCCGGATATGCACCTCCACACACTGCGTATTCGGGCTTTTTCATGTATTGAAAAACAGCCTAATCATCCATCATTTGAGATAAAACTTTACGCATAAGCGGCACAGAAATCCCGCGTTTTTCAGACAGGGCGATATGATCGGCACGATCAACAACGTCACGGGCAGACACAAAGGAACGCTCCATCCTTGGCAAGAGATACGCAATCACCTCTTTGCTCAAACGTAATTGTCGATCACTAAACAACTTAATCAATACAGATGCCAAAAGTATATCATCGGGAGCATGAATTTGAACACTAGGCGCAGCACGAAAACGTGAGGCCAGGTCAGGCACAACAAAATCCACGTGGGTCGGCGCCATACGCATCGTCACCATCATGGTTTTTTGTTCCTCTTTCAACATATTATAAAGATGAAATAGAGTTGTTTCTGCATCACGATCACCAAGCCACGGATCCAACGCGTCAATAACCAATGCGTCGCCCAATGCAAACAGCTCTTCGGCTGAATGCGTGGTTAACATCTCCGGCTTAATAAACGCGGCACCTGTCTTATCCTGCCATACGGCAGCAAGATGGCTTTTTCCGCTGGCTGCCAGCCCTTGCAATATTAATATCGGCGCAGGCCAGTCGGGCCAACGATCAATCCAGCCAACTGCATCGCGATTACTGTCCCCAATATGAAAATCCGTGCGCCCATACGCATGGCGAAACCCAAGATCTAGAGGGATTTGTTGTGCTTTTTTGGTTAGACCAGACGACATGTATCTTACGCTTTACTCTTATTAGGTTTGGTGTTTTTAGGTTTTGTATTCACAGCAGCTTTCTTCATCGTTTTTTTGACCACCTTCCTTACATTCTTTTTTGCAGGAAACTCGACCTCTGTATCAAGGTAATACGCACTTTCCTTATATTGTTGGAGAGAAAAAGAAAGCAATACACCAATTACTGCAGCAACAGGTACAGCCAAAAACATTCCTAAAACACCCAACAGACTTCCGCCCGCCAACAACGCGAAGAACACCCATAAAGGATGCAGGCCAACGCTATCACCAACCAATTTAGGCGTCAAAAAATTCCCTTCCACCAATTGTCCCCCAATGAATATACCAGCAATCAAGCCAACAAAACTAAGATCACCGCTTTGAAACCATGCAACGGCAATACTTACAATCAAACCAACGGCAGACCCCACCATTGGAATAACAGATAGCAAGCCCGACATCAGCCCAATCAAAATCCCATATTTCAATCCCGCCAAAGACAACATCACCGCATAGGCCACGCCCAGAAACACCGCAACAGTAATTTGCCCGCGTATAAAACCAGACAGCTTTTGATCAATTTGTTGTAATAGCCCCATAATTACATCTTTTGAATGGCGCGGCATAAGGTCGCGCACCCATTGTGTAACAGATGGCCATTCCTTCATCATAAAATACGCAACAATTGGCATAAATATAGCAACAGACAGCATATCCATGACCGCCTGCCCACCTGATGCAATTTTATGTATGATATAACTGGCGGCATTGGCCGCAGACCCTGCATTCTTTTTAAGTAAGGCTTCCAAAGTTTCACCATCAGCACCACCAACATATTGATCAAGCCGCGCCGTTACCGGACTCATAATGCCCCAAAACTTTTCAATATACTGCGGTAAATCTTCTGAAAATTGCGCAAGTTCTCGGTATAATATCGGCGACACAGCACCAAAAAAACCAAGGATTAAAATCAAAAAACCGCCCAATATCATCATTGTGGCTGGCGCACGCGCAACACCTATATCACCTAGCTTATTCACCGTTGGATTCAATAAATACGCAACAGCTATCCCTAAAACAAATGGCAACAAAACCGCTTTAAACAAAATAATAGTCAATAAAAACAATGCACACGCACAAACCCAAAATATTGCATGTGTTGCCGGTTTTAAAGGCTTAACACTCATTCTTCTTCTCCAATATAAAAATTAAAAAGTATGTACAGTCCCAGCATTTCCATTATTCGGAACACTCTCTGCACCATTGTAAAAACTTTTAGACTTTATTCTCGGAGCACCACGATACATTAAATCATATATCATTTCAGGAGCAGAGCGCTGGTTATCCGTAAATTTATGAACCGAACCATTAGGATACCCCTGCCCCAAAGACATATTAACGCGCAATAAAGCATCGTGCAGATGTTTCAAATCCCCACGGAATTGAAATGACAAACGTACTTCCGTTTTTTTCATGGACAGAACCGACACATCACTTAATCCTGACACGTTATTGAGCGAATTTTTCACTTGCACCCATTGTCTAATATTCACCAAAGGCACACGAACATGAAACTCATTATTCTGCGCCGCGCTTGATAATGTTTTGCGTTTCCAATCCCTTTGTAATGCATCATACGCACTGGATACGCCACGATCATAAAGATTTCTTACCGTTTCCTGAGCATTAGATTTCAAAAATATATCCTGTACATGCTCTGCATTGGCACGATCTGTTCGGTAAATACTAATGCGTAAACGCCCAACCGCCAGATCTCCTTCATTACGAAGGCCTGCAAGATTTTTATCAGGAACTGCAATCATAATCGCTGCCTCAGCGGCATTATAACGCGCCAACATCCGGTCAAGATTACGCCGTTCATAGCTTAAGGCTTGATCCTCATCAATATCGGCTATATCCATCAAATCACCAATGGGCACTTCCACCGGCACCAAGCCGCCAGAAAGCCTAGCATTCGACCATGATTGCATCCATAAATTCCCCTCAGACCAAATCATATTTCGGCCATCACGTTGAAAAACTGGTAAAATTAGAAGCGTTTTGCTCCCCACATTTGTAAAAGACACACCAGAAACCGAGAAAAATTTACTCACCGCGGCCTCACGAAAACGGAATGTGTAAGTCCCCACATAACGTGTCGCCGAAAACTGCTCATCCGTCACTTCATAATCTTTAACAAGAGAAGAAATCGTTAAAGCATTCGGCGTGGAAACAGACGCGGCCTGTGCCTCAACCACCATTCTTTGGGCCAAAATACGGAATGCTTCGTTTTGTGCCTCATCAAACGCTTGATTTTGCGCCGCGACTGAATTGCCAGCCGTTACATCAACCTTAACATTCTCGACAACAAACAATGAATCATATGCATTTGCCGATCCCATATTAAACCAACATAAAAATATAAAACCAACTGTTAGTATTATAAACTTGCAGTAAATAGCCTGATAAGGTATGCCCATGGTGCCTCTATATCTAAGAATGAATATAGTTAGTTTTATAACGACATGAGCATAAGAGCAACATGAAAGAACAAATACAGATAAGTGCCTATAAGAAGGCGGGAGTCGACATTGATGCGGCCGCCGACCTTGTAGAACAAATCAAGCCTGCAATCAAAAAAACAGCACGCAAAGGTGTCATGAGTGGCATCGGTGGATTCGGTGCCATGTTCGATCTTAAGGAGGCCGGATATGACGATCCGATCCTTGTGTCCTCAACCGATGGTGTCGGTACAAAAATTAAAATATCGATTGATTCGAACACACATAACACAATCGGCATTGACGCCGTTGCTATGTGTGTCAACGATTTGATTGTCCAAGGAGCCGAACCCTTGTTCTTCCTCGATTATTTTGCCACAGGAAAATTAGAAAATACTGTGGCCAAAGCCGTTATTGAAAGCGTAGCAAAGGGATGTGAAATTGCAGGATGTGCTTTAATAGGCGGGGAAACTGCCGAAATGCCAGGCCTTTATGCGGATGGTGATTACGATCTAGCAGGCTTTACTGTCGGTGCAGTAAATCGCGACGCCCTTATTACAGGCGAAACAATTACAGAAGGGCATATCATTTTAGGACTTGCGTCCAATGGCATTCATTCTAACGGTTACTCGTTAGTACGCAAAATCATTCAGGATTCTGACGAATTCAATTATGACAGCCCCGTCCCATTTGATATGATCATAACCGCACAAGAAAAAGATATCACAAAACAGACAACGTATAGAGCGCAAACACTAAATGACGCACTGCTTGCACCAACAAGAATTTACGTAAAATCTTTGCTGCAAGCTCTTAAAATCAAGAGCGATGACAAAACGCCAGCCATTAAAGGCATGGCACATATTACTGGTGGTGGATTAACGGAAAATATTCCGCGTGTCCTTCCTGATGGATTTGCCGCACATATTGACACCGCATCATGGAAATTGCCTGCCATTTTCACTTGGCTAAAAGAATTAGGCAACCTCGAAAATTATGACCTTGCCCGCACATTGAATTGCGGCATTGGCATGATTGTTATTTGCGACCCGAAACATGTTAAAGCAATCGAAAAATCACTGATTAGCACGGGAGAAACCGTCTATAAAATTGGCGAAATAAAAAAACAGAAGCAATCAGACATAAGTATAATACTTCAAAACCTCGCTGCATCATGGGGCTAAACAAAGTCAAGCTGGCTGTTTTCATTTCCGGTAGAGGCAGCAATATGCTCTCTATTATAGAAGCCTGCAAACTGAATGATTTTCCAGCTTCTATTTCTGTTGTATTAACAAATGTCCCAAACGCTGGCGGCATAACAATCGCGCAAGAACACGATATCCCAACAGAAATAGTAAACCATAACGACTTTAATCAACGTGAACAGTTCGAGGCATCTATACAAGAATGCCTCAATAATTACGATGTTGATCTGATTGTACTCGCCGGATTTATGCGTATTTTAACCGAGAGTTTTATAAAAAGATGGCCCAATAAAATAATTAATATTCATCCATCTCTGTTACCTGAATATAAGGGGCTCAACACACATCAGCGAGCACTTAACGATGGTAAAACAGAGTCAGGCTGCACTGTACATTACGTTAATGCAGATCTTGATAGTGGCCCTACCATTTGCCAAATACATGTGCCAATAACCAAAACGGACACACCCGAAACTCTAGCAGCCCGTATTTTAGTGCAAGAACATAAAATATACCCCGAAGCCATAAGACTTATTGCCAATTCCTACATAAAATAAATATGGATTCCCGCATAAAATTTTCGTACAATGGCTTAATTATTAACCATGACCTAAAAAATTGGATAACTATAAGATGTCAAATCACAAAGTCGTAAATATTGACCCGAAAGAATTAAAAAATATAGAAGAAACGTGGCACAAATTTGCAGTTTTAGGAAAATATACAGCCCTATCCATAAGCGCCCTGCTTATCGTTCTGGCATTGGCCTTCATAAAATTTTAGCCTCTTTTTTACCTAAGACTAACTTTTATAAGAAATTCTTAACTATTTCCGGTCATAATCCTGCGTGTGCGAGCAATTCGTCTATAAGACCTAAACAGGAAAGATCTCCGGCCAAAGTCATGTTGATACAACAAGGTTTAAAAATAAGAATATCACGCCACCTTTACATGCGCATGCTGATCTTCATGCTCTGCCTGTTTTTTGCCAGCCTAACCACACTCAGAGAATCATCTGCACAAACTCAGCAAATACTAACATTAGAACAAAGTGGACACCCCACACCGATAGCACCATACAGCTACATTACCCTAGATAAAGAGAGAATATTAAGCCCGGATACAATTGTATCGCGCCACCGTAGCAACCTACGTGGTGAACGAAGGAATACAGATATTATCAATCTCGGAATACATTCCGCACCTTCATGGATTTTATTCACCATTTACAATAAGTCTAACATTGATGACTGGGTTCTACATTTTGGAGACACACTAGACGGTCGCATTGGTATGGTTAAAAAAATCCATATAATGGATTACACCACAAAACAAACTATTACATATCCACCTTCAGAAGACTCAAAGAACCCCTCGCCTTTTTTAAAAAACATATTGCCTCTAAAAATAAAGCCGGGAACACAAACGACATTTATCCTTTACATTGAGACCGATAACGGCCTGCCTTTAATAATTGCACCCAAAATCATGCCTCAAAATACATATATAAGAAGCATGCTCAGCCTTAATGTACAAACAATCATCACATCTATTCTATTCATGGGCGTGATCGCATTTTTTGCAACATCTTATTTCACAGGACGCAACAAAGCCTCCATTGCTTTAACTGCACACTACGCATTACTTTACATCTTATTTTTTAATCTAGACACTCATTTCCTCTCGAGCAACTTCATCAATGGAACAACATTATTCATTATATACATAACCAGCTTCATCCCTTTATTCATCGCTATAAAGTTCTTTAACGAAATCACTTATGACCAAAAACCAATGGAGAATATGGCTTTAATAGCTTTAACCATTTTCATTATCGCCATATCCATTTTATATTTACTTATCATTGGAATGAGTAATACTGGCCTTATCGCCCTTACTGGCACAATATGCATCAGCTTTGTTTCCCTTATTACTATTACTGCATTAACTGGCTCAAAATCTCCTATCATCACGACATTATTTTGTTTGGGACTGGGTTTTACCCCTCTTTCATTCTTAATACTAGCTCTATCTATCATCAATATTATCCCTGCATCCTCTTTTACAATTAATTTATTTTGGTTTTTACACATTCCAGAAGCGGCATTCTTCATCGCATCATATGTGCAATCAAACAAGTACAGGGACATTCAAAAAGAACAAGAAAACTTACACAAAAAGCACGAACAACAATCTCTTGCCCAACTACAAAAATCAAAAGATTCCGCCGATCAAGCGCGCTTATTACGCGTTATTGAACGCGAAAGAGAGTTAATGGCAGAGTTACGCGAACGTGAAGTTAAAAGAACAGAAGAAATGCGCCAATCCAAAGAAATAGCCGACAAAGCAAACCAAGCTAAATCCGCATTTCTAGCCGTCGTTAGTCACGAAATCAGAACACCTATGAACGGTATATTAGGTATGGTTCAATTACTCCAAAACACCAGCCTAACAAAAAGCCAAAATGAATATGTTGGTATCATGCATAAATCCGGCGATACCATGATGGCTTTGCTAAATGACATTCTCGATTTTGAAAAAATTGAACATGGCGATATGGAACTGGAACACATCGAATTCAATCTCCACCAACTGGCCAAAGATATTGTCATCTTAATGTCCGGACATGCCGCGCAGAAAAATATTGAAATTAAATCAACGATTGCCAGTAACGTACCCGTTACTGTCCTTGGAGATCCCACGCGTTTGCGTCAAGTTCTTCTTAACCTTGCTAATAACGGTCTTAAATTCACACAAAAAGGACATGTGACGATTGAAATAACCCTGCCCGATAGTGCAGAAGAATCACTTATTCACTTCGCCATTAAAGATACGGGTATTGGCATATCTGAAGAAGCACAAAGCAAACTATTTACACCATTTAAACAAGCAGAAACCAGTACATCACGCCAATATGGGGGCACTGGCCTTGGGCTTGCTATTTCAAACCGTCTTATTGAGGCCATGAAAGGCAAAATAATCGTAGATAGTGAAGTTGGCAAGGGTAGTACATTCTCGTTCTCAATTAAATTGGAGGCACAAACAATTACAAAAACAAGTGATGATGGCGCAGATAACGACACACGAAAAAATAATACAAAACAAGTAAGGCCTTTGCATATCTTGGTTGTTGAAGACAATGAAATGAACAGAAAGGTATTAGAAGGATTCTTATCCATCGACGGACACACTTTATCAATGGCCAAAAATGGGATGGAGGCTCTTGATATTTGCCGTACAACCAAATTAGACCTAATCCTAATGGATATTCAAATGGACGGTCTATCAGGACTGGAAACAACGACAAAAATACGAGCAAACAGCGATAAAGACATAGCAAAAACACCAATTATAGCGTTAACAGGTAATGTAATGCTCGAGGATATAGAAAGGTTCTTTGCAGCGCACATGAATGGTTTCATTGCAAAACCGATTGATGCAAGAAAGCTACGCGATGTTATTTATAATGCCTCTGTCGGAAAATTTGAAAATGATTTGCCCAAGGATTTTCTCAATACAACCGAAGAACATGACCCAACAAACATTCAAGACATAGCACATAACCTTACATTTGATAATCGAGAAGACTTTATAGAAGAGACCGTGCCAATGCCCACGACCAAGGAAAATGACCCAATTTTATCTCAAAAAACAAATTTAACCCTCGATAAAGAAGAAAATACAGGGACACCAGTTCCAACATTCATAACAAAGCCATCTTCACCAAAACCAAAGACTGACATCAAAAATAATGATGAACTAACCGAAATCCAAAAATACCTGATGAAGCAACATTCCGATCAAGATAATAAAACCAAGGAAACCAAAATACAAAGCATAGCCCCCATTGCTTCAACACCCATGACCAAGACAATAGAACAATCAGAAAAAGATGTGATAATGCCGACAGAAAAAGAACATAAAAATACTGAGGACATAAATGACATTTTAGATACTGATATGCTTCAAAGCCTTATTGACACACTTGGCTATGAGCAATTTGCAGGACTTCTGGAAGGGTTTTCAGAAAAAGCGAGTGAAATCATTGAAAATATAAACAGCATCATAGTAGAGGAGAATATTCCCTCTCTTGGTGCCCGTGCGCATGAACTAAAAGGCATGTCCGGTAATTTCGGTATGAAGCTCATAAGCTCCATTGCCGGAGAGGTTGAGAGGACCGCAAAAATGGCACAAAAAGAAAACGCATTATCCGAAGCGGCAAAATTAAACGCCGCAAATGAAAGAACAAAAGCGGCGTTTCAAACATGGCAAGATAATTTTAAGACTTGATTTTAGCCCACAATTTCATCGTCAGAGAAAAAATATTTAATTTCAATTGCTGCATTTTCTAAAGAATCCGAACCATGTACGGAATTCTCGCCAATATCAATCGCATATTCTTTGCGAATTGTACCCTCAGCAGCATCAGCAGGATTCGTTTCCCCCATTACTTCACGATTTTTAGCAACAGCATTTTCACCTTCTAAAACCTGAACAACAACAGGCTCTGATGACATGAATTCTGTCAGCTCTCCAAAGAATGGACGCTCGCTATGCACTGCGTAAAATCCTTTAGCCTTCTCAAGTGACATGTGAATGCGCTTTTGTGCAATAATACGAAGACCAGCCTCTTCCAATTTTGCATTAACAACACCTGTTAAATTACGGCGTGTTGCATCTGGTTTAATGATAGAAAATGTACGTTCAATAGCCATCTAAAATAATCCTTAATTACCCTTAAAATATAATTTGAACCTCTATATATCGACCTCATGCCATAGATGCAAGGGCGAATATTTTAAATCCTACGGTAAGCGAAACACAAATTATTGCAATAACACCTGTTTTCACGCTATAGTGACGGTATAAAAAATAAAAGTCCAAAAAATGGATTTAAAATAATCTGGAAATTTCCAGACATAGTGGGTGTAGAATCAGATGAAACAAAAAGATATCATCAGTGTATCGTTCAATAAGCAAGGCGATTTACTTCAGGTTATGGAGCTTGATGAGCTTTATGCAACAAGCGCTGAAACCCGTTTTAAAGTTGGCGCGTTCCTCCTACATATTCTTGATGAGGCCAATGTAAGTGATGCCTTTATGGGGCCCAATAAAAACAAAGAAGATGCCGAAAGAAAAATTGATCAAAGATTTGATGGGGATTCTCGCTGTATAACGGATATTGTCCGTGGAAAAATTGTTATTGATACATCTGACCAACTTGCCGCGATCATGAGTATTTTCAGAAACCCTGATACAGGGCCTTTGAAAGAGGCTGGCATAAAAGTTGAGCTTGAAAAAAACAATTTTGAAAACCCAAAACCCTATACAGGGTATCGAGGATTATCATACAAAATTTCCGTTCCCACAGGGGATGATGGAAAACCACATGTTGTCGAATTACAAATCGTGTCCACGGCCATGGAAGCCGTCTATGATATGACCCATGAACATAAAAGAGCAGCAGAGGATATCTATCGGAATGCCGCGCGCGATTATAAAGCCGGAACACGAAAAGATCCGGCCCTAACAGATGAAGAGCTGGATATGGCAACGCATCATTATGCCGTTTGCGAATACTATAATGCCAAGATCGCCCATGAAGAGGGTTATGATCGTTTCTTAGAAGATGAAGAAAGACATGCCTTCACGCCGGAAAAAGAAAAAGAACTCATTGCGCATATGGCCATAATTGGTGTTGAACCTTAATTAGAAACAGAATTTAACAATATTAATAATTTAAAGCTTGCATAGTAATACTATAATAAAGTACGACATTTAAAATACAGTTATAGATTGATAGACTTATGGATAATAAAGACCAAATACAACAAGGCTTATCAAAAGCATTTAGAGCTCTTCCCAAAGACACCACACGTTTTGGCGTTTGGGAAGGAGAAAATGATGTTGAAAGGTTTATTAAGGTTGTGGAATCATCCACGAACCCAAGTACGACATCGACTCTATCATGGATACCGCGCAGTATAGAAGAATATGATTTCCGTAAGAGCACTTGGGAACCAAAAGAAGATCTAATGCATATTATGAATAGCGACCGATTTACATTCTTTGAAACCCCGCAAGATTGTCAAAATGCAATGATAGAACATGTTCAACAGCGCTTGAATTCACCTGATATCAGCCCAATAATACAAGAACTGGACGCATAGACACGATGCCCTCAAAAGAAAGAGTTTATCACTATTACCTTCTTGGTAACCGTCCCATAAAAGTCACGTGCAGCGCGATGGAAATCCCCATTAACATTGAAATAGTAGATTCAGATAAAAAAGAGTTTGTCTCTGACCTTTCGCTCGTTCCCGTTATCACGGACAGTATGGACATCAGAAAAGTAGACGAAAACGAATTTATAAACGCCTGCCTTGCAAAGGGCGTAAAACCTATTTAGAGCGACCCACCTCTATTACACCTAGCCTGCCAAATCTTTTTCAATCGCTTCCAGCGCACTATTCGCCGCATCTACATTCGGGCCACCGGCCTGCGCCATATCAGGGCGACCACCGCCACCTTTACCGCCCAGCGCACAAGAACCAACGCGCACAAGATCAACTGCACTGATCTTTGCGGTGAGATCAGCGGTGACACCAACCACGATAGAGGCTTTACCTTCATCGGTAGAAATAAGAACAACCACGCCGGAGCCAAGTTGCGTTTTCAAATCATCAGCCATAGGTTTAAGATCTTTTGGCGGGAAACCTTCAAGCACTTTAGTAATAAACTTCACACCGCCAATTTCTTTGATATCAGAAGCATCAGTTTCCGCCCCTTGCGCGCGGCGATTCTTTGAAATTTGTTTTTGCAGCATCTTTTTGTGCGCGACTAAATCATCTTCATTATCTTCCGCAATGATTAAATCTTCATCACCCAACGCCTTAAGTTCAATGCGTAAGCTTTCAATTTCAGCCTTTAATTTATCAATTTTATCTTTATGAACCTGCGCTTTCCCTGCGAGATAAGCATCAACACGCGCACCTGTAACGGCTTCAAGACGGCGGATACCAGATGCCAAAGCCCCTTCAGAAGTTATTTTAAACTTCCCAATTTCACCTGTCTTTTTGACATGCGTACCGCCGCAAAGCTCAATCGAGAATGTACGTCCGCCTTTTTCCGTACCCATTGTAACAACGCGCACTTCATCATCATATTTCTCACCGAACAGAGCCATAGCTCCGCTCTCACGCGCCTCATCGATAGGCATCACGCGGGTGACAACTTCGGTATTACTGCGAATTTCCGCGTTTACGATTCCCTCAACCTCAGTCAATTGCGCCGCCGTAATCGGATTGGGTTGCGATACATCAAAGCGCGTACGCTCCGCATCTTGTAAGCTCCCCTTCTGCGCAACATGATCGCCCAACACTTGGCGCAGAGCTTCATGCATCAGATGAGTGACGGAGTGATTTGATTGAATTGCGGTTCGGCGGGTTGTATCAATGGTCATTGTCACAGTATCATCAATGTTCACACTTGCATCAATTTTGTGACGAGGTACTTTTCCAATATGTAGGCACAACTGGCCCAGTTTCTTTTTTGTATCTTCAACATCAAATGCAAATGTCTTGGTATTGGCAACGATTTGTCCATCTGGTAATTCATTAGAAAAAATTCCCGTATCACCAACTTGACCACCACTTTCAGCATAGAATGGCGTTTGGTTTGTTATCACAATACCATCTTCACCTGCCTTTAAAGTCTCAACACGATTACCGTCCTTAACTATCGCCAAAACTTTGCCTTCGGCTTGATCTTTATCATAGCCAAGGAACTCCGTTGCGCCGATCTCGTCCAGAATATCAAACCAAATTTTTTCGTTGGTTTCGCCACCTGCACCAGACCATGCGGCACGGGCTTTTGTTTTTTGCTCCGCCATTGCACTATCAAAGGCATCCGTATCAACGTCGATATTCTTGGCACGCAGAGCGTCCTGTGTCAGGTCTAGCGGAAATCCAAAAGTGTCATAGAGTTTAAACGCAACTGCACCAGAAAACTTTGCGCCTTCATCAACCTTGCCTGTTTCCTCATCAAGCATTTTCAAACCACGATCTAACATCGCCTTAAAGCGCTTTTCCTCGGTCTCCAATGTTTGCTTAATCAGGCTTTCTGCGCGTTTCAACTCCGGATACGCTTCACCCATTTTACCAAGCAAGGTCGGAAATAATTTATGCATCAAAGGGTCTTGTGCGCCCAACAAATGAGCATGGCGCATTCCACGGCGCATAATACGGCGCAAAACATAGCCACGCCCCTCATTACTTGGCATCACACCATCAGCCATCAAGAACGAGCACGCACGCAAATGATCTGCAATCACCTTATGGGATGCCGCCATATCACCATCGGCCTCAACCGAGGTCAAATCGGCGCTATGCTCAATTAGATCGCGCATAATATCAATGTCATAATTATTGTTCGACCCCATCAAGGTCGCAACGATGCGCTCCAACCCCATGCCGGTATCAACGCTTGGCGCTGGCAAATCTATACGTGTATCCGCATCGATCTGCTCATATTGCATAAAGACGTTATTCCAAATCTCGATAAAACGATCGCCGTCCTCTTCTTTAGATCCCGGAGGGCCGCCCCAAATATGCTCTCCATGGTCATAAAAAATTTCGGTACATGGACCACAAGGCCCCGTATCACCCATACGCCAGAAATTATCGTCTGTCGCAATACGGATGATTTTATGATCGGCAAAGCCTGTGACTTTTTTCCAAATGGCGGCGGCTTCTTCGTCCGTACTATGCACCGTAACGCAGATCTTATCAGGATCAAGAGCGAAGTTCTTTGTTACCATCTCCCATGCAAAAGCGATGGCATCTTCCTTAAAATAATCACCGAACGAGAAATTCCCCAACATTTCAAAGAAAGTATGATGGCGCGCGGTATAACCTACATTTTCCAAATCATTATGTTTGCCGCCTGCGCGCACACACTTCTGCGATGTTGCCGCACGACTATAGGGACGTTTTTCTTTACCTGTAAAAACATCCTTAAACTGCACCATTCCTGCATTTACAAACATTAATGTCGGATCATTATGCGGTACAAGAGACGAAGACTCAACAATCTCATGCCCTCTTGATTTGAAAAAACCTAAAAATTCACTACGTACATCATTGACTGTTTTCATCGCTTCACTCTATTCTTATTATTAAGTTTTGGAGGTATATTTATGGACGAATTTGTAGCACTTGCCAATAGGATGGCCGATACAGCGGGTAAAATTATTAAAAAATATTACCGACAGCCTTTCGATGTTGAAAAAAAAGCAGATTCTAGTCCTGTTACGATTGCAGATCGCGAAGTGGAACAAGCCCTTAGGGAGATGATCGCAAAAAAACGTCCCGATGACGGTATATTAGGTGAAGAATATGGACATCAGGAAAGTAATAGCGGCTTTACATGGGTGATTGACCCGATAGACGGCACCAAATCCTTTATGATTGGCCGTCCTACATTTGGTACATTAATCGCCCTGTGCGAGGGGGATGCGCCAACACTTGGCATAATCGACCAGCCTATATTAAAAGAACGTTGGGTTGGTATGAATGGCAAAAAAACAACAATGAATGGTAAAGCTGTCCAAACGCGCGAGTGCAAGACAATCGATGAGGCAAGGATCGGCAGTACAACCCCGATGATGTTTGACAAGCTGGAAGACTATGATCGCGCCTATCATATCTTTGAGCAAGGAACATCACAAATGGTTTGGGGTGGTGATTGCTATATGTATGGTCTGATTGCCAGTGGATATATGGATGTTGCCTTTGAGCAAAACCTCTCGCCTTATGACTTTGCCGCCCTTGTCCCCATCATTAAAGGTGCAGGCGGACATATCAGCGATTGGCGCGGTGATGATCTAACCCTTAACTCTGCCGGTAAAGTCATTGCCTGCGGTGATAAAGACCTCTGGCCAGCACTAGAAAAAAGAATACTCAAATCACCTTATTAGGACGCATGATGAATCCAGACGAAGAAAAACAGCTAGAAGAAAAAGCCCTCAGCAATATCGAGAAGAATGGCTGTCATATCCTGCATATAACAGAAGATAACGACGACCCGTCTTTCACGTATTCAATTGGTATTCAAAAATGCACAGGGAAACCGGACATTATTGTCACCGGCCTTGACCGTGACACGTCACATTTCTTAATCAATGAATATAATTACCGTATCAAAGATGGTGAAACTTTCGAAGTCGATAAATTTTATGAAGAATTCCTCGACGACGTTAAAGTCACATTTAAAGAAGTCGATAAAAAGCACTATCCAAATTATTTTGGATGGGGACATTGGTTGCATAAGGGGGATGACTTCAAAGTCCTGCATCTAATCTGGCCTGACACAAATGGTGCATGGCCATGGGAAAAGAAAGCATCAAAGGATTATCGTTGGCATATGCCGCCACTCTATACGCGTGGATAACCAATCTCTGATATTATTGATTCGCCGCCAATTTATAGGGATATTCCGCCTGCATCACATGCGCATATTTCGGCGCCTTTCCATTTGCAAGTGCAACCAAGCTTGGTAATTCAAGGCCAGCGCGCAAACGATAAATCCAATAATTGGACAAGACACGCTCCACATATTCACGTGTTTCATGCACAGGAATCATCTCGATAAATAAAAGTGGATCCGTTTTGTCACCCATACGTTTGCGCCATTTCAGCAAGTTCCCCGGCCCTGCATTATAAGATACAAGCAAAGACACAACATCCCCCTTCACGTAGCGGCCTTTAAGAAGATATTCCAGATAATCTTGCCCAACTTTCATATTCATTTCAGGTAAACGTAACTGTGGTTCACTCAAGCCATCAGGGTAATGGTTCGTTTTTGCAACATATTGCGCAGTTTTCGGCATAATTTGCATAAGACCTATCGCACCACTATAACTCACCGCCTGTAAATTAAAGCGTGATTCTTGACGTATCACCGCATGCACAAGTGCAGGATCGACACGGTAGCCATCCTTTGGTGCCCACGGACTAACAGGGTAAAGGGCGCTGTCATAATATTTCCCTTTTGCTCGCTTCACCATATTGCCAAGGCGTAGAGCAACGCCAGGCAAACCAACATGCGATGCATAGGCCAAAACCGCGCGCGATAATTGTGGGTTTCCTTTATAATTCAGTCGCATCAATTCAGACTCGGCTAAATCATATTGCCCTGCTGCAACCAATGAAAAAACACGCTTCCCAATATCACTGCCCAGAATAAGGGTTTCTTGATTGTCGCTATATTCCGGCATATCCCAATTGAAATCCAATTTTTGTTTCAATGTATGCGCCGCCATCAATCCGTAAAATGTTCTGGAGTGTTGTGCTGCTTTAACCAGAGATGCGTTATAGGCTGGCATATTTTTGGCTTGTTTATAACTACGCGCTGCCCAATAGGATCCGGCGGAGGCAAGCCAACCCGATGCATATGCAGAGCCACCTGCCTTTTCGAAATATGACGCAGCCAAAGAAAAACTTCCCTGCTGCCATAATGCCAAACCTGCAATCCAACTGGCGTGCGGGACATACTTCCCTGAACGGTCAGCGCTTTGCCCTGCAAGTTTATATGCAGAATCCAAACGCCCACGATAAAGAAATCCAGCCGCAATCTTCGCCTGAAGCGTATCATGTTCCACATCATCCATAAAACCACGTGCAGAAGATTCTTTAAAATAGGTCAATGCTTCTAAAGGGCCACCAGAACGAATAAGCTTACGTACTTGAGCAGATAAATCACGAACGGCCTTTACCTGCCCCTTCGGACGATCAACTTTACTAACATAACGCTTGGCATGATAAATGGTTGGCTCATTAATTTGCGACAGAATTCTGCCGCTCCTTGCTTGTACAAGGGCTTCTTTGCTGCCGGACACTTTCCTTGACACAGCCAGTTTATAAATTTTATCTGCACCGGGATAATCCGCATATTGCGCCATCCAACTTTGCAGCTCAGAAAAACTAGATGCATATGACGGATGCATATAACGCTGATACAAGACATGCCCCATCAGCCTATGATCACGAATTTTTACGATCAAATCATCCGCACCACTTATATCACCCAAGGCTTGCACTTCAAAAATGCGTGCATAAAGTTTAGCTTGCTCACCAGACAACACCATATAGCCATGCGGATATGTCTTAGTATTGTGCGCATTCGATACATTCTGCATAGAAAACAAACTGGCCAAATTCAGTGTCATCGATTTAAAAATAACATTGTGCGTCACGTCATCAGACACTTTAGAACTGTAATGTGGTTTAACTGACGGCACGGGAGCAATTGTCCCACCAATCATCATGGGCTTTTCCATAGGAACAGGAACACTTTCCGCTGCCTGTACCGGCAACAGCAATATGCTCATCATCAAAGTGCCTGCACAAAGCTGCACACTTTTCTTTCCAACGCGTCTCATGTTCATAATGGGGAGATAAATACACAGATATTAGACATCTGTCCAGTTATTTGTGTGCTTATGTAAAATATTCTATGGATTGTTTATTTTATCTTGCAGCATAAGCATATCTGCCCATACCGCTTTTTTCTGTAGCGGCGTACGTAAAAGATACGCAGGATGATATGTCACTAAAGTAGGAATAGACAATTTTTCTGCATCACCTTTATCCAAAACATAATCGTGCCAAGACTTACGAAGGCGTGACATACTTTGTGTTTCATCAAGCAGAGCTTTTGCAGAAATGCCACCCAATAATACCAATATCTTAGGCTTTGCGAGCTGAATATGGCGCTGGATAAAAGGAAGGCTTACTTCAACCTCAGCTGGACTAGGCGTCCTATTGCCCGGCGGCCGCCAATTCAACACATTAGATAGATAAACGGCTTTTTTAGGATCTTCATCTTCTCGGCTCAGGCCAATACATTCAATAATTTTATTCAATAACCGACCATTCAATCCAGAAAAAGGTTTTCCCAAGCGATCACCATCCGCACCCGGCGCCTCTCCTACAAACATAACGTCTGCCTCTGAATTACCATCTGCAAACACCATATTTGTTGCAGTCTTCTTAATCGCTATACCATCAAATGCTGAAATCGCTTCACGCAGCTCCTCTAATGTTGAAGCGCTTTTGGCAGATTTAACGGCCTCATCATAGGCATCTGACGCACCCAAAAATGCAGGTGCAGCGTCCATTCCACGTGCCACCGTCTGCGTTGCGCTCACAAGCGAGGGTGAGGCTACAAAGGGCATAGGCGGTAATTCCGCTGTAATCGTACGATCAATAACATCATCCTGAACAATGTCACATACGCCTTGGTCTACATACCATTCCAGCGCGGTTAACAGCTCTTTATGTGTTACAGCATGCTCCAAGGTTATTTCCCTGTTTTGTTAAGAGATTTTGATATAAAAGTAAGGTATAATAGCTAATTATAAAAGGAAAGAGGAGAATCCATTTATGCCAGAATCGCTTAGATCCGATAGAGAAAATATGGAGTATGACGTTGTCATTATTGGCGCAGGCCCATCTGGGCTGTCTTGTGCCATCAGATTAAAGCAACTTGCAGCAGAAAAAAATTCTGATATCAGCGTCTGTATTCTTGAAAAAGGTTCTGAGATTGGTGCGCATATACTTTCAGGTGCAGTGTTTGAGACACGCGCACTGGATGAACTTATCCCCGATTGGAAGGATAAAGGCGCGCCATTAACATGCCCGGCAACAAAAGATAAATTCACCTTTTTAACCAAAGCAGGGGCATTTCCTCTCCCCGCACCGCCACAAATGCATAATAAGGGCAATTACATCATTTCACTTGGCAATCTGTGTCGCTGGCTTGGTGAGCAAGCAGAAGCTCTCGGCRTAGAAATCTTCCCGGGATTCGCGGCCGCAGAAATYCTCTATAATGATGAYGGCGCAGTGAYTGGGATCGCGACAGGCGATATGGGCATTGATGAACACGGTRAYAAAACCGAACAATTCGAACCCGGGATGGARCTTCATGCCCGCCAGACCATATTTGCCGAGGGATGCCATGGCTCTCTCACAAAAATKCTAATAGAGAAATATGATTTACGCGCGGACAGTGATCCACAAACTTACGGCCTTGGCATCAAAGAGTTATGGGAGATCGATCCATCCAAACATCAACAAGGGTTATGCCAGCACACAATTGGCTGGCCCATGAATCAGAAAACTTACGGCGGATCATGGATATACCACATGGAAAATAACATGATATCGATCGGTTTTGTTGTTGGTCTGGATTACAAAAACCCATATCTATCCCCCTATGATGAAATGCAACGTTTTAAGCTSCACCCTAAAATAAAACCATTACTAGAAGGTGGAAAGCGTATCGCTTACGGTGCTAAAACGCTWGTAGAAGGYGGCTTTCAATCCTTACCCAAACTMACATTTGGAGGGGGTTTATTAATCGGTGATACTGCTGGATTCTTGAATGTTCCCAAGATTAAAGGCAACCACACGGCCATGAAATCAGGCATGGTGGCTGCGCAGAGTGTTTTTACACAGTTAAACGAAACCCAGGATTTTGGTACAGAGTGCATTGGCTATACTGAAGGCTTAAAAAATTCCTGGCTATGGGATGAATTATACGCCGTGCGCAATATTCGCCCCGGATTCTACAAAGGATTACTCGCAGGATTAATTAACGCGGCGATTGAGACGATTACCGGCGGAAAACGCAAACATACTTTGAGCAATCATGCCGACCATACGCAGCTTGACAAAGCAGCGGCACATACGCCTATCGATTACCCAAAGCCAGATGGCGTTTTTACATTTGATAAGCTTACCTCAGTACAGCTTTCAAACACCAATCATGCGGAGAACCAACCCTGCCATCTGCAATTAAAAGATCCATCCATTCCAATATCAGTCAATTTGCCAGAATATGCCGAACCCGCGCAGCGTTATTGCCCTGCCGGTGTTTATGAAATTATTGAACAAGAAAACGCAGAACCAGTACTGCAAATTAATGCGCAAAATTGCGTCCATTGTAAGACCTGCGATATCAAAGACCCCTCCCAGAATATCAATTGGGTGGTACCACAAGGAACAGATGGGCCAAATTATCCGGGCATGTAATCTTTACTCTGGCATATGCACGATAACCTCATCTATACTACGTATCCAACGCAAAAGGATTTTTCTAATGAATAAACTTTATCTTATCCTTGCCACATGCGCCGCCGTATTATGCGGCGGATTGTTTATAGAAAAAACAACGGCATCTGACGTTCTTTCTGATGATGAGCAGATCATTGCCAAAGCCGAAAGCAACAAGAATACAACCATACAAGTTTCACCCTCCCCAAAAGACAGGGGCATTGCTCCAAACATACAAGCTGGACACTATCTATCCAGTAAATTCGCCCAGAACAACCACGATTGGCAAAATGCCAATCAATTTATTCACCGACTTATCAAAACGGGTATTTCCTCCGATAGTATTTTACAACGCGCGATGATTTTGGCCATGGGATCAGGCAATGCGCAAAAAGCAATCGACATAGCCAAGAGCATAAAGACAAACAACCCCGATAAACAAAATACAATTACAGAAATATTTCTTATCGTTGATGCCATAAAACGTGAAGACTATAAAAAAGCACAAATTTTGCTAAAGAAAATGCCCCACAACAGTACTGTGAGATTTATTGGCCCCTTCATCAAGGGATGGATAAGTGCTGCACAAAACACTATGGATATCAAAGGCTTAAAACAAAGCACTATGCAGCTATACCACGCAATTCTAATTTCAGATTATCTAAACGATCATTCTGATATCGAACGCATGATTGATAAAGCCTTAAAGGTCGAGGATATCCAATTAAGTGAACGCGGCAGAATTGCCGATTTATATGGGCATGTTGGACTGAAAGACAAAGCGACTGCCATATATAAAAGAATTTTGAAAGATACTCCCACAAATGACAGAATCAAGGCTCAACTCTCTGCGTTAGAGAAAGGAACAAACGAACCATTATTCAAGAAAATACACTCTGCGCAAGATGGTATGGCCAAAGCCTTCTACGACATTGCGAGCATCCTAAGTAATGAAAGCAACGAAGAAAGTGCCCGCGTTTTTGCGCATATTTCCCTATACCTAAAACCGGATATGATGAAACCTAGAATTCTATTGGCAGAAATAGACGTTAATCACAAACAATATACGAACGCGATTTCCCTGTATCAATCCGTTCCAATCACCGCAAATGAATACATACAAGCACAACATGACATTGCAAACATATATGAAACTACGCAACGCTATGACGCGGCATTAGCTTTACTGCAAAACTTGCCTGATGCGGATAAAGACGTGGATACGCTTATCAAAATCGGTAATGTCTATCGCAATCAGGAAAAATTTGACTTGGCATTAAAATCTTATGACCGTGCTGCTGGCACATTTGAACAATCGATACCAGAAAATTATTGGCATTTACATTATGTGCGTGGCATTGCCTATGAACAAGCAGGAGACTGGCCGCGCGCAGAACAAGAACTCACAACCGCACTCAGCATGCAACCCGATCACCCCTATATCCTAAACTACCTTGGCTATGCTTGGGCCGATAAAGGGATACATTTGCAACAATCCCTAAAAATGATCCAGCATGCCGTTAATTTACGTCCCTCTGATGGCTATATTACTGACTCATTGGGCTGGGTTATGTACCGCACAAAGAATTACAAACGTGCCGTTCCGGTTCTGGAGCGCGCGGTAGAGCTTCTCCCCTATGACCCAACAATCAATGACCACCTTGGCGATGCCTATTGGCAAGTTGGCCGTTTGCTAGAGGCAAAGTTTCAATGGAAACGTGCAAAAAATCATTCTGAAGATGACAAGCAAATAAAAGAAATAGAGGTCAAACTAACCTCCGGCATCCAAAACTGAAAAAACAGAAACACGCCATGACCAAAGATATACCGAGAACACTGACGATCTTTGCTCCTGCAAAAATAAATTTATTTCTTCACATCACTGGCCGCTTAAGCAATGGATACCATACGCTCGATTCATTAGTCACATTTGCAGATATTGGCGATATTATAACAATTGAACCCGCCTCTTCATTCTCGTTTCATATTAAGGGCCCCTTCGCGGATACATTCAAAAACGAGGAACGTAGCGCATTTCTTAACGGTGAAAATATTGTTATAAAAGCGGCACGATCCCTATCCCAAATTGCCGATCGCCCACTAAATACGCACATAACCCTGACTAAGAACTTGCCATTATCATCGGGGCTTGGCGGTGGCTCATCTGATGCAGCGGCAACAATATGGGGACTGCAAAAACTGTGGAATCTTAAACATGATGCAGACTACATCATTCCTCTTATGACCAAATTGGGGGCGGATGTTCCTGTTTGCCTAAACTGCTACCCCACAATTATGCAAGGTATTGGTGATATATTGCGTCCCGCACCCACAATGCCTGAAATTCCTATATTACTCATCAACCCTATGATTTCATGTTCTACAAAAGACATATTTTTACACCATAATAAACAATATAAGACAAATATTACCCTACCCAAGGCGTTTCCTACAATTGCAAGCGTAGAAAATATACTCAACGCCCTAGATAATGATTTATTTAAGCCAGCTTTAGAATTAATTCCAGAAATTGGAAATGTCATGAATGCATTAACGGCGCAAAAACATTGCCTCTTCTCACGCATGAGTGGCTCAGGCGCAAGTTGCTTTGGACTGTTCGAAACGATAGAGCATGCTGAGAGTGCTGCTGAAACAATCAAACGAGAGAATCCTGACTGGTGGATAAAAAGTGGATGGCTTAACCGACCAGAGCGTTACTAACCTCAGAATGGGCACGGTGATTCAAACCACATTTCTTCACCATTTTTGGGGTGATATACCATCAATTTATAGGCATGAAGCTGTAAACGGCTTTCAGCGTTCAATGCTTGTTCATGCGCATAAAAATCATCCCCCAGAATAGGATGGCCAATTTCTGCCATATGAACGCGTAATTGATGCGTACGCCCTGTTATTGGATAAAGTGCAACACGCGTTGCCCCCTTTTCGCGCGATAGAACCTCCCAATCCGTTTGCGAGGATCGTCCATTTTCATGATCTACCATTTGCAAAGGTCTATTCGGCCAATCACAGATCAACGGAAGATCGACATGTCCCTGATCCTTCTCAAGCTGCCCCCAAACGCGCGCAATATAGATTTTTTTTGTTTTACGACGTTCAAATTGTAGCCCAAGATTCCTGTGCGTAGGCGCGTTCATCGCCATAATGATCAGGCCAGATGTCGACATATCCAAACGATGCACAATACGTGCCTCTGGGAATTCTGCTTGTGCGCGCTTTTCCAAACTATCTGCATGCTCTGCCTTACGCCCAGGAACACTCAGCAATTCCGCTGGTTTAGATAAAACCAGAAAATCATCATCATGATAGATAATCTCAAGGGGAGATCGTGGCGGATTATATGTGAAATCTGCAGGAGGTTTGCGTGGAAATACTATTTTTTTACACATTATATTCTCTCAAAAATCATAAGATTTGTGATCATAACTATAAATAAAGAAAATTTAAACGCCAAATCATTTCATACGTTGAAAGAAACCCCACAACATGTCAGTATAGTACTTATGTATAAGATATTTAAAATTACGATTATGGTTAGTATGTTCCTCTCTTGCGTTTCTGTACCTTCACAGAGTAGCGCCCAAAATTATCATGGTGGATATACCAAAAGCAGTAAACTAGACAAAGGGAACGGCACAGCACGCCCTATCGCCAAAGTTTTCTCATCTCAAATAAGCAGCGTCCAGCAAGGTGAGAGTTTAGATATAATCTATAATAACCTTTATGTTTCTCTTTGGTTTTATGCTGGTGTAAATTTTGTGCATCAGAAAAAGCTCAGTGAAAAATTGAAACCAGCTAAATTCCAGCTCACTCGATATAAGAAAGAATTTTCTGGTGATTTAGAAAAAGCGATGAGCAATTTGAACAACGGTTACAACGACATGACAGCCGATATAGAAAATGCAGAAAAACAGTACTTGGAAATAAGGGAAGGTATAAGAGCTTCGGATCATGAAAAACTAGACGCTCTGTGGAAAGAAAAAATAGAGGAGTTCCGTGAAAAATCCGGTATATACTTTAAACTACAGCACAAGTTTCTAAACACTTACAGAGGTCTCGTTAGCTTCATTTTAAAACAAGGCGGGCGCTACACATACAAAAGCGATGTAAAGAACGTTGTTTTCTATAAGTTTGGTGGATACAAATTTTACGGTCAATCAATAGATACCCTTAGAATGGTTAGCTTCAAGCAACGCAAATTACTTAGAGAAAATGCTCCGGCAGGTGTTAACGCTAACTTCAACTAAATCATTATGGCGCATCCCTTCAAATCTTATAAGCTCATAGTAATATTTATATTTTTATGCGTAACTGTTGTCGGTGGATTATATCAGTTACATATTTATAATCAGCATCAAAATGAGATACGTATACAACAGCTTAAAGCCGAGCAAACGCGAAAGAAAGCAGAACGCGCCGCTCTCGATATATTACTCCATAAATATCTTGTAACTTTTAAAGCCGACCTCAAGAAAAAGGCCCTGGCCTATAAAAAAAGCCGTACCGTTTTACGAGAAATTCTTAGCCCTTATAATTTTGAAACACCTCAGTATACAAAAGAAAATTATATGCTGTTTAAAAACAATGTCGCGCCTGATCTACGCAATAAAGCCACAGAGATTATTTATATTTTTGAAAAATATACAAAGAATCTACAAAATGACATTCAAGAACACGAGCACAAAATACAGGAAATATTTTTATTAAAATGGAAAGAAATGAGTCATAAACAGCTTAATACATATATTGATTTTTTTACAAAAGAAGAAAAACTTATTCAAGCGTATGAGGAAATTATTACATTTTATTATATACACTCCAATTTATTTTCAGTTGATCTAGACCAGAACATTTTCCTGTTTGATCGGGAGAAAGATAAAAAGAAAGAAATGGCCTTACGAAAGACAATAAAAGACCTAAAAAAACAAATAAAAACTAAGGCATATTAACGGCATCAAAACTCAAGATGATATCAACACCAATTTTTCTGCCTTTGATAGAGATTTAATTTCTATTTCCCGTTTGGAAGCCGAAGAACGATCGGCACACTTCTCTTGATATATCAAGTTTAAAGGACCACGGCCCTTCGTATATTTTGCACCAGTGCCCTTTTCATGCTCTTCAATACGGCGCGTAATATCTGTCGTAATACCAGTATAATATGTTGTATCAGCACATTCCACGATATAAACATACCATCCCATTAATATAAACCACCAGTTCCCGTTGTCACTGCAGATGGCTGGGTTGATTGTCTCACCGCAGGATTATCGCTTGCGCCGGGTATATAATAATAGTCCTGTCCATATTCATTTGCACCATAATAATCAGACATAAGTGATATACCATCCCCATCAAGAATATACACGTCATCAGTCGGTTCGGTTCCGATTACAAAAGACTCCCATATTACTCTTTTATCACCTGGTCGTGCACGTGCACCGGTCTCTGCATTAATGCGGAGATTTCGAATTCCAGCAGGTTTCCTAAACGGCGCAGGAGGTTTGTCTGCCAAAACCTGACCCATAAAGCTTTTAAAAATCGGCACAGCAACAGAGGATCCAGTTTCCCTCTTCCCCAAAGAACGCGGATTATCAAAACCAGTGAAAACACCGACCACAAGATTTGGTGAAAAACCGATAAACCATGCATCACGAGAATCATTGGTTGTTCCGGTTTTACCCGCTAACGGTCGCCCTAAAGAGCGCAAACGCACACCTGTTCCTCTCTGAACAACACCTTCCATAATAGAAACCATTTGATAGGTCGTACGAGGATCGGCAATTTGCTCACGCACATCTGGAATATCTGGAACGGCTTGCCCTTCCCACTGAACCATTGATCCACACCGATCACATGGCCGCTTATCATGCTTGAACACAGTATCACCATAACGATTTTGAATACGGTCTATAAAAGTCGGAATAATTTTCTTCCCACCATTTGCAATCATGCCATAAGCCGCGGTCATACGTATAAGCGTGCTTTCTGCCGATCCCAAAGAGTTTGCCAATAACGGAGACATTTTATCCGTAATGCCAAAATGATCCGAGTATCGTGCAATCAAATCCATACCAAGGAAATCCGCCAAACGCACAGTCATTAAGTTTCTAGATTTCTCCACTCCAACACGTATAGGCGTTGGACCGTAGAATGTATTTGAATAGTTTGTTGGCTTCCACGTGCCTGCCACTTTGTCTTCTAACACAAAGGGCGCGTCCAAAACTAATGTAGCCGGTGTAAAGCCCTTATCCAACGCAGCCAGATAAACAAAAGGCTTAAACGCTGAACCGGGTTGGCGCATTGCTTGTGTTGCACGGTTAAATTCACTGCTTCCATAACGATAATTCCAGCCCCCCTGCATCGCAAGAACACGACCAGTATGCGGATCAATCGCAATCAAAGCCCCTTGTACATGCGGGATTTGGCGTAATTCATACGATTTTGGAGTACTGTCCTGAACGGTAACATCTTCTGCGTCCTCTTCCGTCTCAGATAATTTTTCCTGCACCATCACAATATCGCCCATCTTCACTACTTGATCTAGAGAAGATATAATAGGGCCAAGTGTATATCCCTCATTACGGTATTCCCGCGCCCATTTCGCATCTGATAAATTAAGAATCCCTTGATCCAAAGAAACAAATCCAACTTTTGCAACACTCTTCTTCACATAAAGAACAACAGCGAAAGACCAATCATTAAGCATATTGTCAGGACGTTTCATTTGCTCCAACTGCCGGCGCCAATCATCCATCACCTCTAATGTCGCAATACTACCACGCCAACCATGGCGCTTATCATATGCCATTAACCCATCACGCAAGGCTTTTTCAGCTAATAACTGCATATCCGGATCAACAGAAGTTTTCACAACAAGCCCACCTTGATACAAACTATCTTCCCCATAGCGGGCAGCCAACTCACGACGAACTTCCTCTGCGAAGTACGGTGCGTCCACTCGCTTGACTTTCTTTCCTGTCATTTCAAGCGGCACAAGCTTTGCCAAGTCCGCCTGCGCTTGCGTAATATAATCTTCTACCAACATGCGGGTAATGACCAGATTCCGGCGATGCAACGCCTTTTTATGTTGTTTAATTAAATGGTAATTATTCGGCGCTTTTGGTAAAGCAGCTAAATATGCTACTTCTGCAATATCCAATTTTTCCAATGATTTACCAAAATAATGCAACGAAGCCGCAGCCACACCATACGTCCCTCCGCCCAAATAAATTTGATTAAGATATATCTCTAGAATACGATCCTTACTTAATGTTTTGGTCATGCGATATGCCAGAATCGCTTCCTTAATCTTACGGACAATGCTGACCTCATTTGAAAAAAAGAAATTCTTTGCGACTTGCTGCGTTATTGTAGAAGCACCCTCAGGGCGTTTTTTGACACCCTTTATTTTATTGGCTGCATATTTAAGTGATGCACGGACAATCGCCTTCATATCTACGCCTGCATGCGTATAAAAATGCCGATCCTCTATTGCAATAAATGCATGTTTTACATTGTCAGGAATAAATTCTATCGGCACAAAGATACGCTTTTCTTGGGCAAACTCTGCGAGTAAATGGCCATCACCCGCATATAAACGCGTTACAATCGGTGGTTCATAATTTCGTAACTGGCTATAATCTGGTAAATCGTTCCCATAGTAATTCAGTATGTAAACAAAGCCGCCAATCACAAAAACCGCGCCAAGAAACCCAATAGAGAATAACCCTAAAAAACCATACCAAAGATATTTCATCACTTTTCCTGCATTTTTAGCTATTGCACACTAAACAAGGCGGCGGGTAATCGGCCCATCTGCACGACCATGTATAAATTGCTCAACATACTCATTTCCGGAATGATCAAGATCATCAACCGCACCCTTCCAGATAATACGTCCGTTATAAATCATCGCGACATAATCTGCAATTTTTCTGACACTACCCATATCATGTGTAATGGATAATGCGGTCGCACCCAGACCCTGTACCTGCTCTACAATCAGATCATTAATAACATCGGCCATGATCGGATCAAGACCTGTGGTTGGTTCATCAAAAAATATAGTCTCAGGAGCAGCGGCGACCGCGCGTGCCAAACCCACACGTTTTTGCATACCGCCCGAAAGTTCAGCTGGGTATAAATTTGCAACATCCGCCTTTAGGCCAACAGATATAATCTTTTCAATCGCAATTTCACGTGCTTCTTTCTTATCCATCCCATGCCCATGAATAAGGCCAAAGGCAACATTTTCCCAAATCTTCAAGGAATCAAACAACGCAGCACCTTGAAACAGCATACCAAACTTTCGAATGAATTCAGTACGCACTTTTGGATTTCGCCCCATGCTTTCATGGCCATCAATCAAGATAGAACCAGAATCCGGCGTCAATAGCCCCAAAATACACTTAATCATTACTGATTTCCCAGTACCTGATCCACCAATGACGACCAAAGACTTTCCAGTTGGAATGCTTAGATCCAAATTATCCAATACCTTCACATCCCCAAAAGACTTGCTTACACCACGTAAATCAATTTTGATTTTATTTGCTTCACTCATGAGAAAAATATCTGTGTTAGGAGATAGTTGAATATCAAAATCAAGATAGAGGAGGAGACCACCGCATTTGTTGTTGCCGCCCCGACCCCTTGCGCACCACGCGCAGAGTTAAACCCGTGATAACATCCCATAATCGCAACAATAAATCCAAATACCGCCGCCTTCATAATGCCGGACACAACGTCCATATACTCCATCACATCCCATGCCTGCGTCAAAAACCCTGTTGGACTAAACCCCAGTGAATAAACAGACACAATATAACCACCAAATATGCCGATAATATCACCAATAAAAACAAGAACAGGCAACATTAATGTCGCGGCGATCAAACGCGGCGCAATCAAATATTTAAACGGATTTACCGATAAAGTACGCAGCGCATCAATCTGTTCTGTCACCCGCATTGTTGCAATTTCTGCAGCAATCGCCGCCCCAACGCGCCCTGCAACCATAAGCCCTGCCAACACAGGGGCAAGCTCTCGCGTGACCGAAAGAACAACGACACCCGCAATCGCACCCTCGGCATTAAATCGTGAAAAACCAGTGTGACTCTGCAGTGCCAGCACCATACCAGTAAATAGCGTTGTCATTCCGACAACAGGTAAAGAGTAATAGCCAATATCAATCAATTGACGCAAAAGCTGAGCCGGAAAAAATGGAGGTAGAAAGCAATGTTTTATGCTACGCCCTGCGAAATCAGCCAAACGCCCCGTCGCAGCAAAAAAACCAAGCACAGCAGCACCAATAGACGCAAAAAAATCCAAAATAAAATCAATTGGATTTCTTGATACTCTCTCTTGATTATTTTCTATCTTTTGTGTTGTCATACGCTTGTAATCACCATTTCAGACCATCTTTATATAAACGAAAACACTAGAGGAATTCACCACCTCCGTCTATACTCAAGTCATACGAATCTACCGCAATCCACTGATTGATATATGAGAACATACAAAAACATACAGCACCAAGACCTTATCTGTATGAATGCTCATACTGCCTCACACGACTATTATGTTGATCTTACCTATGCGCGTAATGATAGCCTATTATTTGGTGAGCGGATTTATAGAAAAGATGCGCGACTATGGCTGCACACATTGCTTGCAGAAGTCGTCAAAAATGCTGCAATCCATTGTTTCAAAAACTATAATTTACACTTTATTTTATATGATGGCCTGCGCACTATAAATGCGCAAGACGCCATGATGAACACCACACGTGCGAAAAACAATCCCCATTGGACAAAAGAACCACGCCTACTTTCACGGCCCGGTGCGGGCGGACACCCACGCGGCATGGCCATTGATATCGGGCTCAAACACCCCAATGGTACACTCACCAATATGGGTACAGACTTTGACTATTTATCCGAAGACCCGAAGAAAAACCCTGCACACCGTACATTTCCGCACGATCAAGACATCATAAATAATCGTAAAATACTGGATGTCTCAATGCAACAAGCAGCAAACGCGCTGAACACACCCCTTTTACTTCTACCCGAGGAATGGTGGGACTTTCGCCTACCACCAGATATATACGAGCAATATGCGCCGCTATCAGACGACGACCTGCCCGTACATATGCGCTTAGTTAATATATGAGCGCCTATACCGTCTGCCAAGCGATGTTATAATTTCATAGGCAACAGTCCCTGCATCTTTCGCTAAATCATCAATCGTTTGATTTCCACCAATCACCTCAACCATATCACCCGGGACAGGATAGTGATCCTGCGGCACCGCAGATAAATCACAAATCAACAAATCCATGGATACGCGGCCGCAAATGGGCAGTTTATATCCCCGCCAATAAAGCGCACCCTTACTTGCAAGAGACCTGAAAATCCCATCTGCATAACCGATAGAAATAATGGCCACATGCCCATCATTATCAAAACAATATGTCTCGTTATATCCGGCCTTATCGCCTTTTTTAACGCTGTGAACTTGTAAAACCGGCGCGTTTAAAGACACAACAGGGCAAATCTTTTCTTTCATTTTAGGTACGATGCACCCCCCATAAAGAGCAATACCCGGACGGGTTAAATCCAAATGATAATCCTCCGATAAGAACACACCACCGGAGTTAGCAAGTGACCTTTTAACCCCTTTAAAATAAGACGCAATATTTTGAAAACGTTTATACTGCGCCACATTCGTTGGGTTATCTTTTTCCTCGGATGAGGAAAGGTGACTCATAATAAAATCCAGATTAACCCCCTCAATCAAGGATAAATCATCGCATAATATCTTTGTCTCATCACCAACCAAACCAAGCCTGTTCATGCCAGTGTCAAAATGAATAATCGCGGGCAAAGTCTCATCACACTCACGAGAGAATGCACTGTACAATTCAATTTCCACCAATGAATTTAAAACAGGACTTAGATTATATTCTCTGTAAACGTCACGCACCGCGTCCATAAACCCATGGAAAATATAAATATCTACCTGTGGCAAAACACCGCGCAGCGCAATGCCCTCATCTAAAGTCGCAACAAAGAAACACCGCGCACCTGCCGCATACAGAACTGGAGCCACGCCAGATACACCAAGACCATAGGCATCCGCCTTCAAAGACACAGCGGTTTCACAAGACGGCGCACTCATCGCGTCCAATGATTTGTAATTACGTATCAAGGCTGCGATATCAATGGTTAGTTCACCACTAAATGCCATAACTGATCCTAGAAGCTTTTATTATCATGCACTTCATCAAGATCGCTGAAGCGGGTCACATGACCATCAAAATGCATCCGCACTGTACCGATTGGGCCATGACGGGCTTTGGCGATAATACACTCACCAATATTCATGGCACGCTCACAGCTTTCTTGCCATTGCATATGTTTTTCAGAGCCCATTTCAGGTTCTGAACGATGCAGGTAATATTCCTCACGATAGACAAACATAACCACATCCGCGTCCTGCTCAATCGAACCAGATTCCCGAAGGTCAGACAGCATTGGACGCTTATCTTCGCGCTGCTCCACCGCACGTGAAAGCTGCGACAACGCAAGAACAGGAATATTCAGCTCCTTTGCAATAGCCTTAAGACCGCGAGTAATTTCGGAAACCTCCTGCACACGATTAGATTCGCTTTGACGAGAGCCTGTGCCGCGCAAAAGTTGCAAATAGTCAATAATCAGAAAATCCAAACCATGTTGACGTTTTAGACGCCGCGCACGTGTACGCACCGCGCCGATAGTCAAGGCCGGCGTATCATCAATATGAAGTGGAATTTGGCTTAACTCCTGTGATGCCTTCACAAACTTCTGGAAATCATCCTGACTGATATCACCCTGCTTAATCGAGTGACCAGAAATATTCGCGCAATCAGACAGAATACGTGATGCCAACTGATCTGCAGACATTTCGAGCGAGAAGAACCCAACACGCGCACCTTCTTTTCCGCCTGTCTGCGCATATCGCCGCGCCGTGTTAAAAGCAATATTCGTCGCCAAAGCCGTTTTACCCATTGATGGGCGACCAGCCAGAATAAGGAGATCAGAAGGATGAAGACCGGCCAATTGCTTATCCAAATCCCGAAGCCCTGTAGTTTTACCTGTCACATGGCCTTTCGTCTGAAAAGCACGTTCTGCGATTTCAATTGAGACCAAAACAGAATCACGTAACGAGGTAAACCCTCCCGTAGCCTCACCACTTTCCGCCAAAGAGAAAAGCTTTGATTCGGCCATCTCAATGGTATCCACTGCTTCACTATCAAGGCGATGCTCATGCGCCTCATTAACGATATCCTCACCAAGAGAGACCAACTCGCGGCGCATATAAAGCTCATACACTGTCTGGGCATAATCACGCGCGTTAATAACACTAATAATACCACCTGCAAGGCTTGCAAGATATGCACTACCACCTAGGTCGACAAGGTCCTCATCTTTTTCAAAATAACTCTTCAGCGTAACAGGAGACGCCGTTTGTCCACGATCAACAAACTGAGAAATTGCCGTAAATATACGCTGATGAACCGGCATAAAGAAATTCTCGGCCTCTAATAAATCACCAATTTTTTCATATGCCCTGTTATCAACCAACAACGCGCCCAGCAGGCCTTGCTCAGCTTCTAAATTATGGGGTAACACCCGATAATGGGGGTTATCTGACTGTTCATCGACAGGGGCTTGCGACCCTGCGATCTCTTGAAATACTATATCTGTGCTCATAAAAGAAAACTAGCAAATACACGGGGTATTCGCTAGCTCTTAATAATTTTATTGTGTGAATATCGGGGATATCACAAATATGCTCTATTCAGAGTCGCCTTCATCAGAAGACACTTCAGAAGTTTCTTCCACATCGGCAGATACTTCCTCTTTAACTTCTTCAACGGGCTCTTCATAAGTATTGGCATCCGTAATCAATGCGCGGCCTGTTCTGTGCTGGATTTCTGCTTCTTCTGGTGAGCGTGCAATATTCACGATCACTTCAACAGATACCTCTGGATGTAAAACAATTTCAACAGGGATCAAACCAATCATTTTAATATTTTGGTTCAAACGCACCATGTTTTTGGTGATTGCTTCTTTTGATGTTTCAGAAACAGCATTCGCGATATCACGTGCATTCACAGAACCAAAAAGCTGACCAGATTCTGAAGCTTGACGAATAAGTGGTGCCTTCACACCCTCAAGCGTCTTCGCTAATTTTTCTGCTTCTTTTTGCTTTTTAGAGCTATCGGCTTCCAAAGACTTCTTCTGTGCTTCGAAATATGCAAGATTTGCTTTGCTTGCGCGTAAAGCTTTCTTCTGTGGTAGAAGATAGTTACGAGCAAAACCGGGCTTAACATTTACCACGTCGCCCATTACACCGAGCTTTTCAACACGCTCAAGCAAGATAATTTGTGTAGATGACATTAGATTTCTCCTAATCCTGAATTAACGACGCGTTTGTGGACGCTGGTCGCCTTCATATTGAAGGTATGGTAACAATCCCATGAAACGCGCACGTTTAATTGCTTTTGCAAGTTCACGTTGCTTCTTTTGAGATACGGCTGTGATACGGCTTGGGATAATTTTCCCACGCTCGGAAATGTAACGGCCTAAAAGACGTGTGTTTTTCCAATCAATTTCCGGCGCATTCGGGCCAGTAAATGGACATGTCTTCTTACGACGGAAAAACGGACGTTTTACTGTTGGGGCATCAGATGCACTCATTATGCAGCCTCCTCTTTCTTATAATTAGATTTTTTTTCATATCTTGAAGGTCTTTTGTCGTCATCACGACCACCTTTATCCATCACACATGACGGACCTTCCGACAGGCTTTCCTCACGTATAGYTTGATGGCGAAGAAGATCTTCGTKCAARCGCATCAAACGCTCCATCTCATGCAACGCGGCAGGCTCTGTATCAAGYTCAAGCAAGACATAGTGYCCTTTACGGCTTTTGTTCATRCGGTATGCAAAGCTCTTCAATCCCCAAAACTCWGTYTTGTGGACTTTACCWTTTGCATCTGTAATAACTTTTGAAAAATTCGCWGTCATATCTTTGACTTGCGTATCTGTCAGATCTTGTCGTGCAATAAACACAACTTCATAATAAGGCATTTTCGCTCCTCTAGGGTTAGCGCCGTATCGCAGGATAATYCTGATTTACAGCATAGCTGACGGGCCTTACCGCCAGCGAGGTTATATTAAAGTTGGTGGACTATAGCGAAACTGAAGRTTTACGCAAGTTTTTTCTTCAAAAACAAAGGAACTCTGCGACCACACASCACMCCAACGATACCCAACCTTAGAGCAKATCCTCMAACACATGATTATGTATTGACAAATACGCCGCATAAAATATGGTCGGNCACATARTAATTNCAAGATAATTTTGAGGTARRCTATGACACGCGCWTTTGTATTTCCRGGACAAGGATCACAATTCATCGGTATGGGCAAAGACCTTGCCGAAAGTTTCGAAGAAGCCCGTGATGTTTTTCAAGAAATCGACGATGCCCTATCACAAAACCTCAGCGCCCTCATGTTCAACGGTGATGAAAGTGATCTAAACCTAACAGAAAACACTCAACCAGCCTTAATGGCTGTATCAATGGCGGTGGTCAATATTCTGAAAAAACAAGGTGGCATAACACCACAAGAACATTGCTCCTTTGTTGCCGGACACTCCTTAGGCGAATATGCCGCCCTGACCAGCACAGGGACCATTGCACTTGCAGACACCGCGCGCTTATTAAAGCTACGTGGTACATCTATGCAAAAGGCCGTTCCCGTGGGTGTTGGCTCGATGGCGGCGATTCTTGGCCTTGATTTTGATGTTGTTGCACAGATCGCGAAAGACGCGGCAGAAAACCAAACATGTACTGCCGCCAATGATAATTCCGACGGACAAGTTGTTGTCAGTGGGCATAAAGAGGCAGTAGAACGCGCCGTTTCCCTGGCCACCGAACGCGGCGCACGCAAGGCCATTATCCTGGCAGTCAGCGCGCCTTTTCATTGCGACCTTATGGCTCCAGCAGCCGAAATTATGGCTCCCGCCCTTGCAGAGGTAACATTCAACACCCCAATCGTTCCTGTCATTGCCAATATTACAGCCACAGCAGAGAGTAGCCCAAATATCCTAAAAGAACTGCTCATCAAGCAAATAACAGGCACTGTACGCTGGCGTGAATCCGTCTTATATATGCGCGACCAAGAGGTTACAGAAATGGTTGAACTGGGCGCAGGTAAAGTCTTAAGCGGACTAGCGCGGCGCATTGACCGTTCCATCGCATGCGAAAGCGTTGGATCACCCGAGCAAATCGAAAAACTAATCGAAAGATTAAAGAAATAAAGTCTTACGCCGATATTTTATTTTGTTCACTATTATTAACATCGGCGGATATGTTATTGGAATCCTCCGACGTCCATGACCTTAGCTTGGCTGACTCAATATAATCGGCTACATAATCAATAGCATCTGAGATATCCGGATAATGCATGTATTCCCTATATATCGTGGCGCTGTTACGCAGTGTTTCTGTTAATTTTGACAAACTATATAAGTCATTAAAATCTACGATAAGATAAGGTCCATGATCACCTTTCATGCTCTCAGTAAGTCCCTGAAGCGCATTTAAGAGTGCACTACGATTTTCCTTAAGAACAGAATCTTGTGTCGTATGTATTGCATGCGCCTCCAGGCACATTTGACGCAATTCTTCCATTAATGCATGCACACCAATATCCCGATCACTACACGCACCATATCTTAAATATGTTTCCTTAATAGGAGCTAATATTTGTTGAAATGTTTTTGTCTCGATTGAAAATGGCGTTATTTCTCTCGGAGGCGGGTTATTTTGCGCCGCCAGAAAAAAATTCCGCCTCATTTCCAAAATTAAATGCATTTTTATCTATCTTAACTTATTCAGTTATAACGGTTCAGCATTCTGAAACGCTCATACCCCGCTCTACACTCTCTATATAAATATATTTTCCATATCTAAGGTATATGGTGAATATAAACTGAAAAGGTTAATAAAATATGTTTTATTTTACAGAAAAACAGCACTTACGGCCATAAAGAATTATGAAATGTTTAAACATTCGAACACATAAAAACACTTATTAAATAAATAATACCAAGAACATTAATTACACGACATCATGAGATAGATCATCATCTACCCTAGATAACGTGGTTACTGGCGAAATATCCTGTACATAATTTGCATCATTTTCCGCCATAGATCCCATATCAATTGTCTGCGCAAAATCTTCTCGTATTTGACTAGAAGGTTCCCACAGGTTCTTTTGCGCCATATCTATATTGGATGCCACCTTGTCCAGCGCATCCGCGACATGACCTTCATTCATATATTCCCGATATATCGTTGCATTTCCACGCATAACATCTGTCAATTGCGGTAATGCATATAAATCCTCGAAATCGACTGGAACAATATAACCATCTGAATTTTCAACACTTTCAACGATACCCTGCAACGTATTGAGCAAATCATTGCGGCCTTTATTAACAACAGAATCACCCGCCGTATGCACCACCTGCGCATCATGGCACATTTGGCGTAACCTCTTCATTTGGTGGAAAATATCTGTCGAAACATCAACATAATCAACATCACACGCCAAAATACCTTCAATAGGTTTTAAAATTTGAGAAAACGTCAGAGAATCTACTTTGATAAAAGGACGACGCTGCAACGCCGGATTATCCTTCGCTGCACTTCCAAATTTACCCTGTATTGCAGATAGTTTCATATCTTCTCAATATAATCTATTTTGTCGGCATCTATAAAATACATAAAAAATAACATTAGATGCATATTATCGGCAAAATACGCCCGAAAATGTTTTATGTCAACAAAATAAACCCTTTTTTTCACGTTATTGATAGTGATTCTCATTTAGGGGAGTATTACTCTTTTTCTCGGCCTTTACAAGCCCATTTCTAACGTTTAAACCGTATTAAGGATTATAGAGCAAAAAGGTTAATAAATATGTTTAATTTTACAGAAAAAACAGCACTTGTCACTGGCGCAACTGGCGGAATTGGGGCAGAAATTGCAAAATCCCTGCACGCACAAGGCGCAATTATCGGCATTTCAGGACGCAATATTGAAAAGCTAAACGCTCTAGCCGCCGAGTTGGGAGAGCGTGTTCACATTCTTCCGGCCGACTTATCAAATAGTGACGCAATAAAAGATCTGGTCAAACGCGCCAACGAAGCCATGGGGCATATTGATATCCTTGTGAACAATGCTGGCCTGACACGCGATGGCCTTTCCATGCGTATGAGCGACGATGACTGGCAAGATGTGCTAAACGTAAACCTTACTGCGCCGTTCAAACTTGCCCAAGCCGTACAACGCGGCATGATGAAACGTCGCTACGGCCGTATCATTAATATCTCTTCCATTGTTGGTGTAACCGGAAACCCTGGACAGTGTAATTATGTTGCATCAAAGGCAGGGATGATTGGCTGGTCAAAATCTATGGCCGCAGAAATTGCTTCACGCGGAATTACCGTAAACTGTATCGCACCGGGCTTTATCGCAACGGCAATGACCGATGCCTTAACGGATGATCAAAAAGCGGGCATTAACGCGACAATTCCAGCGAAAAAAATGGGAACAAGCGCAGATATAGCAGCCGCAGCAACATATCTTGCCAGCACAGAAGCAGGATATGTAACAGGCCAGACCATTCATGTGAATGGCGGCATGGCCATGATCTAAAAACTTTGATCGCTTCAAGGTAGACTGCGTTAAATTTCGTCTCACGTAGTAAACTACGCGTTAGCTTATTTTCCATACCACTTTGCAAACGCCCTGTGTTTTAACGATTGCGGATAAATATTGTGACCTATGACCTTATAATTTTCGATTGCGATGGAACGCTAGTTGATACGGAATACATGAATATCAAAGCGATCATCTCTTTATTGCACGATTTTGGCATTACAAAATACGATATAGAGCATGGCCTGACGCATTTCTCCGGCCATCGCTTTAGTCGTATTATTGCAATAATAGCACAAGAGACAGGGTTCACCTTCCCCGATAATGCAGCAAAGCTCTATTTAAGTAAGGTTAATGCACTATCAGAAACAGAGATAAAAGAAATTAAACACGTCCATGATATGGTGGATACTGCGCGCCAATACGCCGATATCTGCGTCGTATCAAACGGAGAGCGCAATAACGTTCTCTCCTCTTTAAGACGCGCCAACCTACTTCATTTTTTCGATGAGGCATTTATTTTCACTGGCCTGATGGCGCCTAATCCGAAACCAGCACCGGATTTATTCCTACTCGCCGCCAATCAAAAGAATATTTGCCCGTCAAAAATACTGGTGATTGAAGACAGTATCGCAGGCGTAAGTGCCGCAACTGCTGCCAAAATGGCGGTTTGGGGGTTCTGTGGCACACATCATACACCGCAACCACATGCAAAAATCTTACGCCATACAGGCGCGCAAGCAACCTATACAAATATGTTGGACGTGATTACCGCCCTAGAGAAAATCCAAAGCGCATAAATGATCGTAAAAGGACTGTAGGTTATGTGGCACTTCCTGCGTATAGTTATTCTGCAAAACACCATAGGCCTGTATCAGTTTCTGGTGCGAACTTTGTACATATTCATGTGACGCAAGACTTCTTTGTAGTTCTTTATATTGCATTGTTCCACGCGCATTATACCAGATATTGAAAAATTTACGCTGTTCACTGATAGATCCCAGAACCAGTCTCTCGACTTGCTCCAGAATTTGGTTTGGTGGATCAATAAATTCAAAACTGCCCAACAGGTTAGAAATTTCTTTATTATATACCTCTATATAAAGATGCCCCCTCTGTGCATTAAACGCACGCAGCATCACCATTCTCTCTCGAAAAGCAAGGTCTGTAACAAAGAACAAATGTTCCAGATATTCCGTTTCTTTCTCGCTCATCTTTGCATAAGTCGCACTAAATTGCGTACGTTGGTGMGGCAAATYACGATARGCCTGACTAATTGTCATCTCTTCGGCYYGCGCTACCGTCGRCCATAAACCAAGACAGAATATAAGCATTAGAATATAATTCATTATTTTATTCGACCTCTCCGATACGYAAAATATTCGTTGTTCCGGCTACACCAAAAGGCATTCCTGCAGTCATCACAAAACAATCGCCTTTTTTTACAAATCCCTTACCTAATGCAATTTTAGCAGCATACCGCGCCGGACCAACGAAATCATCCGTTCCCACATCATTGTGCACYGGRCGCACCCCATAAGACAGCACYAATCTTCGAGCAACATTTATATCAGGCGTTARGCATAAAATGGGCATTTCTGGCCGTTGCCGCGCGGTGCGYASTGCAGTTGAACCAGACATTGTGTAATTCACAATCAGCTTCGCATCAACATCTTGTGCAACATAATACGCCGCTGCTGTAATCGCATCCGAGGCCGTCCCCAATGCGTCAGGACGCGATGCCTCCATCATTTCCAGATAGTTTTCATCTGATTCTGTTCTACAGGCAATACGATCCATCATTTCAACGGCTTGTACGGGGTACTCTCCTACTGCCGTTTCCGCAGATAGCATCACACAGTCAGCCCCGTCATAAACAGCAGTCGCCACATCCGAAGCTTCAGCGCGGGTGGGACGAGCATTCTCAATCATAGACTCAAGCATCTGAGTTGCGACAACAACAGGCTTACCCTTATCGCGGGCAAGGCGCACAATTTTCTTTTGTACTGATGGCACATCCTCTGGTGGGATTTCCACGCCCAAATCACCACGCGCCAACATCACACCATCCGCAAGATCAATAATCTCCTCTATCTGCAGCAACGCCGAAGGTTTTTCAATTTTAACCATCAGAGCCACATGATTGTTTTTATGTGCCTTGATAAGGTCTAAAGCTTCACGGACATCCTCTGGCCTTTGTACAAAGCTCTGTGCAATCCAGTCTACCCCCATATCCAATGCAGCCTCTAAATCTATGTGATCCTTATCGGTTAGCGCAGGAATAGGCAAAATTACACCAGGCAGGTTAAACCCCTTATGATTGCTTAAAGATACGCCAGATTGTACTTCACCTTCCAGATACCCATCCCCTTTGCCTATGATCTTTATACGCACCTTACCATCATCAAGAAATATATGGCTCCCGATCTCCATAGACTCAAGGACTTCCTTATGAGGCAAGTAAACGCGACTCTCATCACCCAGAGAATCTTCCGAATCGAATCGAAAGCTCTGCCCTTTCTGAAGAGCAATAGAATCATCTTCAAACTTTCCAATACGCAATTTCGGCCCCTGCATATCGGCAACGACACCAATCGGATGCTCATATTTGGCTTCCACCTTGCGTATAATGTCATAAGACGCCTGATGGCCAGCATGCGTGCCATGCGAAAAATTCAAACGGAATAAATCAACTCCCGCCACAAAAAGAGATTCGATCATCCCCTCAGAACAAGATGCAGGACCTATGGTTGCTAAAATTTTTGTTTGTCGTTCTCTGCGCATAATACTCATTTCCAGTTATTGTGGGATTCCAAAGCGTTACTCTGTAATTCTTATAGTATCAGTGTATCAGAGTTAGAAAAAAAGGCACGTTCTGTTGTTAACCATCGCGCAAAAACGCCTCTATATTTAGTTAGAAATATGCACAGGAGAATCTTAATTTCACTTTTTTTACACGGGGATAAAAGACTGGATATCTCACTTTTCATGTGATGAATCAGGTGCTTCCAAGAGTCAAATTCAAATGATAGGAATAAAATCTATTTGGCACGACATACGATATATAGTATGTTAGCCACATGTTGATCACAAGAAATTGTGGTTTTCGACCTTTCATCAATACATTCCTTGAATCACTTTCAATAAGAATGAGTAAACTATAAATTAGGGAGTAACACCTATGTTTGACATCGCGCAAATGGAGAGGGGCAATCGTGTCCAGATCGATAGATCAAGAGACGAGAACCTGACCGAATTCGGCAAAGCGACGCTAACCGACAGATATCTAATGCCTGAGGAACAGTATCAGGATTTATTTGCACGCCCGGCGATGTATTACGGCGATGATAGTGAACATGCGCAGCGCATTTATGATTATATGTCCAAACTCTGGTTTATGCCTTCAACACCTATCCTATCAAATGGTGGTACAAGCCGCGGCCTGCCCATTTCTTGTTTCCTAAATGAAACAGGCGATTCCCTTGATGACATTATGAACTTATGGAACGAGAATGTATCACTGGCCTCCCTTGGTGGTGGTATCGGTTCATATTGGGGCAATGTGCGCTCGATTGGCGAGAAGATTGGCCGAAACGGCAAGACTTCTGGTATTATCCCATTTATTCGCGTGATGGACTCTTTGACCTTAGCAATATCCCAAGGATCACTACGTCGCGGAAGTGCCGCAATATATTTACCTGTTTGGCACCCAGAAATTGAAGAATTTATTGAGATACGTCGCCCAACTGGTGGAGATCCAAACCGCAAAGCGATGAACCTGCATCACGGCGTTCTTATTCCAAATCGCTTTATGGAAGCAGTAGAAAATAATGAAGAGTGGGCGTTGAAATCCCCAAAAGACAATTCAATTGTTGATAAAGTAAGTGCGCGTGATCTTTGGATTCGCTTGCTAACTGCGCGCGTTGAAACTGGCGAACCCTACTTTATCTTTATCGACCATGTAAATGATGCCATTCCTGACCACCATAAAATGGCTGGCCTGAATGTAAAAATGTCCAATCTATGTTCAGAGATCACTCTACCAACCGGAAAAGATCATCTAGGGAATGAGCGAACGGCGGTTTGTTGCCTATCCTCTGTCAATCTTGAAAAGTTTGATGAATGGCAAGATCATCCAACCTTTATTGAAGATATCATGCGATTCCTTGATAATGTACTCTCTGATTTTATTGATAAAGCACCAGATTCCATGAAACGTGCCAAATATGCCGCAATGCGCGAGCGTTCAATCGGCCTTGGTGTTATGGGCTTCCACTCATTCCTACAATCCAAGAACCTTCCTATGGAAGGAGTTATGGCCAAAGTATGGAACCGCCGCATGTTCCAACTCATCAAACGTCAAGCAGATGATGCATCTGTGAAACTAGCGCATGAACGTGGTGCATGCCCAGATGCAGCGGATTACGGTATTATGGAGCGCTTCTCTAATAAGATGGCGGTTGCACCGACGGCCAGTATTTCAATTATTTGTGGCGGCGCCTCGCCAGGGATTGAGCCTATCGCAGCCAATGCTTACACGCATAAAACGCTGTCTGGGTCTTTCCCAGTACGGAATAAATATCTGGAAAGACTACTAGAAGAAAAAGGCATCAATAGTGATGACACGTGGAGTTCTATCTTCACCAATGAAGGGTCAGTGCAGCATTTGCCCGAACTCTCCGCCGAAGAAAAAGATGTCTTTAAGACCGCTTTTGAAATCGATCAACGCTGGATCATCGAACATGCTGCGGATCGTACACCTTTCGTTTGTCAGGCACAGAGCATCAATGTGTTCTTACCCGCCAATGTTAACAAGCTTGATCTTCACCGTATTCATTGGGATGCATGGAAAAAAGGCGTTAAGTCACTTTATTACTGCCGCTCTAAATCTGTTCAACGCGCAGAAAGCGACGCATCGTGGAAACGTTCGAAAGCAAGCGCCGATGATAAAGATAAGCATGAACAAGGCACATTAAGCGAAGCAAATAATTACGAAGAATGCCTCGCATGTCAGTAAAAGTTTTAGAAAGGAGGCTAATTATGGCCAAATTTTTGAGATTCCCCAATGAATGCAGAGAATGGTACTCTCTGATTAATAGCTAAAGGGGAAAAATAGAGTAACTACTTGAAGTGGGCCAGTCGAAATATAAGACACCCAGCCTGTATATAGTCCATTATATATATGGTACACCCTGCAAATATGCAGACACCTGTGTAGAGTTGAGTGTTAGTTAGTTAGTTAGTTAGCTATTGTTGTGATAAGTGCTTATCCCTCCTCGGAGCAAGCTGAAAAGCGTAATATTTGAGGCGCAATCATTCAAACGACACTTGCCACTCATTTTAAGAGGAGCTGCCATTTGGTGGCTCTTTTTTTATATATCTTCTTAACAGTGTAACAAAACCCTGTTCTTAAGCGAATGGAACATTATAAGATACATAAAGGGGGTTACCTGTGATGAAATATACAAAGCCAGCGTTCATAACGTTAAGCGCCGTTGGAGCAATCTTAATATTAGCAGCAACATACCAGCCAACAATCGCAAATGATAAGGGGACAATGTCCATGTCTGATAAGAAAGAAAAAGTAGAACAGCTGACCGACTTACAAGATTACGTCACCCAACATGACGGCACAGAGCCGGCATTTAAGAACAAATATTGGGACAATAAAGAGCCTGGTATTTATGTGGATGTGGTATCGGGAGAGCCTTTGTTTTCATCCACGGATAAATTCGCCTCCGGTACAGGCTGGCCCAGCTTTACCAAACCGTTAGAAGGCGGCAATGTCGAAACGCACACAGACGCTAAAATGTGGATTCCACGCACAGAAGTCCGGTCATCTGCGGCAGATTCTCACCTAGGCCATGTCTTTACAGATGGGCCAAAGGAAAAGGGTGGGCTACGCTATTGCATTAACTCCGCCTCTCTACGATTTATTCATAAAGATAATTTAGAGACCGAAGGCTATCTGCAGTTTATACCTTTATTTGAAGAGTAGTATTCAAAGAGAAATACACCTATACTTCTACATATGAGCCAACACTCCATTCAATCTTTTGAAAAATATTGCGATAAGCATAGCTTGCGTATAACGCCGCCGCGCCTAAGTGCATTCAAAATTATTCATAGCGCAGAAAAGCCTATGACTGCCTATGAAGTCCTAGAAGAAATGGCACAAGACATTAAAAGCCCAAAGCCACCAACAGCCTATCGCGCCATTGATTTTTTACTAGAGAATGGCTTTATTCACCGTATAGAATCCTTAAATGCCTATATCCCCTGCGAAGAAAAGCATAAACATGACGGATCCCAATTTATGATCTGCGACATTTGCAATCATGTCGATGAAATTCATTTATGCACGCTGCCCGCAACATTGCAAAATCGCGTAGATAGTGAAAATTTTACGTTGAACCATTGGAATGTTGAAATCCACGGCGTTTGTGTAAAGTGTAGCGCAAAGAAATAACCACCGCCTCCTCACAAATTAAAATGACTGCACGTATTTCTAAAATAATACTTGCCTCATTTACTTGTTATGTTACGTTACTGTTATATTATAACATAACAAGGAAATAATATGGGACACTCAACACTCAGCAGTATCTTCTTCCACGCAGCTATTCTGATCCCAATTGAATGGGGAATTTTACATGCCACACCGATCGGTCCAATGCTTACCGAAGTTTTCAGTGAAATTTTTGAGCATCTTGGCTTCGAATTTTCCGCACATGAACACACAACCGACCCATTCGATTTTCATGGTAATCATGTAAATATTTAACCGCACTTAAGAATTCACATAACCATCACATATATTACCATGCGCAGGATCAACGGGAATGAAAGTTAAGTTCATTTGACCATATATATGACCGTAATTATCCTCGGCGATAAAATCACTAATGCTCAGAAGGCCTTGCTTCATATATTGCTCATGAATTTTAATATGCACATTTTGGTTAATCGGAAAATGCATGAATAAAACATGATTAGTCGGGTGGCGCATCCGCACCTTTGTCACCTCAGGATTGGGATGTTCAAAGCGTGCATAAAGCGGATAACATGGGCGCACCTTTCCGCTGTTCGTGTAAGCAAGGTCATTCAAAAACACCGTAAAAACAGGCACCTCACCCCATGCATATACTTGCTCCGCAAAAAGACAAACCACCATAACGATTAAAACAAGAATTTTTTTCATAGTTCGGGAGCTTGTGCAAAGGGAAAGTCTCCTATTCTCTGCGGCTTCGTGCGATAAATAGGCATTTCAAAACAGGATTTCATTTTCTCACCATCATACACTTTTTGAATACTCCAATCTGCTTTGCCTTCTATACCCGCATCTTCCCCTTTAATCATAATAACATCACAATTTCCGATTGGAGGTATGCGGTCCCAAATATCCTGATCATGCCAATGAAACAATTTTGATATAATGCCCTTATCAACATCGCCATGCCCATTTACCCAATGTACGTTAGAGCCTGCGCGCATATCACGCGCAACGCTTTCGCCCCATAAACGGGCATAAACGCCCATATCTTTATGCGATTCACCATGCGCAGGCCGCGCAGAATGCGGAACACCTTCATAGACAGCTTTTCCCTTTGCCAAATCCGCCATAATAGATTTTTGTGCAATAGGATCATCTTTAAACACAGATTCTAAAAGATGTTCAACATAGGCTAAATCCCCGAAATTTCGCTCGGTCAACATATCATCTGAATATATAATCTGTTTAAAATCAACGAAGTCCGGATTAATTTCGTGCATCCTTTGCAACTTCAAATCCAGCCCTTCCATCACCCGCTTGTAACCACCGGCCCAAATTTGTGGCATTTCTGTTATTCCCTCACGCGGGAATAATTCATTCATTAAAAAATCAGCTTCGGCAATCACCTGTTTTCTACCAAGTTCTGTCCCACCAATATCAGGGTCATTTCTATTATCCCCTGTCAGGTTTCCTTCTGACAGCATATGACGGTCAAGTAAGATAATTCTATTAGGAGTATTTGTTTGATGCTTTTCCATATGCATATACTTACAGCAAACAAGACTAATGCGTCAAAAATAAAATAAAAACACTATTCAAAGCCATTGAAAAATACAATATATAGTGTAGTATCAAAAATATAGACACCATATATAGATATGATGTTGTTTTCTAAAAATTACCCCCGCTATTCACAATGCAAGAGTCAAAAAAGACTCTATCAATTGCGGACAGCACTCTAAACTGACCCAAATAATTTCTTTGAAGGAGTAAAATCATGAGCGATAAACCGGATAAAACAGAACTTGCTTTAATGGCAAAATCTCCGCTTTTGCAGGAACGCCATATCTATAAACCATTTCTATATCCTTGGTGTTTTGAAGCATGGCAAACACAACAACGTGTGCATTGGATTCCAGAGGAAGTACCGCTGGCCGAAGATGTTCGTGATTGGCGCAAAAACCTGACGCCTGCAGAGAAAAACTTACTGACACAGATTTTCCGCTTCTTCACGCAGGCCGATGTTGAGGTCAATAATTGCTATATGAAACATTATGCGCAAGTATTCGGGCCAGTAGAGGTACAGATGATGCTTGCCGCATTCTCAAATATAGAAACCATTCATATTGCGGCTTACTCCTATCTACTGGATACTGTAGGCATGCCTGAATCCGAATATTCGACATTCCTAGAATATAAAGCAATGAAGGATAAATTCGACATTCTACAAGGTGCGAAGATGGATACTCGCCGTGATATTGCCAAAACAATGGCATTGTTTGGTGCCTTTACAGAAGGACTTGCACTCTTCGCGTCCTTCGCCATTTTGATGAATTTTCCCCGCTTTAATAAAATGAAGGGTATGGGGCAAATCATTACATGGTCTGTACGCGATGAAACATTGCATACTCTATCTATGATCCGCCTATTTAATGAATTCGTCGCTGAAAATCCGGATATCTGGGATGATGAGCTAAAAGCTGAAATCACAGAAGCATGTAAATCAACTGTTGAGCATGAAGATGCCTTTATTGACCTTTGTTTCGAGATGGGTGAAATCGAAGGCCTATGCCCGAATGATGTGAAGCAATATATTCGCTTCATCGGTGATCGCCGTATGCAACAACTTAACCTTGAACCAATTTACGGCATAACCAAAAACCCACTGCCTTGGATGGATGAAATGTTGAACGGCGCAGAGCATGCAAACTTCTTCGAAAGCCGTGCGACAGAATATGCACGTGCTGCAACGGAAGGTACATGGGAAGATGCCTTTGCCGAAGATGTTTTCTCTGGAAATTACGGCAAAAAAATCGGTGGTGTCGTTAGTAACACTGGAAATGATGATGACAGCGAAGCTGCATAAACATATTCCTGCACTTTAAAATTAAAAAACCATCCTTCTTTAAGGGTGGTTTTTTTACATTACATGAATCTCATGCCGAATTTTTGAATCATTTAACATTCGGCCAAATGATGTATCCAAACTTGCCTCTTGTGACAAGGAGGAAATAGCGTCCTTATGCACAGATAAGCCATAGCTTTTTTGTTTATGCTTCATTTTAGTAACCATTGGCGGTAATTCATCTGTCTTACTTTGCGGATCAATCACCATAATGAAACTATCCGGTGCAACTTTTTTAACGCTAATCTCCTCTGGGTGCCCCAAAGAAAAAATAATATTGGCCCCTGTATTTTCCAACGCTTCTCGCCATAATTCATATCGCTCTTCAACACTGGCCCCCTTTATTTCAGAGCTTTGTGCCAAAAAACTAATATTTGATCTATCACTGAATTTATCTGCTTTATCATCGTATACATAACATAATACCGCCATATCCACTTGCGGCTGCACAATCATAATATCTTCATCTTGGCGTAATGTCATGGGTAGGACACGTGCATCTGGTGCAACACGAACACCTGAACGCTCAAGATAAGAAACGATGTTTTGCAATAATTTTACATCATCCTCATACATAGAGCCCTCCCCATCATGAAAAGCGCCAATCATCGCAATTGATTGTATCGGTGCGGATATATTATGTTGTGTGGAAGTATTTATGAGCGTATCAAGAGAATATGCAGGCGGAATTGCAGCCGTCTTATCATCCTCAGACACAGCCGCGCTACCTGAAAATATAGAGTTTAATGCCGTTTTAAAATATTCTAAAGCTCTCATAATACGAGAAAACCTATACAAGGCCTTATCTTATGTCAACAAATTCATCCTGATAGCTTGGTTTGTTTCGCAAAAAAATAGGGGCATACTCTGAAATAATACCTAATCCACAACATCAACTAACATCCAAGATGTTATCAAATTCTAAGCGCACACTTTTAGGGAACCTCTGAACCGTAGAAGCATCCATAACCTCCTTAAGAAGGGCAGGATCAACAGCACGGAAATATTCTAAAACAGCATCTTTCTTCAGATATGTAGGAATTTGATCGATCTCAGACAGCAGCACGTCAATTGGATCTTGAGAAGGTAAACGTGAGCGCCCAATAGACTCTCTAACCTGTGGTGAAAGATACGATGTATGGCTGGACGCGATCGCAACATATCGATGCTGCAGAGCATTATCCAGTTTCGGTGCACAATGTGCAGCAGGGGGAACGTCCTGTCCCCACCCTCTAGAACGTATCACAAGAAAATCTCCATCTTGCGCCTGATACCCCGTAATTAAATTTTCTGGATCATAAAAATTATTATTTTTAGGAGGTCCACCCGAAGAATTACAGACAATCGTTCCACCATGCGCCAAAGCCATTGATAAGGTAATTCCTCCTGGCAAAGCGGCATAATGCTCCTCATTCACATCTTGAATATACTTATCAGGTAAATTCGAAATATCGTGTAAGCCTGGCCGATTAGCTTCGTCAAAATGAATAGTACCTACATGATCACTATTCCGATCTCGAATGCTCCAGCTCAGAACCTCAGGGAAAACCTCGCGGGCATCCTTAAATACATTATGAAAATCAGTGCCTAAGAACGATTCTGTTCCCCAGCCGAAGAACCCTGCTGTTTTCAATTTTGTCGCATACAATATAGATGCTTCTTCGTATAAAACCCTATCTTTTTGCGGCCAAACGAGAACACGTCCTTCTTTTGCACTTAATCCAAAAGCTCGATCCACTGCCATAGTACCCGCAATATCATTAAAGCTACTGGCCAAAGTCTGAGAATCACGAATAACCGCAACAGCATGAAATTTAGGATTTTGGATAAGCTCACGCGCGGTTTTGAATGCAGCAAGACAATCATCACGACCATCAACGACTGCTAAAAAATCATCTATCACGCGATAACGGACGCCAAATTCCTGCGCCCATTCTCCTTGATCCAACGTTATTGGTTTAATAATCCCCATATGTAGGAAACTACCATGAGGCCTTCATTATGTCAATCAAACGTCACGTGAGGAAGACACTTTAAACCCTGCATTTTTCAGCGTTTCAATAATATCAACCACATGAAATCTATCGCGCGCCTCAATAACGACATCAAGCTCCGCCCGCTTTAACGATACGGCTTGCATCATGCGTTGGTGAATAACCTCAATCACATTTGCACCAGATTCGCCAATAATACGTGATATGTCAGAGAGTTGCCCCGGCGTATCATCAATTTCAAACGTCAGGCGCGTAATACGACCATCACGCACAAGTCCGCGCAAAATCAACGTAGAGAGCATACGCGAATCAATATTCCCGCCACATAAAACCATACCAACTTTTTTGCCCTTAAAGCGATCAATGTTCTTTTTAATAACCGCCAAAGCCGCGCCCGGTGCGCCCTCTGCCACTAATTTCTCATCACTGAGTAAATCGAAAATGGCTTCTTCTATTTCACTTTCGGTCGCGGAATAAATATCATCAACCAACGCCTCAATGATTTTAAAATCATTTTCAGACGGTACCTTTACAGCGATTCCCTCTGCCAACGTTGCTGTTCCACCTGTAAATTTCCGTCCCTCACGCATTGCAAGAACAGCATCAAAATTTTCCGCCTGCGCGCCAATAACTTCAATGTCAGGCTTTATCCCCTTAACCGCCGTCGCAATACCAGAAATCAAACCGCCGCCGCCAATAGGCACAACAATCACATCCAAATCAGGTACTTGCTCCAACATCTCAAGACCAATCGTCCCCTGGCCTGCAACCACATACTCATCATCAAATGGATGGATAAATGTTAGATTTTTTTCTTTCGCAAGCCTTAGAGTCTCACCAACGGATTCCTCAAAACTTTGTCCATAAATGACAACTTTTGCTCCAAAATCTTCAGTGCGCTTAATCTTATTAAAAGGCGTGCCGTTCGGCATCACAATAATCGATGGAATATCAAGGCGCGTTGCATGATAAGCAACGCCCTGTGCGTGGTTACCTGCACTGCACGCAATCACACCATTTTTGCATTCTTCATCGCTCAATGTAAGCAACTTGTTCAGCGCTCCACGAGCCTTAAACGCATTGGTATGCTGAAGGTTTTCTAATTTCAGATAAAGATCAATACCCAGATGTAAAGACAAGCGCGTTGCCTTAATTGTCGGCGTTAGTACCACAGAATCTTGAATTTTTTCACGTGCTTTCAGCACATCATCAAACGTAACACCCATTGGCTTAATCCCTTACAAAACAAAGGTGACACGCTACATCTGTTTAATTTAAAAAGCAATGAATAGAAATGAAAATTCGATGTTAGGCAGTAAGACACTGGCACTTACGCGCAAGCAGGTATCTATCCCGGTGTAACTTCTGTGCCCAACACGCCCTGAAACCGCTCTGGAAGCCAGAATACAGAAGGCGTTTGGATCATTGGCCTCTTCCGATCACAGCGTTTATAAACCACCTTCATAGCTCTATATCTATCAGAAACGAAAAAATTATCCCTTATCAACTTCTCCGTATCCATTTTTTTGGCCATTTTAATCAGCTTTTTTGTCGACATGCCCGTTGTACCACGTACAATTTGGTTACTAAATTCATTCGTTTCATACCATTTTTCGATTTCATTTTTAGCCTTGCGATCAAATTTTTTAATGGCCCGTATATCCTTATCCGAACATTGATTCGTCTCAACCTTATGTGACACGGTCCTTTTTGACTTTGTGCCCTTAGCCGCATAATCAACAGCAACCGCCGCGAAAGAAATCCCGAAACACACAAAAACCAACAAAGTTCGAAAAATTATTTTATACATAATTTAAGTACACCCAATCTATTTTACACTTATATCATACGCTATTTCCAAAGCGTTTGTAAAATTCTATACATAAATAAATGTCCAATTACAGAATAAATTATGAAAACATCATGATTTTTGATATTTTATATGTGTGATGGTCTTAAATTCAATTCTATTGATATTTAAAACTTTGCAATCTGAGAAGATTGACAAGCCACCTTTAAATATGTTCGTCGCTTCCGACCCGTCTTATAGATCATTCAAACTCCTGCCACATTTCGATAATTTTCCCTTTCCTCACTCTGACCAAGGAGAACATCCCCTATGGCTAAAAAATCTCGTTATTCAAAAAATCACGCACACTCAAATAAAGAAAATATAGTGCGCCCCGCCTCTTTTAAAAATGACAAATGGCATCCGCTGGATAAAGAAATAGATGGACGCAGAGATCAGAGATACGTCAAGAATATCAAGCCAAGATCACAGGGACAAGAAATCCTGATACAATCCATAAAAGAGCGGAGCCTAACTCTGGCGATTGGCCCTGCGGGAACAGGGAAAACATATTTGGCGATTGCCTCGGCAGTAGAAGCACTGGAGAATGGTGAAATAGAGCGCATAGTCCTATCGCGCCCGGCAATGGAGGCCGGAGAATCTTTAGGCTTTCTGCCTGGGGATCTTCAAGAGAAAATGGCACCATATCTGCGCCCTCTCTACGATTCACTAGGCGACCGTTTAGGTGGTAAAAAGGTCAGACAATATCTGGAGGACGGCACAATTGAAATTGCACCCATCGGATTTATGCGCGGACGCACGCTCAATAACGCGTTTATTGTCATTGATGAGGCGCAAAACTGTACCTATGGGCAACTTAAAATGATCCTATCGCGTCTTGGGTGGCACTCCACCATGGTCATTACCGGCGATCCGGATCAATCGGATTTACTGGATGGGATATCAGGTTTGTCGCAAATCAGTGACCGTTTAGAATCCATTGAAAACATCGCGGTTTGCCGTTTAGAGAAGCAGGATATCGTTCGTCACCCTTTGGTCGCCAAAATGTTGGACGTCTTATAAGAGATACGCATCATTGCGGATCATAAATCGATAATGCTCAGGCCTTCATATTGATGAGGGCCTGATGTTGTTTAGATCTGCACACAGAGACGAGAATGATTATCATTACCATTGACTCCAGATAATAAACCGCAAACTCACCCTAGTTAAGAATCATTATCAAACAAGGAGTGTTCATCATGCGTAAGAAACATCACAACAAAACCCTGTTCGCAACCAGTGTTTTAAATGCCGCCCTAGACGGTGCATTTGGAGAAATGGAAGATTATCTCGACGACAGCCAGTATATACCAGTCACTCTTGCAAAAAAATCGAGAAAAAGACAAAACGGTAGAATAACCATCATTACCCTGCCCTGCCTTTATCGCTTTGCTATAAAACCCCAATACTGTTAAACTGAAACCCGTTTAATAATAAAGGGATAGATCATGTTTAGTACAAAGTTATTGGGTATCGGCACCGTCATTCTACTTTTGGGTATCCTTGTCATTGGCAGTCATACATTCCACTTCACAACCAGTCCGGCCGCACCCATAGTAGGGTCGTTTATGGCGATCAGTGGTTTTATTCTTATGGCGCTTGGCTTTTTCAGTCTGGCTGGCGGCGAATTCGGCAAAAAAGATCTCCTCCATGCGGGGGATTCCAGTGCATTTTCCGTTGCCCTTATCCGGTGCATGGTTGCCATTTCAATTGCAGATGACCATCTGGATGACACTGAAATCACAGAAATCGCCCGTATTTATAAGCATCTTTTGCAGGTGGAAACGAATGAGGACATGATCCGCAACACCGCCGCCGAAATGAAAGAATACGGCGTTGATATTCAAAATGAACTAAAAACAGTTTCAAAAACATTGAACAAAGAATTGAAAGGAAAGCTGATCACTGCGTCTCTTTTAATTCTTGCCGCGGATGGCGATATGGATGAGGGCGAGCTGATCATGTTGGATGATATCCGTTTGGGTCTGGGCATGTCCCTGCCGCAGATTGATAAGATCAAGGAAAACTTCCTGAATAAAAGAGATCTAGCGCAGGTGTAGCCACAAGGCACACCGCCCATATCCCTAAAGATCACCCCACATATTATAAAATTCGCGTTGGAACATATCCATATGCGTAGTCAATTGCGCGATAAGCGGTTGCAACGCGGGGTCATCCAACGCGGTCAAACCAAGTGCCTTCATCAAATCTTCCATTTCCAGTAAATGAAATTCCAACACGCGTAAGTTATCTATAGTTAATGCCATCTCAGGTTCTCTCTCAATATCAAAATGAGACTTATAGTCTGTAGAACTATAGTCTACATATACTGCTTAATGCAAGTATGGATATTCGAAAGACAGTCGGAAAGAATCTGGCGCGTATAAGAAAAGAGAAAGGGCTTTCACAAGAAGCCCTCGCGTTTGAGTGCGATTTACACCGCACCTATATCAGTGGAATTGAACGCGGTATCCGAAACCCCAGCATTGTGAATCTAGATAAAATCGCGAAGGCTTTGAAGGTTTCAGTGAAAGAGTTATTGTAGCTATCCCCGCAATTCACAGTAAAGTTAACAATTACCCCTGTGAATAAGTTTAAAACAAATATACACTCTCGCCATGGTTTAAATTGCAGGAGAGTAAATGACTTACACAATATATATTGATGAAAGTGGAGATGATGGCATTCGAAAAATAAGGCAGGCAGACGACACACGTGGAGCAACTCCATGGTTTACGCTAGGTGCTTTTATGATTAAAGATAGCGATTATACCCAAATAGCAGACACCATTACCTCTTGCGAGCTTGAAATTAATAAAAAATCATTGCACTTCAAATCCCTAAGCCACAGGCAAAGGATTTATGTTTGCACACAATTTTGCGCACTACCTATCATCTGCTTTGGCACTATCTGCAATAAAGAAACCTTAACTAAGAAAGATTATGGTGCTCGCATACAGGGAAAAAATGATAGCAAATTGTTTTATAATAAGAATGCGCACTATTTGTTAGAAAAAGTAGGAAAATTCTTAAATCAATATAACATCCCCCTAGAATCTCACAAAATTATTTTCGAGCACAAAGATGGCGTGGAGTACGGGTGGATGAAAAAATATATCCGCCAAATTTCATTAAACCCACATGAAGGCGACGCGCGTTTTCTTAAAAATATAAATATTGCTTCCATAACATCAAAGAAAAAAGGCGAAGAACCACTTCTCAAAATTTCGGATACTATAGCAAGCTCTCTTTTTCAATGCTGCGAAAACAAAGTTCTTGGTGTTAGAGAAACGAGTTATTTAGAAAAGTTACGCCACAAATTCCCTGCCGACACGAATGGTAGAATTCTAGATTATGGAATTAAACCCATCAATAATATCAACGATCTCAACCTTAGTGAAACAGAATATAACTTCTTCCTTTCATTAAGAAGCGATAAAATGAAGGCGGCTTAATAGCTGTCAAACCAACTTCACATTACTATCGCGCCAACGGCGGATGTTTCCGGTGGAGGTTAGTTTTTTGGCCTCGACCAGTGCATAGATACGCTCGGCGACGTTTTGGCCATTTAACGCGTCTTTATCAAAGGCGGGATCATCAAACACTTTGGATATAACAAGTGCGGTTTTCTGCCAATCACCACTGGCGGCGGATAAGATCATCGCATCAATATCGTCATTTATTTTGGTCATTTATGCATCCTCGAAACGCTGTTTGGCCGCGGCCATCCACTCTTCGCCTTCTTCTTTTGATTTATCCTTGGCGGCTTCCATAACCTCGGCATGCTCAACTATATAATGGCCTACCATTTGTTTAAACCAACCATCAAAATCCTCGGCAGAAAATGTTGTTTCGCATATGTCACAAGATAATGTTTTCATGATTTCATCCTTTTCTATTCAATTGATTAAGCGGCTTCGCCCTTTTTGGACTCTAACTCTACATCCGTTGGCTCTGGATTTGCGGCGACGTAATCACGGACATCTTGGGTGATTTTCATGCTGCAGAACTTTGGCCCGCACATGGAACAAAAACTTGCGTGCTTCGCCCCTTCGGCTGGTAGAGTTTCATCATGAAAGGCGCGCGCCGTATCAGGGTCTAGGCCAATATTAAACTGATCATCCCAACGGAATTCAAATCGGGCAAGGCTTAACGCGTCATCACGGTACTGCGCGCCGGGATGTCCCTTTGCCAGATCCGCCGCATGCGCCGCAATGCCGTACGTAATAACACCGGTTTTCACATCATCCCTGTTCGGCAGGCCAAGATGTTCCTTTGGTGTCACATAACACAACATCGCGCAACCGAACCAGCCGATCATCGCCGCGCCGATACCACTGGTGATGTGGTCATAACCCGGTGCAATATCTGTGGTGAGCGGGCCAAGCGTATAGAAGGGAGCCTCGTGGCATTCCTCCAGCTGCTTTTCCATGTTCTCTTTAATCAGGTGCATTGGCACGTGACCGGGCCCCTCGACCATGGTTTGGACATCATGTTTCCATGCTATTTTTGTAAGCTCACCTAATGTTTCTAACTCCGCAAACTGGGCTTCGTCATTCGCATCGGCGATTGAACCAGGACGCAAGCCATCCCCAAGGGAGAAACTAACGTCATAGGCTTTCATAATCTCGCAGGTTTCCTCAAAATGAGTGTAGAGGAAGCTCTCACGGTGATGGGTCATCATCCATTTCGCCATGATCGATCCACCGCGGGACACAATCCCCGTGATCCGATCATTGGTGAGGCGGATATACGGCAAGCGCACGCCCGCATGAATGGTGAAGTAATCAACGCCTTGCTCGGCCTGTTCGATCAATGTGTCGCGGAACACTTCCCATGATAAATCTTCGGCAACGCCGCCGACTTTTTCAAGGGCTTGATAAATCGGCACTGTGCCAATCGGAACAGGAGAATTGCGGATAATCCATTCGCGCGTATCGTGGATATCTTTACCCGTCGATAAATCCATCACGTTATCTGCACCCCAACGGATCGCCCAAACAAGCTTATCAACCTCTTCGCCGATAGAGCTAGTCACGGCAGAATTTCCGATATTGGCGTTAATCTTCACAAGGAAGTTACGCCCGATAATCATCGGCTCTAATTCTGTGTGGTTAATATTGGCAGGGATGATTGCGCGGCCTTCGGCAACTTCTTTACGTACAAACTCACCCGTAATGAAATCAGGCAAATTCGCGCCAAAATTCTCGCCATCCTTAGCATAGCTATGCACAGTTTCTCGGCGTTGATTTTCACGTATGGCAATATATTCCATTTCAGGCGTGATGATGCCTTTGCGCGCATAATGCATTTGCGTCACATTTTGTCCTGCTTTGGCACGAAGAGGCCTCTCAGGACTAGCGGGGAATTTCTCATGCGTGATTTTACGATTTTGAAGGGCTTTTTCACTTTTATAGCCATTATCAATCGGCTTAACCGTGCGTCCATCGATATATTCAACGTCACCGCGTTCCATCACCCATTTTAAACGGGTTTTAGAAAGGCCGCGCATAATATCCAACTTCGCATTCTCATCCGTATAAGGACCGGATGGATCATAAACGGTCAAACTATCACCATTGCTGAGAGATATCTCGCGCATAGGCACCTTCAAATCGCCGACATATACCTTTTTTGACGCAGGCAGAGAGCCTGTCGTTACATGGGTTGTTGATGGGCATACGCCCGCTTCTTCTGTGTTTGGTTGATCTTTTGGTGACATTTTCGTCTTCTCCCTTACATGTAATACGTATCTTTAACCATATCGCGAATTTCAAGCGTGATAGAGCAATGCTTCACCACGTCACCGACGCGCTCTTTCATCATGTTATGCAGCACATCGCCATATTGCTTCTTCGTTGCATTATCGCGCCCTTCCAATAATAAGAGTGTCATATGCAACATATGGCCACGGGAACCGCGTTCCCCCACGGACACATAATTACATGCCAAAGCGCGAGTTTTTATACGGTCTTTATCAATGCCTTGCGCGGCGAGTTCTTCATGCAGATCATAGACTAGCTTGGAAATATCTATAATATCTCCAAGGTTTTTAGAATATTCAACAATAACATGTGGCATTTTACAGGTATCCTTTCCCTACGTTGATCCTAATCAACAGGTTCTAGGGTATATTCTCAGCGACTCTATATTATTTCACGCTCTAGTGACCGCAACACGTAATAGAAAAACGCACCCCTAAGGTTATATTTTATATGCACGCAGCTTTGCTTTAATGAAAGGAATTGTCAAGTCAGCAGATAAGAATTATAACCCTGTAATCAGGTTTTACAAAAGGAAAGCGCAAACCATGAAAAAACGTATATTCAGATGGACTATATTACTCGCACTTGGCTTTGGTATTGGCTCTGTCATTGGCGCGTTCAAGGCACAGAATGAACTGGGTTCCGGCGTTATTCCTCTTTCCCCTGATGATCAAGCCCAACCAATGGCAGCGACTATTTTGAAAAAACCAACATCGACAGCCAACACGACAACCTCTGACACACCCAATGTTGGCGGCGCATTTACCCTGATCGATCATAACGGCCAAGAGGTGACAGATGAAACATATGCAGATACGCATAAGCTTATTTTCTTTGGCTTCACATATTGTCCGGCTGTTTGCCCGACGGAATTGCAAAAAGTGACGCGCATCATGGAAGAACTGGGCGAGGATTACGCAGAAACAATTACTCCGATCTTCATTACCGTTGACCCGGAGCGTGATGATGTGGAAACAATGAAGAATTACGTTGCTCAATTCCATCCGAGACTGGTTGGGTTAACCGGATCAAACGAACAAATCGACGCCGTGAAGGATGCTTTCAAAGTATATTCATCAAAAGTCGAAAATGACATGATGGATGAATATATGGTCGATCATTCCTCATTTTTATACCTTATGGACTGGGACAATAATATGACCGCCATTTACCCATCAAAGGATAGCGTTACCGACATCGTAAACGATATAAAGAAGAAGCACCTTTAAAGAACGTGCAACAGCCTAAATCAGAATATAAATGAAACAGTATATTAAGATATCAGTCCCCAAGCAGGGCTGATATTTTCATTGCATAGCCCATAGAGCCTTGAATTTTAAGCTTTCCAGTCATGAAGGCCATGGTCGGATCTTGTGTACCATCTATGATCGCTTTAAACAAATCGAGCGAACACACAAACGTTGTATCAGCATCAGCATCGTCATGGCTCAGTACCGCAGGATTTTGAGTACCATCTATAAAAAGAAGACCCCCATCGCCAAAATCAAGCTTAATTTTTGCCCCAATTTCCGGTGCATAAGACAGCTTTTTTCGGATCTCATTTTCTATATTTTCAAACGTCATCCACACACTATACAGACTTTTTCCACAAAAATAAGTGGGTAAAATGATAAAATTTCTTTTTGTTGTTTTTAAAATCTGTAATTATATATGTGTAATTTCCGAATCGCTCCCTGCGGTCAACGTTAGTCCATATTTTTAAAATTCTACCGATCTCTAAGGTCTTTATATAATGACACATAAACTGTTAGCAACAACTCTACTCGCTGCTTGTATGGCAACAACATCCTTGATTAGTGTCAGAGCCATGGCAAACGAGCCTGAGTTATATTTCTACCCGAAAGATAAATGGACGGTGGAGCGCGTTAGTAATGGCAGCACATCAAACGCACTACAGACTTGTGCATTGAGCAATCAGTTCAATAACGGATATATCGTTCAACTGGCTGGCTCAGCACAAGGATTCACAAATCTTAACATTGACTTCAGACAAGACAGCTTCAATGAAAATCAAAGATATGAAGTGAAGTATAGCGTTCCTGGGATAATAGAAAAAGTCATTCCGACAAAGGCTTTCAAGAAAAACATGCTTGTCAGCGATCTTCGTAATGATGCTAAATTCGCAGAAGCCTTGCGCACGACAAGTGTGCTAGATGTTCAAATTAGGGACACTAAATTCAGAATGTATCTGACTGGATTGGAAACAGCCCTGCCAGAATACACACAATGCATTACACCACAAGCAACAATGGCCGCAGCAAAAACAGAAGATGTACCGACAGTATCAATTCAAAGATCCCAAGAGAACATCTCTGGAAACCTTGCACCGCCTCCGCCTATGTTACCTCTTCAGGACTTAGCCAAAAATGCTGCGCAACAATCAGACACCGATATCACTGACACACCCGCGCATAACCTACGTCCGGTGCCCTCATCTAGACCACGTGTCACCGAGCAATTAGCCAAACAACTCAAAGAAGAAAGCGAACAATACAAGCCTTCTATAGAGCCAGAAGCCCTTGCACACACTGAAAATGTATCCAATATATTACTTTCCGCCACAGCACAATCACCATCCAAAGCGGAAATAGACAACGTTGCGAATACGCATACGACAACTGAGCATTCAAGATCTCCGAAGCCTATTTACCACAGAACAAAGTTACCATCGATTTCTGTGGATCTTACAAATGCTGCGCAACAACACAAAAGCAATAAAAGCTCAACAAATATAACACCCCCTTCAATCACAATAGCAAGTGCAACAACGCCCCTGCCTAATGATGAGGCCGCACAAATTTTTGCAGCTATCGAGCCAACAAGTGGCACACAAAACACTGACTTCATAGATATGCGCAATAAAATTTCTGACCTTGAGAAGCGTATTGGGTCTCTTTTGCAAAAGAACAAGCAATTGGATAATGATTTAAAGGTCACATTGCAAGATGCACAAGACGAGCGTCTCTCCGTATCATCGGAAAACTGGAATTTAGAACGCGCAACAATGCGGTTTAATGAATCAGAGCGCCAAATCATGCGTATGGGTCGCCAACTCCAAACACAAAAAGCACAATGTCAGCAAGAAAAATCAGAGCTGGAAAACATGCTATTTGATCCTGAGCTTACAAACCAGCAACAACTAGCAAGCCTTGCTTCACTGGAGGGTGAGCTTGATACCGTTAAGTCAGATTTCTACAGACAGCAGCGACAATATGAAGAGCGCATTAGATTGCTGGAAAAACAACTAAACGCTCAATAGAGTTAGAGTATTTGTGACTGAATATCTTACTGTTTTTACTTGAGTAAAGTTTTACTGCGTACCAATATAATATCTTAAATACACTGCTTATATACTGCGTTAATCACTTGAGTTTCTGCGTATATTTTCTACTTTTTCTGCGTAATTAAGGCCGGTTTCCCCCCGGCCTTTTTTTTGCGCGTTATCTCACAATACACTATTTAATACGCACAATTTTATGTTTGGAAAATTTACGCGATGACGGTGACACGAAGTCACCAGGAATATCATCCGGAATAATCGTAAGCAGTTGCGACTTATGGGTAATATCTTGCTCTATAATGCGTCGCGCTTGAAGGCGTAACGTTTGTTCAAATAAGCTACGTACACCACGAGCATTTCCGAATTTATCTTTCTTTTTGGGCTCCATATTCTTAAAAATAGAAGACAATTTTTCTTTTGTATCCTTACGCAACTTAAATGAATAATCTGCAGAATATTTTTCGAATATACGCGCTTTTTCATCATCAGTATAATCAGGGAAATCAATGACCATACCAAGACGAGAACGTAATCCTGTATTAGAATCAAGCATCCATGACATTTCTTCGCGATAGCCAGCCATGATGACGACCATCTGAGAACGATCATCTTCCATTTTCTTCACCAGCATMGCCAAGACCTCCCCACCGAAATCATTAGGGGAATATCCTTTTTCCAACTCATACGCCTCATCAATAAAYAAAACCCCATCTTTTGCGTTCTCGAACAACTCAGTTGTTATYGCCTCGGAATGMCCRATATAWGCCCCCACCATTTTRGAGCGATCAACCTCAACAACATGGCCGCGCTTTAAATAACCCAACTCTTTGAATACCTTACCAAGCAACCGAGCAACGGTTGTCTTCCCCGTCCCTGGATTTCCTGTAAACGCCATGTGYAGCATTGGCCTATGGCTAGACWTCACACCTTTACGACGACGCAAATCATCCGCCATAACAGTATAGAACAGRCCGGTCACCTGATCCTTAATCGTATCCAAACCAATYAGATCTTCAAATGGCTTTAACACCCKYTCRAGATCRTCYTTAGTAAAACGTGCAGCATTMTCCTGTTTTTTGCGTTGTTCTTTTTCCTGCTTTTTACCTTTTTTAATATCAATAAAGCTTAAYGGCTTATCCAATTTYAYCAACAACTCAGGATTTAGRGGCRCATCGTCTTCATCAGGCATATCCGATGCTGCATCATTCATTTTGAAAATTTCAGGCATATTTTCAGGCATATTTTTAGATTTATTATCCGTTTTATTTTCTGAGGCGCTCTCATTCACCCCTTTATTTTTCAACCAAAAATACGCATCCCCATATTCAGATATTTTTGTACTGCGTCGCATAAAATCAACCGCCCGTTCCGTATTTTGATCACAACCCGCGCCTTCATAAAAACATAAGCCAATATAGTAATAGATCGCACTTTCATGAAAATCATCAGAATAGACGCAGACATTATCCAAACAGGATACTGCGCGATTTAAAATTTCAAAGCCGCCTTGCTCATCACCATGAAACAAACCGTCCTCTGCCCAGAAAAAATGAAAATAATAAGCATAAAATGAAGGTATCATCCCCTCGTCCATCAAGTCATTCAATATAGAATTTGCACGTTTTATTTCTTCCTTATTCTGGCTCTCACATAAGGCACAAGCCAAGTCATATCGTCCTTGTCTATCTCCTGCACCCGCTGCCTTTTCAAACAGCTCCAAAGCCTTGTTTTTACGGATTTGACGCACGGAAATCACTCTTTCCCAACCGTAATAATAGCGCCCCAACAACCGCATTGCCGCCGTATGGCCCTGATCAGATGCTTGATTTAGATAATATTCAAATTGCTGCGCACTAATACCTGTTTGGCATGTTCCGTGAACACGCTGACCACATAACCAATAAATTGCATCTGCGTGCTGGTCATGTTCTGCCAAATATTTTGCGCAAGGGATCAGATCTTTTTCAATTTCACTTATTCTATTGAAGCAATTAGACGTTTTATCAGACTGAGCCGTCAATTTCTCGTATTCACTCTCAAGCAAAAAGAAGGCTTTTGGTGTGTATTTTTCAGACATTCAGACCTATTCTTTCATGTTCGGCTATAATTCTGCCAAGAATTTCGAATAATTGCAACTTTCACCAATCATTTTTTCATGATTATAATGGCGTAAACCCAAGTAATGTAACATATTCAATTTGTTAAAATGATTTTACAGACGGTGCCATCAATGTGTCGCCACCAGCAAGAACCATTTTAAAACGCGCATCTGCCTCTGGCAGCATTCTGGCCATAAAAAATTGGGCGGTCTTGATTTTAGCTTCATAAAACTCTTGATCACCTTCACCCTTCGCCAATTTTCCTTGCGATACCAAAACCATACGACACCATATAAATGCCATCGCAACTAACGCAAAATGGCGTAAATAATCAACAGAAGCCGCACCCGCTTCATCAGGGTTCTTCAAGCCCTTCTGCGCAACCATCGCCGTGGCTTGCTGTAGCTTCATAAAGGACTTGGCCAACGGAAATATAAATTCCTGCATCTCTGGATTACCCTGATTTTCTTCTATGAAGGCTTGTACAGGGTGAAAGAAACGACGTAATAAACGCCCAAAATTCTGCGGCATTTTTCGCCCAACCAGATCCAGCGCCTGAACGCCGTTCGCACCTTCATATATCTGTGCGATCCGTGCATCACGGATATATTGTTCGACCCCGCTCTCCCAGATATAACCATGACCGCCATAGATCTGCACCGTCATGTTGGCGACCTCTGATCCCATATCAGTTTGATACGCTTTTAAAATCGGGGTCAATAATGCAACAAGATCATCGGCGCGTTGACGTTCTTTCTCATCTGGATGTTTCAGAGAAATATCAAGTTCCATCCCGACCCAATAAGAGAGGGCACGCCCCCCTTCGGTGATCGCCTTGGACATCATCAGCATACGGCGAATATCAGGGTGCACAATAATCGGATCAGCAGGTTTATCAGGTTCTTTCACGCCGGTTAAACTACGCATTTGCAAGCGTTCTTTGGCATAGGCCAAACCATTTTGATACGCAACTTCGGCAATCCCAAGCCCCTGCATCGCCACACCCAAACGTGCATCATTCATCATCGCGAACATCGCACGTAAGCCTTTGTGCGGCGAGCCGACGAGCCAACCCGTAGCATCATCAAAATTCATTACACATGTTGAATTCGCCTTGATGCCCATTTTATGCTCTAACGAACCGCAAGAAACCGCATTACGATCACCAACATTACCATCATCATTTGGTATAAACTTTGGTACGATAAACAAAGATATACCACGCACACCTTCCGGTGCATCAGGCAATTTTGCCAAGACAAGATGAATAATATTTTCGGTTAAATCATGTTCGCCCGCAGAAATAAAAATCTTGGTTCCCGTGATTTTATATGCACCATTTCCATCAGGTACCGCTTTGGTTTTGATCAAACCTAAATCCGTTCCGCAATGTGGCTCGGTCAGGCACATCGTCCCCGACCAAACACCTTCCACCAATTTTGGTAGATATAAATCCTTTAATTCGTCGGTTCCGAATTTATGCAACGCTTCATATGCGCCATAAGATAACCCCGGATACATAGAGAGCGACATATTAGATGAACACAACATCTCCTTCATCGCGGTATTCACCAACATTGGCATCCCCATGCCGCCATATTCAGGATCAGAGGCAAGCCCACACCAGCCATTCTCTGCAAAGGTGTCGTATGCCTCTTTAAAGCCCTTTGGCGTGGTTACTTCATCATTTTCAAGAACGCATCCGTCGCCGTCGCCGCTCTGGTTCAAGGGGAAAAACACTTCCTCGCACAACTTTGCGCCCTCTTCCAATATTTGATCGGCAAGCTCCATGGAAAAATCTTCGTACAGTTCCGACAGAACTTCCGCTTTTAAGAGATCATGGAAGATAAAACGAATATCATTTAAAGGCGGCGTATATACAGGCATAAATTATATCCTTCATAAAATTCTGTGCGACTAATTGTAATACAAAAATTGTCCTAGCAGGATAAAAAAAGCCGAAAATTGATTATATTCCAAACTTTGTGTTATGGTTTTATGCGAAGAGTAAAAAAGGTATTGATAATGGATAGCCCCTTAACGGCAGTTCAAAAGATAACAGAGCACAATTACGGTGATTTCTATAAAGAGGGTGGTCTGCTTACACTGGTGTTTTCTAAACAAACGACAAGCGAATCTGCTATGAAACATATGTGCAGCGATCTATATGCAACTGGCATTATGGAGGGTCAACCCACACCACTACCCCATAATATTTATGATGAATTATCACAAGAACTTCCAACAGATCTTGCCGAAAATGCCTCCATAAAGCTTGGCCAAAACGCAGATCATATTATTATAGAAATCCATACACCAGCGATGAGCTTAGTGGCTGAGTAGATTGACATTCAACATACACAACCTTAATTTCTCAGCGGTTTTCCGGTGGTTAGCATATGCTCAATCCGGTCCAGCGTCCCATCATTGCGCAGCAATTTCATAAATTCCTGAAGCTCTAGCTTAATAAGATCATCTTCACTCAATGCTTCGGTGTAATCGGTATCGCCGCCGGATAAAACCGTTGCAACATGCTCGGACACAACAACATCATAGGGTGTTGCTTTACCTGATTTGCGTAAGTCTGATACCGCCAACTTCAATGCCATTTTCGCACCCGCACCGCCAAGGCGAATATCTGTAATTTTTCCCGGTGGAGTATACCCATCGGCAAGCTTCAAGGCACGCTGCTTTGCGTCATAAAGCAAACGATCGCGGTTCATACTGATCCCATCCGTTTCACGGAAATAACCAATGTCTACCGCTTCGAATGCCGATTTGGACACCGTGGCCATACCGATCACTTCAAACGCTTTACGCACCGCCCCAACAGGCGTTGTATCGGGTGAAAACCAAATATTTTCTTTGCCGATCTTACCCATGTCCACCGCAAATTTGGCGCGCTCACGCTCTTGCATACGCAGGATCATTTCCTTACAACCACCCCAACCAGGAAGAAGGCCAACGCCGACCTCCACAAGTCCGGTATAGGTTTCCGCATGCGCCTGCACCGCGTCCGCAGCCAATAAAATCTCGCAACCACCACCAAGTGCCATGCCACTTGGCGCACTAACCATTGGGAAATCTGCAAATTTTAGATCCATAAAGACCTTTTGCCCACGCGAAATAAAGCTCTCCACTTGTTGCCACATCGCAATATTAATCATGAAAATTGCGAGCCCCAGATTTGCGCCTGCAGAGAAATGCGTGGCTTCATTATAAATAACCAGCGCATTATATTCATCGGACTTGGAGATCAGCTTTTTCGTCTCTTCCAATAAATCAAAAGTGCCCTCATCAAACGTATTCATTTTAGAAGTTTTTTCAAAGCAGAGCACCCCATCACCAATATCCCAGAGCTTCGCCGATCCGTTTTTAAGCACTGGCTCAGATATCAACTTAATGTCCCGCAAAAGCAAGACACCATCAGGACGCACAACATCGTGATATTCCCCGTCCATGCCAAAATATTGCTGTTTGCCGTTTTCAATTCGGTAGAATGTGCCATCACCCACTTGTTCAAGAATATCAGGCACACCAATATCGGCCACCAACAATTGATCCGCAAACCATTTCGGGCCAAGCGCATCAATCATCTCAAATGGACCCGCCTTCCAATTATAGCCGAGCTTCATGCCCTCATCGATATCATGGATACTGTCCGCAATATCACCAACCAGTTCCGCCGCATAAAACAACGTTTTCTTCAAAACTTCCCATGCATATTTACCGCCTGCATCATCTGTGGTGACGACAGCCTTAAGTCCTTTACGGCCGGCATCAATGCTCTTTAATTTTGGTTTAGATGCTTTTGTATAGCTCGTTTCATCAAATTCATCGGCGTTCAGTGAAAGAGCTTGCTTCTCCCGCGTGCCTTTGGGGACATCGGGGTTAAGACGATAAAACCCGCCCTTGCCTTTTCGGCCCGTATAGCCCTGCGCGATCATCTCATGGATAAATTTATGATCAATAAACACATCGCGGTATGCATCATCTTTCGGTAAATTCGTCAGCAGACTTTCCGAGAGTTTAGGCATCAAATCAATACCCACCAAATCGATCAGCGCAAATACGCCGGTTTTAGGAATACCGCAAGGCTTGCCCATTACCGCATCGGCAGTTTCAACGGAAATTCCTTGTTTGATGGCTTCATTCACACCAACGGTTAACCAATAAACACCCAACCGGTTGGCAATAAACCCCGGACGATCATGACAGGCCACAACACCTTTGCCCAAACGCTCATCACAAAATGTGCGTACAGTTTCGATAGCATCTTGGCGCGTGTCCTTGCCGACAACCAATTCTAGAAGACGCATATAACGCGGCGGATTAAAGAAATGGGTAATCATGAAATCTTTTTTAAACTCGGCAGGCTGCCCTTGCGCCAATTGATGCAACGGAATTGTCGACGTATTAGAAGAGATAATAGAGCCTTTTTTTCGATGTTTCTGTAGCATTTCATAGGTTTTATGCTTGATCTCAAGATTTTCAACGACCACCTCGATAATCCAATCAACATCGGCGAGCAGCTCCAGATCATCTTCCAGATTTCCGCATGTAATCAAATCCGCATTACTTTTACGCATAAATGCCGCAGGCTGGGCCTTAAGCATTTTCGCAACTGCGCCTTCGGCAAAAGCATTCCTGTTCCCACCAAAATCATCCAGCTTCGGTGGCACAATATCCAATAACACAACGGGAAATCCCGCATTCGCAACCTGCGCAGCAATCCCGCTGCCCATCACGCCTGCACCAATGACGGCTATTTTGTTAATTTGGGTCATTATTTTCTGCCTTCTTAAAATTAGTCTTTTACAAGCGCAACTTCAGCCATACGGGTCAGGTTATAAAGGTTATATGCCCCTGTTAGATTTTTCTGATATTGCTCAAATGTCATATCCGTTGTTTCATATTCCTGTGCAAAATGGAGATAGCTCTTCGTTAGGTTTTCTAATTGTTTTGGCTTTATGCTAAAGGGTAAAACATATTCTATGATGTATTTATTATAACATTCAGTTGATGTAACAGACATTGCCTTCGGAATTTCCTGCCCAGGCTTAAGATCTTTTAGACAAACATTTGCATATTGTTCCAATGCGTACTCCCAAGTTACTTTTTCAGCTTTAAGACTAAAATCAATGTGATCTTTTGAATACTTTGAAGGAGCACCCTTTATCGTTAAGGTTCCTTTATCTGATGTATAAGTCTTCGTGACAGGGTTACAGCCAGCCGTAAATAATAAAGAAACTATAAGCAAAAGCCTTGTCATTTTTAAATCGCCTCCAAAATAGTCGCAATGCCTTGACCGCCACCGATACACATCGTGGCCAGCGCGTATTTCTTACCCTCACGTTTCAAAAGGCTTGCCGCCTTACCTGTAATACGCGCACCCGACGCGCCAAGCGGATGACCCAACGCAATCGCACCGCCATCGAGATTAACTTTCGCGATATCAATACCAAGCTCTTTAATCACCGACAGACCTTGCGCGGCAAATGCCTCGTTCAGTTCAATAATATCAATATCGGCGAGTGTTAAACCTGCACGCTCTAATGCTTTGTTCGTCGCAGGGACAGGGCCAATACCCATAATTTCTGCCGCACAACCAGACACGGCCACGGATTTAATTCGCGCAAGTTTCTCAAGCCCATGTTTATCCGCGTATTCTTCTGAACAGACAAGCACCGCCGCCGATCCATCGGTGAGTGGTGAAGACGTCGCCGCGGTCACACTACCGCCCTCTAAAAATGCGGGATTAAGGGTTGCTAGTTTTTCAGTTGAGCTATCAGGGCGGATCGTACCATCCGCTTTTACATCGCCAATGGAAACAATTTCATCATCGAACTTGCCATCTTTCGCAGCGGCAGCGGCCTTATGATGAGAAGCAACTGCGAACTCATCCTGCGCCACACGATCAATTTCATATTTTGTGGCCAAATTTTCCGCTGTTTCACCCATGCCTATATATGCTTGCGGATAGGCATCAAAAAGCACAGGATTCGGCATTGGATTAAAGCCCCCCATAGGAATGCGGCTCATACTTTCCACACCTGCGGCAATAAACACATCACCTGCGTTCATTTGAATCATCCCTGCCGCCATATGTATGGTGCTCATGGATGAACCACAAAAACGGTTTAGAGTTGCGCCCGCTACACTATCCGGTAATCCGGCGTGTCCCGCCACCAACTTCGCAATGTTAAAGCCTTGCTCTGCCTCTGGAAAAGCACAGCCCATCAGTAAATCTTCTATATCAGCAACCTTCACACCAGTCGTAGAAACCAAAGACTTCACGACCTCTGCCGCCATATCATCAGGGCGAACCTTTGCCAACTCACCCTTATTTGCAAAATGCATGGGAGAGCGTTTGAAGCCACAGATAACAACTGATTTTTGCATAATAATCCCTTTTCAATGATGTGTCGCGCAAGAGCTGCATGCGCATGGTACATTGATACGTTCTTTGGGTCTATACTCTTTCCAGAGGCAACATTATACTGTAGAAATATTATCTATATATTTAGAATTTGACAGTAGCCTAAAAATAAGGCACTTGAAGAGAAAATAACCCTGCTAAGGAGAACTATAAAAGTGAGTACAGCAATAAACCCTATGGGACTCAAAAGAATTTGCACAAACTGTGGCGGACGTTTCTACGACCTGAACAACCGCCCAATCATGTGCCCATCCTGTGATACAGAATTTACAGGCGAAGTGAAAACCAAAACACGCCGCGGACGCGTTGCCGCAGTTGAAGCCGTTAAAGAGGCTCCAGCCAAAAAAGAAGAGGGCGAAATTCAAGATGAAGATCCAGAAGTAGAAGTGATTAGTCTTGACGATGCAGAACCTTCTGCGCCTGAAGAAAGTAAAAAGACCAATGTTGATGAGGATACTTTAGACGATATCCCTGATGTTGGTGGGGATATTGATGATGATCCCGATACAGATGCAGCTCTTCTGGATGAAGAAGAATAAAGAAATTAAATAATATAGTATGAAGGGGCCCATTAACGCCCCTTCTATTTTCTCTGACACATCAGGTTTTTACCCCGTGTACACAATTCGTTTCCATATCGAGAATAAGCTAGAAAATAAAATTGCATATTGCCTAGCAGAAACCTTTGTTCACATTGCGCTCTCTAGCTCTGCCACCCGCAAGGACAGAAAATATAATAATTCATGGATATTAGAATGGATTATGGATGCGAAACCCGATGTTGAAGAACTAATCACACGTTTATCCTTACAGGTCGCGGCACACAACATACAAAACATTGATATATCTGCAAAACATATAGAAATCGAAAAAACACCGGACATTAATTGGCTGGAAAAAACCTATCAAGAGTTTAAGCCTTTTTCGATTGGCCCGTTTTTTATATATGGCAGCCATTATGAAGGCGAAATCCCGAAAGAGCAGATTGAACTGCAAGTAAACGCCGCAACTGCATTCGGATCAGGCGAACATGAAACGACCAAAGGCTGTATGCAGGCGATGCTTGACCTAAAGGGCAAAGGGGCATGCCCGTGGAATATTCTAGATATGGGTACAGGTTCAGGCATTCTAGCCATTGCAGCATGGAAACTCTGGAAAAGCCCGATCCTCGCCGTTGATAACGACCCAGAAAGTATACGCGTTACCGAACGCCACGCAGAAATGAACGGCGTTTCCCTTAGCAAAATGGCACTCACCTGCGATTGTGGCGATGGCTTTAACACACCAAGCGTGGACAAGCAAAAACCCTATGAATTAATTCTGGCCAATATACTTGCCGCACCTGTCATTGAAATGGCACCCGACTTGGTACGGGTTCTGGATGATAATGGCTATTGCGTCCTGTCCGGTATGCTGGTTGAACAAGCACACCTCGTCGCCTCAGCATATGAAGGGGAAGGATTAACTTTGAAGAAACAATATGATATTGGCGAGTGGTCAACATTGGTTTTGCAGAAATAGCCTAACAATCTTCATCACAAGGAAGCCTATGCAGAAATAACTCAAAGTCATTATCGTCAAGCTTTCCTGATATTAAATTTACTTTTAAAGGAACATCAATATAGCAAGTATCACCACAGGCATGACGTTTTAGATATTCACTTAAGTACAATAGGCTTTCCTTATCCCCCTCTATCATAATTCTACTACTATCAGTCTTTCTGACGCTCAAAGCTAACATCTTACCTTTTTGCTTTTTGACTACATCACCATAAGTTTCCATTATGATTACCCCTTCTTCAAATTAAACAATCTATATAATAGATAGATCACCACTAAAAAGCGACAGCACACACAGCGAGACCGCCCTTTGTAAACAAAAGACGGCCTAATTTTCCGTGTATGGGGGTAGATAACCAGCTAAGTTATAACAACTATATAGCGATCACGACATACCAACCCAGCAAAGTATAAACTATGCTGGGTTTCTTTAGATCACATTCATGTCATTATAATTTAGCGATATCCACTTCACTAACACCACCAGAATTATCTAAATTCATCTGCGCTTGTGATTCTTGCTGCATCAAAGATTCTCTTTGTGCCAGGACCTCAGGTGTTACAGGCTCTAAGCGAACCAATTGTATAGAAACGGGCTGATCGATACTCTTATCTACATTTGACGTCACAAGATGATCTTTTTCCATATTTACTAACGTAACGTGAGTTCCCCCGATTTCACTGCATGTTAATCCCCAGTTCCCTGTATCGTACCCAGAACGATTATTAAATGTATCATTAAAATCTCCAAGATCCTTGGATTCAATTAATTGTTCCATCATTTGCTCAGTCGGTATAACCCATTCTTCCAGATAGTCACCAGTAATAAGTTGATTATTAAGCTCTTTTGCATTCACATAATCGCCGACAGAATGCCCTCCATAACCGTTACCCTCTACACGCAACTGCGTAGCAGAATCATTAAAGTTATTTAATATAGTCTGCCCAACAGGATTACTAACCCGCATAGGCTCTGCGTAGAGATCATAAACTATTCCAGAACTTGTCCCATCAGCATTTTGAGGTTCATAAGTGCCAAGATAAAACCCTTCATCTTTCACAAACTCTCCCACTTTTGGCACAAAAAAGTTTTCTTCACTTTCCGCACTTTTCTTTTCAGTTTCTTGATCTACAACAACATCCGAAGTCATAATTAACACCCTTTCTTTATATTTTTTTTGCGCATAGCACTTTATAGAACCAACTGGTCCAAAATTACTATAGAACCAATCGGTCCAGAATGCAAGAAAAATAAGGTTAGGGGGTTAAACGCTACTCTTTAATACTTTGAATAATTGTACTGGCTATATTACGAAGCTTCTCTTTATCTACCCCAACCTTCACCATAGTCTTCATTCCACCGGCACTTGCCGTTAGAAATCCGGATAAAACCGTAGGGTCTTTACTAAGAGGGATACTGCCTTCCTTCTGGCCTTGCTCTATTACTTGTTGAAATACTTTTTCAACCCGGTTCAATCCATCCTTAACCATTCCTTCGATTATCAAATCGTTCTGAGCCAATCCAGAAGCAGTATTCATATACATACACCCCCTTTTTTCTGCCCCGACAACAGAGCCTTCAACAATGTCCGAGAAATAAGATTCAATAAAATCTTCTGCTGATTCCGCCTTATCAAGACGCCGCATAATACCTTGCATCACCCGTTTACCATAAAAATTCAGACAACGTTGAAATAGGTTATGCTTATTTTCAAATGTTTGATAGAAACTGCTTTTTGACAGACCCATTGCACGTAAAAGATCCTGCAAAGAAGTTTCCTTGTAGCCTTTAGCCCAAAAAACATCCGTTGCTGATTCCAAGACTGTTTCTATATCAAATTCTAATTGTCGTCCCATCTAAGTTAATCTACACATATTCAACAGAAAGTGTACTGCAGATAGTGAAAGGCTGTAACGTATTATGTGCATATCTATTCATGTAGATTTTCGGCTCCCTCACAACGCCTAACGAAGTTTTTAAACTGGCTGTTATCACTTCCTTACTTCTGGCTGGATAGTGCCTAAATAAAAGTTCCATACGGCAAATAGCACAGTTATCTATAACCACAAATCACATTACTTTAAGAACAACAGCACACACAGCGAGACCGCCCTTTGTAAACAAAAGACGGCCTAACTTTCCGTGTGTGGGGAACTGTAGAAGGTTTGATAAGTGTGTGGGGGATATCAAACCTTCTTTTATTTTTTAACTCAGTGGATGTCAGTATGTGGGGGAAGACAACCAACTAAGTTATGACAACTATATAGCGTGATATGTAAAGTCATGTCAACTAAAAATACATAATTTTTACATAAAAATGCATTTTAATGGTATTTTCAATTACAATCATAAGGATATTTTAGTGCGCCACAGCCCAATTTGGCCCCTGTCCGCCTTCCGCATCTAGCGGCACGGAAATGTCCACGCTATTGATTTTAAACGATTTTTCCATAACCTCTTTGACAATAGCCAAGGTTTTTTCAATTTCTTCGTCCGGTGCTTCGAAAATAAGCTCATCATGGACCTGTAATAACATTTTTGCAGACAAATTTTCCGATACTAACCTTTTGGGTATACGCGCCATAACGATTTTCATGATGTCCGCAGCGGTTCCTTGCAAGGGTGCATTCACGGCTTGGCGCTCTGCACCGCGAACCCGCATTTGATTTTTATCCTGAATACCGGGAATAAAACATTTGCGCCCATAAAGTGTTGTGACATAGCCATCACGCTTGGCCTCTTCTTTAGTTTTCTCCATATAACTTTCAATCTCATGAAAACGTGCAAGATAGCGTTTAATGAAACTAGCTGCCTCACCAACGGAACAACCAAGCTGTTTCGCCAGGCCAAAACCGGATATGCCGTAGATAATGCCAAAGTTAACCGCCTTTGCTTGGCGGCGGATTTCGGGTGTTACGTCCTCAAGCGGCACATCAAAAACGCGCGAAGCCGTCAAAGCGTGAATATCAACGCCATCCTTAAACGCTTGCTTAAGTGCCGCGACATCAGCCATCTCCGCAGCGAGGCGCAATTCGACTTGAGAATAATCAACCGAGATCAGGCTATGCCCCTCTTTTGCGATAAAGGCCTCACGGATTTTACGCCCCTCCTCTGTGCGGATAGGGATATTTTGCAGATTAGGATTGGATGATGAAAGCCGCCCTGTGCTTGTCCCCACCATATTATAAGAGGTATGCACGCGCCCTGTTTCGGGGTTTATTTCCCCTTGCAGCGCGTCCGTATAAGTGGATTTTAGTTTTGCAAGGCCGCGATATTCCAGAATTTTGGTGACAATCTCATGCCCCTCCAGACTGAGCTTCTCCAGCACATCAACAGAGGTTGAGTACGCGCCCGTCTTAGTTTTCTTACCCCCCTGTAATCCCATTTCATCGAACAGGACTTCACCCACTTGTTTGGGGGATGCAATATTAAAGGGACGATCAGACAGCTTATAAATATCTTCTTCCAGAATAACCAACTGTTTGCCGAAATCTTGGCTCATCGTATGCAAGACAGACGAATCAACCTTAATCCCGTCCAGCTCCATCTGCGCAATAATGGGAATTAGCGGGCGCTCAATTGTTTCATAAACACTGAGCATTTTTTCCTGCACAAGGCGCGGTTTCAATATTTTATGCAAACGCAGCGTGATTTCAGCATCTTCCGCCGCGTAAGTCAGGGCGTCATTAATAGAGACCTTATCAAAGGTGACTTGTGCTTTCCCCTTCCCTGCAACCTCCGCATATTTAATCGGCGTATGATCACAATATTGGATCGAAAGATTATCCATCGAATGGCTATGACTTGAGCCGTCCAACACATAAGAGATCAGCATTGTATCATCACACGGGGTGATATGAATGCCCTCCTTGGCAAACATTTGCCAATCATATTTCAAATTATGGCCAATTTTTAAGACGGATTTGTCTTCCAACAAAGGCTTAAGCAGCGCCAGCGCTACGCTCTTATCCATTTGCGGAGTCTCATCACCGACAACACTGCCGAACAGATCCGTTTCCTGCGCGTGGGCGAGAGGGATATAAGCGGCTTTACCAAGAATAGAAGATATAGAAATTCCAACCAATTTTGCCTTTGCAGGGGTCAAGCTAGTGGTTTCGGTATCAACGGCGATCACGCCTTCTTGTTCTGCTTCATTGATCCATGCTTTCAAAGTTTTAGCATCGTTAATCAGAATATATTTGTTCTCTGATACTGGCGGCAAGGAAACAGCCTCAACCTCCGCAGTTTGTGCATCACCTTCAACAGCAACAGGCTTCGCAGGGGCAACTGTTACCCCGCCCAAACGTTTGATGATTGAGTTAAAGGCATGCTTTTGCAAGAATGCCATCAATTCAGGCTTATCTGGATGATGCTTTCTAAGGTCTTCCAACAGCACAGGGACGGGTGCATCCTCATCCAATTGCACAAGACGTTTCGACATACGCGCATCATCTGCATGTTCAATCAATTTTTCGCGGCGTTTATTTTGCTTGATTTCGCCGGCGCGTTCCAACAATGTTTCAAGGTCGCCATATTCATTAATCAGCAAAGCCGCAGTTTTCACACCAATTCCAGGAACGCCGGGAACGTTATCGACACTGTCCCCCGCCAAAGATTGCACATCGACAACTTTATCAGGCGTCACACCAAATTTTTCGATGACTTGCTCTTCCTCAATCCATTTGCTCTTCATCGGATCAAACATCCGCACGCCAGGCCTGACCAATTGCATCAAATCTTTATCAGAAGAGACAATCACCACCTTCTGACCTACCGCCACGGCTAGTTTCGCATAGGCAGCGATCAAATCATCTGCCTCATATCCCGCAAGTTCGATAGAGGGTAAATCAAATGCCCGTGTCGCATCACGGATAAGATCAAATTGCGGTATCAAATCAGGGGGCGTTTCATCACGGTTGGCTTTATATTCAGGATATATATCATTGCGAAAATTCTTGCGTGCCGTATCAAATATAACAGCCATATACGGATCATTATAATCACGCAGCATTTTCAAAATCATATTGGTATAACCATAGACCGCGCCAACCTCTAACCCTTCCGGATTGGTCATGCCCGCCTGATGGGAATAAGCCATGGCATAATATGCACGGAAAATAAAACCTGATCCGTCAATCAGGAATAGTTCGTCTTCTGAATTGCTCATGCGCCTAACTTGGATGAGTCGGCACATAATGTCTATAGCGTCCTACCTAATGTCCCCTAAGAATTTGGATCGCATATGTTTGCCTATCAATCAATAGAACAGGAGCGCCAATTTGCGGTGGCGTTTCCGTTAAGGCTACGCTCCATTCTGTTTTATCGCCATTCAGATGTGAACGGTACGGCTTGTAGTTCTCCAACATGTGCGCTTTAAGATAGATATGCGCTTTATCAAGAATAATATTACGCTCATTCAGCCATTCTTTCCATTGATTGATCGCTATATTTTGTTGATCCAGAGATGCATTCCAAACAAAGCCAAAATCCTCTCCCACAAGTTCTTTCAGAGCGAGATTGGCGCGGTAACGCGTCGTTGCCATGCCCGTATTTTTATAATTCGCGCCCACATGCACACTCTGATCCGATAGTGCATCAATCAGGAAAGGTACCGATTCTACAACCCCATACTTACCAAGATAAGTCGCAGCATAAGCACGTAAAGTCAGATGATCGCCAATCATGGCGCGATGAGCATCATCTTTCAGATTATAGTTATAAGTAAGTGTTTCCAAAGGTCTGAACAAAGCGTCTATTTTTTCCTGCTCTAACCAAGAGATATAAGGTGCAAGTCTGGGCATATAATATGTTTTTAAAATAATACGCTCCGCTGGCTTCTCAGGTAAGGGATCGCCAAATAAAGGAATAGTGACAACCGTTTGCTTGCGCCAATTATAAATATGGTTGGCTTTCACGCGCGTACTGTTATCCTCCCATTCAACGTAGCGAATATGGTCATCTGAAGGAGTGTGCGCCAAACCATTCGACTTCTCTATTTGAACGGCATGATAAACACTACCGGCAATGATTAAAAAACTGCGCTGCTTAAAATTTTGGACTTTAATGCCAAAATTTCCATGTTCATCAGTTTTTACCTCGCTCAAGAAATGTGATTTTTCTTTTGCAGCCTCTCCATAGGGATACATATTTCCAAAAGAACGAAACTTAATATCTCCGTTATAAACATATAAAGAAGTATTCTGGAATGGGCTGCCATCAGGTTTAAGAATGGTAAACCACGCAGACTCAGAAGCCTGTGCGCTATGAATACCGCCTAAAAACCCAAGCACCAATAACAATGTCTTAACAATATTCATCGGTAACACCCCCCTCATATTAAACCACCTATTAAGTATTAGACGATATCACTTTCAAAATCCTTGGAACATTATATATTAACTTTTCAAATATACGGGATTTGTTATGGCGAAAAAAATACGGCTTGAGCGGCTGCTCTCTAATTTAGGGTATGGCGGGCGCAAAGAAATGGCGATGGCCATTAAAAATGAATGGATCAGCATTGATGGCGAGACCATAAAGAACCCCGCATTTCAGGTTGATCTGAGTTTAGTCGCCGAAGGGCGCGTCGAACTGGATGGGAAGAAGATCGACCCGGTTCAGCCCTTTACCATCATGCTGCATAAACCTGTGGGCTATACCTGTTCACACAAAGACCCTGCGGACATTATATATGATTTATTGCCAGAACGATTTGCTGCACGAAAACCTGCTTTATCCATGGTCGGGCGGTTGGATAAATACAGCAGCGGTCAGTTGTTGCTGAGCGATGACGGAGATTTACTGCACCGTATCACCCACCCCAAAAGCCACGCACCAAAGCATTATCATGTCACGTTGCGTGATGATCTAAAAGGCACAGAACGCGATCTGTTTGCCACAGGAGAACTCTATATAGGTGATGATGCAAAACCATTAAAACCTGCACAATGGACGCAAACAGACGCGAAAAACGGTGTTATGATTTTGCATGAGGGACGTTTTCAGCAAATTCGCCGTATGTTCGAGACCATCAGTAACGAGGTGATAACCCTTGAACGCTTTCAAACAGGCAGTCTTTCGCTCGGTGATTTACCGAAAGGAAAATGGCGCGTTTTAAATGAAGATGATTTGAAGAAAATTTTTGAATCGTAGAACGAGACCTCTATGATTCTTGATCCAGCAGCGCACCCTTATTGATATGAAACAGCTCTTCCAGAGGTTTATTGTCACCCGCAGGGGTTTCAATGCCCAGACGCTCTCTTATATCCAGTATATCTTTGATACTTTGAGAGATGATCTCGTTTTGCGTCTTAAAGCTCGCCYTCTCTTTGTTTTCYACCTGATTTTGCCCCGTAATTTYCCCCAGCGCCAAAGCAATATCACGGTTACGCAAGATATCCAGYTCMYGYGCCAAACGYTGCGTTGTTTGCAATAATTTATCGCTAATACGCTGATTGAACAAAACTTTATAGCTGCTATCRWAATTATGAATTAAGTTAATCGCCAAAACAAACGCCTCCCRTCTCTATAGTATARCGCATTTACGTATAGATTTGGAGATTTCGTGAGTGCGCARGATATTACTCCGGCTTATGCRTGGCGTGCTTATTAATAAATGGCATTTGGGAAACGATGAARACAAGKGTAAAGCCCAYCAAGCCAAAGACCTTGAAATTAACCCAGAAAYCCGTRSTTTGTGTCCGCCAAACAAYTTCATTTAAAASCGCCGACATTAAGAAAAACAGAACAAAACGGAGCGTTAAWATACGCCATGCCCTTTCTGGCATATCAATCGCGCCRCCAAACARAGGYTTTAACCATGTTCGTTTCAACACAAGACCAGTACCAAGAACAATCGCAAAAGCAGACTGAATAATCGTCGGTTTCATCTTAATGAAAGTATCATCCTGAAAATAAATGGTGAGCCCACCAAAAATGCCAATTACAATGGCTGTGACCAAGGGCATAATAGGAATGCGGCGCGCCACAACCAATGATAATATTATCGCAATTATTGTCACACCAATAATAACCTTGGTGGCCAAGATGATATCATCACTATATTTATATGCGCCAAAAAATGCGACAAGCGGCACATAATCGACAACAGGTTTTAGCCAACTTGGCTCCGAATTTTCAATTTTTATCTCATTATCAATACTGACCATAATCTCTTACCCTATACCTCTCATTCTTAGACCATACTCACAGCACACTTATCAAGTCTTAAAACAATACAAATGTTACATCTAAGATGTTGAGTATATCAATACTCTTTAAGAATCAGGATACATAACATTTTACGAGCCATCCAATACTTCACGAATCTGATATAGAAGCCCTTTGGGCTTATAAGGCTTATTCAAAACTGTATACTCATCCAATAAATTAATGTCAGGAATAGATTCCCTTATAAATCCCGTTGTAAACATAATATTCAGTTCAGGCCTCAAAACCAATGCTCGCGCGGCCAGTTGAACACCATTAATATCACCTGGCATAACAATGTCGGTAAACAATAAATCAATCTCTTGTTCATCATCCATCAATATATCTAAAGCTTCATCTGCGCTTGATGCCTGCAATACCTGATAACCATATTGCCCCAATATTATAGAAGTAACTTTATTAATCTCCAGTTCATCCTCAACAACCAAAATAATTTCAGAGCCTCCTATCGGCACTAAATCACATACCGCTTTTTGATTTCCCTCTTCCTTTGCATTTGATTTTGGGAAATAGACCTCAAACGTTGATCCTTGGTTTTTTTCACTAATTAGATTAATCGTACCCCCGCACTCTTTCGCAAAACTATAGGCAATACTCATACCCAGCCCAGTTCCTTTTCCGACCTCCTTTGTTGTAAAAAACGGATCAAAAATTTTACTCTGGATATCCTCAGGAATGCCAAATCCTGTATCAGATATACTCATGCGAACATACTCTCCTGCATGAACATTCAATATCTTTACTTCACCCTCATCCAATATGACATTCTGGGTCTCTATCGTGACCTCACCACCATCTGGCATAGCATCACGCGCATTGGCCAATATATTTATAATCATATGTTCTAATTGCATAGTATCAAGCTCCGCCAACCATAGAACATCACTTAACTTACTCACTATCGTAACAGTCTTACCGATCGTCCTTCGCAACAGGCTTTGCATCTCATTCAACGTTGTATTTATGTTTGTCGGAACTACTTTTAATTCACGTTGATGAGAAAATACCATTAAATGCTGAACAAGATCCGCACCACGCTCCGCCGCATTATTGATTGTTTCTACTTTTTTTAACTGATATTCTATATCCTGTTCAGTAGAGCTTAGTTTATCATGAAGCAAGCGTGTATTCCCGAGTATAATTGTCAGAATATTATTAAAATCATGTGCAATACCACCTGTTAATCGCCCCAATGCTTCAATTTTTTGAAAATGACTTAACTTTTGCTTTGCCTCATTCTGACTACTCTTCAAATTGAAAACATACTGTGCTTTTTTAATAGCAAATATCAAACTCTCACCAGAGATATTGCGTTTTACCAAATAATCTTGCGCGCCATATCTAATCGCATCCATCATCACAGATTCGTGCCCAGTACCAGTCAACATAACAACAGGGCAAGGTGCCAAATCTGTTGAAGAGTTATATATCTTCTTCAATATTTCTATACCGCTAAAATCAGGCAAAAAGTAATCAATGAAAATACAATCATAGTGCTTTTCCTCTATTGCAGCTATGCCACATGCGCCATCTCTTGCTTCAGCAATCGAAATAGTAGGATCAACATCATGGATCATGTGCGTAAAGCGCATTAGATCAGTACTATCATCATCTATTATCAGAATATTCACGCCACATTTCCATCCATTATTTATAAAGCATTATAGTATAATACCTATCAAATATTGATCAAATTTTATATTTTAAGGAGTTATTAACTATTTTTTACTATCCTGAGGTTGAGTATTATGATACTTTTAAAAAATCTTGGTGCTCCACCGCTTTTTAAATGAAATTACATAAGGATTACAATCATGCGTACGATGAAACTCGCCCTTTTGGGTATGACTAGCCTCGGCCTTCTAGGAATGGCCACACAAGCAAATGCAGAAGACTTTAGCTCAGCAAGCTCCTCCGCTTCTATTCAGGGAGCCATTGCAATCGCAGAAACAACTGGATTAGACTTTTCTACAATTATCGCCGATACTGCAGGTGATGTCGTAACACTAACAACTGGTGGCGGGATTTCAGCGACTGGGTCATCCGCATTCTCAGGCTCTCCAACCAATGCACTATTCGCAATTACAGGAGACCCTAGCACATCTGTAACAATTTCGTTCAGCTCAAGTGATACGTTGACAGGACCTGGTACAGCCATGGCACTTGGAAACTTCCAACATGATGCTGGTGGTTCACCTGCCTTTACCGCTGGTGGTACGCTGGCTCTTAACGTTGGTGCTGATTTAACAGTGAATGCAGCACAGACTGCTGGAGCATATACAGGTACATACACACTAACCGTAGATTACTAGAATATAGATTATTTTGAACAAACGAACGTCCCGTGATACAAGTCATGGGGCGTTTTTCATTGGGGTTTTCACTAAATGTATAATCAGATACAATATATTTTTCTGTTAACAGCACTCCACCTGACAGCCTCGCCCGTGCTTGGCGCCCAAGTCAACGCACTGAGAGAAGAAGCAACTATGAACTTTGCAACAATTATCGCAAATCCATTTGGGGACAACATCACCCTCACCCCATCCGGCTCTATTTCAGGTCAGAACAGCTCTATATTTACAGGGACTCCTCAACCGGCAGAATTTTCAGTGCAAGGCGACAGTAATACTTCGGCTTCTATTTCATTTGGCACAGGCGACACCCTCTCCGGACCTGGAAGCAGCATGTCTCTTATCAATTTCACACATGATGCAGGAGCATCACCAGCATTTAACAATACCGGCAATCTTTTCTTTAATGTTGGCGCGACTTTAACAATAAACGCAGGGCAATTCGGTGGCTCGTATTCCGGCTTCTACACAGTGACTGTTGATTATCCATAAATTATCATATCCACACCACTCTTTTTAATGATATAAATATACGTCTATTTGACATTAACAATTCAGGAATAAACATGCTTCGTTTTCTAATCCTCTTACTTTGTGCATTTTCTGCACAGATAATCACCGCRCCCTCTCTTTCTGCACAAGGAGCAAGAGGGATAGTCGTCAGTCCYCAAAGRGTTGTTTTTGAGAAAGGTCARCGCATTATTGAAGTCCTTATCGCCAATCGTGGGGAGAAAACAGAAAAATACAGAATATCACTGGTAAATCGCGCTATGTTGGAAAATGGCCAGTTAGAATCTACGGAGARCCCAGCAGAAAAYGAACATTTTGCATCCSWTATACTACGCTATAGCCCCCGCCAAATTATCCTTGAACCAAAACAAACACARAAAATYCGTATAATGTCGCGYCTAAAGTCAGACTCYGCGGATGGTGAATATCGTWCCCACCTTCTAGTACAAGAAATTCCAAAAGCAAARGCGGCCCAAAATACCGGTGGTGACGAKAATAATRGTGGGCTTGGTATTAATGTTCAGGCTGTATTCGGGATCACCATACCTATTATTCTGCGCAAAGGGGATTTATCCGCAGAAGTAACATTATCAACGCCAAAAATTGTTRAAATCGGAGATAGTACATTTTTAGAACTCGCKATTAATCGTAGCGGAACAAAATCTATTGTCGGAACGCTAAATGTTTTTACAGATTCACAAAAAATTGGTATCTTAAAGAATGTTGCCGTTTATATGTCAACATCCCGTCGCATTATTTCCGTAAGATTAGACCCAAAACGTGCTGAAAACTTATCTGGTAAAAAAATCCGCATCACATACGGAGCAGAAGGACAAAATGAGGACGCACCCAAAGCGGAACTCACATTCACCGTGCCTTAAGAACGTCCTTCCTGCTGTATTTATATATCTTTTATTTTGCACGAGCATCACCCAACCCTCTAGCGCTATGGCACAAAACATAGCGCCCTTGCCTATCTCACAGGAAAGACCAGAAATACTCACACAATCTGTTTCTAGGATAGTGCAGCGTCCAGATGACGAGTTACTGCTCTTCAGTTTAAACCTTGGCAGAATCATGCTACTTGATGTGCTTTTAACCTATGAAGATCTTGAAACAGGACAATATTTTGTCCCTCTTTCAGACTTTCTCGATGCGTTGGAATTTCCAATTTCAGTTCAGCTAGCCGCAGGAACCGCCTCTGGATGGTTTTTAGATGAAGAGCACAGTTTTTCTTTGGATCTGCCAGCCGGTTCCGTTACGATCAAAGGTAAAGAACATGTCCTATCCTCTTCTGATATAGAATATCATGAAGATGGCATTTACGTTTCCCTAAAGCAAATTCAAGAATGGTTTCCAATAACGCTAGAGGTCGACTTTTCACAACTCGCCATCGTTGTTAAATCATTGGAACCTTTACCAATAGAAATTCGTTTAGCCAGAGATAAAAAACGCGAAAGGATTTCAAAATCAAGAAATCGAGGACGAAAAACCTATCCAATCAATACTGCTAAAGCCTCCACATTCACCTTCCCGACCATAAACACAAACACGCAATTCACCTTTGAGAAAAAAGACAATATAGAAAAACCTGTCACAGCATCAGCCACAACATTAATATCAGGCATCATTGCCGGACAAGATGCCAATTTCAGCCTGAATAAAAGCACCGCCAGCAATAGCAATATCAACATTCGCGCCTCTATCGGTCTAAAAAACATCGATAACAACCTATTTGGCGTATTGGGCCGTGAATATAAACTTGGCGATATTAATACCCGCTCTATCCCCATGCTGACCACTAGCTCATCGGGACGTGGCCTTTACTTCTCGACAATGCCCCTTAATTCCTATAGCGCACAATCGGGTACGATACGATTACGCGGCGAACTTCCCGTTGGATATCAAGTCGATGTTATGCGCAACGGTCAACTTTTAGGCTTTTTAGAAGAGCCAGATGAAAATGGAGAATACATATTTGATTTGAATGTTTTTCCCGGTTTAAACATATTTGAACTTGTCTTTTATGGACCACAAGGACAAAAGGAAACAAAAGAAGAGCGCCTTTACATCCCAACGAACCCAATCCAAAAAGGTAAATTCAACTTTAAAACATCCATCATTCAAGACAGCACAAGTGTCTTCAGCGATCAAAAATCAAAAACAAACAAAGATGAAGGAAAATATCGTTTTATAACAGAGGCACAATATGGAATAAACGATCGGTCAGCCCTATATTCCGCGATCGTTGACACATCCGTAGAAGGAGAGAGGCAACGCTATGGATTATTACGCTATAGCCGTTCTTTCAAAGGCATGCGAACCGATTTCTCTTATGCGCGCTCTAGTAAAAATGGGCAAGGCATCAGCGTCAGATTTCAGAGCATTTTTCGAGGAATAAAGTGGCAAATACAGCATAATTACTATCGCGGTCTGGTTTCGGATGAAACACTCCATGCTGGGCTATCTGGTGAGTTAGAACATTCCTCAAACTTTCGTTTATCAGGTCTTCTACCCATTATTAAGAATATACCATTTTCCCTCAATATCGATCGCCTTTCCAACGTAGAAGGAACCAATCGTATCTCATGGCAAGGACGCATCACAAAAAACATTGAAAAGATCCGCCTCACAACTGAGATCAGTCAACAAATCGAAACTGATAGGGATCGAAAAACCAATCTCACATTTCAAGTGGGATCACGTTACGAGAATATTTCTCTTCGAGGTAGCCTAAATTATGAAATAGAGCCTGTCTCTATCTTAAAAAATATAAGCCTAAATGCAGATTGGCACATTGATAATCTCAGCACCTTGCGCCTTGGCTTACGTCGATCTGGCGCCATTAATCCCATCCACGCCATTTCAATTGGCGGAAGCCGTACCTTTGCTCCAATAAAATTGGGGTTTAATATGAGCTATGATGATAATGATGAGCTACGCGCCCTTCTCAGTAGTAGCTTCAGCATAGGGAAAAATCCTTACGAATCCTCAATTTTTGTAAGAAATAAGCGCATGGCTCAAACAGCAATGTTTGCCCCCCGAGTCTTCTTTGACAAAAATAATAACGCCATTTTTGATGATGGCGATAACTGGATCGAAGGCGTCGCATTTTCTGGCCCTCGTATTGATCGTACAGCCACAACTAATCAAGACGGATACGTACTTTTACCGGGGATCGGTCCCTATGAACGTACAACATTCCAAATTAACCAGTCCTCCCTATCCGACCCATTCATGCGCTCTAAAACACCACCTCAAGATTATATATTAAGACCAGGGCAAGTTATTAAACAGAACTTCGCGATTGTCTTGGTTGGAGAAGTTGATGGTGATGTTAAAATAGTACAAAAAGGAGAGAARCGGATCGCACAATCTATCTCTGTTCAAATTGTCTCCCGCMAAAATARCACCGTTATCAGYGAAGGRAAAAGCGAATATGACGGCTTTATCTGGGTGCAGGATATTCCTATGGGCACTTATATTGCCCGCATTAATCCTGAACAGCTTMAAGARTTGGGCTATTGTACGCCCGAAGAACAAATTATTGAACTAAACAGTGAAGAGCCCTTTKCATCCCTYGAYGAGTTCATTTTATGGCCCACTGCGCAAGAGGGCGACACTAATATTCTGCTAGCGCRAAACATTACTCTAGAGGAAGCTCAAGACTTATGGCGCACAATAAAACTGGACATAGAGGATATATTTTTTGATTCCAGCCAATACCCRAACAGCTATATCACACACACCARARTAGMGGTAGGGACAGAAAAYACAAAGAGMACCCTTTACAACCTTGTCTTATATAACATGGATGAGMGTGATGCCCGCTTCATGTGTAATAACCTTACAGACAAAGGAATRATGTGCGATATTACACAGAGACCAAACACATGCCCACCCRACATCATTGAACTTCCACAATTAGGAMAAGCCATCGAAACGTCTAGCGCTACACATCAGGACATGGCATAYGACGATATTCTKGATAATAGACTGATCGACGACCTAACCGAGGAAAAACTKATGAACATTATTGATAATTAATCAATACTTGATATAAACCGCTATAATACCCTACCAACTGGTTGGCATTTATTTCAATATCCGCACCAACTTTAAAAGACAAAATACCACTRGAATCAAAAGATGGAGACGCACCCGCATCATGTACAAAATTCTTAAGCAATATTGCTTCACCAGGGCCGGATAAAACAGCCTCTTGAAACGATATCGTCAACGCTTCATTCTTYGCTCCYTGCACAAGGAAATCCGCACTCTGCACACCATCACCATTTTGACTGGTRGYACCAGATACAGAGAYCGTATCAGTCGTACCGAGACTTACAACAACGCCCTCRTTGCCTTCTAAAAAAATCAYACCRAAACTCATTGGCTTTTTTTCCAATATTTCTAAACGCTCTTTTATTTCCACRCTYACTAAACCCAAGATTGCTTCKGCRTGYGCRTTCCAAACARACATRCAACYTGCWGACAATAAKATGTAGCAGAAAATTAATAAYCTGCGTTTCATATTTACTAATAAATRCATCTCCTTCGTCATCGTTATATTATTATTGAATAATATTAATATTGCGATAACTAAGTTACTGAAAACAAACAGATATAAATGGTTTAAGCCACATAATACTCCAGTGAATCATGATCACATATGCTCAAATAGCTGGAAATATTAAATATTTTTATATATAATAAATTTTAATACTTACAAAGTGAGTATTATAAAACTCATAATATAAAAATTCTTTATATAAAAATGTATGTTTAAATTAGGTAACCCTTATGAAACAGTAAAATTATAATCAAAAGTGTGTGGACAATGTCAGATATTATAAAAGCAACCGAGACCTCAGAAGCGTCAATTTTTGTAAGCATAAACGAGCTTAAAAAAATGAACATCATCATTAATGGAAAGCGTACCAGCATTACATTAGAGCCACAAATATGGAACATCCTACAGGAAGTTTCAGCCGAACAGAATTGCGATGTTCATGAATTATGCTCATTTATACATGATCGAAAAAATCCCGAATCATCTCTAACCTCGGCTATACGAGTATTTTTAATTTCATATCTTAACATTCAATTGAAAAAGAGAATATAATGGCAAATCTTTTAGTTGTAGATGACAATATTGATGTCGCAGAATTGATTTCTGAAATTCTCGTACATGAGGGACATTGCGTTAAAGTATCATACAATGGTCGCGAAGCCGTAAATCGCATTGAATCCGGAGAAAAATTCGACATTATCATTACTGACCTGATTATGCCTGATTTAGATGGTCTCGGTATTTTGGAGTACTTGAAAGAAAAAGAAGACAAAACGCCTGTTCTTATTCTTTCTGGCGGTGGCACAACAATCAGCGCAGACACAGCATTAAGCTCTGTAAAAAATTCAGCCACAGCAATTTTAAGCAAGCCCATTAAATTTAAAGAGTTGATAGATCAAGTTAATTTAATCCTTGATTAACTTAGGCTCCTATATCAAAAATGGTGTAGTCAAGCATTGTTCTTTCCATACAAAATATGCAATGGTCTTGCGAAGGATAAATTATGAAACTAAAGAAAAATCAAAAAAACACCCCTGCTCTATATGGAGTTCACGCTGTACGAGAAGCATGGCTGAACGAAGCACGCACAATTAACACCCTATACTTAACCGAGCAAGCACAGCGCGGCTTCGAACAAACAATACTCGAAGGACGTAAAAAAGGTCTTCGCCGACCAGAGCCGTGCCTTATAGAAAAACACAAACTGGAGAAAATGCTGCCACGTGGGGCGGTGCATCAAGGCGTTGCACTTGCTAGCACGCCAGCGGAAGAACATGATGTGCAAGACTTTATCATTCGCGCAAACACTCAGGCACGGACAATCATATGTATGCTCGATCAAGTGACAGACCCACATAATGTCGGTGCGATCCTACGCAGCGCCAGCGCCTTTGGCATTGACGGCGTTATTATGCAGAAGAAACACGCCCCTTCATTGGATGGGGTACTGGCAAAAACAGCATGTGGCGCTGTGGATCATATTCCTGTGGCGCAGGCAACAAACCTCAGCCGTACGATAAAGGAACTTCAGGGCGAAGGGTTTTATGTTATCGGGCTGGATGAACACAGTACAAAAGAAGTCGGCCATATTATGCGCACCAGACAACACAACACTGGAGCAACCGAAAATTTAACAGATATTTGCGAAAAATCTGACGAGAGTACAAAAATTATGATCGTTCTAGGATCAGAGGGTGACGGCATCAGACGCTTGGTCAAGGAAAGCTGTGACGAGCTAGTAAAACTCCCCACCCAAGGGGCAATTGCCAGCCTAAATGTTTCCAACGCCGCGGCTGTTGCCTTTTATGCGTTAACAAGCAAGTAACGATGCATAAGCATGCTATAAATAATACATTCATATGTAAATAATAAAATAAATAATAAATATCGTTAATTTTTTTGACACAGAGCGTTATATCCTGTTAGTATTAGACAACTGATAATAATAAACCTTTAAGGGGATTGAAAAATAGCACAGGGTATCGGAATAATTTCTTGCTGTATGTTCATTATGTATATAACAGTAACCTTGATAAAAAATGCGCGAAAACGCGCAGTAGTACAAATTCGACCACGGGCACAAAAATAATAATAATTGCCCGAACGGTGAAAATGGTTCAACCCGCTGCTAATAAAGTTATCTGGTAATTTTATTAGCTTATCACCCCAACCTCAAAGGCCCCGCGACTTGTTCCGGGGCTTCTTTTTGTCTAGATTTTGACTTGTCTTTAACTGGCAACGTCCTCACGCCCCTAATCCACACCACTCCGCTCAATACATAAAACATGAATACTTCAAAATATGGCCATTCCATATTCCTACAAAACAATCGAACAGACTCCTGCGAATCTTCCTAGACAAATAAACCACCGACTCATCAACAATTCTCTTGATTTACCCCACCCACAACGTGTATAAGATTTCCTAATTGCACGATTTGCAGTAAAGAGTGGCTTGGCTTATGTGTTCGGCATGCCTCAGTCACTTAAATTTTAACCCTTAAACTTTTATATAAGGAGATAGAAATGCCGAAAATGAAAACGCACTCAGGTGCGAAAAAGCGGTTTAAAGTCACCGCAAAAGGCCGTGTGAAGTCAAAATCTGCCTTCACAAGCCACATGATGATGAACAAGCCAAAATCAATGAAACGTAAAGCACGTGGCCAATCAACGCTATCTGCCCCAGATGAACGTATTGTTCTACGCAACTGGTTGCCATACAGCCGTAAGCGCAGAAGTAAGCCATACGATAAAAAAACCGAAGGGGAGAAATAGACCATGGCCAGAGTTAAAGGGGGCCCACGCGCCCACGCAAGACACAAAAAAATTATCAAGCAAGCCAAAGGTTATTACGGTCGTCGGAAAAATTGTTTCCGCACCGCAGTTCAGGCTGTTGAAAAAGCAGGTCAATACGCATATCGTGACCGCCGTGTTAAGAAACGTGAATTCCGCGCTTTGTGGATTCAACGTATCAACGCAGCAGCACGTTTACATGACATGACATATTCAACATTCATGCACGGCCTAAAGCTTAGCGGCATCGAATTGGATCGTAAGGTTCTATCCGACATTGCCATTCGCGAGCCAGAGCAATTCGCAGCGATCGCAAAAACTGCAGCAACAGCCCTTGCGAAAACAGCAAAAGCAGCTTAAATCGTAAGATTATAAAGATTATAAAAGCAGCCCTCTTATGATATAAGTGAGGCTGTTTTTTTATTGAGGAACGTCATGAAGCATCAAAAGCTTGCCATATTCGATTGGAATGGAACCCTACTGGCTGATACACGCCATGCATGGCTTGCCTCCAATAAATGCCTAGAGCTATATGGCGTTGAACCGATCACATTCAAACGACAACTTGAAACATTCGACTTCCCGATTATCCATTATTACAAAAACAACGGATGCAGCGTTGATAAAGTTCTAGAAACCAAAGAACACGCAAACGAGATTTTTCAAAGCTCATATGATGCGTTAGCGGCCAATGCACGAACGCGACGCGGTGCACGAGAACTCCTCGATTGGCTTACACAAAATAATGTCGATTGCATTATTCTAAGCAACTATCTGACCAATAAAATTGAACACCATCTAGAGCGTCTGAAGATCAGACATTATTTCAGCTACATCTCCGCCAATAATTGTGATGGGACAAGCATTTTAAATTCCACGAACAAGCTGGAGCGTATTTCCGCGTTCATGACCAAGCGAGGATACCTTCCCAATAACGCATTTATCATTGGTGATAGTAAAGAAGAGCCAGATATTGGCCGCCATATGGGGATTACTTCTATCGGTATTACCGGCGGGTGCATCAATGAAAGACGCCTGCGCGCCGCACAGCCCGATCATGTGATCAACGCATTGCCTGAGACAATTGAGATTTTAAAAGATAAGTGGACATTATAGAGAGCAAACAAACCTAATCAGGTCCACCATCCTGATCCAAGACAAAACGCCCAACCGCCTTTGGAAGCTCATCCCATGTAAGGCCGCTAGAATAGTCAGTTTGCAACTTTATAATATCATCTAGCTGCATGAATAATTCATCGCCATTGAAGTTCGCCACATTTTCCGCTTGTGCACGATCATTCAACATATCCATTAATCCTTGAGAATTTTCAACCGCACCAGCAGAATCATATGAAGATGTCCAGATAGATGATTGAACATCCACATCCATTTCACCGCCCATATCCGCGAATAACTGAACCTTCATCTGCATTAGCTTTGCAGAAAACTCATTTTCCTTCTGCCTGCCAACTGATTGCTCTATATAGCCTGTATTACTTAGTAATTTTTGAAAACCCTGCAAAGTTTTCACCAGAACACCCGTAAGCTGCACCGTTTGAGATTCACCCATGCCAGAATTAACAAGCACATCACGAAAAGCCTCTACATTATATTTCAGAAACGCTATATGGTTGACCTCATTACTATGAAACTCTTTGTTATTCATGATGCTTACCCCTGATTACTATTTCAGAGGTTACCATGGAAAATCTTAAATGCACAAACTGTTGTGAACCAATATATTAAACGCGGGCAAAGGTTACTGTCATCCCTCGGATCGTGCCATCAAGGCGACCGAAGGCAAGGCGAAAATCACGTACGCCGCGCGCACCATTGCTTGAATCACTTAAAGATACACCCGCCTGGAGTTCTGACGTTTTACTATTCTGACTTACAAAAGCACGCGCCACATCTTCCGTTACCTTTGAGAGATCGCTTATTCCCTCCACCACTGCGTTACAGATATCAGAAAAGATATTGACCATGTGATTGGCATAGACGCGAGACACATACGCTACTTGAGTATAAATGATTGCTTCCAGTTCATCGAATAAATCATCATATTTACGACAATCCATCGCACCATTTCTAGACAGATCCCCTAGCGCCTCAAATAAACCTTCGCGCTCAGAAGAAGTTCTTACCTGTGCGGAGGAATATGCTTCAATTTCTGAGGTAACATCACTTGGTAAACCAGAAGAAACACCCGAAAATAGGCATAATTTTAGATGAACAAGTTTTTCCGAGAGTTTATTATGAGTTTTTCTTGATATCTTTAGATCAATTTTACCCTGCCCATGTAGCACATCATAATACAAAGTCACAAAATCCAGAAGCTCTCTCACGCGGATTTCAACGTGCCGAGCATCAAAATCACGTTTCTCTATGTTACCAAGGAAATTTTTCAAGTCCTCCACAATCCCACTAACATGTTGTTTTTCAATAGACAAATCAAATCCCGCTGCTTTGTTTCGCATATACTAACCTTCCCATACTCCGAAATAAGAATGTTCGGTGCAATTTTATTTATATTTTATATATTAACATTTTATTTACATAACGTACAACTATGCAGAAGTATATTAGATAAGGTTAATATGGATACATACAATAATGGCCAAAACCGAGAGATTTCCACTTTATTTCTCTGTCTATCTCGTGTTAAATCACCCGCATGAGCAATGATATACAAAATTTAAAGACCGATATTTCAAACGAAATTACGGCGGCGAACGACCTAAAAACTCTTGATGATGTACGCGTGACCGTTCTGGGGAAAAAGGGACGCATTACGGCGTTGATGAAAACCTTAGGCAAGATGGATGCGGAAGAGCGTAAAACCAAAGGCCAAGCGCTGAACGCTCTAAAAAATGAGATTGCCGACCTGATCAAAACACAGGAATCCTCACTTAAAAAACAAGCGATGGGCACGCGGATAGAAAGTGAGAGCATCGACATCACCCTATCCCCACGCAAGCAGGATAAGGGACATATCCACCCGATCTCTCAAACGATTGAGGAACTGACCGCTATTTTCGCAGATATGGGATTTTCTGTTGCCGAAGGGCCCGATATCGAAGACGACTTCTATAACTTCACCGCGCTTAATTTTCCGCCCGGGCATCCCGCGCGTGAAATGCAAGACACTTTCTTTTTACCAGATGATGAAGAGGCACAAGGCGAGCACATAAAAAAATTGCTGCGCACACATACATCATCCGTTCAGATCCGACACATGCAAAACAATCAGCCACCGCATAAAATTATTTGCTTTGGTCGCACCTATCGCTCTGACTACGACATGACGCACACACCAATGTTCCATCAAATGGAAGGTTTGATGATCGACAAAACGACACATATGGGGCATCTTAAAGGATGTTTGCAGGATTTTGTTCGTGCGTTTTTTGAGCTTGATGACCTAACCGTGCAATTCCGCCCCAGTTTTTTCCCCTTTGTAGAGCCTGGTGCAGAAATGGATATTGCCTGCTCTCGCAAAACCGGTGGCCTTAAAATCGGCGCGAATAAAGATGGCTCGGTTGATAGTTGGATGGAAATTTTGGGCTGTGGCATGGTACATCCGAATGTCCTAAAAAGTTGCGGGCTTGATCCTGACGTTTATCAGGGCTTTGCCTTCGGTATGGGGATTGAGCGCATGGCGATGCTGAAATATGGTATTCCTGATCTGCGCACTTTTTATGAAAGTGATGTAAGATGGTTGGAACATTACGGTTTCGATCCTCTTGATCGCCCGAATAATGCAACAGGTGTTAAGCAGAAATAGCACCCAGACAGAGGCAGATTTATGAATCGAATTATTCTACGTCCCCTGCAATTTGATGATTTTTCGAAATGGCTCCCTCTTTGGGATGGCAATAATCTTGGACAACGTGATGAGGCCGTCACGACCGAAACTTGGAGCCGTCTATGCGACCTCGACAATACGCAAGTTAACGGTATTGCCGCGGAAATGAACGGTGAGATATTAGGTATCGCACATTATATCCTGCATCCGACAACCGGAAATATTAATCCAGTATGCTATATGCAGGATGTCTATGTTAACCCCGATCATCGGCGCAAAGGCATTGGAAAACGTCTGGTCAATGAAATCACCAAAATCGGTGGGCAAGAAAAATGGGCGCGCATGTACTGGCTTACCCAGACAAGTAATGATGAGGCCAAAGCGATGTATGAAAATTTTGGAATAAAGCTGGACTTTACCTTTTACGTGCTACCGATCAGTTAGGCCAATTCTTCATGCCTAACCCCGTATGCTACATAGCTCGCACTATCATTGTATCTACAAGATTAGGATCTTGCTCCTCAAGAGTAGGATCAATCGGCACAATAACATTCGCAACACTGTCCGGATCATTTTCACCATTCACTAGCGTGCCCTCAGCCGTCACATTATTATTAAACGATCCTGTCACAACTTGAGAACGCTCCTCCATTGCCGTTTGTATAGCAGGGGATCCCTCAACAACAACATCCGCGGGCTTATCCGGCGTGATATACGTCACAGGCGTACCGTCAACACCACCAAGATTTCCTTTTTCCTGCACATCTTCTGTCGGCAGCTGATTTCCGCCTTGCTGCGGTTGCTCCACGTGAACAGGTGTAACAACCATCTGCACCGAGCCAAGCTCAGACCCCAGATACATGCCCGTTTCATTTTCAATCTGTTCAGCATTTTCCTCTAAAAGAGTTCTCAACTTCTCAGAATCTGAACCTGCATCTTCATATACCTGCCCCAATGTTCCATCCACATTCGCAGGATCAAATCCACCCGCCTCGATGGCTTCCTTGTGCTGTTCCACCAACATATCTATCGGACTGACTGTCATAACCGCCTGCATCCCCCTACTTGTAACATAAAGCTTCTGCTTATCCGTTAAATCATCCATCAAAGCCTCTGACGCAGCCGGCCACTGATCCTCGGGTAACCTTTCAATTTCTTCTATCTTACTACGCAGAGCTGGAATTTCTCCTTTTTCCTGTGCGACCGCAACCGCATCTTCCACCGTCGGCACAACTTCTGTCTTTTCCTCAGTCGTTGGAGTTTCGGAAGTTTTCGTATCTACATCAGGCTTGGTATTGCCCATCTCTGTTACGTTAGCCATAAATTCCGCTCTCAACTCAGGATTAATCATCACCATAATCATCCCAAAGATCGCGCCGAAGCTGCCCATACCATCTAAATCAATGCCTTTACCCTCAAGAAATGTCATCAGCATATTTTGCTTGTTCGCTTGATCTTCCGTAATCTTTGCATCTTCCTGATTCAAGAATGCATCACTCGCAACCATCAATTCTGCGAATTTTTGGGAGTCCGCACCTGCTTCCTCATAAATTTCATGTAACTTGTCATGTGCGGCTTCGGTGATTTTACCGTCTTTGAGATCTGCATCTATTATTTTATTCATAGCTGCAATTGCCGCTTCTGGCGATTCTGCTGCGGCAATATCCTTCGCATGCATAGCTTCGTACGACTCTAACGCCTTTTCTTTTTCAGCTTCTGTTGGTAGATTATCCATAACTATCCCCTTAAATACAATTTTTTATCTTTTTCAACATGGCCCTTAATCATTATTGAGCCTATTTTTTCTTAAATGCATTCTAGCATAGACACCCGTTTGGTTGCAAACTTTTTAGCTCCCACCACCTGCACGTAAAACAATGGCAAAAAACATAAGAAACCCCTTGGAAAACGGATGGTTTTCCGCTTAGATAGGCTGCGCCGTTGCGCAACCAACTAACAAGTAGAGTTTAAATAGATGAAATTCACGATTAATTGGCTAAAACGCCACCTTGAAACAGATGCAAGTGATGCAGAAATATGCCGCGTTCTGACCGATATTGGGCTGGAGCTAGAAGAATTTGAAGATAAAGGCGCAGAATTTGAGCCGTTCAAGGTTGCCATCGTGGAATCCGCAGAAAAGCATCCAGACGCGGATAAGCTCAAAGTATGCCAAGTTAAAACCACCGATGGAAAAACCGTACAAGTTGTTTGTGGCGCGCCCAATGCCCGCGCAGGCATGAAAGTTATTTTCGCCCCATCAGGTACATACATTCCAGGGCTTGACGTTACACTCAAGAAAGCCAAAATTCGTGGCATTGAGTCCAATGGTATGATGGTATCAGAACGTGAAATGTGCCTATCAGACGAACATGAGGGCATTATTGATGTCGATGACAAATACGAAATTGGTACATCTATCACCGATATATATGGGTTAGATGAAAAAATTATAGAAATTGGCCTCACACCAAATCGCGCGGATTGCGCCGGTGTACGTGGGATTGCACGCGATCTTGCCGCAGCAGGTCTTGGTACGTTAAAAGACCARGACGAAAGTGCTGTGACAGGTACGTTCAAGTCACCCATTAAYGTCACGATCGARGACACGGATGGCTGTCAGTTATTTTATGGRCGTATGATTAAAAAYATAAAGAATGGCCCCTCTCCTGTATGGCTRCAAAAMATGYTGAACGCCGTTGGGTTACGCCCSATTTCTGCACTGGTTKATATTACCAACCTGATGACAATGGACCAAAGTCGYCCACTCCATGTTTTTGATGCCGATAAAATACAGGGCGATATCCTTGTGCGTACAACACRCAAAGATGAAGAATTAGATGCMCTGAATGATAAAAGCTATAAAGTTATTGAAGGTGCCGTCGGCATTACAGATGATAGTGGCCTMATTGGCCTTGGCGGTATTGTCGGCGGTGTTTCGACAAGCTGCGAYGAGAATACAGTTAATATATTCATTGAAAGCGCCTTTTTYGCCCCSATGCGCATCGCRCGCGCAGGYCGTGACATGGCGATACAAAGCGATGCACGTTACCGCTTTGATCGCGGCGTTGAYCCAATGTTYACCAARACAGGCATTGAAATGGCAACACGCCTKATCCTTGAGCTTTGCGGRACASARCAAAGCGAGGTKAGCGAARTTGTAAAAGCCGGAGACGTGCCCAAATGGCAACGTAGCATCCWATTCGACCCCRCCTATACAAAAAAATTGTGCGGCGTTGACATTGATACAGCGCAACAAATTGATATATTACAAAGACTTGGATTCACTGCAAAAGAAACAAATAATATATACAAGATCACCCCACCATCATGGCGCAGTGACATTGGTGGCGTGGCGGACCTAACCGAAGAAATTATACGCATCTATGGTTATGATAAGATCACGCCGGTATCTGTGCGCAGTGACAACTCCGTGACAGCGGCTGCAGAAACACAAAACCTAACCCGCGCCAGATCCGCACGTGCAGCAATGGCCGCCGCAGGGTTAAACGAATGCGTCACATGGTCATTTATGTCCAAAGGGCTGGCCAAATCTTTTGGATCAAATGATAATCCTGCCCTGACCTTGGGCAATCCAATCAGCTCCGAGCTGGATCAAATGCGCCCGTCTATCCTACCAAATCTAATCGAAGCCGCAGGGCGCAATGCGACCCGTGGTTTTTCTGATGTTGCCTTGTGTGAAGTTGGCCCAATCTTTAGAACATCAAAAGCCGATGGACAGGATTACATCGCCGCAGGTATTCGTGCAGGTACAAAAGTTTCACGCCAATGGGCAAGTGACACACCAGAACGAAATGTTGATGCTTATGATGCAAAAGCTGACGCAATCGCAGTGTTGAGCGCATGCGGCGCACCCGCAAAGAATGCACAAATATCCAAAGATGCACCAGATTACTATCACCCTGGCCGCTCTGGTGTATTACGCTTAGGTAAAAACATCATCGCACAATTTGGTGAAATACATCCTGCGATCCTAGATAAAATGGGCGTTAAGAACACGGTTGTTGGTTTTGAAGTATTTCTGGAGAACATTCCAGCACCGCGCAAAAAAAGCACAGCCAGATCGTTGTTACAGCTCTCATCATTACAACCTTTAAGCCGTGACTTTGCCTTTATCGTAAAAAATGAGATTAACGCAGACGACGTTCTACGCGCCGCAAAATCTGCCGATAAAAAACTGATTACGGACGCGGAAATTTTCGATATCTATGTCGGAAAAGGTGTCGATGAAGGACATAAATCCCTTGCCCTAAACATCACGATACAGCCCGTAACCGCAACCCTAACAGATGAAGAGCTGGAAGAGTTGATGAATAACGTTATTGATGCCGTAGCCAATAAATGCGGCGGTGTCTTACGAGGGTAATCCAAAGGAAATCACTATGAGACTACATTTTATTGTTCACGAAATATTCGAAGGGCCCGGAGCATTTGATATATGGGCACAAAACAAAGGGTATAAATGTTCATATTCACGTGTCTATCTTGGTGATAAGTTACCCGTGAGTTCAGATAACTATGATTTCTTAATTATACTAGGTGGCCCGCAATCACCCGCAACAACCAAAGAAGAATGTGCCCACTTTGATTCAATCGCGGAACAAACGATCATCAAACACTTCATTGAAAATAGTAAAATGGTGCTTGGCATATGTTTAGGCGCGCAACTTATTGGAGAAGCACTGAAGGCCCCTTATGATCACAGCCCCTTTAAAGAAATTGGAGCATATCCAATCACTTTAACCAAAGAAGGTAGAGAAAATTCAAAATTATCTCACTTCCCTTTTACTACCACCGTCGGACATTGGCATAGTGATATGCCTGGATTAACAAATGATGCAAAACTCTTAGCCTATAGCGACGGATGCCCGAGACAAATCGTTGAATATTCCTCGCTTATCTATGGGTTTCAGTGTCATTTAGAATTTACCCCTGCACTCGTAGATCTGCTCATTGATCACTCCGTAGAAGAGAGAAAAGCACTGTCAGACGAACAGTATGTTCAATCTTCCGATACACTGCGCAGTAATGATTATAGTGAGATGAATATGCTGCTCTTTGAGTTTTTGGACAAACTCGTGACTGAATATGAAAATTTTAGCTAACATCATGCTTTGCACAAACGAGCCTCATAATCCTAATTCAACTTTAGCTTAATTCTTCCGCCAGAATATCTTTCTTGCTCAACTTCCCAATCATCGTTTTGGGGAGCGGTTGGTCGCGAAACTCTATACGTTTAGGAATTTCCATCGGCGATATTTTCTCTTTCAGAAATTCTTTTAAATCTTCAACACTAAGCTCTCGATCGTCTTTCAGCTTAATCCATGCCTTTACAATTTCCCCGCGACGCTCATCTGGTAAACCCGCAACAATACATTCCTCAACACTTGGATGCTTGTAAATTGCCTCCTCTACATTTCTTGGATACACGTTGTACCCATTGGTAATAATCATATCTTTCAAGCGATCCACGATAAAGATATAGCCATCCTCGTCCATAATCGCGATATCCCCCGTATAAAGACGTAAATCACCATCTTCTGTCTTACGTAGGGCATCGGCCGTAGCCTCAGGATTGTTCAAATACCCTTTCATCACTTGAGGCCCACGAATGCACAGCTCTCCCCGCTGACCGATAGGCATATGCGTCTTCTTGTCCTCTATATCAATAATCTCAATAATAGTGCGCGGAAAAGGTAAGCCGATTGAGCCTTCCTTATACATGCCTTCAATCAAATTACCACACACAACCGGCGAGCTTTCGGTCAATCCATAACCCTCGATTACCACACTTCCAGTTATTTCTTCAAATTTTTCTTTCACCGGCATAGGCAATGGCGCACCCCCAGATAAACAATATTTAACCGATGACAGATCATACTTACCCCGCAAAGGAGAATTATTAATCGCACTATAAATAGCCGGAACAGCAGGAAACACACCTGGCTTTTTCTTTTGAATGATCTTTAAAGTATCTTTCAAATCAAAACGTGGCGTTGCAATAATCTCCAGCGCATTAATTACACTAAAATTCATCACTGCAGTCATCGCAAAGACATGAAAGAACGGTAACACCCCAAGCATTTTTTCTTGGCCCACCTCTATTTGATAGAACCATGCCTGTGCCTGAGCAGCGTTCGCATAAATATTTTGGTGGGTCAGCATTGCGCCCTTAGGCAAACCTGTCGTCCCACCCGTATATTGAAGGACAGCAATATCATTTAGCGGATCAATAGACGGTATCTCCACGCTTGCATCATTATCTATTAAATCAGAAAAACGTATGATCCGCTTCTCCGATTTTATAATCGCCATTTCCTTGCGTTTAAACACAGGGAACAAAATATTTTTTGGAAAGGGCAAAACATCGACGAAAGAGCAAATAATTATATTCTTCAAACGAGTAGCATGCAGCATTTTTTCCATCTTGTCGTACAACATAGCAATATCCAGCGTTACGACCAAATCAACTTCACTATCCTCAATCAAATGAGACAACTCGTCTTCGGCATAAAGAGGATTAAGGTTAACAACCGTTGCGCCGGCCATTAATACTGCGAAATACGATACGATGAAGTACGGAGAATTCGGCAAAAACAAACCAATTCTTTGCCCTTTCTTAACACCGTCATCCTGAAGTCCTTTCGCCATATGACGCGATAAATCATATATTTCATGCCAATTATACTTCTTCCCTAGGAAATCAAATGCTGGATAATCTGGGAATTTCTCGGCTGTTTCCTGCAACATAGAAAAAACAGGCTTCACCTCAATATCCATATCCCAATCAACACCAGAGGGATAATTTTTAAGCCATAAATACGATTGATCTGTCATGTACTTGATCGAGCCTCCCAACCCTTCTTTATTGTATCATAAGACAAAACAGCACGGAATAAAACATATGCTGCAATAACATTCTTTTCATAAGAAATGAACAACATCGTATGCACGCAACAAAAGTCACTGGATTTTATACAAGAAATAATGCATTATGCTTACTTGGCTTATCGGTCACCTCTCTGCGTAATCGTTCTGATTAGTATTTCTAAGTTTAAAGTAAAGGCGTTCTTAAATGTTGCAAGATAACGTTCAATCCTCATCTCCAGAAGAGGAACTCTCCATAGTCAAAATGCACCTTAAATGGTTCAATGGCGCAAAAGGCTTCGGCTTTCTTGTCCCTGATGAAGGCGATTTTGATGCATTTTTACATATCACCACCCTGCAACAAGCAGGATTGCATTCAATTGGTGAGGGCGCAATTCTCATGTGCAAAGTCTTTAATGGCAGCAAAGGGCGTCAGGTTCGCGAAGTAATCGAGGTTCTGGATAAAGGATCTATCAGCACGATGCCAGAAGTGGATGAAGAGACGGGCACCATCACTATGGGTGGATTGGTCAAATGGTACAAACCCGAAAAAGGCTTTGGCTTTATCATCCCCGATGATGGCATGAAAGATATCTTTATTCACAAAACACTTCTCGATAAACTAGAAATGGACGAACTGGAAGCAGGACAACGTGTTCGCGTAACCTTGAAGCTTGTTGATAAAGGACGGGAAGCTGTTGACCTTCAAATTATCGGCTAAATCAGCATAAAACACCTGACACTTCAAACTACTATGCAAACAAATGCTTGCAAGTTTCATAAAATTTTAACTAAATTCATGATATTATATGCTCTGTATATACTTTTGTATGGACCTAGGGTTACTTATGTTAAATAAATATCTATCTTGTGTATTAAACACAACCAACAATACAACGCGCAACGAAGATGGGTTAACCCTTATCGAGGTTGCAATCGGCTTAATCGTCATTGGCCTTATAGCTCTACCACTTATGCAAGCCTATAAAATAGAACTTATACAAGAGAGTAGGAATAGAACCAGAGGCTCTTTAGCGAACACAGAAAGTGCTATCAATCAATTCTACGGTGGTGGAAATTTCGACTATCCATGTCCTGCCAGTTTTACCCTACAAGAAAGTGATCCGGATTTTGGCGCATCAGGCGATTGCGCCGTCTTGGCAAACATAAAGCTATGCACAAGTCCATTATGGCCGGCGACCGAGGGTATTTGTAAAACAGACAATACAACCGACGCCGTTATTATCGGTGCAGTACCTTTTTCAACACTTAAAATACCGCAGGAACACGCATTAGATTTCTGGGGTAATAAAATTATTTATGCCGTCACCTTTGAGCAAACCGAAGAAACAACATTTCTGGCAAATAACGGGACAATACGCGTAGAGGCCGTTGATAATCCTGGTGCCATCCAGATAAGAATAGAAAATGGGACTGCTCCAACTCTTGCCGATGACGGCGTGCCCAACGAAAAAACCGCTAACGTTGATTTCTTTTTATTCTCTACAGGTCTCACAGGTGTTGGTGGTTATACAAAAGACGGAATACTGATTCAGGCATGCGGCGGCGCAGCAACAGGTTGGGAGCACGAAAACTGTGACTTTGATGATATATTTTTCTACGATCAAAATCCCATTGATGATGCATCCTCTGCATTCAGTGAAGTACCTGGCTTTAATTTCTTTGATGATATGACCCGTGCGCAAGATTCTCTACCTGAGCAAATATGGTTCCCGCACCCGACCTACAATCCATATCTGCTAACAATGTCAACCCGCATTGGTATTGGCACCGCATCACCACAAGCAACCATTGAGGTTGTTGGTAATATTCGCACGGACGGCAGATTACAATCTGATCAAATATGTGACAGTATAGGCAATGACTGCTTTGATCCTGAGCTGATCACTGGAACAATGGATGCGATGAAATGCGACCCAAGCGGTGATAATATGGCAGGAACACAAGCAGTTATGCGAATCGCAGATAGTCAGGTTTATTGTAACTCACCCGTTTACGGAACAACCGATGAAAATGGGAACCCCATCCCCCTACCACAGCAAGGAGAACCTATTGATGGTATAGCATTACAAGTCGATACGTCCGTCCTTAGTGGAAATAGCGGAAATCCAGATGGAAGCTGCGACCCAGGGGAATTAATTTCAGGTATTAATGCAAGTGGAGAAATAATATGTACAATACCAATCCCATAAAGAAGCCAAATAATGAGCACGGCTTTTCTTTAATTGAGCTTGCTATCGTACTGGTTTTAATTGGACTGGTCATTGCGCCAGCCATTTCAATTTATCATACCCAGCGCATAAAAACAGACTGGGACAGAACAGAAGCAAATGTGGATTCCAGTGTTGATGAACTTGGAAGATTTAGATCTGTCCATGGACGTTACCCATGCCCTGCATCAGAAACAGCAGTACCTGGAGATCTAACCTATGGCCATGAAGACTGCACAGTGCATCCATTTGGAACATGTGTCGGCGGCACATGTACATATACAGGTACTGGAAATGCTGCGGGTGAAACAGTTCTAAGCGGATCTTTGCCCTTTAAAGCACTCAATTTACAAGAATCCGTTTCATTTGATAGATATCTAAATCGCCTTGATTACGTTGTTACCTTAGCTTTAACATCAAGTGCAACATTCGATTTGGCTGGCGGTGGAATCAGTATTGTTGATAAAACTAATACAACAATCATTGAGCCTGCCGACAAAGCCCATTTTATCGTTTTGACCCACGGCCAAAATCAATATGGTGGCACAACCAAATCCGGCCTAACAAGCGCAGCATGCCTAAGTGGAACTCTTTTGGAACAAGAAAACTGTGACATAGACTCCACCTTTTTATCCGGTGAAATTGATGAAAATTTTGATGATCGTCTTGGATTTTTCAGTGGCATTGCATTATCTGAATGGCAAGTATCAGAAGCAAATCTGGACGAAATACACCTTAAAAATGCCTCTAACATTGCGGTTGGCTCCACTATGGCAACGGATCTTAGCGCCGCAGAACAGGCCTCTGTACGCACATTTTCCGCAGAGAGCGGTTCAATTATTGCATCAGATGCCGACAATGTTAATGAAGGTCGTTTCCATTCTGAAACCATCTGTGAGTACGATGCGACAGACCCAACGAAATGTTTTGCACCGCGTCTTTTTGCAGGTAATTTAACGGCCCAAGCTTCCCCACCACGATTTGAAGCAACAACAGTGCCCGGATCCGGGATGAGCTGCTATATACCCGGAGTACAAGATGAATTTTTGGTCGGTATTGAAAATGGTGCCCCTATTTGCGATGATGAAATCTATATTTCCTGCCCTAATAATACATTTATAACCGGTGTTGATACAAATGGTAATGTTGAATGTGCCTCCGCGCCAAGGCCTAGATGTGACCCGGAAAACTTACCAAAAACTTGCGGTGGAACAGGGGCTGTACCTGACACGGCCGATGGGGTTTACGCATATCTCTATTCAGGTGAATGTCGCAAAATTACAAATTATGATGCGGCCTATTTCACCGCACAAATAGCCGGATTTTCAACTGTGGGCCAAGTCAATGCCATGATCAACCAGATCAATGCGGAAACACGCACAATTGAAGACTGCGGCCCAGGCTCATCAGGCTCACAAGTTCGCGATAACTATCAATGTGAAGCAGGAACTTGGGATCTTAAACGCTCACATGAGAGACGCTATCCTTGGAATAACTTCCCCAGCAACCCGACTGCTGGCAGCCCATGGCCTGTGGAAACGTCCTACAACGGCGCCGACCCCGGTAACAGTAACCAATATCATGATTGTTGGTGTCGTGAAGATTATAGACTTTACACATATTCTTGCCCTAGTGGATTATCCGGCACACGAATTCGTATTAGAAAGCACACATGCCCGCAAACAGCGCATTATTGGAGTACCGTTCTTGATACCAATGAATTGTGTGGCTGTGCACCATACACACTAAACACGACACAAAGCTGTAACTCATATTACGATGAGACAAATAGCACGAGCGGTACAACCGGATTAATCGGAACTGTTTACCATACCTTTGATGTCACATGCTCAGGTGACACACCTGTTGTACCAGCCACCCCGACCACGACCGATGCGACTGATTGTGCATGCCCTGTGAACACCGACACTGTTGTCAGGTCTTATTGCGCAACAGGCACCACCAACAGCTGGAACAGCATATATGGGCCAGAGGCTGGCGTAAGCGGCATTGATACAACAAGCTGGATATGCCCTGGAACAACGACTGGCGGCCTTCCTGATCCAGGTGCATGGGGACCGGCAACACCACATAGCCCACCAGCACCAGCATGTACTTGCGATACAACCCTTACAAGTTCAATCACACTTGCTTGCGGTGCTGGACTGGAAGGTACTGGCGTTGAGTATCTAAGAGAATGGGATTGCACCACTAACAACTGGGAATTACAGGGAGACTGGGACCTTGTTGCAGATAATTGCCACACCTGCACATGGAGAAGTGCGGGCACGCCTAGCTCAGAAGAATTCCCCTATGGCGGTAGCGAACATAAAGTTGGAAAGATCTGCTCATGTGGATCATCACCAACCAATCAATGCTGGGACTACGGCAGTCCTGATTATGATGTCTGGACAAGCTGCCCCTGCGTTGCCCAAGTGGATTAACCTCAGGAGAATATAAGTAATGCAAAAAGTCAAAATTAAGAACCACAAAACGCAAGCCGGTTTTACACTGTTCGAACTTGCTTTGGTAATGATGATTTCCGGCCTTACAATGCTTATGCTGGCGGAGCTTGTGAGGGTTTATACAATCAATGGCGAGTACGAAATGACACTTGAAAATACAGATATGTCACAAACAGCCTTGAGAGAATTTTTTGTTGTGCAGAAGAGATATCCCTGCCCAGCAGACCCGACACTTGTTCCTGGTGATGCCAATTATGGCTTGGAAAGATGCCGAACAGACGCAAATATTACGGCCAACCCAGATAACTGCGCCGCAACTCCACTGAATATATCCTGCACAACCAATTTTAGCCGTGACGGCGATCAAAATGGACAGCCTGATGTGGTCATGATTGGTATTATTCCGTTCCGCACGCTCTACAACGAGGTTATTGACACACCCTTCGTTGAGGCACATAGAAAAGATGGATATGGCGTCTACCTTTCTTATGCAGTCACAGAGCATATGACGTATAGCTGGCATAACCTGGAAAATCCAGCAAACCCGCACACAGGTGCGATACGCGTTGAAGATGAGAACGGCATCAGTGTTGTCATACCCGATGATTCCGCACATTATACTTTATTCTCTCACGGAGAAAATAGCCGTGGGGGCTATACACAAGCAGGCATAATAATTGATGATTGCCTTATACCGGCTATAATTATGGGAGATCCAGATGTAGCCGCACCGCCTGGCCCGTCCGCGGCAGGTATAATTGTTGAGAAAGAAAATTGCGATAATAATGATGCAATATTTGTACAAGGCATAAGATCTCTGGCGGATAATTCAAATTATAATGATGATTTGTTAATTTTTAATCGTCCACAAAACAACCCTCTTTGGACACGCTCGCTTTCTGCACAAGTTCCAATTGGTGAATCATGGATTTATAACACCAATAGAGGCTTTGTTGGGATTGGGCTAACTGACCCGGCAGAACGCCTACATATCAACGATAATTTAAGTGCAGAAGTTACAACTAGTGGCGTTGAGTATTGCGGTAATGGCGCAGACTCAACAACATGTGTTATCCCCGCCAGAATTGCAGGGACAATCGCTAGTGGTGGTGGATCCACTTGTCCAAATGCCAATGAAGCGGCCTATGCAATTCAAGATAATCAAGTAGTTTGTCGTCAAGTCGGCTGGACAATGCCCGCGGCAAACTGCCCCGCTGGAGAGTACTTAACTGGGTTTTCAAATCTAGGAAATATCGACTGTTCCCCGCCACCATAACCTAAACAATACCGAAATGCCGAAACAAATAAAAAAGCGACCCAATACTCCGGTCGCTTTTTATTGTTCATAATTTAGGAAAAACTCTAGCTAGCAGAAGCAGCCTTCTTCACTTCTGACGCGCCACGTACTGCTCGCACATCTTTATGCGCACCAAGAATACGGTTGCGCGTGGCAGCCTGATACGCAATCTTCGCATGCTCTTCACAATACGGAATACCGGAAATACTCGTCTCACCACAAAAACCAAAGCCTTCTTCGCGCGGATCACCAGAAGGCCAACGGCACATACGCGGTTTTAAATCCAATAGACTATATAATGCTCCTGATGAAGCTGGACTATCCTTCCCACTAGAAGCAGAAACCGTCTTTACCGTAGACGAAGCGGCAACAACCTTCACTTTTTCTACAGGTGCTTTGCGCTGCGTATTTTTATTGGCTGGTTTTTTATTCTGCTGAATAGGAGAAACTCTATTTGAAAGTTTCAAACGGTGTGCCTTCCCAATCACAGCATTGCGCGTTACACCACCAAGTTTTTTAGCAATTTCCGCAGCAGTATGCCCATCCCCCCATAACTTCTTTAAAATGGATACGCGATCATCAGTCCAACTCATTTTAATCCTCCAATAATACAAACAAAAGGGCTCACATCCATGCAAAACACTGATGTAAAATACTTTTCTCTAAATCTCTAACTAAGATCTACAATCTATCAGGAACATAAAATTTTCGCTATCGGATAAAAATAAAAGAAACCTTTATCCACAAACTGAAATTTTCATGACGATTCCATGATCACAACACAAGCAAAACTAACGCGGAATATCCAAGCCAAACATTGTATAATTCTCAACGCGTTCTGCCCAATTCCCTTGAACTTTCACGAAAATTTTCAAATGAACCCGCTGCCCCATTATCTCTTCTAATTCCTCGCGGGAGCTCTGCCCTATTGCTTTAATTTTAGAGCCATTTTTACCAAGCATAATGCTTTTTTGACTTTCTTTCTCGACATAAACAAGTTGAGTTATTTTAACGCTGCCATTATCAAAATCTTCCCATGTTTCCGTTTCCACAAAAACAGCATATGGAATTTCTTGATGTAATAAATGAAATATTTTCTCACGCGTTATTTCCGCCGCCATAAGGCGCATCGGCATATCGCTCATCTGATCTTCTGGATATATCCACTGCTGGCATGGCAAAATACCGGCCAAATATGCGGATAAATCCTTAACACCCATACCGCTTAACGCGCTTAACATAAAGGTCGATATATACGGAAATTCTTCGTTAAATTCTTGCGTTAACTTCAATAATAATGGCTTTGGGATTTTATCAACCTTATTCAAAACCAAAATAACATTCTTTTCATTTGCCAATGATTTGAGTATCATTTTATTTTGCTCAAGTGGATTTTTAATCGCAACATCAATCAAATGCACGATAAAATCAGCATCTTCCAAACTGGACAGCGCCGCCGTTACCATCGCCTTTTCCAAGGTTTTTCTGGGCTTAAAAATTCCAGGCGTATCAATCAATACAATTTGCGTTTTTTCATATGCAGCCATGCCCAAAATGCGCGTGCGTGTTGTTTGTACTTTACGCGATACGATCGAGACTTTCGATCCCACCATCTTGTTAATTAGCGTCGATTTTCCTGCATTGGTTAAACCAATAACACTAACAAACCCGCAACGTGTATCCCCTAAATCATTTTCTTCAGTCATAATTTTTCTTTTCACAAAATCAGGATGTGCACACACCCTCCATAAAATATTCTGCAGCCAACTTTTCGGCCTCCGCGCGCGAACGCCCCTTTGCCGTAACCGGCTCATGCCCTTTAATCGTCAGCTGAATTTCAAAAATCGGCACATGATCTGGGCCACTCTGCCCAATAATATCATAATGCGGTAAAGCTAACCCTTGCGCCTGCGCCCATTCCTGTATTTCCGTTTTGGGATGTTGAGGAGGTTTTGTCATCATACCCAAAACCCCTTCCCACTGTGTCTCGATCAAGGCGTAACATGGTACAAACCCACCATCAAGATATAATGCACCAATCACGGACTCAAACACATCAGCCAAAATATGATCATTCTTTGCGCCGCCAGCATCGCGCTCCGCATCTGAAAATATTATATAATCCCCTAGATTAATCTGTGTAGCAAGCTTTGCCAACGTTTCTCCTTGCACTAAAAATGCAAGGCGTTTTGCAAGATCGCCTTCCTTTTCATTGGGAAACTTTCTAAATAGCAAAGATGCAATCGCAAGACCCAACACCCGATCACCGAGGAACTCAAGGCGTTCATAATTTTCATCCTGACCTGTACTGGAATGCGTCAATGCAGTCTGCAATAAAGTTTCATCCTTAAAAGAATATCCAATGATATCTTGAAGTTCTGTGCCTGACTTTATCATTCAAAGCCCACCCCTTTACTTATCGCTTGTCTTAACATCGCGAACCGGATCAATATCCATGGCAAGACGATCATAGCGTATACTCCACGGCCACTTCCAAAACTCTAAAAGGCCTGCATAACCATTTGTAGAGAAAAACAGAAAATCCGCGCGACCAACAATATTCTCAAATGGAACCGGACCGACTCTTTCTGAAACGCGACTATCCTGTGAATTATCACGGTTATCACCCATCACAAAATAATGCCCCTCTGGCACGGTATATAAATCAGTATCATCCAATGGCCCCATATCGGATTCTTCATAAATACGATGTTTCACCCCGCCTGGAAGTGTTTCAATATATTCTAGAGCTGGCAGCGTTGCGCCGCTGGCCTTTTCTAGCATTATTTCACCAACCAGTTCACGCGGGACAAGTTCATCATTAATAAAAAGCCGCCCTCGACGAACCATAACCGTTTCACCAGGCAAGGCAACAACGCGCTTAATATAATCAATACTGGTATTGATCGGTAACGCAAACACAATCACATCACCGCGCGCTGGCTCTTCAGGCCAAAGGCGCTGTTCAATCGGCGCAATGCCAAATGGGAAAGAGTATCGGCTGTAGCCATAAGCAGGCTTATTTACGAATAAATAATCACCAACCAGTAATGTCGGCTTCATTGAACCGGAAGGAATATGAAATGGCTCAAACAAAACCGAACGAATAAGTAAAGCAATACAAACCGCAACCAATGCCGTTTTCATAAACTCACTGATTTCACCCTTTTCAATAAGGATAGGCTTTTTTTGCTCTTGATCATCATTTTGATCCGGCGCATCCACTATATTTTCAATTTTATCTGACATAGTAAAAGGGTGTACAGGAAAAACAGGCGAAAATCCAGCGGAGAATAACCACCGCCACGCTTTACGAACAATTCTAAAAAGGAGAGGCTTCTATCACGACAAAGGCCTGCGCGTAGGGTGGCTCATCCGTTAAAGATAAATGCAAAACAGGACGCATGTTCTCGGGGACTAACTTATTTAACTGTGACAATGCACCACCACTTAGAACTAAAGAAGGGCGAGAGTTCTCACCCTCCACAACGCCAATATCCTTCATCATTATATCATTTATAAAACCAGTCCCCAACGCCTTTACACACGCCTCTTTCGCGGCAAAACGTTTGGCATAAGTTGCAGCCACCTGTTCTACGCCGCGTCGCTTTGCGGCCTTTTCCTGCTCAATATCCGTAAAGCACCGATTTTCAAAACGCCTACCATGGCGTTCCAAAATTTCTTGAATGCGCCGTATATCAACTAGATCGATACCAATTCCAATAATCATAAGACCCCCTAGATTATTTTTCCTGCTTACGCTTAATTACTCTGGCACGCGCCGCTTTCGCACCCTTAATCAAAAGAAAGTAAATTGGATAGCTAAAAGGAATGGTCAAAACAACCAGCATATAACCACCGAGCATCCATGGCATAAATAGTGTCATAGGCTCTGTCATCATCATGTCCAAAGCAATGGAGACCGTTAACTCATCAGGCAGGTCACCCGCCCCTTCGATCCCCCATAGGTCAAAGAAATACCGCCCAAGGGAAAAACCACCCCACCAAAAAAACGGAAATGTCCACGGATTACCAACAAACGTGCCCATCATCGCCGAGAAGACATTCCCTCGAAATATCCACGCCAGAATACCTGCTTGAATAAAATGAGTTCCAAGTAAAGGCGTGAAGGACACACCCATACCAATAGACAACCCCAAAGCGATGCTATGCGTTGTATCAGACAGACGGATTAATCTATTTTTTGTATAAATAAGCGCACGTTTCCACCCCATAGACGGCCAGAGTAACTCTTTCGTCGTTTGCAGTAGAGTTAAAGATTTGCGCCTTCTAAACATTGCCTATACAGTACCCTAGTTACATTTCACCCGCTACACTATACAAAGATACACGGCTGTGAAAAGAAAAAATACTATCTATGCGCAAAAAACACGAAAGAACGCCGTTTATGACACTACTGAAACACATTGATGTTGTCCCAAACTTCCCACAAGAAGGCATCAACTTCTACGACATACAATCATTGCTCAAAAAACCTACTATTTGGCTGGATCTTATTGATGATTTAAGTGCCCGCGTAAAGGCAACAAACGCAGATATTATTCTAGGCATTGAATCACGTGGCTTTCTAACCGGTGTACCTGTCGCGCAACAATTAAACCTCCCCTTTGGTATGGTACGCAAGAAGGGGAAACTTCCTGGTGAGCTTATTAGCCAAGAATACGATCTTGAATACGGCACTGATACAATTGAAATACAAAAATCCCTTATCACATCCGGCGCACGTGTTGCCATTATGGATGACCTTCTGGCAACGGGTGGCACAATGAAAGCAACAGGTGATTTGATTAAAAAAGCTGGCGGAGAAATTGTAATCTCTACTTGTATTATAGAGCTATATGAACTTGGTGGACGTGAGAAACTGAATTTTCCCTTTGAGGCCTTGGTACAAGCACCACTAAATCCATTCGCCTAATTTAAAGAAAACGTTATCGCCCACGTGCACGCTCCACAGAAATAATCTCAGGTGTCGCGCGCAAAGCCGCAATAATATTATTCAGATGTTTAGTATCTTTAACAAAAATATCCAAATTCATTTCCCAAAAATCGAGAGAACGGTTTGTGATCTTAAAATTAGTAATATTACCGCCATTACGACCAATCACCGTAGTAAAATTTCCCAAGGCACCTGTTTCATTCGCCATGGTAATAAACAAACGCCCAACTTGTGCTGTCTCTTCATCATTATCACCCCACGATACATCCAACCAACGCTCTGGCGTATCAGCAAATGTTTCCAAGGTCTCACAATCAATCGTATGGATGGTCACGCCTTTACCAGTGGTAACAATACCGACAATACGGTCGCCGGGCAATGGATGACAGCACCGCGCAAAATGCATCGCCATACCGGGGATAAGCCCCTTGATCGGCATTGGGCCGTCAGAAGCTCCACCACGCACCATAACAGCCTGATCCATATGTTCAGATGGGCGCTTCACAATTTCCACCTGATGGCTTGGGAATATTTGTTTAAAGACATCGCGTGCCACAAACACACCAGACCCTATATTTGCATAAACATCATCACACCCCTCAAGACGATAATGTTTTAACGTACCTGTGATTGCTTTTTCAGAAAAATCATATCCCTCTTGGCGAAAAACTTTTTGAATCATCGCCTTACCAAGAATTATAAATTCATCACGCTGCTGATTTCGAATATATTTACGAATATGCGAACGTGCCTTACCCGTCACCACAAAACGCTCCCATGTTGGAGAAGGGTTTTGTGTTTTTGCCGTAATCACCTCAACCTGATCACCGTTCATCAAACACGAATTAAGCGGCGCAATCCGCCCATTAATTTTTGCACCAACACATTTATCACCAATCGCTGAATGCACAGCATACGCAAAATCGACCGGTGTCGCACCGTTAGGTAGCTCAATCAAATCCCCTTGCGGCGTAAAAACAAACACCCGATCCTGAAATAACTCTAGTTTTGTATGCTCCCAGAAATCTTCCGGCTTTTGTTCTTGTTCTAAGATCTCTAACAACTCCCGCAACCAGCGGTATTTTGTTACATCACGCTCTTGCGGCTGATTGGTGCCCTTATATGCCCAATGCGCGGCAACACCCAATTCACCCTCATCATGCATATCATGTGTTCTGATTTGCACCTCGATACGTTGGCGGCGCGGCCCCATAATTGTCGTATGAATAGATCTATAGCCATTTGGCTTTGGCGTAGAAATATAGTCCTTGAAACGTCCGGGAACAGAATGGTATTTTCCATGGATCGTCCCCAGAACCAGATAACAATCCTCCAATTTATCAACAATAATGCGAAACGCCATAATATCTGATAATTGCTCGAACGCGACATTTTTACGCTGCATCTTCTTCCAAATAGAATAACGAGTTTTCTCCCGACCGGTAACCTCAGCCTTAACACCAGCATCCAATAATATTTTCGTCAGCTCTTCTATAATGTCATCAACAACATCAATGCCCTCTTTCCTTAGATAAGACAGACGGTTTGTAATGCTTTCTCTTGCTTCAGGATTAACCTGCTCAAAACATAGATCCTCTAGCTCTTCCTTAATAAAGTGCACACCAACGCGTTCGGCCAACGGCGCATATATTTCCAATGTTTCCAACGAGATACGGCGGCGTTTATCCGCGTTCTTAATACCACCCATCGTCCGCATATTATGCAAGCGATCCGACAGCTTCACCAATAACACCCGAATATCTTCCGACATAGCCAATAGAAGTTTACGGAAATTCTCGGCCTGCTTACCCTCTAATGTCTGGCTTTCAATCCGGGTCAACTTACTGACCCCGTTCACCAAATCAGAAACCGATTTTCCAAAATGTTTTTCCAGATCTTCAAGGGTTGCATCCGTATCCTCAACCGTGTCGTGTAAGATTGCCGTCACAATCGTTGTGACATCCATTCCCATTTCAGCCAAGATTTGTGCAACCTCAACCGGATGCGTGAAATACGGCTCACCAGAAGATCTAAATTGTCCTTCATGCATTTTTTTTGCATATGTATGAGCTTTTTTGACCGTTTCAAAATCAAAGTCCGGCTGATAAGCGCGAATTGTATCAAGAAGTTTTTCTAATTGTTGCATTGATTTTCAACTACCACCCATCGCGCTATTTTCTTTTCAAACTACCACGATTTTATAGAGCGACCAATTATTTTCTATACAAGAGAAAACCGGACATAAATTGCCCGGCTTTTAATAATACATCAATCTAAGTACCGGAACTAAACACCAGCAATATCACCCAAAGATGGCTCTTTACCTGTATCACTAGTTTCACTGCTATCTTTTTCTTCCGAAGAAACACCGGCTTCTTCATCTGCATAGATCCCTGAAGTGGTTGCGATATCTGCCCACTCCTGTTCGCCGTCCATAAGAACAACATCTTCTTCTTCGCTCTCTTGTGGCAAGTAACGTTGATAATTGGTTATCATCTCTTCTTTTAATGCCTCAACACTTACTGTTTCACCAGCAATTTCACGTAAAGATATCACGGTTTTCTTATCATTATCGCGCTCGACAGTCAGCGCTGCACCAGATCCGATTTTACGCGCGCGTAGCGAGGCCATCATAACCAATTCAAAACGATTTTCGACTATTTCAATACAATCTTCAACGGTAACACGTGCCATRATTTTGTGCCTTTATATAAYATCAATTATAGAATTTTACCGTTTATAGTGTGTCTYTACGCCAAATGCAAGGCTAATATATACATAAATCNTAATATAAAAGGMACTTGACGAAATCCRCTCYATRACGATGATAGCAGGATGTTTGAGCTTCTCCCCGATATTAATTGTAATTTATGCCCRCGCTTAAAAGARTTTATAGACGAAAACCGAAAAAAATTCCCTGATAAATACAATGCGCCAGTCCCTTCTTTTGGCCCGAAAAATGCGGAACTCCTGATTATCGGGCTTGCKCCRGGGCTRAAAGGTGCCAATTTTTCAGGCAGACCGTTTACCGGCGATTACGCWGGGGACTTGCTTTACGCGACCCTTCTCRAATTCGGTTTTGCAGCAGGAGAATATAAAGCGCATATAGATGATGGACTAGAACTTATTAACGCACGCATAACCAACGCSGTTAAATGCGTCCCGCCGCAAAATAAAGTCACAGGAGAAGAAATTGACACCTGTATRCARTTYTTAAAAACAGAGATGGCAACCATGCCAAGACTAAAAATCATACTTAGCCTTGGCCTCGTCTCGCACAAAGCGGTTTTAAAAGCCACGGGGCATAAGCAATCTGCATTTAAGTTTGCGCATAACGCCGTCCATGATCTAGACGATAACATGCAACTCATCGATAGCTATCATTGCTCTCGCTATAATACCAATACAGGTCGCCTCACCACAGAAATGTTCGAAGATGTTTTTGTGACAATACAACGCCAACTTAGCCTACCGCCGTCTGCGGATTAAAGGTATCGCGCTTGGACAACAACTTATTAAGTGCATGAACATAGGCGCGTGCACTAGCCACCAGCGTATCCGCGTCTGCACCTGATCCATTTACGATCTTACCATTTTCTTCCAAACGCACAGTCACTTCTGCTTGCGCATCCGTTCCACCAGTGACCGCATGCACCTGATAAAGCTGTAACAATGCATCAGGATGCGGCACAAGCTCACGGATCGCACAGAAAATCGCATCAACTGGCCCATTCCCCTCCACAAAAGCACATTTCTCTACACCATCAATTTTCAAACATAAATCAGCTGTTTGCGGGCCAGACGTTCCAGCCTGCACTTGCAAGGACACAAACTGAGTATTATAATTTTCGCTTGTAATTTCATCGTCTACCAATGCAATTAAATCATCTTCAAAAACTTCTTTTTTACGATCTGCCAAATTTTTAAACCGTAAAAAAGCATCATTTAGCGCATTATCGCCAAGCTCATAACCCAGATCTTTCAATTTCTCGCGGAAAGCATGGCGGCCAGAATGTTTACTCATCACCAACTTACTTTCCGTTAAACCAACAGATTCAGGTGTCATAATCTCGTACGTATTGGCGTTTTTCAACATACCATCTTGATGAATGCCACTGGCATGTGCAAAGGCATTTGCCCCAACAATCGCCTTATTCGGTTGCACTGAAAAACCCGTAATCGTGGATAGGGTTCTTGAGGCCTTCGTAATTAAGGTCGTATCAATATTATTCGTAAAAGACAAAATATCCTGACGCGTGCGCAGTGCCATGATAACCTCTTCCAAGGCCGCATTACCCGCACGCTCCCCAATACCATTAATCGTACATTCAATCTGACGCGCACCTGCGGCCAGACCTGCCAATGAATTTGCAACCGCAACGCCCAAATCATTGTGACAATGCATAGAGATAATCGCCTGATCAATATTCGGGACACGCTCCACCAACATTGCGATTTTCGCGGCCATTTCTTCTGGCATCGCATAGCCAACTGTATCAGGAATATTTACCGTTGTTGCCCCTGCGGTAATTGCGGCCTCAACACAACGGCACAAAAAATCATCCTCGGTACGAGACGCATCCTCTGCGCTCCACTCTACATCATCGGTAAAATCACGCGCAAAAGTCACACTCTCTTTTACTGCTTCCAAAACATCATCAGGAGACATCTGTAATTTATATTTCATATGCAGCGGCGATGTTGAAATAAATGTATGGATACGCTTAAACTCCGCTGGCTCTATCGCTTCACCAGAGGCTCTAATATCCCCTTTTATGGCGCGAGACAGTCCGCAAACAATGGCATTCTTAACCGTTTTTGCGATCTCGTTTACCGCCTTAAAGTCACCAGCAGACGCGACAGGAAAGCCAGCCTCAATCACATCAACACCCAGATCATCCAAAATCCCAGCCATTTTAACTTTTTGCTCCAGATTCATGGCACAGCCGGGTGATTGCTCACCATCTCTAAGGGTTGTGTCAAAAATAATGACGCGATTGGGATCGTTTTTTACTATATCTAATGCTTTGCTCATGGCTAAGTTCCTAATAATTCAGATGCGCGTGAACGGTTTTATCGCGCACTCAATCTTGTTCTAATAATTGTTTGGATAATAATTTGTCCCCTGTCGCACAGGCATATCAAATGCCTCATTGCCGCTCAGGGGCATATAAGGAGCAGGTTTAGAAGCAGTAATGTTCTTGGCTGCGCATTCATAGGGTTATCTAACCGATTTTATCCCATCTCGTCAAGTCTTGGATGATCATCATCCAAAGGCTCTATTTTACCTGTTTTATTATAAACACCCTGCGTTTTAGATTTTTGCTTTTCTGAAAAATCACTGGTCTCACGCGATGGATTTTCAGAGCCTTGATGTTCTTCACTTTCCTGCGTCTCTTTCGTCTTCTGCACAGCAGGATTCTTCTTGGTTGTATTTACTTTCCAAACCGTTCCCATACCTGTATTTTCAATACGACTCATACCATTATTCCTCCAAAGAGCGCGCTTCATCAACTAGCATGATGGGAATACCATCACGAATTGGAAACGCCAATTTTGCCTGCTTCGACACCAATTCCTGCACCTTCGCATCATAATTCAACGGCCCCTTTGTTAATGGGCATACTAAAATTTCCAATAATTTTGGGTCAATCTCTATACTCATAACTCTATCTTACTCCTTTATTCTTAAGAAAACAAAATTGATGATAATTTGCGCCGCGCCGCCAAGGCCAGGGGGTCTGCATGGCCGATTGCCTCAAATAATTTCAGCAACTCTTTACGCGCCGCCCCGTCGTTCCATTCACGATCTATTATAATGGATTCCAGCAAAGCATCTGTCGCCGCCTCTTTTTCACCTGCCGCGAACAAGCCTTGCGCCAAATCAATGCGGGATTGGTGATCGTTCTGATCGTTCGTTATTTTCGCACGAATTTCATCCAAGGATGAATCTGGCACGATTTGTGCCAATTCTAACGCGGAACGTGCCTGCGCAAAGACAGAGGCCTTTGATATCTCTTCAGGCGCATTATCCACCATGGCCACCGCCTGATCAATCTGCCCTGCCGCGATAAAGCACCGCACCAAGCCAACATAAGCCTGCGCATTCAGTGCATCTTGCTGTAATATTTGGGAATAGATGGCATGCGCGGTGGAGGCATCATCCTCGTTCAATGCTTGGGCGGCACCTTTTAGTGCCGCATCTACATCCAACGCATCAGGCTGTGCGCTTTTTGCCACTGTAATAAGTTTATTTACAAACTCACGGATTTTACTTTCTGGCTGTACCCCAGAAAACGCATCAACGGGTTGGCCTTGAAAAAATCCAAAAACCATCGGCACTGATTGTACACGCAACGCCTCCGCAAGTTCAGGATTATCATCCATATTTACCTTTGCCATTAAGACCTGCCCACCGGCGGCCATAACGACCGCCTCCAAAACAGGCGTCAATTGCTTACACGGGCCGCACCGTGGCGCCCAGAAATCTACGATCACAGGTACCTGCATAGAAGCCGCCATAACGCGTTGCTCAAAATCCTGCGCGGTCACATCAAAAATAATATCTTGAGGGCTCGCTTGCTGTGATTGTTCAGACAGTAAGCCTTGTTCACCAATTATCATATGACTTCTCCAGAATTATTCTTCATTTCAGTAACTACAAAAAGCAAACTAGAGCATCACTTTACTAAAAGCAAAACCCTTATGAAAAAAACTTATTAACGCGTTACCTTTTGGTTACGTATCATCCGGTGCGGCTGGTGATAAATCAAAGACCTCTGCTCTATGATCTGTATCTTCAATAAATCGTATAAGGTCAGCGGGGCTTAAGCCTATTGTCATTGCATTATCCATAGGATGAAAATTTACCAATGGCTGATCCATCATATATTTATCCAAAATGATGCGAACCTGCATATTCTTATCATTCATAATGCAAAATGGATTAACCGATCCCTGACGTATGCCCAAATTATCCCAAAGACGTTCCGCAGAGCCAAAGGAAATACGACCACAATCAATCACAGAAGATAATTTCTTCAGATCAATTTTTGTTTCATTCGCCGCAACAACCAAGAACATCTTTTTCTTCTTATCGCGCAAAAACAAGTTTCGGCAATGTATACCAGGAATAGATGCCTTAAGATGTATGCCTTCCTCCACCGTAAAAATCGGTTCATGCGTATGCAAAGAATAAGAAACATCAAGTGATTTAAGGTTCTTCAATAGAGCATCAGATGTGGTCGGAAGTGGTATCAGTGTTGTCATTCAAGGAATTTATGTCTTTTTCATATAAAACACCAGCGATTAATTTCACGCTCAAGCTATTGTTTTGTTATGACAATCTTTTTGCACTTCCACTTTTATTATGTTATATAAGGATCTATTAATACTTCAATGTTACACTATGCATAACTCTGTGGGGAAATATGAACATGGTAACCGATACGCAAGCAATGGATTTGCTTCAGAGACTAGAAGAAAAAAATATAACACCAATCAACAACCAAAGCGTTGCAGATGCTGGTGTCACAGATAATGTTACCGCTTTGCTTGGCGCACGTCCGGGCGCAGAAACAATTATACTTGAGCAATTGATGTCCGCTCTGCCAGAAACCAATATCACCCCGGAAAACATACCAAACATGAGCACAGATCCACTCTTTGACATGGACTTATCATAATGAATATAGAGCTAGGCGTTTTACATGATGGAAATGTTATGCTCGTCAGTGACACGATACTTCCCGATATTGTTTGCCGCGTCGAATATTACCGTGATCAACGTCTTTTTATGTTGGTTTATGATGATAAGAAAAACAACGATGACCTTATGCATTATGAAATTCCAGAACGCATGACAAAACCAATCGAAAATACGCCCAATATCATGATTTATTCACTTTTTCCAAACCATGAGCCTATCGGCTATAAAGTCCCCTTAGTACAAATCAAAAACATGTTTTAAAATTTCTAATTTTTATACTTGCATTTCATCCTCAAAGATATATATTGCCTCCACTGATTTCTTGAGAGAGCGAGTGTAGCTCAGGGGTAGAGCATAACCTTGCCAAGGTTGGGGCCGAGAGTTCGAATCTCTTCACTCGCTCCAAGAAATCACAGCCTCCACAAAGGCTTATAGATAATAAAAGCGGCGCGATCATTGCACGATTAACCGCTGGATCAAATAGTGGTCTCCACGAAAAAGTGCAACACCCTTTGCAGAACCTAATTAACTTTATGACATTACCATTGTAAATGTTCTTGCGAACGATATTCTCTGTATTTTTGAGTAATCGGGCAAGTGAAATCGAGAGAAAAGGCACTGAGTTGCAGCTCTTCGGGATGAGGATCATCTGCACTTGCAATGCCATGCAAAATGTCTCCGACAATGGGGAATCCTGCGTGACTCATATGAATGCGGATTTGGTGCTTTCGACCTGTTTTAATCGAGACCTCAAGAAGCGAACGGTTTTTCTCGGCATTGTAGGTCAAGAGTGAGGCAGAAGAATAAGCGGTCTTGCCGTCAATATCACTATCCATAATTTGTATATTTTCCGAAAATTGTCCCTCCACAATAATGCGGTAACATTTGGATATGTTACGTTCTTCGAATAAAGCCGACAGCTTCGCTGCCACATTTTTCTTATGCGCGATCAACATTAACCCCCTTGCGGCGCGATCCAAACGGTGGACGATAAAGCAGTTTCTTTGTGGCTGGGTTTCAAAAGGCTCGTTAGACTCTATCCAGCGGTTAATCGTGCAATGATCGCCCCACTTTGATCCTTGGGACAGCATGACGGGTGGCTTGCTCCAAACACTGTAATCACCTTCATCCGCGATTAAGGTTGGCGTCAGTGGCACTTCGTCCAGCACATGAGGCGCGTAGTAGAAATGGAGTGTGCTGTTGCGTGCTGGGATGGTAGCAGCACGGCGCAGTCTGCGGATGCCTTTAGTGTCTTCGATCCAAACCGCCCCTTTTTTCATGGCTTGTTTAATCGCTTGCTTTGATAGTTCCGATTGCGCGGCGAGGATATTGGCCGCTTTTGCATCTACGGCGATGGTCTCGTCAATGGGAATGTGAAATTCTTGTTTCATCGGCTTTAAGGCATTATTTGACGCGGGTGTGTTTTTGTACAAAATCTTGCACAGCTTGAAGGTCGTTATTTCGTTCGCTCATAAATTCTTCGCGGGTCATAAGATCGGCGAGATGGGCGGGTAATGCGGGGCGTAAACCGATGGCTTTTTCAACGGCATCGGGGAATTTGGAAGGGTGCGCGGTGGCCAGTAGAACAACTGTGCCGTCATTATCCGCAGCGATATTCTTCGCACCTTTCATGCCGACAGCCGTATGTGGATCAAGGATATAGCCGCTCGCCTCATAGCATTCTTTAATCAAAGCGAGGGTTTCATCGTCATCGGTGCGCATGGCGGTAAATTGCGCGCGTGCGTTGGCTAATTCTGTATCGCTGACGGATATATCACCATCTGCTTTGAAACTGCTCATAAGGGCGTCTAGCCGCCCTGCATCACGCCCCAGCAGGTCAAACAGATAACGCTCGAAATTACTGGAGATTTGAATATCCATAGACGGGCTGATTGTCGCGTGCGCATCGCCCAGTGTCATGCTGCCGCTTTCTAAAAAGCGCGTCAGGATATCGTTTTTATTAGTCGAGATACCGAGCATTTTAATCGGCAAGCCCATATTCTGCGCACAATAGGCGGCGAAGACATTGCCGAAATTACCTGTTGGCACAACGAAGGACACTTCCTTGTCAGGTGCGCCCAGTTTAACCGCCGTAGCAAAGTAATAAACGATTTGCGCCATAATCCGCGCCCAGTTGATTGAGTTTACGGCGGATAGGTTAATGCTCTGCCTGAACTCGGTGTCATTGAACATCGCTTTGACCATATTCTGGCAATCATCAAAGGTGCCGTTAATGGCGATGTTATGCACGTTCGGCGCGTCAATGGTAGTCATTTGTTTGCGTTGCACGTCGGAAACGCGGCCCTTTGGGTGTAGAATAAAGATGTCTATATTATCACAGGTTTTACAGCCCTCAATTGCCGCTGATCCTGTGTCACCGCTGGTTGCGCCAACAATTGTGACGCGCTCGTTACGTTTACTTAAAACATGATCGAATAACCGTCCGAGGAGTTGCAGCGCCACATCTTTAAACGCAATCGTCGGGCCGTGGAATTGTTCCATGATGTGGATGTTGCCACCAGCGTAGTTCTCCAGATGGTGCAGCGGGGTAACGTCTTTATGGCGGAAGATATCCGCGCTATATGTCTCGGTAATGATAGAGCGAAAATCTTCGCGCTCTATGCATCCCTCAACAAAGGGATACATAACGATTTGCGCAATCTCGATATAGGATTTCCCTTTAAGCGTTTCAAGGTCAATTTGTGGCCAGCTTTCTGGCACATAAAGCCCGCCATCAGGCGCAAGACCGCTGAGCAGTACTTGTTCAAAACTCTGGGGCTTGCCCCCGCCACGTGTCGAGATATATTTTATCATAAATCAACTTTTAGGGTTTTAAATCCATTAAGTCAATTATGATTTATTATCTGTATCTGGCTTATCTTGCTTAACGCCCAGCTTTTTCAGCAAACTTTGCCCTTGCTCTGTCTGCGCGAGACCTTCCAGCATTGCGCCAAGTTCTGTGCCGCCTTTAGACGAGAATAAATCCATGACATTTGTAACGCCTCGAACGGGGTCTCCAGTGTTGGCAATAATCTTGATATCCGCAACTTTCAAGGCTTCCGCTTGTTCCAGACCAACCGCCTGATTAGCCGCGATATTTTCAACACCAAGCAAGTATGTTTGATAGCCTTCATTTTCGCCAATTTCCTGCGCCAAAGCGATTTGCGCCTGCACAGGTGCCATTTGCATTGCTTTTTCTGCGGCGGCGATAGCCTCCCCTTCAACCTTGATACCTTCTGCTTCTTTTATCTTTGCATCAAGATCACCGGCGGCACGTAAAATTGTAGTTTGCTTGTCTTCATCGGCTTTCACCACGTTCATGGCTTTTGTGATTTCGGCGCGCTTAACATCGTTTACCTGAATAACAGCCATCTCTTTTTCTTTGGTAATGCGCTGTTGTTCTTTAATGTCCTGACGGGCATGTTCGTTGGCAATACCAATGGCCTTTTCTTTTTCGGCTGTGCGCTCCCCAACGGCCTGTTTGGCTTGCTGATCGCGGATATCACGTTCACGTAGAGCGTCAATCTCTGCGATTTCGGCTTCCTTGATGTTTTCTGCAACTTCCTTACGGCTTTCCATTTCGATCAAAGATTTTTTCTTTTCCATGATGTTGTGAACAACGCGGTTTTCAGGTGCATCACGAATATCCATTAATTCGATGTTCTTAACAGGGACAACGCCCCAGCTTGTCAGTTGGTCTTTAACGGCTATGGTAAATTGCTCGCCATAGATACTACGCTCTAACATAATTTTGTCGATGTCATGTGAGGCGAGAATTGTACGCACTGCGCCCTGTACAATAGAGAGGAGCTGGCTCTCCAACTCACGGAAACTCTCGACGCGCTGCGCGGCGAGATTGCTGTCATCTATGCGAAAAAAGGCAACAATATCAACAACGAAAGGCACACGGCCAACATCGTAGGCTTCATAAGCATTCAGCGTCAAATCGAACACAGAAACAGGCATCACAATCTTGGTAATACCATAAACCGGAACCCATGATGGCCATTCATAATAGGTATTGCCGTTTTTTGTGTCCTTGCCGTATGATCTGGTTCTTTTTGTCGATTGCACGATGTGCACTTCGTTTGTTGGAACAACGCGTCTTAAGAAGAGCGCGGTTAGAACCGTTACAAAAGCCAAGAATACGAGTGTTGTTAAGATACCTGATATTGTTAAGAATGATGCAAATGCCATGCTTATATTTTCCTGTTATGTGTTTATGGTTGCGATTATTAACATAAGATAGCGAAATGTGCAAAATAAAGAGTCTTATACCTTCGCGATAAAGACCTTATGCATCGGCGAGGGGTAATCCATCGTTAGCTCAGGGTGGAAGGTGCTGGCGACTTTATTGCCGCATTCGACCCAAACGGGTGATCCTTCATGCTCTGCCAGAACGGTAATGTTATCGGCAATGTTTGTGATAACAGGGGCACGGATGAAGGACACGTTATAGCCGTCAATCGGCGCATGGTGGCTGTCTAACTGCCTGCCATAGCCGTTACGCTCTACTGTTATGGGCAACAGACCAAAGGATTTTTGGGTTGGGTTTGTAACGGTTTCAGCCAGTAAAATTGAACCTGCACATATCCCCCAGACAGGCTTTGCTGCGAATTGTTCGCCCAGTATGTCCCACAGCGAAAAACGCTCGATCAGCTTCAGCATAGTGGTGCTTTCTCCGCCAGGCAGGATGAACGCATCAACAGCCCTGAAGTCGGCTTGCGTTTTCACAGCGCGAAATTCCGCGCCGCATGCTTCGATATGTGATTTATGAGGAGCAACCGCCCCTTGCAGGGCAAAAACGCCAATGATGGGTTTACTGCACATTTTAAAAAATCATCCTTAAGATACCGTCAAATGCAGAAGACCTAATTACCAACCACGATTAGCCATCAACATCGGCTCATCAATTTCACTGATTTCTGTGCCACGCATTGCAACACCGCCCAGCTCTTTAGAGGCTTCCAGAACAATCGCAGGATCATCAAAATGCGCTACGGCCTTAACGATGGCTTTGGCGAATTTATCGGGGTTATCCGATTTGAAAATACCTGAGCCAACAAAGACCGTCTCCGCGCCCAGCTGCATACACATTGCCGCATCCGCAGGGGTGGCAATGCCGCCCGCCGCAAAATTCGGAACAGGCAATTTGCCCTCTGCGCGAACAAGTTGCAGCAACTCAAACGGAGCGCCCATATCGCGCGCAGCAGTCATCATCTCCGCCTCGTCCATGTTGCAAACCCATTTAATTTCTGCATTGATTTGACGCATATGGCGTACAGCCTCAACGATATTGCCTGTGCCCGGCTCACCTTTTGTACGAACAAGAGCTGCACCCTCACCAATACGGCGTAAGGCTTCACCAAGATTTTTCGCGCCACAAACGAACGGAATTTTATAATCAAATTTATTGATGTGGTATTCTTCATCTGCTGGGGTCAAAACTTCGGACTCGTCAATATAATCAACGCCGATGGCTTCTAATATTTGTGCTTCGGCAAAGTGACCGATACGACATTTTGCCATTACAGGAATAGAGACGCTCTTCATAACTTCTTCGATCAGGTCAGGTGGGCTCATCCGTGCAACGCCGCCATCTTTGCGGATGTCGGAGGGAACGCGTTCCAACGCCATCACTGCAACCGCGCCCGCGCCTTCGGCGATCTTGGCTTGTTCGGCTGTCACAACGTCCATAATCACGCCGCCTTTAAGCATTTCTGCCAAGCCGATTTTAAGGTTCATAACATTTGTGGAGGATGATTTGTCGCCCATATCTCTATTCCTTAAATAAATTTTTCATGTAAGCGCATTATTTATACATATAAAAACAGGGAATGCAAAGGAAACTATGGTCTATATTGATGATTTTCATAATGTTGATATTCAAAAAATGGCATGTTATACATGTGTCTATGAAGGTTTCATTTTGCACAACATGTATGGGGCGTATGCACCACTTGAAGGAGACGCTGCCGCAAAATATCCGCGATAATCCGGCGACGGCGAACATGGATGTAGAATTTGTTGTGCTGAATTATAATTCACAAGATGATTTGCATGAATGGATGACGACAGATCCGGATATGAAAGCGCATATTGAATCCGGTTTAGTGCGCTATGGCAAAACAACAGATCCTGAAGAGTTTCATCATTCACATGCAAAGAATATGGCGCACCGTATGGCAACAGGTGATGTTCTCTGTAATCTTGATGCTGATAATTATTTAGGGCAAGGGTTTGCAAAATTCTTAAATAAGGAATTTTCTGAAGATATAGATATTGTCATTAACCCCTCTGTTCGTATGCTTAAGGAAGCTAAGGCTGATGCCAGCGGATTTTATGGACGTATTGCGATATCGAAAGATAATTTCACTGCACTACACGGCTATGATGAAGAATTTTTTGGCTGGGGAGGTGAAGATCCCGATTTAAATCGCCGCGCAAAGGGCATGAATCTAAAACATCTAAGAATTGAAGATCCTGAGTATTTGAAAGTTATCGGACATTCGAATCAAGATCGCGTTATTAATACGGTGGCTGATGGAGATACACGAAAGGAATTAAATCGAGTTCGTGAAATTAAAAATAGTTCCAAGTCTTTTCTTGAGAAGGTATTCAATAAAGCAAAGGTCTTTCAATATCTTGTGAAGCCCGTTCAGGCAAATCCTGATGGTTATTTTGGCAAAGGTCTGGTTCGCATGGAAAATAATTGGGATTTACAATTTGGTAAAGCGGTGAATGAAATTTTATCACCGTTTAATGTTTGTGCTCTTGGTTTGCCGGAGCTGGTTCGCGGGCGCCTTTCTCCGCGTATAGCAGAAGATTTGGAGAAATCAAAACCTCGTGATACTTATTTTGTTAGGCCAACCTCAGAGTTATAATTTCGTTCAGGAATAGAAAATTGCAAAAATCAGATATCATAGTAATAGGCGCAGGTGCCGCAGGGATGATGTGCGCATGGCAAGCGGCACTCCGCGGGCGCAGCGTGCGGATTATCGAACACAGCCGAAAGATTGGCGAGAAAATCCGCATATCGGGAGGTGGGCGCTCTAATTTCACAAACCTATATTGTTCTCCCGATAATTTCCTGTCTCAGAACTCGCATTTTTGCAAATCTGCATTGCGGCGTTTTGACCAGCATGACTTTATTGCGATGATAGAAGATCATAATATCCCCTATCACGAAAAGGCCTATGACGAGAAATCAGGCAATCAGAATGCCAGAGGGCAACTGTTCTGTGATGACTCCGCGCAAGACATTATTAGCATGCTGCGTGATGGTTTTGAGAATTCTGATGGGCAGTTTCATCTGGAGACCAAGGTGAAAAATATCGAGAAGAGCGATGATGGCTATACGTTAAGCACTGACAAAGGCGATTTCGCGTGCGAGAGCGTGGTGATTGCCAGTGGCGGGCTGTCTATACCCAAAATTGGGGCGAGTAATTTTGGATATGAGCTGGCAAAGACATTTGGCCTGAATATTATTGCCCCGCGCGCAGGACTGGTGCCTCTAACCTTTGGTGCGGATTTACTTGCGGTGACGAAGGAATTATCCGGCGTATCCGTTGATGCACATGTATCATGCGGAGATGGAGCGTTTCGGGAAGGGCTGTTATTCACCCATCGCGGTCTATCCGGCCCTTCGATTTTACAAGTGTCTTCGTACTGGCGGGAAGGTGAGACGGTTTCTGTTAACCTAGCACCTGAACATGATGCTTTCGAGATGTTGAAAACGGCGCGGCGTGAGCAACCGAAAAAAATACTCCGCACTGTCTTATCGTCTATATTACCTGCACGTATCGCAACTATGGTTGCGGGGCTAAGCGAATGTGACGCGCGCATTGCAGACTTATCAGATAAAAAATTACGAACCGTAGCGGATATTATCAATAAATGGGCATGTAAACCCAATGGCAGTGAAGGATATCGAACAGCAGAAGTAACACTGGGCGGTGTCGATACAAATGAGATATCATCCAAAACCTTTGAAGCCAAAAAGGCAAAAGGGCTTTATTTTATAGGCGAAGTACTGGATGTAACAGGGCATTTGGGCGGTCATAATTTCCAATGGGCATGGTCATCCGGTTGGTGCTGTGGTCAGGTTGTTTAAGGACTTGTCACCCGCATTACTATCTGTGTCATTATCTACTTCGATGGTCTCAGCGTAATCTGCCACAACGCGATAATGCGGGTCTTCAATTGTATTGACCTCAACCATATCTTTGGCCTTATGCAACAGTAACTGACAATCTGGACTTAGGTGAACAAGGTGCAGCTTTTTGCCTGCTTCCTCATATTTTGTGGCAAGCGCATCGATGGCCTCCAGCGCGGAATGATCCCAAACACGGGCATTGCGGAAATCCAGAACAATATCTTGTTCTTCATCCTCTTTCGGGTTGAACATATCCTTAAAGCCGGAAATAGACCCAAAGAATAACGAGCCATGCAGCATATAAACCTTATGCCCTTCTTTTTCAGAGCGCGCCTCAACCACCCAGATATGTTGGGCGGATTTCCATGCATACACAAGCGCGGAGACAATAACGCCGATGATAACAGCAATGGCAAGGTCATGTGCAACGGTTATGCCTGTCACAAGAAGGATAACAAAAGCATCTTCACGAGGAATTCTTTGCATGATGCGGATTGACGCCCATGCGAATGTACCGATCACCACCATCATCATCAAACCTGTTAATGCGGCCAATGGAATCATCTCAATCCATGAAGAGGCAAACAGAATAAAGAACAACAAGGCCATCGCAGCAGTGATGCCCGATAAACGTCCGCGTCCACCGGATTTAATATTAATCATCGATTGCCCAATCATCGCACAGCCACCCATTGCGCCGAAGAAGCCACAGGTCAGGTTTGCTGCACCTTGGCCGAGACATTCTTGTGATGTGCGTCCGCGGGTTTCTGTAATTTCATCAATCAGCGTCAAGGTCAGCAGGCTCTCGATTAAACCGATAGCGGCCAGTGTAAAGGCAATGGGCAAAACGATCATCAATGTTTCAAAGGTGAAAGGCACCATAGGGATATGGAAGACAGGCAGGCCACCTGCAACGCTCGCCAAATCGCCAACCGTGCGCGTATCAAGGTCAAGCCCGATCACAAGTCCGGTCACAATCATAATTGATGCCAACGGCGCAGGAATTAACTTCCCCAACTTTGGAATACGCGGGAACAACCATATGATCGCCATAGTCAGCAGCATAAGCCCGACCATAAGATACATTTCCATGCCTTGCATCCAGCCACCGTTAAAGACGACGTCAAGAGCACTGTGTGGCGCATCACCAGCATGTGCAGTTATGTCTGCCACAGCTTTTTGTGCTTTGAATTGCCCAAGCTGTGCGAGGAAAATAACAATCGCCAAGCCGTTCACAAAGCCCAGCATCACCGGATGCGGAACAAGGCGAATAAATTTACCAAGGTGAAAGATACCTGCGAGGATCTGGATAATACCGGTTAGGGCGACGGCAGCAAACAGATATTCCACACCGTAAACAGCAACAAGCCCGACCATGGCAACCGCCATCGCGCCCGTCGCACCGGAAATCATACCGCTTCGCCCACCAAAAACAGAGGTGATAATACCAACAAAAAACGCAGCATAAAGCCCAACCAACGGATCAACCCCTGCCACAAAAGCAAAGGCGATAGCTTCGGGTACAAGAGCCAGCGCAACGGTGATACCAGATAAAATATCGGTTTTAGGGTCATTTGTGAGTTGGAAACGGTCAATAACGCGCAGCATATCTGGCCTTTATATTTTAATATTGTATTGAGTCTGAGCTTTCAAAATAGAAAACCACCTCTTTAATAGAGACGGTTCTTTATACAGATTATGGATAAGAAAACAAGCGTTGTTACGTTAACAGCACCCACAGCCGCCCGATGGATTGGTGTTATCTTCGTCGCACTCTTCTTCCTCGCCATGGCTATGTTCGTGCGTGTGTTTATGCTCTTGTTCATGACTATGATCGTGACCACAACAAGACCCATCGGCATTATGCTCATGCGTATGCCCCGAACCCATCATCCATTGCGCGTTACTACTCTCACCACCTGTGCCAAGAGGCATGGTGGTGGACATGGACAGACGTTTCTTTATATCGTTAAAGTGGCTCATGATTTACTTTTACCCTGTTTTTAATTGTTACGCACACATTTTTTCTGTTGAAATAACCCGATCAACCGTGACTTTTCGCGCTGTGCATTGGAATTTTGTTGGCGTTCAAGCTGATTATTGCCACCGCCGCCTTTCCATGCATTAGCAATATCAGAGATATATGGCGATAAATCAGAGTGGCTTAACGTGTTGTTCATGGCTTGTCTTGTGTCGTAAGAACTACTGTATCCGGCACTGCCTGTTTCAACAATAATTTGATCCATAACTCCTATATTATGTGCAATTTGATTACAGCTAGTATTACTAGAAAGCATAGATGCATTGGTAATTGCATTCTGGCGACCTTGTGAAGAAGAGCTCGTCGTCTGACATCCATTAAGAGCGAACGTTAAAATGGACGCGATAAGCAAAGTGATTGGTTTTTTCATGGTTTCTCCATATTCATCTTAAGGACATATGAATTCAAATTTAACGTAATTTTTTTGCTTGTAAAGGGGGTAAGACACGATCCTTAAATTTGTTTTTCTTATCGATTGACCATTCTTGCACCGCACACTATTTTATGTACTTAATATTACGTCAGCATCTTTTCAGGATATAAAATGAATACACAAACAGTAGAACAAGCAATCGAAGCCATATATACGGCTTTGCAAAATGATAATGAAGAGATTGATGCGCGCATTAAAGATCTGAAAGCCGCCTTAACAGAAACAGGTCTAAAGGAAGCCAATTTTGATGCTTCTCGTCTTGTGCAGAGCAACCGCGAAGGGCGCAAGCGTATGCAAAGCTATTTCAAAAAGCGCGGTGTTTTGGTCGCTTTCCCTAAATAGAACTGTCAACTTTGATCGCGCAAAAATGTGTAATTCGTATCATCCGACAACGCCGCGATAAATTCATAGCCATCTTGATTGAACCCCTTAAGCGCGTCTGGCGTTTCAATACGGTTTTGTATTATGTATCGTGCCATCATTCCGCGAGCACGTTTGGCAAAGATACCGATGGTTTTCGGCACGCCGTCCTTCACCTCTTTAAAATGACAAGTGATGAACGCACCATCTAACTGCTTCGGCTTGATGGATTTTATATATTCGTTCGAGGCCAACGATATCACGCTGTTGTCTTTATGATTCTTAAGGCTATCATTACAAGCCATCGTCAAAATATCTCCCCAAAAATCATAGAGGTCTTCTCCACGCGAATTTCTCAACTTCGTGCCCATCTCCAAACGATAGGGCTGTATCAAATCCAGCGGGCGCAGCAACCCATAAAGCCCTGACAAAATCCGTAAATGCCCTTGCGCGAAAACCATGTCATCGGCACTTAAGCTATCTGCGTCCAAACCAACATAAGTATCCCCACGAAACATATAAGCGGCGGGCTTGGCATTATCAGGCGTGAACGGCGTAACGTAGCGTTGATAACGGCTATAGTTCAACGCCCCCAACTTATCAGACAGCTTCATCAGACTTTGTATCTGTGATTGGGACAGCACCTTCGCCGTATCAACCAAATTTTGCGTGTCACCTAAAAAATCGCTCTGTGAGTGCTTGGTCGTATCCCACTGAGATTCAAAATCTAGTTTTTTGGCGGGTGATATAAGTGCGAGCATATCAATTCCTGTGTATCTATTTACGAATATAAAATATCATAGACCGTGTTTTAGATGTCACATATTACTCATGTGCAACATTCTGTTTCTGCGTATCATCTTGATCTGGCGTTGTTTCGGGAGAAATCTCATCGCTTGATGGTTCTTCACTTTCCTCTGCCACTTCTTTTTCTGCCTCAGCCAAGCAATCAATAACCCAAACATCATAAATCGGGTGATCCATCGGGGATAAACCAGGGGAGGATGCAAACATCCAGCCACTAAAGACCCACTCCGCAGTATCGCTCGTCTCGCCTTCCCAAATTTGTATAAAGGCAGCGGATTCAGGGTCATCAATTGGTGAGGATTTCTGACAAGACTGCACCTTCATATAAAGGGGGCCAAATTTCAGAGTGCTGCCAACCTTGGCTTCGAAGGTCATGGTGTGCGCGGTGACTTTATCAAGTGATTGCAGTTTCACACGTGGATATTCGGTCATGTTGCGGGCATTGACAACGATAGGCACACTGATGCCCATAGAAAGCAGAACATAGAACAGGGTGCGCCAGCGCTTACTTCTCTGTTTTATCATCTTGCATACTGAAAATAAATTGACCGAGCAGCTGCTCCAGATTTTGGGGGGCTTGGGTGTATTGGATACTGCCGCCATTTTCGATGAACTCTTCATCTGCGCCTGGCTCCAATGACATGTATAATCCACCAAGTAGGCTTTCACTGCTAATCAGAGCGGCGGTGTCTGTGGGTAGTTCATAGCCGCTGCGAATATTGATATGAACGCGCGCTAAATATGTTTCAGGGACAAGCTCTATGCTGGCGACTGAGCCAACCTTTACACCGCTGATTTGAACGCTGTCACCAGCCTTCAGGCCGCCAACATTAGAGAAATCAGCCGTGATGTTATAGCCATCTATCTTGCCGACATCTGCGGTTTCTATACTGTACATCAGGAAAAGGCCGGAGGTTGCAATCACAACGGCGCCTAATATTGTTTCTGCTATACTGCGTTTCATATTTTTCTCTTCAGTCTATTTTTCTTAACTAGAGGTAGCATGAGTCCATAGTGCGGTAAAGTATCTAACCACGCCATGGCTGAGTTATCTTGAACTTATTCTATTCAGGTGGTGTCCATGCTTCGTAATCGCTGGAGACCTTATCGCGCTTTCCACCCGAAAGGATATGTCCTGGTGGACGATAGGCCTGATTGGTGCCTGTCATATTGGCAAGGTGCGGCTTTTGCCATGGTCTGCGGTATGACGGACTGTCTGCGCTTGGCACGATATTTGTTTGATGATGTATCCAGCCATGCCATTCAGGGGGGATGTTGCTCGCCTCGGGTGCGTCTTTATAGATGACCCAACGGCGCGGAAGCTTATAGCCTTTTCTGGGTGCAGCCTCATGATAAACATTGCCGAGTTGATCCGTGCCAATCTTTTTACCGCGCGCTGTGAGGGTAAAAAGTGAGATATGCGCCGGAGATAAAACACCGAAAAAGCTTAATAGTCCCATAATCTGTATTTTCTTGTTGCGAATTATAATTTCGCTGCGATTATGGCAGAGGATGAATGAATCTGAAAGGGTAAAACGTATGAATATTCAAACAAAGCTACAAGATTTGGGCTTGTCCCTTCCAACAGTAGCGGCTCCGGCGGCAAACTATGTGCCATATGTCGTTTCAGGTAAGACAATTTTTGTGTCCGGCCAAATCCCTTTCCTAAATGGTGAGAAAATGCATTTGGGTCGTGTTGGCGATACTGTAAGTGTGGAAGATGGCGCAAAAGCGGCGCAAGCTTGCGCATTGAATATTCTGGCGCAAGTGAATGATGCGGTTGGTGGTGATTGGTCAAAGGTTGCGCGTTGTGTGAAGTTGGGCGGATTTGTGAACTGCACACCTGATTTTACGGATCAGCCTATTGTGATTAATGGCGCATCTAATCTGATTGCCGATGTTATGGGTGATGCGGGCAAGCATGCGCGCTTTGCAGTTGGCGCGCCGTCATTGCCGCTTGGTGTTGCTGTTGAAATTGACGCCATATTCGAGTTGGTTTAAAATTAAAATCTGAACAATAAAGGATGTTTTGCTATGAAAAATTGCCCGATCACTGGTGTTAATATTATACGATTTTGGAGCATGACCCTCATCGGTTTTGCATTTGTCTTTGGATATGATTTCGTACTTCACGGCGTGTTGTTGGCTGATCAATATGAAGCCACAGCACATTTATGGCGTGGACTGGATGAAATGCAGGCGTTTTTCCCTATAGCTATGGCGTGTCAGCTTGCCTTTGTTATTACTCTTGCTTATGTGTTTACGCGTAATTTTGAAGGCACAGGCGTGGGCGAAGGCGTGCGTTTTGGCATGGCTTTGGGGCTTGTTTTAGGCACCGCGCAGTTTGGCATCTATCCGTATCTTCCAATCCCGTTGAACTTGGCTGTATTATGGTTTTGCGGCACATTTTTTGAGGTTCTCGGGCTGGGGATTATCTTTTCTCTGATCTACAAGAAATAGAATTTAGGTACTATATTAACCTTCTGGTTTCCCCAACTTATCTGAATAACTTTTAAGCAAGATATTGTCGGGGCTATGCATGCACCGGTATTTTTGTTACTCTCTCCGTCTATCATAGAACATGAGTTGAAGGAAAACCTTATGAAAAACAAGAGATTAATTTGGGCACTGATGCTTTCTGCATTTGCCATTACACCATTTTCTGCACAGGCAGCAATGTCTGATTGGGATGCTGAAATTTCAGCAAATGTAGGGTTTGTATCGCAATATTCTTTTAGAGGTATTGCCCAGTCTAATGAAAATATTGCTATTCAGGGCGGTTTTGATATTACCCACAATAACGGTCTATATGCTGGAGTTTGGGGGTCAAATGTTAACTTTAATGATGGCGATGAAGCCAATGTAGAAGTTGATATTTATGCTGGTTATAGCAGTAAATTCAAAGGAATCACCTATGATTTAGGTGCAATTTATTATGCATATCCCGGTGCAGATAGCTCTTTAGATTATGATTTCTGGGAAGGGTCTTTGGCAATCGGTTATGATTTTGACCTCTTCTCTGCAACGGCGTCTATCAATTATTCACCGGATTATTTCGGTAGTAGTGGTGATGCGCAGTATTATGCTTTGGGCATAGATGTTCCTTTGCCTGCTGACTTTACTTTGTCAGGCCATGTCGGATATCAAGAAATTGATGATAACGCCGCGTTCGGTGTACCGGACTATACGGATTGGTCTATTGGCTTAGGATATACTTTAGAAGGTTTCGATCTCTCTTTGCAGTACATAGATACAGACTTGGATGAGCCAGGCGAGTGTGCTGACGGTTGTGATTCTCGTGTTGTATTCGGGATTTCCAGAAGCTTCTAAATCTAAAATTACCGATATCCTGATTGCCAGAGTACATGCCAGAGTACATGCCAGAGTACATGCCAGAGTACATGAGGGTATCGGCTTTTTCTCTACGTACAGAATTAACGCTTAACTTTCTGAATGAAGGATTATAATTGTGCCCCTTGCAACGCTTAAAATATCACAAAAACTACCTCTTTTAATTGTTGGTCTTGCCATCTTATCTGCTGCTATTACGGGTGTTATCATCGTTAATGAAGCGCAGAAAGATTTGGTTCATGCTGCAGAAGAAAAATTGGTAGCTCTTCAGGCATCACGTGTTAATTCTTTAAGTAATTATTTAGGATCGATAGAACAAGATTTGAGTTCTTTATCCAAGCTCGACTATACGCGCCATGCATTATTAGATTTCATGGGCAGCTGGGATGCATTAAAAATGCAGGGTAACCCCGAAAAAATGCTCCAAAAATTATATATTACCGATAACCCGCATCCAACGGGTTCAAAAGAGGAGCTAGATTATGCAAAAGACGACTCTATCTATAGTCAAGTGCATAAGGAATACCACTCTTGGTTTCGCCACTTCTTACGTCAGCGAGACTATTACGATATTTTCCTGTTCTCACCTAATGGTGACTTAGTCTATACTGTTTTTAAAGAGTTGGATTACGCGACGAACCTAAATACGGGTGAGTGGAAAGACAGTGACCTTGGCAATGCCTTCCGCGCCGCGCGCGATAACCCAACGGCAGATTATCAAGCATTCTTTGACTTTAAACCTTATGCGCCCAGTCATGGGGCTGCTGCAAGTTTTATTTCTCAACCGATATTGGATGAGGATGGAATATTTGCAGGAGTCTTAGTATTCCAAATGCCAATTGCACGTATTAATGGTGTTATGCAAGTAGCGGCAGGCATGGGTGAGTCTGGAGAAACCTATATCGTTGGTGAAGATAGATTTATGCGCAGTGACTCGCGTTTTTCTGACGAATCTACAATTTTAAAAGTTCAAGTTACCGATACTGCTGTTGATCGGGCTTTGGCAGGTGAAGAGGGGGTTCACATTGTTGCAGATTATCGTGGTATTTCTGTATTCTCCGCTTATGGATCGCTTGAATTTCACGGCGTAAATTGGATTGTTCTGGCCGAAATTGATGAGGCGGAAGTGATGAAGCCTATCAATCATATGAAAATGTCTGCTACCGTTTCTGTGCTGTTTGTTATCGTTGTTATTGCGATGATCGCTTTGGTGGCGTCACGAGCAATTTCAAAACCTATCACACAAATGTCAGGGGCGATGGATGAATTATCCAAAAATAATTTTGATATTAGTATTCCAGGCGTGGAGCGCGGCGATGAAATTGGTCAAATGGCTGCATCAGTGCAAGTGTTCAAAGAAAATGGTATGGAAGCCAAGAGATTACAAAAAGAACAGATCAAGGTTGAAGAGCGTGCAGAAGAAGAGAAAAAGCGCGTAATGGTCGAAATGGCAGATCAGTTTGATTCTCAGATCGGCGGAACAATTCAGAATCTTTCCGAGGCTGCTGAAAAATTACAAGGCGCATCCATTGCTATGGAAAAAACAGCATCTCAAACACAGGAAGCCAGTAATTCAGTGGCAACTGCTGCGGAGGAAACAAGTATAAATGTGTCATCGGTTGCTGGTGCAACAGAAGAGATGACGGCAAGTGCACAGGAGATTTCAACACAAATCACTGATGTTGCATCAAAGGCGACATTGGCCTCGACTGGGGCGCGTACAACAAGTGAAAAGGTGGATCAGTTGAGTAATTTAGTCAATAATATTGGTGAGGTTGTTGCCGCTATTCGTGATATTGCAAACCAAACAAACCTTTTGGCGCTTAATGCGACGATTGAGGCAGCACGTGCGGGTGATGCTGGTAAAGGGTTTGCTGTTGTGGCTGAGGAAGTAAAAAAACTGGCCACTGAAACTGGCCAAAAGACAGATGAAATAGAAGAAAGAATTTCTGAAATTCAAGAAGCAACCAGAGGGTCAGTTGTCGCGATGCAAGATATTATCAATAATATTGCCGAGATTGATGAGGCTTCAACAGGAACAGCTAGCGCGGTAGAAGAGCAAAATGCGGTTATTTCGGAAATAACTCGGAGTATATCTAGCGTATCTGATAATGCAAAGCAGGTTGCAGATGTTATTGGTGGTGTTCAAACTGCTGCTGGTGAAACGGGGCAGGCTGCACAAATGCTTAAGACATCGGCGAATGATATTGCTGATTTGTCAAATAGCCTGGATCAGGCCGTTAATGATTTCCTTAAGCAAGTTAGGGGCGGTTGATTCATCTCTAACTCTTAAAAAGAACAGGATTCGTTTAATCCTCTAGCTTATCATCCATTGCTTGCCAGCGTTCGAACATGGTCATGGCGTCATCGTGACCGATTTGAATGTATTGGGTTTCTTGCCTCTGTGTATTACCCAATTCGGCGCGTACCTTATTTTCATGAGAGCGGATTGAGTTGATCTCTTTATGGCTCAGCCCGTAATAGACATGTTTAATATCAACACTGATGATTAACGCTTGCCCCATCATTGTCGGTTCGCTAGAGCAATATAAAATACAATCGGACAAATCGGCTCGTCCCAGTTTTTCTGCCGCTTTCCTGATCGCCATAATCTCGGCATGCGCCGTTGGATCAACGCGCGAAGTAATACCGTTTGTACCTTCACCCAAAATTTTGCCTTGTGCATCTGTAACCACGGCGCCAAATGGGCCACCTTTTTTGGTCTTGGCATTGCGTTCGGCCAGCTCAATAGCGCGTTGCATCAACTGATCGTGCGAATATTTTAGGACGTGGCTTGTCACGGCAATAGCGTTGATGTTGTGGCCATAGCGCTTTAAAACGTGCTGGGCAACGCTTATAAGTCTGTCAGGTTCCACTGGCTTTTGCAGAACGCGTGTAACACCAAGTTCGTTTGCGCGGATCAAAATATCACTGGAATCATCGGCGGTGATAATAACGACAGGCAGATTAATACCATTGGTGACGAGGTATTTTACAAACTCGAAACCGCCCTTAGGCTCCATATTCAAATCAACCAGAGCAAGGTCAATCGTGTGCTTTTTCATGGCATTAATGGCAGCTTCACCATCAGAGGCAGGAATAATGTTGTATCCTTGCGTGCTGAGGATGCTGCTCATCAACTCACGGGAAATTTCATTGTCTTCGGCAATTAATATATTGATGTCGTTCATGTAAAAGATCGTTTAGTAGCTCAATAATACCTTATAGTGGCATGTTTTTTTGATAATGGGAACATATATAAAATATGCCACTTACCCTGATTCTAGAAATTATCGATCCTGTTTTCTTGGCTTAACCCACTTTGAACTCAGCTTTAGTAAAGAGACGGAAGAAGTTATCTGTGGTTATTTTTGCGAACTCTTCGGGCGTTTTGCCGTAAAGCTCAGCAAGATATTCTCCTGTTTTTGCTACAAAGGCAGGTTCATTGACTTTACCACGATATGGCACAGGCGCAAGGAATGGCGCGTCGGTTTCCACTAAAACGCGGTCTAATGGCACTATTTTTGCGGTTTCACGTAAGGCTTCGGCCTTTTTGAACGTTATAATACCCGAAAAAGAGACATAAAAACCCATTTCCAGTGATTTTTCGGCTAATTCCTGTGCAGAGCTGAAACAATGCATCACACCTGTCAACGATGTGCCCTCGCCCTCTTCCTTCATAATACGCGCGGTGTCATCCTCTGCGTCGCGTGTATGCACGATCATGGGTAGCTCTGCCTCAATACAAGCGCGGATATGTTTGCGGAAGCTCTGCTGTTGTTCCTCACGCGGGGAATTGTCGTAGAAGTAATCAAGCCCCGTCTCACCCAGCGCAATAACCTTGTCATGCGTAGTTGCGATTTTAACGATGTCAGCTTGTGAATAGGCTTTCTCCGCCTCTAATCCCGCATCATGGGGGTGGGTGCCGATGCTGCACCAGACATTATCATTGTTATTTGCGATATCGAGCAGCGTGTCGATTTCCTCTGACATGCGGCAACACACCGTCATCATCCCATCAATACCCGCAGCCTTGGCAGCCTTAATAATGTCAGCCGCGCTGCCCTTCTCTGTGATTCCTGAATGATTGAGATGGCAATGAGAATCGATCCACATGTGTTACGTGCCCTCTTCCTCGACAATACGCGGGAAGACACCTTCCGGCTTATCAATTTTAGTGCCCGATACAAGCACATGATCGGCAGAGATATGTTCGAACATACGTTGATCTTCGGGAATTTCCAGTTGCCCCAAAATTTTGGGCGCGCAGTGCGGAACCACAGGCTGCACAATGATTGCGAGGCAACGAATGACCTCCGACAAAACGTAAAGCACTGTCTCCATGCGCTCTGTATCTGTCTTCTTCAACGTCCATGGGGCTTGTGCATCGATATATACATCGCAGGCACTGACCACGCTCCAGATATGTTCCAGCGCACGATTGATTTTCAGAGCCTCAAATGATGCACGGATTTGATCAGGCATCGCATAGGCTTGCTGTAATAAGACTTGATCCTCTTCCGTGAAGGCTTGTGGCGCAGGGATTTTGGCATCGCAGTTCTTATAGACCATAGAGAGCGTACGTTGCGCCAAATTGCCCAGCCCATTGGCCAGATCGGCATTAATGCGCAGTACGGCTTGCTCGTGCGAGAAATTACCATCTTGTCCGTGCGGTATTTCACGCATCAGGAAATAGCGAATTTGATCCAGACCGTATGTTTCAATCAAATCATCGGGTGATAAAACATTACCGATGGATTTTGACATTTTAGTGCCGCCAACATTAATGAAGCCATGAGCAAAGATTGTTTTGGGCAAAGGCAAGTTTGCAGCCATCAAAAAAGCAGGCCAGTAAATCGCATGGAAACGTGTGATGTCTTTACCAATCACATGATAATCAGCAGGCCAGAACTTATTGAATCCTTCCGTGTTTTCATCAGGATAGCCCAGCGCGGTAATGTAATTTGTTAACGCATCCAACCACACATACATAACGTGATCTTCATCACCCGGAACAGGGATACCCCATTTCAAACGACTTTTATGGCGGGAGATTGATAGATCTCTGAGGCCGCCTTCTTGCTTTAGAAAGCTGACAATTTCGTTCATGCGTGATGATGGCTGCACCGCGTCTATATTGGCGGCGTAATATTCGATCAGCCTGTCTGTGTATGAGGAGAGCTTAAAGAAATAGCTAGGCTCTTCAACCCATTTGACTTCTGTGCCAAGTGGCGTGAATTTCTGGCCGTCTTCGGCGGTGGTTAGCTCTTCTTCTGTGAAGTAAGCCTCTTCGCGCACGGAATACCAGCCCTCATACTTACCGAGGTAAATATCGCCGTTATCATTCAGTTTTTTCCAGATGGCTTGTGAGGATATATGGTGGCGTTCTTCGGTTGTACGGATGAAATCATCATTCGAAATGCCCAATTTCTTTGTCATCTCAATAAATGTAGCGGCATTTTTATCGGCGAAGGCGCGTGGCTCCATCCCGTTTTGTTCGGCAGTCTGCGCAACCTTTTCGCCATGCTCGTCCGTTCCGGTTAAAAACATAACGTCATACCCGTCCAAACGCTTAAAACGCGCCAATACATCGGTTAATATTGATTCATAAGCATGCCCCAGATGCGGGACACCATTCACGTATGAAATGGCGGTGGTGATATAAAAAGGTGGCTTCGTACTCAAAACTAATTCTCCTGTCGAAATAACAGCTATTGGCTTATCACAAGAAAGCACCCGCGTACAGCGTCCCGCCGATCAAGATTTGAAAATTCGACGCGTTCGAAATGGCTTTTCAGCCCGTCTGTTATAGAAATGAGTTTTTCCAGAGAGTGGCTCGCCATCATGTTTTGTAATGCATCATGTTGTAAGAACGCGGGTAAATCCTGCCCGCCTCTGGCTTTGATGAACAGCATTTGCCGAAAAATCCATTGTAATAGCTCGGCAAACATGCGGTATTCTTTGTCTTGTGCTGGTGATGAGATGGACATGGAAAGCTGATGGATTTTCACCCAGTTCCAATTTGGTGCATCATCCAGATGATCGAGAATTTGTGACAGACTGTCAAACCCGCCGCCTTCAATAAATTGTAATGCTCTGCCGATGCTGCCCTCTGAAATAGCCGAGAGGATATCTAACTGATCGATTGAAAGCGCAGGGTTATCTTGTTGCTTGCTCAACAAATCATTCAAAACCTCATGCGATAAAGGCGAAAACTGAAGAAAGCGCGTGCGGGATCGTATCGTGGGGATCAACATCCCTGGTCTGTGCGCGATCAGAATAATCAACACATTGGCAGGCGGTTCTTCCAAAATCTTGAGGATAGCGTTTTGGGCGTTACGGTTCATAGTATCCGCATCATCAACGATCACAATACGCCAGCCACCCTCTGATGAGGTTTTACGCAAGAATGGCTCTATCTTACGCAGCGCGTCAACCTTTAGGTTGGCATCTTGCTTGCCCTTTGCCGCATCGTAATATCGGCTAATATAAAGGAAATCCGCATGACCGCCAGAGGCAATACGCGCAAAGACAGGATCATCCGCCGCAACATCCAACGAAGAGAAATCGTGTGCAGCTTCTTCTCCGCCAAATAAGCTATCCTGATTTGTGTCTACTTTGCCGTGTTTTAGTAAAAACCGCGCCAAACGGAACGCCATTGTGCTTTTACCGATGCCTTGCGTGCCTGCAAAAATCATTGCATGCGGCATACTGCCTTTTTCGAATAATTCAAGGAAGAGCTTTTCTTGTTCCTGATGACCGGAGCAAAAGGACATGGCTTGCGGTTCAACCAGTTTTTCATGATCCTCTACCACAGGAAAATGCGCGGCACCGACATCGTCGTCCATATCATCGTCGTAAATTATATCTTCGTCACCAAACAGGTTCATAATTTATTCTTATTCCCCCTGCAACTTCGCCAAAGCGATGTTCTTGATCTCATCAGACAGGTGATCCATGCTTTGCGCGGCGTTTAAGATATAGCACCGCCCTTCATTCTGACGCGCTATTTCCAGAAATCCTTCGCGTAAACGCTCATGGAAATCTATATCAAGGCGTTCAAATCGATCTTCTGTTTGTTCTCCTGTATCACCCTCAGACAGCCGCGCATTGGAACGATTTAGACCCGTTCGCACATCAATATCGAGGATAAACGTCAGGTCAGGTTTAAATTCATTTATCGAAATACGTTCTATCTCTTTAATTTTATTAAGCTCCAAGCCACGACCAAAGCCCTGATAGGCAAAGGTAGAATCAGTAAAACGATCACAAATCACGATTTTCCCGTCATTAAGCGCAGGCTTTATCAGCTTTTCAATATGCATCGAGCGCGCCGCAAACAGCAAGAGAACCTCTGCCATCGCGTTCCAGTCACCGCCGTCACGTTGCACAAGAAGGTTGCGTATGCTTTCTGCTTCAGCTGTACCGCCAGGTTCACGCGTTATTACCACGTCATAGCCACGCTCAGACAGCATGTCGACCAATCTATTGATCTGAGTTGTCTTGCCGGAGCCTTCACCGCCCTCTAACGAGATAAAAAAACCTCTAGCCATCGATTTTGGTAAGTCGGTACTCATTAATCGAAACGCCCCTGTCCTGTGGTCAACAAACGTGCCTTTGCGACAACTTTCGCAAACGTACCCAAAGCCTCAACGGCCTCCGTCGTCACCAAAGGGATTTCAACAACGCCGCCTTTAGGAACGGAAACTATAATCACCCCAACCTCTTGTCCTTTTGCGATAGGGGCTTTCAAAGGCGCATTGTAACGGATTTTAACACCCAAATCATTTTCGAATAACTTGGGAACAACAAAGCTGAGAGGCTCTTTCGCCTGCAAACCAACAGTGCTTTTTGCGCCAAAATATACAGGCGCGCACTCTAAATCCTTTTTACCATCAAAAAGGGACAGAATGCGAAAGGAATTAAGCCCCCATGCCAAAAGACGAGTAGCCTCATTGGCGCGCGCTTTGCTGCTCTCAAGACCATTAACAACGATAATCACACGTCTGTCATCCTTCACCCCCGTCCCGATCAAGCCATAACCACCAATATCCGTATGCCCTGTTTTCAAACCATCCGCACCGACATTACGATAAAGTAAAGGGTTACGGTTTTCTTGGCGAATTTTGCTGTAGGTAAACTCTTTTTCTCCGTAATAGCTGTAATATTCAGGGAAATTTTTAATCATTGCACCGGCAAGAATGGATAAATCTCGCGCCGTTGAGTAATGGTCAGGATCAGGCCAACCGCTTGCATTCATGAAATTTGAATTATCCATTCCAAGGCTTTTGGCTTTCCTGTTTAAAGCCGCAGCAAAAGAATCTTCATCACCTGCAAGCCCCTCCGCCAAAACAATTGTGGCATCGTTGCCCGATTGCACAATCACGCCGCGGATTAAATCTTCGACTTTGACCTGTTTCCCCACAGGGACAAACATCTTAGAGCCTTTTTTTCTCCACGCTTTTTCACTGACCATCATCGTATCATCAAGAGATAGCGTGCCTTTTTTTAAAGCCTCAAACACCATATACATCGTTATGACCTTACTCATGGAAGAGGTCGGCATTTGCGTATCTGCATTTTTTTCGAACAAGACGGCGCCTGTATTATAATCGATAATAATGGCTTGCTTTGCGTCGGTATCGATTGCAAAGGATGGCGATATAGAGGCACAAAACACAAAAAAGAACGCTATAAATGCAAAAGATAAACGGTTTTTCATGGTTTCAGATCTCATAATTTTCTATATATGCCCCTATTCAAGCACGAGAGAAGCTTTTAATCTATCAATTATTCTCTCGTGAACTAATCAACAACGATAAGCGCCGATTGATGCCCATCCGCGCTTACTTTTTCCAGCAGTGCATCCGCTGCGGGAATGCTTTGATTTGGCAAGCGAACACGGTAATATTTTGCACCGTCAATGGTTATTGTATGCACTTGCGCGCGTCCATATTTTTCCAGAGAACTTGCATATTTCATAGCACTTTCACGAGAGGTAAAAGACCCCATTTGCACAAAGATACGATGCCCCTTTATCGGGTATTCTGCGATCATAGGATCAGGATAAAACACGCCATCTTTTACATGCCCTGGAACATATGGCTTCGCGGCAAGCACTTCACGCTCAACCGCTTGCGGTGGGTGAGGTGGGCGTTGTTCGACAATGGCTGGTGCTTTATACCCCGCCTTATTCATTGGAACCTCCATCCCGCGTGTATCCTGCCCATTACGCGCAGCCTCCGCCACCATGCGGCTTTCCGCTTCCAGAACCTGAACACGCACTTTAGCAACCCCTTGCTTTCGGAACCCAAGTAACTCTGACGAACGTTTAGACATATCAATAATACGATTATGGGCATAAGGTCCGCGATCATTCACGCGAACAATGAGCGACCTACCATTTTCCAAATTTGTCACCCGCACGATACTGGGCAAAGGCAATGTCTTATGCGCTGCGGTCAGCTCATTTTGATAAAAAATCTCGCCGTTTGCAGTTTGCTTTCCGTGAAAATTAGGACCATACCACGATGCAACACCAGTTTTATTATAGCTATAATTTACGGCAGGATAATATCTGCGCCCTTTTATCGTATAAGGTGATCCAACTTTATAACGACCTTTGCTTTTCGCTGTCGTGCCAACAATCTTCTTACCAACATGCGACATTAATTCAATTCTTGCACACCCTGTCACGGTAACAAAAATTGTAAATAAACACGCTATAACAGTAAAATAACGAAAAAATTTAACAGATTTTAGAACACTCATTATTTTAACCCTTATTGCGCTATTTGATCAGCAAGTAAACCAACAGAAGTTGCAAAATATGTTGATTTGTTCCATCTCATAATTACGCGGTAATTCCCGTAAACCAAATAAGTTGATCCCTTGACACCATCCGGCGCAACGATTGAGGCTTTCATCCCCGCAACAACAGGAATATCCTGACCACCAAGCAATGTCACTCCCAGTTTCTTCCATGTTTTCAGATCATGCTTAACTTTCAAGCCAATCATATCTTTTGTAAAATGCGCGGGAATACGAACACGACGCCCCCATTTTTGGTCTTCTGTCCAACCGCTTTTACTTAAATAATTGGCAGTTGAGGCAAAGACATCTGGCAAGCTTGTCCATATATTGCGCTTGCCATCATTATTTCCATCAACCGCATATGCGTGAAAGCTAGAGGGCATAAATTGGTTTTGCCCCATTGCCCCCGCCCATGAGCCCTTCATTTTACTGTGGGATATATGCCCAGCATCAATAATTTTTAACGCATTGATAAGTTCTTTGCGGAAATAACTGCTGCGTCGCCCATCATAGGCCAACGTCGCCAAAGCAGGTACAACACCAAAACCACCCGTATTATTGCCATAGCTGGTCTCTATACCCCAAAGAGAAACAATATATTGTGCAGGAACGCCGTACTTCTTTGCCGTTGCATCCAGTAACTCACGGTGTTCTTTATATAATCTGCGCCCTTGCGCCACACGCGCATCATTAATCACACGCTTTTTATACTTGGCGAAGGTCATTGTACCTTCAGGCTGTTTACGATCCAGCTCTATAATGCGTGGGATCGGTTTAACCCCTGCCATCGCTTGATTAACTGTCTTTTCAGAGATGCCTTTGCGCGCGGCATCTTTTTTGAAATCTACAACCCAAGCATCAAATTTTTCATCTGCTTGCGCCATAACAGGCGTGAATATCATGGTGGCTGTCAAAGCCAGAACTTTAAAATTAATTTTCATTGCGGGAATCATTCTCATATAGTTTGGACATGATCTCGAAGATAAAGGCTGTACTCCAACCAAACAAGATAAAACCATTGGCAGATTGAAAAGAACTCACAAGTCTCCAGTCTTTATCTAAAAAAACATCGCCGTAACCAACTGTTGTAAATGTAGTTGTGGAGAAATATAGAGCCGATTCCAAGTCAGGCAAAACCTCTATATATAAATAAAATATCGCCCAAACCCATATTTCCACGATATGAGCCGTAAAAATTCCTAAAACGACAAGAACAAGTAAAGGCACTTTCCAATAACGTCGCAAAACCAGACGAGCATAATTACTGGATCGTTTCATCCAACCAATTAAATAATCCAAGAAAACCGCATGTATAACAACGGTTACACAGATTAATAACGCGCCAATAAGAAGTTGAGAGACAAACATTACAAATAAAACCTAAAGAAATTTAATTTAACACTAGACATACATACACAAAAATGGCTAAAAAATGAACCTTGAATATATAATCGCGCAAATCTGGAGAGATGGCAGAGCGGTTGAATGCACTGGTCTTGAAAACCAGCGTGGGTTTATAGCCCACCCAGGGTTCGAATCCCTGTCTCTCCGCCATTTCGATTTTACCCTCCGAGAATCCCCCTAACACCTTGAAGGGTAAGGGGATTTCAGCGGTTCTAAGTCCGGTATTTCGGTGATAATGAAATCCACCCGGAAAAGCCAGTTTCAACACCGCACGACGGTTATCCAACCGCCCCGAAGCCCAGAGTTTATGCGGGTTTGAGATAAAATCGAAGGCGGTTCTAAGTGCCGCATCAAAAGATCGCAGTGGACGCAGCGATTGGCTCGATTTTTCTACCAAAACACATTTTTCCGTTTCCAGCTTTTTAATACGCTTCTCGTAAGCTTTGACCACCGACGTGGACTCTGCCTCTACCAACCTATCCATCACATTGTCGATCTGTTTGTCCAGTTTGACGATCTCATCTTCCATTGATTGACCGCGTTGTTCGATTTGATCTTGTCGATGCCCCCACCATAGCTTGAACATCTTGGTCGCCGTTGAAAACAATTCATCAGAAGGTGTCAGCTTTTTTAATAACGCCTCGAACTCACCCTCCAGCTTTTCTCGGTTAATCGACTTACCGTAGCTCTCACAGCCTTTACTGAAACAATAGTAATATGGGTAGTGTTTATTCCGTCCTTTCGTCCAGCAAGCCGTTAAAGGATTCTCACAGTCTTCACAGTGGACGGCACCACGTAAAGGAAAATCTTCGTTCAAATCTTTCCTTGCCGGTGTTTTCGGCTTTTCATCCATCCGTCGCTGTATTTTCTGAAATGTCTCTAAAGAAATCAGAGGTTCATTCTGCGCCGGGCGCAATGACACGTCCATAATGTCCGATTGGATGTGTCCGGCATAAATCACCCGATTCAAGATACGGTTCACATGCTCATTGGTCACAATGCCTTTCTTTGTTCGTGGAAATTCCGGGAATTGTTCGAGGAAGCGTTTAACTTCTGCCTTGATTGCAAAGCGACCACTGGCATAGCCTTCTAAAGCTTCCTGTACAATTGAGGCTAAGGGTTCGTTGCGCACGAGTATCTTGCCACAACCGGGTTTAGGGATATATTTATAACCAATGGGCGCAAAATGTACCCAATAGCCATTTAACATCCGCGCCCGGCGGCGATGGCGGGTTTGTTCGGCATTTTTTTGCCGGTGGTGCTGTGATACAGAGGCCAGTAGATGTTCGACCAGAACGGAATCTGAATCCTCGCCGAACTCAATACTCGGTGAAGCCAGTTGTGCGCCTGTCTCAGCAATGGACGTTCGCAATTTAATATGCGCCTCCATACCCCTCGCTAGACGAGAAAGGTCGTCGATGAGGACAGTAATCTTGTCTTTGCGGTGCTTGCGCAAAAACTTCAACATGGCTTGCATACCGGGTCGATCAATCATCGAACCGGATTGCGAGTCCTGAAACACCTCAATAACTTCCAAATTACGGTACTTGGCAAACTCACGACAACGTGTGGCTTGTGAGGTCAATCCATCGCCTTTCTCGGTTTGTTTTTTTGTTGATACACGACAATAAATGACCGCTTTATCCATGGCGTTTCTCCTTAATCTATTTTGCTTTTATCTGATATCTCTGCATGGTGGTTAAACCGTTTATTAACGGGGATATTCCCAGCTAAACCCGCATCACCAAAGTCTTGTGTCAGTAATGAAGGCACCACCATTTGCACGGCATCCATGCCATAACCAATATCCACCATTGTGCGCATAATATCCCACAAGGTGGCAAGCAATTTATCTTCTTGCTCGGCAGTCATCCCCAATGATGCCAGTTCATCACGGTAGGCTTCTACATCCAGTTCTGGCGGTGGTATGGGGGTTTCAGTAGTTTTGGGGTCTAGTTCCATCGCGTCGTCTCTTTCTTCAAGGCAGTGCCTTGAGGTTAAGGGGTTCGGTTGTCGATATTGGGAAACACATAGCCGTTGACTGCATTACTTCGCGCATCGTCGATAGGTCTGCGTTATGTCTATGGGAGTGCTTATATCACCCGCAATCGTGGTAGACGGGAAACCGGGCTGATGGGGTCGTAGACAAAATACATTGACAGTGATTGTAAATTCTCTGTTTCCCAGAATTGAAAACAGATCGTGCTTTTATATACGCAGACATTTCTTTGAATTTAGGAATGTCATGAACTATTCACGCGGAGGGCACTATGATGTTTTCAATATCGAGGTTAACCCTTGCAATAGCGATTGCTGCTTTGATTATTTCTTTTTTCGCTATCATTGACAGCAGATGGTTTTGGGCTGCGTATTTCATATTTCATGCGCTGGAAAAAATGATTTCCCTGCATAAAGAAAATATAAAAATAACCGAAAACTAAACCGGGAAGCATCCTGTTTCCCAATTCATCTTAACCCCGTCGTTATCCTGAGTGTGTAACCAACACACTCAGGAGGCGATATGCCCCGTAAACAAAACACACTACAAAAACTGGTGAATAGCCAGACTTCCTCTAAGCCCGACAAGGCAACTAGCATGTCGGAGTTCATTCGCAGAATGGCCAATCACCCCGACTTCAAAATAGCAGCCGGGGCGGTTCAAAACAGAGCAGAACAGGAATTTGATCAGCATAAAGGCGCAGAGCTGCAACGCCTGATCATGGAATATGAGGATATCGATCAGCAACACCGAACATCCAAAACCCGACTTGAACAGCTCGATACCCAAATACTCAATACCCCGGAGCGCATCAAGACCACATCACAAAATAGCGATGCGCCGCAAAAAATCGTGCGATTTCGAGACTGGCAGTTGAATGATCAATTTGCCAGTTTTTATTTACTGCCGGCAATCGTTGTTATCTTGGTTATGGGCGCGAGTAACGTCTACGCCAACTTGATAGCTTCCGGCCAACCGGTCTTTATCGATAATTACTGGCTGGCGATCTCGCTATCCATGCTCATGCCAGCGGCCTCTTTATCGCTCAAATTCACCCATCACATTTTTGAGAGTTACCGTGCCAGAAAAATATTCTCTCGAAGCATCTACGGCACAACACTCACCGCACTTCTCGCATGGAGCGTTTTGTTCGCCATGAACTTTGACGGCGTGGGTGGTGAGATCAATTGGGACGATTTGGGAGAAAGTAACAACACCGGCACAGCTTTGGTGTGGTTGCAACTTATCGCGGAAATTTTGATTGGCGGAGCGCTATCCATCGCCTTAACCGACAAGATTGCCAAATACTTCCCTGACAATGACAGCGAAAATCCCGAATGGCGCAGCATCGACGCAGCGCTAAAGCGCCACAAAACATCCCACAGTCAATTAAGCAAACAGCGCGGTAAAAGCCACGAAGGGGTTACTGCACTGAGTTCAGCGCGTGAGGCTTTTGTCTCCGATCAGGTCAGCATTTTGATCAAACAAAACGGATAGACAGCGCGTTAAACCCATATTAACCCAACCGGAGATATTCCTTATGTATAAAAAATACTTACTCACTGTGGCTGTGATCGTCACGCTCTATTGTCCATCCAGTTTCGCCCGTGAAATGGTGATTGCCTTTTCGCCGTTTCAATCACCGGAAAACGCGATGCGGCAAGCCAAATCTACCCTGAAATTTCTCACTTCACTGGAACCGGGTGATAGCGCGGTATTGATGGATGGATATCACCTGAAAACCCTCGGCAGTTTTGTGGTGCCGAAAGGGTCGGCTTATCGCAGCCCCAAAGCCCGTCTGGGTGCCAATCGAGCAGCAGTCGGTGCATTGATACGTTTTGCCAAACAAGCACAGAATATTCGCGGTCAAAATGCGCCATCCGTCAAAGGTGCGCTACGTTTGCCACAGCTTTTACGCACTATTGCCGAAAATGAGCAACCAGCAAGGGCGTTAGACATCATCGTTCTTGGCTCGCCATTATATGATGATCCAAAAGAGCGTGGATTTTCTATGGCGGGTGGGGTATTTCCTTCCGATGGGCATTTGAAGCGTTCACGCGCCGATACCCCTTTTGGTGCGGCAGATAACCCCGCATTGCTGAAAAATATTCGTGTGCATCTGGGGTTTGAGAGTGAGGCAATATTCCCGACCGATCAACACAGCTTTTTTATACAACGTCTGTGGACGTTATTTATTGAGCGACAAGGTGGGCAGTTGGTGAGCTTTACGGGTGATCATGAGGCCTTGCTTTCACGTGTTAAGCGCAGTACATCTGCCCCTAAGCACCACTATAAAATCAAGGCGAGTGAGCGGATGGAAATGATCCATTTGCGCCGTGAAACTGCCACGCAATCCATTTATGAGCGCCCAATCTCCACCACACCGTTATCTGCGCAGGAATTACGCCATGCAAGATCGGTGGAAATTGGTCTGACATGGCACTGTGATAGCTGCGATCTGGATTTATACGCGCAAAGTTCGCCTGACGCACAAATTTTGTATTTTGGTCACAATCAATCCCCGGAAGGGAAACATTTTAAGGATTTCCTGCAATCGCCGCGCCGCATAAATGGTTATGAAACCATCGCCTTTTCGGTGCCAGTGGATTTGGCTGCGTTTAAGATCGGTGTCAGTTTTTATGCTGGACATGCCCCAAACGGCGTACAGGGTGAATTACGTCTATCGGTTAATGGAAAAACATTCGCTCAACCTTTCCACATACCTGCCACTGATGGCAATAAAGGCATCGGTATGGTTCACGCTTTCCGTTCAGGACAATCGGCCAATGCCAATATCCTCATGATCAACCCATTGCTTGTAACGAAAAACCATAATGGGGGGTCGTGATGATGGATGCTAACTTTGAGAAACTTCTCATTCCTGGAGAATTTACATTAAAAATGCTGCTCTGGATGATTGATATGACCCCAGAGACACTCGATGACTCAATACATTTTGCGCTGGCCTTAGGTCTTTCCCTCATTATCTGGGCGTGGAGTTTTAGGATATGCGTGGAGTTAATTAAAAAAGCGCTTGGGATTGGTCAATATCACCGTGGAGGCCAGTAGCATGGATATTTTAGAATATGTCCAGTTTTACATATCAGCCTTTATCTCGTTTTTTATTGCGCCGTCCCATCCCTATCACGAGGCTGTGCTCTATGGCGTGATTTCCCTGCTTTTGATGTTTATGGTACGGACGTTATTTATAACTATCACCCGATCAACGGGTCTTTATCATATTGATCATTATGCGCACTGGCCGCGCCTTCCATGGCGGTTTTTCTGGAACCTATGGATGGTCATCTACGATTGGTGGCAGGAGGTTTTTACCTTTGGTAAACGCTCTACTGCGGGATTTACCAATGTTTTATCCATGTTCAGCCTGCTCTATAGAAAGGGCATGATCCCCTTGGGTCGTGCTTATGCCCTCGGGTTCGGGCTTCTTATGCCTGTTGGTATCAAAACCAAACGACATTTAATGATTGTCGCCATGACCGGATCAGGAAAAACAGTGTTCTTAACCTTGCTGGTTCGTTTGTGGCGGTCATCAGTTTTTTTAATTGACCCCAAAGGTAGCGTCACGCGCTCTTTATCAAGGCTATCAAAAAAGAAATGGCATATCCTTGCCCCCTATGACAAAGACATTTCAAACGCATCGTGGAATTTTTTCGATGAAATCAAGGATTTTGAAAAAAGATATGGCGCGGATTCTGTGGTTGGCTTAGTTGAAAAAATCTGTGAGGCGTTGATTATTAAATTGCCCACAGAAAACAACCCGTTCTTCCCAAGCTCCGCCAGAGGATTTGCCTCTGCCATCATTTTACATCTGCGTAGCGCCTTTCCCGAAGAAGACCACAATCCCGTTTTTATGTATCAGTTGATTACGCGCGGTTACTGGCATAAAAGCAGCAATGCCAAAATTGCCTTTGATTTACTGCTCGATGATATGCTGGGCAGCACCGCGTATAACGGTGCAATTGCCAGTCGCGTCACCGCGATTGCCGATGCAGGGGAAACAACGCGGGGCAATGTGCTCTCAACCTTGCGTGATCAGATAAAATGGCTGTCTTTGCCAGAAGTTGCCCCCCTGATCACCTCTTCGAGCTTTTTGTGCTCTGAGTTAAAATACCGTGATGATATCGTGGTGAGCTTGGCCGCGCCTGTCAGTGACCTTCGCGGTCATCTTGCCCCGTTCTCACGGCTCTTAACCAATATCCTGAGTTATAATTTTGAACGGATAACAGGGGCGAAAAAATATCCCTGCTTGTTTGCTGTCGATGAAATGCAAGCGCAAGGATATAATGAATATGTTGAGCAAACGGTACCGCTGATGCGTGGCCATGGGGTGCAATTTATCGGTATTGTGCAGGATTTGGAAGGCTTGAAAAAGGCCTACCCGCACAGTTGGGAAGGTTTTTTAGGCAATGCCGATGCCGTAATCTGGATGGCATCAAACCATCTAGGTACAAATGAATACCTATCACGAGTATTAGGAAAAACCACCAGATCGCAGAAGATAAAGGGCACTTCTCGCCGCGTCGAAAATGAGCGTGAACTCATGACCCCTGAACAAGTGGGACGATTTTTAGAAGCGGAAAAAGAAAATATCATCGTCACCCGAGCTGGAACACGTCCCCTAAAGCTCAAATTACTTAAATATTATTCCGATCTTCCAGTAACAGATTATGACTCCGATCCCGATCATGGAGAAGTTTTATTAAGACGGTTAACGCGCTTTATCCTGGCACGTTTAAATACTGAAAATCCCAAAGAAACTAACAGCTCATAACACCGCCTGTTTCCCAAAAACACCCTGCTGATTTTCTATAATTGGCTGGGTATTTATTTAATTGGAGAAAGGTGTATGAGTAAAAATAGCCATATACTAGAGGAAAATTTATTTTCTGAAAAAACAAAAGAACTGGAAAAACACATTGAAAATATTGATAAACAAATGGCAGTTCATGACCCAAAATATATTTTAAAACCAGATAAAGGTATAGAGAATAGTGTCAATAAAGCTGAACACATGAGATTACAAGAGGAAAGAGATAAATCAGTAGAACGGTTAACCGATCATTTAGATCAGAAAACAGAACATGACAAAAATGGAAATACACAAAAACTAAAACACCATGAATGGCTTCATGATCCCAAAGAGATGAATGATAGCAATGTTCTTACTCATGGGGATAACGGCTTAAGTATTGCGCAAGTAGAACGGTCTGATTATAACCTCCCTCTTAATGGGCAAGAGGCAAATGCGCAATTACTACTGAATAATTACGAAGAAGGCCGTTGGCAAGATGGTGGAATACACCACTATGCAGATGCGGTTGCTCATGCTGAAAATTATGCGGCGGATCATGAACAACATATTCAACATAATGAGGCAGGCTTCAAACTGGGAATGGATTACGATAATGATCTTTAAATTTGCGTAACTTGGTGTTTATTTGCTACGTTAAGGCATGGTTGGTTATTTTCGTACCGAAAAAGAAATTGAAGAATCCCTGCAAGATGATGTCCGTGTTGTCATGACAATTGAGGGCGATAAGATATATACGCGGCAGCAAAACTACCTATGGGATCTCGTTGATAAAATTACCGATAATACCGATATCGACCATCGCATTATTACAGGAATGGCTCAAAGCTATCAGTCGAGTGAAAATTGGTTTTTTAACGAAGCTTATAGTTATGTAGTTAGCGGCCTCTATGAGCAAGAAAAGGGCGGAATTAATGCAATTCTTGGTAAAAAACTTGCTGCTTTGAAAGAAGAACTAAAGCGCTACCGTAAAAAATGACATTTATTATACAATCAAATAGTTAGAGACATTTATTGTCGTAATAATTTTACTTTGCATCGTTTTCCAATAACAGTTCCACTACACCATGATGTTTCATATTTTGAGCAAAGTTCAATGCTGATATACCATCCTCATTAACTAAATTAACTTTAGCTCCCCCTTCAATAAGTAAGGAGACAACCAACTCATGACCATTTTGGCTAGCGATAATTAATGGCGATCTTGCAATCAAATCAATTAAATCAACATCGGCTCCTTTCTCAATCAGTAAGGAAACGATTGAATTATGGCCGTTCTGACTAGCCGCCATTAATGGTGATGTACCATCCTCATTAACTAAATTAACTTTGGCTCCCCCCTCAATAAGTAAG
>NVXI01000017.1 GCA_002747015.1 Zetaproteobacteria bacterium
CAATGGAAAAAATAAACGGTGGAGAAGCGTTAGATGTCTTGGAGAAAAAAGCCTTACAAGACATCTTGGCCGATCCAAATACTGATCCTGAAATTCTTGAAAAACTTGAACATAATTATGGTGATATACTAAAAACACTCCCTAGTATTGATAATGATGGCATAGAAATAGAACCATTTACCCTTTTGCAAAACCAAGGTGCTGCTATTGATCAGTTTAAGATTTAAGGGATGTTTTTGTAGGGAAGTTTTCATAATGCGTATTATCACACAATATTATGGAATTTGCGTCTGCTTTCGGCTTTAAGCTTTAAGCAGACATTCATGGTTATGGATTGGCGGACAGAATGGCAGTGCTTGCAGTCTGGCTATAATTATTCTGGGTATGTTTATCAGTAGTAGGTATTGAAGCTTTATTAACTCATCTTTGTAAGCGTATGTAAGATAAAATTTAAAATTGTATATTTTTTTGTGTAACAACTTTTTCAGTTGTGAAGATTTATTTTATATATTAATTTAATTTTTTTTAACACTTTATAGTTGTTAGGTTTTACATATGCTTACTTTACCCGCAGTGATGGAAATTAATGGTCTTTCAGTATTTAAGGATGATGAGGATATTGCACAATTTTATTATCTTCCCACAACAATTGAACTTGTAAAAAATTCTGATGGGTCGCCGCAGTTTGATTTTGTTGTTTATGATATTGGAGATGATCCCGAGAATAATACGAGCGGGGGGTATTTATTATTTACCGTGGCTCTTTCGCAGGATGAACAAGTTATTGAAAACGATGTAAAGCCGGAATTACAACGGTTAGTGCGCGCAGAAGCGCCTGATATGATGTCTGTGCCAACAGCTAAAATTGCACCGATTAGCTTTATAGACGGAACCGCTGAATTATTTATTGCGACTGGTGGTGGTGAGCTAGTCAGCCGTATACAGCTTGGTAAGCCATCTTTGTTTGGTGATAATACTGTCTCTGTTATAGCGGAAATGCCAATTGATGGAGCGGCTCTTTTTGCGAGTGTTCTGGAGCAAGGCGGCTCTATTGCAACGATTGAATATAATCTGGTGTTTGAGGCGCGGTTACCGTCAGTGGTTGTAACTGCACATATTGAAGCATCTCGTGTGCGGGAGGTCGTTAGTACTTGGACAGAACAACAAGTGAAGAAGAAAAATACTTGGGGTAAAACCACGACAACAACGAACCGTAAGAGAACATCTTTTTCGGAAACGTTGCACGAGGAGAGTTTAGTTGAGCTTGAGATTAAGGCTGGTTCGTCAGAGGTGGATCTGTCTGATGACCTTGTTGCGGATTTGCAGAAATTTGCTATGGAAGCAATGGATAGTTTTATTCAAAAGGAATGGCTGGCCGGAGGTATTTTATCGGAAGAACAGCTGTCCTCGGAATGGATGGAATCTATTAATGAAGATTTGCAACGTAACTTTGATATGAGTTTAACGACGCGTGATGTTATTACGCGCGCTTATAACCCTAGTGCGGGGGTTACGCCTGATTTCCTTGGTGATGATCCGAAAAAATTTGTGACTAGGGTTTCTATTGGGGATGATTTCTTTAAGCGTTTGGAAATTGATGTTCATACGTCTTTGGATTTTGCTAAATATGGAGACTTTGTTCATAGTGTTATTGTGCATATGCATTACGAAAGTGTTGATGAGAACGGATCTAAGATCTCCAAGGCGGAATCATTTATATTTACGGCAAATGATAATGCACCTAAGAAATTTGTAACAAAAACTGGTCGCTCAAATGACACGAGCTATACGTATCGTACGGAAGTGACATATAAAGGCGGGCCAGTTGAAAAGCGCGAAGTTGAAAGAGGGCGCAGCAAAGATCGGGCATATATCGCTTCGATTAAAAATCCGGGAGAGGTTGATGTTACATTTAATATAGCTCCAGAAGTGTTTGGCGATAAAATTAGCGCGGTTGAGGTTACATTTGAGTATGCCGATCCGCGCCGAAAAGTTAAGCGGTTTACGGAAGAGATTTTGCTTAATGTGAATACTCCTTCAGGTGCTGTGAAGAGGCCTATTTTTGCGGCTATGGAAAAAGAGTTTTCTTATAGTTATGTTTATATTATGGATGATGGTAATCAGCGGGTTTCTGCAGGGCCATTTTCTGGTGCGCCAGATACGAAACATATATCGATTCCTACACCTTTCGAAAATACGTTTGCTTTAACGATCCAGCCATTGGCCGATTGGAGTGAAATGACAGCCATTATTGTTGGTTTGTCTTATGAAGATGATGAAAATGACTTCAGAAAAGCGGACACATTTAGTTGGGATAAGGAGCATGCCTCAGATACTATGAAGTGGGCTTTTTCGATTTTAGATCCTAATAAAACAATGTGTAAGGTTAGTGAAACGTGGATACGTGAAACGGGCGGTAGTGTGACTTTGCCTGTAAAAGAGGTTGATGTTTCTGTTTTGCCTGTTCTTGTTGTCGGTGATGCGCTTGGTGGTCTGGCGAATTTGGAAGTTGATGCTGCGGATGTCGATTTTGAGAATGATGTGCGTCGTGTGATGATTAATCTTGTTTATCAAGATATGGACAACGATGTTTTAGACACTGTAGCTTTTGTTTTTCGTAATAACACAGAGATATTTCATTGGAGTGTTGCGATGGCTGACGGCACGAAACGTGATTATAGTTTCGATCTAAAGTATTTTATGAAGGATGGTTCAGTTATAGAAGAAAAAGATGTTGCAGGAAAATTTGCTGGTATGACTGATTTCTTGTTTGTGTCTTCTCCGTCAAATAATTAGGGAGTCAGGCTTATGCTAAGCTTTGCGTCACCCATTCGCTTGATAGAAGGGCATGCTGTATTTTCAGATTCTGATGATCCGGAGCTCTTTTATGTTGCGCCTCGTGAACCGCGTTTGGCTGTCAACCCTGATGGGCGTCCATTGTTCTCAATGACTCAATATATGAACCTGGGTGATGGTGTACAGGATACGCTGTGGGGCGGTTTTTTATCCATATCAACCACGTTTGGTCTTGAGGTTGAGCGTTTAGCACGTATTCATGAAATGTTGAGAGAGGATGTGTCGGATTCTGCACGTGTCGCGCCATTACCATTCCATAGTGGAGATGTTCGCCTTGTCTTGCTTGGGCAAGAAATGCGGCATGATGGTGATGTTGATGATCTGGATGGTGACGGCAATATTTTTGCTCTTGATATTTTAGGATCTGGAAAACCATCTTTGGATGGGCAGGGGCGGGCCTCTTTCCAAGTGTCTCTAAGTGGCAAAGCTGCGGCTCTTCTTGAGCAGGCCGTTGATCAGGTATCTATCCCTGCGTTGATAAATTATTCTATGGTGATTGAGGGGTTGCGTCCGGGCTTTAATGTGAAAATTACTGCGAATTGGTCTAATGTTTACAAGGAATTGCAGCAAAAATTAAATGCGAATATATATTATGTTCGTGCAGATTTAGAAAATAAAGTGAAAGAAACGTTTCAAAATGTTGGTGTAAAAATTGAAACGGTTGTTGAGGACGTTAATTCTGCCGATGATGCAATAGCGGCGGAGAAAGCCCTGATGGATTGGGCACTTAATGTGTTTTTCAAGCCGTCTCATAATCAGCAAGGTGATACTGCCGCGATGATTAATGGCGTTGCTGATGGTGTGGGGTCTTTGATTAATTCGTTAATGCCAGGTGTGTCGCTTAAATTAAAACAAATTCGTGAAGAAGAGGTGAAGACGTTTAGTGCTGAGTTGAACCGCACAATTGCAGAACGGCGTACATTGACATTTGACGGAACGCTGGGGCAGGTGTTTTCTCATTACCACTTTGATGAAAATGGTAATGAAAAGCCGGAATGGGCCGCTCTAAAAGACACGTTAGTTGTTAAGGTTGATGTGCCTGAGGCCCCTAAACTGGAAGTAAACCTTTCGATTGTTGATCGCTTTCAGTTGGATGGTATTGGCATGGTTATTGTTGATATTGCGCGCAAGGTTGGTGATGAGTTTGTTGATCAAAAGCAATTTCATTTTGCTGCTGCAGATAATGAGTTTTCATATATTGTTTCATTATTAAACGAAGATCCTGCAACATTAGGTGAGTCGTATTATTAYAAAGTGAGCGTGAAATTTGACCCATCAGCTGTTTTTGGTGATGGTGAAGATGCTGTTGGGGAATGGATTGAAAATCGTAGTCAAGCGTTAAAGATTGATCCGCGTGCAGACACGCCCTATGCCATGACGACTGTCTCTGTACAAGGTGAAATTGGTTTTCCTTTTAATCAGTTTGAGGAGGTAACTGTTGAATTGCGGGTGCCTGCTCATGAGGATGGGGCTGAGGTTTTTAACCAGCACCACCGCATTGTTCTTTCTCAGAATAATCCATCTGCAAACTGGCAATTTCGTAGTGATATAGTGGCTCTGTATGATTATAGGGTAACATATTTAAAACCAGCCGGTTCGGGAGATAATATTGGGTTGGATTGGGTGCGCATTGCTTCGCCATTATTGACAATATCTAATCCTGCTTCTGCATCACGTCGTTTAAATATTATAAATAATTTACCATGGGATCGTATTACTTTTGCATCTTTGGAAATCAATTATGACGACGATGATAAYGATATTCATATCAATGAACAAATTTCGTTAGATCAAGCAACACGTATGATCCAGCGGTCATATGCAATAGCGCAGCGTAACAAACAAACATTGACCTATCGTTTAACGGCTTTGTTTATTAATGGACAATTTTTAGTCGGGGATTGGCGTGAAAGTGATGATAGTACATTGATTGTTGGCGCCCATCTTGTGGAAGAAAGGCACATACGTATACTGACGCGATTTCTGCCTATTTCTGAGCATAATTTGAAAAGTATTCAGTTGGAACTTGAGGCTGTAAACGATGATGATGTGCCTGTGCATACCATATCTTTGCGCATAAACGCCGAGGATGAAAAATTTCCGAACTGGAGTTATTTAGCAGGAAGTCCACCACTTAAGAAAGTTAGGGTGAAGGCTAAATTTACCGCTATAGACGGCTTTACTAAAACACAAGATTGGCAGACGACGGAACGTGATTTATTGATTGTTGACCCTGAAAAACAGGTCGTGGTGCTGGGGGCTTCCTCATGAACAATTTATACTTGGAGAGACTATGTTAAGTTTTGCAGCGCCGCCTATTCAGATTGATGATGTTATCTTATATCCGGATCATCAAGACCCTCTGATGTTTTATTATTCAGCAGGCAAGCCACGTATTGCTAGATATAGCAATGATGACTTGATGTATGCGTTGTTCCTATATCGTGATATTTTGGAGCATTCTGCGTTTGAAGGCACAACAATTCCGGATGAAATGGGCGCGGGATTTTTGACACTTGGTGTGGATTGTGGACGCAGTGAAGACGAGTTGGATGATGCGCGGGATGCCTTGGCGGATATTTTGAATAAGGAACCGGAGGATATTAAGTTAGCGCCGATCCCTTATAAGGATGGGACTGTCAGTTTGATAGGGCTTGATATCAAAGATAGTGAAAATATTACAATTCCTGCTGTGACAGATAATAGACCTCAATTTGTACGTAATGTAATGGCGGCATCAACGCCTGCATTATTAGGGGATTTGAGAAGTATTTTTTCGGTTAGTTTAAGTGAAAAGGGTGCCGCTTTTATGGCTGGTGTGCATGGGTCTGGTGCGCTTCCCTTTGGTGTTAGTTATGATTTAACTTTTGAAGGTTTACGTCCGTCTATTGATGTGACCATAACCGCTGATACCAGTCAAATACGCACGTATTTTGGTGGTGGGATCTCTGGGCAATACCAGTTTTTCAAAGCTGATATATCAGCCGGCATTGAAAAAATGCACCGTGATGGGAAAGTTAAGATTCAAATCACAAGTCAGCAAACTGGAGCGGCGGCGGAGCGAAGCAAGAAATTTGCACTTGATCTATTTAAAGAACGTATAATTCAGGATTTGTTTAATCCTGGACTTCCGGGGGTTCCGCCACAGGCGGCAAATATTGCGGATAATGCTGATGCGCTTGCTTCTGCATCGAGTGCTTTGTCTCAGTCAGAAAGTGGGGGTGGTTCAATAACTTTGTCACTAAAGGCCGAACAGTCGACAGTGACGGGAGAGCTTGTCTATAATTTTAGCGAGAGCGCACCTGAAGAAAGGCGTGATGGTCCAAATGCGTTTTTACAGACGTTATTATCTAAAGAGGATCTGGATAAGACCATTACAATGGTTGATCTCGGTCAATCCAGCAGTTTCTTTAATAATCTTGAAATTGTTGTGTCAGGACCAAATTCGGATGTGTATGAAACGCTTCGTTTATCGCGAATTACAGTCGATATCTTTTATGGTGAAGTGAATGATGATGAACTGCCTGAAGCAAAATCTATTATATTTGATGTAGATTCAAAGCGGGATCAAATTGTAGCTTTCAGCCGGACGGGGAGAAGTTCATTAGGGTATCGTTATACTGTGAAGTATGATTTTCTTGATGATGATGATATTTCAGCAGACGCGCTGCGCTATGTTATTCCATCACGCGCAAAACAGGCGAGAACACTATCTATCAACCCGCAAGATGATTTTTTGTTCTCTAGACTTCGTGTCCGTGCAGGACGCATTGATGAGAATATTGCATCTATCGATGTGACAGTTACAACAGCAACAGAAGATTTGAGCTTTGAAACAGAAAAATCATTCAGGTTTAATCCACCGTTTGGTGATGTTGTGGGGCACGGTTTGTGGAATATCCGTAGCCTTAATAAGCAACTTGAACCTTATAATGTTAAGTCTGAATTTGTATTTGGTAATGGTGAAACACATGCACCGCCAATACAAGAATATGCTGGATCATTGTTAACCATTGATGATCCGTTTCGTGCAACACGAAATTTGTTGATTATTCCTAACATCGTATCGGAGCATATCGATGCTGTTGATGTGGAGGTTGAATATAAAGATGATGCGTCTGGTTACCAGCGTCGTTTTCAAGTGTCAATGCAGCCACCATTTACTCCAAGAGCACTGAGTTGGCCTATCTTTGATTCAAACTTTCGTGAAATTCGGTATCGTTCAACAGTGCATGAGAATGGTTTGTCTGAAACGACCGAATTTGAATTGTCGGATGAGCCGAGTATTACTGTTGGTGCGGCTTTGGTGTTGGTTGATAAAGTTTCTGTACGTCTTATTGGTGGCAGTCTCGTTGATGCGGGTATTGATGCTGTTGTTGTTGATGTGCGTATGGTTGATGCTGAGGGGCGCGAAAGAATGTCGTCCCTGTTCTTTGCCGAGGGTATAGAGATGCTGCAGACATTACAGCTGGTTCGTCGACCGGACGAACAACCTTCTTTTTCTTATCGTATTCAAACGTTTAAAATGGACGGTTCGGAAACGCTTTCGGATTGGACAGAAAAAGTTGGAAACCCGTTACTAATTATATCAATCCGTAATTTATAATTTACTAGAAAGGATGCGTGAAAGTGCTTGATTTAAATACGAAAATAGAAATGCATGGTGTAACATTGTATCGTGATTTTGACGATCCGGGCGTTTTTTATTTTATGCCTGGATTACCTCATATAGCTGTGGAAAATGGAGATCCGCGTTTCAGTCTTATGGTCTTTGAAAAAAGTGGTGCTGCTGGTGAAGAAGAGGCTGGTGGTTTTCTGACATTAACGGTTTCAACTGATTTAGGAAATGTGAAGGATAAGGTTCTGCGTTCCTTGAAACGTCAATATGGTAACGATGTGCGTTTATCTTCTGTGGAGTTTACGGATGCTTCGGTCAAGCTTATTGGTCTTGATATTGGTGAAGGGGATGGTGGTGATAATGCCCCAACAGATACAGGGCCAGCAGGTATTAGGTTTATTGAAAAAGTTGAATCAAGCCAGACACCGATGCTGACAGGTGATAATAGAGCATTTTTCTCTACACGTTTATCAGAGGATGGCGCTGCCTTTATTCTTGGTATACTTGAAGGTGCGCCGGATGCGATGCCCTTTGGAGTAAGCTATGATTTTACGTTTAGTGGGTTGCTTTCGGTTCAAGACCTGAAAATTGAGATTGATTTTGAGCGTTCCTATAATTTCATGCGCCAGCGTTTTGGTTTAAATGCTGTCGTCATCGAAGCAGAAATTGATTCTGTTATCGAGGCGTTGAAGACCAATGAATCTATCAAAATTATAGATACTGTTCGAACGTTGGAGTTGTCGACGCCTGAAGCAATGCAGGCGAGAAAAACAGAGATCGATGCTTTGGTTAAAGAGCTGGCAACGGGGGTATTTTTTCAGCCAACGCTAACAATTGGTAGCCCGTCAGTAAATGAGTCTGATGTGTTTACATCGTCATCTGAGAGTGCCAGTGACCCAGTTTCAGAGGCACTGAGGCGGGGTGGCCCTGGTGCAGGGATTTTGGCAGGAATGGCTGTGGCACACATGCCGGAGGTGTCCGGAGGTGATGCCACGACGCCGGATCCTGTAGATCCTGTGGATGGCGATGAATCAGAGGGAAGTGAGGCGGCACGCGTTTATCAAGCTATGGGCTCGCCAAGGGCTACGTTTGTTATGCGGAGCCTAAGTCAAAGTGAACGTCGTAAGGTGACATATGATCTGAGTAGAACAGCGGTGCAACAGCGTAAATATCCTGCTGTAAATGATTTGTCATTTATGGCATCCTCTGCGGTATTGAGGCGTAAAGTCGCTAGAATTGATCTTAATCATCCGTTCTTTAAACGTATTGATATTGATATTGAAGCCGGAGCGATGGATTTTGAGGCTGAAGGTGTGACGAAGTTAACGGTTGATTTTCGCTATGGTAAACGCGACGACGGCACTCCAAAGGATGAAATTTCTGTTATTTTGCAGGATATTGCAGATAAGCGCAGCTTTACGTTGTTTGCTGATGATACGGGCACAAAGATGTATGAATATCGTATTACAGCAAATTACAGGCCTGATTTTGGTATTGGTGATGAAAGCCTCGTTGTGGTCGGCCCTTGGGTTGAATCGGACGCTCGATTGATCTCTGCACATTCACAAATGGTTGCGCGTAGAATGAACATTTCTCTACGTTTACCGCGTGTTCTGCCGCCAGATTTATTGGAAGTTAGGTCTGTTGTTCATTACAAGAATGAGGATGGTTCTGTTGAGGATAGTGAGGAAGTTATTCTTTCTGCCACTAATACGAACCAAAGTGTCATAATACGTTACAGTGGAGATGATGATTCAATAGAAGTTACGGCAAAGGCTATATTTGCTGATGGGGAAGAAGTGGATTTGCCAATGCAGCAGAGGCCCGACCGTGGAAGCGGCGCCGCGGATGACGTTGTTGAGTTTTTTATGAAAAGGCGGCCATCTCTGGATTTTGATGTCATTATGCAGGATCCTTTAGATGAATTAGCCAGTGTTATTCTGGATTATGAAGTCGCGCAAGGCGATCAAATTGTAAGCTCGGCATCTTTGCAGATCGAGCAGGCCTTGGTAAGGAAAACTATATCTGAGCCTTTAGGTGCTGATGCACCAGCTACTCTTCGTGTCAAGGAAAGACGCTTATATTCCAGTGGTGGTATTGAGGAAGTTGATTGGAGGCTGGCGACAGACCTTTCTATTATTGTAGGGGTGCCTGCAGCAGATGTGCGTACAGTTGCGGTACGTTATATAGGGCCGCCAATGGATGCAATGGGGCTCAACGGCATTCTTGTTGAGCTGGCATATGATGATCCTGATGGCGATGAAGATTTCAAACAATCTGAAACGATTTTTGTGAATAATAGTGATGTTGTGGATTGGCGTTTTCGTATGGCGGATCGTCGTGCGACAACATTCAAATATCGTCTAACAATTTTCTTGAATAATGGGGAAGAGCGTGTTGGAGAATTTAGAGAGTATGCCGGTAATGATCTGATACTACGCTCAAATTTCTGATTTCAAGATATAAAATTATTATAACGGAGTTTTTTATGCCTACATTTGCAGAATTGAAAAATAAATATATGTTTACCGGCTCAATAACACAGCCATCAGGGTCTAGTGGGGGGCTGTCGCCTACGCCGCCAACCTCCATGAGTATCCCGATTTTTACACAAAGCGAAGTAACCCCACTTATTAATGGCCCTCGGTATTTTGCAGAGTTAAAGGCAAAGCTTAACGCGTTGGATACAACCAAAAATGCTTTCTTTTATATACATGGTTGGTGGTTTGGGGAGAATTTTTCCTTTGATGGTGCTGCCTCGCCAAACGCGGCAACTGATCTGTTGAAAAAACGTTCGGCCGATGGTGTGGATGTGCGTGTTATGGGTTGGGTTGCTCCCCCTGAACTTATGAACAGTAGTCTTGTCTCTTCTGTAGGTGGTGCTGTTATGGGGATATTAGGTTTGAATAATCAGACAATGAAATTTATTCAAAAACTTCGTACAGAACCAACAATGGCACATAAGGCTGTTTGTAATATTTTATCTCACCCCGCTGGAGCAGCGCATTTGAAAATGTGTGTATTGGGAGATGATGATCAGGCATGGTCGTATACTGGTGGTATTGATCTGCAAGGGGGGCGACATTCCGCAGCATGGGAAGACGTTCAAGTCAAAACGACAGGGCCAGGCGCACGAGGGGTGTATAATTATTATCGTGATTTATGGCAGGAGACACGCGGTAGGAACGTTGTCTCGCTCGTAAATCCGGCACCGGGGGGGATAACAATGAACAGCCACACTTCATCAATGCCAAGTCTTTCTGCACGCTCTATTGGCTCTACAACGACAGGTAAGCTGCATGTGCAATCTGGTCGTACTCTGCCGCAATATAGGTTTGCAAGTGGTATTATTGATAGTGCGATTGTGCCAACGAATGATCCATTAAGTTTCGCGCCGAATGGAATGTTTGGTATTAAGGCAATGTGGCATAAGGGTATTTCTGGTGGTGAAACCTATATTTATATTGAAGATCAGGCATTTTGGTCTGCTGAAGTCAGTGATTGGCTCAATGCACAGATTAAAGCGAATAGCAGTCTTAAAGTTATATTGGTAACGGGGCGGTGGGATCCTAATGATCCACATAATCCTTTGAATTTCAGACTACGATCTGTTTCTATAAATAATCACTTATTGGCAGGTTTAACTTCTGCACAAATGGATCGAATTTGCTTGGTTTCACATCAGGCCAAGACTATTCATGCAAAAACGACAATTGTTGATGATCATTGGGGGCTTATTGGCTCGGCAAATTATATGCGCCGGAGCTTATACTCTGATATTGAAGGATCATATGGTTTTATGGATGAGGATGCGACTGTTGTATCTGGTTATCGTCAAGAGCTATGGGATTTCCATTTTGGCGCACCAGAGCCAGATTTAACAGCCGCTATAGATCGCTGGTTTGCTTTGCCGACAACTACGGCAGGACTAAATAATTTATTGCGCCTGACATTGCCTCTTCCCCCTGTTTCTCTGACTGCAAGTGAACAAAGGATTGTTGATGAAGTACAGGATTTCGATAGCCGCAGGGTATGGGGCGCGGATTTACTTAGCCTTGCTCTAGAAGCAGGCTCAACAGCTATTTCTAGTCCGTAAGGAAAATGTAATGGTTACGGTAGATGATATAATTGTCATTGAGAGGCCACAAAGGTGTGTGGTTTTTCAATCAAGTCAACGGGGGGGGCAATTTTTTATTCTGCCCTTGGAACCTGCGATTGCTCGTGACAATAGTAAGGTATCTTTGCAGTTAACAATAATGAAAAAGCAGGATAAAATTACCCATGCTTTTTTGACGGTGACGACGACATTGCCAATGGATGATGCGCTACGAAGTGCTGCTGTAAAAATGATTAAGAGAAAATTTGATCATGTGGAGGAGGGTACTCAAATTAATCTGGTAAGAATTGATACTGAAGAGTGTAAATCGAACATTGTATTTGGCGGGGTAGGCGGTGTTTCTTTGGAAGGCACGTTTCAAGGCGTTGGTGAACAACGCATTTTAATGAACAAAACTTTGTCTGTTGTAGAAGCAGAGGCTCTGGTTGAGTTATGGGAGCGAGGCTTGCCTGATACATATATTACATATCAGGTGTCAATTTCTATCATGAGTCAAAATGATGCGCAGATGTCTGTGTATGAATTTCAGGAAGTTTTTGGCGCTGGGCATCAAATACGACAGTCGACAGCAGAGCATATCGACGTCACAAATTTTTCAAATAACATTTTAACATTACAGCTACGAGCCCCTGTCGATTTATCAAGACAGGATTTATCGCGTGCAATGATAGAGACTAATTTATAAGAAAACATTATATAAGGAGGAATACATGTTAAGTTTATATGGATCATTCAAAGTACCTGATGTTGATCGGGTGACGTTGTTTCGTGATGACGAAACACCACACAAATTTTATATGATTACGGATAAACCGGTTATCCTGAAAGCCAGTGATGGTACGCCATTGCTTGATTTTATAAGCTATGCACGAAACCCTGACGTTGTGTTGGCGAACCTTGAAGATGGAGAGGCGCTAACTGACTTGGAAAGAGGGCATATGCAGCTCACCGTGGGCTTGCAAATTTCTGAAAGCGATCAGGAAAAAATCCGTGTTTTTTTAAAGGCGAAATTAGAGGATGAAGTTTCTAAAGGTTTTCGTTATCTGAATGTTGCCGTTGTTGTGACTGACCCTGAACTAGGGTATCCACCATTTTATGTCGGTGGAAGTGCCTCGGTTAATACTTTTAATGATGATTTGCAACGTGCAGGCACGGGCACTGCTGACCCGGTTAAAAGCGGCGTATGTCCAGCGAGTTTTTCTTATGACCTGACACAGGAAGGCGCATCGTTGATGTTGCAATCCTTGCGCTCGGATAGTTTGCCGATTGTTGCGCGTTATGAGGGGATGAAGTTTGCGGCACGTATCCCAGCGTTGAAAATTACGATTATAGGTGATCGACGTGAGGTTTTTAAAGAGTTTAAACAAAAATTGCGTTTTATTTCCGTGCGTAGGAAAAATGGTACAATTGCAAGGAGAAGAGCGTATTTTCGCCCCCCAACATTGGGAGATTTTAGGAGTACGTATCATAGTTTAACAGTGACTATTGATGACAGTGATTTCCGTGAGAGTGACGGTGCAGATGATGCAACAGTTATGTTAGAGCAAATGGCAATGGATATTCTGGAGAATAATATTTTGCCAACATTCTTTGAGCCTATGTTGGAGGCGCCGGATGAGAATGATGACAAAGAGAAGTCTGGTTGGTGGTTGAGAGACGAGCAAACGGAATTTTCTGGATCAATTAATCTGTCCTTCACAAAACGTGATGTTGTTTTGATGGAGCATAGTGCTAATGGGCAAGTCGGGGGAGAATTAACAGAGGCACAGAAGGATGAGGCTGTGCGTGTTCTGGATTTATCGCGCACTGAACATGAATTTATGAAAATGGTTATATTTCCGAATATCAATTTTGATACTGACCCTATTTTTGCGCTTCAGGTTTTTGTTAATTATGAAGAGTTTGATGAAATAGAGAACAGAATGATTAAACATCATAAGGAAGCTGTTTTTCAAAAGGGTAGCGAGCCAATAAGAAAAGTCTTTAAGCTTGCCAAGGCGGCGGATGGTACACCAAAGGGAACGTATCGTTATTCGAGTGTCCTTACATATAAATCCTCGGCATCGGTCTCGTCGATCGTATTTCCACCACAAGGTAATGCAATTGAGTCGGATAGTAAAAATTTGATTATTACTTATCCCACACTCGGTCACATAAAATCTATGATTACGTTGGGAACATTGCCTGAAAATATTATCTCTGCGGCGGTTACTGTTAGTTATATTGATACATCTATTGCTGGTTCAGAACAAATATTCTTCCTAGATAGAGATAATGTGTCGGCAGTGTAYTKRWTRCMKASWAMKMNGCWGGAKNGCRGMARMRRYRNAKRRKGTYKNCTACNGNATKYCNGCCTTATTGACGGTAGTGAGGTTACCAAGGGTCCTCAGGAATATACTGGGGAATCTGTTGTTATATCTTCGCCGTTTGATGATACGCTTGAAACTGTATTTGCGGCAACGGGTAATTTCACGGATGAAATTAGCAGTATATCATTGGTTGCACGGTATGATGATCCAGAAAATGGCCATARCTCTACATTTTTTCATAGTTTTGTTCGAAATGGTGAAACAGTTAAATGGAGTACACGTCTGGTTGACGGTGAAAAAAAAGAATTTGAATATGATCTTGTTATATTTAATAAAAATGGAACTACGGTTGAACAAAAAGATGTGAAAGGCGTGTTAGGTGATCTTATTACTGTCGGGRGTAGTGGGCGATCAAAATTGTCTGTAATGGTTGATGCAGGGAGTGTTGATTGGGATCGCTTCTCTCACGTATTTGTGCAGTTGGAGTATGTGCCGCCTATAGGTGGAGAGACTAAACGTCATAATATTCGTATGACGCAGGATAGCTTTGKCTTCGAAGAATGGAGCGTTTTGATTAGCGATCCAAATGCACTCACTTATCGAAGGCGGGCTATTTTCATTGGTAAAGATTCGAGTGACAGAGTTGATACTCAATTCGAGGAATCTAACGATCCATTCTTTATGCCATTGGCCCCACCACTGATAACATCAGGAGATTAATTATGCCGTTATCCAATGCGCGTAACTCGGTTACAATGAAGATGACTAAAAGCAATAAACGTTTGGAAGTTAAGCATGGGTTTGTAATTGACCATGCTGTTTCATTACTCCGTGTTAACAAAATTTTGGCGTTATCAAGTCAGTCTATTATATTTAAAAAATCACAAGAACCTAAAGTTCATGGAAAAGTTTACAAAGCTGAAAATGGCAATGAGTATTATTTACCTAATCTTGAGATTGATGTTTTTTTGGATGATGAGATGCCGGCTCATTCGCGAGTAGTACAGTTTTTGAAAGATGATGAGGGTCAGGTTTCTTTACAAATCCAGTTGGTGTTTAAGCGCCCTGATAATGTATCGACAAAGGCTAACCCTCTTATTCCTATAATAAACGGGATATTTTTAATGTGGGGCGATGAACAGCTGGAATTATCCAATCCCAGTTATTTCTCAGAAAACAACAAATCCGGATATCGTTTTTTAGTACCTGTTGCCGATAATGTATTAGATTCATTGGTTAGCTCGATGAAAGATCATGGTGAATTGTCGGCATTACGGATGAAGTCTCATGTTGAGTATAAAGTTCTGAAGAATGATGCRTCTTCCAATGATCGAGCAAGCAGCACGAGAGCAACACCGCCGATTATGCATATGATTAGACCGGATGTATTGATGGCAACACGGCTTAGCTCTCCTGCACTTAGGGTACGCTTGGCTACACCTGCTGCCGTGACTGCTATCGCGAGGCCGGAAGGCGTGATGGTCGAGAAGTTTAAATTTAATGCYGGCTTATTGAAATTATTAGGRACCAGTGTATCGACTGCGGATGGTGATCAGGTATCCATAAATCGTAAAAAGCGTATTAAATATGATATTTCAATTTCGTTTAGTGGGCAGGCCGATAATGAAAAACATATTTATCAAGCCTTAGAAGAAGAATCTGCTGGCCATGAATTTGCAGATAGGTGGCAGCATACAGATTTTGGGGTATTCTCCCCTGCAAGTTTTCCAAATAGAATTTATATGATGCCGCATGCTTTGCGCTTGACTTATAATCCGGATACGTCTTTGCCTGATATTATTCCTGTTCTTTATATGTCAGAGGAAGATGAGCCACGTGTTAGATTGCGCCTTGGTATGATGCCTTGGTACGATCTTGAAAAAGTAACGCAATTACGTGATTTTTTGACAATTGCAGATCCATCTTCTTTTATGTATCCAGAGCTGATTACTAATTTTTCTACTCGCGCATCACTGACGTTAATGACACAGTTCACAGACGGCATTACGGCGCTTAATGACATGGGTGATATAGATATCAACTTTTCCTCGTTCCTGTCTTTGGATCTAGATGTCACTTTGGAGTTTTATAAGTTTATTACAACGATGTTAGAGGGGCCTGTCGGTATTACAGGGACTTTATCTGTGTTTCTAAAGAAGGAGNNNANNNATAGTGATAGCGATGACGATATATCWGATCTTGAGGATATAGAAAGTGTCATAATCCCATTTTCTTTAAAAATTAACGAAATTGCAAACCCTCAACTTCGGTTTATGCCATCAGAAACAGATACCCCGGATCGACCGACAAAGGTTATTGTGCAAAATACAGGTGGTCATGATTTGGTGTTTAAAAATGTACTTCCGCATTTGTTATATGAAGATCAAAATTCTATCGTTCCGTTGAATATGTTCCGATCTGATGTGAAACAGGATTTACCTATCGAAATAGCTGCCGGTGCTTCTATAGAAATGGAAGTTGATGGTTTGGATGCGTTGAAAGATAGTGTGTGGAATAGTATTGATATGGTTCTGACGCAATATGAAATGGTTATTGATTCAAAGGAGGCTCTTAAAAAAATGCATGATTTGATGCCTCCRGGTGATTTAACTTGGGAATTGGTTGTGCAAGTACCACCTTTTATGATGGATACCCTTCCAGATGGGATGGAGCGTGTTTTTGCTGTAATGGTTGTGATTGAAATCAGTGGACGTTCTCCTCTCTCAATTACTTTAACGCCAGATAGTGCGGAGCATAAAGTCACGTTATCTCCATCTTTAAATGAAATTGTTGATATGGATGGGAGCGTTGATTTTTTGGAGTATACGTATAAAACTCAGACGATACTGAATGATCGTATGCTGGAGTGGAGTGCCCCTGTAACAGGGCGTGGTAGTCGGATATTTGTATTTCCAACGATTGTGTCTGACGGTTAGAGAGTATTTTTGGAAACAATAAAAATACAAGCATTATTAGATAAGGCAGTAGAGCTTTTGTTGGCTCTTCAGCACGAAAATGGCCGTTGGATAGATTTTACGATACATGATTATTCTGATCAATGGGTGAGCGGGTATGCTGGGTTGGCAYTAGCGGAATCYTTAGGAACATCGCCACAAAAYTGTGAACGTATAGTTRKTGCGATGGATAAKGCACGTGGGTTTTTAGTCAGGGCGCGTCATCCATGTGGTGGATGGGGGTACAATATGAAAGTACAGCCGGATGCGGATTCAACATGTGTTGTTGCGCGTTTTTTTCATGAATCCGGATATGAAATTCCCAAAGGTGTCGTTGGTTTTTTAAAGCTACATGGAATGCCGTCATCGGGATATAAAACATATCTGCGAGATGACCCAAATGATCGCTGGGGAACGGCTGTGCCGGAAATAACGGCGGCCGTGTCGTCAATATTGTTTGATATGGATGTTCTAAGTACACAAGATTTGATGATTACATGGTCTAAGTGTTTGGAATGGCGTCAACGGAAACAAGGGGATTGGTCGGGGTTTTGGTGGACTGAGAACGGTTATCCAACGTTGAGTGTGTGCGAGTTATTGTCGCGGTGTGGTGTTAAAACTCTACGTTCTATTCAGTATAATTGTACTGGCAAAGAACAGTTTGATATGGCTTGTTTTCTTCATGCTGTTACATTGTTGAATGAACGAGATCAGGCCATAGACATCTTGTCGCATTTAGCTGAAACGCTAATAGATGCAAATCATATGCTTGTCGTTAGGCCAAGTGCGTATTTACAGGCACCAGCCAATATAGTGTCCAGGTTGTCGTGTGATGAATATGCGTTGGATAATCACGGTGTGTTTACTTTGGCCCAAACCGTGAGAGCGTTATCTGCGTTTATCAAAAAATTCCCGAATGAGGATCGTGTTGAATTCAAATCTAGACCTGAAGTTCTTGCGCTAAATATGTTTGATCATAGAGTTTTTGAAAATATTAAGGATGGAGGTGTTCGAAAAAATGTTCAAAATATTGCACACCATGCGTTGTTAATAAAGAAAGATGCGCTTCGTTCTGTTTTGGCGGATGGTATTCCATTGGAGTTTTCGGTGCGTTTGGATTCTTCAAAGCCATCTCTTCGTTTTGCTTGTGAAGTTGGTGACATAAAATTAGGTAGTATTTCACGTTTTCTTGCGCAGCAAAATCAAATGAAAAAGTGTGCTGATTCTTTAAACATTAAGAATGTATGGGGGAAGTTTGAACGGGTGACTAATGATCTGGCCTCTGGGTGTAAATATGTACACGACCCTCGGTTTTTGTCATGGGCGGGGTTTGAAACAGCGTTAGATGATGCTCGCGAATTCAAATTTAAGGCTTATTATAACGCAGCATTATTAGATATGGGAACAGAAAATACTGATCGACGGTTTGAACGTATTTGGGATATGCTTATTACACATGATCTGTGTAAACCGATAGATGATAATTTTTTACAACAGGTCATTGTTCCGTTGAATGATTCTGGCTTTTTACAAGAGTTTGGTATTGGTGTTTGTGCGGATGAAAAATACGGGTTCAAGTTTTATTGGGAGTTTGATGGGTGGCATGATGATGTGTTGCAACAAACGTTACAGAGTTTACATCTTGGAGATGTTTCAAAAAGATGTAAATATTTTCCAAGCGAAGCCGTATCATTAATTTCAAGCTGTGAGGTTGATAAGTTACCTTTTGGCTTGGCACTGCGTGTTGATCCACAAAAAGGTTTCGTCGATGAACTGACTATTGCATATAAGCTTCCTGATCGTTCAATACAGGCTTCTGATTTTTATAATCGCCTTAATGATTTTTGTAATAATAGAGATGGGAATATTGCAGCATACGACTCGTTTTTGCAGGTCTATCCAGATCACGAGTTTACGCCGTCTCTTATTACAACGACAGTTAAAGAAAACAAAATAATTGATACGCTTTATTTACGACCAGATGTTTGTTTTTTTAAGACAGCATATAAAGCAAAACCACTGAATTTAAAGGAAGGATATTAAAGTATGTTGGATGATGTTGTAGATGGAATGAAAATGGTTTCTGATGCTATAAGTCAGATACAAAAAATTGTAAATGCCATAGAAACAGGCCGTGATTATTTAAAGGTAAAGCACCCAGAGGTTGAGGAAGAGGTTTCATTATTGTTGCGTGAGTTAAGTAAAAATGTATCTCTTATTAAGCAAGCTTCTGCGATTATCACTAATTTTAGATTTGCCGCATCGTCTGAGGACGAAGTAAATCAATTAACACGCTTTAATGATTATTATATCAAGTCTAAAGCTGAGGCAGATGATTTGCGATTGCATATCGAAGATTTGCGCTCACATTGTAGTCAAGTGAGAGGATACGCATTTAGCATTACTGATAAAACACAAGTCAATGGCTTTAGCGGAATATTCGAGCTATTTGGTCTTTCAGATAAAAAGAAGGAGGAAGAGCTGGGGGGATATTTGGATCGTTTGGCTTATGAAGATTTTGAAGTGGCGAATAGTGCGGAAATTATGTTGGGTTTTGTGCATAAAGCACTTTCAGATATTCAGAGTTCTTTAGAAACAGATGGGTTAATGACAGAAGAAAATATCTCTAAAGCTGCGAAGTTATTGGCGCAATATAGTGTTACGTTTGAGAAAATGGAGGAATGCTCTATTTTGACATTAAGCTCTATTCGCAAGACAATATCAGAATTACGTATTTAAATATTCTTGGTTTATAGTGTGCTCTATTTCAGGAATTAATGATTTGTTGTTTATAAAATTGACCGTCTGACTAGAGCACTCACGGATTTTTCCAAGCTGGTCGAAGTGTTTGATGAATACGGCGTGACCTTTGTCAGTATCACCCAGTCATTCAATACAACAACGTCCATGGGGCGACTGACGCTCAATGTCCTCTTATCCTTCGCACAATTCGAGCGCGAGGTTTCTGGCGAGCGCATCCGTGACAAGATTGCTGCGTCCAAGGCAAGGGGCATGTGGCAAGGTGGTCGTCCGCCATTTGGCTTTGATATCGGAGACCGTCGTCTACTCACGAATAAGCAGGATGCGCTGAAGGCAAAGGGTGTTTTTGAATTGTATCTGGAAATCGGGTGTGTCCGTAAATTGGTAGAAGAATTAAAACGGCGTGGCATCAAGAGCCGGAAGCGCATATCGCAACGGGGGCTGGAATATGGTGGTAAGTGTTTTAGTCGTGGTTCGCTTCACAGCCTGCTGACTAATCCTGTTTATATCGGCAAAATCCGGCATATCGATAAAATTCATGAAGGGCTGCATGATGCGATTATACCGCAAGAACTTTGGGACGCGGTGCAGAAAATGTTGCAGGGTAAAACTGCATGTGACAGAGGTGAGGAGAAACAGAGGCACAAGAACCTGCTGACCGGATTAATCTTCGACGAGACAGGTAATCCCTACACACCTGTATTTACCAATAGAGGAAAGAAGAAGTACCGGTATTATTGTAATCAGGTTTTGGCGCTCGATGAAAACCATCCTGATAAAACTCGAAGCCGTTTTCCTGCGCACGAGATCGAGGTTGTTGTCGAAAAAGCTGTGCGGGGTGAGGCGCGCAAGCTGTCGGGTGAGAAGGAAGGCATTGTATTAGAGCATCTTCTTAAAAATCGTGATACGTTGCTGGCTTACGATTTGATCCGCACATGTGTGAAGCGGGTTACGGTGTTTTTCGACTATCTCATGATTACCTTTGAGCCGGTTGGATTCAAAGAACTGGTTGAAGAATATCTGCGTGTAAGCGTTACTGGATGTGCCGATGGGTTTGAAATTACCGTGCCATTTCAAACCAAACGTGGTCGTGATGGTGCTATGGTTATTCGGTCTGAAGGTCAGGATTTTCTGGATTTACCGCCGGAAGATATCAAACGACTTGTGCAAGGCATTGCTTGGCGCGAGGAACGTTTTGACGGAGCCTATATTAAAGACATAGCCAAACGTGAAAATTATTCGGACCGTTATATTCGCAATAGAATTATGAGCAGTTTTGAAATTTTGAATTAGGCTCAATTCCCTGAAATCCTTGGCTTTAAGAATATTATCCACAGTGTGGGCCGCAGTTTATCTGTGTTCATGGAAATATGTTCTTTGAAAAAACAGAAAAATTCCCTGCAAATACCCAGCTTACTGGGAATTATAGATTCCGATGGACGTGAAAACAGGGGGTAGAGAAAAGGCGATATATAGGTGATAAAAAGCGGTTCTCTGGATTCCTTCGGAAATGGCATAAGTACGAAGCGGCACAACGTGCGGGCATCACGGCGGAATATTCTCTAATGTCGATAAAATTTGGACTGAATGGCAGTGCTTGCAGTCTGGTGCTAATTATTCTCAGCCGTATATTCACTGTTAATGGCCGAAAAACAGAGATTTTTTATAAAATACTGCCTGTTTTGGTAAAAGATGATCCTAACGCTGCGGATATATAGGGCCTGTGTTAATGGTGAGAAATAATAACAGGGAATTATCAGTGAAGTTTATTGTCTAACGATAGAAGACTGAGATGCCCCTATAAAAGTAGACATATTGCTACTTCCATAGTTGCTGTTTTTCAAAATCTATTGGCAATATCTGTCACGATTTCTTTTGGTTTTCCATGTCTGGATATGAGTTTCTTCAAGGCTTTATAGGCTGCTTTCTTGTTTCTCCTCTTTGAAACATAGCAATCCAATATTGTTCCTTCATGATCTATAGCGCCATAAGTAATGTGTTTTTCCGAAGGCCTCTTCGATATGCCAGCGCCAGTTTGATGATTTCTGGACTGGTTTTGAAATATTTGAAGGGATTTTGACGTGACATTTAGAGAGAATATCACGATACTCAGAAAACATCATTTTAATCTGACAAGACCAGCGGATAAGACCGTTTGCAATATCAGACGTCAAATACACCGTAAATTGCTGTACAATAAAGAACTGATAGCGTAGACAAATTTTTGAATTTGTGACATATAACATCTTAAATATTTTATAAAACATGAGGGTTATGATATTTTGTTGAACGTTATTTCTCGTTATTCATACTTTTTTATCGCATTAATCATTATTGTGGGGTACTTGCCTGTATTGATTAATTCATATGGTGAGGCTGATGATTTTGATGTTTTGCATGACTTTTGGGAAACTGGCACACATTTACCTACATTCATCGGTTCAATGAGGCCTTTGGGAGGTTTGCTTGCTGATTTGACCTATAACACGATTACCCCCGAATTTCACAATTTATGGATAATGCGTCTTGGGCATGTTTTGGGTGTTATTTGTTTTTGTGTTTTATTCTCCAAAGCTCTACAAATACTTAACGTTACAAAGTCAAATGCTTGTCTTCTTGCTTTAATAGTTGGTTTGTCACCCGCAATACAGGTTATGGTTAATTATAGTACAATGATGGCTTTACCGTTGGCCGGTATGGCTGGAATATTGTCTTTTATTTGTGCGAGAAGAGCATTAAATAAAAAACAAAACAGATACCCTTTTGTCATACTTTCGGTAATATTATTGGTAGCTGGTCTATCAATTTATCAAATATATCCCATGATATTTTGGTCCTTTGTTTTAGTTGAAATGCTACAGGAAAAAAGAGACATAAAACCCTTGTTTATAAGACTTGTTCAATATGGTGTTATTTTTGGTGTCGGACTGGTATCTTATTATTTTTTGTGTGCTAAAATAATTCCTGATATTGTTGGCCTTGAAAAAGCGGGGCGAACATCCCTGACGAGCAACCCTATTCACAACCTTATTTATTTCATTATTAGGCCATTGCGAGATTCATTAAATTTATTCTCCCTGTCATATTATGGCCCTTTATCTCGTGAAAATTTAATGGCCCATATTCCAAGTTATGCATCTGCTATAACAGTTGGATCCTGCACCATATATGGTATTTTAAAATATTTTTCTGATAGGCCATGGTCACATAAAATCACACTCGGTATTTTTATCTTTGGTTTAATTACAATGAGCTATTTACCAAATTTAGTCACAGCAGCTCTTTATACTCCTTACCGTACGCAATATGCGCTTTTTGCAAGTGTGCTAATCGTTATTTATTTTGCTGTAATGGCTGTTACTCCAAAGCATGTAAATTTATTGCTTTATGTTCTTTTCGGATGTAGTTTTATCTTTTGTATTAAGCATTTGCAGTTTGATATTATTGCACCTCGTCAGGCAGAGTGGCAGTTGGTTTATAATGGAACAAAGCAGGCTATTTATGAGGAAAACAAAGAGATTTTTGTGGTTATGCCAGATCAAAAATTAATGGATACAAAAACAACTTATTATAGTGAGTTTGGTGGTATGGTAAGCATGTCGGATCGTGGTCACCAAATGGTAAGAGTTGCCTTGAGAGAACTTGGAAAAAACTATAATGAATATAATATTATAGCTGAGCGTTTACCTTCTGATCATGTTGTTTTATCGAGTATGTATGTTATTGATTTAAGATCTTTATATTGAATGGTAGTATTAAAACATGATTTCACAAGAAAATGAAAAACAGACCTTATCCATTATTTTGCCTATATTTGAAGAGGCAGAGCACATAAATCATTCTGTTGACGTTATTCGTGAAACTTTAAATAAAATAGATATTTCTATAGAATTTATACTTGTTGATGATGGATCATCTGATAATACTTGGCACGAAATTAAACGCCTTGCTGATGATAATAAAGATATTAGATCACTATCGTTTTCTAGAAACTTTGGAAAAGAATGTGCCATTGCTGCGGGATTAGAGCATGCTAAGGGTGATGTTGCTATTATTTTAGACGCGGACTTGCAGCACCCACCAAACATTATTCCTGAAATGATTGCGCTTTGGCGAAATGATGAGGTGAAAATTGTCAATGCCGTAAAGTCATATAGAGGTAGAGAGAGTATAATACAAAAAACGACAACAAAGGCTTTTTATAAAGTTTACAAGACATTAAGTGGTGTTGATCTTAGGGGAGCATCTGACTTTAAGCTACTTGATAGGGACGTTATTGATTCTTATAATGGGTTTAACGAAAATGGTTTGTTTTTTAGAGGGCTTGTGCCTTGGTTGGGTTTTAAAACAGACACTATCACTTTTGATGTACAAGATCGTGTAGCAGGATCATCTAAATGGACTGGACTTACGCGGCTTATCCTTGCCGTTAATTCGATTACATCATTCAGCGACATACCTTTGCAAATTGTAACATTTATTGGCGTTATTTTCTGTGCTTTTTCTGTGCTGTTCGGTGGGCAAACGATTGTAATGTGGCTTAGTGGCCATGCTATTGAGGGGTTCACAACAATTATTTTACTTCTTCTTATAATTGGATCTGTGCTTATGTTGAGCTTGGGAATAATAGGGCAGTATATTTCCAAGATTTACCGAGAAATTAAATTACGTCCGCTTTACGTGCTAAAATCCAAGGCAGGGTTTGATAATGAAAACAATAACACGTGATAATTTGTTTGGTTTTTTTCGCTATCTTATATCAGGTGGTAGTACATATGTGCTGTATGTATCTGCGCTATATGTTGGTATATATATTCTGAAAATGAATGAAACTGCTGCGTTTTTATTGAGCTTCGCAATCGCTAATATTTTTAACTACCTCGCACATTACTTTTTCACGTTCTCTTCAAAGAAAAAGCATGGAACAGCATTGAAAAGCTTTGTAGCAGTTATAACATTCGGGGCTTTACTCGGAATGTTAGTAACGAATGTTTTTAAAATATTTTGGCCAGATTACGTATTTGTTGGGGGTGTAAGTTACGGTGTTTTTTGGCCTCTAATCTCATATTTCCTACTTAAGAAAAAAGTTTTCGCTAATAAGCTTGGTTGACTGTTTGAGCATTAACGTCAGTTAAGGACCGGGGCTATTCGGTCAAAGAGGTTTCGGAGCGCTGTCGAAAATGAAGGTGATAATTTTCAATCTGGTTGTTTCTGTATCGCCCGGTCTCTTGTAAATGCCGCACCGTAAGATGCAAGTGTATGCATCCAAAAGATATTTGCCTTTCAAAAATAGCAAACTGAATGAAACTTTTCGACATGATCCAGAATATAAATCACCTCATATCTAAAAATGTGTCTCGTTTTTAGTTATTCTCGTGCAGCGTTTGACAAATCCCATGAGGGCCTATACTGTTCCCCGTCAGGTCTTATGAGACCATTTAAAGGTCTTGCATAAGGGAGTGTTTTGGTTTTCATCGTAATGACGAAGGAATGAAGATGCACCCAAG
>NVXI01000008.1 GCA_002747015.1 Zetaproteobacteria bacterium
CACCCCCAAAGTTCCACCAATCGTCGCATTATTGGTAACACTGGCGGAGTTTAGTGTCGCCAGACCTGTGGTGCTAAGGGTCGTAGAGCCAATATTACCATCATTGGTGATGCCATCTGTTGTTGTTGCGCCATCAACATCGAAGTTATTGGTAACGCTGGCGGAGTTCAGTGTCGCCAGACCTGTGGTGCTCAGAGTGGTTGTCCCAACATTCCCATCATTCGTGATGCCATCTGTTGTGGTTAAACCATCAACATCGAAGTTATTGGACACATTGGTTGTTGTCGCTGTCAGATTAATGGTTGTGCTATTTAATGTTGTTGTGGCAGCATCTGAATAAATAACCTGTTGTGTTGCCGCCCCACCATTGAAATCATTTACAATAAATGCGCCTGTACCGTCATCATCTGTATCAATTTGAATAATAACATCATCTTCATTGCTGACGCGGGTTTCTACATCGCCGTCGGCATAAAAAACCTCAGAGCTGCTATCTGTCATCTGAATAAATTCGCCAGCAGAGTTATCGGTATTGCTAACAATAGTGGCGCCATCCGTTGTTACTGGATTTAATTCGTTAAATGTTTGTGCGAAAACCGAGGCTGAAGTCAAAGACAACGCCGCTATGGCTGGTATTAGCACACGAAAACTATGATGCATGAAAACATCTCCAGAATAGGCAAAGAGAGCAAGATTAGCTCATCCCACATGTATCATAGGTGATAGAACCATTATGTCAACATATCAGTGCATGTTAAGGCGTAGGGAGAGCGCTTTCTGGCTTTTCTTTTTTCAAGGATAAAAAGCCTTTCTCAATCGTTAGGCAGCCTTGTGATAAGGGAACCATAAATAAATTCATTCTCTTATTGCTGGGTTTTTGTAAATAAGAAATACGTTCCCGCAAAATGCGCTGCGGTTTGTAGCTTGAAAAGCGTTTTTGAGCAACTACTTTACAAGTATCTGACCAATGTGTTGTGCGATCATAAATAAGAGAGCACCCCTTTACCCCAACATCGCGAATATCCGCCGAGATATAGGATACCCCTTGTTTAGGATCAATCATTTCAATAGATACTGAAACAGGCTCACCTTTATTTTTGGGTGATATAACATGTATTCCCGAAGATGCTCCTCCTATTACGGTATTCCCCCAATTATGTGCCATTTGCGCACAATGTTTAGGTAAAAATTTCCCAGTTACACGGCCTAATGCATTAAAGGCATTATTATCTTCTGCTTGTTCCTGAACAATCTGTGCATAATGAGCGTAACCTAAGAAAATACTAACTCCAATAGCACAAGAAGCGATCACAATGGCACCAGATAAAACAAGTACCTCTTGCGAAATATTTACCTTACTTTTTTTATCGACAACCATCAAAAAACTCCAAAATTATAGCTAATATATCAAAAGTTATTATAAATATACAGGTTCTATCGCAAAGTTTAAGCCTTTAAGATTATTTTGGAGTTTTAGAGTTAATTTTCCAGAGTTTTTAACCTCTGGAGCACGTCATGATTTCATTTTCTGGTTGTCATTATCCCAAGTTTATCATTTTGCAATATGTGCGTTGGTACATCTTATGCACTAAGTTATCGGAACACCGAGGAGATGATGAGATGGTAAAAGCCTTCTTCCGAAAAACCTTACACCAGCGCAACAATTTTACCACTTGGAAAGCATCTGAAATCTGAATTACCAGAAACACCCTAAACATAAAGAAATATATGTATTGCTTTTTGTCGTAAATTCGCTCCAAACACTTAAAAGCTATTTATATGTTGCCTTCAGACAAAAAAGAAACTAATATGTTTCTTGTAGTTAAAAAGCAACATATGAGTTTCCCATCATGAAACCACTATTAGAACAACTAAAAAAGCGCAGATTAGCCCTTAATCTAAAGCAAAAAGATATGATGCTTCGTATTGGCGTATCGCGCCAGCAGTACCAGCATTTAGAGTCTAAAGGTAATCCCAGACTAAACACACTTGAACTCATTGCTAAGGGGTTGAAAAGTGAGTTGATGCTGATCCCGACAGAAAAGCTAAACCTTGTAAAAAAAATTTTAGAGAATGATACGCCCCCCTCCCCGACAACAAAACACCCCCTCAAAGAAAGTGAGGAAAGCGCTCTTTCAAATGACCCATGGAAGGATATTCTGGGGGATGAAGAATGAGTCCCCCGAACCAAACAAATAATCAAATTGATGAAATTAGCGTCCTTAAGCTTACCCTGCATGGCAGGCTCATAGGATATTTGGCAGGCTTTCAAAATGGCCGTAATGTTTTGAGCTTTACCGATGAGTTTAAAGCAGATTCCTCACGGCCAACATTCAGTCTAATTACACATCCAAGCTTTCCTAATTCAGAAAAGCTCATGTCACAGCCATGGGCAAAAAATCAGAGACTACATCCGATTTTATCCAACCTACTCCCAGAGGGCGCATTACGAGACTTAATTTCTCAGGGTTTAAAAACTCATATTGATAATGAGTTTCAGATTTTTTCTTATCTCGGCCAAGATCTGCCCGGAGCATTGGTCGCTACACCGATGGAGCCCGAAGAGGTTCCGATGAGCGTTCTTACCACCCATGGTAAGGCCAAAGCGATAAAACACAAAGTGAGCAACCGAGAGAACAAGTTCTCATTAGCGGGCATTCAAATGAAGTTTTCCATGAAGGAAAAGGACGGGCGCTATAACCTGACTAAAAATGGTGAGCTTGGTGATTGGATCATCAAAACGCCATCAACCAATCATAAACACGTACCATTAAACGAATATACGGCAATGTCCCTTTCTGCTTTGGCGGGTATTGATATTCCTGATATTAAGCTTGTTGAGCTGGGCAAGTTGGATAACCTGCCACAAATCAACTTACCCGATGAAAAACTGGCTTTTGCCATCAAGCGGTTTGATCGCGAGGGCAATACTAGAATTCATATGGAAGACTTTGCACAAGTCTTGGTGAAATACCCACATAACAAATACGACCCCGCCAATAATGAGCAAATTGGTAAAGTGATTTATGATTATTCTGGCGATGGTTTAGCCGATGCTCAGCAATTCGCTAGACGGTTACTGGTGAATATATTACTGGCAAATGGTGATGCTCATTTGAAAAATTGGAGCCTTCTTTACCAAGACCAAATTACACCAAGACTATCCCCTGCATACGATATCGTCACCACCAGCGTTTATATAGAAGGCGAAACGCAATACGCCCTGAACCTTGGCAAAACGAAAGAATGGTTTTCAGTGACAGAGGAGCATTTTCAGGCTTGGGCTGAAAAGTCTGGTATCCCATGGAGGGTCATCAAACCGCATATTGACGACACAATGGAAAAAGTGCGCAGTTTATGGCCTGAGGCATTGAAAGATTTGCCGATGGATCAAGGGCATAAAGATAAACTCAAAGAGCATTGGGGTAAGCTTCAAGCTAACTTTAAAATAGAGACAACACGATAACCTAAATATGGGACAACCGTTAAACCTAAAAACAGGTAAAGACATGGCAACGCCTTAAAAAAAGGGCGGGAGAAACATCACCATTACAAATGGTGTTGCATTAACTAATCTTTAATTCATCAGTCGTCACCATAACTACAAAGATGTGGCTTGTCGTTAAGAGCGACAAACTTGCGTTTAAGGTTTAGTTGGTTAGAAGAGTTTGAGCATTAATATACTCATGTTATAAACTCATATGATAAATTTTTTTACTCATGATGTTTTAATATTGTTTCTCTATTCGGCACTTCTTGTTATTACATATTTATTGAGCCGTCGAATGAAAGCCAAAAAGAATAGAATAGTTTATTTTCTGTATTTCAATGCACTGCTAATAATCTACTTAATGTACGCTATTATCTTGGATATCATGCCAAGTAGCTATGATACAATGCCAAAACCACCTAGATTGAGTGATGAGATTTACTATATCCGCACAGACGGTGGAGCTTGGGGTTCTCACATAATTGTCCACCTCATATGTATAATCTATTTTATAGTAGGTACTATTCTGTTAAGCATAAGCACCTATAGAAAAATTACAAAAAAAGAAAACCAGTTACAAATCACAAATCATTTATTAATAATTGGTTATGCGATCATTCTTTATATATTCGCCACTATTTATTACAGCGATATCTTTGCGTTAAAAGAACATCGCGGAACTGTCACCACGTTACATGGGCCAGTGTAAAACCCAGTAAGGCCATTATATTATGATTATGATCAGGTCACATTGAATAAAAAGCTCAATTTCACCGAACAACCATCATCTTATGGTATGCAGCTACAGGCGGTATTCTTTGGGTTCGCACGAACCTATGCTAGCATTCAGGCCATGTTGATCGTCATGTATATGACAGTAACGTTCCATTCTTTTAATCAATAGATGCAAACAAAAACTTACTCGCGACCTAGCGCCGAGGCTAAAAGGAGAAAAAAATGACGACTGAAGCAGGAAGAGTTAAAGAAGCCGTCGGCGTGTTCAAAGACATAGATGCATTAAATACGGCCGTTGAGGAACTTGAACGCACCGCATTTAGCCGCGACAAAATCAGTATGCTGGGCAACAGAGATGAGATAAAGAAAACATTCGGTCAATCTGAGATCAAACCCGAACTCGTAGAAGACAACCCCGAGGCACCGCGACGCTCCCCCATCCATCCAGAGGAAAAGGCAATCGGAGCCGGTATCGTTATTGGTGGCGCGGCCTATATCGGCGCGGTCGGTGCGCTTCTCGCTGGCGGCGCTGCTGTCAGTGTGCCTGCTGTCCTAACTGCCGCAGTAATTGGCGGTGGTGGTGGCGGCGTTATTGCAAGCATTTTAGGCCATAATTTCGATCTCAATATTAAAAAACAAATCGAAATGGGGGGCACAGTGCTTTGGGTGCAAACATTAGGACCAAAGCGTGAAAAAATTGCCTGTGATATTTTAAAGAAAAATGGAGCAACGCACATTCATATTCACGAAATCGCCTAAAACTTATGCCTCGAAGACGCATTTGAAGCGCAGATTACTGCAGTCCTATCGAAACGCGCACAAAAATATTTCTCGATTTCGAACAATAATATTGCACTCCGTCATAAGAAGCACGTAACCTGACATAGATCACGTCTGGCTACGCTCAACAACGGAAGATTATACTATGCGTTTTAAAAACATCCTTTTGCTCATCATATCATTTTTTGTGTCAAGTATTTACAGTGCCAATGCATCCACACAAGCCCCTATCGGGAACATCTCCGTTGTTATTGGAGCGGTCACAATTCAGCACAAAGATAACATTGAGAAAAAAGCATCACAARAAACKCMRATYTACCTTGGRGACACCATMACCATTAAAAATGATGATAGCTTTRTACGTGTAAATTTCRTTGATGGAACCCATATYACACTAAATGATATGGACGCTACRCTYACTATTGATGAGTATGTTTTTGATCCAGARACCCTCAGCAACAATAAAGCCAAGTTCAACATTCTWAAAGGTAGCTTTGAATTYGTMGGYGGCCTCCTMGACAAAGGCACAGCCGAAAATGTTCAAATTGATTTGGATTTTGGGAGCATAGGCGTAAGAGGAACAAAAATTTTACGCACAATGAAAGAYGGSGAATGCTGGATCTATCTCGAAGAAGGTGAAATACGCGTATTTAACAGYGCYGGYAGCAGAATATTAAAMGCTGGTGATGGTACGCGGATCAAGAGTACATCAATATCRCCTACRSAGGTGAAGCCATGGAAACAAGAAAAGATAGACTGGATCAAATCTGCYGTTGCAGCGCCTACAGAAAAGTAGAAATGGTGCCCCCAGCCGGACTTGAACCGGCACTCCCGAAGGAACTGGATTTTGAATCCAGCGCGTCTACCAATTCCACCACAGGGGCAATGTCATTATAGGCGTGAGCGAGATCATAGAGATTTTTTTCAAACCTTCAACAGAAAAATAAAATTTTGCACATAGGCCATCCTGTCCCCTATTTTTAAGCTGCCTGCATAATAAAACACCCCGATACAGAAAAAGACTCTCGTCAAAAACTCCAATATTTGTTATTCAATTGACATGCATAGTATTTCAGACACATTCAAAGACCTTGATGCAAGCATGACCGGTGAAACGGTTAGTATTGATGACCTGCTAAACGCCGTTCATGAGCGTGGATTTGGTTTACTCCTGCTCATCCTGTCCATCCCTATGGCTCTTCCTATTCCTGTACCGCCAGGTATTAATGTCCTGCTGGCCTCTCCGCTTATCCTTTTGACCGCGCAACAAGCCATTGGCCGGCATACGGTGTGGTTGCCCACATGGATGAGAAAGAAAACGATTAAGCGCAAAAAAATGAGTGCCATGATCCAGACCATTCTACCTTGGACAGCAAGAATCGAAAAACTTATCAAACCTCGCCTTGAGTTTGTAACACTTGGCCTATTCTCGCACCTTATTGGCGTCTTTGGCCTTATTATGGCACTAACAATCTGCGTCCCCCTGCCCTTAACAAACACCGTGCCTAGCTTAGGGATTGCCCTTATGGCTGTTGGTGTTATCACACGTGATGGGCTTGCCGTTTTAGCAGGCGCGATGATTGGCATGCTATGGGTTGTTGCATTATCAATGATTGTTATATTTTTAGGCGCAGAAGGCATAGACTTTGTAAAAGACACCATAAAGGCATATCTATGAAGAAAGTAAGGAGATTGTGATGGCTATAATCAAAACAATATTAAGCACACCATCCACGGCACTTTTGTTTGTCGCTTTGATTTCATTCACGTCCCTCGCCGCGGCATTTATCGCCGAGGGAATTCTAAAATTAGAACCATGCATATTATGTATCTATCAAAGATACCCCTTTGCAATTGCTCTATTCCTTAGCTTGACAGGTTTGGCATTACAAAATAAACCAGCTATTATACCGCCCATCCTTGGTGTTTGTAGCATAAACTTCCTGATCAACAGCCTCATCGCAAGCTATCACACTGGTGTTGAGCAACATTGGTGGACATCCGCGGTAGAGGGTTGCTCTGTCATATTTCTAGATGATAACAGCAGTAAAAGCATCCTTGAGAATATAATGAGTGCACCCATGGGCGATTGCAGCAAAATCCCATGGCAAGATCCTTGGATCGGCCTGTCTATGGCCAACTACAATATAGGCCTTTGCTTTGGGTTATTCGTATTCTGCGCCTTAAGCGCCGTCATGGTAAACGCCAAAAACAAGCATTTACGCAACGATACTTAAAACAGCCATAACACCAACAGCCAAACCACCGTGGAACAAAAAGAATCCTATGGATTGCTTCAATGTACGCTTCTTCCCGAAATCAAATAAATCGTCAAACATAAGTATACCCATCCGTAATTTTAGAAACACAAAACAATACTTATGTTAACAAGGGTATAAAGTCAATGTTTTTGCGGCATACACGTGATTCTGAAACAAAAAAGCCGAGGCATAGCACCACGGCTTTTCAAAATTTAGATTAATATTTTAGGTTATTTACTTTTATCTAATGTCGTTAGGTATGATACAACGACCATCCCCAAGATAACATCAACCTTGTATGACAAATATACGCCAACAAGAGATACAATAACCGCCATCATATCATTGGTCAGTTTTTTACCTGAGAGAATCATACTGGATATAAATAACGTCCAGCCCGTTCCAATCAAAGTATGCCAATGGCTGCCTTCGAAGAAGGTTCCAACTGTACCATCAACCATGCCAAGCACACCCATATAGTGGCCGAGGAAGGTTGATAATCCAACCAGCAAGACCGTATAGAACAGGAAGAACCCGAAGGCCTGCGTGATTGAGCGTAAATGTGCAAGATTTGTGATATGTGTAAACATAACGTACTCCTTTCGTTGCACTTCGCGCACTCTTCTCAACAATAGACACCATGTCCATATAAAAAATATGTGCGCTGGTTAATGGCAAGTTCAGGACTGTTCCCTCTGCGTGCCAAAAAGCTTAGTTTCGTTGTTTTTGTATGTTTTATCGGCCAGCCTAAAAGCGAAGCGTATCTTTATATGTGGGCTGCAATTTTAATAACGGGCGCAGATAAATGGTGGCAGCTCTTTAATTTTCTGTTAGGTCTGCATCCCAATATAGAAAATCTTCCCAACTCTCATGTAGGAAATTCGGAGGAAACCGTCGACCTCTTTCCTGAAGCTCATAAATTGATGGCTGTCTTGGCTTCACCAATGGATGCATCCCTATATCATCCGGCATTTTGTTCCCCTTTTTTGTATTACAACACTGGCACGCCGCCACAATATTCCCCCAGTTCGTCCCACCACCTTTTGAGCGTGGGATAACATGATCAAAAGTTAAATCATGTGTTCTAAAACCACTTCCGCAATATTGACACTGCCACCGATCACGTAAGAATAGATTAAACCGTGTAAATGCAGGACTTCTGGTTGTCGGAACATATTCCTTTAACGCCAACACTGAGGGTAAATACATCTCCAATTCCGGCGATCTAACAATCCGCTCATACTCATGAACAATAGTTACACTCCCACGAAAAATGGCCTTAACAGCATCCTGCCAAGACCAAACAGATAGAGGAAAATAGCTCAGCGGCCTAAAATCCGCATTGAGAATTAAAGCATGGCACCTCTCTAAAGGTATATTTAATGGCATTGTAGCGGCCGTCATAAGAATATTTTCCTTTCCTAGCAATTGACCTTGCCAAAAGGAAACAGGACGACCCTCATAGCAAAATGCATATCGGAAGCCGCAGAGGAAGGAGCAATAAAAGCCTTCAGGCCTCGCATCTCATAAATCCATTATACCATAATTTTAGGTAATTTTATTACAGGAAATTCACTTTTTGTTGCTGCGTTCCACAATTTTATGAGGTGCACTATTTTTCACAACGCTGAGATTACATTTGTTTTCAATGTCCTACATCAAAAAATACAGGATTTTCATAAGCACTCTACATAGCAATAAAAAGTGCTAAAAACTGAATATTTTCTTCAAAAATGCACTTCCAGCCTCGATTCCAGCCTGATCAATTGAGTGCGTTAATCCGACGGAGGTATGCCCAGAAACATCAAAACCATGCTCTAAAAGAGTCTCTTTGGCCATCGACCATGCCTGAACAGGTACAACGTCATCTGCCTCCCCATGGATCAAGCATACAGGCATTTTCTGCAAGTCTTTTGCCGAATCATCCCAAAGCAAAGCACCAGAAAACCCCAAAATACCGGCAATTGGCGACTTTAAACGCGGTGCAACATGCAAACTTGTCATTGTTCCTTGTGAGAAACCTAGCAATGCAAGCTTATCCGCAGTTAAGCCGTAACGATCCAACTGTGTTTCTATAAACTCTTCCACCAGAGGAAACACCTTTTTCACCCCCGTCAACATCGCATGCGGATCGCGATCAGATAACGAAAACCATTGATATGCATTGGGATAACCCGCAGGCATCATGTCACATGCAAACGGCGCATCGGGTGATATAAACATCGTGTTTGGTATATCTTGCGACAATATCGGGGCAAGTGATATCAAATCCTGCCCGTTTGACCCAACGCCATGCAACAGAATAACAAGGCGTTCCACCGCGCCATCCTTCATACCCTTACCTGGGCCATACTCATAAAAATTTGAAATGCTCATAAAAAGAGATGTAGCACAACAAATCTATATACGGTAGAAAAAGAAGATAACAAAAGGATAATACGATGTGGTTAAAAAACACCGCCCTCTTCATACTCTGCCTGATCCTTCCGCATGTGGCACATGCTGATGACAAAGACAGCACAAACTACATCAGCATATCCGTTGAGAACGATAACCTTGGCGGCGGTACAGATCGTTATTATACCAGCGGTGTACGCGCAACATGGTTTAATACGAATATAAAGGTCCCCCCCGTTATTGATGTGTTGGCCGATAAAATTCCGACCTTTGATTTTAACGATAAGACAGCCACATTTTATACAATCGGACACAATATCTACACCCCCGAAGATATCCGCATTGCAAATCAACCACAAAAGGATCGCCCATGGGCCGCCTTTCTTTACGGCTCTGTCGGACTAGCCAACATCACAGATAATGGTGATAGCCCATTTCATGTTGATGAATTAGAATTCACTCTCGGCGTTGTCGGGCCAGAGGCTTTAGGCGAACAAGCGCAAAAATTTGTCCATAAATATGTTTCAAACTCTCCAAAGCCGCGTGGATGGAGAAACCAACTTAATTTCGAACCGGGATTTATGATTTCGTGGCAACGCCGCATTCCTTACGCGCTGTCACATGATTTCGATTATTTCAACGCAAGGGTTGAACCTAACTTTTCTGTGACGTTAGGCAATATCCGTGCAAATGCAAGTACGGGCGCGACGCTTATCCTTGGCTCTTCTAAAAAGCAAGACACCCCGCAGCGCGTTCGCCCATCCATACCCGGAACTGGTGTTTTTTTCACCGAGAAGAACAAGCTTAACTGGCAAGTCTTTGCAGGGATCGATGCACGATTTGTCGCGCGCGATATCTTTTTGGATGGGAATACATTTTCAAGCAGCCATAGCGTAGATAAAAAGTATTTGGTTGGCGATGCCAGTGCCGGAATATCACTTACCTATGATGATTACCGCCTATCCTACACCTTAAACGCCCGCAGCAAAGAATTTGACGGACAAGATGAAGAAAGCGTATTTGGCTCTGTGACTCTAACACGCAGATTTTAAAAACCGCACAAACCTTAATGTAGACATACGCGACAATATTGTTACAATGTCGCACCATATGAATAAAAGGACGGCCTAATGAAATACGACTTATTGCACATCCAAGGGAAACCTTATGTTCTTGTGCCATTGCATGATTACCGAGAAATAAGCTCAACAGGTACGGATAGTGCGCTGCCCAATGAAGTCTTGGACGAACTTTCCGCACAGCAAAGCCATCCCATTAGAATTATCCGTAAATTCCGTGAAATGACCCAAGCTGATTTAGCAGAGGCCTCTGGCATCTCAAGGCCCTATCTCACAGAAATAGAAACAGGGAAAAAAGACGGCTCTATTCGTGCGCTGAAATCTTTGGCCGAAGGCTTAGGCGTTACTATCGGGGATATTACTTAATACAAAGAACCCAACCTAAGTCTTTAGGTTTAAAATTCCCTGTTCCAAATCAGCAATAAGATCCTTCGGATTTTCGTTACCAATTTGAAAACGAATAAACATGCCTTCTTGCGTCCAATCACTGCGATAGGATTTCATGTCCTGAGGCTGGATCAGGCTTTCATACCCGCCCCAGCTGCTACCTACGGGGAATAACGTCAATGAATCTACAAAACGCGCAATATCATCCCTTTTATATTCAGGTTTGAACAGCACACTAAACACACCATTTGCACCAGAGAAGTCACGTTTCCACGTATCATGACCACGATTGGTTTCAAGAACGGGAGAGTATAGGGCTTGCACTTCTCTGCGTCCTTCAAACCATGCCAAAATTGAATGCATGTTCTTTTCGGCGTAACTCAGACGCATTTCCAATGTACGTAAACCGCGTAATGATAAGTATAAATCCTCAGCGCCCGCGCATGTCCCAAGGTTCATCGCGCAAGATTTCAACACCTTATAACGTGTTTCAGTATCAGCAACGGCCACACCTAAATTGACATCAGAATGCCCGCCCAAATATTTTGCCGCAGATTGCACCGATATATTAACCCCATGTTCAAGCGGGCGAAATAAAACACCAGCAGAATACGTATTATCCATAACGGTGAGAATATCATTCTCTTTTGCGACCTTAACAATTGCAGGAACATCCTGAACCTCAAATGTTGCGGAACCAGGAGATTCCAGATAAATGACCGATGTGTTTTCGCGGATCAAGTCTTTAATCCCTGCGCCTATCATCGGGTCATAATACTCAACCTCGACACCAAATGATCGAAGCTGCTTATTCGCGAAAAATCGTGTCGGCGGATAACATGTATCAACCATCAAAATATGATCCCCTGATTTCACAAAAGCCAATAATGTCGTCGAAATAGCAGCCATGCCACTGGAGGCGGTAATGGCATGAAACCCGCCCTCAAGCTCGGCCATTGCCCCCTCGAAAGCATCGCTCAACGGGTTATTAATACGACCATAACGAAATTTTGTTTTAGGATCGAAATATGCCTCCAAATCCTTATACAAGATCGTGGATGCACGACAAATTGGTGGATTAACAACACCAAAATAATCCTCTGGCTTACGCCCTGCATGCATCAACTTGGTTTCTCTGTAATATGCTGATTTATCGTCCATAATCATTCCTTAAGTCGTATAATCTCTATCATGTTTAAGCGCAGGAATAGAAGAGCGCGCCTTATTTACCGCCTCTATATCTAAATCTGCAAGAATAACACCTTCATCATCATCTATTTGTGCGATGACATGACCCCACGGATCAATAATCATCGAATGACCATATGTTTTGCGTCCACCTTCATGATCCCCCACTTGCCCCGAAGCCAAAACATAACTGCCGGTTTCAATGGCACGTGCACGCAATAGGACCTCCCAATGTGCCTGCCCTGTCGGAACAGTAAAAGCCGAAGGAATACACATAATATTCGCACCATTTTGCGCAAGAGAACGATAAAGATAAGCAAAGCGAAGATCGTAACAAATACTCAATCCCGCAGTGAACTCCTTATCAATAACAGAGGTAACGGCGCGATTCCCTGGCTCCATAATATCACTTTCACAGTATGTTTCGCCGTTTGCCAACGCCACATCAAAGAGATGGATTTTATCGTATATAGCCGCGATAGAACCATCCCCTGAGAACAAGAATGATCGGTTGATAAGTTTTTCCTTATCCGTTTTAATCGCCATAGAGCCAATCAATAAAGTAATGCCCAGCTCACGCGCCAGACTTGCGAAAAAAGGCACGCCGACGTGCTGCTCTTGCGATTTTACACTCTCTAATTTCAGCTCAGATGGGAAACGAATATGGCACGTATTCTCAGGCGTTGTAACAAAAGAAGCCCCCTTTGCCACGGCCTCCCGAACGAAACACGCCGCCTTTTCCAAGTTATCTTGAATATCAGGGCCACTTGTCATTTGTACACAAGCAACCTTCAAAATGTTAGCCATTTAAAAGCCCGTCCAATTTCCCTTGCGCATCCAGTGCATGCAATTCATCGCAACCGCCATAATGTTTATCATTAATAAAAATTTGCGGAACCGATTTTGGCCCGCCTGTACGCTCTATCATTTTGGCACGCGCCGCGTCATCACCAGTAATATCGTAATCGGTGTATTCCACGCCCTTAGAATCAAGCAACGCCTTTGCGCGCACACAATACGGACATGTAGACCATGTATAGATTTCTATTTTCACCATTTTTTTATCTCCTAATATATACTCAGAACGATGGACTCTAACACGACATAATGAAAAAAATATAGTGCTTAATACTCTACAAATCAATAATCATAAACAACACGTGCCAGCGTCAAAACATGCACCTGCTTCACGCCATAAGAATATAAGATTTTTGCGCACTCATTCACGGTGGCGCCAGTCGTTAAAACATCATCAACCAAAACCACAGTTTTATCCTTTAAAAGCGCCCTATACTTAAATGGCACATCAAAAGCGGCATGAACATTTTTCGCGCGCTCATCACTTTTTAAGTGCCCTTGGCTTGGCGTTGCGCGCACACGTTTTAATGCCATAGGTAAATGTGTGACATCCACAGATTTTGATAACGCGCCTGCGATTAAGGCCGCCTGATTATAACGCCGCACAACCAAACGCAGCGAATGCAACGGCACAGGAACCAGATAATCGGCATGTTCCAACATCTCACGCCCTACCTGCTTCAACCACGGAATAAAAGATTGTACAATATGCGTTTTATCACCATGTTTAAATCCCAAAACCAGATCACGGCTTGCATCATTATACCCAAGAGCCGCACGTGCCGACGTATAGAGAGGAGGATTTTCTAAACACAAAATACAACACGTATTTTCTTCTACTTCAAACGCCAATGGTGCACCACAATGCGCACATAGCGGATCTGTAATAAACATAAGCCTAGACCATGCCTCTTGCGAGATCATTCCTTGTAAATCAACCATATCCCCTGTGACCGGACAACGTGGTGGCAAAACAAGATTAAGACCATCGCTTAGAATCGTCTTTAATGTCGAATGTGTCTGCACATATAGCTGTTTCATCATGAATGGTCTTTAATTTATAATTCGTGCGTTTTCTWCATAATAACTGTATGATGCATCGCTTGGAAAAGCAAAAAAAACCATATATAAAAGCGGGATATAAAAAGAATTAAARGCTCATGACAGAGACAGATAACACCGACCTATTTAAAGATGAAACAATAGATTATATCGAAGAGCGKAATCATATGCTTAAAGATATATCCTATGATGTTGTGCAYCGCGCATGGTTTACTTTGTCACATCTTTTGCTGGATGAGGGCGCAAAAGTTTTGGATATGGGCTGTGACAACGGCGAATTAACGTACGCYATGGCKGTTCTYARYCCCAAGTTACGCTTTATTGGYATTGATAAAAGCAAGAARACAATSAGAGTTGCCAAAGAAAAATACCAAACCCATAATCTTGAATTYAAAATTGGTGATGTCTCTAGTGATCTGTTTGAWCCAGAATCGATTGATGCAATCATTAATTCCTATATTCTGCACCGCGTATTCTCCAATGCACGCTATAACCCTCGTATCATCACCGATACCTTGCGCAAACAATTTGCAATGTTGAAAAATGACGGGACCATGTTTATCCGTGATTACGCAAAGCCGGAGGGCAGTGATTTTGTCCTGCTGGAAATGCATGATGAGACAAGCACCAGCGACGAATTGGCTGATTTATGCGAGGCCGATCTTCTTGTCTGGTATTCAGAACATGCTCGCCCGAAACAAGACCCTGGGTGTGGCGGATTCTTCTTAGAAGAGCTTCCTCCGCGCTTTCCGCGCACGCGACTATTTCGCCTGCCCTATAAATGGGCTTATGAATTTATCATGCGCAAGGATAACCGCGAGATATGGGAAAGCCGCCTGCCCTTTGAATACACATATTTCACTGTTCCGGAATTCAGAACCGAGCTACGCGCCCTTGGTGCGCGGGTGCAATATTCTGCGCCACATTGGGATGATGAGCATATAAAGAAAAATTTCGACGGACATTTCAGATTACTGCATCTTGATGGCACCCCGATCGGCGACCCACCCACCAGCTTTATCGCTGTTGCAAAAAAACAGCCTGAACGCGCAAGCCTGAACATAAAGGAAAGGCGCATCATACAAGATGAAACGGGAACTTTAGAGGTTAAAACCCTACGCGATCAAAAGGACGGCACGCTCGTCGATGTTGTTACGCGTGATAAAGAACTTGCCGAAGTCCTGCCCTATCGCCTTGATGAAGATAACCGCCTTTTCATATATCTGCATGATGGTCTTGTACGTGGCATTACCAATGCAGTCCGGCGCAGTGGCATTAACATCGATGGCCGTGAGTGGTCTGGACATATGTTGGAAGCAATCACCACCGACTATAAAAACATCCTCGATTTAGGCGCGATCACCCTTGAAAATACAAAGAGTTTTGCAAAATCATATATTGGCCTTAAAACAAAGAAAGACAGTCTACTTGAATCTGGGCCGTTTTATTACCCAGACCCCAATTATATTGATGAACGTATTCATACCTACTACCTGCCAATACAAGATGGTCATAAAAAACTTGCGCCAAAACGAAAAATTCTTGAAGCTCATAATTTTCAGGCGAAGGGTATTATTCGAGAATTCAGCGCGCAGAATGTCCTCGACGCAATTGCTGTCGGCCTTATCCCAAATTCAAGACTTGAGCTGCAAATTCTTTCACTGATGCAACACCTGAAAGTAAAAGCGGAAAACTGGATCAGTAAAGATATCAATATTGCCGCCGGTGAAGTCACCAGAACATTCAAAGTCCGCGACTTCTTAAAACAAATCAGTAACTCTGATAAACGCTTTAAAGAGGTCAAAGGATCCGCCGGACAATTACGGACAATAAACTCCATATTTGTTGAAGAAGGYCAGAGCCAAGGCGGACGAACAGGCATYTCCTCTGAGAAYATCGATTTTGTMTTATCCGATGAGAAAACCATTAAYACTGCGGTTGTTCTRCCCCTTACAAAAAGCCTGAAAGGTGAYATTCACGCWGGCTTTATGGTTAAGCACATGCCTGTCCCYCAACGTTTTGAAGGCAACGGCCTAAGCGTTAGCGCACCACAATTYAAYATACCAAAAGAGATCACAAATTATAAAGTTYTGAAACAATTTATAGCCGAAAAGTTTGGCGTAACGCCAGATTTGGTKATCAAACTCGGGGAAAGCTATTTCACCCATATCGGGATTACSCCRCAGCGCATTCACCCCTTTGCSGTAACGTCCCCGCCSGAAATTTTTAAAACACCGGGCATAACYTTTATCCCTATTTACCAATATATGTTGCTCTGGAAATCMATTTCWAAGGAACAGMATTTCATGACCATATTGGCACGTGCCTACCGCTATCTTCCTGRGCATATGAAAATGCAGGCCAAGCGGGATGTTAARCTTATATTRGATGATATCTTTAAAACCGCGCAGCCTGACTGGTCTATGCCTGATGCCATTGCGCCAACGCAATCACAAACMRCGCGCGTAAAARACAAAAAWACTGATGATGATGAAGGCATAAARCCTGARCCAACATCAAAAAAAGGSAACAAAGGTAAAAACGCCAAGAAAAAAGAAAAAGAAAAGAAAGAGAAGCGCAGAAAGAAAAAACTCGGCCTCGGCGGTGCAAATGATGATAATCTGGATATGGATCAATCAGAAGTATCAGGCGATCCTGAAAGCCTTGAGGAAGAAAACAAAAAAAGAGAAGCGGCAAAAAATTTGGATATTAGTCTTATTGAGGACTTTGAAAATGAGATCGACGCCATCAGAGAAGTACTGGAAGAAGAACTAGATAACGAGCCCAAGCCGGAAAAATGGTAACGTCAACACATATAAACAATGAAATACTTATCTTTGATCGCTCGTTAATCAAACGCAACAGGCAACGCATAACGGCCAATTTTTCAAATCATGACTTTTTGTTTCAATGGAGCAAAAATCAACTTTCCGAGCGTTTAAAAGACATCAACCGTAAATTCCAGACAGCCCTTCATATTGGATCACGTGCCCCAATAACGGCGGAACATGAAAAAATATCTTCAATCATCACACTTGATTTACCACATAAGCCCGTAGACAATTGCACGCCATATATTCAAGCCTCCGAAGAATTCTTGCCCGTTGCCCCTAAAAGCATGGATCTTATCCTTAGTAATCTCAACCTACACACGGTGAATGACCTTCCCGGTGCTTTACTACAAATTCGTAATACTCTTAAAGATGATGGATTATTTATGGCATCCATCTTTGGCGGCGAAACCCTGCATGAGCTTAGAAAAGTCATTGCCGATGTTGAGCTTTCTATGTTGGGCGGTGTCAGTCCACGTGTAGCGCCCTTTGCCGATAAGCCACAAATGGGTGACTTGCTACAACGCGCAAGACTCAATTTACCAATCGTTGATTCTGAAATAATAACAGTGACATACGATAGTGTTTTTAAACTATTACATGATATACGCAGCATGGGTGAAAGCAACACAATCATAGCCAGAAACAAGACCCCGCTAGGCAAAGAGTTTTTTATGCGTCTGGCCAAACAATATCAAGAAGAGTTCGCCGAGGAAGATGGGCGTATTGTCGCCTCCTTTGAAATCATTTTCCTGCACGGTTGGGCACCACATGAATCTCAGCAAAAGCCCCTACGCCCAGGCAGCGCAGAAAACAGCCTTGCCGAAGCCCTTGGCTCTAAAGAAGTCAAAACCGGAGAGAAAGCAACGCCATGATCGATATTCAAATAATCCCTGTCCTAAAGGATAATTATAGCTACCTTTTGCGCTCCCCTTGTGGGGTTACAGCCATTCTTGATCCCGGTGAAGCAGCACCAATTATTGCTGTTCTTAAAGAACAAAACCTAAAACTTGATTTTATTTTAAATACGCACCACCATTGGGATCATACTGATGGTAATGCGGCGCTGAAATCAAAATATGGAGCAAAGATTGTTGCCCCTAAAAATAACTCGCCCATAAAGAACGTTGATATTCCTTTGACGAGCAATGATGTTTTCACTTTTGGTACGCAGCACGTTGAAATTATTGAAACCCCTGGGCATACACTTGATGGCATTTGTTTTTATTTCGAAGACAGCCATGCGGTTTTCACTGGCGATACAATATTCTCTTTAGGCTGCGGACGGTTATTCGAAGGCACCGCACAAGATATGTTCCACTCATTCCAAAAAATCATGGCACTGCCTGATGACACACTAATTTATTGTGGTCATGAGTACACCCGCGGTAATGCAGGATTTTGCCTTGCCCATGATCGTGATAATGAAGATCTAAAAAAACGTATAGAGCAGGTTAAGCTCTTACGCGCAGAAGGTAAACCAACCGTCCCGTCAACACTAGCGATGGAAAAGAAAACCAATATATTCATGCGTGCAAAAAGCGCGGAGGGATTCGCCGCGCTTCGTCTTAAAAAAGATAATTTTTAATATCTAAATATTCAATTAGCTCTGTGGCTTACGCGGTGCACGACGACGACGCGGCGCAGCTTTTTGAACAATAGTCTGTGAACCACTATCTGCGCTTCCAGCACCATTATCAAGAATAGAAATTCCTGAATTTTTATTACTGGATTTATGTGATGGAATTGGCAATGGCTTTGCGGTTGAAGTCTCACGTTCACTAATGGCCAAGTCAATTTCTAAGCGAGAAGACACCTTACGTAACTCATGTATTGCAGAATGCAGTTCCTCTTGCGCCTTTTTATCTTGTTTTTGCCCTTCCCATGCCTCATAGGCAGTTAGGCAGTTCTGAGATGTTTCTGTCAATCGTGTTTGAACATCGTCCATTATATAAAGGCTCCTCTAATATTACATATTGAGCGCTCACCATATCCATTTAACAACCGATAAGCAAGACAATCAGGGGATAAAGTTACGCTCTTATCCTTATTTCAAAACTTCTTGTTATTTTTACAATGCTCAATCGCTATTACCGAAAATATTGTTAATCTGTTGAGATACACGAATAAACGTCGTGCGCTTTGGTAATTCCTTTAAACGCCTAGCCCCAACATATGTACAAGCGGAGCGCACACCGCCCAAAATATCCTGAAGCGTCCCTGAAACATCTCCACGATAGGGTATCTTTACCGTTTTTCCTTCACTCGCACGATATTCCGCAACGCCACCTTTATGCTTTGTCATCGCTGTATCGCTGCTCATTCCGTAAAACGTCATATATTTTTTGCCGTCCTCTTCAATTAAGTCAAGCTCAGCCTGATCATGACCGGCCAACATACCGCCCAGCATTACAAAATCTGCGCCTGCACCAAAGGCCTTGGCAATATCACCCGGAACCGTACAACCACCATCCGCGCAGATTAAACCACCCAAGCCATGCGCCGCATCCGCGCACTCAATAATCGCAGAAAGCTGCGGATACCCCACACCGGTCATTTTACGTGTTGTGCACACACTACCCGGCCCAATACCAACTTTGACAACATCCACACCAGAGAGAATCAGCTCCTCGACCATTTCACCTGTGACAACATTACCCGCCATAATCGTTATATTCGGAACTTGATCGCGTACACGCTTTACAAAGTCTAGGAAATGCTCGCTATACCCGTTGGCAACATCGAGGCAAATCTTTTCTATTTTGGACGGGCGTAATTTTAAAAACTCACTAAGTTTCTCTTGATCCGATTTCACCATTCCTATGCTGTACCACACAGAAACCGGATCATTTTCATCGAAAAATTCTATGAGTTTCTCCAACGGGTAATGCTTGTGAAGAGCAACGCTCATTCCACTTTGAGAACGCGCAAAAACCTTTGCCATATCAAAAGTTCCAACCCCATCCATATTCGCGGCAATAATTGGAACACCATTATAGGATCGTCCACTCCATTTAAACTGATAATCGCGCGTGATATCAACATCCTTACGACTTGCAAGAGTGGAGCGTTTAGGGCGTATTAAAACGTCTTTAAAATCCAATTTCACATCTTCTTCTATACGCATGTTTATTCCTTATATTTATTATTTAAAAAATGAAGCCGCAGCCGATTTTGAGGTTTCTTTCGTATGCATGTCTTTTTCGACCCTATCGATTTCGGCCTTCAACTCATCAATATAATCATTCAAATCAGAGACCGATAAAAATTCTATATCCCGCGGAAATATTGATTCCGCCTTAGGCTTTGGAAGATCATCATTAAACATTGTGGTCTCACTCCATACATATCAAATCGAAACAAAAAATATTATATACCATTACTGGTTAATAAAAAGCTGGCATTTGATAAAAAAATCCCTTATATTCTGGTCGTTCCATAAACATTTTGTTTAAATATTGCATTGGGCCGGGGGACGGGTTCCGATGCTTTCAATGGTTTGAAATATTATTTCAGGAGATAAAAATGGCCAAGGCCGTCGCACAGACAACAACACTGCTTATGCCCAAGGCAACAACTGTATGGTTAATAGAGAATACAGCATTAACATTCAGACAAATTGCAGTCTTCACAGACATCACAGAAATAGAGGTTGAAGCACTTGCAAATGAAGAAATCGGCAGAGGCCTTGTCGGGCGCTCTCCTCTTGATCATGGTGAATTAACCAGAATAGAATTAGATCGTTGTGAAGGCGATCCAGCGGCAAACCTTAAAATCGCAAAAAGCGATCTTCCTGTCGTTAAAGCACGTTCAAAGGGGCCGCGCTACACACCTGTTTCAAAACGCGGTGATAAGCCTGATGCCATTGCATATATTATTAAGCACAACCCTGAAATTTCGGATGCGCAAATTTGCAAGCTTGTTGGAACAACAAAGCCGACAATTACTTCTATTCGTGATCGCGCGCACCCAAATACGCCTAATTTACGCCCGCGCCATCCTGCGGAGCTGGGTCTATGTTCTTACCAAGAGTTTGAAGCTGCATATGACAAAGGATTAAAAGCAGCAGGAAAAGACCCAGAAGCGGTTAGAGCCGAATTAGAAGAAAAACAAAGACAAGAGTTAGAAGCCTCTGCTCAAGAAAATAATAACAGTGTATCATCTGGTGGATTTGACTTCTCAAACTTTATGCCTGATACATCCACGTCATCAGACTAATCTATTAAATATGACGCATTATAAAAAAGCCGGGAAATATATCCGGCTTTTATTTTGAGAACATTTTATTTAAGAAAATTTTTATACTTATCCAGCACGACGCTTTTCTTCATTTTCAATATTTTCCTTAACGACCAGCTTTTGTTTCTTCAGCTGACTTAATTGAAAATCTGTGGTCGATAAGTTCTTATATGCATCATCCACTTCCTTAGATAAAGCATGATGTTTTGCACGAAGTGCCTCAATACGCGAGTTAACAGAAACCTCAGATACAGGCATAGATATCCTCCTTTAAATTTATGTTACCTATTAAGGATATAATTAATTTATCCAAAAATATACTTTTTAAAATTATTCATTTCAAATCAAGGTAGTACAGGTTAACGAGAATACAATCGTCAGACAAGGATGATTCGTTTCTTTAAAATCCAGCACCTGGAAGGTTAAGATATTCCAACTCCTCCTCAGAGCTTTCACGCCCCAAAATCTTGTTCCTATGTGCGAAACGGCCAAATTTCTCTATAACCTCAAGATGCTTTAACGCGTAGTCATAGCTAAGAGGATCATCTTCCTTCATTGCCTCAAACAAAGAAACACAGCGTCTTTGCTCTATAACATTTTCACTATGCATAAATGGTATATAAATAAAACGACGCTTTACTGGCGATAAAAGTTGATCAAAACCTTTATGAAGGGCCCCTTTTACAATTAAAAGAATTTTATCATCTGTCTTAAATGCTTTGGCAGTGTCACGAAACATATTGCGCGGAAACTGATCTAAAACCAGACAAAGAGCAAGGACCCCTTCTGCGTCTCTGGCCCAATCTGCACACAATCCCTTTCGGGCCATATCATAGGTCACCATAAAGCGCTCTTTTATGTCCGAATCAAAAGATTCGTTCTTTTGAAACCACTGCTGGGGTAAGATTTCTTCGAACCAAAATTTTAGAACTTCTTGTTTTGTATCACGCATTATTTATGACCTCTTAAGCAAAAATGCGCCTGAATAAAAAAACAGACGCACTTTAAATTAATTATCCATCACTTTTAACTAATGAACATCTTTCCATATTTTACGCTTCACTGAAAGCATAACCCCCGCGAACATCATTAAAAATATAATAACTTTGAACCCAGTTGATTTACGCTCTTCCATATGCGGATCCGCCGCCCATGTTAAAAATTGTGCAATATCCCTTGCATATTGATCCACTGTTTCAGGCGTTCCATCCTCATAAGAGACCAACTCCTCCATCAATGGAGGCGCCATAGAGAGCTTATGCCCCGAGAAATATGTGTTCCAATACTGGCCCTCGGAAAGCTCTTCACCATGTGGAGGAGTTTCTTCATAACCAGTCAACAACGCCCAGACGTAATTAGAGCCATTCGCGCGTGCTTTGGTAATCAAAGACAAATCAGGTGGCAAAGCCCCACCATTCGCATATTTGGCCGCATTATCATTAGCAAAAGGAGAGACAAAAGCATCACTTGGCAATGCCGAACGCTCAAACATCTCGCCCTCATCGTTTGGCTCTTCATTTATGACGGTATATTCCGCGGCAATATTCTTTATTTGTGTCTCATTATAACCGAGAGCCTCCAAATTACGGAAATAAACACGCTTCATCGCATGACAGGATGAGCAAACCTCACGGTATATTTTATAGCCGCGCTGCATCGCCGCCTTGTCATATGTTCCGAAAGCACCGCTAAAGCTCCACTCCTGCGAAGGAATAGCGGGCCCACCACCACTGGCAAACGCGGCAGTAACGGGTGTTACACCAATGATAAGTACCGTTAAGACATTACGAACAAACATGAACTATGCTCCTGCTTTTTGTTTTTTTGCCAAGACCGCTTCATGAATAGAGGTCGGTAATTCCCGTCCTTTTTCAAATCGGCTTAGAAGTGGCAAGATAATGAGGAAAAATGAAAAATAAAGTGCAGTAAAAAGCTGCGCAACCATCGTGTTATCAATTTTCAAAACTGTCGGCTCTGCCCCTGATTCTACATGAGCTGATCCACCATGTTCAATGGCTTCACAAACATGTGCATCACCAAGACATGTTGACCAGTACACTTTATCCGAAGGCTGTGACCCTGCATATCCCAAAACAAAAACGGACAATGTAAAAGTAAGAACAGCGACACGAAACAAGGGACGGAAGCGCGCAGAGCGGATTGGATGACTATCAAGCCATGGTAAAACAACCAACAAGCCAATTGATCCAAACATAGCCAGAACACCGCCAAATTTAGCGGAGATTGGCACTTGCGTTGATGCGGTTAATGGTATTCCCCACGTCTGATTAAAATCAGCAAGCAAACCAAAGACCGCCAAAGCACTTCCAACGACAACCAACAATATACCTTGTCCATTTGAGAGGTATTTCGGCTTATAACGCCAGATAAATTCAACCATGAACACAGCCAATAAGCCAAGGCCAGCCAGCATAAAGAGGTTAAAGTTAAATGTAATCGCCCGCAAAATCGCATAGAACGGTAAGAAGTACCATTCAGGCACAATGTGCGGTGGCGTGACCATAGGATTAGCCGGAATATAGTTATCCGGATGCCCCATCGCATCAGGCGCAAAGAATACAAACCACGCATAGATGATCATAAAGATTATCATGCCGAAGAAATCTTTCATCGTATAATAAGGATGAAACGGCAATGTATCTTGCACGCCTTTAGGCTCAATCCCCAAAGGATTGTTTGATCCTGTGACATGCAATGCCCAAATATGCAAAAATACAACGGCAAAGATCACAAAAGGCAGCAGATAATGCAGCGCAAAGAAACGCGTCAAAGTCGCATTATCAATCGAAAAGCCACCTAAGAGAAGTGGCATGATATATTCTTCACCAATGAAGGGAATTGCAGAGAATAAATTGGTGATAACGGTTGCACCCCAAAGGCTCATCTGTCCCCAAGGGAGAACATAGCCGATAAACGCCGTTGCCATCATCAACAAGAAAATAACAACACCCAAAATCCACAATAATTCACGTGGCCCTTTATAAGAACCGTAATATATTCCGCGGAACATATGAATATAAACCGCAATAAAGAAGAATGATGCGCCGTTCGTATGTAGATTACGCAACAACCAACCACCATTAACATCACGCGTAATGCGCTCAACACTATCAAAGGCAAGTTTTGTATCGGCCGTATAATGCATCGCCAGAACGATTCCAGTGATTATCATTGTCATCAACATAAACATGGCAATCGCGCCAAAGTTCCAAAACCAGTTGAAATTACGCGGCGTTGGAAACACCCCGTATTCTTTTTGCATCATTGTGAAAATCGGTAGACGTGAGTCGACCCATTCTATGATCGGATTATCAAATCCATCCCGAGGTCCGTGTCCCATCTCTCTTATCCAATCTTAATTGTTGTGTCATTAATAAATTCATATGGTGGTATTGCCAAGTTCTTAGGCGCAGGGCCTTTGCGGATACGACCAGATGTATCGTAGTGAGATCCATGACAAGGACAGAACCATCCACCAAAATCACCACGTGTATCTGTCATTTTCTGTCCAACAGGAACACAGCCCAAATGCGTACAAACACCAACGGTTATAAGCCATTCAGGGCGTTGAACGCGCTCTTTATCAGATTGCTTATCCGTTAAGGACTGCACATCCACATCCCGCGCCATTTTAATCTCTTCATCGGTTCGATGACGCACAAAGACAGGCTTTCCCTGCCACATAATAGTTTTGGCTTCACCCTTTGGAATACCACTTATATCCACCTCAACCGTAGCCAAAGCCAAGGTGTCCTTTGCAGGATTTAGAGAATTAATAAGTGGCCATGCGGCAATTGCACCACCAAACACACCAAATGCAGATGCAAGTAACTGCATAAAATCACGACGCGTCTCACCTTCAGCATCATGAGCATTATCATTTTTTGTTTTTGTATCGGCGGACATTGTCGTCTGAACCTCTTTAAATTATATAGAATTTAATATTCGAAACAGTCTTTTAGACTCCCTTTTATAATAGATCAAGTCAAACCTTTCCAGCCCTTAAAAGAAAATTGTAATGTTATGCAATAAAGTTTAAGAAATATGCGTATTATTGTTCAGGAGAAAAAATTGAAAATTGCCCTATACCAACCTGATATYCCGCAAAATCTAGGTGCTATGATGCGCCTTTGCGCATGCATGGGGACTTCCTTAGACATTATTGAACCCTGTGGRTTTCTATGGAATACAAAGAAAATYCGACARTCAGCAATGGATTATTACRACAAAATYACAATAAARCGGCACAATAACTGGGATGATTTTTATGCCCTCTATCAAGACACACACCGCATCATTTTGATGTCTACAAAGACAGAAACGCCCTATGCCGACTTTAAATTTCAAAARAATGACATCTTATTGGCAGGACGGGAGAGTGCCGGCGTTCCTGAAAATGTGCATGATATCGTGAATAACCGCGTTTGTATTCCAATGAAGCATGGGCTTCGCTCWCTAAATATAGTAAATGCTACATCCATGATAYTGGGCGAAGCGATCAGACAAACGGAATGGACAAAATAATGGATCAGNAAAARCAAACTGCTGCCAYATGGTTTAAAGACCTACAAGATCAAATCTGTACTGTTTTTGAAGAGATAGAACAAGAACTTTCAGAAGGACAAAAAGCGCACTTACCTGCCGGCACTTTTGAAAAAACCGAATGGGAACGTGAGAATACAGACGAGAAAAACGAAACAGGCTCTATATTACTTGGCGGTGGACGTATGGCGGTGATGCGTGGACGCGTCTTTGAAAAAGTTGGTGTCAATTACTCACTGGTTCACGGCAAATTCTCGGAAGAATTCGCAAAACAAATTCCGGGCGCAGAAGAAAGCAATGGTGAGTTTTGGGCCTCTGGCATTTCTCTGGTTGCGCATATGCACTCCCCGCTTGTCCCCTCTGTGCATATGAATACACGTATGATCGCAACATCAAAAAGTTGGTTTGGTGGCGGCGCGGACCTCACGCCCATGTTCCCTGATGAACAAGACACACAAGACTTTCACGCCCCGTTTAAGGATTGTTGTGACAAACATGATCCTGATTATTATCCTGAATTTAAGAAATGGTGTGACCGTTATTTCTTTCTACCGCATAGAAACGAGCCACGCGGCGTTGGTGGCATATTCTTTGATTATCTGGATCGCCAAGATTGGGACGATAATTTCGCCTTCACACAAGATGTCGGCAGAACATTTAAAGATATATATTCCACTCTGGTTCGTCGTTCCATGCATAAAGACTGGACACCAGAACAGCGCGAGCATCAGCTGATAAAACGCGGGCGTTACGTCGAATTTAATTTGCTTTATGACAGAGGTACACAATTTGGACTAAAAACAGGTGGCAATACAGATGCAATCCTAATGTCCATGCCACCAGAGGTTAAATGGCCTTAAAAACCCATCGATTTGATTTTCTCAGCATTATCCCTCTATAATACTATCAAAATAAAAATAAATGGGGAAATTTGATCTGTGAGTGACGTTACAAATGGGAAATATTTAGCATCTTATATAGAGGATGCCTTCAGAAGAAATAAGCCCGATAATGCCCAGATGAAAATTAAGCGCGAGGCTTTTATGCTGAGCCCAATGATCACAATTGAATTCGCAAAGAAAAGTCATTCTTTTTCATTCGGAAATACACCATTCAATTCCGAAAATGCGAACAGCTTTATTAATGATAAATGGGCGTTGTACGAAAGCACTCACGATGCTTTTCCATTCCCATATACGGAAGCTATAGAGAAAGAATCCGTACAAAAACATGATGACATTCAACAAAATATTTTGCGTCAAATCAGTGATGATCAGCACCCTTTTACATTCCCTCTTATCCTAAAGCCTAACTCTGGCTCTTTATCCCGAAATGTTTTTTTAGTGCACGATGATAATGCTTTGTTGGAGGCGATAAAAACCATCCGAACCGAAAGTGATCAAGGGGGGAAACTGTTGGTTCAACAATATATTGGTAGCCCAGACACACCAGACAGAGAAATCAGAGCGCTTTGCCTTGATGGTGAATGCATGATCACGTACGAACGCGTAACATCACAAAATATACCGGCAGACAAAATTACAAACCCTTCACTTTGGCCTGACGTACAACGTATTGGAGTTTTAGATCCCCAAATACTCGAACAGATAAATAAAATTGCACAATATTTACATGAACATCATGACGTCAATTATGTTGGTCTTGACCTTAAATGCACACAAGATGGTAAAATTTGGCTGATCGAGGGAAACAGCTCCCCCATGGGGTTTCAAGATATAGAAAATGAAATGGAAAATGGGAAACAGCTTATCCATAGTTTGACCAACTCAATGCTGGAGAGAATTATTACGGATAATACATCTGAAGCCCCTACCTTTATATAAGTCCTCTCAATAAAAACTTAAGAAAAGCCATTTGCAATCCATTCATCCTCAAGACGGGTCAGTTCGCGCCCCATCTGCGGGCCGGCTTTCATCCCACCTGCCATCAAATCATTGCCACTCACGGAGAAATTCGGTACATCCCAATTCTGTACGATATCCAAAGCCGCTGGCGCATAGGCGTTCATGACGCGATCTTGAACCAATTCAATCATCAACGCCTGCGCCGTTATCGATCGTCCAAACCTATACACACTCTCACGTACTGCATGGTCGGATGATAGGTCAGGCAGGCTCAATGCGCCCGCAATTGCCTTCATATCTTTTAAGAAGACCTTGGGGAACAGGATAAATTCTTCCATGGATTTAATGTTATCAAACCCCATATGTGCAAACACAAATAACCGCGATGAAAGCGCACTTAAACGATAACGAGATTGAAAATTACAAAAATGCTCGAAAAACTCCGTATTTTCATTCGAAAACACAAATTCACTTAGAATTCCGTGCTCAAACATCGTGTTGATCGTCTTATATGGCTTATCCGAGGCTATAATTTTAAAGAACTCTTGTGTTATGCGCTCTTTTGATAGGTTTTTGATTCCCGACGCATGTTTTCTACACGCAGATAACCCCTGCACATCAAACTCCACGCCGCCATATTGCGCCGAAAACCTGAAGAACCGCAAAATACGTAAATAATCCTCTTCAATGCGCTGCGCCGCCTCTCCGACAAAGCGCACACACCGTGCATCAAGATCACCAAGCCCGCATTCCAAAGGGTCATAGATATTACCCTGTAAATCCATAAGCAGCGTATTCATGGTGAAATCACGCCTGCGTGCATCCTCGATCCATGAGTCAGTAAATGCCACAACAGCGTGGCGGCCATCTGTTTCCTTATCATGGCGAAGTGTCGTAATTTCATACACATAATCACCTATGACCGCTGTGATCGTGCCATGGTCAATTCCCGTGGGGATGACTTTTATACCCTCAGCCTCTAAAATTTTCATGACGGCATCAGGGTGGTGCAACGTCGCAATATCAAAATCGTCCACCTCATGTTCGAGTAAAATATTACGCACACAGCCACCAACGAACAGGGCTTGCGGCTCATCTTTGGGTGTTTGACCTTGTAAAGCATTGAATAACCGAAGCGTTTCATCAGCCAACAACCAGTTAGGTCTTACAACATGGCGTTTTATTTTTAGTGTTTTTTTTAGGGACATTTTCGATTTTCACTCTGAAAAAGCATGCATTTTTGTAGATATTTCGTATTATAGCCTACGCGAATCTTTTGAGAAGGACTAAAATGCTATGAGCGAGACAGCCGTGGATACATTTGAGAATACGCACAAGCACCTAAAGGCAGCCAAACAAGAAATTACGAATATTATAATTGGGCAAGAAGATGTTGTTGATCAAACATTAATAACCTTAATTTCGGGAGGCCATGTTTTGTTGGTGGGTGTTCCTGGATTGGCCAAAACACTATTAGTAGAAACCATTGCCACAGTATTGGGATTAAACTCAAGCCGTGTCCAATGTACACCTGACCTTATGCCTGCGGATATCCTCGGCTCAGAAGTTCTAGAGGAAAGCGCGAAAGGCAAACGCTCTTTCCGCTTTATTGAAGGGCCAGTTTTTACACAGTTTTTTATGGCGGATGAGATTAACCGCGCATCACCGCGYACGCAGAGTGCTYTATTRCARGCGATGCARGAAAAAGAAGTCTCCATTGCCGGTMAAACMAGACCATTGCCACGTCCGTTTCATGTCTTGGCGACACAAAACCCGATCGAACAAGAAGGCACATACCCCCTACCYGAGGCGCAACTTGATCGGTTCATGATGCAAATCAATGTTTATTACCCTGACGCCGCMGCAGARCGYGAAATCATCCTAAGTACAACAACAAACAACATCATRRACGYACAAACAATAATGGATGGTAACGCATTAATGGGCATCCAAGATCTTGTCCGMGAAATGCCGGTTAGCGAYGGCGTCGTTGATATGATCCTTCGGCTTGTRCGCACATTAAGRCCAGATGAAAATGCRCCTAATATCGTCAATGAATATGTCACATGGGCGCCCGGACCACGCGGTGCACARGGACTTATCCTTGCKGTGCGTGCTCGTGCATTATTAGARGGRCGMACMTCTCCGTTAGAGGAWGACGTTCTGGCATTRGCGGCACCGGTTTTACGCCATCGCATGGCATTGAATTTTAAGGCTCGGGCACAGGGCATCGACGTRGATACACTYATTTCAGAAATCGTAGARAATATATAGGGACAGATTTTGGGGCGATTATCCGATATATTACAACTCCGCCGTGAAGCAGAACATCATGTGTCTGACTTACCAGCCTTGATCATGAGGGCTGAGAAGATTTCGGCCGATGTTACGCATGGTATACATGCCCAAAGAAAATCAGGTTTAGGAGAGAAGTTCTGGCAATTTCGTGAGTACCAAAGCACAGACCGCCCGCAAGATATTGACTGGAGGCAATCCGCAAAAACCGATCATGTCCTTATCAAGCAAAAAGAATGGCAAACCACACAAAAGACTTACTTTTGGTGCGCGAGTGGTGCCTCTATGGCATTCACATCAGACCCTAAACGCCACACAAAACAAGAAGCCGCGCAAATCATTACTCTGTCGATTGCTCTACTCTTGCGCCAATCCGAAGAGCAAATTGGCACATTCGGTGATATTAAAACCGGACATAGCGAGAATAAAATTCAGAAAATCGGGCAATTATTACTGCAACAGGCCTCGACGGAATCTCCACTGCCCGATACTACACATTTTGCATTGCCTCACCATGCCTCTTTCATTGGTACCGGAGACTTCCTTTGTCCGATTGAAGATATTACGCGCTGCATGCACAGTATTTCGGCAAATGCGCAAAACGGCATTATTGTTCAAATCCTTGATCCTGCAGAACTTAATCTAAACTATAAAGGACGCATACGTTTCAGAGGCGTTCACAATGATGAATTAGAGCTTATCAATAACGTCTCATCGATCCGCGACGACTATATACAACGCATCAATAATCATATAGATCAGGTTAAACTGCTTTGCCATGAACAAAATTGGTCTTATATACTGCATAATACAAATAATGATATTACCGTCACATTGAAAGATATTTGGCCTGTTATTAACAAGACACAGGTGAGATCATGAGTGCATTATTCTCACAAATTATTTTTATGCAGCCCATTATTCTCTGGGCGCTGCTTGCGTTGCCTGTGCTTTGGTTTCTTCTGCGCGTTACCCCGCCCTCACCACGCACAATAATTTTTCCAGCGACACGGTTTCTTGCAGGGCTTGTTGCCGACGAACACACACCAAGTAAAACACCATGGTGGATTTTCCTGCTGCGCTTGTTAATGGTCACATTAATTATCATTGCTTTGGCACGCCCTGTTATTAACCCATCACAAAACCTACCGGGGCAAGGGGCACTGCGCCTAATTATTGATAATAGCTGGGCAAGTGCGCAGAACTGGTCCATGCAGATCACGGCCGCAGAGGAAGCCATCACACAAGCAGGGCGCGAAAGGCGTGAAATTTACATCTTACCAACAACGCGAAACACACCCCAAGCATCACTGGAGCAATTCGGGCCATTATCCTTTGGGCAGGCACGATCTATTTTACGTGGCTTACGCCCCAACCCTTGGCCTGCAGATTACACCGCACTTACAAAATATCTCGATGAGCATAAGAAGAGGCAACCGCTCTACAGTCTTTGGCTCTCTCATGGTTTGGATGAAGGAAATATTAAAGAAGCGATCCGCACCCTGCAAAACCACGGAGGGCTTAGCTATATTTCTCCTTCACCGGAAAAACTGCCCTTATTACTGCGCCCAAGCAAGACACTTGCACGGACAAAGGATAATAAGAAACACGGCAATATAAAAATTAACATTGATGCACCACGCAGCATCGCCGCCGCCCTTCCTGTGATCGTACAAGCACTGGCACAAGGTGAGCAGATCATTGACATACAGACGGCCTCCCTCAATAGTGCCCATCTACCACACACAATATCATTTGATGTTCCGACATCACTTGAGAATAAAATCACAAAATTTCGCCTGAGCAACAAAAAAGGTGCGGGCAGTGTTTTCCTGCTGGATGACCAATTCAAGAAACGCAAAGTTGGTATTGCCGCCCCTGCGCAAGCAGAGTTGTCCTCTCCATTGATTGAGGCCAGCTATTACATCAAACGCGCGTTAGAGCCTTATGCCGATATCACAACCGGAGATATCACAACACTTGTCGAGGGGGACGTATCCGTAATCGTTTTACCCGACATTGCCGCAATGCCAACAGAAACGTTGAATATGTTAGAGGGTTGGGTAAAAGATGGCGGGCTGCTCTTACGCTTTTCAGGGCCCAATATGGCCAAAGCACAAGGCGAGCAATTCCTTTTACCTGTTCTTATACGTGCTGGTGGACGCTCACTTTCTGGCGCATTATCATGGGACAAACCACAAACCATTATGCCATTCCCCCAAAGCAGTCCCTTTTATGGCCTGAGCATTCCTGATGAAGTTACAATCAAACAACAAATTTTGGCCGATCCCACACAAAACTTAGAGCATAAAGTCTGGGCACAGCTTAACGACGGCACACCGTTTATTACTGCTGACACAATGGATAAAGGCCTGATTGTTCTCATTCATACCAGTGCCAATACACAATGGTCAGACTTTGCATTATCCGGCCTTTATGTTTCTATTTTAAAACGCACGATTAGATTATCCGGCCTAACGAACCTGTCTGTAGAGCACTCCTATACTGCGCTTGACCCTCTTTTAATTATGGATGGTTTTGGCTCTATGGTTTCGCCTTCGGCATCGATCGCCCCTATTCCGGTTGAAAACCTCAACACAATCATACCAAGTGCAAAGCACCCACCTGGAATTTATGGGCGTGGCAAAATGCAATATGCCCTTAATATCGGCACCAACCTGCCTGCGCTTAAAGCGACCAAAAACCTACCGTTAAGTATTGCACAAAGCCATTACGAGAAGGATTACGAAATTGATATCATGCCGTTTATCTTATACTTTGCATTACTGTTATTTTGTTTAGATTGGTTGATTATGGTTATCATATCCGGAAACAGTGCATTACTGTTTCGCAGCGCGGCCTTTAAAGCACTGATTTTCATTATATTCATAACACCATATAGTGTGAAAGCCTCTGATGCRCAGGATTTACATTTTTCAAARGGACTCTATCTTGCCTATATCAAAACTGGGGATGYACGCCTTGAYACCTTAAGTCARCGCGGYCTAGAGGCATTATCCGCAACATTAAARCGCAGAACATCCGTTGAGCCAGTCGGYGTGGTYGGYCTAAACCCTGAAAAAGATCCKCTGGCCTTTTTCCCGTTCATTTACTGGCCGATCAGTGAAACTCAAAATAAMTATTCMAGCAAAGCAATGAAAAATATTCAGTTTTATCTGGATCATGGYGGAACAATTTTATTCGAYACGCGCGATCAAAATCGRTCATCAGAGGGGATCATTAACACGCAAAATGCACGTGCCCTTCGTACCATCACTGCATCCTTGAACATTCCCCCAGTCATAMMRATTCCAAARGATCATGTCTTRGGACGCKCCTTTTACCTRCTTAAAGACTATCCYGGGCAATTTTCTACAGGCACATTATGGGTCGAACAGCACAGCACAAGCGGGCGTGACAATGTRTCTTCGGTCTTAATTGGCAGTAATAACTGGATCAGCTCTTGGGCAAGTACATCAGGTGACAATGCCTATGATCGCTATCAAAATGATTACGACTCCAAACAACGGGAAATGTCACTGCGCTTTGGAGTCAATCTTGTCATGTATGTCTTAACCGGTAATTACAAAGCCGATCAAGTTCACATCCCCCATATTCTAAAACGATTGGGGAAATAATATGAACACACAAACTAGCCTGTCCACCACCCTACATTTTACCCCGCTGCTAGAGCCACAATACCTTTGGGCAATTGCATTTCTAGGCTCTATCCTTCTTCTCCTATCTGTTTTGTACTATCGACGCGGAACGATCATACGCAGCCTTACATTCATGGCTTTCATGGCCGCTTTACTTAATCCGTCCATCCTAAAAGAGCAACGCAACACCATTAAAGATGTCGCCGTCATTGTTGTGGATCAAAGCGCAAGCCAAGATATAGGACAACGCAAATCACGCACAAATATTGCCCTTAAATCCCTCACCAAACAAATCGAAGATATGGATATGTTTGACCTGCGCATTTTACATGCACCAGCCAATGGCACATTACAAAACCGTACAGATTTATTTGATCTTCTGGATCAAAACCTGGCTGATGTCCCGCAAAGACGACGTGCAGGAGTAATTTTCCTTACAGACGGCCAGATACATGACATCCCGCAAAATGAAGAAACCTTCAATATATATGGCCCCGTGCATAATTTATTGAGCGGCAATCGTAATGAAAAAGATCGACAACTTATTATAATGCATGCCCCTGCCTATGGATTGGTCGGCAAAAACGTCACCATAAAATACCGCGTAGAAGATACAAAAAACATTGGACAACCTTATGCCTCTGTCACCTTAACGCTACATAGTGGTCAACAACGTACATTTAATGTTCCTGTTAATCAGGAGCAATCCATTATCCTTCCTCTTGAGCACCCTTCGCAGAATATTTTTGCATTGGAGGCCGATGGCATAAAAGGTGAAATTACGCTGGCGAATAACAAAAGTGCCATTATCATCAACGGTGTCCGCGACCGCCTAAAGGTGTTGCTTGTTTCGGGTATTCCGCATGCAGGTGAGAGAACATGGCGAGGCTTGCTGACCTCTGACCCCGGTGTCGACCTGATACATTTCACCATTTTAAGAGAGCCCAAGAAGTTCGATTATACCCCTAAAAATGAGCTTTCCTTGATTGCATTTCCATTTAAAGAGCTCTTCGAAGTTAAACTCTATGACTTTGATTTGATTATTTTTGACCGCTACCGCGTTAATCAGATCCTTCCAAGGCATTACTTCAATAATATTGCACGTTACGTTCGTGAAGGCGGAGCGTTCCTTGAGGCCAGTGGCCCTGCCTTTGCCACAAGACGTTCTATCGATCATACTGCGCTTGGGGATATTCTACCGGGGAAATCAACTGGGCGCATTCTAGAACAGCCCTTCACACCACATATGACCGATTTAGGGCACACACATCCTGTCACCAAAAATTTGATTTGGAATAATACTGTTACCGAGAAAGGCAAAGAACCGCCTTGGGGGCCGTGGCTACGCACGGTTATTATTGATCCTGTGCGCGGAGATATTCTGATGAACAGCGCCGAAAATCAACCACTTTTGTTGCTGGATCGCGTCGAAAAAGGCCGTGTTGCCCAAATATCGAGTGACCATATATGGCTCTGGTCACGTGGGTATAAGGGTGGCGGTCCACATGCAGAGTTATTAAGGCGCATTGTGCACTGGTTAATGAAAGAGCCTGAGCTTGATGAACGCTCTCTAAATATAACCGTGCATAACAACAATATTACTGTGCGCAAACAAAACTATATGAAAACCGAGAAAGAAACGATCGCCCTCACTCTTCCAAATGGCGAGCACATAACAGTTAATATGCATGATAATGGACAAGGCTTTCTGGAATATAAGCACAATGGCGATCAACTTGGCATTTACGTCTTTGAAGATACACATGGTGCGCGAAAATTCGCCATTATCGGGGAACTCAACCCGCCAGAACTGCGCGGTGTTAAAACAACGGCGAAGAAACTACAGCCTCTTGTCAATGCATCACGCGGCACCACAATATGGCTTAACAAAAGCCCGACACCAAGTGTTAACGCGTCCAAAAATACGCAGCATTTTGGTGGCTCTAACTGGTTGTCGCTAAAGAGAAATAATGATCACACAGTGACCAGCGTCAAAGACATCCCAATTCTACCTGAATGGATCATTCTGTTTTCTTTACTGTCTGTCCTGCTATTACTATGGCGCAGAGAAGGAAAGCACAGCTGACGATACATGATAACGGTTATGCTGCTATATGATCGCGCTTTTCTAAAACAGTTTCAATTTGATCCTTAAGGGCATCACGAAAAACGGGTTTATGAAGAACAGCCTTGATGGCCGGATGCCCGTCGATACTGTCTGCCAATCTTTCTTCACTATACCCAGATAACAAAATAAAGGGCACGTCTGGAAAGTCCAAATAAACTTGTTGGGCAAGCTCAAGGCCTGTCATTTTTGGCATATTGTAATCCGTTAAGATTAAATCGTAAAGATGAGGGTTCTCTCGAATTGTATCTAGCCCCTCTAACCCGGAGACAACCGAGGAAACGTTATAGCCCATACGGTGCAACATCTCCTCAATTGCACCACGAACATGCTCCTGATCTTCTACCAACAAAATCCACTTCGATTGATTTTTTGTTTTCTGGTCTGTACTTGCCACTATTTTTTCTGCAGGCGTGTTCTCCGCCTCTCGCCCATCAGATAATGGAAAATACAGCTCAAAACATGTCCCTTTCCCCAGAACACTATCAATAATCATAAACCCTTGATGAATTGCCACAATTCCCAATACTGTGGAAAGACCTAATCCTGTTCCCTTATCAACTGCTTTTGTTGTAAAAAATGGTTCAAAAATACGTTCCATTACAATACGGCTGATACCGCACCCTGTATCACGAATGCTCAATTTAACATATGGTTTGCCCCTTGCTAGATGTCCGAGGATGAGTTTGGAATGCCCTGGATCCAAATCAATAATTTTATACACTGGGGTATTCTTAGGATTAGGTAATTCATCTTGCAATGCACTAGGTATACCGACTTCTTTTGCACTTAGATGTTTGATTTCAATATCAATGCAACCATATCCATCCTCCATTGCGTCTTGTGCATTCACACATAGGTTCATAGCCAATTGAGATATTTGAGTTGCATTGCCAATAATCCGCGCATCGGATACCAAAAAATTACTACGCAGCTCAATAGACTTGGACAACGTAACGTGCAACATAGACAAAACATCAGACACGGAGGCAACCAAGTCCATTGGCTCTACTGTGGAATCACCACGTCTGGAAAATGCCAGCATTTGGTCAACCAAACTGCGTGCTTGTCTACCTGCTTGTAATATATTACGCGCAAAAGCCTGCTGCTCTGGCATCGCATCCAAATCGTCGATCAAAAACTCTGTATATCCATTCATCGCAGCAAGAATATTGTTGAAGTCATGCGCGATACCACCCGCAAGACGTCCAATTGCCTCCATCTTTTGGGCTTGATAGAATTGCTCTTCTAAAACCTTTTTCTCATCTTCTGCTTTATGCTGATCTGAAATGTCCTGTATTGTTCCAATCACTCCACCATCAGGTAATTTTGTGAAAGAAATCTCCGTAAAGACAATTGAATTATCATATCTATATAATGAAAAATGCCCCCTCCAATGCCCAGTATCAATAAGATCGGGCAAGATATCTTCTTTTATAGCCTCACGATCAGAATTAGAGAAGATAGACAACCAATTCCCCCCTACATATTGATCTCTTTTTTTAATATCAATTCCATTAATTAGACACAGCGACTTGTTCATGTAAGAGAGCTTACCTACATTATCAACGATCAAAATGCCATCTTGCGCCATATCCAATGCAGATAGACGATTGTTCAGCGTGTCCACTGCACACGCTTTTTCAAGGTTCATACGCTTAAGCTCTGTCAATTTATCAGAGTTTAGAACAATTAAAATAAACCCTGAGAGGCCCATAGCAATCACAGACCAATAGAGCCATTTTTCTTTTTTCTCTATATCATCAGAAAAAACCCGATCTTTAAAACTGACCGATACCAGACGCTGTAATCCACCGACAGTTTTGTTCATAGATATGATATCACGATGCAAAGAGAGACTTCCCGCTCCCAAATTTGTACCATGTTCATAAGAAGCAAGGGCACCTGACATTCTTTTTATATCTTGCGCTATTTTATATTGAAAAACCCTATATTGTTCCTGTTTTTCTACATTTTTTTCTAATAGTACATAATTGTACTGTTGTATAGCAATAAAGCCATTAGCAACCGTACGAAACTGCCCTCTAAAATTGCTAATATCATGCTGTGTTATATCTTTGGTAAATTCAATATAGGCTTGATCAAGCGCAGCCACGTTATCTTGAAGCAAGATAATATCTTGACTATAGTTGTTATACATTACATTCAAATCTTCGCGCGATTGTATCAAAATCAGAGATGAATATAGCGCCAACATGCCAAAGGTTAGAATAATAACCCCTGGTAAATGATTAAGAATTCTGGAAAACCCTTCACGATTGATACTCACATAGATCACCCTTTTATAAAGTACACATCCGTTTTAAAACTTACCCTACATTTGAGAAGGGCTTAACCCCCATCGCCTTGCCCATCAATGCGGCCTGTGTTCTGTTCTTCGCACTCATTTTACGGCAGATACCGCGCACATGCAGCTTTACCGTAACAACTTGCAGATCTAGAGCGCGCGCAATATCCTTATTCGAGGCTCCCTCAACAAGAAAAGTTAAAACTTCATTTTCACGTGGAGTTAAGCGCAAACTATCAAGTGATTTTAGCTCGTTACTTTGTCCACTATTTCCAACATCCGGATCAGCATAGTAAGAAGACATAAATTTTTCACCATCCTTGCCTTCCGGAACAAACACCTTACCGGATACAACTTGCTGAATGGCACTCAACAATGCCTTACCGGACATCGTCTTGGGGAAATAACCAACCGCGCCTAGCTGTAAAGCCTCCTCCACATCATGGGGTTCTGCAATACCTGACATCAATGCCACCGGTATATCTGGAAAACGTTCCTGCATGAGTTTAAATCCATTTAAGCCATCCATCCCTGGCATTCTCAAATCTAATATAACCAAATTCTGATGTGGGTTTTGTTCTAATATATCAATAGCTTGAGTAAAATCCTTCGCGAGAGTAATCGACGACATAGGGTCTGATCGCTCTATATATTGAACAAGCGCATCACGAAACAACGCATGATCATCTGCTATTAACAGTTTCATTAAAATATCTCCACACACATACTACACATACTTTAGTATACAATTAACTTCTAATGGATTACAAACTAAAAAGAAGTCCACTTGTAAATACTGCTATTCTTTGGCATGAAATGCAACATGAAGTGCCTCTTTTGGTTGCCCTTGTATTCCACGTAATCTCAATCTATAGGTGTACGTATTTTCTAATACTCTCTGAACATAGTTTCTTGTCTCGTACACAGGAATTAACTCAATCCAATCAATCAAATCAATATCCTTATTTCGTGGATCACCATAGGATTTCAACCAAGAACTCACACGTCCTGGCCCTGCATTATATGCAGCAATGGCCAGAGGGTAATTCCCATCATAACGTCGCAACAATCGCTCAATATATGCACATCCAAGCAAAATATTATATTTAGGTCGTGAGGTCAGCCAATCCTTCTTATAAGCCAAGTTTAACTTTTTCGATGTTTCGCGCGCTGTTGCTGGCATCAATTGCATCAATCCCCGCGCCCCTGCTGGACTTTTTGCTGTATAATCAAACATACTTTCCTGCCTAATTAATGCGTGAACCAAAGCCCATTCTACCGAATTAATTGCGGTTAATTGCTTTGTAATGGTCGGGTATGATTGTTTTGTAAGAAAAAGTCCTTTCCGTGCGGCCTTTTTTGCTATTTTAACCGCGCTATAAAAATCCCCCTGCCCAGCAACGAGCTCCGCAGCGAAACGGTAGGCTTTCGGTGTTTTATCGTCATTAAGAAAAGCATTTAGAAAAGCCTCCGCACGATCATCCATGCCAACGGCCTTAAACAGAACAGAAGATTGAACGAGCTCATTTTTCTTATACTCCCGACGATCATGTTTTGATAAATGCGGCAGTTTACTCTCAGGAAGCCGATTTTTCTGTGACAATGCCGAACCTGCTAGCTGTCCATAAAATACACTTTGAAATTCAACGGCCTTTTTAAACCAACGTTGCGCCAAGCCTTCTTGCTTCATTCCTTGGGCAGCACGTCCCGCCCAATACGCCGCGCGCGCTTTACTTACTGGTGTTTGTACGCGTTGATAAAGCGCGGTAAATCGTTCATAGGCCTCCGTCGGCTTATGCATAAAACGCAAAGCCAACCATCCAGTTAGCCACTCTGCCTGCGCATAAGAAAAACCGGTCTTTTGCACGTGCAAACGAGCGAGAGCATAAGCACTCTTATACTTCCCCTGCCCAAGAAGATGGCGAATCATAATATGGCGCTCCACCCACCATTTCTTTGGATTGGATATTTTCGAAGCATCTGGCGTTTTTCTCAAAATCTCTAATGCGCCATCATCCAGCCCCCTTTTCCGCCGCCAATGTAGCCGTTCATAAAGCAAACCGGGATCATTTTGAAGATAGCCCGGGACTTTATCGATAAGCGCGCCCAAACCGCTGTTCCTTTTTTGAGATAAAGCAATCCGCGCATCCGCAAGAGCCGGATACCCCTGCCCCAAAACAGCGGCAATCGCACGCGCACTGTCATAATGGCCTTTATAAAGCAACACATCAAAGCGCTTTTTGTGCGCATCCAGTGTCAAGAACCCACCGTATTTTTTAAAAATATATTTTTGCTGTTTACGCGAAGTAAGGGTGCTGGCCCACCAATCAGCAAGGAATATACGCGCCTGACTTCTTTTTCCTTCGATAATGAGAGAATCCATATAACGCCCCATACCATAGGGCGTTTTAGGTGGAAAATCGCTATACCATGCCAAAACTTCTGCATTTGACAAATCTTCTGGCATCACGCCTTCCACGCGTATTTTCATCTTTGAAATCCCCGGCCACTCAGGATTTCGGCGAATAAAATGCGACAAACGAATAAACATATGGCTTGTCCAATCCGCCTCTTTCATATTCACTAAAAGCAACCAATGATAAATTTTTGAAGCTAAAGGATCTTTGCTTTGTGCTATTTTTCCTCTAGCAGCATTCCAGTCATCGCGCCCTATATCCTGTAATGCCTGCGTTGTAAGTTTTTTTGCATGAACGCTTTGCAGGCGATTAACCGGATTTTCTTTTGCCACACAAGGAAACGGCGTTAATAACAGGCCGATAACCAACAAAAACGACAATATCGTAATAAAATCATGAGTATTCTTGCCAAAATGCTTGGTACACGATAAATTAACATCCGTTTCCAAAAAAGAAGAAAAGAAAGACACGTTATGTTTCATGGCTCTATCACCGCCCTTATCACTCCTTTTAAAGATGGTGATATTGACTGGTCTGCATTTGATGATTTGGTTGAATGGCAAATAGAAAAAGGCACGCATGCATTGGTTCCCTGTGGCACAACGGGTGAATCTCCGACTTTATCTCATGATGAGCATATGGCTATTGTCAAACGTTGCGTCGATGTGGTCAAGGGTAGAATTCCAATTATTGCAGGAACGGGATCGAATTCCACAAGAGAAGCGATTTACCTGACATCTCACGCGAAAGAAGCAGGTGCGGACGCTGCACTTATTGTAACACCATATTATAACAAGCCGACGCAAGCGGGCATGTACGAACACTTTAGAAATATTCATGACGAGAATGATATCCCTATTATTATTTACAATATTCCAGGGCGGTGCGTTGTTGATATGAACATTGAAACAATGGCACGTTTAGCAAAATTACCAAATATTATTGGCGTAAAAGATGCAACAGGTGATTTGGCGCGTCCCCTAGAAACACGCCATGCCATTGGTAAGGATTTCTGTCAGCTTTCAGGTGATGACATCACCTCGGCGGCATTTTTGGCACAAGGTGGCGTGGGAACAATTTCTGTTCTTTCCAATATCGCCCCTGAGGAATGTGCCAACATGCAAAATGCGTGGGTTGATGGTGATAGGGACACTTTCGAATCTCTGCGCGATCGCCTTCTACCTTTGGCACGTGATTTATTTTGTGAAAGTAACCCTGCTCCTGTAAAATACGCCGCAAAAATACTGGGAATTTGTGGTACTGATGTACGGCGACCTTTGTTACCGGCATCAGATGCCGCGCAAGAACTTGTTGAAAAAGCACTGTCCTTCGCGGGCATTACTGCGCGATAACATATATAATTTTGGTGATGTATTGTGGCAAAAAAGAAAAAAATTAAATCAGGACTTATTTCAACCAGTCAAACCGTTGCAGAAAATAAGAAAGCGCGCTTTGATTATGAATTACTTGATACGTTTGAGGCAGGGATCATGCTGAAAGGCACCGAGGTTAAATCCTTACGTCTTGGACAATGCAGCATTAAAGAATCCTATGTTGGCCCTAAAGATGGCGAGATCTGGATTTTTAATGCCAATATATCTGAATATTCGCAAGCTGGTACACATTTACAGCACAACACCACGCGCCCACGTAAATTGCTGCTGCATAAACGGGAAATTGATAAGATAATGGGCGCAGTTGTTCGCCAAGGTATGACAATAGTTGCGACAAAAATATACTTTAATGAACATGGGAAAGTAAAGCTAGAGATCGCACTGGCCAAAGGTAAAAAACAACACGACAAGCGCCAAACTGAAAAGAAACGCGACTGGGGCAAGCAAAAACAAAGATTACTTAAAACTCAGGGCTAGTGCCGAGCAACATGTCCACCCACCAAACTTTGATTATGTATATTACGTTATAGGACTTATATACTTAACGCCATCAAGGTGAAAGGCAGAACAATGCCTGCCTTCAACCTCTCCACACAAGACTTATAAATTCCTAATCGTTCGCCACATCTTCTGACGCCACGTCAGCCGCCCCTTTTGCATGACTGGAGGAACCAGTGAGCATCTTTTCAGAGATAAGGCCAGCGTCCACTCGGATTTGCTGCTCCAATTTGTCTGCCATTTCAGGGTTTTCTTTGAAGAATGCTTTCACATTTTCACGTCCCTGGCCGATACGTTGCCCGTCGTAGGAAAACCACGATCCGGCCTTTTCAACCAATTCGGCTTTGACACCCAAATCAATCAATTCACCCAGTTTGGATATACCTTGACCATACATGATATCAAATTCAACCTGACGGAATGGCGGTGCCATTTTATTCTTTACGACTTTTACGCGTGTTTGATTTCCAACGATTTCATCCTTGTTCTTAATCGCTCCAATACGGCGAATATCAAGACGAACCGAAGCATAAAATTTCAATGCATTCCCACCTGTTGTGGTTTCAGGTGAACCAAACATCACACCAATTTTCATACGAATTTGGTTAATAAAAATCACAATCGTACGAGAACGAGAAATAGAACCAGTTAATTTCCGCAAAGCCTGAGACATCAAACGCGCCTGCAAGCCCATATGACTGTCCCCCATATCGCCCTCAAGTTCCGCGCGCGGTACAAGAGCAGCCACAGAATCAATAACCAAAACATCAATTGCACCAGAACGCACCAATGTATCAACGATTTCAAGGGCTTGCTCYCCCGCATCGGGCTGTGAAATTAGCAAATTATCAACATCAACGCCCAATTTTTTTGCATAAGCAGGATCAAGYGCATGCTCCGCGTCCACAATGGCACATGTACCGCCGTTTTTCTGCGCCTCTGCAATGACATGTAGMGCAAGTGTCGTTTTACCGGAGCTTTCAGGGCCATAAATTTCGACAACACGACCACGCGGTAAGCCGCCAATCCCAAGACCAATATCGAGGCCCAGAGATCCTGTTGATATTGTATCAACATTCATTGATGCACCATCATTGAGTTTCATAATTGAGCCTTTACCAAAGGCACGCTCAATTTGCGACAAGGCAGCATCGAGAGCTTTTTGCTTCTCCGCGTTATTCTTACTCATATCRTCATCCTTCTTCTTACGTAATGGCGTAACACTCATATCTTTATATCCCTTTGTCGCATAGTTCATTGTCATGTGCAATTTATTAGACGGGTAAAACAACCTTATCTACACGCATAATGTTCCTGTTTYATTCYCCTGTCAAAYAAAAAGAACAAAAAAAGAACAAAACTCRTAAAATAATACAATCTATAGAAATCTACCCCCCCAACACTTCCTTCACCTTGGCGGCTAGGATTTTCAATGTGAATGGCTTGGGAAGAAAATACGTGTTTTCTCCCATATAGTCTTTTAGTTTGTCTTCTGTGTAACCAGACATAAAAATAATTTTTAATTCTGGACTCTGTTGGCGGATACGTTGCGCGAGTGTCGGCCCATCCATCCCCGGCATCACCACATCGGTGATCAAAAGATCTATCTGCTTCTGCCCGTCCATCTCGAACAGCTCAAGTGCGGCTTCGCCATGCTCGGCAGAAATAACATCATACCCCTTATTCGCCAACGCGCGTTGCGAGAAAGTCCGCACTGCATCCTCATCCTCAACCAATAGAATGCATTCTGTTCCGGTCAGATCTTTTGCCACGATCAGCTCAACAGGCTTTTCTTTTTCATCTTCCTCAACATCCATTTCGTTTGCCTTTGGCAGGTAAATCAAAAAGGTTGTCCCTTCTCCCACAACACTTTTTATATCAAGGAAGCCACCACTTTGACGCACAATGCCGTAAACAGTGGCTAGGCCAAGCCCTGTTCCCTCACCGACATCTTTGGTGGTAAAGAATGGTTCAAGGATACGCTTCATATTTTTGGCCGGAATACCGCAGCCCGAATCCTTGACCTTAATCAGTACCCAATGCCCAGGAGGCATCTTTTCCTGCATAACTTCTTGGGTTTTAAGGTTTGTATAATTTTCCGTCGTAATTATCAGAGACCCACCACCGTCCATCGCATCGCGCGCATTTACAGCCAAATTAATAAGGACTTGCTCCATCTGCCCTTCATCAACTTTAACCAAACCAAGATCGCGACCATGAATCATTTGTAGATCAATGTTTGCGCCAATTAAACGCCGCATAAGATGGGATAGCTCGGTCAAGATATCCGTAATATCGTGAACGCGTTGGCGCAAGGTTTGCTGACGTGAGAAAGCAAGCAACTGACGCACGAGGTTGGCTGCACGGTTGGAGTTTTGCTGAATCTGCATAATGTCCCCAAATGATGGGTCACCCGGTTTATGACGTAATAACAGTAAATCACAAAATCCGATAATCGCGGTCAGAAGATTGTTAAAGTCATGCGCTATACCGCCGGCAAGTTGGCCGACTGCTTGCATTTTCTGCGACTGAACGAATTGCTCTTCCAGAGATTTTTTCTCTGTCATATCAAGGAAGTGCAAAACAACACCCTCTCCCTCCACAATGGAGCGTGCATGCAGTTGGGCGGTTTTGACCTCCTCATTATCACCATGAAGCTTAACCTCAATCGATTCGCCCATATGTTCGCCTTTTTCTATTTTAGAAATCATGGCAGAAACGGCGTCTCTATCCTCGTCATCAATCAAGAGCTTAAAATGCTTTTTAACAAGATTCTCAGTATCCTTGTCCATAAGCTGCGCAAATTGAGCGTTACAATCCTCAATCAAACCATCCTTATTCACCAAAACAATACCCAGCGGCGCATCTTCATAAAACCGCTTAAAACGATCCTCGGATGCCTTCAAGGCGCGATGCATTTCCTGTTCAGTGGTTAAATCATTGACAACAGCACGCGTCCTGACGCTGTTATTTTCTCCGTAAACAATGCTTTGATTAATTGATGCGCGGAATGTTTTTCCGGCCGCACCTTTCAGCTCTAATTCTACAATTTGTTTTTCACTCCCGTGATCTATCAAATCATATGGTTTTGCATTGGCGGGAGGATACACAAGGCATGTATGCAAAGATGCCTGGTTCAATAAATATCCAAGATCAACCCCAAGCCAACGGGCAAAGGTCGCATTTGCAAAAACAAACTTACCATTTTCATCCACGGAAAAGAAACCGACAGGCGCGTTATCTGTGAAATCGACCAGCTTCTCGCGCTCTTCACGGATTGCTCTGTCAGCTGTATATTTCTCTGTCACATTATCCAAACGCCAATGAATAATACCGGCATGCCCCGCAACGGGCTGTGCGGTGACAGAATACCAGCCCTCATAGTCCTGTTTTTCACAATAAAGCTCTATCGTATCAGTGAGACCGCGATGTGCCTGATCGGATAAGGCATTAAAGAGCGATGCTGCCTTATCATTATCGGAGAACATATTAACCAACTGCACATAGGTAACATCCTCATCCCCTTCAGCACCCACATCATGATAACATAGCTTAACAAAGCGCTGATTATAATAGAGAGTGTTATCCGCACTATCGGTAATTAATCGCCCCCCACGACTGCCTTCTAGAACCTCTTTAAGAAGGATAAGTTCCTCCTCCTGCTTGGCTTGCAGATATTGAGCACGTTTTGCCGCAAAGGCAACCAATGTCGCCGTCAAAAACACAAGAATAGAAATAAAAATCGTTGCTTGATCCACACGGGCCATGTGAACAACAAAAACCATCAAAACAAAATAAAACGACATAATAGAAGCAATCACCGCTATCGTCAGGCTTTTACTTTTCCCATGTACAGCAGTACTACGCGTATGGTGACGGTTTATAAATTCTAAATGATCAATCTTTTTCATAGCATACAATAATCGCATGCCAGCTCATATGAAACAAGACAGCGAAAAACCAGCGTGACATTTATACACTGAACTTAACGGATGCTTTCTTAAAGACCGGAAACGTTTTCACCTTTTGGCCAAATGACTTTCCATCCCAACATAACTTTAGACTTTTCTTGTGGCTGCAATATCTGTTTCCAGCGCGTCACACCCTTAACATCATGCAAGTCAGCCTCATAGCCTTGTGTTGTTTTATTTTTGAGAATCTCAACACGCAATCTTTTATCTCTGGAAACAGGAACGGTCTCCAACACGGCGATATCGATTGGCTCTTTATGAAGGTTTTGAATCTCTGTTACAAAATGGCGTTCGATCACGCTCTCCTTCGTAATCATACCTACGACGCTACGCTCGTTTTTAAGCATGTTACGCTTAACCCTTACACTATCATCAATACCAAATGCCAGTTCCTCAACATCATTCGGACGCAGCATCGGCAAATATGTCTTGCCAATAAACGCACCATCACGGAACAAATTAACCTGCCCGGGCAATATCGGCGCATCGCCTTTCAGCTTGGTTTTTATCACCAGATAAGCATCTGTACTGTATTGTGGTTTGATTTGCACTTGTTTCCATGTCTCGGTTTCAAAACTACCGACGAGTAATTTAGAGTGCGTGCCATCGGCTTTCACCGTTGCAGGGCCGGTGATTTTATATTCACCGACAAAGCCTTCTGTATTAATTTGTGCCGCTTGGAAGGATACCGCACGTTCCATCTTTTCCTCCAGAACGCTTTCATCCATATAGGCCATATCCATTTCCATTGCAGCCATCGGTGCGGCGGCACCCGTTACATTCGCTGAAATACTACTGAAATTATTACCACCGCCACGTGATTTCATTCGTTTGGCATGTTGTATAATGGCGATCCAATTTGGATGAAGATCAGGAAGACTTGTACCGCGGCTAGGTTGCGCGGTGGAAAGGGTTAGCGCGATATCCGTCCAATCCTCACCTGTACGTTGCCAAACAGAACCATATTGCACCAATTCCAAACGCCCTGATTTAACATCCAGACGCGCATCATAGATCGGCTGCCAACTGACTCCCGGTAATTGATAGCTCAGATCAATATTCAGGGTTGTGTCCTTATCGGATTCAAAAGGTATTGTGACGCTGTAGGTTTGTTTTTGACCTGTGCGTAAGCCACGAAGTTCATTTTTAATTTTACGGATTTTGTTATTTACTTCACGCACTTTGATATCAAGAGTGAGGGATCCTTTCATATTTTCCAGCATTTTAGCAGAAAGACTGTCTGCGGCAGCGGCCCATTCTTGTGGGTTCAATTCAATTTCTGCAATATCCTCATTCGTACGCAGAACCGCTTGTTTCCCTATATTTTCAAGGAATCCCTGCCCCGCTCTTAAAGCCTTTTTTTCCACCTGATAAAGTCTATTTTGATCCTGCAAGACAACCAATTGCGCATTAAGCTCTTTTTCCTTTGGCACAACATAGTCTTCATGGCTCTCACGTTTATGTGTTAAAGCCCCGAATGTCACATTCGCCCTCGCACGACCTTCTGTACGCAACGAGTCTGCGAAGAGACTAACAGGCAGACCTGTGAAAACCAGATTATGTGCACCAGCGGGGATTTCCACTTTGACGCTACGCGTTATACTTGCGCGATCATTATACACTGTCGCGGCACGAATCGTACTCTCCACCGGAATATCCTTTGCCCACACCGAAGATGCACAAACAGGCGACAAAGCAGTAAAAACCATAAGGGTGAAAAAATACGGGCGCATAAACAACTCTCCTTGTTATTCCAAAATCAAAAATTATACGCTATGGTTATAGCACGTAAAATCAAACAGATTCAAAAGGATTTCAATCATGACACATTGTAAAAAAACTGGCTGCATTTTTCATTGCTTAACCATATTGGTCAATGTGATTATGATTGTCGTGATTCTAGGGATTATTGCGAATTCCTATGGCAATCAAGCGTGGTTGGCTTTAATCTTTCTTATTCCGCCTGTTTTATCCATTATTGCCCTTCGAAAAGGCGGTGACAAGGAAGAGCGCGCCTTGAAAGCCCGTATCCGTAAGGCGCATTTACGCAAAGAATTAGAAGACCTGAAGAAATTCGATAAAACCGATTAATTTCAATCAGTTCAAACGTCCTTTTAATTTGAAAACATAAGAAATTATTTCCGCGACGGCTTTGAAATGCTCCATCGGGATCATCTCATCAATCTCCGCCACATCATAGAGTGCACGAGCAAGAGGTTTATTCTCGTACAGGATAATATCATGTTCCTTCGCCAGTTCACGGATACGCAGTGCGGTTTCATCTATCCCCATCGCAACAACCTTTGGCGCAGGCATTTCCTCTGGATTATATTTCAAGGCAATAGAATAATGCGTCGGGTTTGTGATAACCACATCCGCGCTTGGCACGGCCTGCATCATACGTTGGCGCGCTTTTTCAGAGCGCAACTGGCGCAGTTTTGCCTTCACATGGGGATCACCCTCTGATTGCTTATATTCGTCCTTGATTTCCTGACGGCTCATCCGCATTTTCTTATTATATTCAAAACGTTGGTACAATAAATCCATCATCGCAACAACCATCAGAACAATCAGAACACCCACCATCATTTGAATAACCAGAAAACGCAGTTCCTCCATCACGGCAGTGATCGGTATATCGATAAAATGCTCAAACCCACTATAATATGGAGAGATAATAATGATTGCAATCAGGCCAACAATGCAGATTTTAACAACGCCTTTAATCAATTCAACAACCGAGCGCATAGAAAAAAGGCGGCCAAAGCCCTTTTTAATCGATATCTTGCTCCAATCAGGTTTTATGACCTCAGGTGCGAAAAGCGGACCAATTTGTAAAAACGGCGCAGCAAAAGCGGCAAACATAAAAAGCATAAGCGGCAATAATATAATAGAAAAAACCTTTTTAACGCCCTCGCCTAGCACAACGCTAAGACCACCCGGCATCCCCGGAAGAGCATGAGAAAACTCTATATAAACGCGCATCATATCAGCCAACTGGCTCATCATAGGACCGGAGAAAGCAACAATAAAAATCGTTCCTGTGCACAGCATGACCCAGTTATTCACCTCACGCGATAAAGCAATCTGCCCGCGCTTTCTGGACTCCTCCAGCTTTTTCGGGGTGGGGTCTTCGGTTTTCTGGGAATCGTCAGTTTGATCTTCTGCCATAGCCTTATTATACCCTATCCACCGCCAGAAAGGAAAAACATCATCCCTGCTTCAAATTCAGCAACCCAATATGAAAATATAGCTGTACAGACAAGGAAAAACAGAGAAATTGATAGTAGTATTTGCAAGGGCAACGCCACCATAAACACTTGAATTTGTGGCATAATTCTAGACAACACACCCATACCGACATAAATGATCAATGTTAAAACAATAAATGGACTGGCAAGCTTTACGCCAACGAGAAAGCTTGAAGCAATGGCTTGCGAAATAAATTCCGCCATAGAGCCGGTATCAGGAATAAATCCCAAAGGAAACAACTCATAACTCTCGACAACGCCTATAATTAACAGATGATGTAAATTCAAGGTGAACAGCAACACAACCCCAGTCATGGACAAAAACGCCCCCATGATCGATCCTTGCGTGGCAAGAGAGGGATTGAAAACCTGCGCATTGGATAAGCCTGATTGCATGGAAATGATCATACCCGCAGTATCCAACGCAATCATAAAAATACGCGCCACAGTGCCAAATAAAACACCGATCACCAGCTCCATCATAATTAACGTAACCAAGGCAAATGTCGGTGGTATTGGTGAGGGCATGTAAGGCAAGACGACAGGGAATAAAACGAAGCTGATCCCCAGAGCCATATGAAGGCGCACCCGATTAGAGACAAATGAATCCCCAAGTCCCGGCATAATCATTATTGCCGTGCCTATACGGGTAAAGGTGAGTAAAAAGGCCAAAACACCAGTGGCGAGGAACGTTTCAAGTGCACCTTGCATTCTGCATTTCTATCCTCCGCCACCACTAATAATACGATCGGCCAGAGCCTCCATAAACACAACAAGCGTATTCATCATCCAAGGTAGAAATATGAACATTGAAAAGAAAATTGCCATGATTTTGGGAACAAAGACAAGAGTCATTTCCTGAATTTGCGTTAATGCCTGCAACAAGGCAATTGCAACACCGACAACCAAGCCGACGATCAATATTGGCGCGCTGATTTGCATTGTTATTAGCAATGCTTGGCGAGCAACTTCTATGACTTCCGTATCATTCATAGAGTATAGCCTAGCAGATCACCCCGATGCGAAAAACACCCATCAGCCACGTTTGCAAAGTAAACCACATGAAATTATTATTATTGTAAAAAATATAATGAAAAAGTCAGGCGAACACCCTTCTATATTTGAAGAGTCAGCCTTTAGATCGGCATGCGCATAATCTCTTGATATGCACCAATCATCTTATCACGTACCGCAACAACGGTTTGCAATGTCAGTTCGGCGGAGGTTACCGCCTGCACCACATCAATTGTCGATGCCTTACCCGCGATGGCCTTGGCAGACATCTCTTCGCCAGATTTCATAGTTTCAACGGCTTGTGAAATATTTTGCTTCATAAAGTCAGCAAAAGTCTCCACATCATTATTAACGCCCTGCCCAATCCCCTTAATCTCGGAGCCAAGCTCAGTAATCTGCCCTGCGCCCGTGATTTTTTGAGAATTGGAATATGCGCTTGCTGCTGCGTTTGGATTGATACCGTTCATTGCCATGATTTAAACCTTCTTCTTACTCTCTAGTTTAGCTCTATTTTAATTACGAAGCAAATCTATTGTCCGTGAAATCATTGCGCGAGACTGCTCAATCATACCAAGGTTCGCTTCGTAAGAACGTTGTGCTTCCTTGGCATCCATCATTTCCAACATTGTATTTACATTTGGCATTTTCACATATCCATCCGCATTTGCCGCCGGATGATCTGGGCTAAACTGCAGAGAAAATGGTGTCTGACGATCAACACTAATCTTGTTAACGCCCACGAGATTAACGCCTAATTCACGATTGAGTTCATTTTTAAAACTGATTTCTTGGCGTGAATATGGATCAGAACCCGGGGTTAGACCGGTCGTATCTGCGTTCGCAATATTTTCTGAGATCACACGAATACGTGCACCTTGCGCGCGCATTCCATTGGCAGAAATCATTAAAGCATTTGCAATATCACCACTCATATTTCTAATCCCTCTCGTTTAAATTCTCTTTATGACGTTCTATCTACCTAAAGCCATCCGCATCATGCCGACTTGCTTTTGATAAATATTGACCATCAAACTGTAATCCATGCTATTTTTTCCAGCATTTATGAGTTGCTCCTCCATAATCACCGCGTTTCCACTTGGTGCAACTTCATAGGTATCTTTTTGCTTTTTAGCATTCACATTTATATGTCTATTCGCATTTGGCAAATGCCTGTCATCGGTTGTCGCAATAGAGACAGTTTTTGCACCCCCCATTTGCGCCTTCAACATGGAGGAAAAATCCACCTCAACCAAATCTTTAGGACGATATCCAGGTGTATCGGCATTCGCAACGTTTTGCGCAATAACACTTTGGCGTTGGTTCAAATATCCCATTTTCGCCGATAGCGCTTGAAAGATGCCTATATCTTGTATCGTCATGCTTTATAACCTTGTATAATCTAGTTCCGATAAGAACAATGCAGGAAACATGCCAATGAGTGACGGCTTTGACGATCAATATAGGGATAGCAAAGAAAAAGACTTAACCCCTTCAAATACAAAGATAATCCCTAAAAGGAAGACTGCTGTTGCCCTAAAAGACTCAGAGGGTGGGAAAAAAGTTCCCCGTATTGCCGCCGCTGGACGGGGCAAAGTTGCCGAAAAAATTTTAGAGCTTGCCTTTGAGAATGGCATAAAAGTCCGTGAGGACGGTGATTTAGCAGAGCTCCTCACCTCTATAGAGTTAGACAGCCCCATCCCATCCGAAGCCTTCATGGCCGTTGGTGAAATTTTATCCTATGTTTATAAGGCAAACGGCAAAGAAGATCCTTTTAATACCAAGGTAGAGAGTGATACACAGTAAATATGGATGTTGTTATATCGCCAGAATTACCGCAAGCCTTACGGCTTATTATTGCGCTTTGTATTGTCTTTTTGATTATGGGCGGGCTTGCATTGGCCTTAAAAAAGCTTGGTCTAACCACAGACAGTACGATCAAAAGCGGCGATAAAAGACGATTGAAAATTGTCGAGTCGATTCCCCTTGATGCACGCAGGCGCCTGACGATCGTTAAATGTGACGACAAAGAACATCTGGTGATCCTTGGCGCAAACAGCGAGATAGTTATCGATACAGATATACCATCTGTGGATGGTTCATAAAATTCCGTTTCTAGGTCTTAAGCTCTGCCCTCCTCCTGCGCTATGATAATGACATGCGTAATAAAATATTCACTAAAGCATCACTTGGCCTTGCGACAGTTTTTCTAGTCGCCCTATTCGCACACCCTGCGATCGCACAAAACATATCAATCGACCTTGGCGCAGGTAGTGATGGCACGGTAACCGGTCGCATCGTACAGATGGTTGCCTTAATGACGGTTTTGTCATTGGCACCGTCAATCTTGATTATGATGACGTCCTTCACACGAATCGTTGTCGTCTTATCCTTCTTACGTACAGCCATCGGCATACAACAAACACCGCCAAATACAGTTATGGTATCACTTGCCCTCTTCCTCACGTTTTTCATTATGGCGCCCACATTTCAATCCGCTTATGACGAGGGTATCGCGCCACTGGTCAATGAAGAAATTGACGAAATACAAGCGTTTGAGCGTACAACACTGCCCTTTAAACGCTTTATGCTGAAACATGTACGTGATGATGATCTGGAGCTGTTTGTGGAGCTAAGCGATACTGGTAGCTATGACCAGGCTCTTGATATTCCACTACAAATTGTTATTCCGTCCTTTATGATATCGGAATTACGCCGTGCCTTTGAAATCGGGTTTATGCTGTTCCTGCCCTTCTTGATTATTGATCTGGTGACAGCATCAATTTTGATGTCGATGGGTATGATGATGTTGCCCCCCGTTACCGTGTCCCTACCATTCAAAATCATGTTCTTTGTACTGGTCGATGGCTGGCACCTAATCTCCGGCTCCCTCATTCAGAGCTTCACCACGGTCAGTGGCGGCGGCTAGCCTCTGATAGCTATAACTATGAAATTTAATGTTATGGGGTCATATTAATTATGAAAAAATGCTATTCAGCAAAGCTATTATTCCAATTCAGAGTCGTTATAAATAATGATTCTGAGGGGAAAAGGCTTTGTGAGGAAAGAATTATTGTTTTCTATTGTGAAACCCCTGAACTTGCCTTTATTGAAATCAATAAGAGAGGTAAGAAATAGGAGTTTGATTATATTAACAATGATGGAAATCCAGTCTTTTTTGAATTTATTGGAATTCAGGATTTATTAGAATTAGGTACAGAAACGGAAGAAGATGAAGTTTGGTATGACATCAAAGAATATTTAACTCCTATGGAACGTAAAAATAAACTTATACCTAATAAAGATGAATTATCAGTGTTTAAGGTAAAATAACATAAACCTAATTATTTTACCCCCCCCCCTCTGTAGGACTTTTTTCGTCTACAACTTTAATCTCGAAATAGACAAGCTCTTATACGTTAGAATACACAATGAGGAAGCCTACGGGCGGGCGGCGCGGTAGCTGTCTAGGAAATCTTTAAACAGATCAACCTCTGATACAACAGACAACAAAGTCTCCCGATCTGCCAATGCGCTACTACTGCGGCGGCGGGTAATGACCTCGAACTGATGCGCCTTATGGGTTTGAATCATCAAGTCACTGTATTTCGCACGCATATTCCCTAGGGCAATACGATCATTAGACAAGCTAAGTGCAATGGCGCGGTTAAGGACCAAATCCGACTGTTCCTGCGTAAGTGGTCTGGTCATTGAAATATTTTCATCCTGCAAAACCACGCCTAAAGCCTCGGCGGCTTCATCCCAATAACCGGCCTGCCACGCAATATCGGCCTTTAGGCGGCTTACAGCCTTGCTCGTCTCCATTTTCTTCAATAACGATAATGCCTTATCAAATTGTTTGTTTTGCGAATATGCCCTGATTCTCAGTAAAGCTATTTCCCCCTTTTGTTGTTCCTTTTCCGGCGTGTCTGACAGAAAATGGAGCGTATCCGTTGCTTGCCCAAGAGCGTCCATCGCCTTTTGAGGGTCTTTGTTTATCAACTCAATCGCTGCCAAGCGGATCGCCACGCGTAATTTATCTTTCCCCTTCAACCTATGTACCACTTGATGACGCAAATATTTTGTTGCGCGCCCCAGAAGACCGGCACGTACTAAATGCTCTGCCAAATTCTGGATAAGGGTATCCCCTCTCGTTCCAACGGGTGTTAGCTCACTAAATGTTTCATACAGAGAGACAGCATCCACGGCAGATATTGTTTTAAGATCCTCACCAAGAAATAAATCAGTGAATGTTTTGCCCATATAGTTGGCAATGCGTTGCCCCAATGCAGTATTCCCCGCAATAGAAGCCGCATCACGCATGATTGACAACCCTTTTATGAATTCCTTATCTTTGAAATAAGCATCGCCAAGCCAATAATTTACTTGTGCTTCCAGTTCATCCCCACGCCACGCGTACCTTAAGCGTTCCAACCGATCAATCGCTTCACTATTGTTAATTTCACCTTCACTTGCCAACAAAATTGTTAGAGCCAAGCCAGCCTTTGTACGATAAAGATCATCTTTATCTTTTGTCAGTTTCTTCCATATTTTTTTAGTTTTATCCTTTTGGTTTTTCTGCCTATATGCCTCGCCACGCAAGTATTTCAACGATGCGACCATCGGATCTATCATATCGGATTTATTTTTCTCTACCAGAGCTAGAAGCTCCTCTGCCGCTTTAACATTACCATCACGCAAATTAACCTCTGCTAAAACCAAGGCCAAGCGATGTCCAATATTGTTTGGGTAGTCATATAAGGGATCATAATGATCAGGCAATGTTTTTGCCGCCTGCTGCCAATCACCAAGATCGGCCAACACAAAGGATTTCCAGTATTTGACTTCCTCTTCATCCTCTAATTCCTTAAATAGAAAATCCTCTAACGCCGCATCACTTTTCCAGTCCAAAGCCTTAGCCACACCGCGCAAAGCCACAAATTCAGCACTCTCATGCAGGCCAGGTAATTCATTACCTGCATAATGCAAATACCCCAAAGCCTCTGCTCCAAGACCATGAGAAAGGAACATTTTTCCAAGTGCCAATAAATCCTCTATGCGTCTAGAATCCGATTTCCCCTTCATACCGGAGAGCAATATATGTTCATTGTGCCCAAGATTACGTGCACTACCCAATTGCCAATCTTTAAAACGGAAGAAATTCTCTACGTGCTCTTTGGAGCCATTGTTTTTTAAGGTTTGAGAGATCGCTTCACTTTTAAGCCGCTCCGAAAATATACGTGCTTCATCTGTATCATTACCAGAGGCAAGACGAAGCCCTGATGACCTATAAACCTCCACACCTGCTTCTGTAACTTTAACATGCAGATCATCAACTTTTGGCCGAATAATCATCCCAACCGATGATTTTAGCACGTCAAAATCAATATAGGATAACGCCTCACCTGAGAATTGCTTGGCATCATCAACCAGAACAACTTTTAGCATCTCTCCAGTTATGGGATCAGATAAATCAATAATATCATGAGCACCTTTCAAGGACCAAATAAGTTTTTCTCCATGAAAATTCGGTGAATTCTCTGTAAACCGAACCGGTTGAATAGACGGCCTTTCCTTCACCTTCTCCCCAATAATCACATCCCAAATCAACCCACCACCCTTGGCTTTTATGCGCAAAGGCGTTTCAGGCATTCTCATATGATAGGATGTAGAATTTTCCATTGACATTGGTAGGAGGGGTGAAAAAATTTCAGGCGTTGAACTGCTGAATCCCGGAACAACATAAGACGCCCCCCCTCCCATCACCAGCCATAATTCTCCGTAATTTTCAAACACAGCAATATCTATACTTTTCGTTGAACGTAGAGAAATAACGTGGTGTTCATCTTTTACAGCACTGGATAATTTTTTATGAGCGGCAGAGAGTGCTTTCTGATTTTCATTTACGGCATGGCGATTTTGAGTGTTTTCTTTGGTTTTCTTATCACTATTCTGATCCTCTTTATCCAGTGCTTTCTTTTCTGGTAGTTTCTCTGGTACCAGAACAAAAGCAGGAGGCGTTGCAGAAAGTTTTTTACCCACCGGAGGCGGCATTTTTTCCTTTGAATGAGGTGCCTTAACTTTCTTTACCACAACGGTTTCAAAATGCGTCTCAGTTTTCTTCTGTGCTTCTACCGAGGCGGTTTCAAAAGATTTGGCCTCCTTGGGGTCACTTGGATCATAGATATCCAAAACAACGCGTTTACCAATTCTAAAATCTCTTACCTTACTGCTTTCAGGCACGCGCAAGGATAACGTTAACGGGTCTGTTGAGATAACCTTTACCGCAGAAACATTATCCAACACAGAGAAATCAGCATGTGAAAGATCAGTTTTTGCCGGATGACCAAATTTAATAATCAAGATACCATCGCCGGATGTATCAAGTGAATACGAAACCGTTTGCGTCCATCCAAATGTGATCCGTGAATAGCCATCACGCGCCCCTGTGCGCAAAGGAACATTATCCTGAGCATATGAAGGGGCGGTGATTAAAGAACACAAAAACAAAGACGTAAGAAAGAAGTATCTTTTCATGATTTAAGAATGCCATAGCCAAAGCGATAAGTCACGCTCTGCAATGTTATTATCCGGCTCTAATGCAAACCATAAAATTTTGTACGTACACCATCATCATTCATCAAGATAATATCCACGCGCCGAGAAAGATTATAACGCTCCTCTTCTGGCGCATCTTCAGACATTTCATCAAAACGCGCACTGGATAACCCACGAATTGTTATATCACGTGTATACCCAACATCCTTTAATATGGATGAAACAGAAGCACTGCGCGCCAAGGAAAGTTCCCAATTTGTACGATATATTCCGTTTGTTCCCGTGATTGGCCTAGGGTCTGTATGACCTGCGATTTCGATACGATTCTTAACACGCGTAAGTGCACCGCCCAATGAAAACAGAACTTTTTTACCTTCCAGATTAATCTGCGCACTGCCGCTTTTAAATAAAAGATCCGAAGGTAGAGAAATGATCAAACGCTTGTCATTTTCAAACACAATAACATTCTCGATCCCATTGGCCTTCAGCAAATTTTCAACCAACGCCATTAAATAGCTCAAAGACAAGGCGCGGGATGTATCAATCCTGTCGATATTGATCGCATCTTGCGATCCGGCATTATGGGGTTTTGGGTCGCTGTAACTAAATTTACTACTGAAAGAATTAGCAATTTCCTCCCATTTCCCCTCTTCAGGAACAGACATGGCATAGAGCAAAACAAAAAATGTCAGCATCAAAGCCATAACATCCGTAAAGGTAATCAACCACAAGGGCACAGTTTGCACAGCATCGCTTTTCCTAGATATAATCGACGTGTACTCAGAGTTATTTTGCGTATCACTACTAGATGTTGGGGAGGTCTCGGCCTCCTCCATTGTCTTTCCATCCATATCATCATTAACGTCAGCGGCATTTGAATTTAAATCAGGAATATCATTATGATCATCAACCATTACAACGCTCCGCTCTTGCGCTTTTTGTTGCTAATTTCAGCAAGCATATTGAAGGGTCTATAACGGTAAAAATATAAATCAATAAACCCAACATCCCCTTTTGCGACACCCGCGCTGATCATTTTTTTGGGAAGACCTGCGCGTTCCAAAATTTCAGCAAAACCACTCACATGCTTTAAATTATGCATAAATTCATCAGGATAATTTTTTTGAAACACAGCAGGATCTTTAGGAAGATTTAAAATCATATCTATGCGATAGGTCTGCCCCTTTTCCTGAGAACGCAAAATCGAAATCATCGAAAGGATAAAAGAGCCCCGTTCGCCCATAGACACGTCATCATACCCAACGCCTGATACATCAATTGCATTTTCGAACGCCTCAACATCTGCACGCACGTGCATCACCGTCCCTAAACGATTTCGCGTTGCCTGAAACCCAGAGATATGCGCACTAAACAGACCTTCTAAAACCTCTAATGCATCCCCTTCACCTAATGCAACACGCGGCGTTTCTTCGTCTGCTACATTTTCTGCTGTTTCAAGAATCTGACTAGAAAAAGCCATTGAGAGAGAGCTCAGCACTGGTGTTGCCTTGGATTCATCAAAGCCTGACACAGCATTCATAACAATGAAGAATGACAGCAGCATCAAAAACAAGGCTAAAGAAAGATATTGATTTGCCATAACGTCAAAATATTCCATTTCAATACGAGTATTATACCTTAAAAACAAACAAAAAGCGATAGGACAACCTACCGCTTTTATAAGCCAAGAAATAAATATCCTACTCAGAAACGCCGTCCAACTCTGCCATCAGTTTATCGATATCCTCTTGTGATATAGCCTTACTGGCCAATTGTGGACCATTCATAAGCGCGTCATCGCCCTCTCTTGTATCCTCAGGAAGAATATCTGCCGTTTTAACACCTAAGGCACAGACCAACTTATCAATCTTTTCTTCAATATCTCTGAATGTTTTAACGACCTTTGAAACACGCTGCCCAGTAATATCTTGAAAGGAACATGCTTCAAAAATTTTCATCACTTCTGCGGTGATGGCATCGGCTTGTTCACCGCCAACTTCACCCGCACGTTCTTGAATAACATCACAGCAGTCCATAATTGTTCCTGTGGCCTCGGATGTTGCATCAATAATCGCATCAAGTTCATCCGTTGCCCCTGGAATATGCTCTCCCGTAATATCAGTTGGACGAGCCATACCTAAGTCTATACGCGTCTCCTCAATAACAAGTAGCAAATCTCTAAGTTCAGTCATAATTTCCGTTAATGAAACTTTTTCATCTTGCTCCACTTTACTCACAACCGATGATATTAGAGCAACAATACGATCTTTCTTGCCTCCAACTACAGTGGTCTTTTTTACAGATACATCAGACATTTACGCCCCCTTAACTCATGATAATACAATATAATTACTAAAATTCACCCAAAACTGAGGTAATTTTCATTTTCAATGTTTCTGCATTAAACGGCTTCACAATATAATTATTAACACCTGCTTGTTTTGCTGCAATCACATTCTCAGTTTTGCTTTCCGCGGTAATCATAATGAACGGTACTGTTTTAAACTTTTCTTCCGAAGCACGGATCTTCTTCAAAAATTCAAAACCGCTCATCGGTTCCATATTCCAATCAGAAATGACAAGTCCGTAATTCTTGATCTTAATTTTTTCAAAAGCCATCGTACCATCCGTGGCTTCATCAATATTATTAAAACCAAGCTGTTTGAGAAGGTTCTTAATAATTCTTAGCATTGTTGTATAATCATCGACAATCAAGACATTCATATTCACATCTACAGCCACGTTATTCTCCTTATCATTCTAACGAATAAATTATTATATATATAAACTCAAGAAACAGATACAAGGCATAATTCTTACCCTATTGCATTTGCACAATAAAGCATTATGAGCATAAATAGTTAAGACATCGTAACTACACGATCAAAAGAATAATGCGCCCTGCGTTAGTATAATATACGAACAACCAACAAATAAAAGGATAAAGACTTCCTCTTTTCAAATACTATCAAAAATCACGGGGAAACATACACAAGTACTTCAATAAAATGCCAAAAATAAAACAGAGTGCTTACGTGTCTCTACATTATCATAAAGATTTATTAATCTAAATCACGTGTATCATCATTTACGGGTACGTCACCATCCTGTGATGGTGTCCATGCGAGATCAAGTTTACCATTTACGCCCAAACCTAGGCCCTTATTATAATCTTGAAGAATACCTTCACGTTCTGAACGTGTATCCGTCTCTTTTATTCTATCAAATAAATCACGGGCATCCTGCATGTCCACACGTGAGGCCATTTCCTTAACCTCTGGAATACTATCAATCTTAGCAGACATATTCGTAAACCCTGCCCCAATCAATAACGCCGTGTATTTAGGCTCAGATGCCATATTACCACAGATACTAAACGGGATATTTCGTTCGTTCCCAACGTCATGCACATGATCCAATGCCTTCAGAACAGCAGGATTCGTTGGATCATATTTCTTTATACTTTCCGAATTATAACGATCAATACCCAAAAGATCGTGTATTAAATCATTAGAGCCAACGGACATAAAAGAAACATCCAACTTATCCAGTTCGCTCAGAACAGAAGGCACTTCAACCATACACCCCAATTTTATTGACTTTACCCCTAGACCTTCTGCCCGATCATCCATCATTTTTTGCATAACAAGCATATCTTCGACAGAAGAAACCGTAGGAACCATGACTTTAAGCTTTGACTTATGTCCATCTGCCACCAACTCTTGTTGCAGCAATAGCAGGCCGCGCATTTGCTCTTTAGTCATACTAGCCTGAAGCACTTCACATTCTGACTTGGGAAGGTCACTTTTATCGCCAGACAAATCTATAGTTCGAACTGTTGTGCCAATGCACCCTTTGTCATTAGAGCTAGATGCCTCCATGTTCTGCTTTATAATATTTTTCCATACGAGGGCATTTATATCATTCTCACGCATAGATGCGGCAATTTCTGTGCGGTATAAGCCTATACCCACGGGATTTGCAATTTTTAAATCATGCGCTTCATCTGAGATTGCAAAATTCGCGTGAATATTTATTTTTACACCATCCAGCGTTTTAACAGTTTTCGTCTTTCTTGCATTTTCAAGCAGTGTTGCGGATTGGTAATTTTGTGCATATACACGCTGTTCATATGACTCAATAACCGCTTTATTCGGGTGCAATAAAATTTGTCCATTTCCCCCATCCATAATGGCCATATCACCATTTTTCATACGCGCCATATCATCCTTAGAGATACGTGCATAAGGAATTCCCATCCCTGTAATTAAAATTGCCCCATGGCTCTCAAGACTTCCGTCATAAGCAATCGCTCCGTTCACTAGCATTTTGCCTGTATCTTTATCACGGAAAGAAGAAAGGGCGTGCAAAGGGAGGCTAGACGAAACCAGTAAAGTCCCTTCCTCAATATTATCAAGGGTCGTCAAAGTCTTATCTGGGTGAAGGTGATGCTGCATGGTTGACCTATGCTGATCAAGTTCAACCATGTATTTTCTGAGATACGGATCCTCCATCGCACGAAATATATTAATTTGCTCTTCATACACCTCATCAAGGGCAACCTCCGCAGTTGCACCATCATCTATCTTTTTATGTGCTTTTTTTAATATGGAGGGATCTTTAATAACAGCTAGTTCTGTACTAAGACTTCCAAGAGCAATATCTCTGACCTCGATTGATGCATTTTCCGCATCTGCAAGATAGTTTTCATATGTGACAACAGTACGAGCACGAGCATCAGCAAATCTATTTTTTTGTTCCTGGACAAAACTCTCTTTTGTCGCGGCCACGGCAACCTCAAGCAGTCCATCCATCTGCTCTTGATCCAAGCCATAACTAAGACTTTTATCTTCTTTTGAAGGCTCAATACGATTATTTTCAAGGATAAATATCTTACCAATCGCGACTTTAGAGCCTGAAAAACTGGCATCAATAATCATTGCGCTGCTATTGGCCTGAAATGTATCTGTAAGACCACTGTCTTCTGGTTTATCCGTTCCCATAATCTTCACCCATTATATTTTTTTATCTTATTGGGCATAATTAGAGCAAATTTGCCAACATTCTACAAGAAAAAATGATGTTTCTCTTCCTACCGCAATACAGGCAATTTCTTTTGCTCCACAAGCATAATCGTAATTGTGCGCACACGCTCGGGATTCATTGCCGCCAGAACTGGAGAGACTTTACGCTCTGACATTCTAGACACAACCGCAAGCAATACATCAAGATCCAGAGTATCAAAAATACGCGCCGCATCTTTTGGCTTCATTCCCTCATAAATTTTGACCAGACTTGCAACTCGTTTTCCTTCTTCTTCAGACTGATCATCAAGTAACCCTTCAATTTCCTTACGAAGTTTTGTGAGCTCTTGGTATTTACGATCCAGCTCCTGCTCTGTCGCTTTTAACAGCGCCTCCCTCATATGGAGATCTTTCTCATACTTATCCAAATCGTCGCGACGCTTGGACAAGTCTTCAAACAATTCCAGCTTCACATGGCCAACATCAAAATCAGAATCACTGGCATCGCGCCATTTAGGCGCTTTTGTATCTTTCCCATCACCCTCTACGACTTCAACCTCATCATGCTCACCTTCTGCTTCTTCCTGTTTCTTCTTCATAGAATCAGATGATTTATCCTTTTTGCTTTCGGCAAAGGCCGTTCCCGACAGACTGGATATCCCAGTAAAAACCTCTGTCAAACGAACAGAGAATGACAATACAGAAACAATAAGAAGTAGTGGTAATAGCTTAAAAGACCCCTTCATCATGAACGCCCCCGTCGCGGAACACTACGTTTACTCGCGCGTAAAGCGTCAAACAGCTCTCTTTCCGCCTGACTTTGCAGCTCTTCTGGCATGTCATCACTATCGTTACTGACCGAAGAATCTAGGTTATTTTCCAGAGTATCCAAATCGGCGATATCCCGATCTTGTATCATGAATGATGGCATTTCCATCTCTTCAGTAGGTTTCTCAACATTCTTTAATGTTGATGTATAATCTTTTTCGCTCCGCCCATGTGCAGAATCACCTTGTGTGCGCCTGGACCTAGAGGGCGGTGAACGCAAGGACGATACAGAAGGCCTAGCCGAAGAGCGGGACATTTGTACGGCCTCTCTATTTTTCTCGGCAAGCACTTCAAGGCGCTTGGCCATACCTTCCCCGGCCTCATTGATAATTTTCAATTCTTCCGACATCGCCTTAGATTGCAAAATAAGGTCCTCGAGATCCCCAGCCTCTTGCGCACTCACCTGCTTTAAGGTTTGAATGGATCTCTCTGCTTGATCAATACTGGACAGCAAACTGGTAATAACGTTGTTAAATTCGCGACGATGGGCCTTAAACGTATTTAGGTTCCTCGAAAGACGCATCACATAAAAGATGGTCGCCCCAAGAAACGCCAGAATAATAATATCTAAAAACAACGCAATCAACTCACCACTCATGCCTCTCCACCATCCTCCTCAGGCTCTATATATTCCTCAATACGCACAGCGATCTTACCCTGACGCTGGCCAACAGGCCCTTTAAACATTGGAAAATCACCACAACGCAATTCAACATTCTCATTCATGTATCTATTTAACATAAGTTGATCGCCAACTTTCCAATTTAACATTTCGCCCAGCGGCACAGCCAACTCGCCTAGAACGGCCTGTAGCTGTATATCTGTTTTATGCAGCTCTTGTGTTAAATGGGTTTCCCAAATAGAGTCACGACCAAACTTCTCCCCCATAAACATTTGCAAAAGAAGTTCACGAATAGGCTCCAACGTTGCATAGGGAATTAGAATTTCCATACGACCACCACGATCCCCCATATCAACACGCAAACGCGTCAATACGCAAGCATTACCACTTTGCGTAATCGTTGCAAAACGCGGGTTCGTCTCGACACGATCTAAATTGAAGCTGACCGGAGACAATGGATCAAAGGCAGTTGATAAATCCGTTAATGTCACGTGGATCATCTTCTCAACAAGCTTACTTTCAATCGTAGTATAGGGACGACCTTCCACACGAATAGAAGATTCCCCCTTACGGCCACCAAGCAATACGTCAACGATTGAATAAATCAGTGCACTATCCGTTACCATTAAGCCATTATTATCCCACTCCTCGGCCTTAAAAACAGACAGCATCGCCGGCAAAGGAATTGAGTTGATATAATCCCCAAAACGCACCGTAGAAACCTGATCAAGGCTAACCTCAACATTATCACTGGTAAGATTACGCAAAGAGGTCGACATAAGACGTACAAGACGATCAAACACAATGTCGAGCATTGGCAAACGCTCATAATTAACCATTGCCGAATTGATAAGTGCCATAACACCGGAATTTTCGACAGTTTCTTCACCATCATCGAAGCCAAGCAGACTATCAATTTCATCTTGATTAAGAATACGCGCATTATCCTCGTCAGAACTTTCGTCATCATCCGCATCCGCATCAGAATCTGAATCAGCATCATCGTCGCCAGCCATAGAAGCCCACTCGTCCATCATGGCCTGCTCTTCTGCGCTCATTTGCTCTTTTTCGTCGGTATCGCTCATCTCAATATTTTTACCTTAAATCATTCGTGCCATACGGTCGCACTTAATATAACCATACAAGCAAAATACATGCCGTTTAAATCTTAATAAACCAAACAATGCCTATTGTATAAGAATCTCTTGAAACAAAACATCTTTTATTTCAATAGGATCAGAGGCTTGGTTTACACGCCACAACAACTCCATCTGCAAACGATATATGCCAGCAGAGCCCCTTAAATCACGCACTCGCAGCTCTCTCAAATAGATTTGAAACTGGTCTATAACACGCGGGATAATGGCTTCTACTGCCTCTTTTTCACTTGGATCTTCCAATTCTAATTGAACAGTTAAACGCAGATATCTCGGCGTACCGTCCTCTGTATTCAAATTAACAATCATGGTCGGGATCTCAAGAAATGCACTTTCTCCACCACCCTCACCATCTTCGCCATGTCCGCCTTTTTTTCCCTCATCTTCACCGTCCTCATCTTCACAATCTTCCGGAACATCTGAATTATCGTCATCACCATGATCACCCTCGCTGTCACTGTCTCCATGATCACCCTCTTCATCTATGACGCAGTCCTTTTCAATACCAAGAACAGAGTCCAGCATACCTGTGAAATACGCGCCAGCACCACCGCCACCAAGTAACAGAACAGGCACAAGTATCATTAAGAGCTTTTTCTTACCGCCCTTTTTCCCTTCGCCCTCTTCACCTTCTTCACCTTCTTCACCTTCTTCAATGGCGTCTTCATCACCTTCGACTTGATCTTCTTCGTCTGCCATTTTTAATCCATCTCATTTTAAATGATTATTTTGATTTAAAACCCAAGAAATTTTTTTAATTATAAGGCAAAGTAAGCTCTACGTCTAATCAGGAACAAGAACTATCAACATCATAGTTATGATTACAATACACCGAGATACGGAAAAAATTTCCCTTACCATCAAAATTTCCGGGTTATACACAGGTCAAAACATCCAGATGTGAACTTGACCACCACAGCGAAACAACTATAAACCATTGAAAGAAAACAATATTACCTTTTGGCATGGTCTTCGCATCGTACAAACCGGAAGAATTAGGAAAACATGTAATGGAAAATAGTATTTATCTCGGCCTATCGCGGCAAATGGTTTTAAAAACCAATATGGACATCGTGGCAAATAATATTGCCAATATGAACACCAGTGGTTATCGCGGACAAAATCCAATTTTTGAAGAATACCTATCCGATCCACGCTATGGCGATGATGAGTTATCATTCGTGTATGATTACGGCCAATATCAAATGACCAGCCAAGGGTCAATGCAACAAACCGAAGATCCCTTTAATGTTGCCTTAAATGGCCCGGGATTTATGGGCGTTCAGATGCCTAGCGGTGAAGTTGGATACACACGCGATGGTAATTTCCAAAAAAGCGCCGATGGTACATTAATTAATGCATCCGGCTGGCCGGTTATGGGACAAGGCGGGCCCATTACAATTCCTGCCAGCTCAACAGAAATTTCAATTGATGAGCGCGGCATAATTTCTGATCAAAATGGCACAATTGGACAGTTACAAATTGTTGAATTTGAAAACGTACAAGAACTAGAGCCAACCGGAAATAATATATACATAACAGATAGCAAACCAACCGCCGCGCAAAACACTGTCGTGCAGCAGGGCTTTCTAGAAGGATCAAACGTTAACTCGGTTGTTGAAATGACACGGATGATCGAAATCCTTCGTGACTTTCAAACAACACAAAAACTACTGGATAGCGAGCATGACCGCTTACGTTCAGCCATACAAAAACTAACCCGTGTTTAGAGATAAGACTTAAAAAAGGATATAAATCATGAGATCACTTGATATCGGCGCAACAGGAATGATGGCACAACAACTAAATGTTGATGTTATTTCCAACAACATCGCCAACATGACGACCACTGGATATAAAAGGCAACGCGCCGCATTTCAGGATTTGATCTATCAGAACCTTAAACGCCCCGGCTCCACATCATCAGACTCAGGAACCACGGTTCCCTCTGGGTTACAAGTAGGACTTGGTGTTAAAACCGGCGCAGTTTATCGCATGCATTCACAAGGCGCGATAAAAATTACAGAAAATGAACTCGATCTTGCCATATTGGGGCGTGGGTTTTTCCAAATTGAGCTACCTGATGGCACAACGGCCTATACCCGCGATGGAACGTTTCAAATCAATGAAAATGGCGAAGTTGTTACCGTGCAAGGCTATACGGTTACACCATCCATTACAATTCCAGATAACGCGATCAGCATAGATATCAACGCCGAAGGCGAAATCCTCGCCAATATTCAAGGGCAAACAGCCATTCAAAATCTGGGGCAAATACAAATGGCCGATTTTGTGAACCCAACTGGCCTTGAGGCCATAGGCAATAACTTCCTGCTAGAAACAGAAGCCTCCGGCTCCCCTGTTACAGGGATCGCGGGACAAGGACAATTTGGTGGCTTGGAACAAGGCGCGCTAGAACAATCAAACGTCAATGTTGTATCAGAGGTCACATCACTCATTGCCGCACAGCGTGCCTATGAGATGAACTCAAACGTTATTTCAACCAGTGATGAAATGCTCCGCACGGTGGCACAGCTTCGCTAAAAGAAACAAGTAAGAATAGGATAAGAAAGCATGAAACATACAGTAAAAAGAACAGGACAATACGCAATTATTGCATCTCTTTTATGTGTCTTTATGCTTTCATCCTTTTCTGCCCATGCTATTGGCTTAAAAGAAAACAGCGTTATCAGCGGCGACACAATAACATTGGGGGATATATTCTATGACCTCCCACGTGATGAAAATCGTGTGTTAGGCGCCGCACCGCGCCCAGGAAAGGATATGATCTTAAATTCAAGAACACTCCTGCGCATTGCGATGGCACTTGATTTGCCGTGGAGACCATCCGGACTATCAGACAATGTTACCTTGCGCCGCGAAGCAACCATTATTGATTATGATCAAATTAAAGAGGCGCTCTACACTGCACTTTATGATGAGGCCGTTTACGGCGATTATGAATTAAGCATCCCCGCGCAGTACCAAAAGATTATTCTGCCTCATGAGCAACCTGCAACTATGGTGATCACACGATTTAGCGCCGATACCAAGAACAAGACATTCAAGGCAACAATTGCCGCACCCTCTGCTGAAAACCCAATCCAGCATTTCCAAATAAGGGGACGTATAAACGCGGTTATCACCGTTCCAGTTCTTGCTGATAACCTTCAATCTGGGCGTATCATTACGGGGCAAGATATCAGGCACATTAAAATCAAGGAACGTGATTTCACAAGAGACACCATCGTTGATGCCTCTACCCTTATCGGCATGACGGCGCGACGCGTCATCATTGCTGGGCGACCAATCAGAGCATCAGACATGATTGCACCAATGCTTATTGAACGCGGAGAGATCGTAACACTCTTTTTGAATATCGGGTCAATGGCCTTAACAACGCAAGCAAAGGCCCTGCAAAGTGGTTCAAAGGGCGATATTATCCGCGTTGTGAACACGGCCAGCAATAAAACATTACAAGCCATTATAACCGGATCAAACCAAGTATCTATCCTGCAACATTAGGGCATTTATTTAACCATATGAGGTTCACACTATGCGTAATATAAAAATAAACATCAGATCAACTGGCATCGCTCTTATGGCGTGTACAATGCTTAGTGCCTGCTCAACTGTGGACAGAATATCAAACATCGGCCAAGCCCCCGAGATGGCCAAGATAGCAAATCCAATGACAGACCCACAATATCAACCGGTCAGCCTGCCAATGCCTGCGCCCGATAATGTTATAAAACAACATAACTCACTCTGGCAAAGCAACCGCGTTACGTTTTTCGAAGATCAACGCGCAAATAACGTTGGTGATATCATCACGGTTACAATTGATATTAAAGATGAGGCAACACTCGACAATAAAAGCGAACGTACACGTGCTAGTAAAGAAGATGCAGGACTGGATAATTTCCTTGGATATGAACAATCTCTAAACAGAATCTTACCCCAAGTCGTTGATAATGCAAATCTAACAGGGTTTGATTCAAACTCATCACATGTCGGCTCTGGCAGTATTGAACGTGAAGATGAAATTAAACTTCGTATGGCGGCACTCATAATGCAAATGTTACCGAACGGTAATATGGTTATTCATGGAAAGCAGGAGGTTCTGGTTAACTTTGAAAAACGTATCCTACAAATCGACGGCGTTATTCGCCCGGAAGATATCTCCGTCAATAATACAATATCTTATGATCAAATCGCAGAAGCACGTATAATATATGGTGGAGAAGGTCAGATTTCAGATATGCAACAACCAAGATACGGTCAGCAGCTCTACGATATCCTCTTCCCGTTCTAGGGTTTGAGTTAGAGGCAGAGCCACGCATTAAAAAAGAGGGTCTAAGCACCCTCTTCTCTTATTATATTTACTGAAATCACAGAGACTTACGAGTCTCTTTGTGTTTTTTCCAAACGTTCGTGACGCTCTTGCGCTTCCAATCCTAGAGTTGCAATCGGACGGGCTTTCAAACGGCCAAGGCCAATCGGCTCACCAGTTTCATCGCAATAGCCATATTCATCGTCATCCAATTTACGGATCGTAGAATTAATTTTTGAAATCAGCTTACGCTCTCTATCACGTGTCCGTAGTTCCAGGGCATGATCCGTTTCAGCCGATGCACGATCTGCCATATCAGGCTTTTGAAGCTCTGTACTTTGCAGAGTATCATGAATGGTTGCTTCAGATTCTTTCAATAGATCTTCGCGCCATTTAATAAGCTGCTGGCGAAAATATTCCTTCATAACTGGATTCATAAACCCCCCTTTATCATTCTCAGGGTCATATTCCGGTGGTAAATTTGCACTACTTGATATTGTCATTATTTGTGTCCTTATTACTCAATAACAGAGTTTATAAACTGAACATTTCTCTATTCAAGATTGGAGAATATACTGATGTTCTTTTATAAAAACAAGAAAATTGATTGATTTCAAGAAAAATAAGCTCTTTTTAAGTTAACCATGCTCCATCGCATAACGCATTTTAGCCAGTTCGACTTGTGCGCGCAAGTCAATCTCATCCATAATCGCGCTCAATGCCGGATCATCAATCTTGTCGCGATGAGACGCAACAACATCGGCGACATCAATCATATGACCAACGGTCAAATCACCACCCAACATTTTCAAACGGATATTATCCAACTTTTCCAATATATTATCAGCGCGTATCTGGACGCGTTTTTTGGACGCGCGCTGCGTCGGGTCTTCGGTTTCCTGAATAGCCAATAAAGCATCTAACTGCGCAATATTCTGCGTGGCAGAAACGCCCGCTGCTTCGCTAGCACCACCTGTTATATATTGAGAGAAATCTACATTACTGTCCCCGCCGGCAGAAGATGATGACTTCTGCGTACCAGATGTAGACTTAGGACCTTTAGAACCACCAACTTTCATGACATACGCCTTTCCTGTTTTTTTGCGAATCTATAGTCATAATTATACGCCTTATCAAACATAGCAATCAAGTCGGTAAGAATTGCCTAGCCACTGATACACAAACCATACCAAAAATTCCTATCGGCCATATCGGACACGGTATACTTCAGCCTGAAATCCATCTACCCACTGGAAACAAACGGTTTTTTAAATTGGCACAGCTTTCGCAACGTCTATTTCGAGATTTCAATAGAGATTCTCCCTAGAAGCGTAAAAGTAGAAAAAGTAGATTAAAAGTAGAAAGCAATAATGTTTAGTTTTGGACAAACATATAAAACGGACACTTCGGTGGTATTCCGGTCGTCATTCCTAAAGAAGTTAGGGGTTGTAGTGACGACCGGAGCATTACTGATGCAACCTTTTGCACCTGCTTTTGCCAAGACTTCACGTATTAAAGATATTGTATCCATCGAAGGTGTTCGGGAAAACCAATTGGTTGGATATGGTCTTATCGTTGGCCTTAACGGCACAGGTGACGGCCTTAACAACTCTCCCTTTACCAAACAAAGCCTGATCGCGATGCTGGAACGTTTAAACGTCAACATCCGTGGCGAAAATGTGAACACAGGCAATGTTGCCGCAGTTATGGTCACAGCCACCCTGCCTCCGTTTGCCAATCAAGGGTCAAAAATAGATGTCAGTGTTTCTGCCCTTGGGGATGCAAGTTCCTTGCAAGGTGGTACATTACTTGTAACCCCCCTTATCGCCGCAGATGGTGAAGTTTACGCCGTCGCACAAGGTGGGGTAAATATTGCCGGGTTCTCGGTTGAGGGGGATGCCGCCTCTATCACCCAAAACATTCCAACGGCTGGACGCATTCCAAATGGTGGAATTGTCGAACGCGAAATTGATTTCCAGCTTGAAGATTTACAGCAAGTGCGCCTTGCGCTTAGAAACCCTGATTTCACGACGGCACGACGTATTGCACAAGCAATCAATGGCTTCACCAATTCCACACTAGCCAAGGCAGAGAACTCTGCAAGTGTTGTTCTGCGCCGCCCCACAAATTATGACGGTACAATTGTTGATCTTATTACAGATATAGAACAGCTCCCTATTCAACCTGACCAACCCGCAAAAGTTATCATCAGCGAACGCTCTGGTATTGTGGTTATGGGCGCAAATGTCCGGGTCAGCAGTGTTGCGATTGCACAAGGTAACCTAACCCTGAAAATTAATGAAACCCCACAAGTATCACAAGCCAATCCCTTCGCGGATCAAGGCGAAACCGTTATCGTTCCGCGCACAGATGTATCGGCCAATGTGGGTGAAGACGTGAAGCTGACTGTGCTTCAATCTGGTGTGACCTTGCAAGAACTTGTGACAGGGCTAAATCAACTGGGTGTGAAACCCCGCGACGTTATTACAATCCTTCAAGCCATAAAAGCAGCTGGCGCACTGCAGGCAGATATAGAGGTGATGTAATGAATAGCTCCCCCTTAACTGCCGAAACATCCCTTGCCCTTATGCAGGCATCAGAAATAAAAGCGCCCAATGCATCGCAAGAGGATAATAGAGAGAAAATAGAGGAAATTGCTCGTGATTTCGAGGCCGTATTCATTACCGAAATGATGAAACCGATGTTTGAGGGCCTTGAAACTGACGGCCCTTTCGGCGGCGGTAAAGGCGAAGAAATATTTCGCGGGATCATGTTGGATGAATATGGCAAGAATGTTGCATCCCTCAATGTAATCGGCATTCAAACGCAAGTGGCAAACGAATTGATCGAAATGCAATCGGCAAGAACAGCAGAGACCATGCAGAAAGATCAAGACCGTACCAATGCAACAGTAAGCGCAAAAATAACTGACTTAGAACTTATCGAGAAATAGAGGCAAAATAAAATGAATAAACCAAAGCAAAACACAAAAGTTCTCGGCCAGAATGTTAACCAAGCATTGCGTGAACTTGTGCGCTTGAATAAACGGCTTATCGAATTTGCAGATCAAGAAACACAAAGTCTGGTCACGAGTGATCATATGCGCTTTGCATTTACCCAACGAGACAAGGAAAGTCTGGCGCGCCAATATATGCAAGCCTCGGAAGAGTTCCGCAACCGCTTGGATGATTTTCGCAACGCCGATAAAAGTATTTTAATGCAGCTTGAAAAACTTCAAACCGAGCTGAAGGAAAAAACACAAAACAACAATGTTTTGATCGGACAAATCAAAACCCGAGCAGCGGCAAATACGCAATCCACTCTGTTCACAGTACAAGAGCTAGGACAACGCGTTAGATTTTCCGATAAAAGCGCACAGAAAGAAGAAAGGGTCGTATCATGACTTACAAACAACAGCCCCCCCCTGCCCCCAAAGCAGAGCAAGCGCAACAAGGCAATGCGCTGAGAACACTTTCTAAAGACACGAATACAGCCCTTAGAGAGGTTGCCGCAACAATCAATAATATGAGCAAGGTTTTCGTTGAGGAGACCGATGCACTAAACGCGACAGATAGAGTTTCTTTCATCGCATTACAAGAAAAGAAATTTCTAGCCGCACGCGAATACCAAAATGATCTGGGACAAATGATTGACAGAAAAAACGAAATCGCAACGGCCGACCCCGCAATCAAGAATAAGTTGAAAAAAATGCAATCTGATTTTGCAGAGATATCCAGACAAAATATGGAGGCTCTCGCACGCATGCAGCGATGCACCGAGAAATTAGGAAACACAATCAGAACGGCAGCCATCCACGCCGCACAAAAACAACGTGGATACATATATGGGGAGAATGGCGCGATTTCTCACGCTGCAAAGAGAAGAGCTATTTCATCAAGCCTAAGTGAGACTGTGTAAGGCAACGACAATACGATTAAGGTATTAAAAATGACTTTAAATTTTTTCACAGCAGAACATGGATTTCAAAAATCCCTAATTGATCCATCCACTACGGTTGGAACAAAGAAAAGCTACACAACGTCTCTAAAACGTGAGGAATTCAACACCTCTCGTTCCAAAAATAATGATTTGAAACAATCAGAGCAAAATGAAGAATTTGCCAAAATGATGAATTCTTTGAAAAACAAGACAGGCAACAACGACAAAGCAGAAACCGTCGCCCCGTCTGAAGTACGAGAAGAAGTCACAATTCAAAATGTTAAAATGGCTTTATTCAAAACAGAGGAAGCGGCTCTGCCCACAGAATCAAGAACTGTGGAATCAAAAACTGTGGAATCAAGTACAGAGACACTCGACACGCAAGTAAGCCTTACCAATATTGTGGCTTTGAATGCTGAAATCCAACGCCTGATCGAAGAACAATCACAAAACAGAACGACAACAGGTGATATAGTTATTACGACAGAGCCTAAGTCCGAAGAAGTGAAAAGCATCTTTGCCCTACTTGCGTCTTTCCTCAGCAATAAAGATGACAATAAAGAAGGTGAACCTGAGATCGCATTTATCTCTATCTTGGAAAAGATTCAAGATGTTGCAACTTCAAAAGATGCCATCGCAATAACCAGTGGCTTAACACCTGAACAACTCACCCAATTACAAGACCATATACAAAATTATATGAATGACACGCTGGCACAACGTGATCAGGATGCATTGGAAGCCTTGGCCGCGCAATGGGTATCACTTACCCCGCCAACAAAAGAGACTACAAAAAACACTGCGAAGGTGGAAACGTCGATCACCGCAAAGATGGAGCCTGCTGTTAACACAGAAAAAACCCATACAGTGCCTCAGAATGAACAGCGCGCACAAAGTCAGTACGAAATGCGTTATGACGCACGCTATAGCGGCACAAACCAAGAGGCGCAGTCTAAGGCCGATCACGCTGAAACCACTAATTTTAAAGCGGCACTTGAAAATGCAGACACAAAACCAAGCGGCAAAAACACAGCACAGGCACAAAACAACAACGCACAAAGTTCCGGACAACGGTTCCTACAGGCCAGTGGTTTAGCCGCCCCAAATATGGCATCGGCACTTGACCCGTCAGGAACGCAAAGCACAACGGCAACAGCCGTACAAAATGCACAGTTACTACAAAGCTCTTTAACAAACGTTATAACACAAGCACAAAGCGCGACGCAGGCTCACCCAGCGACCCAAATGGTGTCGGCAAGCATTCAAAAAGCAGTAAAAGCCGGTGAAGACACGACGATCAGACTTAAACTTGATCCACCGGAGCTTGGGCGCGTTGAGGTTAAGATGAGCATAGACAAAGACAATGTCACAAAAATCGTTCTGACCGCAGAAAAGCCGGAAACATACATGATGTTAAAGCAGGACGCAGAAATCCTTGAGCGCGCACTAAATAATGCCGGCCTAGACACTGATGGTGATTTAAGTTTTGAGCTAGCGAGTGAAGATCATGATTTCGGCCAAGACAGCAAACAAGGCCATGGCAATAGACAACAAAAACCAAACAGTTCTCTGGATGAGGACATCATTGAAACCACCATGGATTGGCAAGTCGACCCTGAAACGGGACGCATGCACTATAACGTATTGGTTTAACAAGGGATTAGGAGAAAAACATGGCAAGCGATGTAACAATCAATAATGCATTAAACTTTGCAGAAAATACGGCAAATTCAAAGGCAACACTGGCAGGCGATTTTGATGATTTTTTGGTTTTGCTTACCACACAATTGCAAAACCAAGATCCGTTAGACCCTGCGAGTTCATCCGAATTCACAAGCCAGTTGGTTCAGTTTGCCGGCGTTGAACAATCCATCAACACCAACCAGAAACTGGACGCGCTTGTATCTTTAAACCTTGGATCATCGTTCTCTTCTGCCCTGAATTATGTTGGAAAAGACATTAGTTATATCAGCGCAGAGGGACATTTCGATGGGACTAACCCGATAAAAATTAACTATGCGATCCAAGGGACATCCGTCAATACAAAAATCAACATTTTTGACGAAGATGGCACTCTGGTCTATTCGCAAGGTGTCGAAAGTGCAGCAACAGAGTTTGAATGGGATGGTAAAGACGAAAATGGCTTCGTTCAACCTGAAGGAACATATGAAATTAGGGTAGACGCACTGGACGGACAGGACCAAGGCCTAAGCGTTACAACTGTTGTAACAGGTCATGTCAGCGGTATTGAGACACAAAATGGCATAACGTTCCTACTGGTTGGGTCACGCGCCGTATCACTTGGCAATATCATTAATGTTACTGAACCAAAAGTAACACCAACACCGAGTGGCTCTGGTGGAAGTTCAACATAATAATACAAAGAAAAACACATATTAATTTAACATTGAATGCGTAATAAAGGAGAAAGACTATGGGACTATTTGGAGCATTATTTACAGGGGTTTCCGCCCTTTCAGCCCAATCGCAAAACGTGGCGATCATCGCCAATAACATCGCCAACATTAATACGACTGGCTTTAAAAGATCAGAGGCTTCGTTCTTCTCTCTTGTGACAACATCCGGTAATACCAGCCGTTATTCACCCGGTACAGTGACCGCCAACAGAATTCAGCGTGTCGACCAACAAGGGCCGATCACACAATCAGTTTCAGGTACTGATGCATCCATATCAGGCAAAGGTTTTTTCGCCGTCAAACGGGACTCAGATAACTCCGCACTTTCAGAATTCCTATACACAAGAAACGGGCAATTCAGTGAGGACGCACAAGGGTTTCTAAGAAACTCCGCAGGGTTTTATCTCCATGGCTGGGCCGTTGACCAACAAGGTAATCTACCATCTAACCAAGGTGACTTAACATCGGTCGTTCCAATTGACGTTGCGTTCTTAGGCGGTCTAACACGCCCAACCAATACGGCAGAACTTTCCATTAACCTTGATTCAAAAGAAACAGATGTGCTTTTGGCAAATTCAACCACTGCCGCACCAGATTTCACACGGGGATTAACTGTGTTTGATACACTTGGTAATCCGCAACCCATCTCGTTCCAGTTCACCAAAACATTCGGCCCTCAAGCCGTACATGCCAGTACGAGAACACAGTTAACCTCATCAGATCAAATGGTCACCGGACTTGGTATTTCCGACGGCGACCAATTTACCATTGATGTTGATGGCGGCGGTGCAAGAACCTATCAAATAAGTGCGATAGATGGTGCAGCCCTTCCAGTCGGTGTAGATGTCATGGTGTTTGATGTTGGTGACCTAATAGACGATATAAACGCCAATGTTACCGATCTTCATGCCTTCTTGGGTAATGATGGATCAATTGTTTTTGAACATGATGGTTTCATCGCTGGTACAGAAAATTTTGTCCTTGCAGATACAGTCGGAACACCATTGGCATCACTTGGTTTTACGCCCGCAACATATACATCTGATAACTTAGCCGCAGGAACATTCGAAAACGGTGCGGTTGGTGATACGCCGCCATATAGTACCGGTGAATTTCCTASTGTACAATTCTTACCTGGAGATCCTGGTTATAACTCTCGTGGTTGGTGGACAATGAAGATCGTTGACCCAAACAATAATATTCTAACCACAGGTCTTATAAACTTTAATGGTGATGGTACAATAAACGCATTAAGAGATTCTTCGGGTAATGTTGATATAAACCTCTCACAAATTGACTGGAATAACGGTTCAGATCTACAGAACATCAATATTGACATTGARCGTTTYTCYCAGTTTTCAAGTGATTACAGTGTTCTATTCTCTGATCAGGATGGTGCGGAACTTGGACTTAGAACAGGGATCCAGATYGACCGWGAAGGTTTCGTGATTGCACAGTTCTCTAACGGTGCYAGYTCGATYCTRTATAARCTWCCRCTCATAACCTTTGCCAACTCTAACGGCCTWGCAGARGTATCAGGTACGGCATACACCGAGACCGAAGATTCTGGTGAGGAAAACTTGCGWGAGGCAGGCTCAGGTGGTGCGGGCTTTATCGAACCATCGACACTGGAAAACTCCAACGTTGATTTGGCCGATGAATTCGCCCTGTTGATTGTCTCGCAGCGTGCCTACTCCGCGGGAACAAAGGTTATCAACACCGTTGACCAAATGACGCAGGAGTTATTGCAACTAAGGTAATACATATAAGAATATAGTTTGAAGGGCTTTAATCCATCAGGATTTAAGAACCAGGACTATTCAGGATATTGAGTTTTAGGCCTATGTGCTACCCTGCATCCCTAACCCCTAAAGCCCAGTATCCGAATCCGCTGTAGCGTAGTCACACAGAAGTGTGAATGGCCTTACAGTTCGGGCGTATCAGGAAGAATTGGTAGAATACCATGCCTGATACGTCCCTCTTTTTTAAATTATTTAACGATGTAACCCTTCCATAAACCCCCCTGTAACATTACGGTTTACTCGGATCATGCACAGACTGATCGTTTAAATAAAAAATAAATTTAACGAAATATTAAACCTTGTGCTACTATCATGGGGTATCAAGCTGGAATAGGATATTCTGGTAATACAAACCTAGGAAAGGAATATACAATGTCTTCAGATGTCGTATTAACCGCAGCCCTTAGAAACAACCTTCTATCGCTGCAATCAACTCAAAACCTTATCGATACAACGCAACTTCGCCTTGCAACGGGCTTGAAGGTTAACTCTGCGCTCGATAGTCCATCAAACTTCTTCGCCGCACAATCACTTGATAACCGTGCATCAGACCTTACCCGTCTTCTTGATGGTATTGGTCAATCAATCCGTACGATTGAGGCTGCTGATAACGGTATTACAAGTTTGACAACACTTGTGGAGCAAGCAAACTCAATCGCAACATCTGCGCGTGATGAACTTGCATCTTCCGCTGGTGAAGCACGTCTTCTTGGTGAAACAGATCTTAGTGCAACCGCTGATCTTACTGCTCTGGCCGGTATTACCGCCAATGATGAGATTAGATTGATCACAACGGACAGCTCTGGTAATCAAATCGCAGAAAACATCGTTATTGTTGCTGGTGATACTGCGGCAAGTTTGGCCGCCAAGATCACGAATGCCTTTCAGGATAACCATGAAGGTGAAATCATTTCAGAGGTTACGGTGGATGGTTTCTTATCCATTCAAAGCTCTGATGGTCGTTCATTTAGCATCACAACTGATGAAGCAGCCGAACTTAGCCTTGCCGGTTTCCAAGCTCTTGGAATAGGCGATGCATTCGAAACGACAACACGTGGTGTTATTGCCGCCGATGCAGATGAACTGGTTTCCACAACAATTGTTGCAGGAAGTACAGCCTCATCAGTATCATTGTTCGAATCATCCGGTGACACGACTGATAGTGGTGATCTACTTACTGGTACATATATCGACAGTAGTGGTTCAACTATATTCGGTGGCCTTGCTGTCGGTGACCAGATCACGTTTGATATTGATAATGCAGGAGTGAATGTAAATGTTTCATTCACACTGACTGCAACATCAACATTCCAGGATCTTGTGGATCATGTCCAACAAGATACAACTGCGAATGAGCTGATCTCTGCAAACTTCGATGATGCAACGGGTACGTTCTCCATCACATCAACAGCAGATACCGTTGATAATATTGCCTTCGGACTGACCACTGTTGGTGCAAGTACCCCGACCTTCAACTTGGGACTTGGTGATCCAACTGGTAATCTTGATCCACAAACTATTGGTACAAGTGTTGCGGCTGATGTTTATGAAACTGTATTCTCTTTCAATACATCGACAGCATCTCTTGATGAGCTTGCTAACGATTACAATAATGTTAGAGAGCAGATCGACACATTGGTTAACGATGCACAATATCGTGGTGTTAACTTATTGAATGGTGATAGTCTCACAACATTCTTTAACGAAGACAACTCAAGCAAACTGACAACTGTTGGTGCAACGTTCACTGCGAACGGACTTGGTTTGACCGAGGCAACATTCAGAAGCTCCTCTGCGATTGAATTGTCTGCCACACAGTCACGTTCAGCCCTAACTTCAGTTCGTAGCTTTGGTTCATCTTTGGCGAATAATCTGTCTATCATTCAGACACGTCAAGATTTCACAAAGTCTACAATCAATACACTGAAAGCCGGTGCAGATGATTTGACCGTTGCGGATCAAAACGAAGAAGGTGCAAACCTACTCGCTTTGCAAACACGTCAAACATTGGGTGTTACATCCCTATCATTGGCGTCGCAATCGCAACAAGCGGTTCTACGGTTATTCTAATTCTGAGGAAAATCAGAATTTATATATTTATAAGATATGGCGAGGAAAGAATTTCTTCGCCATCTTTCTTTGTCCGCCCCCCAAAACAGGGCATAAGCGACAAGGCTTTCCCGCTGCTAAATCCATCTGTATTCAGTTTTACTTTCCCTTTGCCCCCATTTATGTGATAAAATAATATCTATATCGTTCGCAGAACGCGGATCAAACGAAAGGAAGAAATCCATGGCACTCGTTATTGACTTGAAGCCCCAAGAAAAAATCTTAATTGGAGAGGCTGTTATTACCAACAGCTCGCAACGCACACGCCTGCATATCGCCGGCGATGCACCAATCATCCGCCACAAGGACATCATGCAGGAGGAGAACGCCAATACGCCGTGTAAGGGCATCTATTTCATCATCCAATGCATGTATATATCCCGCGARCCYAAAGAATATCAYGATCGCTATTTCAAGGCYGTCAACGAGGTACAAAAAGCATCCCCYACCAGCGCAATTTTCTTTATGCAAATCAACGAAAAGATTATGGATGGCGCGTACTACAAGGCYATGAAAGTCGCCAARCAATTGATYGATCATGAGCGGGAGTTACTTGAAAATGTCACATARCAAAAACCCGTATGCAAAAGCAACCAGYGCCTATGATTCAAATGCGCAGGCACAYACAACAAAYCAAAGAGAGCTAGAAGCACGCATYCTGATGAAATCCAACCGCATGATGCAGGCRCTTATCGATAATTGGGATGACCGWCCMAAGRATTCTCTGGCAGATTCCCTGACCTATAATCGCCAAATTTGGGTGTTATTCTATGACACTGCGCTGGAAAAYAAAGACGAGGGTCGATCCAATGAYTTGCGCAGTAACATCGTWAACTTGGCGAATTTCATCTTTAAAAGAGAAGTTGATATCCTYGCRAGTCCAAARAAGGAAAAGCTCAACATCCTGATYAGTATTAATCGTGAAATTTCTGCTGGCCTCATGGTCAACCAAGAAAAAAGCGTACAAGCCCCCCCTGTTGCTCCAACTGAACAAAAACCAATTGGGTCAACAACGGATATTTCAGGGTAAAAAAAATGCAGCGATTTGCTGCAAAATACATTCATATATTCACTTAAATTTATGCGAGAACACTTACTTCTGGAGACGGTGTTGGTGTTGGTGGCGGCGCAGCTTGCGCCCCTGCTGTCAATGCCGCTGACACAACTTGTGGTGAAGGGAGCGATACATTCGCCGAAGCGTTTGATGTTGCATCTTGCACCGTAATGATATCAGAAGACTGCACAGCACTAAATGGTGCTGGTGGCGGCACCACAAATTCTGCATTCTGACGTGGTGGCGTATCTGGTATATTCGCGCTTTTAACGGATTGACTTTGCTCCAGTCTTACTTGCGCCTGACTTAATTGTGCTAGACGGCTTGCTGTTGGAAACTGGTCTTGTACATCGCCTGTATCACGATCTCTTATTTGAATAACTGCTTTGTTATGAACCACATCAATGGAGATATAAGGACTGATATAGGGTGCCTTCGGAGCTTCCGGTGCAGGACTCGTTGTCACAGGCGCAGAACGCCCCCCTACGTTTCCACGTAGGATTTGTGCACTTACCAATGTTGAGCTCACGGCTTCAATCATGGCGAATCCCTATCCTTTCCTATTTAAATCCTACACGCACAATGCACGCAAGATAAACTACCCTACTATCACTGTAATACAGTCTTATGCAAAAGTCAAGAAATTGCACAATAATGACGGTGGATAAGCGGCTATATCTGGCATATCATTAACTATTCATAAAGTTTGTATTATGAAAAGAAATCAACATTGCCATTTGCCAGAATATAAAAACTACAGTAACTTATCTGCGCGTACTTACTTTAAAGGCGAATCACCCCCTCGTCTTGAAGGGTATGTTTATGCTATACTAACGCTACCCCTACCCTCTTTGGGGTTCTAGCGTAATTATTTAATGTGTAATAAAAGGTTTATAATGTGAATAGCTTTGTCGCAACATTACAACAATTAGGCCCTGCTCGCTTAGGGGTTATGGGCGCAATATTACTTGGCCTCCTGATGTTCTTTGTATTTATTTCCATGCGCATTACGACACAGGAAATGAAATTACTCTACACTGATCTGTCTTCGATAGATTCCGGCGCCGTTGCGGCGAAACTGGAAGAAAGCCAAATTCCTTATGAGATATCATCCGATGGATCACGCATATTAGTGCCCGGTAATGAAGTGGGTCGCGCGCGCATGCTTCTTGCGGCTGAGGGTCTTCCTAATGGCGGCTCTATCGGTTATGAGCTATTCGATAAACAATCAGGATTTGGCACAACCAACTTTGTCCAAAACATAAACCAAGTCCGCGCCTTAGAGGGCGAACTAGCCAGAACAATCAGCTCGCTTAACAACATTCGTAGCGCACGCGTTCACATTGTCCTGCCACAAAGACAAAAGTTCAGCCGCCAAACGCGCGCACCATCCGCAAGCGTTGTTCTGGGCGTGAACTCTGGTTCTGTGATTGATCGCCAACAAATTGTATCTGTTCAATCTCTGATCGCCTCTGCTGTCCCCTCTCTAAAATCAAGGAATGTTTCCGTCGTTGACAGTAATGGTAACCTTCTCGCAAAAGGGGGAAGCGAAGATAATGAACTTCTGTCTATGAAAGCAGACGATCAGCGTAAAAATTACGAAACCCGCTTGCAAAATAAAATCGAAGAACAAGTTGGACGTATCGTCGGTTTCGGAAAAGTTACTGCCATCGTCACCGTGGATATGAATTTTGACCGCATTAACACAAGCGAAGAAATATATAACCCCGAAGGACAGGTTCTAAGATCCACACAATCAACGCAAGAAAGCAGTACCGAGCGTGAGCCAGTCAGTGACAATGTTTCAATTGGCAATAACTTACCCGGCATTGGTGGCGACTTGCTCGCTGATCAAGGCCCTTCTGCCGAAAGCACCCGTACCGAGGATGTTGCAAATTACGAAATCAGCAAAACAATCAGAAGTACTGTTTTTCAAGCAGGACGCATTGAAAAACTACATGTTTCTGTTCTTGTTGATGGGCGCTATGTTACAGACGAGGAAGGTGTCAAAACCTATGAAGCGCGCTCAACCGAGGAAATGGATAAAATATCATCCCTCATTCGCATTGCCATCGGTATTGATGAAGATCGCGGCGATGCGCTAGAAGTTGTTAACCTACAATTTGCCGTTCTTGACGCAGCAGAAGATCTCGTTGATGAACGCATGCTTTTTGGCTTTGAAAAAAGCGACCTCATTGATGCCGCAGAAATTATGGTTGTGGCCATTATGGTTATTTTGGTTGTCCTCCTTGTGCTACAGCCAATGGTCACGAAATTAATGAATATTGAACTATCACCAAAAGTCGGGCTTGACGATATGCTGCAACATGACCTGCTTGCTGCATCACCGGCAAACCCCGCCCTTGCGCCGCCACCAACAGGTGCAGTACAAATTGGTGCAGATGGGCAGCCTATAACCAACACGCCAGATGATGATGATGATGAACTCATCAATGTCCAAGGTATTGAAGGACGCGTAAAAGCCTCCACAATAAAAAAAGTTGAAGCAATTGTAGACAATTATCCGGAAGAGACTGTTTCAGTCATTCGAAGCTGGATGACGCAGGAGAGCTAACCCAGATGAATATGCGAGTCAGAGATGATTACAGGACATTAATGGGGCCGGAGAAGGCCGCAATATTCCTTCTATCACTTAGTGAGGAACGCACCAGCCAGATTTTCGAAATGATGGATGATGAGGAAATTCTAGAATTATCACAGATCATGTCCAGCCTTGGTAAAATTGGCCCTGCCATTGTTGAACGTCTATTTGTTGATTTTGCCGAACAGATGAGTTCAACAAACACACTCGTCGGTTCACAAGACAGTACAGAGCGTATGCTTCTTAAATCCGGCCTTTCTCAAGCTAAAATAGACAACATTATGGAAGAAATTCGCGGACCTGCTGGACGGACCATGTGGGAAAAGCTGGGAAATGTGAACGAAGAGATCCTCGCCTCTTTCCTTCAAAAAGAATACCCGCAGACTGTTGCTGTTGTTCTCTCAAAAGTCAGCGCAGACCATGCCGCGCGCGTTTTAGCCATCTTACCTGACGGCTTTGCACTAGAAGTGATCAATCGCATGCTTAGAATGGAAACTGTGCAAAAGGATATTCTGGAAGAAGTCGAAAAAACTCTACGCAAAGAGTTCATGACCAACTTATCGCGCACACAGCGCCGTGATAGCCATGAATTAATGGCCGAAATCTTCAACAACATGGAACGCGCGGTTGAAAGTCGTTTCATGGAAGATCTTGAAAAAGGCACGCCAGAAGCCGCAGAAAAAATCCGCAGCCTCATGTTTACATTTGATGATCTATCAACTCTAGACGCGGCGTCGATCCAAACAGTCATTAGAGCTATAGACAAAGAGAAACTTCCACTCGCACTCAAAGGTGCCAGTGACAGCCTACAAGACCTATTCTTCTCCAATATGTCAGAACGTGCAGCAAAAATAATGAAGGAAGATATGGCCGCAATGGGCCCTGTCAGACTGAAAGATGTTGAAGAATCACAACAATACATTGTCACAGTGACAAAAGACCTTGAGGGACGCGGTGAAGTCATAATTTCAACTGGTTCTCAAGAAGAAGAAATGATCGGATAAGCCAATAGAACACGGCTTAATGCGCATTGAAACAGAAAGATTACGATGAACGGACAACCATTTTTTTTCGATAATAACGTCTTTGACGATGAAAACCTAGCCTCCATGGATGGGGTCGAGACCCCGGAATTTACAAAATCACAACTAGAATCTTTACAAAAAGAGGCCTTTGAAAAAGGAAAGCGTGCTGGATATGAAGACAGTGAGGCCAGCACAACGAAGAACATACTCTCTGTCCTTGAAAAAATAGAACGCGACATGACTGTCCTATTTGCTGCCGAGAGCGATCGAGGAGGGAAATATGAAGAAGAAGCCGTCAACTTAACACTTACCATCATAAATAAACTTTTTCCGCTTTATATGGAAGAGTATGGTGATAAAGAACTACAATCAGCACTCAAGAGTATATTATCAAATCATAACACACCTGAGAAAATTAAAATTGAGCTACCGGAAATCCTACTAGCCCCCTTGGAAACGTTTATAAAAGACATGGAAGGAACATTAGATAAACAGATCACTCTTAGCTCAAATGCATCTCTACAAAGGCATGAATGCCGTATATTATGGCCAGATGGCGGCGTTATATACAATCAAAATATTATTGCAGAAAAAACTCTTGGCATTATGAAAGAGGCACTTGCAGAGCGTGGCGTTAACGTTCATGATAAAGGGGTATCAAAAAATAAAACAATGTCTGATGATCAACTCGAAAAATCAGATGAACAGCAAACGGCAGGAGAAACGTGAATGGACGATGACACAGAAAATAACGAAAGCACTGCCCCAGCAGGCAAAGATCTAGACTTAGATGAAATTTCAGAGGACCCAGCATTACAGAGCGATGATGAGCCCGAATTTGCCGTCGGAGTAGCTATGGCAGATGATGTTAGTGCAATATATGATATCCCTGTTAATGTTTCCGCTGTTTTAGGGCGATCAACTATGCAAGTCAGCCAACTTTTAAAGCTTGGTCGTGGTGCGGTTATTGAATTGGACAGAAAAGTTGGAGAAGCGATTGATATTTATGTCAATAATCGCTTGGTCGCGCGCGGCGAAGTGGTGGTGGTTGAAGACAGGTTGGGCATAACGATGACTGAAATTGTTAAATCTGACCGCACTTAAATTTGCGCAAATACAAAAATAACTGACCCTAGAAAAGGACGAGGTTTGAAAAAATGGCAGCAGCCGACACACAAACAAACGAACGGTTACCGACAGTTTCAGTCCCCTTTGCGGTTTCGCGCTTTGACTTTGCCACAATCCTAGGGCTAGTGTTTTCCATTGGTTTGATCATTGGTGCCATTGCGATGGGTCAAAGCGATGCCAAATTCTTCAACCTACCCTCTGTCCTTATTGTTATTTTAGGAACGATAACGGCAACATGTACGTCTTATACAGGTGGAGAGCTTGCGCAATCAATGGGGATTATTTCAAAATCAGCACTTAGACCCGTCAGAAATTTCCCTCTACTGGCCAGAAGCCTGATGGATTTGGCCACAATTGCGCGAAAAAAGGGCCTTTTGTTTCTTTCTAACTATGATAAAGAAATAGCAAAAGAACCCTTTCTACAGCATGCGATGAATATTGTTATTGATGGCTATAGCGGAAATGATATCAGACGTATTTTACAACAAAATATTGATCTGGAAGAGGAACGCCAAAAACGCGCCGCCAGTATTTTACGCCGTGCCTCGGAAGTTGCACCCGCAATGGGACTGATCGGGACATTGGTGGGACTTGTCCAAATGCTGGCAAACCTCGAAAATCCAGATACCATTGGCCCGGCGATGGCCGTAGCTCTACTTACAACTTTCTATGGTGCGATATTGGGATCTATCATTATGTCTCCATTGGCCGCAAAAATTGAACGAAATGCAGATGATGAAGTCACAGCAAAAACAATTATTCTAAGAACAGCAATGTCTATTATAAAACAAGAAAATCCACGTAATTTGGAAATGCTGATTAATGCCCAACTGCCGCCGTCACAACGTATTCGTTATTTTGATTAACCATATCACCAAAAACAAAGCCCTAACTCAAACGCAAATCCCCAACCACCATCAATCTTGGCGTTCTAGAGCGTTGTGCACGATGAACAAAAGCGCGTTTTTCCTTTACCTTCATCACTCTCTCAAACACCATATCCGCCCTGCCCTTTGGCTTGTTCCTAACGCGTGATTTCCAGATATCACCCGTGTGAAACTGGTAAATCGGCGCGTCATCACGGTAGACCACATCATGCCCAGACACATCAATCACATCATCATTTCGAATAAATTGCGTAACCGGATCATTGTAGCATGTCATGAAACGATCAAAGTCTTGTTCCAAACCATCAACATGAAAATCGTGTGTGCGCGTATCTTGCGTATAACCCGTCAATAACCGCATATGGATTTTAACCCGTGCAGAATAGAAAAACTCCATATCATGCAGAATCGTATCAACACACCGGATCAAGGCAGTATCGTCCAGCGTATCTTTAAACGCCCCAATTTTTTCACGTTCACTATATTTTATAAAGATCTCTTCTTCTCCAAGATCAAAATGCACAGCCATTTTCTGCGCCAGAGTATCAAAATCCCCATTCAATGTCCGTGGGAGCAGCACAACATTAGCCGCAGGTGCGAAATCTTCTTCTAAAAACGCACACAAATCGCCAACGACCTTTATTCTGTCATAACCCTCTGGTATATAGTTATTTACTGTCATAAGATGGCATTGTAACCTAAAAAGGTTGTTTAAGAGTAAATACAATATATTTTTATCAGGAGCATATCCCCTATGCGTTTAATGATTATCGGTCGTCTGGATGGACATATTTCCCAAGCAGGTAAAATTGCACTGCAACGCGGTGCAAAAGTTGTGCATTGCGAAGATATTGATCAAGCGATCGGGGCACTGTTAAATGGGAAAAGTGCCGATTTGGCCATGGTGGATGTGAAGCAAAAAATTGGGGTATTTATTAAGCGTCTAAAAACAGAACGCATCCACATGCCCGTCATTGCGTGTGGCATTGGCACAGAYGCACGATCCGCCGTAAAAGCCATCGAACAAGGTGCGCGGGAATATATCCCCCTTCCGCCTGATGCCGAACTGATTGCCGCCGTCCTTGAAGCCGTTACCGAAGAAAGTAACGCCATGATCGCCAATGATCCGGCGATGAAGACTGTTMTCACACTRGCYGACCGAATTGCGCCTAGTGAYGCRACCATCCTAATCACTGGYGAATCTGGTACAGGCAAAGAAGTGATGTCACGCTATATCCACAATAAATCAAAACGCAGTGGCGGCCCCTTTATCGCGATTAATTGCGCRGCCATTCCAGARAACCTCTTAGAATCAGAAYTATTTGGACATGAAAAAGGTGCRTTCACTGGCGCATCGGCGCGACGCATTGGGAAATTTGAAGAGGCACATAAAGGGACTATCCTTCTGGATGAGGTCAGTGAGATGCACCCTCTGTTACAGGCGAAGTTTTTACGCGCCATTCARGAAAARGAAATYACCCGCGTTGGCAGTAACRATGTTGTAAAGGTCGATGTKCGTATTCTGGCAACATCRAACCGWAACTTGGAAGACKCTGTGCGAAAAGGTGAATTTAGAGAAGATTTATACTTCCGTYTAAACGTTGTAAAYATTCCCCTACCCCCGTTAAGAGAACGCCCATCCGATATCACACGCCTTGCACAAATGTTTGCTGACAAATACGCAGAGGCCAACGGCATTGACCGAAAATCTGTTTCTAAAGAAGCTATTGATAAATTATTGAATTGTTCATGGCGAGGTAATATTCGTGAACTAGAAAATACGATGCATCGCGCCATTTTAATGGCTGTGGAAGATGATATTGAGGCCGAAGCCATATTCATTCAAAGTGATGGCCTATCCACCAGTACGCCTGCCGCAACGCCGCCAGCTGCCAATGCACCACCCCCTGCGGGCGTATCAAATGCACAAGCACCTGCAAACCCAACCATCCAAAACCCTGGTGGCGTTGAATCCATGATTGGGCGCACCATTGCCGATGTTGAACGCGACATGATTCTAAACACATTGGATCATTGCTTGGGCAACCGGACACACGCGGCAAATATCCTTGGCATCTCCATTCGCACTTTGCGTAATAAACTGAACCAGTATAAAGGTGAAGGTGTTAACGTACCTGCCGTTGGTGGTGGTTAAGAGTTTAATTGTATTTTCATAAAAACTCCCGTATAGTAACACGATAAATTATAAAAAAATTGAGGTGATAAAATGGCTGATTTGTGGGATTTAGGAAAAAAGTTACTTGATGCAGTTCCTCTCGATTCTGTGATTGACTATTCAAAGGGTCTGTTTTCCAGTGATGATGCAGAAGACAGTGTCAAAGAAATTAGAGATCTTGTGAAGAACAAAGACCTTAGATCCGATCTTGAGGAACTAGGTGTTGATGTAAAAGGCGCAGGAAGACGCGTATCCGAAGCCGAAGCGATTGAGCGCATGGGGCCTTTGGCCGAAAAATTGCTCGATGGTGGAAAACTTGATGATAAAATCCTCGATAATGATGAAAAATTCGAGGCCTCCGTTGCGGCAATAAAAGGCGCAATGGACGACAAAGGAGTCGCTGCATTTGATAAGCTTCCTGAAGAGCAACAAGAAGCCCTCATCGTTCTACTTGCAACACCTGATGAAGAACGAATACAAGCGATCAAAGACGTTGCTGAAGCATCGCGTGCGGCAAAGCCTCAGGCTTCCATAGGTGAAACAGATGAAAGTTTCGCAGCGACAACCGATGGACAAGCAGTTGCACAAAACAGTGAGCAAAGCGGAGACATTGATGTTAATTGGGATGATGGTGCTAATCAACTAACGACTGGATTTCAAGGTAAAACCGGCGTTGAATTTGTTGAAACCGTAGAACATACGCCAGACGTAGAAGCAGATATTTCCTTCAAGGTTTAACAGCCATCTGTTATAAAATTCGTAAATAAGGTCGGATATTTCCGGCCTTTTTTTATACGCCCATCTTATATATTTCCCCACCCTATATTCAAAACAAAAATCTAAGCATTTGCATGTTTTGCACCGCAGATGTATCATAGTGAAACCTCCATCATTCGCATGGGGCATTGATTGCTGTCCACCCTTATGGAATTTCATATAAAACTCTATGGCTGATAATTTACCATCAACGAACACCACATCTGGAACGGGTGAAAACGCGACCTTCGGCGCGGCTGGGTTTTTAAGAACAGATGTTCTTTTTGCTCTGGGTATTGTGGTTATCATCCTGTTCATGCTGGTTCCGATGCCCACTTTTATGCTTGATGGTGGCTTGGCGGTTTCTGTCACGTTTTCCATCCTGATTTTGATGACAGTTTTGTTTATTCAATCACCGTTGGAATTTTCAACATTTCCAACAGTTCTACTGATTACAACTTCGATGCGCTTAGGGTTAAACATTGCCTCTACACGCCTGATTTTAGAACATGGACATACAGGAAGTGGCGCGGCAGGTGGTGTGATACAGGCTTTCGGCACATTCATCATCGGCAGTAATTACGTTATTGGCGCAATTGTTTTTGCCATTCTCGTTATTGTTAACTTTGTGGTTATCACCAAGGGTTCTGGGCGTATTGCCGAGGTTGCCGCACGTTTTGCTCTGGATGCGATGCCGGGCAAGCAGATGGCGATTGACAGTGATCTATCCGCCGGCATGATTACAGAAGAAGAAGCAAAAATAAAGCGCAAGAACCTAGAACAAGAAAGCACATTCTTCGGTGCAATGGACGGTGCGGCGAAATTCGTGCGCGGAGATGCGGTTGCCGGATTACTTATTGTTTTTGTAAACATCATTGGTGGCATTATCATCGGCACAGTGATGCAAGGCATGACCTTGGCCGAGGCCACATCAAACTATACGGTCTTAACTATTGGCGACGGATTGGTTAGCCAAATCCCTGCTTTGATTATTTCAATTTCTGCGGGTCTTCTCGTATCCAAAGCAGGCGTAGAAGGCTCAGCAGACAAGGCCCTACTCAAACAGCTCGGAAGATACCCGATGGCACTGGGAATAAGTTCTGCCCTTATGCTCATTCTGGCGTTGGTGCCGGCCATGCCGTTTATTCCATTTGCCACCCTCTCTGCCATCATGGGGGGCTTTGCAATGTTAGCACATCAACGTAATCTAAACGAAGCAGAAGCCAAAGCAGAAGCAGTAGACCCGAACGCCATCACCGCGACAGGTGCACCTGCGCCTGCGGATGAGCCAATCTCGAAAGCCTTGGCTATGGACATTATTCGTCTTGAGCTTGGCTATGGGTTACTGCCTCTTGTTCAAGGTGACGGAGGCAATAAGCTGACCGATCAGATCAAAGGACTTCGTCGCCAATTGGCAGAGGATATGGGCTATGTTTTGCCCGCTGTACGCATTCAAGACAATTTACAGCTGGCCGCGAATGATTACCTAATCAGCATTAAGGAAATTGAAGCTGGTCGTGGAGATGTTCGCCCGAATATGCTGCTCTGTATGGATCCGACTGGTGAGGCCATTACAATGCCGGGTGAAAATACAGTTGAACCAACCTTTGGCCTACCCGCCATGTGGATTAGCGAAGAATATAGGGAAGAAGCACATTTCAAAGGCTATACCGTTGTTGACGCTCCGACAGTGATCACCACGCATATCACCGAGATTATCAAAGATAATATGCCCGATCTTCTTAATTATGCCGAAACACAGAAATTACTGGATGAATTACCGAAAGATTATCAGAAACTTGTCGCGGATATTATTCCCGGACAAGTCACCGTTGGCAGTTTGCAACGTATTTTACAGTCCCTATTGTCCGAACGTGTTTCCGTTCGTGATTTGCCCACAATATTAGAAGGCATTGCAGAAGCCACAAATTATACTAAGAATATTTCAAAGATTACCGAACATGTTCGCACACGATTATCACGCCAACTTTGCAACGCGAATATTGATGGATCAGGCGTTTTAATTCTATTAACACTCTCCCCCGATTGGGATCAAGCATTCATGGAAGCACTGGTTGGTGACGGGGAGGAAAAACAACTCGCCATGCCACCAACAAAGCTACAAGATTTCATCTCTGCCGTACGCGATCAATATGATGCCCTTTCCCCTCAAGGCATCACGCCGGTTCTTCTCACATCACCACTGATCCGCCCTTATGTCAGATCCGTGATCGAGCGTTTCCGCCCACAAACAATCGTCATGTCACAAAATGAAGTTCACCCGAAGGCCAAAATAAAGACCGTCGGACAAATTTAAGTCGGCATTTACAATATTCAAACCAAGAACATACAAACCAGAGTGAATATTACATATATATTTGCGGTTTGACTCTAGTATATGTTAATAATACATCATATAATTACCATTGATTCGAGTATATTTATTCCATGCGGCTAAAAACTTTCTATGCCAAKACTATGACAGAGGCAATGCAAATGATACGAGAGACCTTAGGTGATGAGGCCATTATCGTTGCGACAGGTGAGGAACGCGCACGCGGAGGTGTCCGCGTTACAGCCGCGGTTGAACCATCCTTTGAAATTGGTAATGATGGCRTTGCAGGTGTGCAAAGCTGGCTGCAATATGATGATGAGCTGGATTCAGACGCAGTTTCAGAAGAGYTAACTGARATMATGCTGCGGCATTGCGTTCCTGAAAACGTTATGGATCATATCATTTCCTGTGCAATGGTTATGGGGTTTGATGAYCTTGGTACTGCCCTTTCCTCYACATTGGGACAACTTTATACATTCCGCCCCCTTCCTGTTGAGGCCCATAACAAACCCATCATGATGATTGGACCACCCGGATCGGGSAAAACACTTGCCGTTGCCAAAATGGCGGCRCGTGGYGCAATGAAYGGCCTTAAYGTCGGTGTCGTTTCAACAGACACAGTACGCGCAGGCGGTGTTGAACAACTTCARGCKTTCACRAAGCTMTWAAACATAAACCTTCAAAAAGCCAAAACKCCTCAAGAATTGCGGAGCATCACCGAAGATCTTMGRCAATATAAYGATCAGGTTATTRTTGATACATCAGGATTRAACCCCTTTGACACCAGTGATGTRAAAATATTGGCAAAGTTAATCGGGGCAATAGACACACGCCCTGTTCTTGTTTTGCCTGCCGGTATTGATGCCGATGAATCCGGCGAAATGGCACGCATATTTGCCGCAATCGGCGCAACCGAGATTCTACCCACGCGCGTTGATATTGCGCGTAGGTTAGGCAGCATTCTTGCCGCTGCGCATCAAGGCGGGTTAAGTTTTTCTGATGTCAGCGCAACCCCCAAAGTCGCGCAAGGCCTTACACCTATGACACCGAAATCTCTTTCACAATTATTGGTGCCACGACTATATCAATCTGAAAAAAATGTTATAATGCCACATAGAGCATCCAGAACCGGTGCTCGAAAAACAGGAACTACACAATGACAGAAAAGTCCGCTGACAAAATCATAGAGAACAAGCAACCGCGTATCGGAACGCCGTCATTTCAACGTGGTAACAATATTATCGCTGTCGGCAGTGGTAAGGGCGGCGTTGGGAAGACTTGGTTTTCGATCACCCTTGCAAACGCCTTGAGCAATATGGGCAAGCGCGTCTTGTTATTTGATGGTGATTTAGGGCTCGCAAACGTCGATGTTCAACTTGGCCTAATGCCAAAGCGCGATTTAAATGATGTTATTCGTGGACGCCTTGGGCTGGATAAAGTTATTCAACGTTATGAAGAGGGTAATTTCGACATTGTTGCTGGACGCTCTGGTCAGGCATCGCTTTCTGCCCTACCTAGCCAACGCCTGGCTCTGCTACGTGATCAGCTTCTAGATGTTTCATCAGAATATGATGTTGTTATTGCCGATCTTGGCGCAGGTATTGATCGCACAGTTCGTATGCTTTCTGCCACGGCCAGCAGTACCCTACTCATCACCACGGATGAGCCGACATCCCTAACCGATGCTTATGCCTTTATAAAACTCGGCAGCGCGGCAGGCTTATCAAAAAACATTAACATCGTGGTTAATATGGTCTCCAGCGTCACTGAGGGTGAGAAAACATACAAAACACTCTTGAAGGCTTGCGAAAACTTCCTCCGTATTTCTCCTCCGCTTGCCGGTATGGTCCGCGTAGACAGTAAAGTCAAAGATACAATTCGCAGCCAGACACCAATCCTTATCCGCTCCCCCAATGCGGACGCCGCGATTGATGTGGAGAAAATAGCCAAGCTCGTATGGAGAAACATACAAAATTCTGGGCGTCGCTCCGCACAAGGGTAATTACAGGTATAATTACGCTACACTTCTCCTACCATTTTGCGCTACACTTTAAAAATGAGCGATACAACATCCATAGGGTCTATTCTCAATCAGCGTATAAATGCAAATAATACGCCTGACTCGGCGACGCCTAACCTAAAAATTGTCAAAATCCCTAAAGATCTGGAAGACAGTGATCGCCCACAGAAACTTCGCGGAGAGGTTACACACAAGGATAATAGCGGTACAATTAAGATCCGCACGAATAAAGGCGAAATCACCGCCAAAGTCGAACGACCAACCACAGTTCAAAAAGGAGATATTGTTGACGTCAAAATCGACAAAGGAAGCCCACCGCAAACCGCGCATATTCGTCCCGCCCCAAAGCAAATAAACACCACACAAAATCAGGTGCAAAATTACACTCAATTATCTAGCAATATAAGCGTGCCACCGAATTTATCTGCCCAAGAACTTATTAACGCTGCACCAGTAAAAGTAACAACATTCCCAACACAACACCTACCAACAGTAAAAGAACTTATTAGTGAAAAAATCACTACTAATGTAGGCTTAATATCGAATTTACCATTATTAACATCGAAGCCTCTATTGAGTGTCGCATCGCCATTACAAATTTTATTAGCAGAAATCACTCTGCCTGAATTATCGGCTTTACCGGTTTTATCGTCTTCCCCATCCTTAGATATACCGCAGACACCGCCTCCATCCGTACCCCCTATTTTATCGGTATTATTACAACACATCACAACTGAAATACCGCTTTATCATATTGCCGCGAAAGCTGCGGCAAATTTAAAAGCCTTTCCGATAACAATCAGCCTATTATCACCGGAGACCGCAACGCACACGCCTCTCTCTGAGGTGAAAATCATAGACATAACCCCGCCATTGACGCAAATACGGGCTCCACGCAGTAGTGACGGCTATAGAATAGCCAATGAAGGCGTGCCCCCAACCACCGAAAAGGCAGGGGAAACGCACTCAATCCTAATCGGATTTACTGAGAACAAGCACTTCCCAATCCTGCGCATTACCGCACCACAAAGTCGTGTTGATCAACATTATACACTGCAAACTCCGGTTTCAGACATTCCCATCGGCACGCAAATAGAAATCAGCGTAACGCAGACAACCCCCATACCCAGCGTACACAGTTCACTGATAGCGCCCCTGCCCTCACTCAGCCAAGCGTCATTTTTTACGCCTGAGATTTGGCCAATCATGCAAGAAATTCAAAACGTGCTCACCCAACTAAACCCACAAACAGCGCAAGTCTTCAGCAACATCATACCAAACCCTGGCGCGCCAGCGCAGTTTAACGCAACGGTACTATTTTTTATCGCGGCCCTGCGCTCTGGTGATTTACAAAGTTGGGTCGGGGAAAAAGTAATTGAAACCCTGAAGCGTGCAGGAAAAGGTGATTTATTAACCCGTTTAGGCAGTGAAATGTCCAGTCTATCTCGCCTCGGCAGCGAACCCGCACCGCAAGAATGGCGCACATTATCCCTGCCCTTGGCATGGCAAAACGACATTCATAGAATGGTACTGCATTACCGCAGAGAAGATGATAGCGGTTCTGAAAATGAACAAAATGGCTCAGGAACGAAAACCCGCTTTGTTATGGATGTAAATCTCAGCCAAATGGGAAAAGTGCAGCTGGATGGCCTGTTTATCGGTAATCCCGAGGGGGTTGGGCGATTGGATTTAATCCTGCGCACCGAACAAGGGTTCAGCCAAGCAATGAAGCAAGAAATGCGCGTGGCCTATAAAAATGCACTGGATGACACCAGTTTCACGGGGGAACTCTCCTTCCAAGGACAAATCGATGGATGGGTGCATATTACACCTGACATGGATTTTGAGTTTACCAAAGATGTCTAAAGATAATGACTTAAACCATATAAAACAGTACCTTATGCTGTTTTCACCTTATCTAATATTTTAAACATTTCCCTCCCGCACATTTTTGCACTATGTAATCAATCACAATATTAAACTTAACAATGGATAATGACGATGCTTCGCCTCTATCAAATGAATATTTTAAACGTCATAGAAGTCGGTAAAGACGGCGTTTTTCTGGAAGGTGATAATGAAGGCGATATACAGCTGTTAGATGCGCCAGATGATATTCAAGAAGATGATGAAATCGAGGTTTTTGTCTATCGCAACACCTCTGATAACGTTGTAGCGACATGTGCGACTGCCCTTGTAAAAGTCGGGGAATGCGCGAATTTAGAAGTTGTCTCAGTCGGTGATAATGGCGCATTTTTAGATTGGGGTCTGCCCAAGGACTTATTCCTCCCCCTTTCAGAGCAAGCATATTACGTTGATGAAGGTGATTATTGCGTTGTTCATGTCTATCTGGACAAAAAAGGTCGCCCTGTCGCATCCTCAATGCTCTACCATCATTTGGATGAATATCAAGGCGATCTGGAAGAAGGCCAGCAAGTTGATCTTTTGATCACGGATGAAAATGATTTGGGGTTCAAGGCGGTTATCAACCACATTCATCTTGGCCTGATTTATCACAGCGAATTATCACAGCCCTTACAGCTTGGCACCAGAATGAAAGGCTGGATCAAGGAAATCCGCAGCGATGGAAAGATAAACCTTAATATCAATGCACTTGATACCGATACGCGCGACGCATTAGAAGCACAAATCCTGGATCAGTTAAAACAAGAGAACGGACGCATAGATATTTCAGATAAAAGCCCGCCAGAAGAGATCTTTAAAACCTTTAAGGTTAGTAAAAAGAATTTCAAACGTGCGCTTGGCAGCTTGTATAAACAACGCCTGATTAAAATATCACCGGCGTTTATTGAACTTGTTCAAGAAGATACAAGTGATTAATCGGCTTGTTTGACGCGGATTTTATTTTTGCCCACTTTACTGCCGTGGAGTTCTTTGATCGCGATCTCGCCTTCATGCTCTAACGCCATCTCGACAAAGGCAAAGCCCTTGGACTTACCGCTATCTTCATTGAGAACAAGGTTGCAGGCCTTTATATTACCATATGCTTTAAAAAGCTTGGCAATGTCTTGCTCGTCAAGATCACGAGGCAGGTTAAGGGCGATAAGTTTCATGTTATGTCTCCGATGAACAAATGATTAATCTCTAAGTACCACAGGCAGACAATATTGCAACGTTCATACAACCACCTCAATGAAAATAAAGGTCATGGTTATCAATATAATGAACAATTTCCGGTGTAAGTCCATCTATGTCTATATCTCCATTTTTAAGATACTCCCTGATTTTACTAGAACTAACATCTTCTCCATTATCAAGACGGCTTCTTGGAAGGTCCAAAAAGTTCGGTTTATCCAATATATTACAGGCATTTTTCAACCGTTCCGCAAGACTACTCGCATACTGAATATCCAAGAACGAGGTCACATCAGATGCGACTTTTGCTATATACTTTGATACTTCCAGTACAGCCATTGCCTTCAGCAGCTTATTTCGAAAATCTGCCCCTGATATAATAAATAATTCCGTATCTGGGTGATCTTCTGTGACCTG
>NVXI01000009.1 GCA_002747015.1 Zetaproteobacteria bacterium
TATTTGGAGAGGTTGGGCGCGCCTTACAGATATGATAATTGGCGCAAATACTGCCCATCATGGATTTGTGGGTAATTGAAAGATTCACCGAACGCTTACTTTTCTTCGATCAAATGCAACACAAAATGACGATACAAAAAAAGATGCAGCCGAAACCGCATCTTTCAAATTTATATATTAACTTTAATTAAACGATTTCATCTATTGTTGTAATAAAGTCATTCATATCCAAACCAGTAGAGGTGTTTACGGATGTAATATCAACAGCCGATCCTGCGCCTGTTCCATCGGCATCAACAGCCACCATCTGGGTGGATGAACCAACCTGTGTGATAACAATAAAGTCCTCAATAGCATCAGTAAGCGGGTTATAACCACTAAGCAAATCAGATAAATCAATCTTATCACCTTCTGCAAAGGCATAGATTGTATCAACACCAGTTTCACCCTTATTAAAGACAAATGTATCATCACCAGAGCCACCATAAAGCTGGTCACTACCATCTCCACCACTAATGATGTCATCACCACCATAGAGATCGTAAACAATATCATCGCCATCACCACCATAGCTGGAGGTGTTACCGCTGCCTCCTATAATCACATCATCACCACCAAGACCGTAAATCGCCTCGACAAGATTGACATCAATGTCACTGTTACTGCCATACAAGATGTCGTTTGCACTTGAGCCAACTTCAACCTTGCCATCGCTGATAGCTGTAGAGAAATCACCTAAGATCCCCAATGCCGTATCACTTAGATTTTCAACAATTGCGGCAAGGCCATCACCATTCCCGTTCAGGTGTATATTATCAACAACATAACCCAAATTCGAAACATCAATCAGATAGGTAATATCAATAGGGTTGCCCACGATATCGGTCGCAGTGTTCAATGTTTCCATCAATTCACGGAGTGCTGCATTTGATTGCTCAACACTCACAGGGTCTTGATCTGGGAATAGTGGAGGATTAAATGGTGCGTTCGTAATAGACTCTATCACGCTCGACCAAGTGCTAGGATTAACAAAGCTCAGTGCCTGACTAGATAGATTATCAACAATCGCATCAATGCCACCTAGATTACCATTATACCCAAGGGTCTGAAGTACATTCCCCACATTTAAAACATCAATCAGATAGGTAATATCAATAGGGTTGCCCACGATATCGGTCGCAGTGTTCAATGTTTCCATCAATTCACGGAGTGCTGTATTTGATTGCTCAACACTCACAGGGTCTTGATCTGGGAATATTGGAGGGAGGTATGGTGCATCAGTAATGGATTGGATCACATTAGACCAATTATATGATGGTACAAAAGCCAGTGCCTGACTAGATAGATTATCAACAATCGCATCAATGCCACCTAGATTACTATTCCACCCAAGGAGATCAAGTGTATTACCCAAATAGAAAATATCTACAACATTGGTAATATCAATAGGGTTACCTGCGGCATCGGTCGCTGTGTTCAGGGTTTCCATCAATTCACGCAGTGCTGCATTTGACTGCTCAATACTTGCAGGACCTTGATCTGGGAACGTTGGGGGGAAGTATGGTGCATCAGTAATGGATTGGATCACATCATACCAAGTGCTAGGATTAACAAAGCTCAGTGCCTGACCAGATAGATTATCAACAATCGCATCAATGCCACCTAGATTACCATTAAACCCATGGGTCTGAAGTACATAACCCAAATCCCAAACATTAATCACATTGGTAATATCAACAGGGTTGCCTGCAACATCAGTTACCGTATTCAATGTCTCCATCAATTCACGGAGTACCGCATTTGATTGTTCAACACTCACAGAGTCTTGATCTGGGAATAGTGGAGGATAAAATGGTGCATCAGTAACGGATTGGATCACACTAGACCAAATTTGAGGTGATACCCCTAAAATAGCTTCATCACTAACATTACTCGCAATGGCTTCAATGCCGCTTAAATTATTCTCAGAAGATAAGACTGTTAATTGATCGCTGGCTGTTTGAGCTGATGCATATTGACCAAGGCTTTCCCAGTTAGAGGCAAAAATATCATTGGCCTGATCTATCTGCGCTTGAGTAGCGGCACCAGATTGAAACTCAGGGTGCGTTATAATGCAAAAACTATAATCATTGAGAACAAAATCAACACTATCTGGATATGTTTGCGCCCATTGTTCCCTATATTCAGGGGTCCATCCTGAGACAATAGAGTTAATAAATTGTCCAGTAGATAGAACATTACTTAAAGGTTGATCGTAAATTGCCATTCTTAATTTTCCTCATAACTTTAGTTTATGTAATATTATTTTGCTTAAATACTTACCAACTATAGGGTAAACTTTAAGGAGTGAGGAATACAAGAAAAATAATAATTATTTAGAATAAAATAACAGTTAAAAAATTCGATTCTAAAGCACCCGATGAAACAAGGTATATTCATACGCCAAACGCGTCATTTTAGAGCAGCATTATTGGGGGCGCGTACGGCATTTTTGAATGACCAATTCGGCGGCATGAAAAACGGCTTTCGCCTTATTACAGCATTCTTGATACTCTAATTCGGCGTCACTATCTGCAACAACACCGCCACCGGCCTGCACATAAATTTTATGATCCTTCACCAGAGCCGTACGTAATGCGATACAGCTATCCATTGCGTTCTGAGAGAAGTATCCGACACCGCCCGCATATGTTCCACGGCGGCTGATTTCCAGTTCATCAATGATCTCCATCGCGCGGATTTTTGGCGCGCCGCTGACTGTACCTGCTGGAAACCCTGCGAACAGGGCATCAACGATATCCAGCTCTTGACGTAATTTCCCCTCCACATTAGAGACAATATGCATAACGTGGGAGTATAGCTCTATCTGGAATTGATCGGTGACATTGACGCTGCCTATTTCTGCGACGCGACCAACATCATTACGCCCAAGGTCGAGCAACATCAGGTGTTCGGAGCATTCTTTAGTGTCGCTTAATAAGTCCTCCGCCAGAGCCTTATCCTCTATCGCATTTTTGCCGCGTTTGCGTGTGCCGGCGATGGGGCGGATGGTCACCATATCATCGCGTACGCGTACTAATATTTCAGGACTAGAGCCGACAAGGGAGAACCCCTCAAAGGACAAATGAAACAGGAAAGGTGAGGGGTTTACGCTACGCAGTGATCTGTATAGTTCAAACGAGGGCAAATCGAAATCAATCGAAAATCTTTGTGAGGGAACAACTTGAAAAATCTCGCCAGCATGAATATATTCCACGGCTTTTTCGACGGCGGCTTTATAGTCTTCCTTGGGGGTGTTCGATGTGATTTCTTGCCCGTTTTGTAACTTTGTTTTGTGATCTAATAACGTTCGGTCAAGCGGCGCATTAATTGACTTTAAAGCATTTTTAACACGTGTACGTGCCTCACTGTAAACCATATCAACGGGCAGATCTGAATTTCCCGCATGGGCATAGACGGGGGTTGCGACACAAATCATGTTTTTGACATTATCAAAAATCGCCAAAATGGAGGGGCGACTAAGAACACTGTCTGGCACTTGTAAATCATCAGGGTTATTATCTGGAATATCTTCGACCAGACGGATCATGTCATAACCAATATAGCCAAACAGACCAAGCCCGCACATTGGCGGTAATCCTTCGGGTACGATATCAATAGAACTGACCGTTATATTTTCTTTCAGGGAGGTTTTCGCACAAATATCTTGCCGTGTCCATACGTCGCCTTGAGCGGTTTTTGTCTCGACTTTACCGCCTTGAGAGCATTTCCACAGAAAGTCAGGGTTTGTACCAATAACGGAGTAACGCCCTAATGTTGCGCCACCTTCAACGGATTCCAGTAAAAATGAGTAAGCCGTATAGCCACACAGCTTAAGATAAGCAGAAACAGGTGTTTCTAAATCCGCCGAAACCCATTCCCAGATGAGCTGCGTTTTCTGATCTGCAAAATTTTCCCTAAATATATCAGAGTGCGGATTAAAGCTATGCTCATTTTGTTGGGGCATTATAGGCTGTTCCTAATTCTCATTATTTTTCTGACCGTAAGCACGCTCTAATAATTGAGTGTTAATCGTCGCATTATATTTGTTGCTGAGCATATGTAGATACGCAAGAAGAGCTTCATCCTTGGCTTCGCTATCTACTCTGTCCTTAATTGTTTCCAGTGTCTTTTCATTACTTTCATTAATTTCTGGGATGTTGTAATCCGCAACTTTCATCAATGCATACTGCCCGTCAAGCATAAGGGCTTGATGACCACCAACCGCCGTTTTAAATATCAATGGGCGGTTATTCATCAATAATGGGGCGGGGATGTCGCCTTCAATGGTTATGCTTTTGATCGTTTGGATTTTCTTTTTGTTTTCCTTGGCTATGCCTTCAAAGGTAGAGCCTTTTACATCCAGTTCAGCAAGGTATTTATCCATGCGTTTTTTGTTTTCAATATGCCTTTGATCCGCGATAAATTTTTGTGAAATTTCTGCACGAACACTTTCGAATGGCTTGTATGTTTTATTTTCTTTGGAGGACAGGCGGATACTTACAAATTTACCACTTGGCAGTTCCTCCAACATGGGTGACATGTCTTCTTCGACTGCAAAAACCATTTCAACCAGTGCTTCTTTATCGGCAGGAGATACGAATTCTGCCAAGCCTGATTTATCGGCTTTATCTGCGCCTGCCGCATCAATTAAGCCAACAGAAGATACGGAAATATCAATCTCCTTTGCGATCTCCTCAAAGCTGATCTCATCATTAAGCAGTTCTTCAAATGTTGTGGAAATACCGTATAGGTGATCTGATTGTTTGACCTCCAATAATTCTTTTTTGATTTGCGTCGCGACAGTTTTCAGTGGTTGTGTCGAGGGTGGCAGTATTTTTTCCAATTTAACAATGTGATAGCCAAGGGCTGTGTTCGCTGGAGCAACAACTTTGCCGATTTCACGTTTTTCCAAAGCCTTTGATAGCGCAGGTAACATCGCGCTGGTCTCAAAAGGTATATTTTCGATATAGCGTGCCTTTTCGCCCATTATTTGCGTTGTTGCGTCTTTCAGGTTAAGCCCTTTTTCAACCAAAGCATAAACATCATCTGCGGATTGTTTGTTATCCAAAATAGCCTGCGTAAGGACGAATTGTTCACCCACGGCAAAGCTCTGTTCGTTTTCACCGTAGAATGCTTCTATGTCTTCCTCTGATACGGAAAACTCGACTTTTATACTCTCGGGGTCAAATAGGGCAATATCAAAGCTGCGATATTCTGGAATTTCATATTGTGCAAATTTTATGGATTCGTAGAGACGTTCCAGCTCTTCAGTTTCTGCGGCGGGGATGTCGGTTATTTCACTATCATTAAACAGGATGATATCTATATCGCGGGTTTGCGTTTGAAAGGCGTACAGATCTTTTGCGAGTAAATCCGTGGCGGGTGCAAAGCCTGTCTGGATCGCATTGCTGATGATATCGCCTGATACTTCGCGTTTGATACCATTCACAAAGTCTTTCTCATTCATGCCCTGACGGCGCAAAATCTCTTCCAAAGCCTGTTGCAGGGTTTGACCTTCTTTTTTATGGGGCGCAATCACTTCGCCGATACGCTTCGCAAGTTGATCTTGATCGATTTCTATACCCAGATTTTCTGCCTCTTTCAGCATGAAATATGAGCGTATCTCACCCGCGAGAACATCTTCTGCCATGCCGATTTTATAGGCTTGTTCTGTTGACATATTATAGCGCGCCAAGGTGCGGCGCAGGGTCATATCAAATTGTCTGATTGTGATGGCTTTATCTTCGATTTTCGCGACATCATTACCGCCAACGTTACCGCCGCTAAATGACCCACTAATGACTAAGCCACCAACAGCCATACCAAGAATGCCAAAGACAACATATTTCAAAAAACCGCCGACTTTTCCGCCGCGCATAGATTTCATAGCCATGATTTACTTCAATCCAATATCTAACAATTTCACTTCGATCCAGCACTATAAGCAGCTCATACCAAGGGGGCAAGCCTTCAAATAGAGTGCCTTATAAAAATCAGTATGAAAAATTGCTTTCCACGGTAAAGCGGTATAGATAATGTAACTAAGTTGATGTATTAAACTGCATTTGAATACAAGGATATAGATATGAAAAAGTTGATCGCAGGAAATTGGAAAATGAACGGAAGCCTAGGGCAGGCCGAAGAACTGGTATCTTCCGTTGCTGAAAAAATTCAGGGCAATCCCGCAGTAACAGATTCGTATGAATTTTTGGTGTGTCCGCCATCTGTTTATATGTCGGCGGTAAAAGATATCTGTGTAAAACACGGAATCGCACTTGGCGCGCAGGATTGCTCGGTGCATGGGTCCGGTGCTTATACGGGTGAAATATCGGCGCAAATGATTGCGGATTGTGGCGGTAGTTACGTTATTCTAGGTCATTCAGAACGCAGGCAATATCACGGCGAAACCAGCGAACTCGTTGCACAAAAAGCCAAAGCCGCACAGGATGCGGGCTTAGTCGCCATTATTTGTGTTGGAGAGACCGAAAGTGACCGCGATGCAGGCAAGCAAAATGAAATTGTTGGGGCGCAGTTACGGGCTTCACTACCCGAAGGTTCAAACGCCGAAAACACTGTGATTGCGTACGAGCCTGTCTGGGCAATCGGCACAGGGAAAACCGCAAGCAGCGACGATGTTGCAAACATGCACAGCTTTATATGCGCTCAATTAAAAGAACAGCTTGCAGATTCTCAAAATTTGCGTATTTTGTACGGCGGTTCGATGAAGCCTGAAAATGCCTGTGCACTATTGTCTACGCCTCATGTTGATGGCGGTTTAATTGGTGGCGCAAGTTTGAAGGCAGAACAATTTGTTGGCATTGCTGTTGCTGCCGAAGAAGCCTAGTGTAAAAGAAGTGATAAAATTAATTTTATCACTGGTCATTGAAGGTAAGAAACCGTATAAACTGTGTTAAACACACAAAGAAAAAGTATTTAGACTATGGAATCCGTAATTCTGGTAATACATCTTATTTTGGCGCTGCTTATTATTGTGCTTGTCCTTCTTCAGCGTTCTGAGGGTGGTGGTCTTGGTATCGGTGGCGGTAATGGTGGTCTTGGTGGTTTGGCTTCTGCTAAAGGAACAGCAAATGCCCTGACCAAGATGACGGGCTTATGTGCCGCTGGTTTTTTTGTGACATCGCTTACTCTAGGTGTTCTTGCCAGTCAGCAAAGCCGCGTTAATCAAGGTATTCTTGAGGGGATCACCCCCGCAGAAATACAAATTCCAGATGTCAGCGCGCCAACAGGGATAACCTATACGCCGCCGATGGAAATGCCATCTTTGAACGTAGAGACAAAAAACATTGAAATCAAAGACGTTACAGAAACAAAGAGTGTTGATGTGACGCCCCCGACAACCGCAACCACGTCGGAGCCTTCAGCGCCGGTAGAGTAGAGTTATGACACGATTTATTTTTATTACAGGCGGCGTTGTTTCCTCATTGGGAAAGGGTCTCGCCTCCGCTTCGCTTGCCTCGTTATTGCAAGCCAGAGGTTATACTGTCCGCCTCTGTAAACTTGACCCATACCTGAATGTTGACCCTGGCACGATGAGCCCATTTCAGCATGGTGAAGTTTTTGTTACCGATGACGGTGCGGAAACCGATCTGGATTTCGGACATTATGAGCGTTTTACGGGTGTTCCAGCCAAAGCCACAGATAACACAACAACAGGGCGCATCTATACCAGCGTTCTGCAAAAAGAGCGTCGCGGCGAATATCTTGGCGCGACAATTCAAGTCATCCCGCATATCACAAATGAAATTCAAGATTTTATCCGTGAAAAAGAGGGCTCTGCGGATTTCGTTTTATGCGAGATCGGCGGGACTGTCGGCGATATTGAGAGCTTGCCTTTCCTCGAAGCTATTCGTCAATTTGGTAATGATGTTGGGCGTGAACGCGCAATTTTCATTCATGTGACTTTGTTGCCCTATATTCCAGCTGCGGGTGAGCTTAAAACCAAACCAACGCAGCATTCGGTTAAAGAGTTGATGAGCTATGGTATTCGTCCGCAAATTCTTCTTTGTCGCGCTGATCGTGAAATTGAGGCCGATGAACGCCGTAAAATCGCTCTGTTTTGTAATTTGGATGAGAAGAAGGTTATTCCTGCGCTGGATGTGGCATCAATCTATGAAGTTCCGTTGACCTATCACGCGGAAGGGCTGGATGTTGAAGTAATGGACAGCTTTGGTCTTGAGGATGATTTCGACCTTGATTTATCAAAATGGGAAAAAATTGCTAAAACGATTAAAGCACCCGAAGGCGAAGTCACAATCGCGATTGTTGGTAAATACACTAATCTGGCCGATAGCTATAAATCCTTGAACGAAGCTCTTATTCATGGTGGTATAGCCAATAAAATTAAAGTGAATTTAAAATTCATAGAAGCCGAGGTTTTTGAATCCGAAGATCCAGAGGCTTATTTGTCTGGTGTGAATGGCATTCTTGTTCCGGGTGGTTTTGGTGATCGTGGTGTTGAGGGTAAAATCTTGGCGGCGCAATATGCTCGCGAAAAGAAAATCCCGTATTTTGGTATTTGTTACGGTATGCAAATGGCCGTTATCGAAGCGGCACGTAATCTCTGCGGTATTAAAGGCGCGGCCTCCAGCGAGTTTAAAGTCTGTGAAGTGCCTGTCATTGGTCTGATGACCGAATGGGTGAAAGGCAATGCAAAGCTAGAGCGTGGATCAGACGGTGATTTGGGCGGAACAATGCGTCTTGGCGCATATCCGGCGGCATTGAAAAAAGGCTCTAAAGTTGCTGAAATCTATGGAACGCAGGATATTAGCGAGCGTCACAGACATCGTTATGAGGTGAATACAAATTATATTGAGCAGTTGGAAGAGGGTGGTCTGAAATTTTCTGGCATGTCCCCTGATGGAAAATTGCCTGAAATTGTTGAATATGAAGATCACCCATGGTTTATCGGCGTACAGTTCCACCCAGAGCTGAAATCCAAACCGTTCGACCCGCATCCACTATTTATCTCTTTCATCGGTGCGACGATTGATAATGAACGATTAGTTTAGGTGCTATTCTACTTCAAAATGTGTGAGGAGTTCGGAAAAGTTTTCTTTAGGCTTATAGTTCTTCGAAGCGGAAGCATATTTGTTTACTTTTTCTTCTTTTCCAAGTTTATTCAGGCTATTTTTCAGCCATCCCTGTGTGTTTCTGTCTTCACCACACAGATCATTTTCAAAAAATTTTATTAATGACGATACATCATTGAACGTGCCACATTTCTTGCTGACTTGTGATAAGACAGCATCTTCGCCGCTAACCTCAACGGCGCGATTAACCAAATCATTCCACGTCTTGGTTCTGTTTTTTCCGACTGCGTTATTCTTGCTTCTTTTAGCCATTCTTCAACCCATTTTTATAGTTTACATATACAAACGATCATAATAATCTATAATTCATTAAAATTTCAAGAATAAATATTAATTATCTGACATTCCCGCTTGCATCATCACGCATATAAAAATATCTTGGGGCATGGAAAAAATTATAAAAGTTGACCAGCTTCGAATTGGTAACAAGCAGCCCTTAACAATTATTGCTGGCCCTTGCCAGATCGAGAGCAAAGACCACGCGTTTGAAATGTGCGAAGCATTAAAGCAATTGACGCAGAGTATGGGACTGCAATTTATTTTCAAAAGCTCATACGATAAAGCGAATCGCACATCGATTTCTGGCGTACGCGGTGTCGGAATTGATAAGGGTCTGCAAATTTTATCCGATATTCGGGAGCATTTCGGCGTTCCTGTTATCACCGATGTTCATACGGAAGAGCAATGCACCCGCGCAGGTGAAGTTGTTGATGTTCTTCAAATACCTGCATTTTTATGTCGTCAGACCGACTTACTGATTGCTGCGGCGAACACAGGAAAAGCAATCAATATCAAAAAAGGGCAATTCCTCGCACCTTGGGATATGAAGAATGTTGCCCAAAAAGTCGCGGATAGCGGCAACGACAATATTATGCTGTGCGAACGTGGCGCGAGCTTTGGGTATAATACGTTGGTCTCTGATATGCGTTCATTACCGATTATGAAGGAAACGGGCTATCCTGTTATTTTTGATGCAACACATTCGGTACAACAGCCAGGCGGGCTTGGCGGATCATCGGGTGGTGATCGTACGATGGTGCCTGTGCTTGCGCGCGCTGCAGTGGCGATCGGTGTGGCTGGTATTTTCATTGAAACGCACCAAGATCCTGATAATGCGCCATCTGATGGCCCGAATATGATCACGTTGAGCGAGATGCCTGCGCTACTCGAAACATTGATGAAATTTGATAAGCTGTCTAAATCGTGTTAGAATGGTAGTATCAATCAGCAGGAGGCTGAAGTTATGCCGCGTATAGCCGGATCATCGCAATACCTAAATCAAGCAACCCTCGCGAATAAGCAAGGGTCTACCTACACGCCTGCGGACCTTTTGTCGTTGACAAGTTCATCCAGTTTGTTGGACGCAGGGCGGCGGACGGCTGTATCTGGTGTTGGTATTTCAGCAAGGGCGCGTCAGCTCAACAACCAGATTATATCCAATAATTCATCATCATATAATAAACTATTCTCACTTGCAGGTGGTGCGAGTGCGACAACCGCTGCGGCTCAAATACAAATTGCAGGCCTTGCCTCAACGGCATTAACCTCACGTAATATTGAGATTCAAGATGATGGCTCATTCTCCAGTAGCTTTTTTGATGTTGACGACGGTTCTGTCGCAAGCGGTGCTCTTGGCACAGAAGTTGATGAAACGGCCTAGCCTCCGTTCTTGCTTTCATGAAAAAAATCTCTCTTTTCCCTTTATTTTTCTGCATTTTTCGCTAAAACATCTTACATAAGATTTTCGCTCGCATTCGGAGCATTCAAAAGGGACAGAAAATATGACCGCTATTATTGATATTCATGCACGCCAAATCCTCGATAGCCGTGGAAACCCAACTGTTGAGGTTGATGTTTTGCTGGAAACTGGTGCAAAAGGGCGTGCGGCTGTGCCGTCAGGGGCGTCCACAGGCGTTCACGAGGCGGTTGAACTTCGTGATGGTGATAAAAATGCGTATCTTGGTAAAGGCGTTCAAAAGGCAGTTGATTTTGTGAATACAGAGATTTACGAAAACCTTATCGGCGCAGATGCAGAAGAGCAAATGCAGATCGATCAAGACATGATTGATCTGGATGGTACGGAAAACAAAGGTCGTCTTGGTGCGAATGCGATTCTTGGCGTTTCTTTGGCCGTGTCAAAAGCCATGGCGGAGGAGCTGGATATGCCGCTTTATCGCTATATTGGTGGAATATACGCGCATACATTACCAACGCCGATGATGAATATTATTAATGGTGGCGCGCATGCGGATAATCCAGTTGATATTCAGGAATTTATGATTATGCCTGTTTCTGCGACAAGTTTCAGTGAGGCTCTGCGTATTGGTTCGGAAATTTTCCATGCGCTTAAAAAGCAACTTTCTGATGCAGGTTATAACACGAATGTTGGTGATGAAGGTGGTTTTGCGCCTGCTGTTAAATCCTCTGACGAAGCGTTGGATTTCATCATGAAGTCTATTAAGGCCGCAGGATATAAGCCGAAAGATGATGTTGTGATTGCACTGGATTCCGCATCAACTGAATTTTATAAGGATGGTAAATACGAGTTGGAAGGTGAGGGTAAGTCCCTGACCTCTGCCGAGATGATTGCCTATTACGAAGATCTTTGCGCGCGCTATCCTATCGTGTCTATCGAAGATGGTTTGGCTGAAGATGATTGGGATGGCTGGACGGCTCTAACCGCTGCGCTTGGTGATAAAATTCAGCTTGTCGGCGATGATTTGTATGTCACAAATGCTAAGCGTTTAAAGCGCGGTATCGAAGAAAAAGCAGGTAACGCTGTTCTTGTGAAGGTCAATCAGATCGGAACGCTAACCGAAACGCTTGAAACAATCGAAATGGCGAAAAAGGCCGGCTTTGGTATTATCCTTTCGCATCGTTCCGGTGAAACTGAAGATTCAACAATTGCTGATTTGGCTGTTGCGACGAATGCGGGGCAAATCAAGACGGGCTCACTTTCGCGCTCTGATCGTGTTGCCAAGTATAACCAGCTCCTTCGTATTGAAGAGCAGTTGGACGCGTCAGCCAAATATGAGGGTAAAGGATTTTATCGCGCAGATTTGAAATAAAGATATATAGCTAATCTGAAAATGCTGAATTTTTTGCTATAATCTATTCTATGGATATACAGAGATTAAAAAGCGCAAAAATATATTTCCTGTTGGCAGCGATTTTCCTTGCGCTGCCAGGTGTTTTGGGTTCCTATAAAGGGCAGACTGGCAAAATATTAATTGCAACTGAGCAGTTAGATTCTGATCCGCATTTTGCACAAACTGTTATTTATATATTTGATCATTCTGTTTTAGGGGCTCAAGGGATAATTCTAAATAGACCTCGGCAATCTCTAAATTTAAAGGAGCGTTTGTTTAAAGATCATGATGTCGCGTTCTATCAGGGTGGGCCAGTTTCCTTTCCTGCTTTGCGCCTTGTTGCCATTAATAGACTGAAAGCCGTATCGCCTTGGCGAACTCAAAGTCTGTCTGTTCTTCGATATAAAAAATTTAGGAAATTATTTCCCGAGCAGGCGGATCAAGGTTTCGATATATATTTAGGGTATTCTGGATGGGGCGCGGGGCAACTGGAAAAAGAGATACGTAATGGCGCGTGGATTGTTAATGAGTATTCCTCTGAAACTCTTGATAATGTGATAAGGCAAAGTCTGTGGGCTGACTTGTCGAGAAATAATTAGAAAATTTTCGTTCCAAAAAAGTGAATCAATTGAGTCGTTTACTTCATCTTGTTCCTTTTATGTTCACGTTAAGCCGTTGACTTTTATGTGTTTTTTAGCTTGATCCACAGGGTGGAATGTGATTCTATATCTCTATGAACACGTTAAGAGATATTCGGCTGACTTTTTACCGCAAAATACCGCTATTTGCGGGGCTTTGCCTGTGTCTTTATTTTTCTTATCACACTGTTTCGGGGCAACGCAGTTATACGCGTCTTTCGACGTTAACGTCTGTGTCACTGGAAAAGCAGAAAACATTAGATGTTTTGCGACAGGAAAAGGGGAGTGTTCAGGCGCGTGTTGTCAGGATGCGTCCAGCTTCTTTTTCTGCTGATATGCTGGAGGAGCGCGTACGTTTCGTTCTGGGCTATAAGCATAGGGACGAGGTCATTGTGCTTGGTCATTAAATGCTACAATGTTTCAAAAATCCTTATATTACAATATGTTGCGCCGCACAAAAACGGCTTTTTTCTCTAGTAATGCGCTTTAAAATGGTGTAGCACATTCTATACGTATTAGAATGGCTTTGATGTACTTTGCATCGGAAGGAAAAAAATCTGTGACAGCGTCTAAAACAAAGAAAAAATCGGCATCTAAAAAAGCCCCTAAAAAGACAACAGGTAAAACTGACAAGGCGGGCTTGGATCAGCTTAAAAAATTCTATTACGATATGTTGATGATCCGTCGTTTTGAGGAAAAAGCAGGTCAGCTTTATGGTATGGGCTTGATTGGTGGGTTTTGTCATCTTTATATCGGGCAAGAGGCTGTCGTCACGGGGATTAGTTCAGTGCAAGAGCCTCAGGACACGGTTGTGACCTCTTATCGGGATCACGCGCATATGTTGGCATGTGGTATGGATCCTAAGGGGATTATGGCCGAATTGACAGGGCGCATTGATGGATATTCTCGCGGTAAGGGTGGCTCTATGCATATGTTTTCTCTGGAAAAGAATTTCTTTGGTGGTCACGGTATTGTTGGTGCGGGAACATCCATTGGCGCGGGGCTGGGATTCGCGCATAAATATAAGGGCGATAACGGTGTTGCTGTCGCCTATATGGGGGATGGTGCGTCTAATCAGGGGCAGGTTGCGGAATGTTACAATATGACCGCGCTTTGGGATTTGCCTGTGCTGTTTGTGATTGAGAATAATCAATATGGTATGGGTACAAGTGTTTCGCGTTCATCCGCAGGTCAGCTTTATCGCCGTGGTGAGGGCTATGGTATTCCGGGGGAACAAGTGGACGGCATGGATGTGTTTGCTGTGCAGAGGGCGGCGGAGCAGGCTCTAAGCTATATTCGTTCTGGTAGTGGTCCTTATATTCTGGAGGTTATGACCTATCGTTACCGTGGGCATTCAATGTCTGATCCTGCGAAATATCGCAGCAAGGAAGAGGTTTCGACCATGAAGACGGAGCGTGACCCGATTACGCAAGTCAAAGATATGCTGCAAAAACAGGGTATAGAGGAAGCGGAATTGAAGCAAACAGACAAAGACATCAAGACCATCGTGAGCGAGGCGGCAGAATTCGCGCAAGCCAGTCCTGAACCGCATGTTGATGAGCTTTGGACAGATATTTTGGTGGAGAGGGTTTAGTATGAGCGAGCAGGATAAATCATCACAACCCTTGCTGGGGGAGTTTATTCCCGCAGCTAAATTAAGGTGGATTTATAATTTTTAACTCCGATACGCCACAATAATTGATATTAGAAATAGGTTTAATAATATGCCAATACAAATTTTAATGCCCGCACTATCGCCAACGATGACCGAGGGGAATTTGGCCAAATGGTTAAAATCCGAAGGGGACGCCGTTGAGGCAGGTGAAGTGATTGCGGAAATCGAAACGGATAAAGCCACGATGGAGGTTGAGGCTGTTGATGAGGGTATTATCGGTAAAATTCTTGTCAGCGAAGGCACGGAAGGTGTTCCAGTGAATTCGCCGATTGCTATTCTTTTGGAGGATGGTGAGAGTGCGGATGATATTGGTGATGCTTCTTTGGCTGCGGTTATTTCTGTGTCTTCCAATGATGATTTTGTTGTTGATGAATCCGTGATCGCATCTGTGTCTGTTCAGTCTTCTGGTGATGTGGCGCAAGCGGCAGGTGCGATTATTGAAAATCGTGATATCCTTTATGCTCAAGGCAAAGTGATTGAGCCTCCGCCTTTTGATGAGGCATCCTTTACGGACACAATTAACCAAACTGTTCGTGATGCATTGCGTGATGCGATGGCAGAGGAAATGCGCGCTGATGATCGTGTGTATTTAATGGGTGAAGAAGTTGCGGAATATCAAGGGGCATACAAAATTTCTCAAGGGCTGTTGGATGAGTTTGGCGCGCGCCGTGTGATTGATACACCCATTACGGAGCATGGCTTTGCGGGTATGGCGGTTGGTTCTGCGATGAATGGCTTAAAGCCAATTATCGAATTTATGACGTGGAACTTTGGTATGCAGGCGATTGACCATATTATTAATTCTGCGGGTAAGACGCTGTATATGGCGGGGGGGAAGCTGGGTTGTCCGATTGTTTTCCGTGGCCCCAATGGCGCGGCATCGCGTGTGGGCGCACAGCATTCCCAGTGTTATGCCAGTTGGTATGCACATGTGCCGGGCTTAAAAGTTGTTGCGCCGTGGTCGGCGGCGGATGCAAAGGGGTTGATGAAGGCATCTATCCGTGATCCAAATCCGATTATTTTCCTTGAGAATGAAATGATGTATGGGCAGAGCTTTGACGTGCCGACATCCGAGGATTTTGAAATCCCGATCGGGCGTGCAAAGATTGAGCGTGCAGGTACGGATGTCACCATCGTTGCGTATTCCATTATGGTTGGTAAAGCATTAGAGGCCGCCACTGAACTTGCGGAGCAGGGTATTGATGCAGAGGTGATAAACCTTCGTACTATTCGTCCGCTTGATCGTTGGACGATCCTGGAAAGCGTCAAGAAAACAAATCGCATAGTATCAGTAGAAGAGGGCTGGCCTTTCGCGGGGATCGGCGCAGAGATCGCCGCACTTTGCGGTGAGCATGCCTTTGATTATCTGGACGCACCTGTGACACGCGTTTGCGGGGCGGATGTGCCAATGCCTTATGCTGCGAATCTGGAAGATTTGGCTTTGCCAAAGCCCAAGGATATCGTCGCAGCGGTGAAAAAAGTGTGTTATGCCGATTAAATGACCAATGGTTAGGGGCATCGTTTTATAAGCAAAATGATTTTAAAATCAGGAGAGAGCAATGAATAAAATTCTTTTATGTACGTTGATAACGGTTGTATCTATGGCGGCGTTTGATTCCTTCGCAAAATCTAAACGAGCGTCAAATTTAAATGACCCTACGTGTGATATGGTTGAGACTGCTACACTGGGGGTTAGTTTTAATCAGATTCCAGTGGCATTAGATGGATTTCAGGCTTATATAAATTCTAAGCGTGATAAAATTTTTAAGCTTGCCGCTGATTTAGAAATTTCGGATATTGTGTTGCATAATATAAATTACAATATTATTCATAATAATCAAGGTGGATACCCAAGTGCAGAAGAAAAATATTATGTAATGAATGGGGGGTTATCATTTAAAATGAAAGATGCGAACAAAGTACCGCTTCTCATGGAAAAAGTCAGTGCCCTCGGGTTTCAAGTTAACTTCAACATGAATGCGTATAGACAATGCCGATAAATATTACAATGCCTGCTTTATCCCCTACGATGACAGACGGGACACTTGCCAAATGGCTCAAGGCCGAAGGTGATACAGTTGAATCTGGTGACGTGATTGCTGAGATCGAAACAGACAAAGCGACAATGGAAGTTGAAGCTGTTGATGAGGGGATTATCGGGAAGATTTTGGTCGCGGAGGGGACGGAGAATGTTCCTGTTAATGATGTGATTGCGGTTTTACTGGAAGACGGTGAAAGCGCGAGTGATATTGGTGATGTTTCTTCTGCTGCGTTGCCTGTTGTTACAGAAACTGCGCCACAGGTTGAAAATAAACCACAGGCGGAAGAGTCTTCAGCGCCTGTGCCAGCTCCTGCGTCACAAAGTACATCTAGTGATCGTGTTTTTGCTTCGCCTTTGGCGAAACGCCTTGCACAAAATGCAGGGATTGATTTGACCAGCATTAAAGGCACTGGCCCGCGTGGACGTGTGGTTAAAGCGGATGTTGAAAATGCAGGAGCGGCTGCCGCTGCGCCGTCTGTAGCAGCAAGTGCAACGCAAGCGGTCACATATGATGATCCAGCAATTAAAACCAATGTCTTTGGCATGGCCTATACGGAAATTCCGAATAATAATATTCGTAAAGTCGTTGCAAAACGCCTGTCTGAATCAAAGCAAACTGTGCCGCATTTCTATCTGACTGTGGAATGTATATTGGATAATTTATTGGCGGCGCGTAAAGCGCTGAATGATGCAGCGAATGGCGCGTATAAAATTTCGGTGAATGATTTTATTATAAAGGCATCTGCCGCGGCGTTAAAGGCGTATCCCGCCGCCAACGTGTCATGGACGGATGATGCCATACAACAATTTGTGAAGGCTGATATCTCTGTCGCGGTTTCGACACCAACGGGGCTGATCACACCAATTATTAAGGCGGCTGAGGATAAGGGCTTGCGCGATATTTCAGCCGAGATGAAAGATTTGGCAGGGCGTGCGCGTGAAGGCAAATTGAAACCCGCAGAATTTCAGGGGGGATCATTCTCTATCTCTAACCTTGGTATGTTTGGGGTGAAGGAATTTGCCGCAATTGTTAATCCACCGCAAGGGTGTATTCTTGCCATTGGTGCAGGCGATCAACGCCCCGTTGTGATTAACGGTCAAATCGAAATAAGAACCGTGATGAATTGCACATTATCGTTGGATCACCGTTGTGTTGATGGCGCGGTCGGTGCGGAATTCTTGAAAATATTTAAACAATACATTGAAAACCCCGTGGCGATGCTTGTATAGGAGATTTGTAAAATGAGTGTGAATAGATATCCGATTATCGGTGTAATGGGCTCTCATGAGACACCATGGCATGATTTTTCCTATCCTGTGGGGGAATTGCTGGCGAATTGTGGCTATAATCTTTTAACAGGTGCGGGCGGCGGTGTTATGACCGAGGTTGCACGTGGTTTTACCGAGATTGATAACCGTAGAGGTGTTGCAATTGGTATTTTGCCTGCTGTTGATTATAAAGGACAAAAGCTGGATACAGAGGAATACCCAAACCCCTATATCGAAGTCCCGATGATAACGCCGTTAAGTACAAAAGCACAGAGCGACCAAATGCCGTTCAGCCGTAATTTGGTTAATGTGATGACGGCTAAGGCTTTGGTTATTATGCCTGGTTCTCATGGGACACGGAATGAGGTTTCCCTTGCTTTGATGTATAACAAGCCACTTGTCCTGTTTGGCCCCGAAGAGGAATTTACAAAATTTCCTGAAGACCCTTTGCGCGCGCAGTCGATCGAACAAGTGGAAAATTTTCTTGATGGCGTATTGAATAAAGGATTATAGGGCATGCCTAAAGATATCAAAACAGCAGCCTTCAGTTTTAGCGCGGTTGCGGATGCTGTGAAAACAGAACATCCGCAGGTGTGGGATAAAGCGAAGAAAGTCTTCGGGCATGAGGATAGTAAAATTGCTGAGTGGTTGGTCAGCAGTAAAGCGGTTTTGGGGCATAAGACACCTTGCGATGTTTTGTCTGAATCTGATAAAGGTGAGGAGCAAGTTATGGATCTTATAGAACGCATAGATCATGGTTATTTTTAATGCGAGCGTTTTGGTATTTATAGTAATAAAAATAATATTCTTTAATAAATTTTCAGTCAGGATTCCAATAAATGAGTAAAAGTTTTGATATTGTCATTATCGGTGGTGGTCCTGGTGGCTATGTTGCGGCGATTCGCGCGGCGCAGCTTGGTATGAAAACAGCCGTAGTCGAGGCACAGCATTTAGGTGGTATTTGTTTGAATTGGGGCTGTATTCCGACCAAGGCTTTGTTGAAATCTAGCGAAATATATCACCAACTTCATAATCTGGATGAGTTCGGATTATCAGCAAAGGATGTGAGCTTTGACCTTGATAAAATAGTGAAGCGATCACGCGGTATCGCGGGGCAGCTCTCGGGCGGTATAAAACATTTGTTGAAGAAGAATAAAGTCACGGTTTTTGATGGCTGGGGTAAGTTGCAAGGCGGCGGTAAAGTTGCGGTTGAAAAAGACGGTAAACTTATCGAAACGCTTTCTGGCAAGCACATTATTGTTGCGACAGGTGCGCGTGCGCGGGTTTTACCGGGGATTGAGCCTGATAAAAAACTGGTCTGGACGTATAAGGAAGCAATGGTGCCTGAAGAAATGCCAAAATCGTTGTTGGTGATTGGCTCTGGCGCGATTGGTATTGAATTTGCGAGTTTTTATCGCTCTATGGGCGCGGAAGTCACTGTTGTTGAGGTGATGGATCGTGTTTTACCAGTTGAGGATGCAGAAATTTCGGCTCTGGCGCATAAGGCGTTCAAAAAGCAGGGTATGAAGATTTTGACCAATGCGAAGGTGCTAAAGCTGGATAAATCAAAAACCAATGTCAAAGTGAGCGTAGAGACCGCGAAAGGTAAGCAAGAGATTACCGTTGATGTTGTAATTTCCGCCGTTGGTATTGTGGCAAATATAGAAAATATCGGCTTGGAGAAAACCAAAATAAAGTTGGATCGCGGGCATATTATCACCAATGAATGGCTGGAAACCGATGAAAAGGGTGTCTATGCGATTGGTGATGTGACAGGCGCGCCGTGGTTGGCGCATAAAGCATCGCATGAAGGCATTATCTGTATTGAGAAAATAGCAGGGCAAAAGGGCGTTCATCCGCTGAATAAGTCTAATATTCCTGGGTGTACATATTGCCATCCGCAAGTAGCGTCTGTTGGTATGACAGAACAAGCGGCAAAGGATCAGGGCTATAAAATAAAGGTTGGTCGTTTTCCGTTTATTGGTAATGGTAAGGCCGTCGCCTTGGGGGAGCCGGATGGCTTAGTTAAGACGATTTTTGATGAAAAAACGGGTGAGCTGCTCGGCGCGCATATGATTGGTGCGGAAGTGACAGAAATGATTCAAGGGTATGTCGTTGGAAAAACTCTGGAAACCACGGAAGAAGAGCTGATGCACACTATTTTCCCACATCCGACATTATCCGAAATGATGCATGAGAGCGTTTTGGATGCTTACGGGAAAGCTATACATTTTTAGAGTTCTTAATTATTTTATGGTAAGGGTATCGCTATGGAAAAGCTTATGACATTGAATAATGGCGAGGATGTTTTTTTTCGCTCTGTGGGAACGGATAAAGAGAATAGCATAGCTAAAGAAGATTATGACTATTGCTATGGTTTGGCTAAACGCACAGTGATGCAGGATGTTGTTTCCCTTGCAGGTGAATGGCCAGAAGAGCAGCAGCATGAATTTTTCTCTTCTGATTTTTATGAAAATGATAATTATATAGTTTTTATAAATAATAAGAGGGCGGGATGCTTTTCAATTCATGACGATGGCCAGGCTATCATCCTTAAAAAAGGATATATTGAACCGAATTATCAGGGAATGGGGATTTGGGCAGTGCGCTTAGATATTGCATTGGATATGGCTCATGAAAGTAAAAAGCCATTGAAAGCAGCTATATTAAAATCAAATGTAGATATGTTTGAAATGTCGCAAAGATATGGTTTCGTTGAAACAGAAGGTTTTTTAATGCATGGGGACGCATCTTGGGTGCAGATGCATATTGTGACTCATCAAGATACGTTGCAATACAGCCAGCAACCCGATATGTTTATTTCTCCTGAATAGTTAAGAAATGTAGATTTATTATGGATTTAAAAGAAGAAGATATTCTCGGCGATAAGATTCATGGTCATTGGTATTATGTATCAAAGGGCAAGGCAATGCGGTGCTTTCTGGGCAATATAAAGACTGATGAGGTTCTGGATGTTGGGGCGGGGTCTGGTATATTCTCTCGTCAATTATTGGATCATAATATTTGTCAAAGCGCGGTTTGTGTTGACCCGAACTACGATGAGGAAAAGGAAGAGAGCCAAAATGGAAAGCCGATTAAGTTCGTAAAATCCATTGAAAAAACAACGCAGGGATTAACCCTGATGATGGATGTTCTTGAACATGTAGAGGACGATGTTGCGCTGCTTAAGGAATATGCGGATAGTATGCCTAAAAATGGCAAGGTTTTAATTACTGTTCCCGCGTTTCAATTTATGTGGTCAGGGCATGATGTTTTTTTGGAGCATTACCGACGCTATACGATTGAAATGATGGAAAAAACCATTCGTGAGGCGGGCTTGCGTCCTGTGAAGAGCCGTTATTTCTTTGGCTCGTTATTTCCTGTGGTTGCGGTTATTCGCTTTGTTAAAAAAATTCTGTTTAACCAAGGGAAAATCGAAGGTAAGAGTGAGTTAAAGCTCTATTCCGATAATATGAACAAAACTCTGATTGCGCTGCATGATGTGGAGCTTATGAGCCTGTTTTCGTTTAATAAATTATTTGGTCTTAGTGTTTTTTGTTTATGTGAAAAAGTTTAATGGAGAGAGTTTTATGCGTTTTATAAGCCTTTTATCATATATATTTATGGTGATGTTTATGTCTCTATCTGCACAAGCGCAGACACAGCACCTGACCGGTTTGGAAATAGAGGAACTTTTTCAAAAAACGGAGAAACTTTATACCAAAGCCGCGCTGGATGTAGATGAAATTATAAGATTAACGAAACTTCATACGGTTGAGGGGGCGGTTTTTAAACGGGAAATGAAATCCAATAAAGGCGAACGCATTATCACAATAATGCGAACACGTGAGGAGGCTTTGGCAGATATAAAGGCGAAATCTGGTAGGTTATTTGATGTAAGTCTTAGGCGTACAATTACGGATATTAAATATACGGAAGATAAAATAAGTGCGACAGTGGAATATACGGCTCTGTTTATTTCAATGGCGAAATTATCAGAAGAATCAAAGAAACAGCCTGAATATGCGGGAATGGATGTGTTACCAATCAAATCATTGTCGACCTGTAGTGAGAAATTCAAACTTATTGATGAAGTCTTGAAAAGTTTGGGTGCAGACTGTAAGACAGAGGTCATATATGGAAAAGCGCGGAAGACCAATAACTAAGCAAGATTAGATATTATGACTTATAACCCAAAATTACTAGATAAGGCCAAACGCCACCCTGAAAAGCAGAAGAATCCTGACCGTCCCGCAGGACGTAAGCCGGACTGGATACGTGTGCCTGCACCACAAGGAAAAGTATATTCCGAGACAAGGGATATTGTCCGTAAGCAGAAATTAACCACGGTTTGTGAAGAGGCCGGATGTCCCAATATCGGCGAATGTTGGCAGCAAAAACACGCGACCTTTATGATTTTGGGTGAGGTATGTACCCGTGCTTGTGCGTTTTGTAATGTTGCAACAGGAAAGCCTGATGAGGTTGATAAGCTGGAGCCTTTGCGTATTGGCGTGGCGACGATGCAAATGGGACTGAAGCATGTGGTTATCACGGCAGTTGATCGTGATGATTTAAAAGATGGTGGCGCGGATCACTTCGCCAAAACCATTATGGCGATCCGTATGAAAACGCCTGATACCACGGTTGAAATTCTGCCAGGTGATTTCAAAGGTAATATCGAAGATATAGACCATGTCATTGCCGCGAAGCCTGACGTGTTTAATCATAATATCGAGACTGTTCCGCGCCTATATCAATCGATTAGACCAGGGGCGCGTTATTTCCGTTCTCTGCGTTTGTTGGAGCGCGTAAAGGACGTTGATCCATCTATATTCACAAAATCCGGCATGATGGTTGGTCTGGGTGAAACAATGGAAGAGGTTTCGCAAGTGATGGACGATATGCGCGCCGCCCGTATTGATTTTATTACCATTGGTCAATATTTACAGCCAACGCCAAAACATGCACCGATTATGAAGTGGTGGACGCCCGAGGAATTCGAAAAATTGACAAAAATGGCGAAAAGAAAAGGCTTTCTTATGGTTTCTGCATCGCCGTTGACGCGCTCATCCCATCATGCGGGTGATGATTTCCAGAAGCTGAAAGTTGCGCGTGCCGAGAAACACGGAGCAATTGCCGCCGAGTAAATTTATATTCCCCTGCTCCTGCATTATATTATGACAACACACGCCGAAAAACGAAACCTTCCCTATACGCCAGAGCAGCTGTTTGATCTGGTGGCTGATGTTGCGCGTTATCCTGAATTTTTGCCGTGGTGTATCAGCAGCCGTATTACAAAGCGCGAGGGGGATGATGTCCTTTATGCTGATCTAACGATTGGCTATAAAATGGTGCGTGAGAAATTTGGTTCAAAGGTTGTTTTGAACGCGCCCGATCATTTGCACGTTGAGTATCTTTCTGGCCCTATGCGGTATTTGTCCAATCACTGGAAATTTATTCGTGAGGAGGACGGTTCTTGTACGATTGATTTCTTTGTGGATTTTGAGTTCAAGAACAGAATTTTGCAAAATCTTATCGGTGTTTTTTTTACCGAAGTGATGCAGCGCATGGTTGGTGCGTTTGAGACGCGCGCAAAGCAGCTATATGGTGAGAGTGGTCTCGATCAAAAGGGTTAAGGATTTTTCGCAGGCTTGCTTGCGTACCTCGCTTCGCTCACCTGAAAAATGACATTCCGTGACTTGCGGTTCTCTGCCAGTCACGGCGATACCGATATAAACAAGCCCAATGGGTTTTTTATCCGAACCACCGGGGCCTGCGATGCCTGTCACAGATACAGCAATATCCGCTTTGCTGTTTTCTAATGCACCCAGAGCCATTGCATCCGCGCATTGCATGCTGACCGCGCCGTAATGGTTTAATATATTAGGTGAGACATTCAAATGATCTTGCTTTGCTGTGTTGGAGTAGGTGACAAAGCCACGATCAAAGACAGCGGATGATCCGGCGCGTTCGGTGATGGCCATGCTTATCATACCACCGGTGCAGCTTTCGGCGGTGACTAACCTTAATTCCTTTTTAAGTAAGGCTTTGCTTAATGTGTCAACAAGGTTATCCATAGGGCTATCTCCATCAAAAAGAGCTTACAAAACAGTTGAAAGGCCGATTACGCAAATTGCAGCAAAGACCCCTGCGAGAATATCATCCCCCATAACGCCGAGCGCACCCGATACTTTTTTGTCAATAAAGCTGATAGGCCATGGTTTCAGGATATCAAAAAAGCGGAATAAAAGAAAGGCAATCAGGATTAGGACAGGGTTTAACGCGGCAGGGATAAGGGCAATCCATTGTCCTGCCACTTCATCAATCACAATCATCTTAGAGTCATGCCCATCCATTGCTTTATCGAATTTATCCGCAGACCACAGACCGATTAGCGTGATGATAAATGCCGCCACGGCGAGGCCTGATGCGCCGCCAAACATGTAGAGGATAATGCCGAAGGGTAATGCACCTAAACTGCCCCAAGTGCCGGGGGCAGGGTTAATGAAGCCACAGCCAAACCAACTGGCGAGCCAGACATAGGGTTCTTTTGTATCAAGTTGTTCGGGGACTTTGTAATTGAATTTCATGTGTGTTTAATCCTTGTCCAGAGATGGTAATGAAACGGAAACTGCGGCTTGGGCAGCAATCCCTTCCTCACGCCCTGTAAAACCAAGTTTTTCAGAGGTGGTTGCTTTGATATTAATTCGTTTGGGGGATACATCAAGGATTTCTGCAAGGCGGGCGATAATCTGCTTACGATATGTGCCGATTTTTGGGCGTTCACAAATCAACGTTATATCGGCATTAATCAATGCGCCTCCTTTATCACGCAGCAGCTTCATGGCGTGTTCCAGAAAAATGGCGCTGTCCATATTTTTGAAGTCCATATTGCTTGGCGGGAAATGCAGCCCGATATCGCCTTCACCAATTGCGCCTAATATGGCATCGGTTAAGGCGTGTAACCCGACATCGGCATCGGAATGCCCCTTCAGCTTTCGGTTATGGGGAATATCTACACCGTAGAGGCGCGTATGGGTTACATCTTTCGCCTCATCATCAAAGGCGTGAACATCATAGCCTAAACCTGTGCGTATATCTGTGGATAACTTCGTGGATAAAATATGTTCTGCCAATGTTAAATCCTCAGCCAGTGTGATTTTGAAATTGCTTTTGCTGCTCTTGACGAATTTTACGGGAATATTAAGTGCCGAGACAAGGGAAGTATCATCCGTATAGCTTTTGCTCTCATCGCATTGCTCATGCGCCTGTTTTAATGTGCCATAATGGAAGGCCTGCGGTGTTTGTATGTTCCATAGATGCTCGCGCGGAATGCGGTTGGTTGTAAAATTATTTTGATCGCAATAGCTTAAGCTATCCACGATAGGGTGGGCGAGGCTTGCGGCTTTGTGGCTTTTCATAGCAGTGAGTAGTGCATTAATTTCTGTGTCTTGCACAAAGGGTCGCGCGGCATCATGTATCAAAATAATATCTTCATCTTTTAAATCAGATAAAGATTTAATTCCATTATAGACACTGTCTTTTCGCTCCTCGCCGCCGTGGCAAAATTTGATGTTGTTCAAGCCACTTGTAGCTGCGTCGAATAAGGGTTTATGCTCAGGATTTATGACCACGCAGACCTGTTGAAGGGTGTCCATTGCCATGAATATTTCAAGGGTATGACGCAAGATCGTATGCCCGCAAATCTCTCTATATTGTTTTGGGGTATCTGCGCCTAACCGTGTACCGCTGCCTGCGGCAACAATAATAACACTGAATTTTGGGGTGGGCTGCATAGGGGCTATACCTTATTAAACGTCGAATTTTGTTGTCTTTTTATGTAATTAGTTGTAAAAATGCAACACTCTTAATGTGTACGCATGTAAACGAAATTACTTATAGCAGGATCACTTTTGTCAATACACATAAAAAATAAAGATCCGGCAATCGCGCAGGATATACAGAGAAACCGCCTGACATTTAGGGAGATGGTTTTTAAGGCATTTTCTGGTATGCATTTTTCGCGCCTGAAATATCGGTCATGGCGTACGAAGGTTGGTATATTATTGGTGATTGCGTCAATTATCAGCGGGTTTATCACTTATGCTGCCCTGACGAAAACACCGCCCTTTGGCAATGATCCGAACTTGGTGATTACATTATTGAACGTCGATCTTATCATTTTACTGTTGCTGGTGTCGTTAATTGCGCGCCGTATCGTCAGCGTGTGGAGCGGAAAAAAACGCGGTATTGCTGGCTCTCACCTTCATGTGCGGTTGGTGTATATATTCAGTATTCTGGTGTCCGTTCCGACAATTTTGATGACGGTGTTTTCGGCCTTTTTCTTTCATTTCGGTATAGAGGCATGGTTCTCGCAGCGCGTTCAGACCGCAATTCATGAATCCCAAGCTGTGGCAGAATCGTATTTGGAGGAGCATAAGCGTGTCATTCGCGCCGATACGATGGCAATGGCGAATGATTTAGACCGGCAGGCGGATATTCTAATGCTTGACCAAAAAATGTTTTTAAAGGCGATGGATACGCAATCTTTCTTTAGAAATTTGTCTGAGGCGATTGTAATAGATAAAAAGGGACGGGTTTTGGCACGTTCTTCGCTCAGCTTTGCACTGGAATATGAAACGCCGCCCGATTATATGCTAAGGCAGGCCGATCAGGGTGATGTTATCTTAACGATGGGAGAAAGCCAAGATAGAGTCAGGGCGTTGGTCAAGCTCAATAACATGGTGAATGCGTATTTGTTTGTCGGGCGAATGGTTGATCCAAAAGTTCTGTTGCACCTTAACGCGGCAAAATTGGCGATAGAAGATTACGATAATCTTCAAGCAAGCTATTCAGGCATGCAAATCACGGTGACGATGATTTTTATTGTGGTTGGCTTGTTGCTGTTACTGGCGGCGATTTGGTCGGGGTTGTTGCTTGCCCGTCAACTTGTAAATCCGATTGGGGAGCTGATTAACGCTGCTGATCGTGTGCGGGCAGGGGATTTAACAACGCGTATTCCCAATGCAAAGCGATTGGAAGAGTTTGAATATCTGGCGCGCTCCTTTAATCGTATGACCAATCAAATTCAGAGCCAAAGAGATGAACTGATTGACGCAAATAGACAAATTGATAGCCGAAGACGGTTAATTGAAACCGTTTTGGCGGGTGTATCATCAGGGGTTATTGGTGTTGATAATCAAGGGGATATTAATCTTGCCAACCAATCTGCCCTGAACTTATTATCGACAGAACAAACTGACATAACAGGGTGTTATATCCTTGATATTTTTCCAGAGCTGAAAGATGTTTTGGATAAAGTTGCCAGCAATCCTAAAAAAGCAATACAGGAACAAATTCAGGTTTTATCGAGTAATGGCAATCAGCGTAGTTTTATGTTCAATATTGTAATTGAACAGTTGGAGCAAGACACCACAGGTCTTATTATTACCTTTGATGATATTACCGAACTGCAAGCCGCGCAGAGAAAAGCGGCCTGGTCGGATGTTGCGCGTCGGATTGCTCATGAAATCAAAAATCCTCTAACGCCGATTCAGCTTTCTGCGGAGCGTTTAAAGCGTAAATATCTTAAGGAAATAACGGCAGACCCTGATACTTTTGAACAATGCACGGATACTATTATAAAACATGTTGGCGATATTGGTCGTATGGTTGATGAGTTTTCATCTTTTGCGCGGATGCCTAATCCAGTGTTGAAAACTGGAATTTTGAGTAAGCATATCGAAGAATCTTTGATTTTATCAAAACAGGCACATGGCGATATAAACTTTAACTTTATCAAAAGTGACGATGATATTGTCATTAGCTTTGACGCGCAGCAATTGCGTCAGATTGTGACAAACTTGTTACAAAATGCAATTGATTCAATCCATACAAAACACGGGGTTTCCAATAATAATATCGGAGAAATTGATATTCTGATTGGCCAACATAATCAAGATGAGGTCTTTGTCGCAATTACGGATAATGGCTTGGGCTTTCCTAAGGGAGAAGACCTATCCAAACTGACAGAGCCGTATGTTACGCATAAACCTAAAGGCACAGGTCTTGGCTTGGCGATCGTGAAGAAAATTATGGAAGACCATAATGGCGATATATTTTTGGGCGCGCCGCAATGGTTGCTTGTCACCGAGAATTGGCATGATAAAGGTGGGGCTTGTGTTGTTTTAACTTTTCCAAAGCCATATATTACATCAAAGGATAGCACATAATATGCACGAAAAAATACTGATTATTGATGATGAAAAAGACATTTGTATGTTGATACAAGGCTTGCTGGAGGATGAGGGCTATACCACTCTTGCGGCGCATAACAGTAATGATGCTTATACCATTATTGATAATGATGTACCTGACCTTATTATTCAGGATATCTGGTTACAGGGTAGTCAGGATGATGGTATTAAAATTTTGAAAACCACCAAGGAAACATACCCTACATTGCCCTTTATCATGATTAGTGGGCATGGAACTGTTGAAACCGCGGTCTCTGCCATAAAATTGGGCGCGTATGATTTTATTGAGAAGCCATTTCAGAGTGACCGGCTTTTGCTTATGATACATCGTGCCTTGGAAAATGCGACATTGAAGCAACAAAATATAGATTTAAAGCAACGTACTGTGCAGCGTGGCCAAAATTTTACAGCAGAAATACCGGCGCAAATAAGGCAGACCTTGGATAAGGTTGCACCAACAAACAGCCGTATCCTAATCACTGGTGAAGCGGGCAGTGGAAAGAATATTTCCGCGCAATATATACATGAAAAATCTGTACGTGGGGACATGCCCTTTATGGTTTTGAACTGTGCCAGTATGGATTCTGAAAAGCTGGAGATGGAGCTGTTCGGGACGGTTCAAAATGCTCAGGATAAGGGTGTTAAATCCGGTTTATTGGAATTGGTTAATGGCGGGACTTTATTGCTTGATGAGGTGATGAGTTTGCCAATCGAGACACAAGGTAAGGTCTTGAATTTTTTACAGGATGCAGCGTATCATAAAGTCGGGTCAAATCATAAAATCCCCGTAGATATTCGTGTTATAGCAACGACTAGCACCGATGTTGATGAAAAAATTTCCAGTGGCGCATTTCGTGAAGATCTATATTATCGCCTTAATGTTGTCCCTGTGCATATGCCGCCCTTGCGTCAAAGAAGGCAGGACATTATCGAGTTGATCGCGCATTATTCATCCTTAAGTTTTTCCGAATTGGCCGTGGCCAAATTACGCGCATATCAATGGCCGGGTAATATAAAGCAATTGCATAATGTCTTGGAATGGATATCCATTATGAACGAAAACCTTGATAAGCCAATTGATATAGAGAACCTTCCCCCTGAATTTGGTGGAGGTAGTGCAAATAATGGCGATCAAGGCGTGGATAATATGTCCCTGTTCGTTGATACCATGATGCAAATGGGGTTGCGCGAAGCCAGAGAGTGCTTTGAGCGGCATTATTTACTGTCACAGGTGAATAAATTTGATGGTAATATCTCCAAAACTGCTGAATTTGTCGGGATGGAGCGTTCTGCTCTGCACAGGAAATTAAAGTCGCTGGATGTTTTTTCTAATGATAAACAAAGCGTGGCATAGTACACTGTTTTTCTAATAAATCGGGTATCGTCAAACCTCGTACATTGAGAGAGAAATTATGAGAGTTATTATTTGTGGTGCTGATTTGGTTGGCTCAAGTATTGCGGCATATCTTTCTAAGGAAGATAACGATGTCACTGTCATTGATCCCAAAAGTGATCTATTAAGCCAGATTCATTATATTATGGATGTGAATACAGTGACAGGGCATGCTTCTGACCCTGATATTTTGAACGCGGCGGGGGCGAATGATTGTGATTTGATTATTGCGGTGACTGAAAATGATGAAATTAATATGATCGCGTGTCAAATCGGGCATTCATTATTTGGTATTCCAAAGAAAATTGCGCGTATCCGCAGACAGGCTTATCTTGATCCATCATGGTCAAATCTGTTCAGTCGCGCGCATATGCCCATCGATGTTATTATCTCGCCGGAAACTCTTGTCGCGCAAAGTATTTTGCAAAAACTTGCGATTCCTGGTACGACGACCGCGCTTCGCCTTGCGGAGGGTAAGGCGCATTTAATCGGTGTTGTGTGCTTAGATGATTGTCCTGTCTTGCATACACAACTTGGGCAGCTTGATAAATTATTTCCTGAGTTGTCTTTTTCTATCATCTCGATTGCCAGAGGAACTAAAAATATTATTCCCGATGAGAATGATATGCTGGAAGTTGGTGATGAGGCTTACATCATTGTTGATAGCAAGCATTTACGCCGTGTTATGGCGGCTTTCGGGCATTTAGAGAAAGAAGCCCGTCGCATTATTATTTCAGGTGGCGGGAATATCGGGCTGTCCTTAATTAAGGAGTTGCAAGATAATGTCTCTGGTCTTCAGTTAAAGGTAATTGAACATAATGATGGGCGGGCTCAATTTTTAAGTGAAGAGCTGGAAAATATCATTATCCTAAACGGGGATACGTTGGAGCGTTCTGTTATGGATGAAGCCTCCGTGGCAACGGCGGAAACCTATATCGCGTTGATGAATGATGATGAGAGTAATATTCTCGGCTCATTATTGGCGAAGCAATATGGATGCCAGCGCGTTATCACCTTGGTTAATAATCATGCTTATTATCCGTTGGTTGGCCCTCTTGGTATTGATGTGATGGTGTCGCCAAAGTCAATCATTGTAGCCAGTATCATGCAACATGTTAGAAGAGGGCGCATTAAGGGCATTCATAATATCCGTGATGGTGAATTCGAACTGATGGAAATTGAGATATCTGATTCATCAAGCATCGCAAATAAAAATATACAAGATTTAGAATTCCCCGCAGGCGTGGTGATTGGTGCAATTATTCGTGATGGTAAGGTCATCATTCCCAAGAATAATTGCAGTATTATACCGAAGGATCACATCATTATTCTTGCTTCGGCAGAAAAGGCGCGCTTGGTTGAGAAGATGCTCTGTGTGCATGTTGATTTATTTTAAGGTTATAGGCGCATGAAGCTCGGTATTTTTGATTCAGGGTTGGGTGGGCTGTTGATTGCAAAATCAATTCGCGAATACCTGCCAGATATAGATATTATATATTTCGGCGATACGTTGCACTTACCCTATGGCAATCGATCAAAAGAGACCATTTATGAATATAGTAAGCGTGGGGTTGAGTTTTTGTTCGCGCAAGATTGTAACTTGATTATTACCGCATGTAACACGATCAGTGCTTCGGCTTTGCGAACGTTACAGCAAGACTATCTGCCCACCAGTCAATATTCAGATCGCCGTATTTTGGGCGTTGTTGTGCCGACACTGGAATGTGCGCGCGATGATGGTTATAAACGCCTTGGTCTGATTGCAACTAATTATACGGTGCATTCCAATGTCTATGAGGATGAACTGCAAAAGCTGGAGCAGGGTATTCAGATATTTCAGACGCAAACACCTTTGCTCGTTCCTTTGATTGAGCATGAGGGTATGCCTTGGGTTCCTTCTGTGTTGGAGCATTATCTTCACCCTTTATTGAGTAATGATATAGAGTGTCTTATTCTGGGCTGTACGCATTATCCGTTTTTGAAGGATGAGATCCGCCGCATTATCGGCGCGGGTATAGCCTTGCTTACACAAGATGAAATTATCCCGCAAAAGCTGAATGAATATCTGGGGCGTCACCCAGAACTCGCCGATAAAATAACGCGTCGGGGGCGCGCAGAGTTCTTGGTCAGTGATATCACCGATAGCTATAAAAAGACCGCCTATAAAATATATGGTGAGGTCATCGATATTGAACATATAAGTTTTTCAGTTAAACAAAACCGCTACATACGGGGTAATAAAGCATGAGTTTAGAGCAGAATATTCAACAACCTGACGCTGTATTTTGGGATTGGGATGGTACTTTGGTGGACAGCTATGGTTTCTTGAATGACGCGCATAGCCATACGTTGGTGGCTTTGGGGTTTCAACCGTTTAAGGATGGGGAGTATAAACAATATTTTGGTAAGCCAAGAGATACATTGTACCCAGCAATTTACAAGGAAAAATGTGAAGAAGCAAAAGAGATCTTCGGGAAATATGTTGTTCAGAACAGCCATAAAATTCCAATCATAGCGGATGGAAAAATAGTGTTGGATTATTTCCATGCACAAAATATCCCAATGGGGATTGTGAGTAACAAAAAATCCGATCTAATCGCCTTGGAGGTTGAGCATTTGGGGTGGCAAAAATATTTCACAGTAATTGTTGGGGCAGGGGACGCGGAGGTCGATAAACCGTCACCTGCGCCATTGTTACTCGCTTTGGAACAGGCGGGTATTGATCGTAAAACCAGTAAGATTTGGTATGTTGGTGATACTGAAAATGATCTTGCTTGCGCGCAAGGTGCAGGCTGCGAATCTTTGTTCCTGAGAGGGCATGAGGATACGCAGGAATTGCTGCGGAAATACGCGCCAATTATAACTTTTGAGAATTATTCTCAATTAAAAGAGATTTTGGTTGCAATCTAGATGAATTGCTCTAAGAATGTGGTGTCGCCTGAATTCATTGGGCATATAATTAAATTGTGGAATAATAAGAGCTTAGGAAATTAAAATGGCCGATAAAATACAAAATGTACAAGATGTCTTTCTGAACAAAATTCGTAAGGAAAAAATGTCTGTCACTGTTTTTCTTGTGAATGGTGTAAAACTTCAGGGAATCGTAACGTGGTTCGATAATTTCTCGGTTTTATTGCGTCGTGATTCACATATTCAGCTTATATATAAACATGCGATTTCTACGATTATGCCAGGTGGCCCCTTAAGCCTTAATGACGAAGATGATGAATCATCCGAATAAGTCTTAACTGCATAGCCTTTGAGGTATAATACTTTGGCTAAAAAAGATAAAATGCATATTGGTGTTCAGGCGAAAGACCCTGACACCGTATATATTCTGCAACCGATTGATAAACGCGTCTTTGCACAGCGTGACATTGAAGATGTTCTCGAAGAGGCCGAAGGGTTGGCGCGGGCGGTAGAACTTGATGTTATTCAAACGCGGGTTGTGAATTATTCGAAAATCAATGCGGGCAGTTTCTTTGGTAAAGGAACACGCGCAGATGTTGGCGCGGAAATTGCTGATCTTGAGCCTGCGCTTGTCATTATTAATTGCGCTTTAAGCCCGATCCAGCAACGTAATCTTGAAAAAGAATGGGATACGAAGATCATTGATCGAACGGGTTTGATTCTTGAAATATTTGGTGCGCGCGCACAAACAAAAGAGGGGCGTTTGCAGGTTGATTTGGCTGCACTGGCATATCAAAAGTCCCGCCTCGTCAGGTCTTGGACGCATTTGGAGCGTCAACGCGGCGGTTCAGGTTTTATGGGGGGACCGGGGGAAAGGCAAATTGAGCTTGACCGCCGAATGATTGCCGATAAGATTATCCGTCTTAAGAAAGAACTGGAAAATGTACGTAAGACCCGTGATTTGGGGCGTAAAAGTCGAGAGCGTGTGCCTTTCCCGATTGTCTCTTTGGTCGGTTATACCAATGCGGGGAAATCGACTTTATTTAACAAGATCACCAACGCCGATGTTTTTGCAGAGGATTTGCCCTTTGCCACGCTTGACCCAACAATGCGCCGTGTGACTTTACCGAAAAATCAGGATGCTATTCTGGCCGATACGGTTGGCTTTATCGCGGATTTACCGACTCATTTGGTGGCGGCTTTTCGCGCGACGTTAGAGCAAATAACCCACGCCGATGTTATCGTGCATGTCATTGATGTATCACGCAAAGATTACATGGCGCAGAAAAATGATGTTATCAAAATTCTGAATGATTTGGGTGTTGAATATGAATCTGATGACCGCATTATCGAGGTTTATAATAAAGTCGATTTGCTGGATGAGGACGCCTACGCCGAATTTTCCAGACAGCATAAAGTTTCGACAATTCCGATGGCGTTGGTTTCTGCCTATAAAGGGCAGGGTATTGATGAACTACTGAATCAAGTCGTTGAAATTACGGCCAAAAATCGTCAGGATATTACATTCAAGATTGATGTTACGGACGGCAAAGCCATGGCGTGGCTGTATGCACATGGTGATGTGTTGGAGCGCATAGATGAGGAAGAATATGTTGAGCTTTCATTACGTTTAAGCGCAGCCGATCAAGAAAAATTCCAAAAAGAGTTTGGCTATAATATTTCCTCCGCTTCGTTAGGTTAATAGTTCAAGCGCATGTTGGATAATTGAGTCTTTGCTGGGCAATGTCGTGGCATAGGCCTTGCCCAAGGGGATGAAGCAATCATCTGCGGTGAGGCGTTCAGTTCTGGGCATTGGTGATATATTCTCCATTACCATACTCATTAGGGCTTCACTGATTGAACCACTGCGCCTGCATTCATCAACAATTAATATGTGTTTGCATGGTTTTAAGGCTTTTAAAATAGCTGTTTCATTCAAGGGAGCAAGCCAGCGCAAATCTATCACTCGTAGCTTAATTTTATGTTCTTCCTCTAATATATGGGCGGCTTGGCGGGAGAGGTAATATCCATTGCCGTAGGTTAGGATACAAAGATCCGTCCCTGTGCCGTGGACATGAATATCACCAAGGGCGATAGGTTTGGCATTCTTTGGTCCTTGATAGGGGAATGTCCATAGCCCGTCTTTTTCGGCGTGTAAGTCACGTGTCATATAGAGTGCGATTGGTTCTAAGAATACGACAATACGTTGTTCTTCGCGTGCCAACCTGACGGCTTCGCGCATCATCTCTACCGCGTCCGCGCCATTGGATGGGCAGGCGATGATAATGCCGGGGATATCGCGTAATACAGCAAATGAATTATCATTATGGAAATGCCCGCCGAAACCGCGTTGATACGCCAAGCCAGCCACACGGATGACCATCGGGTTTGTATATTGCTTGTTTGAAAAGAAGCTGAGTGTTGCGGCTTCGCCCCTTAATTGATCCTCCGCATTATGCAGGTAGGCGAGGAATTGGATCTCGGGAATGGGGAGGACACCGTTATGCGCCATACCAATCGCAAGCCCTAGAATGGTTTGCTCGTCCAATAATGTATTGATAACGCGGTGCGCGCCAAATTTACCATGTAGCTTAGCAGTGACATTGTAGACACCACCCTTCACCCCAATATCCTCACCCGCCATAACGATATTCTGATGTGACAACATCAGGTCATGTAACGCCCAATTGATAAGGCGTGCCATGTGTTGTGGTTGCTCCATCGTTTGAATTTCATGACCGAAACTTTTCTCGCGGGCTTTAGTGGTGGGCAAAGTTATAGGCGCAATATCTTTAACTACATCAGGGATAATACTTTCCTGTACGCCCAAAGAAGTGGTGAGTTTTGGGCGTTTTATAATGTGTCGCGCTGCACTTTCAACGCGCTCGCCAATTTCATTGTAAATATCCAGAATTTGCGCTGAAGTAAGGATATTATTCTGGATCATTAGGCTGGCAGTATGCAGGAGTGGGTCTTGTGATTCGGCTTGCTCAACCTGCTCTTGGCTCATATAAGCAGTTTGCACATCTGGTCCCGCGTGACCATACAGGCGCACGCATTTTTTATGTAGGAAGACGGGGGTTTTATGCGTGCGGGCATAGGCGGCGGCCTCTTGTGTTACCTGATAGGTTTCCAGCGCGTTCAAGCCATTACAATAAAAATACTTTAACCCTGGGCGGTTTTTGAAATTGTTATACACCCAGTTTTTCGGTGTTGGCGTTGATATGCCAATATCATTATCCTCACACAGGAAAAGCAAGGGCAAGGCAGAGCCTTTATAAGACGCCCAGCCTGCGGCATTAAACGCCCCTTGCGCGGTGGAGTGATTAACCGATGCATCGCCGAAGCTACAGAATATAAGGGCATCACTGGGGATTTCATTGTGCTTATCAATCAAGGTGTTCAGTCTGATACTGTGCGCCGCACCGACCGCTTTGGGTAAATGTGATGCGATGGTACTGGTTTGCGGCGGAATGTGCAGAGCTTTGCTGCCTAACACCTTATGCCGCCCCGCAGAGATAGGGTCTTCACTAGACGCCGTAAAGCTGAGCAGCATGTCCCATAAAGGCGTTTGCCCTGCTAGTTTTTTGGAACGTTGGATCAAGAACGTGGCATCGCGATAATGTAAAAATGCCATATCATCAAGACGAAGAGCAGCAGAGACTGCGGCGTTACCTTCATGCCCTGAGCTGCCGATCGTATAGAATCCCTCTCCCATTGCTTGTAAATTCCGCGATGTCATATCAAGGCGACGGCTTAGGATTTGGCTTTCGAATATCTCGACAAATTGTGCATTTGTAAGACCAGCAGTATCAGGAGATATGAACTCCGTGCTTGGTAAATCCTCACCTTTAACGCGACGAAGGAAATTTTCATGAACAATTTTAGCGCGGTCTTTCATGGGTTGCACTTTATCATCGGGGGGGAGTGATGTATAGTTCCTGATAGATATAAAATGAGGAATATACGTTATGAGTAGCTCTGTTTTTCAATGGGAAGATCCGCTATTATTAGAAACATGTTTAAGCGAGGATGAACGCGCTATACGTGATGCGGCGCATGCTTACGCGCAAGATAAACTTAGCCAGCGTGTGCTGGATGCTTACAGAGATGATCACTTTGATCCTGATATATTGAAGGAAATGGGTGAACTTGGTTTGCTGGGTTCTACCTTGCCAGAGAAGTATGGCGGCGCGGCAATCAATTACGTATCTTATGGTTTAATTGCACGTGAGATTGAGCGTGTAGATTCGGGGTATCGCTCTGCTATGTCGGTGCAGTCTTCATTGGTGATGTACCCGATTTATGCATGGGGTTCGGAAGAACAACGCATGAAATACCTGCCGAAACTGGCCAGCGGCGAACATGTCGGGTGCTTTGGTTTGACCGAGCCTGATGCAGGTTCTGATCCTGGGGCGATGCTAACCCGTGCGGAAAAAGTTGATGGCGGGTATAAGCTGACTGGTTCTAAAATCTGGATCAGTAATTCGCCTATTGCCGACGTATTTGTCGTCTGGGCGAAATCTGCGGCGCATGACAATAAGATTAAGGGCTTTATTCTTGAAAAGGGCATGAAGGGGCTGTCCGCACCTAAAATTGGCGGTAAGCTTTCATTACGTGCATCAATTACGGGTGAAATCGTTATGGACGGCGTTGTTGTATCGGAAGACCACCTCCTATCCAAAGCCGAAGGGCTGCGCGGGCCGTTTGAATGCTTGAACCGTGCGCGTTACGGCATTGCATGGGGCGTTATGGGTGCGGCGGAGTTCTGCTGGCACGCGGCACGGCAATATACGCTGGATCGTAAGCAATTTGATAAGCCTTTGGCACAAACGCAATTGGTGCAAAAAAAGCTGGCTGATATGCAAACCGAAATTACTCTGGGGCTGCACGCGGCTCTGCAAGTCGGGCGTTTGATGGATGATGATAATTTTGCGCCTGAAATGATTTCCCTGATTAAGCGCAATAACTGTGGCAAAGCCCTCGACATTGCACGGATGGCGCGGGATATGCACGGCGGGAACGGTATTTCCGATGAATTTCATGTGATGCGCCATATGTGTAATTTAGAATCCGTAAACACCTATGAGGGGACGCACGATGTTCATGCGCTGATCCTTGGGCGCGCGCAAACAGGGTTGCAGGCATTCTTTTAATATTAAGGTTTTATAATTAGATAAGACCCTGCGCCAATCATTAAGCCACCGGATGCTATTTTTACTTTTTTCTCATATGCGGATGCTTTGTGGGCGGCGATAATCTTTCGTGCGCCAGTGGCATAAATTATCTTCACACTACCGACGGATACAAATGTAATAAGAGCGAGTAACGCGGTATCGCCAGACGTTAAGATGCTCATATCCACGAAAATCGGGAAAAGGCTGGCGTAGAAAAAGATTGCTTTTATATCGGCTAATGTAAGGAAAAGGCCGGATATGTAGCTTGTCACAAGACCACCTTTAACTTTACCATATTGGGGGAGGGCTTTCTTTTGTGTACTTTTCATCAGACCTATTCCAAACCAGATTAAGTAAAGCGCGGCGATATATTTTATGACAGCGAAAAAAGTCCCCATTTGTTCCGATAGCGTTGTCATGCCTAAAATAGCCATGGATAAGAATATCAGATCACCCGATACAATTCCAAATGCGGCGGCGATGCCATTTTTAATATCGAGCATGGCAGATCGCGCGATAACTAACGCGACGCTAGAGCTTGGAATTGCTGCTAACGTTACCATAATAATGAAAATAGAGAATAGATCGTAGTTACTCATTGAAGCCTCAAGTTTTTGCCTAAGATTAGGTACATATTAAACACGACCTTAAAGGATTGCAAAGCATAATGTTTTATAATACAAAACCTCTATGGTCGCGATTTCAGAAATAAAACGTCACAAAACCCACGCCGTAAAAGTCAGGCACATCACCGTTGGCGGTGGTGCGCCCGTTGTTGTGCAATCCATGACAAACACAGATACGGCAGACCTTGATAAAACGTTTGAGCAAGTGAAACAGCTTTATTTGGCAGGCTCGGAAATTATCCGCGTAACGGTGAATAATGATGAAGCCGCAATAGGTGTTGCAAAGTTGCGTGATCGTTTAGATAAAGAGAATCTGGAAGTGCCGCTGGTTGGCTGTTTTCATTATAATGGGCATACACTGCTTAATGACCATCCATCAATGGCGCAAGCTCTTGATAAATATCGTATTAACCCAGGGAATGTTGGCTTTGGTAAAAAGCGCGATTCGCAATATGAGCAAATGATTGAAACCGCGATAAAATACGATAAAGCGGTGCGTATTGGCGTAAACTGGGGCAGTCTGGATCAGGCTTTGGCGACTAAGTTAATGGATGAGAATGCAAAGTTCGATACGCCGCGTTCCTCCGATGAAATTATGCGCGAGACTCTGGTGGAGTCTGCGTTGATGAGTGCAGAAAAAGCGCAAGAAATCGGTCTATCCAAAGATAAAATTATTCTCTCCGCTAAGGTTAGCCGTGTGCAAGACTTAATAGCCGTTTATGGCGCGTTGGCTGATCGTTCGAATTATGCGCTTCACCTTGGCTTGACTGAGGCTGGTATGGCATCCAAAGGGATTATTGCTACTGCGTTGGGTGAGGGGATCTTGCTGCAACAGGGAATAGGGGATACTATTCGCGCTTCTCTAACGCCTGAGCCGAATGGTGACCGCACGCTGGAGGTGCGCGTTTGTCAGGAAATCTTGCAAGCTTTAAATATACGCTCATTCATGCCCGAGGTCAGTGCTTGCCCTGGCTGCGGACGTACAACCAGTACATATTTCCAAGAACTGGCACAGGATATTCAACGTCACCTTGATGTTAATATGCCGATATGGGCAAAAAAATATGAAGGTGTGGAGACCATGAAAGTCGCGGTGATGGGCTGTATCGTCAATGGACCAGGCGAAAGCAAGCATGCCGATATTGGTATCAGCCTGCCCGGTACGGGGGAGTCACCTGTTGCGCCTGTCTTTACCGATGGTAAAAAGACCCACACATTGCGCGGTGATAATATCGCACAGGATTTTCATGATTTGGTCGATAATTACGTAAAGACCCGTTTCGGCGATGCAGCATAATTTGCACTGGATCACCCATTCTTCTTATCGTAGACTTCTCACACATAATATATATGGAGGAGTGTCTGAATTATGCGTATTGGTGTACCAAAGGAAATAAAAACGTTAGAGCATCGCGTGGGGCTTGTGCCTTCATCGGTTAAGGAGTTGGTGTCTCGTGGGCATGAGGTGTTGGTTGAGGCCAAGGCTGGTGGCGGTATTAACTTCAGTGATGCGGATTATGAAGAGGCGGGTGCGACAATAATCGCAACAGCGCAAGAAATCTTCGACAAATCCGAAATGATTATTAAGGTTAAAGAACCGCAAGCGCAAGAATGTAAAATGCTGCGCAAGGGACAAATATTATTCACCTATCTTCATTTGGCAGCGGATAAGTCACAGGCAGAGGCTCTTATTGAGTCTGGTTGTGTGGCGATTGCTTATGAAACTGTTACGGGGGCAAATGGTCATGGCTTGCCGTTATTAGAGCCAATGAGCGAGATCGCAGGGCGTTTATCTATACAAGTCGGTAGTTTCTACCTTCAAAAGCACATGGGCGGCTTAGGACGGCTTATTGGCGGTGTGCCAGGGGTTAAACCTGCGGATGTTCTAATTATTGGTGGCGGTGTTGCGGGATTCCATGCGGCGCAAATGGCGACAGGTCTTGGTGCGAATGTCACTATTTTAGAGCGATCAAACCCACGTATGCGCTTTTTAGATGAATATTTCCATGGGCGCGCGAATATTGTGTACTCTAACCTTGATACGTTAGAGCGCGCGGTGATTGATGCTGACCTTGTGATTGGAGCGGTTCTAATACCTGGTGCTTCTGCGCCTAAATTAGTGACAAGGGATATGCTCTCCACCATGAAGAAAGGGGCAGTGATGGTTGATATTGCAATCGACCAAGGTGGTTGCTTTGAAACCAGCAAAGCCACCACACATGCAGAGCCGACTTATGTTGTGGATGATGTATTGCATTATTGTGTGGCAAATATGCCAGGGGCAGTACCGCTCAGCTCCGCCTTGGCGTTAAATCACTCTGTATTGCCGTATGCTTTGCGTCTTGCGGATGGTGGGTGGAAGGATACATTGAAAAATGATCCTAATTTCCTGAATGGCCTGAATGTCTGTGGTGGTAAAATTACGAATCAGCCTGTCGCAGAGGCTTTGGGCATGGAAAACGTCTCAGCAGAAAGTGCTTTAAATGGCTAAAGCACGATGAAGTGTAAAATAAGATGAATTATTTTGTGTTTTTCGCGATATGATGCTTGACGAAAGATACACATCCTAATATAACACTCTTCATCTCAAATGCGCGGGTGTAGCTCAGTTGGTTAGAGCGCCGCCCTGTCACGGCGGAGGCCGCGAGTTCAAGTCTCGTCACTCGCGCCATTGGAGATGAAAGAGAATCCACAGAAATGTGGGTTTTTTTTGTGCCTGAAATTTGGCCGTTAGACATGTACCGATATTCACAACGACGCCGCGGGGATTATAGTAATCCTTAAACAGGGGGGGCTGCTTTTATAGGGGCTATTAAATATTAGCCATGGATGCCACTATTGATCATTGTGTAAATTGAATTTTTGGAAACAGCAGTGTATTTTTATTCGTATAATTCAGATGGTGGGAGCTGTATAAATTGGGAAATAAATCAAGAAAAGGCAAAATGAGAGTAATAATAGGCTATGCCATTCTTACTTTTTTATTATTGTTTGTCGGATATTTATTGGTGGGACACAAGTTTTTTGAGGGAGAAAAAGCTAGACTTGTTGGCGATTTTGTACCTGGATCATTTAAAAACACTGAGCATTTTAAAGAATCAAATAAAAAAAAGGCTCAAACCGATAATGATGTTCTCATGCCTAGAGGCTCTGGTTCCAGTACTTTTTTTCCTCATTTAGATAACTTTAAAGAGATAGATACGGTGGTTTATGATCTTTCCGGTACCTCATTGCCTCAATATATACCTAGTCCTCGCTTTGCTCCGAAAGATATAGCCCCAGCATTTGATACAGTTTTCTTAGACTATGAGAGTCTGAAAGTAGCACCTGTATATGCTAATTTTCAACAAATGTCATCGAGCGAACGATATAAAAATAATATACTAAATATATCAATAACAGTTACAAACGTGAAAAAGAAACTGTTAGAGACTAATGAAGTTATAACATTGGTGTCAGTAAGCCATAGGTTACGGCGTGGGAATGAAAAAACTATTATTCCGACCGGTAATTACGCTGTTGCATTTATTTATAATGGAAATAAGGAACAATACTTAAATGATGTTCGTAGTTCTATACGCACTCTAATAGGTCATATTCCTAATTATATAATATGTGCGAATGAGCCCGTTTCAAGAAAACAATGTAAAGGGCCAACTTTTAGATATCATGAAATGGAAAATGTAGAATGAGTAAGCAAACAGCAAGAGAAGTGAGTACGTTTATGATGCAATATATGGGAAAGACATAACTGCCAGTGTTCATCCATCCCCTTTTTAAAATGCACGGTATCTAGTATTTACTTTTTACATAGGGAAAAATGCACGGAGACTGAGAGTGCAAGTCTCATCACTCGTCCCATTTGGGGTCTTTTACTGATCGTTGTCGGTACTTAACTTTAGTTCGATATACGTGTTGGGGATGATTCTAGACCCCATTCACTCCAAGAGCCATCATACACGGATACATCACCATTATAGTCTATATGGTGTAGTGCAAGGGCGAGTGTGCATGCTGTTATACCGCTGCCGCAGGTTACGATGATCCTGTTTTTCGATTGGTCTTCCAATGTTATACCAATCGCCTTAAAGAGTGCGGTTATTGATTTTGCATCTTTGAACCGACCATTTTCACTCACTAAAGAAGAGCAGGGTAGGTTCATGCTGTTTGGTATATGGCCGCTACGCATACCTTGTCTAGGTTCAGGGCTGGCTCCACTAAACCTAGCCTGTGGACGTGCATCAATGATAGGGCATGTTTTGTTTTCTGATATTTCCATTAGTCCAAGTATATTGATCAGCATACTGGTCTGAAATTCCAAAGCTTTATATCCAGATTTGATAGGGGCAGGAGGTGTACCGGATGTTGTCTCGTACCCTGCCTGTGTCCATGCAGGCAGGCCGCCATTCAAAACCATAACATTGTGATGCCCAAAACCTTTAAACATCCACCAGACGCGCGCTGGCCCCATAATCATGCCATGCTGCCCATAAAGTATTACGATGTCATTATTCTCAATGCCGAGCCTTGATAGAGAGTTCTCAAAACTTTTCTTATCTGGCAACATATGGGGTAGTGATGATTTTTTATCTGCAATGTCTTTGATATTAAAAAACAAGGCAGATGGAATATGATTATTATTAAAGTTATCTACTACATTTTCTGCAGATGTCGGGAGGATAAATGTTGTATCTAAAAATATTATGCGTTTCTTATCATCTTCTTCAACATATTGTTTTAATGTATCGATATGTTCAGGATCAATAATTCCAGCATGTATAAATTTCTCAATCATATTGAGAATGTACGCTATTTATGCTTATGTTGAAAGTGGATAGTCTTATCTCATTATTCAAAAAGGTAACATTTAATGGAAGTAACAAGAGCGGGAATAGATAAAACTTTATCTGTTATGATAAGAGGGTTGTTTGGCTCTCTAATGGTTCTGATGTTTTTTGCTTTTGTTTCCATAGAGGCGAATAAAAAGCCTGATGTAGAGATCGCCAGAATTTTAGAAGAGCAGAAAAAACTGCGAATTATTTTAGCAACCAAATCAAAGGGAAATGAAAACCTTCCTAAAATTTGGCCTCCAAAAATGAATAGTGTTTACCCAGAGCTTGAACTATATGATCAGGCAGGGAAAAAATTTCTTCTTTCTAGTTTATCTGGTCGTGTTATTGTTCTTGAGTATATTGATATTGCCTCACCTACGTCACAAGCACAATCGGGCTCGGCTACTTTTGGAGTATATTATGGCGCTAAGACTCAAGAAATCGATAAACAAGCACAACCATTCTCCAAGGTTATCAGTAAGGTTACAAATGGGGCGTTTCAGTTGCCTAATGATAATGTATATGAGCTTAAAATTATTATTTATGGCGCGGATGGTGCCGCAGGATCTCGTGATGATGCTGAATTATGGGCAGAACATTTCAAACTAAATGAATCTGCTAATGTGATTGTTGCTGTTCCTTCGAAGGATATGCGTAGTGATGAAAGCCAATCTTTAATTAGAGGGTTTCAATTGCTTGATCGGAATATGATTTTGCGTGTTGATTCCTCAGGTATAATGCCAAAGCATAACTTACAAATGACGCTTGCACCTCTTATTCCTAAACTTATCCATTAACGACAGTCTATGCCAAAATAATTCGGATTAAATATGGCAGGATAATATGCTTGTTACTTTCGATTTGCCTTGGTTGATATAGCATATTGTGTTATCAAACCTTCTTAATACTTCAATGATAATGGTAGTTATAAAAATAATGTCCTTACGTACTTTCTCTTTTTTAGTTGCAGCTTTTATTTTTTCAGTCGTAGCATCATTTGCCTTACCTGCTTTCGCAAGTGGTGGGGAAGCTGTACATAATTTGAATGTAGGCCTCCATTGGGCGGGGCTACTTTGTATTGGGATATTTGTATTATCTTATGCTGCGGTTTTGGTTGAAGAATACACGCATATGCGAAAATCCAAGCCAGTTATGCTTGGCGCCGGTTTAATCTGGATTGTAGTGGCATATATTGCACCTGATTATGGTGTTGATAAAGAAACTTTACATGAAGCAATTATGCATGGCCTTAAGGAGTACTCCGCGTTAATGTTGTTTCTATTGTCTGCTATGACATACATTAGTGCGCTTGAAGATCGTAATGTTTTTGCAGTTATTCGTATGAAACTTGTTCTCTCAGGGATGAATTTAAGGCAATTATTTTGGGCGACTGGTATTCTGGCGTTCTTTCTTTCTCCGATTGCGGATAACTTAACGACGGCGCTTGTTATGGGTGCCGTTATCATGGCAGTAGGGCGTTCAAATTCAAAATTCATTACTCTAGGGTGTATTAATATTGTTTCTGCCGCGAATGCTGGTGGAGCATTTAGTCCATTCGGAGATATTACAACATTGATGGTGTGGCAATCTGGTCATTTAGAGTTCTTTGATTTCTTTGCTTTGTTCTTCCCATCTGTTGTGTGTTTCCTTATTCCTGCATTGATTATGAGCTTCTTCGTTTCTAATGAAAAACCAGAAACAATTGATGAGCATGTAGAAATGAAACAGGGGGCAAAAGTTATTATTGGCCTTGCTTTCCTTACCATCACTATGGCTGTTGGTTTGGAACAAACTCTTGGACTACCACCGTTTATTGGTATGATGACAGGTATGTCTTTACTTATGATTGCCGCGTGGTTTATACGCCAAAGAGGTACAGTCAAGGATAAGGATTTTGATATTCTTAAAAATGTAGCATCAGCGGAATGGGATACACTTCTGTTCTTCTTTGGTGTGATATTCAGTGTTGGTGGTCTGGCATTCCTTGGTTATCTAGAGTTTATGTCTACAACTTTCTATGATGGTTGGGGGCCTAGTATAACAAATATTATCCTTGGTTTTTTCTCTGCTATTATTGACAATATCCCAGTGATGTTTGCAGTTTTGACGATGAGCCCAGATATGGATCATTTCCAGTGGTTACTTATTACTCTGACGGCTGGAGTGGGCGGTAGTATGCTTTCCATTGGGTCGGCTGCGGGGGTTGCCCTTATGGGGGTCGCACGTGGCTATTACACATTTGTATCACATCTTAAATGGGCACCTGTCCTATTCCTTGGTTATGCTGCTTCTATTGCAGTGCATTTCCTATTAAATGCCCCTGAAGGAACAACCTTGTTTCTCGTGAACTAGTCAAACGTTGTTTGGCCATTTAGTGAAGAATAGGCGATCATAGGGATTGTCTCTATTCAATCTATCTATTCACTGCGGGGGTCCATAATTTTGATGCCCATATCTCTACAAATAGGTTCCAGAAACTCCCACAGCCTAAGTTGTATGGATGTCTCGGATCCCCTAATTTTCATGGTAATCTTGCTGTTATGGCTATTTTCACACTGTGTTACCGCACCCCATGGAATGAAAAGCGGCCCATTGGACGTAGGTTTTTTTATATGGGTTTGACCGTGCCTATATTCAGATGGACTGGAAAAATAAAACCCAGAATCATCTAGCTTTAGTTTACACTGTAATGGTGCCCTTTATCTTCTCCCTTAGTCAGTAACGTCAGAGTGTAGTCATTGTTTTGATAGGGATCAGGATTAGCAAAGGCATAATTATGTTCCAGAGATTTCCAGCTAGCATTATATGGTGTTTTTTACGCCGTTAATAAAAAAAGAGATACGACCATAAATATAAATAAGGAAATGAGTGCCCAAAAGTCATTCTTATTACTCCTTATATCTTCATCCCTTGTTGTTTTTGAGACTAAATATCTAGGGATAAAAAGAAGTAGATAGATAAGCGCATGCTGCGAGCTGTATGAGTTAGCCAAAGTAACGATAATTTTTTTCATTATTATATTTAGCACAAAATAAAAGCCGAAGAAATAATCTTCGGCTTTCAATAATTATATATTTAAATGAAATTAACCAGCGGCTTGCGCATCTTCATCATCATTTTGAAAAACTTCACCAGTTTCTTGATCGACGCGTTTCATGGAAAGTTTAACTTTACCACGGTTATCAACGCCAGTTAGAAGAACCTTAACCTCATCGCCTTCATTAACGATATCAGTTGTTTTCGCAACACGGTGATCGGCAAGCTCAGAGATGTGAACAAGGCCGTCTTTTGCGCCCATGAAGTTCACAAACGCACCAAAATCAACACATTTAACAACCTTACCATTATAAACAGTACCAATCTCAGGCTCATCGGTGATTGCTTTAATCATCTGAATTGCTTTTTCAATGGAGTCTGCATTGGTTGCTGCGATTTTGATTGTACCATCATCTTCGATATCGATCTTAGTTTCAGTTACTTCGATCATTTCACGGATAACTTTACCACCTGTACCAATCACTTCACGGATTTTGTCCGTTGGAATTTTGATTGTTACGATTTGAGGAGCATTAGCATTTAGTTCGCCACGACCTTCTGTAAGAGCTTTCGCCATTTCACCAAGAATATGTAGACGACCATCTTTTGCCTGTTCAAGTGCAACCTTCATAATTTCTTGTGTAATTGATGTGATTTTGATGTCCATTTGCAGAGCTGTAATACCGTTTTCAGTACCGGCAACTTTAAAGTCCATATCACCAAGGTGATCTTCATCACCAAGAATGTCTGAAAGAACGGCATAGTCATCACCTTCTTTAATCAGACCCATCGCAATACCAGCAACCGGAGTTTTAAGCGGTACGCCAGCATCCATAAGAGCCAGTGAAGTACCACAAACTGTAGCCATAGAAGAAGACCCATTGCTTTCTGTAATTTCAGAAACAGAACGCATTGTGTATGGGAAGTCTTCTTTGCTTGGTAGAAGCGGGTTAAGTGAGCGCCATGCCAATTTACCATGACCAATCTCACGACGACCAGGAGGGCCCATGCGACCAGCTTCACCAACAGAATATGGAGGGAAGTTATAATGAAGCAAGAAACGCTCTTTATATTCACCATCAAGTGCATCGATGATTTGTTCATCTTGTCCTGTACCAAGTGTTACAACAACAAGAGCCTGTGTTTCGCCACGTGTGAACAAACAAGAACCATGTGTACGTGATAGGATACCGACTTCAGATACAATTGGACGAACTGTCTTTGTATCGCGTTCATCAATACGCTTGCCAGTTTTAAGGATTGATCCACGAACAACGTCTGCTTCCAAAGATTTGAACTTGGCTGCAACAGTTGCATTGCCTAGTCCCTTTTCGTCATCTACGAATGCTTCGATTGCTGCGGTTTTTGCAACACCGACTGCGGCTTGACGTTCCATTTTGTCTGTCAGTGCATATGCTTTTTCAACATCCTTAGAGAATTTCTTCTTAAGGTCAGCCGCCATCTTTGTAACTTCTTTTGGCTCTTCAGGAATATCCCACATGTCTTTTGCACACATTTCGGCCAAGTCAATGATACCTGCGATAACGCTTTGATATGCTTCATGACCAGCATTCACCGCGCCAAGCATGATTTCTTCAGTAAGCTCAGAAGCTTCTGACTCAACCATTAGAACGCCTTCTTGTGTACCAGCAACGACAAGATCAAGATCCATGTCCTTAATTTCGTACATCGGAGGGTTAATGATGTATTCGCCGTCTTTATAAGACACACGAACACCGCCGATTGGACCCATGAATGGAATACCTGAAATTGTAAGAGCTGCAGATGCGCCGATCATTGCAATCATGTCAGGGTCATTTTCAAGATCATGGGAAACAACCGTACAAACAACCTGAACTTCGTTAAGGAAACCCTTAGGGAAGAGCGGACGTAGTGGACGGTCAATAAGACGTGATGTTAGTGTTTCTTTTTCACTTGGGCGTGCCTCGCGTTTGAAAAAACCACCAGGAATTTTACCTGCTGAATATGTTTTTTCTTGGTAGAACACTGAAAGCGGGAAGAAGTCTTGTCCCGGCTTGATTGTTTTTGAACCTGTAACGGCACAAAGTACGGATGTTTCACCGATTGTTGCTAATACTGCGCCATCAGCTTGGCGTGCGATTTTACCTGTTTCCAGTGTTAATGTTTTTCCTGCAAAATCGATTTCTTTTTTATATACGTTAAACATATTTATGTTTTCCTCTTTAGATATGTATAGTTTTAAGGCTCCTTTGCACATGCAATTTAGAGCCTGTAATTTGTTTGAAGAGCATCTTATGAAAAGTCTTCGGTGGACTGTTAAAAGCAGACATTTTTTCTGCCCTTAATTGTCAACCGGAAGCCATAACAAATTACAGCTTTGCAAACGGATATAGACATGCCATCATCCGCCGCGAAAGTCAATCTATTCATTATATTAGGAGTTGTTATGTCGCATTATCTTGTTCTTCTACGCCATGGTCAGAGTGAGTGGAATCTTGCCAATAAATTCACAGGGTTTCATGATGTTGATTTAACACAGCTAGGCGAGGAAGAAGCCAAAAATGCTGGTGTAATGTTGAAGAAAGCCGGAATTAAATTTGATCAGGTTTTTACCTCCACCCAGATACGTGCAAATCGTACCGCGGAGATCACGTTAAAAGAGGCAGGGCAGAGTGAACTGTTTGAAACAATGATACGTCACCCGCATTTAAGAGAACGTGATTACGGGGATCTTGTAGGACTTGATAAAGATGAAACACGTGAAAAGTATGGAGCGGAGCAGGTGCATATTTGGCGTAGATCCTATGAAACGCCGCCACCAGGTGGGGAATGTCTTAAGGACGTGGTTGAAAATCGTGTGCGTCCGTACTTTGAAGAAGAAATTAGACCTATGCTCAATGATGGTAAGAACATTCTTATGGCGGCTCATGGTAATTCTTTGCGTGCTACATTGATTGTTCTAGGTGCAGAAACACCCGAGACTATTAATGAGGCCGAAATGCCAACAGGTAAGCCGTTGATTTTTGAAATGGAAAATGGAAAGATCCTTAAACGTTATTTTCTTGATTAAGGCATCAGTAAATTTAGGCATAGAAAAAGGCTCCGATTTGGAGCCTTTTGTAATTCTGTATTGTGTATCACTAAATTAACGACGAATACCAAGAGCTTTAATAAGATCTTTGTAACCTTGCTCATTATTTGATTTAAGGTAATCAAGAAGTTTACGACGCTTAGCAACCATGGCTAAAAGACCACGACGGCTGTGAAAGTCTTTTTTATGCACTTGCATGTGCTCTGAAAGCTCTGAAATACGTGTTGTAAGAATTGCAACTTGAACTTCTGGAGAACCAGTGTCGCTTTTATCTCTTGCATATTCTTTAATAATTTTTGCTTTTTGGGCTACTTCCATTGACATAGTATTTTCCTTTTCAAATATCTTTTACTTTTAAATTTTCACCCTGTTGGGCGCCTTGCACTTGCTCGGTACAATTTCCATTAAACTATCAATGAAAATCATTTAGTTAGGTTAAAAACACGAACCGGCTTTATTTCCGCTCTTGTTTGCTCAATTAATGCAACTGGTGCACCATCATGTGTAGCAAGAGCAATAATACTTTCCTTCTTTCCCAGTCCAATTTTTGTAAGTCGTTCAAAATTTGGTCGCGAAACAAAGTTAAGTGCCTGTCCATTGCGAATTTTTGCCGTTTCATCCTCTTTCAAATCTAAAGCCGGGATATCGTCCAGCACGATTTGCAAAGGCAGCAAATACTCACTTCGGGCGGAAAAGTAGTCCATCTCACCTAGAATGTCTAGAGAAATCGCATTTTTAGCAATAAATCCGCCAACTTTTTCACGCCGTAGAGAACTTATGTAGCCTTTCGTGCCTAAATCATTGCCAATATCACGGGCAAGAGAGCGCACATATGTACCTTTACCGCAGGTCATCTCGAAATCTGCATCATCTGCACGTGAGTCTAATAATACTAATTCTTCTATATATACCGTGCGAGGTTTAAGCTCTGGCGTGTCACCATCACGGGCAATATCGTATGCACGTTCCCCGTTTATCTTAATAGCAGAGAAATTGGGTGGGACTTGTTGTATCTCGCCGATGTATCTGGAGAGTAGGGCGAATATATCCTCTCTCGTTGGGCGGTGATCAGATACGGCAATCACTTGCCCCTCCATATCATCCGTATCACGTTGTTCACCCCATTGGATTGTAAAACGGTATGTTTTAATATCATCTTGGGCAAAGGAGATTGTTTTTGTAGCTTCACCAAGTGCTATTGGCAGGACACCGGTTGCCAAAGGGTCTAGCGTACCAGCATGGCCTATTTTTTGTGCATTTAAAATGCGGCGTACTTTACCGATTGCTTGTGTAGATGTCATGCCATAGGGCTTGTCCAGATTGATCCATCCGGAAATTGGATCACCTTTTTTCTTACGTGCCATTTAGTTATCTATTCGCTATCGTTTTCATGATCTGGTTTACGAACATCGCGCAGCAAGTTTTCAATGTGCTGCGCCTCATCGAATGACGTATCCGTAACAAACTTTATACGCGGGGTGAATTTCAAGCCTGAAGAGCGACCAATTTCCTTTTGAAAGACGTGTGCTTGCTCATTAAGGGCGGGTAGAAGCTCATCCATGCTCTCACCGTTTAGTGACATTACATACGCACGCGCATGCTTTAAATCGGGGGAAGGACGGACTTCTGAAACAATAATCATATTTGATTTATTAAGCAGCATTTCATTACTGAAGTGTCCACGTTGTAATGTCTCAGACAAAATATGCCTAATTTGCTCACCAACGCGAAGTTGCCTCTGTGATGGCTCATTTCTATTTGTTTTACTTTTTTTCATGACGAACTACTGAACTGTGCGTTTTTCTTCAATAACTTCATAACATTCTATGACATCGCCTTCTTTCAAATCATCGTAATTTTCAAAGGCCATACCACATTCTTGACCCTCTTTAACATCTTTGACTTCTTCTTTGAAACGTTTCAATGTTTTTAGCATGCCTTCATGGATAACGACATCATCACGCAACAAACGCACTTTTGAGCCACGTTTAACACTACCTGATGAAATATCACAACCTGCAATCTTACCAACTTTAGTGATGTTAAAGACTTGTTTGATAAGCGCCTGGCCGATGTATTCTTCACGAACACTTGGTGGAAGCATACCAGTTAGGAGCGCTTTTGCATCATCAATTACATTATAGATAATGTTATAATAACGGATATCAACTTTTTCATGATCGGCAAGTACACGTGCTTTCATATTTGCTCGTACGTTAAAGCCGATAATCAGTGCACCGGAAGCATTTGCAAGAATAACATCTGATTCCGTAATTCCGCCAACGCCAGTATGGAGAATTTGAATTTCAACACCTTCGTTTTCTTCTTCCATTTTAGCTAAGGATCCAGAAATAGCCTCAATAGAACCATAAACATCAGCGCGAATAAGAACAGGGAGTTTCGTAACTTCACCTGCCTCACGTTGTGCAAGGATTTGTTCCATCGTTGTGCGGCCTGTTATCGCTTTCGATGCGGCCAATTCTTTATTTTTACGTTGGCGGTATTCTGCGATTTCCCGCGCTTTTGATTCTTCGGATGTTACATTGAATATATCACCTGCTGCTGGAATTGAATTTGCCCCTAGAACTTCTACTGGTTGACCAGGAATTGCTTCCTTTACGTGATTACCTTTATCATCAATAATGGCACGAACACGGCCATAAACGGCACCTGCTACAAAAACATGACCAATACGCAGGGTGCCCTTTTGTATTAGAACTGTAGAAACTGATCCGCGACCTTTTTCAAGTTTTGATTCAACAACGAATCCTTGTGCTTCTCTATTCGGATTGGCTTTAAGTTCCAGTATTTCTGCTTGCAGAAGAATGGCTTCTTCTAACTTATCAAGGTTGATTTTCTTTAGTGCAGATATCTCAACGCACTGTACATCACCGCCCATTTCTTCAATGACGACTTCATGCTGTAGTAAATCTTGTTTTGCTTTTGTAGGGTTAGCATCAGGAAGATCAATTTTGTTGATGGCAATTATAATTGGAACACCAGCCGCCTTTGCATGGTTAATTGATTCAATGGTTTGTGGCATAATTGAATCAGATGCAGAAATAACGATAACAACGATATCGGTAACATTCGCACCGCGTGCGCGCATTTCTGTAAATGCAGCATGTCCAGGCGTGTCAAGAAAGGTAATTTTATTGCCTGACTCAAGCACAACTTGATATGCGCCAATATGTTGTGTAATACCACCTGCTTCACCAGAAACGACATCCGTAGAGCGCATTGCATCAAGCAAAGATGTTTTACCGTGGTCAACATGTCCCATAATTGTGACGACAGGTGGACGTGGGAGAAGATCTTCTTCTCTATCTTCAACGTCATCAAGGCCAATCTCAACATCAGCGTCAGTAACACGTCTTACTTTATGACCAAATTCTTCTATAAGTAACTCTGCTGTATCTGCATCAATAGTTTGTGTCCCTGCAGCCATCACTCCCATTTTCATAAGCGCTTTAACCACATCTTTGCTAGCCTCTGCCATACGATTAGAAAGATCTTGCACTGTTATTGTTTCTGGCAAGATTACTTCGCGCACAGCTTTTTCTTGCGGTGTTTGAAATGGTTGCGCGGCAAGGCGAGCTTTTTCACGCATACGTTTTTGTGCCGCAAGGCTTGGTCCGCGATCACGATCATAATCTTTATTAAGAGCTTGTGTAATTGTTATTCTTCCACCGCGGCGATCTGACGTGCGAGGAGGGGTTTTCGGGGCGGATTTTTTGATTTTGTCGCGATAGCTTTCTACAGGTTTACTATCCTCGTTAGAGAAAACCTTTACACGCTTTTGTTCTTCTTTTATCGGTGTTTTCGAGGTGCTTTCTGTCTGCGTAGGAAGGTCCTTACCCTTATTCTCAGCTTCTTTTGCCTTTTCTTCAGCTTCTTCTATCTTTTTCTTTACAGCAATTTCTTCTGCTTCTTTTGCTTTTTTATCCTCAAGTGTCATAACGCGGCGCTTGGGTAGTTCTTTTTTCTTCGAGGCACCTGATAGTGCAGCTTCTAAAGCACGCGCACGTGCATCTTTCTCGCCAGAAGTCAAACGTGTGTCTTCTGTTTTTGTAGACTTAGCCGTTGGCGTAATTCTTTTCCTACGAACTTCAACCGCGACTTTATTTACTGAAGACCTTGAGGCCGATGATGCACCACCTCCGGCACCCAAGCTGAGTGTTTTACCCGATAGGCTTAGTGTTTTGCCTTGAGGCTTTGCATTTTCTTCTTTTACTTTTTTTTCAGTCATTAGGTTCGCCTAAAATTTACGGGATAATTTATACTATGCACAATCTTGCGCAAATTTACGCATTTTCCTCTGAAGGTGTTTCTTCTGTGTCAGCTTTTTTTTCTTTCACGTCAGATTCTTCTTGCGCAGATTCCTTCTCTTCAGCAGCAGTTTTTTCCGCTGCTTCAATTGCTTTTTCTGCCGCTGCGTCCTCTTCTGCAAACCAATGCTCACGTGCCTTCATGATGACAGTGTTTGCATCCTTCACGCTCATTTGATTTTCCCCGAGAAGTTCCACCAGCTCATCACCGGCAAGATCAGCCAAATCGTCCAGTTTTTTAATACCTTGCTCACCTAACTTAAGAATTTGATCAGCACGCAGGCCTTCAGCGGTCATCAAATCATCATCAATCTTCAGTTCGTCTTGCTTTTCCTTAAGCTCTTCTGATTTTTTATTGAGCCAAGTTATAGCGCGTTGTTGAAGTTCGTTTGAAATTTCCTCTTCAAATCCTTGGATTTCATTAAGTTCTTCGATAGGTGTTTCTGCAATTTCTTCAACAGCAGTAAAGCCTTCTACAACGAGAAGCTGAGCGATTGTATCATCAACGTCCAATGATTCAATAAAGAGAGCTGAGCGCGTTGCAAACTCCTCTGTCCGGCGTTCGGATTCTTGTTCATCAGTCATAATATCTATGTCCCACCCTGTTAGGATAGAGGCAAGACGCACGTTTTGACCGCGACGACCAATAGCAAGGCTCAGTTGATCTTCTGGAACAACAACATCCATATGCTTTTTATCTTCATCCAGAACAACCTTTGATACAGCGGCTGGCTGTAATGCACTGACAACAAATGTGCCAAGATCTTCTGTCCATGGGATAATGTCGATTTTTTCTCCGCCAAGCTCGTTAACTACAGCTTGAACACGGCTACCGCGCATACCTACGCAGGCACCGACAGGGTCTATTGAATGTTCTCTTGATTGAACCGCAATTTTTGCACGGCTTCCTGGGTCACGGGCGACCCCTTTAATTTCGATGATTCCATCATAAATTTCAGGCACTTCCTGTGTGAATAGCTTCGCCATGAATTCTGGGTGACTACGAGATAGGAAAATTTGTGGCCCGCGCATTTCTTCGCGAACCTCATAGATGATTGCACGCACACGGTCATTGACGTTTAATGGCTCACGCGGAATACATTCATCGCGGCGGATAATTCCTTCTGCGCGCCCTTGAATATCAATTGTTGCATTTCCATATTCTACACGCTTAACAATACCACTAACAATCTCACCAACACGGTCTTTATATTCTTCATATTGACGTGCGCGCTCGGCTTCACGTACTTTTTGCATAATAACTTGTTTTGCTGTCTGCGCAGCAATACGGCCAAAGTCGAGTGGCGGCAAATCATCGATCAAAAACTCACCTTCTTCTGCATCAGGCTTAATTCGAATAGCTTGATCGATTGTAAGCTGTGCTATTTCGTTTTCGATTTCAAAGTCATTTGCAACGACTTCACGATAACGCTTTAATTCAATATCACCCGTGTTGCGGTTGATTTGTGCGCGAATATCTTGTTCGTGTCCATATTTAGATCGTCCAGCTTTTTGGATAGCCTCTTCCATTGCCTCTAAGACAATTTCACGAGCAATATTTTTTTCACGGGCAACCATGTCTGCAACTTGCAACAATTCCATTTTCTATCTCCTAAAGATTTGCTGTAGCTTTAATTAGTTCATCAGTCAAAATAAGTTTTGCTTGCGCCAACGAAGAATAGGGGATTTCTACATCTCCAGTATCCGTTGTAACAATAATATTATTATCTTTTATACCATTTAAAATACCGCGATAACGTTTTTGTCCGTTCTCGGCAGGTGTAAGTCTTTCGATTTTAATCTCGAAATTCTTATAATTTTCAAAATCATCTTTATTAATTAGCATACGGTCAATCCCCGGGGAGCTGACTTCAAGCCTATATGCTCCATTAATGGGGTCTTCAACATCCATAACGGCAGAAATTGCGCGACTAATTTTTGCTGCATCATCTACGAGCAAGTTCTTGGTTTTCAAATCCTCTGCCATAACTTGTACAAGAGAAGCACCATCCTCACCTGTAATTTTAATGCAATGAAACGCAAGTCCGAGATCTTCAATCACGGGCGTTACAATTGTCATTATTTTTTCTTCAAGCGGCGTATAGCGCATTTATAATCCTAATAGCTTTTCCGATTAAGTAATAAAAAAGGCGGCCTCTTTTTGAGCCACCGTCTTTAAGATCGGATATTTGCGTGATTTATACGCCTAAGATGTATTGAATGCAAGGGGTTTATTATTTTCTTTTGAAAAATAGATAAATCATTTTTTTTGCGCCCTTTGCACCTTTTTCCTCGTAACGTGTGGTTATCCAACCCTTGGGCAGAGTATAGAAGTCATTTTTATTTTCTGCCACCCACTCAAAGGCTGAATGGCCTGTTGCTTGGGTACACATCCATTCGGCGAGGTCCTCAACATCCGTGGTCAGAATAAGAGGGGCATCTGGTTTTAGAATTGTTGCAAAAATATCCAAGTTTTTTTGATTGATTATACGACGCTTGTAATGACGTTTTTTATGCCAAGGATCTGGGTTTAGGATATAAAGGCTATCAATGCTCTCTGGCTTAAGTGATCGGGCAATAATCATACCATCATCCATAAGGACGCGAATGTTCTCATGCGGATTGTTGTCTTGCAGGTTCATCAAAAATGCTGACATCCCACCAATGAATGGTTCTGCTCCTAGATAACCTGTATTGGGATTATTGCGAAGTGCCGTTGCCATTCTCTCGCCATAACCAAACCCAATTTCTAAGCAATAATTGGAATGTGATTGTGCGAATAGTGTCTCCGGATTAATATTCTGTTTTAAATTTAGATCGCTTTCTTTTAGCTCAATTTGAGGTAAAAGTTTATTAAGAGTTTCTGTACGATATGGAGAAGTCGATCGGCCCTGTCTGCGACCAAAAAAACTCCGCTCGTAATTCGCGGAGTTTTGTCTTGGAACATGGTTTTTGCGACTCAAAAAATCTACCCGAGAATACGTTGTAATTCATCAATAAGGTCGGTTTTTTCCCATGAAAAGCCGCCGTCTTCTGTCGGTGTGCGTCCAAAGTGGCCATAGGCAGATGTACGCTCATAAATTGGCTTGTTGAGTTGTAAGTGCTCACGAATACCGCGTGGCCGTAAATCAACTAAGCTTTGCAATGCATCAACAATCGCTGTTTCGGGTGCTGTACCTGTGCCATGTGTATTTAGATACACAGATATAGGCTTTGAAACACCGATTGCATAGGATAGCTGGATCGTACAACCTGTTGCATACCCTGCGGCAACAACGTTTTTAGCAAGATAGCGAGCTGCATATGCGGCAGAACGATCAACCTTTGTGCAATCCTTACCAGAAAATGCGCCACCACCGTGCGGTGCTGCACCGCCATATGTATCAACAATAATTTTACGTCCTGTTACACCACAATCGCCCACTGGTCCGCCAATAACAAATCGGCCAGTTGGGTTTACGTAGAGCTCTTCTTCAGGAACACTCCATCCTTCAGGAAGAATTTCTTCAATATATGGACGAACCATATCTTTGACATCTTCCATACTAAGACCTTCTGCATGTTGCGTAGAAACAACAACAGATTTAACGCCAACAGGTTTATCATCTCTATACTCTAAAGTGACTTGAGATTTTGCATCAGGCCCTAGTTTACTAAGTATCCCTGCATGGCGATCTTCTGCAAGGCGTCTAAGAATTAGGTGTGAATAATGTAGGGGAGCAGGCATAAGTACATCTGTTTCCTTACATGCATATCCGAACATGATGCCTTGGTCGCCCGCGCCTTCGTCTTTATCAACGCCTGTGCCTTCGTCAACACCTTGTGCAATATCAACAGATTGCGCATGCAATTTTACATCTACATTAACAGTTTTCCAATTAAAGCCTTCTTGCTCATATCCAATATCTTTAATCGCATCCCGAGCAGCTTGTTCAATTTTTTCTTTTGTAACACTGTCGGGGCCACGTGTTTCACCAGCAATAATAACACAATCTGTTGTTACAAGTGTTTCACAAGCAACCCGAGATTCATTATCTGCCCTCATATAGAGATCAACGACAGCATCAGAAATGCGGTCACATATTTTGTCTGGATGTCCCTCTGATACAGATTCACTGGTGAAGATATAATCGGTTAATGTCTTTTGTTGCATAGCTTGTCCTGAATATGGCATGTTTTATCGCTCGTTCTATTAAATTATTTTATCTAAAGAAGAACCCTAAAGCAAAAAAAAGGCTTTATTCAAGCCTTAATGTTAAAATTTATGAATTTAGGCAACATTTTTTACCATTGACTTGATAAATTTCAATATATCCAACCTCGTTTTAGGATCATCTATCGAATAATATGTTCGAATAAGATCGAGGGTTTCTTTCTTTGAAAAGATATCTTCCGGTATATTTTTGCTTTGCTTAGATGATATAGAGGCACCGCCGAATGATTCTTGAGCATTATCGGACATGCCATGAACACCTGTTTTAGAAGATCCAGATGTCCCTATACCCTCATAGAAATAATCGATAGATACATCCAATATTTTACTAAAGCTATATAGGCGGCTTGCACTTACCCTATTTGTACCACGCTCATATTTTTGAACTTGCTGGAATGTAACTCCAATATATTCTGCCAATTTCTCTTGGCTCAAGCCCAACAGAGTACGCCTGCTACGTAGCTGTTTTCCGACATGCTTATCTATGGTGTCGGGTATTCCTTTTGTTTTTCTTATATTTTCCATTAGTCTACTTGTACTTTGTTTCTAAATAACTGAATTGTTCAACAACTATTTCTAATTAGCTATTAAAATTTATCATTACTTACACTGAGAGTACACAAGTATGCAACAGACCTTAAGTATATAAGCAATAATAATTTCAACGTATACTTTATCTTTTAATTATATTTCTATGTAAAAGACTGTATTTTATAAACTTTATATACATATTTGGTAATATAAGAAATACAATTAATAAGAAAATAATTATTCTTTCTGTGTATAGATTTTTGAACGTGTAATCTATAGCATGTGGCAAATTACGTGTAATAGACACTTTTTGTAATATTGTTTCGTCTACCAAACTTTCACCTGAAGGTGCTATAATTGCACTTATGCCAGTATTTGCACTTCTCAGAACAGGAATACCTGTTTCGATTGCCCTAAATCTTGATTGTACTAAATGTTGATATGGGCCGGCACTATCACCATACCAACCATCATTTGTGAGATTAATAATCATATCAGGTCGAGGCAAGGAAGGGGCAATGGCTCGTTTAGGAAAAATTATCTCATAGCAAATAAGAGGGCTAAACTTTAATCCTTCGGGCATTTCCAATGTTTTTTGTCCTGCTCCTTGTTTAAATCCAGTAAAACCGACAATAGGGGCAATATCGAAAATATTTTCAAAGGGCATATATTCACCAAAAGGCACGAGATGAGATTTATCATATCTGTTTATGATTTCGGCTTTGTTATTAAATGTAATAACACTGTTGTAGTATGCCTCTTCTTTTCTATCATAAAGAAGCACGCCAGTAATAAGATAGGCAGGCGCAGGATAAGCTTGTAACATGTTGCGGATATATTCCCTCGTCCAAGGTGTATCTATTATATCCTGAGATATCGCTGTTTCTGGCCAAATAATGTAATGCGCTTTTCTTTTAACTGATGTCTCTGATGACGTGTATTTTGAAAGCTCTATCTGAGTAATAAAATTTGTTGCTCTGTTTTCTGGTTTCCATTTCTCACTTTGTGGAATGTTAGGCTGGATAATAATGATTTCGTATTCATCATTATACTGTACAGGATTGTTTTGAATTCTGTTAAAACCATAAGCATATGAAGCAACAAAGCTGCTTAACAGGCATAATGCTATGAATGATTTAGTCATTATGGTGTGATTTGATGTCAATAGAAATGCCGGAGCACTGGCCCAGAAAATAGTGATGATTGTTAGCAGGTAAATGCTTGATAGTGAGGCAATCTGCGCGATTGGTAATAAATCAATCCATGTATATCCATATAGATTCCATGGGAACCCTGTTAATAAATGCCCACGAGAATATTCGGAAATAAATAAGAATGTTACAAAGGCAACGTATGAGATAAAATTGTTTGTATCCCTATAGAGTAATTTATAGACATAGCAGCTGATCGCTGTGAATAGAGACAATAAGGCGGGCAGGCCACATATTGCCAACGGCCATGCCCAGAAATATGGGTTATCTTCAATAAGCAAAGCATTGCCAACCCATGATAGGCTAAACCCGAAATATCCCATACTGAACATAAATCCTATAATTGCGGATTTAACGGGCGTTTCGGCATGGCAGAGAAATATGTATAGGCCACTGAGGCCCAGAAATATAGCCGGCCAGAAATTTATTGGTGCCATTGCCAGCGCTGAAAAAGCGCCTGCAAAAAATATAAAAATAATATTCTTCATAGATGGTGTTTTATATCTTGTGTGATTATGATGCAATCAGATTGATGCGAACAGGAGAAATCTGGATGTATTTGGCGTCTTTATGCTGGAATATTCCGAATGTGAAGACGCTTTACGCGACGTGGGTCGGCCTCAATAATTTCAAATGTCATGCCACTTTTATGGGTAATAATCTCACCTCTGGCAGGAACATGTTCAGCTAAAGAAAATACCAAACCACCCAATGTGTCATTTTCATTGCGTTCTTCATCACTTAGGATTTGGCCAAAAATTTCTTCGAATTCATCTAAATCAACGCGAGCATCGGCTGTTACTGTTCCGTCTGTATCAACAATAATTTCTGTATGATCATTGGGATCATGTTCGTCATCAATTTCTCCGACAATGGATTCAATAACATCTCCGATGGTTACAAGTCCATCAATGCCACCAAATTCATCCACGACCAACACCATATGCTTTTTGGTTATACGCATCTGTAAAAGCAAATCCAGCATTTTAATTGATGGTGAGACAATCGGTACTTCTCGCACTATATCAAGTATATTTAATGATTTCCCCAGCGCGAGGGTCGCCATGATGTCTTTAACATGGATAGAGCCAATTACGTTATCCAATGTACCCTTATAGACGGGTAAACGACTATACTGCCTTTCAGATAATAATAATAATAGACCTTCTTGCGTGGTTTTTTGATTAATAGCAATGATGTCCGCGCGCGGCACCATAATATCAGCGGCGCACATGTCACGTAATTCAAGAATATTTGAAATTAGAGTTTTTTCATGGGCTGACATTGATGTTTCTATAACGTCGCGGGAGTCATCATCAACATATTCTTCGATTGTTTCACGTAATGTTGTATCTTGTGCTGGCCTGAATATGTTTTTAAAAAACGACAGCGCGCCAGAGTTATTTTTTCTATTTTCCACACACTTAACCGCATCACCATGGTTAGATGGCGACACGTCTTTCCCCGAGGGTTCAGAACTTTCTTTTATAACTTTCAACATAATCTACATTTTCTATTCTGACATAAAATTAATGAGTTTCATATGGGTTTTTGATATTCATCTCATGTAATATTTCAATCTCAATTCTTTCCATAGTTTGCGCCTCACAATCGTTTTGATGATCATAATGCAATAAGTGCAAACAGCCATGTATTAGCATATGAGTATAATGATCAACCTCAGACTTCCCTTGCTCTTCTGATTCTTTAATTATTGTTTCATATGCAATGATAATATCCCCAAGATTTAATATGGGTAAAAATTGTGCATCTGTATCGTCTTCGCTGGTTTGTGGAAAAGATAGAACGTTGGTTGGTTTATCCTGATTTCTGTATTGCTTATTAAGATCTTGAATAAAGGCATTATTTGCCAGAACAATACTAAGCTCTAATTGTTGATCAGAGTGTGCCGAGTGCTTTAGCACTGCAGTAATTGTGTTTTGAGTTAATAACTCTATGTTTGGAATGCTCGTAATCCAGAGGTTTTCACGCACAGATATATCTATTTCGTACTGTCCCATGGCTTATTTTTTACGACTTTCATAGGCGCAAATTATTTTCCTCACCAAATTATGTCGAATAACATCTTCACCGGCAAATGTAACAAAGCCGATATCCTTTACATCACTAAGAATATCCATTGCATCATTTAACCCTGATTTTACATGAGGAGGGAGGTCCGTTTGCGTTATGTCACCTGTAATGACCATATGCGATGCTTCTCCCATGCGAGTTAAGAACATTTTCATTTGTGGGCAGGTTGTATTTTGTGCTTCATCCAAGATAACAAACGAATGTGCAAGGGTGCGCCCACGCATAAATGCAAGTGGCGCAATTTCAATTTCTCCCGCCTCCATTTTCTTGGTCAAAAAATCCCATGGCAGCATATCTTGCAGTGCATCATAAATCGGGCGCATATAGGGGTCTATTTTTTCTTTCATATCACCAGGAAGAAATCCTAAATTTTCACCGGCCTCAACGGCTGGACGACAGAATATAAGGCGTTCTACCTTTCCTTGTAGATACATATCTATACCAGCTGCAACGGCAAGGTATGTTTTGCCCGTTCCCGCTGGGCCAAGACCAAACACCATGTCATGTTTATTGATAAGCTTTAAGTAGCGTTCCTGATTAGGGGAGCGTGGCACAATTGTTTTATTTTTGGTTTTTATTACAATCGTTTTTTTACTATTACTCTTTTTACCTTTACGAGATTTTATACCGCCCGTAGAGGTGAAACGAAGTTCCGCATCGATGTCCGCATGTGTAATATTGCTTAGTTCTTGATCCCTGAGACGTCTATCTAGGGATTGGAGGACGATTTTTGCTTTATTGATGGCTTCTTTAGGTCCACTAATTCTTAGTAAATTTCCGCGATCTGAAATGTGGATCTCTAACTTTTTTTCAAGATAAGAGAGATGATCATTATACTCACCAAACAGCAGAGGAACTCTGCCATTATCCGGAAACTCTAATATTATTTCTTTGGTCAATCTATGTATTCACCTTCATTAATGATAGATGGTTCATTGTAACATAAAATCGAACATTTTTGTATGCATTTAACGGGCGGCATAGAGCTTAGGCAGCCTTGTCATCATGCATGACAATATCTCCGGTCATGGAATTATCATATGCCTCGGTTATTTTAACATCTACGATATTACCGATCAGGCGCTCATTACCATTCACATAAACAGATTGAGAGTAGGGACTACGGCCAGTGAGTTGCCCTTGCTTCTTACCTTTCCGATCAAATAGGATTGGCATTGTTTTGCCTTCGCATGTTTTGTTAAAGGCATATTGCTGTTCATTTATCAGTGCCTGAAAACGCTGTAGACGCTCAGATGCAATATGATCAGGAACCAGCGCAGCCTGCAAGCTAGCCGCGGGTGTTCCAGGGCGGGCACTGTATTTAAATGAGTAACAAGAGACATAGCCAATATCACGGGCAAGTTGCATAGAGTCTTCAAAATCTTGTTCTGTCTCACCAGGGAAGCCAATAATGTAATCAGAGCTAAATGCTATATCAGGACGGCTTTTTCGTAATTTTTCGATTACATCACGATAAACATCGGCTTTATGCTTTCTATTCATGGCCTCCAGAATTCTGTCAGAACCACTTTGAACCGGTAAGTGTAGGAAAGGCATCAGTTTTTGTACTTCTCCATGAACAGCAATTAACTCATCATCCATATCTCGTGGGTGTGATGTGCTGTAGCGGATCCGTTCCAACCCATCAATTTCTGATACTTTTTGAATTAGTTCTGCGAGGTTTGAAGTGCTGCCATCAGCCTTGGATCCGTGGAATGCATTAACATTTTGGCCTAGTAACATAATTTCCAGCGCACCTTGGTCGACCAATCTGCGAGCTTCATTAAGGATTTCTTGTTCGCTACGTGAATACTCTGCACCACGCGTATAAGGTACAACACAAAATGTACAAAATTTATCGCACCCTTCCTGAATAGAGAGGAAAGCGGAAGCTCCCTCAATTTTATGCTCATCTGGTAGGTGGTCGAATTTAGATATTGTCGGAAATTCAGTATTAATTACGCGTTCATCTCCTGATGCTTTAAGTATCATTTCAGGCAACTCATGGTAAGTTTGTGGCCCAAAAACTATATCCACATAAGGAGCGCGTTCAAGTATAAACTCACCTTCGGCTTGTGCTACACAGCCCGCAACGGCAATCAGCATTTTACCACCTTTTTCTTCTTTTTCTTCCTTGTGAACACGTAGGCGACCAAGCTCTGAAAACACCTTGTCAGTCGCTTTTTCACGAATATGACAAGTGTTTAATATCATCATGTCGGCATCCACAGGAGTATCCACAGTTTTATACCCAAGGGAGGAGAGTATATCGCTCATACGGTTACTGTCATAGACATTCATCTGACAGCCCCAAGTTTTAATAAATAGTTTCTTGTATGTTTGCGTCATGATATATTACACTTATCGTTTAAAATCGTATTTATTATATTGTGCCATAAACCATATAATCATATAAAAAATCAAGAGTTATACCTCATGAAAAGAACAGTTCTCGCACTTCAGCCACTTCTTGCACACGAAATGGATATATTAGAACAAGAATTCAATATTCTGCGCTTATGGGAAAACCTAGAGCCAGAAAATCTCATTAGACACCATAGCTATGATATTGTTGCTATCTTATCAACATATAGCGGTAGTGGTGTAAGTAAGCGCTTAATCGAAGCATTACCAAATCTGGAGATTATTTCTCAATTTGGTGTTGGTTACGATAATATTGATATGGCTGCGGCACATCAACGTGATATTATCGTTACAAATACGCCTGATGTACTAACCGATGATACGGCTGATGTTGCTTTGTTTTTGATGCTCAATGTTGCAAGACGCGCAGTTGAGGCGGATATGTTTGTACGTGTTGGCCGATGGCATTCAGGGGCAATGCCTCTAAGTACGTCAATTTCCGGTAAAACCGTTGGAATTGTTGGACTAGGAAATATCGGTAAGGCAATCGCGAAACGCGCAGAGGCCTTTAATACAAAAATTATCTACCACTCGCGTAGCAAAAAGGATGTTTCATATACGTACTATAAAAACTTAGAAGAGATGGCGCAGGCATCTGACTTTATAATATTGGCATGCGCAGGTGGTAGTGAAACAAAGCATTTAATTGATTATAAAATCTTGGATGCTTTAGGAGCCAATGGTTATTTAATAAATATTGCACGCGGAAGCGTTGTAAAAGAAGATGATTTATTAATTGCATTACGTAATAAATCAATTGCAGGTGCGGGATTAGATGTCTATGAAGATGAACCAAATGTACCAGAAGAAATGATTAAAATGGATAATGTTGTATTATCCCCACATGTTGGTTCTGCCACAATTGAAACTAGATCAAAAATGGGGCAACTTGTCATCGATAATTTAAAAGCGCATTTTGATGGTCAACCAATATTAACGCCAATCAAAATGGCGAGTTAAACAAGGGTAAAGATTGAGTATGAAACTATTATCATTCCTAGTATTATTTAATGTTTTTGTATCAGGAACAGCTTTCGCGGCAGGATGTTATACATCACGCGAAGCAGAGGCAGAGCAGGGAATTCGTATTCATAGTGAACTGATGGTTATTGGCCTGAATTGTGCGCATATGGCTGATGCAAACGGCAATAACCTATACCTTGAGCATAAGAAGTTCACGGCAAAGCATGAAGACTTATTTGTTACATATGAGGATATTTTAATTGAGTATATGCGTAAGAGTGGCATAAAAAATCCTGAGAAAGGTTTACATAAGCTGAGAACGGAATTTGCGAATAAAATATCGAATGATGTTGCAGAGATGCGTCCTGACATTTTTTGTAAAACATTTTCATCTCGCATTGAAAAAGCGGCGAAAATGGACCGCATAACACTGCGAAAATGGGCCGCCACACCATATGGAGATCATCCAGTATCTTATCCATTATGTGAGGGATAAGTTCAGAACTTAGAAATTGTCTGGATAAGTCACTGTTATTTATAGTGTTATCTTTCAACGACAGAGCAAAGCCGTTAGAGTATTTGAAAAGTTCTACAGTGTAAGGCAGGTGTTTTATGGACATAGATTCCCAGATTGATGCATTTTTTGAGCCTGTTGCGAAGGTATCTTCCGCAGTAATTTTTTATTCTGTACCCCTTATGGAAGGTGTTGATGTAAAAATTATTCTTGTATGGCTAGCTTTTGCCGCGGTGTTCTTTACATTTTATCTCGGTTTTATCAATATTCGTTTTTTTGGGCGCGCATTCAAATTGCTTTTTGGCGACGGAATGAAGAAAACTGGCGATGGTGAGATCAGTCAGTTTCAGGCACTTATGGCCTCTTTATCTGGTACTGTTGGTTTAGGGAACATCAGTGGTGTTGCGATTGCAATCTCAGTTGGTGGGCCGGGGGCTGTGTTTTGGATGACGGTTATGGGTTTCTTGGGGATGTCCTCGAAATTTGCAGAAGTTATGCTGGGTGTAAAGTATCGTATTTACCCTGACCCTGTTAATCCGCGCAAGGTTTCTGGTGGGCCGATGTATTATCTAAAGGAAGGTTTCGAACGTCGAAACTTGCCTGCTTTAGGGTCGTTTATGGCTGGATTATTTGCGGTATTTTGCATTATTGGTGCAATCGGCGGCGGAAATATGTATCAAGCGAACCAAGCCTTTGAGCAGGTTGTGGTTGCCACCACACCAAATGGTGGTGTGAGTATGTTTGCAGAGTTTGGCTGGGCATTCGGTCTTGTGCTGGCGGTATTAGTCGGCGGGGTTATCCTTGGTGGTTTGAAATCAATTGCCAGCGTCGCATCGAAACTTGTTCCGACTATGGCGGGGTTATATGTATTTGCCGGTCTTGTGATTATTGGTCTCAATATTGATCAGCTGCCCTCAGCTATTGGGATAATATTAAAATCTGCATTTTCACTGGATGCTGGCATAGGTGGTTTAGTCGGCGGATTGTTGATTGGTGTACAACGTGCTGCATTTTCAAATGAGGCGGCGTTGGGCTCTGCATCAATCGTGCAATCAACAACAAATACAGATGGTCCTGTTGGAACAGGCATCGTGGCGATGCTTGGACCATTTATTGATACGATTATAATTTGTAATATTACCGCCTTGGTTATTGTTATTACAGGCGTTTACACGCAAACAGATGGTAGTATTGCAGGAGTTGCTTTGACTTCTATGGCTTTTGAAAGTGTGTTGCCGAGCTTTAAATACGCTTTGACCGTTGCTGTTATGCTCTTTGCATATTCAACAATGATTAGTTGGTATTATTGTGGTGCAGTATGTTTTCGTTATATATTTGGTGAAAATGATAAAATTGAAAATATTTTCAAAGTATTTTTCTGCTCTTGTATCGTGGTAGGTGCATCTACCAAGTTGGGTAACTTAATAGATTTTGCTGATGCTGCAATGATGTCTATGGCTATTCCCAATATTATTGGGCTCTATCTTTTCGCACCTGAAATCAAAAGAGATGTGAAAAAATACGTACAAGCACTTAAAAAATAATAATAATTTACCTTTTGTAAAACTCTATTGATTACACTGCCCCTTACAAGCATAATGTGGCAGTGGAAATACGTAGGTGTGATGAATAATATATTAAGGGGTGTAAAGTGAGCGGACCAAGTAAGATTGTAAATACAAAGTTTTGTGAAGGTATCTCTGATATTTCAGATAGCTATTCTGCTTTTATCATAGATCAGTGGGGTGTGTTGCATGATGGCATTCGTGTCTATGATGGTGTTATTGAGTGTTTAAAACAATTAAAAGAACGTCAAAAACACGTCATCATTTTATCCAATTCAGGTAAGCGTGCAGAGGCCAATGAAAAACGTTTAACTGACTTAGGTATTCCTCCGACCTTATATAATCAAATTATTACTTCCGGCGAGGTAACGTGGCAGGGATTAAATAATCAAGAAGAGGGGTATTTTGAGGGTATTGGTAAGAAATGCATTGTCATCAGTCGCGGTGGAGATCGCTCAATTGTTGATTCGTTGGAGGTTGAGGTCGTGGACGAGTCTAAAAATGCAGATTTTCTTATTATTAGTGGAACAGATGCGCCAGAAAAAACTTTGGAAGATTATGAGCCGTTACTTAAAGAATGTGCACGTTATGAATTAAAGGCAATTTGTGCAAATCCAGATAGTTTAGGCATTATGGGTAATCGCAGTATTATGGGGCCGGGTACACTGGCGGCACGCTATAAGGATTTTGGCGGGATTGTTGAATATATTGGCAAGCCCCATCAATATATTTTCCAGTATTGCATTAAAATATTGCAGGATAACAATATTTACCCAGGGCAAACTGTTATGATTGGCGATACGATGGCACACGATATTTTAGGTGGCGCCTTGGTTAATATTGATACTTGCCTTGTTAAGAGAGGGCTGCACAATTCGGTTTTTGCAGGCTGTGATGATCCTGCGGAGGTTGATAGAGCGCTAGATATACTTATTCGTCAATATAATAATGTGCGGCCTAAGTACTTGGTTGATGATCTTATTTGGGGTAAGGCTTTGCCTGATCGTAAGCATAAAAGACGCGTTGCCAAGTAAAAGGGAAATATTGTTTTTTAATCAATCTTATTTATCATTTCTAGATATGCTTCACTTACATCTGCCTTGAGAAGGACACTCATTGCAGCTTTTATTTCAGGGATAGATTTTTCTGCGGATTCTTCACCAAGCTCAATTAATTCCTTACATTTTTCAAATTCTAATAAACCAATATGGCCAATAGGTGGCTTTATATGAACATCTGGTGGTTCTCCGGCAAGCCTTGATCGTGTTAGTCGGTCTTGCAGAATGCCTAGGCCTGAAATCATAACACCGAAAAGACTCGGGTCGTTTTCTTCACGTCTAAATAATCGTCGTGACAAAGATGATTTTTTAAACTTTTTTTGTTGCTCTACTGGAACATCTTTACTATCAAAGACATCAAACCCAGCAACCGTTTGATAACCATGTCCTGGTTTTGTCGCTTTACCAATCAAATCGGTGTTTAGATCAATCGCAATTGTCATACGCGCACCCAATGCCTGACACGGCGAAATAGGACAAGGATTAACAAGCGCACCATCAACGAGACTTCTCTCATCAACATGTACAGGCGGAAAAATCCCTGGAAGAGCAAAAGAGGCCATCATTGCATTCATGATATCGCCTTTTCTTAACCAGACTTCATGCCCTGTTAATAAATCTGTTGCAATGCAAACAAATGAATGGGGTAGCTCTTCTATTGCCATACCATCAAAATGTTGACCAAGAGTTTCTTTTAACCGTTTTCCGCCAACTAGACCCGCGCTACGAACTCGGAAATCAAGATAAGACAATATTTTAAAACGATTTAAGGATAATGCCCATTCTTCTAAATCATCAAGTTTCCCAGCAAGATAACAACCACCGACAACTGCGCCTATTGACGTTCCTGCGATTATAGTTGGATATATACCATGACGATTAAGTGCTTTTAAAACACCAATATGCGCAAATCCCCGCGCCATTCCTCCGCCTAATGCTAACCCTAAACCTGTTTGTCCATTATCGAAGCTAAAAGTCATATGTTTCCTTCATAAGCAGTTTGATCTTTAATATTGTGTTTTTTTCCATTATAACACACAGACCTTAACCGAAGATATAACGATGCCTGCTGCACCGCCAAAGAATACAGAGAATAATGTAACGGATAAGTCCCAAACACTTGTGCTAGTCAAGAGAATTGGGCGCGATTATCTATGGCCACATAAAATGGCTCTCGTTACTGCCATATTTTTTATGGCCTTTTCGGCGGCAATGACAGCTGCGGTTGCGATGTTAATGCAACCAGTCTTGGATGATGTACTATATGGTGGACGTGAAGACCTTATTTTAATTGTTTCTTTTTCACTATTTTTAACATTTGCGGCACGTGGAATAACGACTTATATTCACACAATTATAATGAATTCTATCGGGCACAGTATCGTTGCAGATATTCAATCTGGCTTATTCTCTCGTTTTATGTCTTTGGATTTGGCTTTCTTTCATGAAAACCCAAGTGGCCAGTTATTATCACGGGTTGTGAATGACGTGAACGTGATGCGTACCGCAGTTACAAGTACATTGACAGGATTTGGGAAAAGCCTGTTTACATTAGTTTTCCTTATTATGGTCATGTTTTCTAATGATTGGAAACTTACGCTCGCGGCTTTTGTTGTGTTTCCTCTGCTTACTATATTCGTGGTATACATTGGTAAGAAACTTCGAAAAATATCCAAGAGCATCCAGAGTGAGCTTGGTAGTTTATCTGACTTACTTTCCCAAGCATTTCAAGGAATTAGACTTGTAAAAGCCTACCGTATGGAGGAGCTGCAAGTTAAAAGGGTAACTGTGGCAATCCATAACGTCCGAGACCTAAATATAAAGGCGGTCAGAACATCTACCTTATCAACCCCCGTTAATGAAACGCTAGTTGGACTTATTATGGCGGCTATCATTGCTTATGGTGGGTATGAGGTGTTAGCTGGGCAAACGACAGCGGGGCAATTGGCTGCATTCCTTTCGGCCTTTATTCTTGCCTATGAGCCAATGAAAAAATTAGCACGCTTGAATAATACTCTGCAAATGGGACTAGGTGCAACAGAGCGTGTCTTTGAAATGCTTGATAAACAATCAGAAATTCAAAACAAAGATAATGCTATAACGCTCATAACACGTACACCAGAAATTACATTTGAAAATGTTGAGTTTTCCTATGATGGGACTGATGCCAAGGCTCTCAATAACATCTCTTTAAATGCCAAGGCCGGACAGGTTACGGCATTGGTTGGCGTATCTGGAGGTGGAAAAAGTACAATAATAAACCTTATTCCGCGTTTTTATGACATTCACACTGGGAAAATTACTGTAGACGGGCATGATGTACGTGATCTAAGTGTTGAATCCTTGCGTGATTCTATTGCGCTAGTTTCTCAAGATATAACCATTTTTAATGAATCTGTTCTTGAGAACATCCGTTTCGGAAAACCAAAGGCAACGGATGAAGACGTCTATAAGGCCGCAAGTGCCGCTGCCGCGCATAACTTTATTGAGGGCTTTGATCAAGGATATGAAACGATTGTAGGTGAAAACGGTGTAAAGCTTTCTGGGGGGCAGAAACAGCGCATCTCCATTGCACGTGCCATTTTACGTGATGCACCTATATTGCTTCTGGATGAGGCAACCTCTGCTCTTGATAATGAGTCGGAGAAGTTGGTTCAAAACGCTTTAAAAGAGCTGGAAAGGGGGCGTACGACCCTTGTTATTGCTCACAGGCTCACTACGGTTCAGGATGCGGATCATATCATTGTGTTGGATCAAGGATGCATTGCAGAGCAGGGGACACATAAAAGCTTGCTAAAAGCCAAAGGGCTTTATGCCAGTATGTATAAAATGGGGCTACGAGGGTAGTGTGAAGCGATTTCTAACTGTTTTAAGTCTTGTTGCGGTATTTATTTACATTGCTGTTGTTCTGCTTATTTACCAGAACCAACGCAACATTATGTATCATCCTATTTTAGAAAAAATAATGCCTGCTAATAATTGGGGCATATCAAATGTTGAAATCATGCATGTTTTAACAGAAGACGGTATACGCCTTGAGGGCTGGTTCATTACTCCAAAAATAAAAAATCAGAAAATAATAGTTTTTTTTCATGGTAATGCTCAGAATATAGGAAGTAGTTATTCAGGTGTCAGTAAACTTTTGGAGGATGGCTACGGGCTTCTTATGGTCGAATATCGTGGCTATACTGGGCATAAAGGGAAATTCACAGAGCAGGGCGTGTACAAGGATTGTAGAGCATTCATTGATTGGCTACATCAAACCCAGAAAGTGAAATATTCAGATATGGTATTCTATGGTGAATCATTGGGAACGGCTTTGTCTGTGCAGATGGCAAGTGAATATGATGGATATGCTCTTGTTTTACTCTCACCTTTTTCTTCCATGGTTGACTTGGCGAGGATACAATATCCGTACTTGCCCATTTACTTACTTTTAAAAGACAAATATCTAAGTAAAAGAAAAATAGGGAAAATTAAGATCCCCATTCTTATTCTACATGGTGATAAAGATACTATTGTAAGTATGGAATTGGGTGAAACGTTATTTAATGCTGCTAATGAACCAAAAAAATTTGTAAGAATTAATAATGGAGGGCATAATAATTTATATGAATTGGGCGCAGTAGATTATATTCGTACATTTCTTGAAAATAAAAATGGAGCGCAGTAAGTGGATATTTTTATTAGAGTAGTTCTTTTCTATATCCTATTCATGTGCGTCATATTCATTGCACAAAGAACCCTTATCTATTTTCCTGATAAATCCAAGCCTGCTCTAATTCACGGTGTTGAAGTTGTTAAGCTTACGACACAAGATGGGCAACATCTTGAGGCTTGGTATATTCCTCCAACAACAGAGAACCAGTTGGTTATTGTATTATTTCACGGCAATGCAGGACATTATGGGCATCGCATTAATAAAGTTAAAGACTATTTAGTTGCAGGATATGGGGTGCTACTAGCAGAATATAGAGGGTATGGGGGTAATAGTGGTGCAATAAGTGAGGTGGGGTTTTATCATGATGGGCGAGCCTATATGAATTGGCTGCTAAAGAAAAAAAACGTGAATATAGAAAAAATCATACCTTATGGAGAATCTATTGGCTCTGGTGTTGCCGTACAAATGGCAACAGAATATGACGTTGGTGGTTTGGTGCTAGAAGTTCCTTTTTCGAGTTTATTGGACATTGCATCAAGGCAATATCCGTTTATGCCTGTGAAATATCTTTTGAAAGATAGGTATATGAATATAGAAAAAATTGATAAAATAAATGCTCCATTATTGATCCTACACGGCCATAAAGATCAAACGATTCCCTTTGATTCTGCTGAAAAATTATTTGAAATGGCGAAATATCCCAAAAAACTCATCGATTTTCCACAGGGAAACCATAACAATCTCTATGATTTTGGTGCATCACAGTATGTCCTTGATTTTTTAGCTGGTATAGACGAAAGAAATTAAGGATAATTACGCAACTTTTATTTTGTGTGTTGGAGTACGATTATGCCGTGTCATTCTGCTGTTGTAAAAAAAATGCATACATCCTCACCTGATGATACGGTTGAGAATGTATTGAAATCTATAAAAAAGTCAAAAGCGCAGGCATCAGCTATCGTGGATGAAAATGGTCAGTTTTTGGGTTTGTTTTCTATGAAAATTCTTCTAAAAAACCTTATTCCTGTTTCTGTTGCAATGACGAATGGTGTTCGCATTGACATTAAGGTAACTGCTGCCCCTGGTGTGGCAAAGCGTCTGGCCAATGTGAAAACCTTGGCGGTGTCCGAGCTTATGGATAGAAAGCCAGACACTGTTTATCCAGATGCCCCGATATGGGAGGGGGTTAATGTGTTAACAAAAAACGGAAGCCCGTTGGCTGTTGTTGATAGTGCCGGGAAATTACACGGATTAATAACGTACGATTCATTGGTTTCTGATTTAGAGAGTATGCAATCTACAGGTAGTTAGGAGGATGAAATGTTAGTTTTTGATAGTGGTCGTTCTTCGCTTATTATTGGTTGCATTTGTTTTCTTGGTGCTCTTTTCTTTCTTTCATTTGGAACTCTAAACGTTGTAAATGCTGAGACGGATACCCCGGCGGTAGATGATTCACAAAGATCGGATAATTCCGTTGTAAAGATTCCTCCCCCAATCGAGGGGATTGTGCTCAATAATCACAAAAGCCCACGAACTTTAAAAAAAGCCGACATTTGGATTTTAAGCGGTGATGATACACGTAACAATTTTACCGTAGAGTTGGCACTCACGACACAAGAACAGCAAGTAGGGATGATGTTTAGGCGTTCCATTGCCCCAAATACAGGTATGCTATTCTTATTTGAAGATGTGAGAGAGAGAAATTTTTGGATGAAAAACACAGTTGTTTCTCTTGATATTATATTTATTCGCAAAGATGGTGTAATACACCATATATACCCCAACGCAGAAATAAATAGTTTGTCACGCATAAGCTCTAGCGGTGAAGTCTCGGCAGTTTTGGAGATTGGTGCAGGAGAAGCGCAAAGGTTGGGACTTCACGTTGGGGATCGCGTTTTATATGAAGCGTTCCTTTCGGCTAACCTTGAATAAAGGCGTATAATAAATATTTTTAGGATTTTCGAGATAATCTCTTGCTGTTTGCGCATGCATCGTGTAAAAACCGATTACATTTCATGTCGGAGCGTGGCGCAGCCTGGTAGCGCACCTGTTTTGGGAACAGGGGGTCGGAGGTTCGAATCCTCTCGCTCCGACCAGTATTTTGTTATTGATTCAATGAGTTAATCGAGTTTTACAATTCAAAGTATTTAGTCCTTTTTCTCTGGGCTACTCACTGGGCTACTCAGAGATATGCATTAAGAACTATACAATTTCTTGAAAATTAATTTTTGTGGATAAAAATATTTGTACTGTTCTTGGAGAATAGATTTTGAATGGACTAATTCATAGCCATGTTTTGGAGGGAGTGTCCTGTTTAAGTTGATTAGTACGAAGGACATCATTTCAGCTTTTCGTATGATACTCTTTTGCTCATGCCTGTAGTTTTCTTCATGCCGCAATCCTCTCATTACAAATCCACGAACCAATACCTCACAACTCACAGAAATGGATATACCGAAGTCGTTGGAAAAGCTTTATCCAATAATTCAATTATTTCTATGGGTAAAAATTTGCGTGGATGGTCATAGCCGAGTAAATATCTTTCACCACTTTTGTGGCTTTGGACTTACTGGATTTAGTATTTAATTTAGTTTTCATCTTCATTCCTTCGTCATTACGATGAAAACCAAAACACTCCCTTATGCAAGACCTTTAAATGGTCTCATAAGACCTGACGGGGAACAAAGTAGGTCTATAATGAATTTAATATCTAGAGTATTTTCGTATCAAAGAACCGTTTTCTGGGCGCTCTGCCTGTTGAGCCTTCTCTCTTTTCCTTCCTTATCCTATGCGTGTACCGTTGGTTCCTTGTCCGATTCAAAAGCACTAGAAGTTTATGATGTGGTTTTTGCAGGGAAATTAGTGGGATGCTTTACAGATGGTGATGTGAGTTTTACGAAATATTCCGTAGATAGAATCTGGAAGGGGGAGGTCAAAGAATTCTACACATCTTTGGTCACACCGGAATGCCGTATGGATTGGCTTCAAGAACTTGTTGGTAAAGATATTTTGATCTTTGCTAAATATGTTGATGGCTCCCCTCATATACAGAGGCCTAGTGGTTTGTGTCAACCGGGCGGGCTATTGGCTTTGACAAGAATACAGAGGCACTTATTCGGCTTTCCTCTACCTCAATTTTTTGACGTTCAAGGTCCACCGGAGAGTTTGGACCGTTTTGGTCCACCCATTCACACATTTAATTAAGAAGTAGGTTTTGACACGTGCGCTGGCGGGAAAAATTACCATAATTTCTGTGACAACGCCTTCTATTGTCATTAACGATAGTCTAGTCGATTGTGAAATAATAGAAGTGCACTATGATATATAGTTTTTTAAATGTCTTATATCCAAGGGAAAGAAAAACAAGAAAACCTGAACGCTTAGACATTAAGCGTTCAACTTTCCCGCTGATCAGTCGATTAGCTGAACGTTTTTTAGGCTCTAAGGTGTTGAATTTATTAAGGTAAATCTCTCTTTTAATCAGTAGGTCGAGGGTTCGAATCCCTCAGCGATCACCACTATATCAATCACTTACATGTAACCTATGTTAAAGCGTTCACCTTTTTAAAAGGTAAACGTTTACCTTTTAAAGATTTCGCGTATTTTATTCTTACTTTCATTTGCCTTAATTGTAATATTATTGACACTCTTGATATTGACCTATACCAAGGTTCAGGGATTATCACGTGTGTATTGGTTAAGTAGGTCTATAATGAATTTAATATCTAGAGTGTTTTCGTATCAAAAAACTATTTTCTGGGCGCTCTGCCTATTGAGCCTTCTTTCTTTCCCTTCCTTATCCTATGCACAAAGCGATGCTCCCGAGCAACCATATAAAGCTACGACAGTGGATGAGTGTATTCAGGAGAAGGCATGTTTTTGGCACCATTTTTTGTTGGCAATACAAGTATCCTCAATTGAGCGTAAAGTTAGCGAAAATATAAATATAAAAAAATGGACGCGACCAATTCGATTTAGAAGGTTTGGTAGACCCGAGGATGTACCAAGGAATATGGTTAATGAATATATAAGGCAAATTGAGCCTTTTATTGCACAGAGTATATCAGCAGACACAAAATATAATTTCTCGATTATATTTACAGACGATATAGAAAGAGATCTTTCAGGTTCTTATAACGGAGTCTTTACGGATACTTTTGGTCGTAATGTTCCACTTGAGGCATATCGGTTAGATCAAAAGCTAAGAGGTGAAAAGTGTTATCACTTCAACATACAAAATAGTAATCGACAACTTGATTTATCTGGCTATTTTACTTTTATACAGCGCGATCATTCTGATGTTGAAAGTTGTTTGAAGAAGGCTATTTACAAGGGCTTTGGACTGGATGATATATCTTATACGCCCATTGTAAAAACACATAACAACGTAAAAACATACTCTAAACTGGAGCTGGCATTGATGCAGTTGCTTTATCAGGATTTCTTTAAGAGTGGTATGACATTCTCGGAAGTCGAGATGGTGTTCAATAAAATATACACCCCATTTATTAAACTCTCATCTGAGCCAGATGCACTAAAATGACTAGTGATCGAGAAATAATAGAAGTGCACTATGATATATAGTTTTCTTCATGCCGCAATCCTTTCATTACAAATCCACGAACCAATACCTCTTAACTCATGGAAATGGATATACCGAAGTCGTTGGAAAAGCTTCGTCCAGTAATTCAATTATTTCTGTTGGTAAAAATTTTCGCGGATGGTCATAACCGAGTAAATATCCTGAACCTAGAGTAGGCAAGAATTCAACGCCGCCTTTGCTGAGATAAATGATGAGTTCGTTATGAACGAACCATTTCCACGTTTCTACTTCATAGCCAGCTTCCTCTAATACATACGCTATGGTGTGGGTCTCAACTTGCCCATCACCATCCTTAAATCCAAATTTTGAAAATGCCTCGATCCATTCCCAATGATATTTATGACCACAGTTAATACATTTCGCGTAAACCATCGCATTTACTCGCCCTGTAGGTAGCTGTGCGGATTTTTGATCCATTCATGCAGGTCTTTCAGGTAGAACGCCTTACGGATGGCTTTCTTGTGATTTGACAGCTTATGCGGTTTTGGGAATGTCCGGCGCGCAATGCGGCGGTTAATCTCTTGGCGAGAAATCCCGCATAATTTCACCGCTAATTTAATCGGGATGAGGGCGTTGCTTTGAATCATCAAGGCCGCAGTGACTTGCGCTTCAAATTCTTCCTTGATGGTTTTTTCTTTGAATGGGGTTTCCATAGGCGAACCTTTCAACGGACGTGAAGTTTTACCTTCACACCACAATGTATTCACCCGTGTACGAAAAGAGAGTGCGCCAATTTATGCGCAAGCTTGTAGCTCTTAACGACAAGCTATATCTCTATAGTTATGGTAAAGCCTAATGAATTAAAGATTAGTTAATGCAACACCATTTGTAATGGTGTGATGTTTCTGTCCCGCCCTCCCGCCCCTTTAGGGGATAACATGAAAAATCGTTACTTAAATCCGGCAGTATCTTTTTTTGTTATAGCTTTGAATCTTGGTTTGTTTTTACAAACAGTCTCGGATACTTCCTTTTACATCAAGACGGCCGATGACTATTTCTTACCTTTGCTGTGAATGCTAGGCGACAGGTGGAGTCGGTCAAATCATCTCCCTATTATCCGTCCTTAAAATTTTGAAGAGCGGTTTATCTCTTGGCGAGAAATACCACACACCTTACCGTTAATTTAATCGGGATGAGTGCATTGCTTTGAATCATCAGCGCGGCAGTAACTTGCGCTTCAAATTCATTTTTAATGCTTTTGGGGTTTATGGGCGTTGCCAATCATACCTGAACCCGTAGTGTTCGTGCATGTTTAAATATATGTGCTTTACAATTGGCTGATAATAAATAAATGTGAGGATCTACATTTCATAATCAGCAAGGTGGTGGATTTAATGTTAAAGAATTTAATAAGAATATTGGCTAGCCTGCCAGTTTTATTTTTGTCGATTAATGTCTATGCAGAAGATGCCAAGTATCAATCAACCTACGAATCACCTAGAGTTTTTAATAAATTCTTTAAAGGTGGTGTTGATCTTGATGGATTTACTAAAAATATACTCAGGTTCTTTAAATCAGGAAGGGATGGCGCTAAGGATACTTTTAGTAAACAGGATTTAGATGAGCTAAGAAAAACGCTATTGGATCAGGCTACATATAGGCAACTCACAGGATTAGTAAGATTTGATAAAAACCTAGATGCAAAACTTAGTGTTAATGAGATGGTTTTATCTATGGGTAGTAACTATCGAGGACAATCATCACGTTCTGAAGAAGGGCTTAAAAGGCATTCAATGCTAGATTTAGATAAAGATGGCTCAATTTCTTACCAAGAGATGGCAACATTAACCAGAGAAAGTATTGCTAGCGTAGAAAGAAATGACTCGTATTTTCTTGCTAGAGAATACTTGTGGCTCGATCCTAACAAAGATAATATCATTACTCTGGATGAATTGAAGTTTTTGGCGGGAAAAGCATTTAGGACATCTGATATTAATAACGACGGGCTTATATCTCTCGCGGAATACAATAAAGTTAAAGAATATAAAAACTCTCATGCCTCATCTACCTGCTCATTTGGAAATATAGAATTTCCGAAGGATCTTGTCGTGTATGCCTCTTTAGTGGGGAAGGGCCAAGTTTATAAGGGCGGAACTGTTTTTAAAAATAGACGGGTGCAAACTATTACTAAGGTTAGTGTGAATAAAGACGATAGGCCTGTTGCATTAATTTTAGCGGGTGGAGAGCCTATGATTTGGGAAATAGATGTTAGTGATAATACTGATATTTATGCTGTTGTTCTGATCAGTAGGTACGAACAAGAGATTATCGGCCTTAATAAAAAAACGATAGTGCTAAATAGTAAATCACGTAAAGGTCAAGGTTGTGGTTATGTAAGTTTTAGCGACCAAAATTTAGTTCAGCTTAATCCTCTCTCTAGACGCTTGTTTGGTAAATCTTCCGATATGTATTTTGTCCCGGAACGACTAGGAGAAGTAACAATTAATTCTAAAATTATCGAAGGTACAGTTAAGGCCAATAAAAAATACAAACCTTCACCGGTGACGAACATTGAGGCTAGCCCATCATATTATACTCCACGTAGGATTCTACCAAGAGAAGTTGAAATTTTAAAAGCAGTTTCAGAAGGGTATATACGGACAGCGATGGATCAGGATACTGAAATTTGGCTTGATTTACTAGAGAGGAAGGAAAGGGTGTCTCCAACTATAGATGTACCACTAATAGCTGGTGTAACACTGAGAGAGACTCTGCCAAAAATATACAGTGGAAATGCGTATGTTGTACTTAAGGATACATCATGTACGGAAATGAATTTAAATGCTCAATCGCTCAGTTTTATTGTGCCCAAAGGTATCAACCCACCTGAAAATTGTAGTCCGGGCACAGACATTTATGATCTCAATACTCTAAGCTGCACTGGTGCGCGTTTCGGCCGTCATCCACACTGTCGAACTCGTGGGTATTAGGATAGGTCTATTAACTCTTCTAACTCAGGAATTCGGGTAACGGCTATCTTTATGCAAATATTTGATCCCCGTAATTGCGGTATGTTCGGTGCCACCGTCGCCCGCCTCGTTGAAACGGTATCTTTCATCATGGTCTGAAAGATATTGAAAAAATTAAGCCTGTTGTGCAGCGTGTCTTTAATCAATCGCCTAATAACTTGTCTGCTGCCATCGTCAACCAGCCAAAATCTAAAGAAGGCCTGCAAAAAATGATAAAAATCATAGAGAGCGTGCAAAGCAAGGTAGCCTCGATTGTGGAATATTAAGTCAGTATTTAATAAATGACTATTATAAACTATACCCTAATGCTAATACCTATAAGATATTATTCAGTAAATAAATTAAGTACTGTTATTTCAGAACCTTCTGCCTGATCTGATAAATTATATTAGAAAAAGAAAACTACATGACATCAAAACAAGTTTCTCTCATAGCTATCATTGTATGTTTAATTTTTGGAGTTGCTTTACAGAAGCTTTTTTTTAAAGACTACAAAATAAGCTTGCATATCGATAAAATGGCAGCAGTAGAATCTATTGAGACTAAGGTTTTTAACGATTGTTCCTTTTCTGGATATGCACTGCCAAAAGACTTGGTTATTTACGCTGCCACAGGAAACATGGCAAAAAAAATTGATTATCCAATTGATGATAGTAACCGCCTACCGGGGCAATTTGAAGTCCATGTTAATTCTCCTAACCATCCTGTTGGGCTGATCTTAGTAGGCGGTAATCCAGCAATCTGGAACGTGTCATGGACACAAGGGACAGAAATTAAAGCAGTTTATGTATCAGGCACCAATCGACAGGAGGTCGCTGGAGTACCCTTAAAAACTCCTATTGTAAATGGATCTAAGAATTGTGATCGTCTATATCACGGATATAATAACACTCAAATAATTAAACAATTTTCAAAAAAATTGTTTGAAAAAGATGTATCTCTATTACGGATGTCTAAGTCTAACAAATTTGTTTTGGGTGCACCAATCCCCCCCCAAACAAAGCGTTACCTTTCGCCAGATAATCCCGCTAATTTGTATTTTGATAAATCAAAGCCACGTGTTGGCAAAAAAGGATTATTGGATCTAATCTCTCAAGGAAAAATTCGAAAAGCCACATCTAATGATGTAGATAGGTGGCGCTACGAAAAATTTAAAAAATATGTAGAAAAACTTCCTCCTATACGCCCCCGTTTATCTCAAGGGTCATTTTCACATAATAGCATAGGAACATCCTATGTAATCTTGGATAAGATAATTATACCCTCCGGCCTTTTGGAAGTTACTTTTTATTTGAACAAGGGGGTACCGTTACCTGGTGGAAATTATGAGCATCTTATTTTCTATGATTTTAATTCTATGAAATGCATTAACTCTAGATGCAGAATTGGCATTACTGGTGGAATTCCAGATATTCCAGATAAAAACGAAATATGGCTAAAGGGTCAAAAAGTCTCCCCTAACTGTTATTTCGAAGGAATAACCTTTCCAGAAAATATGAAAATTTATGCCGGAGGGGCATACTCAGGTCTGAATACAAGATTTGATGTCCTAGTTGATTCACCAAAATATCCAGTAGCACTAATATTGGGGGCTTACGAACTGTCTCATTGGAATGTGAGATCTACATCAGGGACAGAAATTAAAGCAGTTTATTTAACTGGCTACCATAACCAGACTATAAAGGGGATTCCCAAAGGGGTTCCGCTAGTTAACGCCTCTTATGACAATGGCCTGATGTGCTTTACTTTCCATTATATCTCGAAAAATAACATATGGCACATAAATCCTCTAGCCGAATTTCTATTTGGGAAAAAGGTAACTGAAGTTATCTTTCCAAATCAAAGAAACAGAGGGGAAATCACTTTTGGCTCAAGAAATTAGCACATCTTGGTATAAAAGATAAAATCGATATTATCTCCGGCGCCCCTTTGAATGCTACGACTTAAGCGATGGGAACGGTATAGCGGGAGATGGACCCTACGTTTATTACCATGTGCTTGTAGTGCGGTAATGATCTGGTAACAAAATTTACCGGACTGATAAGAAGACCTTCTATAAGCAGATAGGGACACATCACACTGCATAAATTTATTTCTCAAATACGCCTTGAAATAAGATAATTATCCCAACCACTTCTATTGCTTAATTCTGCTAGCATATAGAGTGGTTTGATAATTATGTATTGTCGAACAATTGGTCAATTAAAGCTTGAGATATTGTGTATGGGTGAAGATTGTCCGTATTGCAGGGAAAAGTACGAACAGCACTTCTTGGAATTAAGTATACATTTGTGGCATCTAGATAGAGGTCATTATCTTCCCCGAATAAATCTATCAGAGCAAGAATATGGTAATGATCAGGCAAGTCTGGCCAAACTAGATTATGTGTTTTCGTCGTTTTAACTTGTACACCACGAAAAGATTCGCCGAGAATTGCTATTAGATCATTGCCTGAGTCTTTTAATGGCGGTGCTGCTTGCACTCCATATTGAAGGAGCCTTGTTTGGACTAAAAGCTCTCCAATAGTCCCTGTTTTCATATTCTCACAAATTGGATTTCCCATATCTTCTCGTCGCTTTTTGTATTTCATATTGTTGTGTCTGTTAATAATACTCCACTTTCTCTGGTTTTATGAGAAACATTTAAAGCGTCTTTGCGAGAGCCAAAAGCAAGACAACTACCGTTCCTTTTTTGTGAAGACTGCCAGACAGTTAAACCGTATCAAATAATTTTTCCCGTAAACGGCAGTAAAGGCGATAAATCGCCAACATCCGCAAACAGTCCCCCACAAAATTATTGGACACAGTTCTTATCACTGACTGGTTGGGCGTTTTCACAAGGCACGGAATTATCCGGCTCTTGAAAATAAGCAAAGGTGCTAAAGAAATGAGTACTCAAAAATCAAAAGATAACAAACCTACACATTACGTCCGAACATTAGTCGGTCATGGGAAAAATTCTCACTTTGAAACAATAGGTGTTGCTTGGCAGCGGGAAGGTCAGGATTTGTATGTAAAGCTTCACGGTACACAAATCGTCGATGGTGGCTTTTACATCTTTCCAAACAATGCATCAGCAACAGACGAAAGTGGCCAATAGGCCACTTTCCTTTTTTAAAGAAAGGTTAAATTCATGAAAGATCTCACAAAATATGATAAAAAGAATGCGTTTATCGCTGCGGTTACAAGTTTTCAGAATGCTGATATTCGCTGGCAAGAGCGCAACCGATCAGGGTTAACTGATAATCAGTTAGAGGAGGCGCTTCGTTATGAGCTAGGTATCGCAGGTGGCTGCACTGCAAATAACAATAGGCCAGCGGTATCTTATCAAGGTTCAGGACTTAAAATTTGGGTATCGTGGGACTATCCTAATCCTTGTATTGACGCGCCCATCTTTGAAAGGAACTCGACCATGAAGATGGCAAGAGCTGTCTACAAAATTTCTAATCCTGATGACACCCAGTTATCACTATTTTGAAATTTCATTTTAATCCGATCACGGGGTGTTATATCGACTTGTGATCTTCTCGCACTCAACTTTCATGTTGTGGTGCAAATGCAAAGCTATGTCGGATAACCGACATTCCATAAACAAAAAGCTTGAGATATGTGACTTCGGCATATATTGAAAACCCTGTCATCCGCCTTTAGTATTGAGCTTTTATGGCGTGGTAAAGTTAGCAGTAGTAGTATAGTTCCGCTATTGGTGCACGTTTAGGATGACCGCAAGATGTGTGCGTGTAGTACAAAATGTGCCATTTCTCCCTACACGCACCTATCTTGAGAAGGACGTTTCCCCGTCCGTTCTATCCTCAGGAGCGCTCTAAACTTCGAATTATCATTCTCAGGCAAGAGCTTATATGGCGCATTATCGGCATCGAGCCGAGTATTGCACCAGTGAACGTTTGGCCGTCCCATCACCATTTATGGAGCATTCTGGCTACCCTAAAAACCCACGACCAAGGGAGAATTTCATATCTCCCTATGGATACCCTTTGACCTAAAGGGCATTTCATAGCCCCTTGGAACCCTCGACCAGAACTTGGAGAAGTGCCTCTCCATCTGGACTGAACCATGCAGCAAAGAGGGATGTTATCTCCCCCTTATGCAATCCCCCCAACCAACCGTGAGCCGTTTGGATACCGTAGGCGTTTCGCCGCTTAATCATGACCACTGTTTCGTCAGTGGAAAATGAGCACAGAGCGTCTTTGTATACTCTATAATCACTTCGAGATATATAATTGCTTTGGTTGATTAAATACTTTGATATTCCACCTGAAGTAGGTATATTTAGCATCACTAGTTAAGTGAACTAAATGCCTGCTTTCGCCCAAAGCGAACATTAAGGAATCAACTACTCTGATCCCATAGTTTGCCTTGGATATATTTTTGTTCACGAATTGGTTCACCTTCATGAGTGCAATTACAATAAAAACGTTATGAGTCTGGTGAGAGATTTTTTTACCTCGTTGACGAAAAAGTAGAGATTTTAAAAGCGAGCCTTTGGCATATGAGAATTGGGAATATTAGGAAACGAAATGGATAGAAATATTGACAGTGGTGCAAGATTTGTAAGGGCTGATTTGCATATACATTCTTTTGGAGAGGACACTGGCTCATTTGATGTCAGTGACGAACAAATGACTCCACAAAACATTGTAAACACCGCAATTGCTTCTCATTTGAAAATCATAAGTATTACAGATCATAATGAAGTACTGAATTGTAAAACTGCATTGGATTATGCGGCAGATAAAGACATTCTTGTAATACCGGGAATTGAGGTTAGTACTACACAAGGACATCTCTTAGTTTACTTTGAAACCTTTAAAGAGTTGAGATCATTTCATGGCAAGCTTACGATATCAGCAGATAAAGAGAGGTGCTCACAAGGCATTGTTGAATGCTTGGATTTAGCACACCAGCACAATGGCTTTGGAATCTTAGCCCATATTGAGCTTGATTCCGGTTTTGAAAAAACAGTGGGAAGATTCAATGCTCAAATGGATGATTTGTTTTGTCACCCATCTCTACTGGCACTTGAAATCTGTAGAAAGAATAGTTTGGAACTATATACGGATAATGATCCTGATAGAAATCACTTAGCTCTCGTCAAAAAAAGAAGAAATAGTTTAAATCTGCATGAAGGTTCGATATTGCCTAAAGTAATGTCCTCAGATTCACACTCCATTAGTAAGCTTGGAACCAACGCAGAAGGAAATAAAAAACTGACTAGGTTCAAAGTCGATGTCCCCACCTTCGATGCACTTCGTATTGCTTTAATGTCTTATGAATCGAGGGTTCGCATTGAGGATGTCATACCTGAGAGGGTTCCTAAATTTCTTAGAGCAAGCATTAAAGGTGGTCTATTAGATAACCAAGTTGTTAACTTCAGCGATAATCTCACCTGTATTATCGGAGGCAGAGGAACTGGTAAAACGACATTGATGGAGATAGTTCGTACAACGTCAGGTAATGAATCTGGCAAAGAAGTCATAGATAGCGATGTATGGCCTGACGATATTAGTCTTTTCTATGAGGATGAAACGGGAAAAATTATTGAGTTTCGTCGTTCTAAGAATGGCTATACTTTCAATCAGACAGATGGTCAAGATGGTCTTCAAAAAGTGCCTATAGAATGCTACGGGCAAAGTGAGACAGCAGATACACTAAAAAATAGTGACGCTGATCCGAGTGCTCTTTTGGAGTTTTTGGATGGTTTCCTTGAAATAGAGCACTTAGTCGATGAAGATGCTAACATTTGCGATTTGCTATTAAATAATCAAAGTGAATTGGGAAAACTAAGAATTGAAGTAGCGGCCATAAAAGATACAGAGAGACAACTTAAAGTCCTAAAGGAGAAAAAGGCAAGACTGGAGAAAGATAAAGTAGGTGATCTTGTTAAACATCAAGTTGCATTGGTTAAGGAAAAAGGACTAAGAGACGACCTTATTGTTCAGCTAAATGAGCTCGCTAAGAACTATCGAGAAGTTCTTAAAGATACTGTACTTTTCGATTATTTTAACAATTTTTCAGATGAAGAAATTATTGTAGGAAAAGATCAAATAGCTGAGGTAAAAAGACTTGTTAATGAATTTTCAGAAATTGTTTCAGGTAAGTCTGACGAGCTTAGTGAAGCTTTAGAAGAGAAAATTACTCTTTTAAAGGTACAGCTTGATTCTTGGAAGTCAGAAGAAACAGATATACAAGGCAAGATAGATGAGAAAAAAGCTGAATTAGAAAAACTAGGAATACCTTTTGATATTGGAAAGATTAATCAAATAGCTAATGATCTTGATTACTACGAGAAAAGGCTGAGAAAGCTTCAAGCTGCTCAACTACTGTTAAAAGGAACAGAAGAAGAACGAGTTGAATATATAAAAAGGCGTAACGAAGTAAAAAAACAAATCTTTAAAGCACGCTATGCCTTTAGTCTTCGAGTAAATGAAAATTTGAAGAATTCTGTTGATGGTCTTTATGTGTCAGCAAAATATAGCGAGGGGAGCTATTCACCAAGATTTGAAGAATCTTTGAAGCAGATGATGGGCTGGAGAACGTCACAGGTTAAAAAAACTAAGATTGTTGCGTCAAGCATGTCGCCGATCCAATTTTCCTCAGAAGTTAAGCGAGGTAAGAAAGCTATTTTTCAAAGCTTAAAGGATGAAGATGGTAGAAATGTTTTTACAGATGAAGAAATAGGCCGAATTATTGAACGAGCGCGAGAAAATTTTACCTATGAGGATTTTGAAGCGATTACCTATGAAGATAGGCCGCATATATTGGTGACGAAAGTTGTTGAAGTTAACGGAGAAACAAAACATATTTCTAAATCAATATCGAAATTATCGTTGGGGCAGCAACAATCCATACTGCTGGCAATCCTTATACAGTCCAAAAATAGTGTGCCTCTACTTATAGATCAACCGGAAGACCATCTTGATAGTGAGTTTATTTACAAAACAATCGTTTCAAATCTTAAAAAAATAAAGGAAGCAAGACAGGTCATCATAGTTACTCATAATGCAAATATTGCTGTTCTCGGTGACGCGGAATTAATTATACCGCTAAAAAGCACAAGCGATAAAACATCAATTATTAATCCAGGTTCTATAGATAGAAAGTCAATTCAGAAGGACTGTTGCGCAATTTTAGAGGGGGGAGAAAGGGCGTTTTCTCATCGTCAAAAAATTTATTCGATCTAAAAAATAGTGTAGCTTTTTCTGAAAGGTAAATATGCCTGAAAATAATAATGACAGAGAATTAGATAGTGAAGTGATGTCCCCTTTGCAGGTGGTGCGAATTGAGTCTGTGCATCGCGGCTTTCTTTACCAGCACCTTTATGCTGTTGGCTGTCTGTTAAAATTAGTTTCACAATCTACGGGCTTTATAGTAGTTGAACGTGATGAGGATGTTGAGTTACTAATTGATAACGAAATCATATTTATCCAAGTAAAAACTCGCGCTGGCCCATTAGTACCCTCTGATATCAAAAGTGCTCTGCTACGTTTTGATGAACTCAGGCTGCATTATGCCAAGGCACATTCCGATAAGTCAGTGAAGTTTGCTGTTATTGCTAATGTTGAGACGGGGCCGAAACTTAGTAAAGATATTGCGGATGATAAGTGGCCGTCCGACGTGCACATTATTTCCCCTGATTCTGAGGTAGCTCTTCATAAAGTGGCACCACCTGCATGGCGATCAATAAATGAGGCTATAATTTGGTGTATGGAAATTGCGAAGTCTTTGCCGTTTCCAACATTATCTCCTGAAACACTTGTATGGAAGTTAGCCGCAAGGGTTCAATATGCGTCATCTGGTGAAGATACGCAAAGGCAGGATCACAAATTTTCTCGCTCTGATTTACCAAATTTGTTTGAACAGTTGGTAGAGCAACTTCAGAGTTTTCCCGATATACCCAGTGATTATCGAGTTTTATCGGATGAGCCATCCCTTATAACCTCGGACAGAGTTAGATTGATTATTGGCTTTTCAGGCGCAGGTAAAACCTCTTGGGCTGCATGTCATGCAAGGCATAGCTCTGCAAGTACTGTCTATTTCGATGTTGGTGATTTGCCAAGTGGTGCGCTTGCAACATCCTTATCAAGAGAACTGGCTGCACGATTTGTTTATGGTAGTGGGCGGGGGGCAGCTCAATTACCTGCATCAACTGGGCTAGAGGTTTTACAGGCGCTTAATAATCAGTTGAACTTAATGAAATCTCCAGTAGTCGTTATTGATAATGTTCAGCGAATTGACCCTGAAGACTTGCGGCGAATAGTTATGACATGCTCAAATATTTGCTTTGTTCTACTTGCACAACCGTGGGAAAATCAAGGTCGTCTTGAAGCGCTTCTTGAGGTTAATGCTGAGCACTTACGAGGATGGGATAGTCACACTGTGGCAGCCGTCTTTTCTGATGAAGGTGCACATATCAGTCCGCAGATTGCTAAACTATGTACCTCTCTCACAGGAGGACTTCCATTATATGTTAAAAGTGCGGCTTCTCTTTGCGCAAAACAGTATGGTGGAGATGCAGAGGCTTTCATAAATGAGGTTGATAGTGGCGAGCACAAAGTTGATCTAGCTCAAGAAGCTATATTGCGCCATATTGTTGCTTCTTTATCAGAAGAAGAAGCACAGATTATAGCGGCGTTAAGCCTTGTGACGTTGCATCTCTCTAGCGCAGAAATTAACACTTATTTCGCGGCATTACCTGTAACTCTTGATGGACAAGGCGCTTTATTACGTTCATTACAAAGAAAAGGGTTTCTTCAATTCTATGCTAATGGTGGTTTGAAATTGCACGATGCTCTTAGGCTTTCGGCCAATGAGCTTCTAGGGGATTTTTCCGGTGATCAAGTCCTTGCTTTGCAAGTTTGCTTACGAGATATTTTATTTATAGCTTTACTAGAAAAAAGAGAACTAACCAGACTTGGTGCATGGTTGCGATTGTTGGGGCCAACAGGGAAAGTTGAGATTTTAGTTGATTTCGCTACTACGGAATCTTTTCATGAGCTAGGAGATCCTTCTGACCTAAAAGCTGTTCTCATTTCTACATGTGCTGATGAAAGCATAACACCTTCTTTGAGGTTTTGGGCACTAGACGCACTTGCTTATTGGGAACTTCAAGATGATGCCTATACGCGTAACCCACTTCCATACATTGAGCGTATGGAGGATTTGCTTAGCGCAGAAAATTTTGGCGATAAGGAACAGCTTGCATTAATTATGAAGCAAATGAATCTTGCTGGAATAGATAAAGATTCTAAAAGGCTAAATGCGGTATTTCAAAGAGCAAGGCCGTTGTTTGTGAATGATGCGGTGTTATCAAGAATCGCTCGATATAATTATGCAATGTCGTTATATTCTTGTGAAAAATACTTGGATTCCCATCTTCTGGCGGAAGCACTATATACTGAATATTATGACTTGCTTGACTTAAGCCCCGCTCAGGTAATTGGGGCAAATCGACAAGAACTTATGAGGCTATTTGAGAATAAATATGATGAACATCAAGATAATATAAAGCGTTTAGCCGATTCATTAAATCTCGCAGCTCTCTGTATGCGAAAAATGGGACGGCATCCTCAAATGGCTGCTATTCATGCAGCAAAATTCTATCAATTATCAGGTTCACATCGTTCTGAGATGAGGGCAGCTCAAGATGTGGCTGATGATTTTATAGACTGTGGTGATGCTCTTGCTGCTCGCCAAACAATGGAGCAGCATGTATTACCAGTACTGAGGAATTTTGGGTTTGAAGCAAGTACTATGGATGTCTACGGTCAGTATGCTGTTATTCTTGCCTATTGTGGAAAGTATGCAAGTGGGCGTTCCGAAATGGCTAAACTTCAAGCTTATGTTGCAGAATTGCCCTCTAAATATCAGGATGGTTTTGCAAATCAATGCAATATGATAGATCAGATTGAAGCTGGCCTAATAAAATTACCAAGCAGAGAGGTTAATATGCTGCCTCTCTGCGTGCCTCAATCTTCTCAGCGAAAGGTTAAAATTGGCCGTAATGTGCCGTGCCCGTGTGGATCAGGAAAGAAGTATAAAAAATGCTGTTTGATTTGAGGCGCATCAATTTAGTGGTGCCCACTAAGGCCGAAAAAGAAGTTCAGGAACCAAATTCTTTGGCACCAATCTCTCTTTGAATATTCTCGATTGATGCTAATGCGTTTCTATGTTGATGGGTATCGAAATCACTTATTGTCAACTCATAAAAGCAAACCTTAAAAGTTTGTGCATTTCAAGCATCTAGCCATTTTGCACCAATAGAACGTGTGGCCGTTTGTTCCCCGTCAGGTCTTATGAGACCATTTAAAGGTCTTGCATAAGGGAGTGTTTTGGTTTTCATCGTAATGACGAAGGAATGAAGATGAAAACCAAA
>NVXI01000010.1 GCA_002747015.1 Zetaproteobacteria bacterium
TAGTTTGCCTTTTTTGTCGTGCTTTCACAGTACACGAAACTTAACTGTTTGAATTATATCATAGTTTACAGCCAGTTTGTAGTAAGCAATTTATATTATTAATCGTTATGTTTCAAGTAGTTATAGCTATATATCTGTAGAAGAACTACTCCCACTCAATCGTGCCTGGTGGTTTGGAGGTGATGTCATAGACGACGCGGTTGATGCCGTGGACTTCGTTGATGATGCGTGTTGAAACGCGGCCCAAGAATTCATGTTCAAACGGGTAATAATCGGCGGTCATACCATCGGTGGAGGTGACAGCGCGCAGTGCGCACACATAATCATATGTACGGGCATCGCCCATAACCCCAACAGTTTTAACGGGAAGAAGCACCGCGAAGGCTTGCCATATTTTATCATATAGCCCGGCTTTTCTAATCTCGTCCAGATACACAACATCGGCTTTGCGCAGGATGTCGATTTTCTCTTGTGTGATTTCGCCCGGAATGCGGATCGCCAGACCCGGACCTGGGAAGGGGTGGCGGCGAATTAAATCCTCGGGCATGTTCATTTCACGCCCTAATGCACGCACTTCATCCTTGAACAGCTCACGCATAGGCTCCACCAGTTCCATCTCCATATCATCAGGAAGGCCGCCGACATTATGGTGGCTTTTTATGGTTTGGGATGGCCCGCCAGTGAAACTGACAGATTCAATGACATCGGGGTATAATGTACCTTGCGCAAGGAATTTTGCGGCCCTACCGCCCTCGGCAACACGTCTTGAGCACGCATCAAAAACATCAATGAATAGGCCGCCAATCACTTTACGCTTAATTTCTGGATCGCTGATCCCTTCCAGTCCGTTTAGGAATAAGTCGGAGGCATTCTCATGGATCAGTGGGATATTGTAATGATCACGGAACAGGGAGACCACTTGCTCGCTCTCTCCTGCACGCATCAGGCCGGTATCAACATAAATACAGGTGAGCTGATCGCCGATTGCCTCATGGATTAGGACGGCTGTGACGGAGCTGTCTACGCCGCCGGAAAGGCCGCAAATGACTTTTTCATTACCCACTTGGGCACGAATTTTTGCGATTTTCTCATCGCGGAAGGCCGCCATGGTCCAGTCGCCAGAACATCCGCATATATCATGGGTAAATGTCCGGTACAGCTCTGCCCCGTTTGGGGTATGAACAACTTCTGGGTGGAACTGTACGCCGTAGAATTTCTTGTCGTCATTGGCGATAATGGCAAAGGGCGCACCTTCGGATTTTCCGATCACATGAAAACCATCAGGCAGCGTGGCAACGTGGTCACCGTGGCTCATCCATACTTGTTCGTTTGCGCCTTTTTTCCATGCGCCACTATATATAGGTGAGTCTTCGGTGATGTCGACTTGCGCGCGACCAAATTCACGTGATTGTTCGGCCTCGACAACGCCGCCGAGCTGTTTGACCATTGTTTGTTGGCCGTAACAAATACCAAGAATCGGTACACCCATTTCAAAAACGATATCTGGCGCGGATGGCGCGTCATCATCTAGTACGCTGCACGGGCCACCAGAGAGGATAATGCCTCTTGGATTATACGCTTTGATACGCTCATCAGAGGCTTGATTAAATGGCCATATCTCGCAATATACGCCGATTTCCCGTAGGCGACGTGCAATAAGTTGTGTAACTTGGGAGCCAAAATCCAGAATAAGGATCTGTTCGTGATTTGTGTTAGACATAGATTTTTAAACTTTCTATTGCGCGATACATTATGATGAAGTTTCTTTTTTAACGTGAAATCTGCCCGATGCAAAGACTAAATTGTTGTTATGCTTCAAAAAGGGTGCTGTAATGCGGATCGAATTAACCAATGATAGGCATATAAGGATTATCTAACCGTGAGCAAAGCAACTTTTTCGTTTGAATTTTTTCCACCTAAAACAGAGAAGGCCGCAGATAAATTGTGGGGCTGTGTCGCGGAATTGGTGAAACTTGATCCGAAATTTATGACCGTAACCTATGGTGCGGGCGGTACGACCAGAGACGGTACGATTGATACAATTGCCAAGAAAATGGAAATGACCAATATTCCAATTGGATCACATTTAACATTCCTAAACACAACTAAAGATGAGCTTTACAAGTATGTTGATGGCTTGTGGGAGCGTGGAGTAAAGCATATTGTTGCGCTTCGTGGTGACATGCCAAATGACCTTGAATGGCCACTCGCAGGGGATGAAAACTACTTCCAATATACATCAGATTTTGTAGAAGGGCTGTTGGCGCGCCATCCTTTTGAAATTTCCGTTGGTGCATATCCAGAAAAACATCCGGATTCAAAAACATTAAACGCCGATGTACACGCCCTTCAGTTAAAGTGTGAAGCAGGTGCAACACGAGCATTAACACAGTTTTTCTTTGATAATGACGTATATTATAACTTTGTTGAAAAATGTGAGAAGGTAAATATCCGCACACAAATTTGTCCGGGTTTATTGCCGATACATGATTTTAAATCAATGTGTAATTTCGCCAAAAGATGTGAAGCGAATGTGCCGCTTTGGCTGCATGAGAAGTTCGAAGGCTTGGATGATAAGCCTGAAGAAGCGCGTAAAGTTGCAATTGATCTGTTGGTAAAGCAAAGCGAAGATTTAGTGAAGAATGGTGTTGAACATATCCATTATTATACGCTGAACAAATCCGATATTACTACGCAAGCTGTTGACGCAATTTCTTAATCATAGAGTGGCTGCCCTATATACTTCGCCAAATTCAAGGTTTTTTCAAGTAATGCTATATAATGTGGCATTATGCTATGATTATGGCATTTTTGTGCTTGATCTTTAAGATGAACCGTTCTACCAAAAAGGTAAGTAAATTTTTAGACTTTAATGGAGGAACGTATGGTTCTGGCAACAAATTTGGGATTTCCGCGCATTGGTGATATGCGTCAATTGAAAAAGGCTGTCGAAAGCTATTGGAAGGGCAAAAGCTCATCTGATGATCTTTTAAATACTGGAAAAGAATTACGTGCGCATAACTGGGCATTACAAAAGAAAGCCGGACTAGATCATATTCCGTCAAATGACTTTTCTTTCTATGATCAGGTATTGGATATGATTACAACGCTGGGTCTTGTGCCGGAGCGTTATGAATGGGATGGCGGTCAAGTTGATCTTGATACATATTTCGCAATGGCACGTGGCGCGCAACAAGGTAATGTTGACGTGACGGCGATGGAAATGACAAAATGGTATGATACAAACTATCATTATATTGTTCCTGAATTTGAAGAAGGTATGGAGCCAAAACTTTCCAATACAAAGATTTTTGATCAATATAAAGAAGCCAAAGACCACGGTATCGAAACACGTCCGGTTCTTATTGGCCCGGCAAGCTTTGTCTTCCTTGGTAAAGCCCAATACGAAGGCTTTAGCCATGAAGAAACAGTGAAGAAATTGCTTCCTGTTTATAATGAGATTTTGGCGAAGTTGGCTGATCTTGGTACGCAGTGGGTTCAAATTGATGAGCCGGTATTCTCTCTTGATCTTTGTCCGATTGGGCAAGGTGTTGTGAAAGCAGCTTATGACGGTCTTGAAAAACCAAAAGGTATGAAAATCCTTGTTGCTTCTTACTTCGATACATTACGTGATAATGCAGACTTGTTCTATGGCTTGCCTGTTGACGCGCTTCATATCGACTTATGTCGTGGCCCGAACCAAGCAAACACATCTGCAAATAATGCAGAAAAAGCCTTCGACGAAGCGCTTGCAAAAATCGGTGATAAAACACTATCTGTTGGTATTGTTGATGGCCGTAATATCTGGAAAAACGATTTGTCCAAATCTTTGGGCTTCATCGACAAGGCTGTTGCAAAGCTTGGTTCTGACAAAGTGTTCGTAACAGGGTCTAGCTCTTTGCTTCACACACCTGTTGATCTGAATAGCGAAACAGTTCTTGATGATAAAATCAAAAGCTGGATGGCATACGCGACGCAAAAAGTGTCCGAAATTGCAGTTCTTGCAAAGGGCGCGAATGATGGTCGTGATGCGATCTCATCCGAGCTTGCAGCAAGTGACACCGTTCAAGAAGATCGCCGTACGTCTAAACGTATCCATAATGATGCAGTCAAGGAGCGCGTTGTAAACATCACACCTGAGATGAAGAAACGTAAATCTCCTTTTGCTGTGCGTCAGAAGATACAACAAGCGGCACTTAACTTACCACTCTACCCAACGACATCTATTGGCTCTTTCCCGCAAACTAAGGAAATCCGTAAGGCGCGCTCTGCGTTTAAAAAGGGTGAACTTGGTAAGGCAGAGTATTTGGACGCAATGCAGACAGAAATTCGTTCTGTTGTTGAATTCCAACATGAAGTTGACATTGATGTTCTTGTACACGGTGAACCAGAGCGCAATGACATGGTCGAATATTTCGGCGAGCAGCTTGACGGTTTCACATTCTCTAAATTTGGTTGGGTTCAATCCTATGGTTCACGTTGCGTGAAGCCACCAATCATTTACGGTGATGTGTCTCGTCCAAACCCAATGACGGTTGAGTGGGCGACATATGCGCAAGAGCAAACAGACAAGATTATGAAAGGGATGCTTACTGGTCCAATCACAATTTTGCAGTGGTCTTTTGTTCGTGACGATCAACCACGTAGCGTGACGTCAAAACAGATATCTCTTGCCATTCGTGATGAAGTTTCCGATTTGGAAGCAGCAGGAATCAAGATGATCCAAATTGATGAAGCCGCCTTCCGTGAAGGTCTACCGCTTCGTAAATCTGATTGGAAAGCATATCTTGATAATGCCGTAGAAGATTTCCGCATTACATCGTGTAGTGTTGAAGATTCAACGCAGATTCATACGCATATGTGTTATTCCGAGTTTAACGATGTGATGGAAGAAGTTGCAGCAATGGACGCGGATGTTATTTCAATTGAGACATCGCGCTCTCAAATGGAATTGTTGGAAGCCTTCGTGGCATTCAAATATCCAAATGAAATTGGACCGGGTGTTTATGATATTCATTCTCCGCGTGTTCCTACAACACAGGAAATGGTTGATCTGCTTGATAAAGCCAAAGAAAATCTGGATGAGCGTCAAATTTGGGTGAATCCGGACTGTGGTTTGAAAACACGTGGTTGGGCAGAGGTCAAACCTGCGCTTAAACATATGGTGGAAGCCGCAAAAATTATGCGTGAGAAATCAAAGGCAAGTGCCGCTGCATAATTTCTAGCTTATAGAATTACAAAAGCCCGTGATGATAATGTCGCGGGCTTTTATTTTATTTGGAGTGAGCTGTAGATGTCAAAAGCCATAAAAAATGCGTAACCTAAGGCAACGCATTTTAAAGATATGAATGAGGATCTTATTTAAAGCGCAGCACTTGTATTCTGGCCCATCATATCATCGGGTTTACCGTCTGCTCCGTTGATTTACTCAGTGGTATCTTTGGCTTTTTCTGCATCAATAGCTGGTTTTCTGACCAAAATTGCGGCAAAGAACCCATCTGTTTGATGGCGTTTCGGGGTCAGGCGCATAAACGGCGTGCCTAAACCCAGAGCTTCATCCAGAGGTGCAATTTCGAAATCATCATTGTTTGCTAAAAATTTTTCGATTTGATTTTCATTCTCATCAGGTAACAGAGAACACGTAGCATAAACAAGCTTACCCCCCGGCTTAACGGCTTTCGCAACTTTTTCTAGAATTTCGGCTTGTATCTGTATCAAGTCGGCCAAGCTAGGGCCATAATTTCGCCAGCGCATATCGGGGTTACGACGCCATGTTCCTGTTCCACTGCACGGAACATCGGTCAGGACAATATCGAATGTACCCTTTTGGCGCTTAAGCCATTTTTTATGACGCGCATCAGAAAGTGGGCGCACCTCTATAATATCAGCAAGCCCCGCTTTTTTGTAGCGGCGGCGGCCTTTCTCAAGACGTTTTTCATCTAGATCCATCGCAACAACGCGGCCTTTGCGCATCATCGCTGCAGCCAAGGCAAGCGTTTTACCACCACCACCTGCGCAGTAATCCAGAACTTGCATGCCCGGCTTCGCATCGCAGACATGGGCGATAAGCTGTGAGCCCTCATCTTGAATTTCAAGCCAGCCCTTATTTTTGGCCTTGGTCTTAGAGAGGTAGGCTTTGTCTTTGCAACGCAAGCCCCACGGAGAAAATGGTGTGAGCGTTGTTTCTACGCCGTCTTTGGCCAGAGATTTTTGTACATTTTCACGCTCCATCGCGAAGATATTGGCACGAACATCCAGCGTAGCGGAGGTTTGCATTGCGCGCATTTCTGCGGCAAAATCGTCCTTGAAATAGGCGCGTAAAGTATCCTCATAATCCGGTGGGCATTCGACCAAAACCGCCTCATCCATATCTGTATTATCCATGGTTTGGCCGGAGAGGGCGCCGATGAATTTCTTTTCTTCATCGGTTAATTCTTCTTGTGCATATTGGCTGCCATCAAATAAATCACCGAGACGCTTTTCGTCTGCAGATTCACCCAAAGCAAGCCAGCAGATAACGCGGCTGCGTGGGGTATCTTCAATTTTATGCTTCGCCAGCCACCAGATAATGCGTGCATGGTGACGCGCAATTTCATAGACGCGTTCTGCGACTTCACGACGATCTTTGGACCCGATATAGCGACGATTACGCATGTAATCTCCAACACAAGAGTCAAGGGGAACACGGATTCTTTGATCGCGTTCAAGGATTTCAATAGTGGCGTCTATGCGGGATGCTGGTTTCATGGTGGCTACTCTTACAGGATAAATTTAGTTTCTACAATGTTTTAGGATATTATTGCCGTAAATAATTTGCGGTGGTGCTTGGCTCGCGCTAGGTTCATCCATGTTTTGAGAGGATCGCTGCGAATATGATTTACCCAACTTATATAGAGCTGCCCTTTACGGGTGAGCATAATGCGCCTATGGGGGCGGATAATTGTGATCAATATCCAGAGAGTCTTGTGCGGTATTTTCTGGAGAATTATACCAAAGAGGGGGATTGTGTGTTTGATCCGTTTATAGGGTTTGGCACAACGGCATTTGTGGCAGAGGATATGGGACGCGTTCCGTATGGCGTTGAGGCGGATGGTGAGCGTTTTGAATGGGCGGCTGGTCAGTTAGAGCATTGGCGTAATATTATTCATGGAGATGCTGCCGATATTGGCGCATATGATTTTCCGCAAATGGATTTCTGCGTGACCTCCCCGCCTTATATGCTGTGCGAGGATACGTGGAACCCGCTTTATGGCGGCGACCCTGATTATGAGGGTTATAACGTTTACCTTGCGCGCATGGCTTTGATTTTTAAAAAAATCTCAAAGGTCATGAAGAAGGGCGCATTGATAATTGTGCAGGCAGATAATTTTCAGGGGCAACGCTATACGCCGCTGGTGCATGATTTTCATCAGCAAATTTCGAAAAGTCTAGAGCCACAGGCAGAAATTATTATACGTTGGACAGGGTCAAAATCTATTCATCATCGGGATTATGAGCACACACATTGTCTTGTTTTTAAGAAAACTTAGGTCTGTTGGATTGACGACTAGAAAATGATTTTGAGCGTTAGAAGTATTGCTGATAATGCCAGCAGAGTTTCAACAAGGTAGAAGAATTTTTCTTGTGGAATTTTATCGTGTAGTTTTTGGCCGAGATAAAGGGCGAGTAAAAACCCAGGAAAGGCGTAAAGGGCGGTGGTAAACAGGTCATAGGTGAGAAGCCCTGTGCCGATTGTTCCGATGGCGCGCGGAATGTTAGAGAGCATGAGCATCATGATGATGCTGGCGCGAAACTCTGATGAGGTCGTTACTTTTTCTTTTAGATAGAGAATGAATGCAGGCCCGCCGCCGCCAATCATCGCATTGAGCGTCCCGCCCAAGAACCCTGCGAGATGCGCATCGCCCCATTTTATGATGCGCCCTAAGGGGTCTATCTTCGTGTGTTTTCTAAGGAGGTGCAGGATAATGTAGAGAACCAGTATCGCGCGTATAATATCACCCGCAATATAATTTAAGAGCATCACCCCAAGCACCGCGCCAACGATGGTCATGGGTAACATCTTTATAACATGTTGCCATTGAATGTGGCCGTGTGTTTTGAAGATGAGAAGCCCCATAGATATCTGGTAGATCATAACCATTGCAACGACATCTTGCACGGGCATGAATAGGCTTAATATCGGGATACAGATAAGTCCACCACCAAACCCTAGTAGGCTTTGTGCAAAGAAGGCAAAAGTGATGATGAGTGTAATAAGTATCATATACGGAGTATAAAAAACCCGACAGGATTATACCAGCCGGGTTTTTGTAAATCTGTAATTACACGGTGATATTATTCAGCGTGTGGAGCATGTTCTTCAGTAGCGTGGCCTTCAACTGGCTCTGCTTCTGTTGCGTCACTTTCAGTTGGCTCTGCTTCAGTAGCGTCGCCTTCAGCTGGCTCTACTTCTGTGGCATTCTCTGCTTCGGCTACTGCATCAGTTGCTACATCTGTTGTTGCTTCAACAGCAGTCTCAATGGCAGCTTCAGGAGCAGCCGCCGTGTCTTCAGCATGCGCTGTTGTTGATACTGGTGCAACTGCAACAAGAAGTGCTGCAAGTGTTAAAAAATATTTTGTCATGAGTTATATTCCTTATTCATTAAAGTATAGTACTATTTATTTAGGCGCCCACTTTGCTCTGATCCCAGAAATTTGCAAGCAAAGATTTATATTCTGTTTAACTCTTTGATTCTGTTCTATAATTTGGTGCTTCACGGGTTATGGTTACATCATGGACATGGGACTCTTTAAAACCAGCACTCGTCATGCGAATAAATTCTGTTTTGTCGTGCATTTCCTGAACGGTGGTACATCCTGTATAGCCCATAGAGGCACGTAGTCCGCCAACCATTTGGTGCAAAACATTTGCAACAGAGCCTTTATAGGGGACTCGTCCCTCGATCCCTTCGGGGACGAGTTTATTGCTTTGATTGACGTTACCTTGGAAGTAGCGGTCGGCAGATCCTTTAACCATTGCGCCAACACTGCCCATGCCGCGATAGGACTTGTATGAGCGTCCCTGAAATAAGATTACTTCACCTGGAGCCTCATCTGTTCCGGCGAAAACGCCGCCCATCATGGCTGCATTTGCGCCTGCTGCGATTGCTTTTGCAAAATCACCAGAGTATTTGATACCGCCATCTGCAATAACCGGAATGCCTTTTTTCTCACATGCGCTAACAACGTCCATAATCGCGGTTAGTTGCGGTACGCCAACGCCTGCAACAACGCGGGTTGTACAAATGGAACCCGGGCCAATACCAACTTTAACAGAATTAGCACCAGCCTTAATCAACGCGGTTGCTGCGTCGGCTGTTGCGACATTGCCCGCCATGATTTGCAAAGTTGGATTTTCTGCACGAATTTGGGCAACAGTATCAAGAACGGCACGAGAATGTCCGTGCGCGGTATCAACAACGACCAGATCAAGGCCAGCTTGTGCAAGTGCACTTGCACGTTGTATGCCATTTATATCACCTGTGCCAACGGCCGCGCCAGCGCGCAAACGATCTTGCGAATCTTTTGTTGCCATAGGAAAAAGTTTTGATTTCTCGATATCTTTCACAGTCATAAGACCGATACAGTTACCCGCGTCATCGACGATCAATAGTTTTTCAATGCGGTGTTTATGTAGGAGTTTCTTGGCCTCATCTTTCGTGATGTTTACCGTTACTTTTACGAGGTTCTCATATGTCATTAATTCTTTGATTGGTTCGTCAGGGTTTTCTGCGAAGCGTACATCTCTATTTGTAAGGATACCAACCAGACGGCCTGATGTTTCGGTAACCGGGATACCGGAAATTTTATGGGTGCTCATGAGTTCCCACGCATCAGCAAGCGTAGCATCGGGGCGAATTGTAATGGGATCAAGCACCATAGCAGATTCAAATCGTTTTACTTGTCGTACCAGCTTGGCTTGTTCATCGATCTCCATATTGCGGTGAATAATACCTAACCCGCCATTTTGCGCCATGGCAATGCCCATCTCTGCGCCGGTGACAGTATCCATAGCCGCAGATAAAACAGGGATGTTGAGCGATATTTCCTGAGTGATCTGTGTTGATGTATCAACCTCATTTGGTTGAACTTCTGATGCACCTGGAATAAGTAATACATCATCAAAAGTGAGTGCTTCACGAATTTTTGTAGAGTCTTTAATACGAGCCATAATGCAAATCTCCAGCGCTTAATCATATGGGCGAAATTTGCAAGTGAGTTATAGCGTATTTTCTTACAATGTAAAGGCCGTGGAATTAAACCTGCAATAATTATATAAAATTTTCGAGAATAGTAACGATTTGTTATGAATCCTTCATGTATTCTTAGGGTCAGGTTGTAAGTGAAGAAATAAGAAAGAATAAGGAAGGCAAACCAAATGATACCTAGCAGTAATATGGCGCAGATGTATGTTAAAATAATAGGGGAGCAATCATTGTTAGCGATGGCGCAGAATAATTTGCTAAGTAATTTGGAGCGTATTGGCAAGGTTAGAACACATACATTTATCGAACATAACGGTCAGACAGAATTTGGTATTAGTAGAAATATTGGGTGTGAACGGTATTATAGTTGGGAAGACACGATTATTGATTGCCGTAATAGTCCAGGTCTTGTCGATAGTGATGTGTTGCAGAATTTCTCTGAGTCGTTGGCCAGTAATTCAAAATTTGAAAATTTTAAAGAGGATCTTGAGGATCGTGTGAATGGTTTGATTGCGATTATGCCATTTTACAGTGTTTTACGTGGTAAAGATAATATGCGGTATAATATTAAACGTGCTGATAAGGTTGAAGATTTTGATATTATTCGTGTAGGTATACGCCTGAACGCACCTTGTGATCAAGATTTTAAACGTGGCCTGGAATGTCTGCGTGATTGGTCAAATCCATATAAGTTTAAGGGACCTGCTGTTCGTGTGTTGAGTTCATAACATAAGTTTGTGCGGTCTTTATTTTATATGTTACAAAGAAATGCGTACTCTTGTTTTTAAGGGGTGCGTTTTTTTTATTTAAAGAATATTGTAATAAGCAAGGTGATATAAATGATTCCAAATACAGGCTTGTCAGGGGCTTTTTATAAGATGCGAAATGATGACGCATTGTTTTCAAAGGCGGCAAGTAATCTTTCTGGTCAGTTAGCTTATATTCAAAACCTTGGTTCTGGTGCGCATGCATTTTTAGAAAATAATGGTCAGACTGTTAGAGAAAACCCTCAAAAAGAAGTTGAACAATTTGGGAAGACTTATTCATGGCCTGATACAGAAATAAACGCTCAATACCTTTCAGAAGCTGTTGATATTGAATCGATTGAGAAGAATATAGAGGGAAAAGCGGCGTTTAAGGTGTTGAAAGCGTATATAAGTGAAGGTAGTGAAGGTGCTTTGAATGTTGTTCCATATGTACAGGAAAATGTGGTTTTAGAAGGCGGAAAAGATGTTTTATCTTCTGTGAATGTAGGGATTAAGGTCTGTGCAAACTCTAAGGATGACTTTGAAGAAGGTTTGCAGAAATTTAAGGTATGGGAACGATCAAGTATGGCGGCTAATTTTCGCCCTATAAAATTTGATGGGAACAAAGAGTTTTCTCTGTTTTCGTGAGATTATGTAATAAACGTCATGTCGTTTTACTCTTCTGACTTGTGAAACCCTGTCGCAACGACATATTGTTCTGCGCTACCTTTGCGACTTGCCGGTGGCTTAACATGTTTTACGGTTGTAAAATGTTTCTTCATTTCTTTCAGCAATGTATCTTGTGCGCCGCCTTGGAAAACTTTGGCAATAAAAAGACCATCCGGTTTTAATACCTCGATTGCAAAGTAATATGCGGCCTCGACCACGATCATAATTCGTAAGTGATCTGTTTGTTTATGTCCCATTGTATTGGGCGCCATATCACTGATGACGGCGTCAGCCAGTCCATCAACCGATTGTTTGTTGAGAGCTTTTTTCAATATATCCGGTGCATCATCGTCCATGAAATCCATCTTAAAAAATTCAACACCGGGCATTTCGTCAATTTCAAGTAGATCAATGGCGATTACATTGCATTTTTTTTGAGTTGCCACCTGACACCATCCACCTGGTGCGGCGCCTAAATCAATGATGGTCATTCCGGGTTTTAAGAAGTCTAGTTTATCGTTAATCTCTATGAGCTTGAAGGCCGCACGTCCGCGATAGCCTTGTTTTTCAGCCATGTCGATATAAGGATCGTTGAGTTGACGTTGTAACCAACGTGTTGAGGAGCTTTTACGTCCTTTGGCTGTACGAACCTTTGTTTTCTTTTTATTACGTGACATGTATCGTTCCTAGGTTATGCCTGTATGGTTCTGGCCCTTAGTATTCTTAATGTTCTTATAACAGCATAACAAAGGCTGCGGTAACAAAAATTGCAAAGAAAAGGCTAAGACAGGCTGCCATAAAGACAACGCCCTCAGTCTTTGGTGAAAAATGAGCCATAAAAATGAATAAAATATAATAGGAACTGGACACGATAATACCTCTGGTGTGGACATCTGATGTCATAAAACCCATAATGCCATTCCCGTAACCGATATAAACCATTATCTCGGATTGCAGGCGAATGAGTATCATAGAGGCAATCACGAAGCCAAGAGCCCACCAGCGATGTTTCTTATGGACGCTGATATAGGCAACAGGTATCCATATTGCATCGACCCAAAAATTAAGAAATTCAAACATTGAAGTAGTTTAGGCTATGTGCACAGTTTTTAAAAATAGTTTCAGAATAATTTTTATAACCGCCATTTGGATGGCAGCGGGAGTGATGTGTATCGCGCCGGCTTTCGCAGGTGCACCCAGCTTAATCCGTGATACGGAAATTGAAAATATTTTGCGCTTATGGGGAACGCCTATTTTTGAGGCTGCCGGCCTTGATCCTAAGGCTGTTCATATTATTTTGGCGCAAAGCGATACGGTGAACGCGTTTGTGGCTGGGGGGCCTAATATTTTTCTTTATACTGGCTTGATTGATAAGACCTCTAGTCCGGGTGAGTTGATTGGTGTGATTGCGCATGAAACTGGTCATATTGCCGGTGGACATCTTATTCGGAGCCGAGAGGCGATGGAGCGTGCATCCTATGAGAGTATAATAGGAATGATTTTAGGCGTAGGCGTCGCTATTGCCAGTGGTGATGCGAGTGCGCTGCCTGCTGCATCTCTAGGGGGAAGTGGTCTTGCGCATCGCCGCCTTCTTGCTCATAGTCGCATACAAGAATCAAGTGCAGATCAGGCTGCGCTGGGGTTTTTGGAAAAGGCAAAAATTAACCCATCAGGAATGGCCAGTTTTATGGGGAAGCTGAAGGCAGATAACTTTGTACCTGAAAACCAACAAAGTGAATATGTGCGCACGCATCCGTTAGTTGACAGCCGGATTGAAGCAATGGAGCGACGCATTGAAAAGTCAGCGTATCGCGCCAGTGCTTACCCAGAATTGTGGGAGGAACAGCACGCACGTATGAAAGCAAAGTTGATTGGTTTTATTAGCCCTGGGAAAATTCCATGGGTTTATGATGATAGGGATAAATCTATACCTGCCCAATATGCGCGTGCGATTGCGGCTTATCGTAATAATCAGGTGGATGATGCGTTGCACCGTATGGACGATCTTTTGAAACTGGAGCCAAATAATCCGTATTTTCTGGAGCTAAAAGGGCAGATGTTGGTGGATTTTTCACGTCTTGAGGAGGCCATTCCCTATTACAGGAAAGCGATTAAGATTTTGCCGGAGGCAACTCTTTTTAGGATTGCGTTGGCGCATGCACTGATCGAATCTGCGGGGCAAAATAATCCCTCTCTTTTAGTTGAAGCGATTGAGCATCTGGAGCGTTCTTTACGTGATGAATCACGTTCGACGCGCGTTCATCGCCTTTTGGCAACGGCCTATGGTCGTCTTGATCAACATAATAATGCGAAAATACATTTGGCTGAAGAGGCGGTGTTGCAACGGCGTTTTTCTTATGCAATGCAACACGCACAGAGCGTTTTGGAGAGTGAAAATGAGGGCAGTAAGCTTTGGCTTAAGGCGAAAGATATTATTTCTTTTATAGAAACGACGAAAAAAGGGTGACTTTTTTGTAAAGGGAACGAATAATAAGATTGTAACGTATATTTGAGGAGTTATGTTTTGAAGAAAACAATTAAGAATTTTAAGTTTTTGGCACTGACAATGGGCGTGTGTAGCGTCGCGATATTAGCACCGGTACAAAGCGTTAGAGCAGAGGCCTTTACCCCAGAGCAAGTAAAGGAGTTGGAAGTTCTTTTCAAAAAGTTTTTGGCAGAAAATCCAGAAGGAATTTTAAGGTCAGTTGATGATTTCCGCGCATCGGAAGAAAAGAAAACGCAACAATCAGCAAAAGAAAAATTGGTAGAATATAGAGGATATTTTGCCGATTCCAAATTGCCTTCTACTGGTAATCCTGACGGTGATGTAACGGTTGTAGAATATTTTGATTATAATTGTGGGTATTGTCGTAAGGCGTATACAGATATTATGGCTCTGTTGAAAGAGGATACGAACCTACGTGTTGTGTTTCAGGAAATGCCGATTTTAAGTCCATCTTCCAAGGTTATGGCAAACTATGCTATGGCTGCGCATGCGCAAGGGAAGTATTTTGAGATGCATCAGGCTTTGATGGATTATCGAGGTGGTCAAGGTGATGAGGCCTATATGAAATTGGCTAAAGAAATTGGTTTGGATCTTGATAAATTACAAGCTGACGTAAAGTCTGCGGATATATCGGCAAGTATCGCAAAATCATCGGATATGGCTAGAAATTTAGGGATACGCGGAACACCTGGATTTATTATTGGCAATGAAATTTATCATGGAAATCTTGGCATGAAGGGCTTGCGTCATGCAATTAAAAAAGCAAGAGAAGCGCAGAGCAAGAAGTAGAATTTTCTTTTATTAAATTGCGGAGTAATTAAAATAAGATGGTCAAATTCCAATGAAGTATGTTAATCAAGTTTTGGTTGCTCTTTTGGTCTTGGCCATCGGTTATTTGGCCTATGGTATCCTTGAGATACGCCGTGATTTATTTACGGTTTATGATGTTCCTGATCATTATGCCTATGACCCCGGCGACGCCGATCTGACCATTGTCGATTTCAATCGATATGGCTGTGATCACTGCCGGATGCTGCATCCGATTTTGATGGAAGCAATTAAAAAAGATGGGAAAGTGCGTTATATCTCCCGCACTCTAGCCTATGGCAGTGAGTGGGAGAGCGTGTTGGCTTCTGCCGTTTATGCCGCGGCAGAGCAGGGAAAATTTCAGGAAATGCAGGATATTATTTATGCGAAATGGCCGATTCAAAGCCCGAGCGTCTTATTTTCCTATGCCAAAGAAATTGGGCTTGATACGCAACTTTTAAGTCGGGATATGTCGAAAGATAAGATTGCAAATCAGGTGCATATAAATGAAAACTACTTCGAAGCATGGCGTTTAAAGAGAACGCCGACCCTTTTGTTGGGGGATTCATTTATTTATGTGCCGATGGAGAGGGATCTGACGGTTGAGGCTTTGTTAAAGAAATTTAAGGCTGCGCGTTCTTAAATAAACCGTATTATGAAGGTGGATATGAAAAAAATTCTAATCCTTAATGGGCCTAATCTGAATATGATCGGCACAAGAGAGCCCGAGATATATGGGCATCAAACTTTGCATGACATAGAAGAGCTCTGTTTGAAAAAGGCGAAGGCTCTGAGTTTTGAAGTTGATTTTAGACAATCCAATTATGAAGGGGAGATTGTGACGTGGATTCAAGAAGAACGCGAAGCCCTCAGTGGTGTGATTATAAATGCCGCGGCGTATACGCATACGTCTGTTGCCATACATGACGCGTTGCGTTTGCTGTCTTGCCCAATCGTAGAGGTGCATTTATCCAATCCGAAAGAAAGAGAAGAATTTCGTCATTTTTCTTATATTGAATCGCTTGCAGTGGCGGTTATAGCAGGGCATGGCGCATCTGGATATGAAATGGCATTAGAGGAACTCGCAAAAGTTTTACGGTAAAACTCTCGTATGCTTTGACATTCTACTTCAACTTTTGTATTCAGGTACTTAAATTTAAAATATAATATTAATAACAATAAGATTTATCGATGAAAATTGACTCGGATGCGATCAAAGAATTAGCTGGTTTACTTGATGAAACAGGACTAACCGAAATAGAAGTTGCCGATGGTGACCAATCTATTCGCGTTAGTAAGGGTGGTATGATTATCGCTGGCGGTGGTGTTGCCACTGCGATGCCATCTGACCCTGCTGCGCCACAAAAAGCCAGTATGGACGCACCTGCGAATGTTGCTTCTGCCCATCCGGGGGCTGTGAAATCCCCGATGGTTGGTACTGTATATTTGCAAGCAGATCCGGAATCGCCAGCTTTTGTAAAAAAAGGTGATAATGTCAATGCAGGTGATACGCTGCTGATTATTGAGGCAATGAAGGTTATGAACCCGATTAAGGCCGAAAAATCCGGTACTGTGACCCAAATTTTGGTTGAAAATGCACAACCAATTGAATTTGGTGATGTTCTGTTGGTTATTGAATAATTCTTTAGAAGGCTTACATGTTTAAGAAAGTTCTGATTGCTAACCGTGGTGAAATCGCCCTTCGTATTATTCGTGCTTGTCGTGAGATGGAGATAGGAAGTGTGGTTGTTCATTCAACGGCGGATGCTAGCTCTATGGCCGTGCGCTTGGCGGACGAGTCTGTTTGTATCGGGCCGCCTGCGAGCAAGGATAGTTACCTGAATATTCCTGCAATTTTGACGGCAGCGTCTTTGACTGGGGTGGATGCTATTCATCCGGGCTATGGGTTCTTATCAGAAAATGCACAATTCGCGCGGATGGTTGAGGAGCATGGCTTTACATTTATTGGCCCTTCTGCCGATCATATTGAACAAATGGGCGATAAGGTGCGGGCAAAGCAAACTGTGGATGCGCTTGGCTTACCTGTTGTTCCAGGGTCGGATGGCAGCGTTGAAAGCGCGGAAGATGGCTTGCAAACATCCATTGATATGGGATTTCCTATTATTATCAAGGCGGCCAGTGGCGGCGGTGGTAAAGGTATGCAGGTCGTGAACGCAGCTGAAGATTTCGTTGAGGCCTATCATACAGCGCGCATTGAGGCGAAGGCCAATTTTGGTGATGATACGGTTTATATTGAAAAATATCTTACAAATCCTCGCCATATTGAAATTCAGGTGTTTGGTGATTCTCATGGGAATGCGATCCATTTGGGGGAGCGCGATTGCTCTATCCAGCGTCGTCATCAAAAATTGCTTGAGGAAGGCCCATCACCCATCTTAACGCATGAACAACGCGAAGAAATCGGGAAATTATCTGCGGATATGGTGCGTAATCTTGGCTATCTTGGAGCGGGGACGATTGAGTTTTTGTTTGAAAATGGCAAGTTTTACTTCATGGAAATGAATACGCGTATTCAGGTTGAACATCCGGTGACTGAGATGATTACCGGTATTGATTTGATCGCCGAGCAGATTCGCGTTGCGGCAGGTGATCCGCTGAGCATTAACAAAAATGGTTTCCGTTTTCGTGGGCATGCCATTGAAATTCGTATTAATGCGGAAGACCCCGATACATTTGTGCCCTCCCCCGGCACGATTACACGTTTTCATGCGCCCGGCGGTTTGGGCGTGCGCTTTGATAGTGCGATATATGGTGGCTATACAATACCGCCTTATTATGACTCGATGATTGGGAAGTTGATCGTTCATGGTCGCAATCGTGAAGAGTGTATTAGGCGTTTGTCACGTGCGATTCGCGAAACCGTTGTAGAAGGCGTGAAAACAACATTGCCGTTGCATGAGTGGATTATAGAACAACCAGAATTTATATCAGGTGAATATACAATCCAGTGGCTTGAGAATAAATTGGCCGAGAAACACAGCGAAGAGTAGCGCATTGTTTTTCTTTGCGGCATAATAAAGCTATGCAAATTACCCTGACACCCGATATTTTGCTGGCGGCCTATTCTCAGGGCTTGTTCCCGATGGCGCAAAGCGCAGATAATCCAGAGATACATTGGTTTTGTCCTGAGGTTCGCGGGCAGCTTTCTATTCCTGATATGCATATTCCACGTCGTTTAAAGAAAAACGTTCGTCAAATGAAAATCGGGGGGCAGCCCTATGAAATCCGTCTAAACACGGACTTTAAGGGGGTTATGCTGGCTTGTGCAAATATGAGCGATAACCGCGAAGAGACGTGGATTAATGCAGAAATTTTAACTGCCTATTGTGCACTTCATGTGCGCGGATATGCCCATTCTGTCGAATGTTGGCAAGATAATAAAATGGTTGGTGGCTTGTACGGTATTGCTTTGGGCGGTGCATTCTTTGGCGAGAGCATGTTCTGTCTTGCGCGTGATGCCAGTAAGGTTGCTTTGGTGCATTTGGTTGCGCGTCTGGATTGGGCAGGCTACAAAATTCTTGATACACAATTCATAAATGATCATTTAGAGCAATTCGGTGTGCATGAAGTGCCGCATCAAGTCTATATGAAAACGTTGGAGGCGGCATTGCATATCGCTTGTAAATTCGATTCTCAGGAACGATTAGAGAAAGATTTGATCACCCAGTATTTATCGTGAATTATTCCAGCATGTCGCCTGTTTCAGGCGAGGGCTTTGGCGTGGATTTATCATCATTATTTTCTGTGTCTGTATTTGTAGCGTCTTCTATTTCTTCGCCCTCTTCTTTTTTTGCTAGACAATCAATGACCCACACGTCGTAAATAGGGTGATCCATCGGAGAAAGGCCAGGGGAAGAGGCAAACATCCAGCCACTAAACACCCATTTGGCTGTGCCCTCTGTTCCACCTTCCCATACCTGTATAAAGGCGGCTGATTCTGGGTCATCAATAGGCGAGGACTTCTGGCAGGATTGTACTTTCATATATAGCGGGCCAAATTTCAGAGTGCTGCCCACATCCGCTTCGAACGTCATTGTATGCGCCGTTATTTTATCAAGTGATTGTAACTTTACACGCGGATATTCTGTCATCTCGCGGGCATTGGCATTGCTTGGTAATCCAACAATTACGCACAGGGATAGGAGGGTGTATAGGGCGCGTTTGCGCTTACTTATCGTTTGTATCATCTTGCATACTGAAAATGAATTGACCTAAAAGCTGCTCCAGATTTTGTGGTGCTTGAGTGTATTGGATGCTGCCGCCGTTTTCGATCATTTCTTCATCTGCTCCAGGCTCTAGGGACATATAAAGCCCGCCAAGCAGGCTTTCGCTGCTGATGAGTGCAGCCGTATCTGTTGGAAGCTCGTACCCACTACGAATGTTGATGTATACGCGTGCCAAATATGTTTCAGGAACTAGTGCTATATTGGTTACAGAGCCAACTTTTACACCGCTTATTTGAACGCTGTCACCAGTTTGTAGGCCGCCAACACTAGAGAAATCAGCCGTGATGTTGTAGCCGTCGGTACTGCCGATATCTGCGGTTTCGATGCTGTACATCAGGAAAATGCCAGACGTTATAATTACAACGGCCCCTAATATTGTCTCTGCTATACTGCGTTTCATATTTTTCTCTTTAGTCTGTTCTTTATATATTAGGGGTAGCACGAGTCTCTAGCATGGTAAAGCATCGAACCGACCCATGGTGGAGTTATCTGAATATTGTTCTATTCAGGAGGACTCCATGCCTCATAGTCACTTGATACTTTATCGCGCTTCCCACCTGAAAGGATATGCCCAGGTGGACGATATGCTTGATTTGTACCGGTCATATTTGCAAGATGCGGTTTTTGCCATGGCCTGCGGTATGATGGGCTGTCTTCACTGGGAACGATATTGGTTTGATGATGTATCCAGCCATGCCATTCGGGGGGGATGTTGCTTGCCTCTGGTGCATCCTTATAGATGACCCAACGCCGAGGAAGCTTATAGCCTTTTCTTGGTGCGGCTTCGTGGTAAACATTACCGAGCTGATCCGTGCCAATCTTTTTTCCGCGCGCCGTGAGGGTAAACAGTGAAATATGCGCCGGAGATAAGACACCTAAAAAGCTTAATAGTCCCATAATTTATATTTTCTTGTTGCGAATTAAAATTTCGCTGCGATTATGACAGAGGATGAATGAATCTGAAAGGGTAAAACACATGAATATTCAAACAAAACTACAAGACTTAGGCTTATCCCTTCCAAGTGTTGCGGCGCCTGCGGCGAATTATGTGCCATATGTAATTTCAGGAAAGACATTGTTTGTTTCTGGGCAAATACCTTTCTTGAATGGCGAGAAAATGCACTTGGGGCGCGTTGGCGATAATGTGAGTGTTGAGGACGGCGTGAAAGCGGCACAGGCGTGTGCCTTGAATATTTTGGCGCAGGTGAATGAAGCCGTTGATGGCGATTGGTTAAAGGTAGAGCGTTGTATAAAATTGGGGGGCTTTGTGAACTGCACGCCTGATTTTACGGATCAGCCGATTGTGATTAATGGTGCATCGAATTTAATTGCCGATGTTATGGGTGCGGCAGGTAAACATGCCCGTTTTGCCGTAGGTGTGCCGTCATTGCCACTTGGTGTGTCTGTTGAAATTGACGCTGTGTTTGAGTTGGTTTAGAGTTACAATTTATAATATATAAAAATAATGAAGGATATTTTATAATGAAACATTGCCCGGTTACTGGTGTGAATATTATTCGATTTTGGAGTATGTCTTTAATCGGTTTTATATTTGTTTTTGGATATGATTTTGTTTTTCATGGTGTGTTGTTGCAAGAGCAATATCAGGCCACGCAGCATTTATGGCGCGGGTTGGATGAAATGCAGCTGTATTTCCCAGTGGCAATGGCCGCGCAATTGGCTCTTTCTGTGACCCTTGCCTATGTCTTTACCAGAAATTTTGAAGGGTCGGGGATAGGAGAGGGCGTGCGCTTTGGTATGGCTTTGGGGCTTGTTCTTGGTGTCGCGAGTTTTGGAATATACCCATATATGCCTATTCCATTAAGCTTGGCAGTGCTTTGGTTCTGTGGGACGTTTTTTGAAGTTCTGGGCTTGGGTGTAATTTTCTCTTTGATTTATAAGAAGTAAACCTTAAGCCTTAGTCGTCCAATTTATTATCTAACGCTTTCCAGCGTTCAAACATGATCATGGCATCATCATGCCCAAGTTGAGTGTATTGGGTTTCTTTCTGCTCTTTGTTGGTGAGTTCGGCGCGAACTTTATTCTCCCGAGAGCGGATTATATTGATTTCTTTGTGGCTAAGTCCGTAGTAGACGTGCCTAATGCCAACGCTGATGATAAGGGCCTGTCCCATCATTGTTGGTTCGCTGGAGCAATATAAGAGACAATCGGATAAATCGGATTGTCCAAGTTTTTCGACGGCCTTTCTGATCGCCATAATTTCGGCGTGCGCAGTCGGGTCAACGCGTGACGTAATGCCATTCGTGCCTTCACTCAGAATTTTTCCTTGCGAATCTGCAATCACTGCGCCGAAAGGTCCACCTTTTCTAGTCTTGGCGTTTCGTTCTGCTAGATCTATTGCCCGTTGCATCAATTGGTCGTGTGAGTATTGTAGGCTACGGGTTATGACGGGCTCTATATTTAGATTGTGCCCGTATCGTTTCAAAACATGTTGGGCGACACTTATCAGTCTGTCTGGCTCCACAGGTTTTTGTAGGACACGTGTCACACCCAGCTCAGTTGCGCGAATAAGGATATCACTTGAATCATCTGCGGTAATAATAACGACGGGTAACTTTATGCCATGTGTGACCAAATATTTTACAAATTCAAAGCCGCCTTTTGGCTCCATATTTAAATCTACCAGTGCCAGAGCAATGACGTGTTCTTTGGTTGCTTGTATCGCCGCCTCACCATCAGATGCAGGAATAATGGTATATCCTTGCGTGCTTAGGATGCTGCTCATCAATTCACGGCTTATTTCGTTGTCTTCGGCGATTAAAATATTGATATTGTTCATATAAAACACTCTAAAATGTTTTGTTTTGGGATAATATAGCCTCATGCTACAGTAAGATGATTAAAAAAACCTATTAAAGAATATACAATTTTATTATGATATCGGCAAATCGTCATATAAAAACACAATCAGGAAATGTTCTCTTTATCATTTTGATCGCAGTGGTATTGTTTGCCGCGCTTTCGTTTGTGACCTCGACAATGATGCGTGGTGGTGCGAATATTGGGCGGGAAAAAGCTGGGATTTATGTATCTGAAATTCTGACATATTCACGTAGCTTAAGTGAATCTGTGCGCTTTATACGCATTTCAAATGAGTGCGCCGTAGAAGATGTTAGCTTTGAGCGTAGTCCGTTTGATGGCTCTGATACGGACTATGTTAACGGCAGTGCGCCATCGGATTATTCTTGCCATGTATTTCATCCCGATGGTGGCGGTGTGGCGTATAGTGAGATGCATCCGGAAATTTTTGATAGTGCCTATAGTGGATCTCCGAATTATGAGCAATGGATTATCAGTGGCTCAGCAAAAGTGATTGGGCTTGGCAGTGACAGCGCGGGGGAGCTTATTCTAGCTTTACCCTATTTGAAAAAATCTGTTTGTGAGATTTTAGCCAAGAGATTAGAGCAATCAATTCCTATTCCTATTGATGGTGTTGGGGGAATTGATCTTACGAAATTTGTGGGTAGCTATGCCTCAACGTCAACATATGATTTTGTCGATAATATGATGGTAGGGTGCATAAACGTTACCTCAGGGGGTGACCCTCGGTCTTATACTTTCTTTTCAGTTTTAATCCGGCGCTAGAAAAACAAGAATTATTGTTTTCCTTTAGACTTTTTCTTTGGTTTTTGATTTTTTCCGACGATTTTTAGGTGTGAGGGCTTCATATTTGAAGGTTAATTCTTCGCCATCATAATCAATCATAACCAAGCCACCTTTTTCGAGTTTTCCAAATAGGATTTCTTCTGCCAGAGGGCGTTTGATTTTCTCTAGGATAATGCGGCTCAGTGGACGTGCGCCCATGGTYACATCATACCCTTTGTCAGCGAGATATTTYCTTGCTTTCTTGCTTAGATCAATTGTTACATTTTTRTCGCTTAGCTGTGCTTCTAGTTGAATAACGAACTTGTCGACGACYTTYTCAACTGTYTTAGGTGAGAGGTTYTGGAATGGCACAATTGCATCAAGGCGGTTTCTGAATTCCGGTGTGAAGGTTCTTGTGATTGCTTCGTTATCCGTGTAATCCATATCKCCAACTTCACGGCCGAAGCCAATRGGTGTTTTGGCCATATCGGATGCGCCGGCATTGGTGGTCATGATTAAGATGACATTACGAAAATCAATSGTTTTACCRCTATTATCTGTAAGCTTTCCGTAATCCATGACTTGCAGAAGGATATTGAAAAGATCTGGATGTGCYTTTTCAATTTCATCCAAYAGWAGAACACAATGTGGATGTTGATCAACTTGRTCKGTCATGAGRCCGCCTTGCTCAAACCCGACATAACCTGGTGGCGTTCCGATRAGRCGTGAGATGGAGTGGCGTTCCATATAYTCRSWCATATCAAAGCGTAAAAGCTCAATCCCTAGAGCCTTGGCGAGTTGGCGCGCGACCTCGGTTTTACCAACGCCAGTTGGGCCAGCGAACAGATAGCTACCGATTGGTTTTTCAGGATCGCGTAAGCCTGCACGCGCCATTTTGATTGAGGAGGATAAAACGTCAACGGCTTTGTCCTGATCATAAACCAGCGTTTTCAAATCACGTTCAAGATTTAGAAGGGATTCTTTATCATTTTTATTGATGGTTGTTGCGGGAATACGCGCAATCACGGCGATAACATTTTCAATGTCTTTAAGGCCGATTGTCTTTTTGCGCTTGTCTTCACTGACCAGCATCTGTGCTGCGCCGACTTCATCAATAATATCGATGGCCTTATCGGGAAGTTTGCGGTCACCTATATATTTTGCAGATAATTCAACGGCAGCGCGTAGAGCACTATTGGTGTATTTAACTTTATGATGTTTTTCATAATAGGGGCGTAAGCCTTGCAGTATTTTTACCGTATCTTCAATGGTGGGTTCAGGCACGTCAATTTTTTGGAACCTACGGACAAGGGCGCGATCTTTTTCAAAATGATTGCGGTATTCTTTGTAAGTGGTGGAGCCAACGCAACGTAGCTTTCCATTGGAAAGCGCAGGTTTTAATAGGTTCGATGCATCCATTGCGCCGCCACTTGTCGCGCCAGCGCCGATAATTGTATGAATTTCATCAATAAACAGGATGGATTCCGGAATATTTTCAAGTTCGCTTAAGACTGCTTTCAAACGTTCCTCAAAATCACCACGATAGCGTGTCCCCGCCAAAAGTGCGCCCATATCTAAAGAGTAAATAACAGCCTTGTGCAGGACTTCTGGCACTTCCTTGTCGTTAATGCGTTTTGCCAGCCCCTCGGCGATGGCGGTTTTACCAACGCCCGGATCGCCTACATAAAGTGGGTTGTTTTTTGAACGACGGCAAAGGATTTGAATTGTACGTTCAACTTCTTTCTCGCGTCCAATTAAGGGATCAATGCCCCCTTCTTCGGCTTTTTGATTGAGGTTTGTGCAATAGGCATCTAAGGCTTCTTGTCCGATTTTAGCTTCTTGGGTTTCCTCAACGCCTTGTGGCGAAGATTCTGTGTTATTTTGTGCAGGAACTTTTGCAATACCGTGTGAAATATAGTTCACGGCATCAAAGCGCGTCATGTCACGTTCTTGCAATAGGTAAACAGCGTGACTTTCGCGTTCAGAAAATAAGGCAACAAGAACATTTGCGCCTGTAACCTCTTCGCGCCCAGATGATTGCACATGAATGGCGGCACGTTGAAGGACGCGTTGAAATGCGTTGGTTGGTTTGGATTCATCCATATCTGCGTTGATAAGGCTGCTGAGATCGCTTTCAATGTAATGTAGAAGGGATGAGGAAAGTTCATCCAGTTCAATTCCGCAGGATCGTAAAACAGCCATGGCATCAGAATCGCCTGTTAAAGCAAGGAGCAAATGCTCAAGCGTTGCATATTCATGGCGATTGTCATTGGCGATTGCCAATGCACGGTGCAGCGTCTGTTCTAAATTGCGTGAAAGCATATGTATTCCTGTGCTCTTTGTTACCCGTGTCTTAAGTGCAGTAAAGATTGAGGGTAGTCTATTGTGATCAAAGGGTATAGTTACGAGTGTATCATACTCTCTTATAGCGTGCTACGGCTTGATAAAACGTTAAGATTATTCTTTTTCCATCGTACATTGTAGAGGTTGTTCATTTGCATGAGAAAAATCCATGACTTGTGCCACTTTTGTTTCGGCAACTTCAAATGTAAAGACGCCACATATGCCCACACCGCGACGATGTACATGCAGCATGATATCCGTGGCTTCTTGTCTGTTTTTCTTGAAAATACTTTCCAGAACATGAACGACAAATTCCATTGGTGTATAATCATCATTCAGCAAAAGCACCTTATACATAGACGGTTTTTGGGCTTTTGGCCGTGTTTTTAGGATAAGGCCGTGCTCTTCTTGTTCGTCATTATGGTTGTTATCACCATCATTTGACATATATTCTCTCATACGCAAAATACTCACTTTTTATTTGCTGGGTTTATTCGACTTTTCTATCACCTTGAATATTGGTATATTGGATCATAGCAACTGTGTATATAGCGGGACAACCAAGAAATGACATAACTTGACATAATAGGTAATTTTATGCTAATTAGGGGCACATAAATGGCGGTAAATATAACGCAGGGAAATGAAACATGCAGATTTTTATGATACTAGCAGCAGTGACAATGATTGGTTTTGTGCCAAATAGTGTATCCGCAGATGAATTTGGTGATCGTTTTTATAATCAGGCACCGCAAGGACTTGGCGATTATACGGCTGAAGACGTTGAGGTACTTGATATTGCAATGGATGACATCGCGGAATCGTTGCAAGATATTATGCCTGCTGCAGGGGACGAAGAGCTTACCTCTGATCTAGACACAGAAGATAGTAAGTAATCTCTCCTATAGGTTTCCAGTTATGCCGAGCATGAATATATTCTGACGGTAATCTTCGTTTTGTATATCGCTGTTTCTTTTGCGCGTTGTTATGTTTGCATGCGCCTGTATTGCCGTATTTAATAGATAGTCCATTCCTATTTGTCCCTCATAAATAAAGTCATCGCGTCCAGATGTGTAGTTATGATGGCTAACGGTTGCGCCTGTATATAATGCTAAGTTATTTTGTGCTTCATAGCGAAGAGTTGCATTGGCGGTACTGTCTGTGTAGGCGCTTTCAAGGATGCTGTTTTCCATAGCGGTGCGGGACAGAGAAAATGCAATATTACTGCGTTCGATCGGACGCCACGCTACATCCATAGAAATTTGAAATGCATTGAGATTTTTGAGCGCGTTATCATCGTAGCGCAAAGTATTATAGCCGGTGGCCATTTGTCCCGAAAATGTCCCAGCCTCAAATTCTACCCCAGCTAGCGCGGAGCTGTATCTATAGTCGCGTTTATTGCCATTAAAGGATATGCCATTATGGGAGCGTCGCAAGAAATTTGCTTTATGGGTCTTGAATGCTAGGAATGGGCTGAGGGCTGATCTGGTATCATAGCGGATCTTTGTGCTTAGCCCTGCATTGTTGTGGTCATCATCCGTATAAATAATTGTGCTTCCATTCTTTGACGCGTTGTTGCGAAAACGGTTTTGTGTGTAATGCCCGATAAGTTGAACGCGCAGGCGGTTCGGCGCGAAAATAAAGCCACCCTCAATATGCTTGCGGCGTGTCTGCACTGGTTTTATAGGTTCTATAGTCGATGTATCTCTATGCCTTGCTATATGTGCATGGTCATAGGAAATGGATAGTGGAAATGTGAGTGATCGTTTGGCGATTAAAAGGCCGGTAAGGGAAATATGTCCGTCAACCGTGTCTTCCTTCTGGGTCTTAAGGTGTTTTTGAATAGGGAGGGAGGCTAGAAGTGTAAGCTCATGATCCCTGAAGTTTTTTTGAATGGAAACCTCGGGTGTTAGTGTTGTGACGAAGTCACCGCGTTCATTGTCAGCGCTGGCCCGTAAGTTTGTTGTGTAATGTTGTTCTAATTTTAGGCCAGAACTGAGGAGGAAGCCTCCGACTTTTTGTTGTTGGTGAGTGGGCTGTGTATTATGTTCGTTGGCCCACGCGCCACACGTGCTTTGTATGCAAATACATAAGCCGAGGAAAAATATAACGAAACGTGCCGATGGCATCATTATGTGCATGATTTATATCTCGTAGTATCATAGGTGTTGATAAGCAGTGATTACCCAATGGCAAGGCAGTGATCCTTTGTGGGTAAGGTGATTGTCAAAACCATGATACAACAACTTATCCACAGTTTAAAGGGGTTTGTGTGGATAACTCTGGGTATAAATTGAAGGGTTATAGTTGGTGGTGCCTATGATGCTTTGGAAAAGCGTGGAGCTTGTTGCTTGTAAAAGCAAAGCTCTGTTATTGCTTGTGCGCGCTTATCCCATGTGTATTTTTCTTTCAGATTATTATAGGCGTTGCGCGCTAATCTTGCGCCTTCATCTGGATTTTCTTTAATCATGTCTATGGCTTCACCCCATTTATGCTCGCTCGATGCCGGCAGAAGAAGGGCATTATGCTCATGCTCCAAAATTTCATGAATGGTCGGAAGATCTGAACATATAATGGGTTTTTGCGCCGCCATATATTCAAATATTTTCATAGGTGAAATCCATCGCGACATATTGTGCCCAGTTTTGATAAGGGCGCGATGTTGATAGGGTGCAACGGTAATATCGAATGCATCGAGATAGGAGGGCATCTCTGCATGGTCGCGATAGCCATAAAAGTAAAGATTTTTGAGCGTGTTGGCTGTCTCCAGCCGTTGTACTTGCTTTTGCTTACCACCAATGATGTGAAAATCATATTCTGGCCTTATGCTTGCAATTCTGGTGATGAGGGCGATACCTTTTCCGGGTGCGAGAGATCCGGTGTAGCCAATATTCAGTGCGTCGCGCCTCCCTTTCAGGATATTCGTATCATTATCGCCTGATACGATATGCCTGATTAAATCGGCTCCATCATGGGCAACAAAAATATCTTCTGGCTCTATTTCTGAATATTTCTTCAAAAACTCTTGTTTTAGAATATCTGAAACAACAACGATGGCGCGTAAGTTACCTTGTTTGAGCAATTTTGAGAAAGCCCAGCAATGGGACGATAGGCTTGGTATATTGTGCGCCTCAAAAACAATAGGTGTATTGCGCGTTGCCAAGAGTGCCAATTCCAATGGATCATGGCCATATACTAAGTCAGGCTTACCGAGTCTTGCGATTTTTCCGGCAAAGGTTAAAAGGCGTTTCGCATCAGATATAAATGGCATATTAAGGTGTGAGGATAAGTATAATTTGAATATTTTTTCCGTGTTGTAGATGCTGAAGATATCATCAGAGGCCGCATTATTCATTCCCTTGGCGAAGAGGGTGATATCATGCCCCGCTCTGCTGAACGCTTGCGCCATTTTCATGGAATGGATAGATTGTGCATTTTGTGATGGGAGCTTTGTTCCCGAAAAATAGAATATATTCATAGTGAGCACCTATGTTTTAGGGCTTCATTATCATCTTTTTCTATGAACTTCGCCAGAAGTTTTTATATTTTATGCATCCATGGCTTTATTTCGCGGCCTAATAAGTTCGATATATATGTTTTATCAATGGAGAAAATCTCTTCTAACTGTGCACGTGTTGAGCTGCTAAGGGGAGCGTATTTCTTAATTTTAGAGTTTTTTTCGCTTAAAAATCGTCCTTGTGGATCAAAGCTTTCGGCTTCTTCTAATGACAGGGAGTCTTGTTGTAAGCCAAGGAATGTTTCTAATGGGCGTAATCCTTTTTGCGCCGGATTTGTCCATTCTTCATAAATTAGGATCAGCACTTGATCTTGCGAGTATGAAGAAAACCAATGCTCTAAATGAGTTTGGTATTGGTTTTTATATATCCAGCACTGCCCCGTTGTGTCAGGTGATCGCAGGCTGGATAATTCTAGTTCTATGGCATGATCAAACGTTTTAACGGTTTCTTTTTTTTCGGCCAAAGCGTGATTGAATTGTGCGTATGCGCGCTCAACGGGATCGCGCAGGGTAAAGATTATTTTTGCATGGGGGCACCCTGAATATGCACGTGTTGGATCGTATTCATGTTCTCCGTGTAATACTCTGTCTTTAGGGATTTGAGTTTTATACTCGACATTAACCGCGTCTTCAAATTGTATTCTGCATGTAGAGGGTGTTGGGTCTAGCAGGTTTTTTTGATGAAAAAATTGATGCTCTTTTCGTTGTGGTATAAAAATTTGCGGGTGATGTTCTAGTATTTGTGATAGGGCAGTAATACCGCTACGTGTTGCGCCACCTATAATGAAATCGGGCTGTTTCAATGCTTGTCACCATTATTGTTTATAAAGTCAAAGACGTTAGTATATTTTTAATTTCTATAATAGCGCCACAGGAAAATATTCCTACCCAAGTGTGGCGATAAGCCTTTAAAGAAAAACAGGGAATAAATTTCCCCTGTTTTTGTATGTTTTTCACTGTAGAAACTTAATGGCTGATTGGTCCAGTTTCCTAAAACTTATGTGTGATGCTGAAGTAAAATCTAGGGTCACGATCATTCTTTGTTTCAGCACGGCGTGTCAATGGGAGGGCAACGCCAAGGCCGGCTTTTGTGTCTGCCGTGATGTCGGCGCGAATACCTAAGCCAACGGATGCTAGTGATTCACGTTTATTGGCCGATGTTGTTGCATCTTTATTCCAAATGCGTCCAATATCAAAAAAGCTGAAGAGTTGGTAGTCATGTAGATATTTGACTTTGTATGGTTCATTCCATTGCAACTCAATTTTTCCGGACATGCCGTCATCACCAACGAGTTCAGATGAATCGTACCCTCGCCCGATGTTAAAGCCGCCAACACCAAATTCCTCAGAGCTTAAAAGCGGTGTCGATGATAATTGTCCTTGTCCTGCGACTAATACATTGATGGTCGGTGTAACGCGTTGTAGCCGCTGTATTTGTAACTCTGCTTTTGTGTATTCAGGATTACCGCGTGCGCGGGTTGTGTTTGAATCCCCTCTGTCGGTTGCGTTAAATACATCAAGACCACGAGAAACTTCAAAGTCTACTGCGTTGATGCCAACACCAAAAAGTGTATCTATAAATTGAAATGTCGCGCCAGCGCGCAGACTTCTTATCTTGTCTTCACGTGAAGGCTCTAGATTGTTGCGACTTTTTACATTGCGCAAATCAAATGTTGCACGTCCGTAGAGATTCATTGTGCGGGATCTGATAAAGGGATGGGATACAGAGACGCTAAATACTTTCGATTGCCCTTTTACATCAAATTGATCCAAATCATCCCCTGGCTCTGTTGATGTGATGCTGGCAGAAAGCCTTACAGTACTGCCATAACGCGAGATGGGTTGTTCATATGTTATTGATCCGAACATTAATTCATTGATGCGATGTTTATCACCGCTGGTGACGAATTGTCCTGTGATGCGCTCATTAAGACCAAAATACGAATTTAACGCGCCAGCATAAGAGGCTTGATATGGTCCTAAGAAGCGACTGCCATGGTTGTCAAAGCCAACGCTTGCCTCGTAATTGTCACGTTCAATAATAATGGTCAGGTCAGAGGCACCTGTTTGTGTTTTTGACGGGCTGAGAATGCTTCGTGCAGTGATGCCTGGCAGATCATTAATAAGAAGTAGGTAACGCTCCATATTTTTTGCACTGAGGATTCCATTTTCTCGCAAGTTTTCAGCATATTGTCTAATTCGTTTGACGGCACTTTCGCGTGGTTCACCTTCAATAATGATTTGATCCACATAACCTTCAACAACGCGAAGTTTAACAGTGCCACTTTCAATTGTTTGAGGCGGGACAACAACCTGTGTCAGGATATATCCTTCGTTACGATATTTGTTCGTCAGAGTATTCGCGATCGCGTAAATGTCCGCGAGAGAAACATCAGTTCCTAGCTTGTCTCTATAAAGTGGGTCAATATCTTGTGCGCTGTATGCGTTTACTCCATCAATTTGTAGTTGCTCTAGACGAAAAATGATGTTTTCTGCGTTTGGCGGCGCGTTTTGAATGATAGCCTTCTTAACCACGACACTTTCAGATAGTTCTGGTAGCGTATCAATATTTAGAAGCTCTTGGCCTGCACGCGCCGGGTCTGCAATTCTTGTCGCGTTTTCAACTTGTGCAAGTGTAGGTGTTGCCATAAAGCCTAATAATGCAATAGCGCTACCGCTCGTCATGATTGTTTTTAACAGGGGTGTTTTTTTAACGCTCAACATAATAATAGGTATACCTTAAAGTTACAAATAAATTGGTTGTTGGAAATCATACATAGCAAAAATAAGGCCTTAAACATATTAAGGCACGCTCGGAATGATATCCTTTTTTTATAAAGTTACAAGTGTTTTAGCGTGTATGGGGTTGAAATGTAAATATATTATTTCAGTTTTTTGAGTTTTGGTTGCTTTTTATAGGGGGTTAATTATATTTTTAATGCTTCATTAAGGCTTTTTCTATAAATATGGAGCGTGGAAATTACCATTGTCGGTTTGGTGTCTCTTTTATTTTGGAGTAAGTCAGAAGCGAAATAATTTTTTGAATAACTTTAAGGGGTTGCGCTCGCGCAATTTTCTGTCAAAATGGATCGAATTGGCACCGATCAATAGAGTTTAGGGTATTAATATGTATAATGATAATAATTGGAATGCTGTTGAGGGTGAAGAGCTCGCTGGATTTCTGGATCAAATAGTTACAATTGATGGCAAGTATCGTACATCGCCAAGTAGCACGCAGGTTGCGTGGCGCACTTTGCCATTTTACGACAGTGTCGCACTAATTCGTGTTCAAGATCCGAATTGGGTAAATAAAAAGATGACGATTTATTATTTGACGGATCAGGGAAATTTGTTTCGCCTTAATGGTACATCCCCACCAATTCATGAAGTGAATAGCAAAGCTCCCGTTAAAATTAACGAAGATAACGTTCTTGATTATTTGCGTTTCTTCTGTTTCTTCGTGCGTGGTGATGAAGGGCCGTTTTATGTTGCGGAAGATATGTCGGACGCGAATTTGCCGCAGGACATGGATGCAACAACGAAATCTGTTATTGAAGGGACTATTCGTCCGGCGAGCTATGAAGGCATGAACGATCAGGGGCACTTCTTATGTGATGCGGTTGTATTCTATTCAAATGCATTATTTATCGCAAACTTTTCAGTTCAGCCAGGCGGTATGATTGAAATGTTGAATGACGAGCCGATTGCAGGGGATTTAACATCCAAGCTTGATAAGCCAATCGCATAAGAGAGTCTTGTGACGATATTTTATAAGAAGGCTGCAATGATTGTAGCCTTTTTGTGTTTACGTCGTAATATGCGCCATCGCTAGAATTTTTTTGCGCAAAATATGTCTCTTTAGTTTGACATGACACGGATAAGTAGTTATAAACGCGCATTCTTGGTAGAGAATAGAATTTATTGCAGCCCTGATGATGTTTTGGGGCGCATCGATTGAAGAGGTAATAATAATGCACCAGAAACGCACATTTCAACCTAGCCGTCTTGTTCGCGCACGTCGCCATGGTTTTCGCTCACGTATGGCTGATAGAGGTGGCCGTGCGATCCTTGCGCGTCGCCGTTCAAAAGGACGTAAGCGTTTAAGCGCTTAGTAAAATAATGCATACACGTAAAGAAGAGCTGGCAGCGATTGAAATGCTGACGGCTCGTTCTGATTTTCTGATCGTGCAAAATAAAGGTAAGAAGTGGGTTTCACACGGTCTTATTTTGCAAATCCGTAAAAATGAGTTAGGCCATATCCGAACCGGATATACTGTCACCAAAAAAATTGATAAATCTGCTGTTAAGCGTAATCGGATTAAGCGTCGTTTGCGAAGCATATCCGCTGAGATTTTGTCACATTATGCTTTGGATGGGCATGATTATATTCTGGTTGGACGCCAATTAACTGCAACACGTTCATATGATATGTTGGTTGATGATTTAAAGTGGTGTCTGCGCAGAAGTGGATTTGCCAAATCTCAGGAAAAGTAAATGGTTAAACTTCTCCAATATTTTATTAAAGCCTATTCTTTTCTGGTTTCTCCATTCTTGGGGCGTAATTGTCGCTTCACGCCGACATGTTCATCTTATGCACATCAAGCCCTTGAAAAACATGGAATTTTCAAAGGGCTTTGTTTGATTTTTCTGCGAATAATTTGTTGCCATCCATGGAGTAAACGAAATTTAAATGATCCGGTTCCAGAACGGTTTGCGTGGAAGGAAATCTTGGGGTATAAACGCTGCACCTGTATAAAAGAAGCGGATGTTTCAGGGATAGAAAACAAGAATATAGAAGGCTCTAATAATGAATAACAATAACAAGGATGGTATGCATCCAGAAGATATGCGTAACCTGATTATTTTCGGAGTTCTATCTCTCGTAATCTGGTTTTTATATGAGACATATATTCTTGGGCCACAAGCAAAAGCATTAAAAGCGGCAAAAAAAGCGCGTGCAGAATTGATTGTAGAAGATCCTAAATTATTAGATCCTGTTAAAATTGTCTCCCGTGAAGAAGCTTTGGCGAAAACACCGCGTCTTTCCTTTGATAATGGTGAAGTTTTTGGAACGATATCTTTGCAAGGCGGTAAAATTGATGATCTGAGCTTAAGTACATATTATAAAACGCTTGAGAAAAAAGAGCATGTCACATTGTTTACGCCGCGCCAGAGCGAAACCGCACGCTATATGGATTATGGCTGGGTCACGAGCGATAAAAATCTAAGACTTCCAAATGATTCGACGCTTTGGCAGGTACAGGGTGATAATCAGGTTTTAACGCCAGGCGCACCAGTTACGCTGGCTTGGGATAATGGTCAAGGTTTGCGATTTGAGCGGATTATTAATTTGGATAAGGAGTATTTGTTTACGATCACACAGAAGGTTTATAATCGCTCTGATAGGGACTTGACCTTATATCCTTATGCGCTGATTTCACAAACAGATATACCGAAGGATTATTTCCGTACATGGATTTCTCATGAGGGGCCTATGGGTTTTGTCGGTGGTGCGTTGGAGAAAATGTATTATGGCGCGATGGTGAGTGATCCAGATAGGCGGATTGAGGCTGAGCGTGGCTGGATTGGCATTTCAGACAAATATTGGTTAACAGCTCTTATGCCTGCGCAAGATACCCTGTCTAAGTATAGATTTAAGTATACACCGGATCCGGTTACGAAAAAGCGCCACAGATACCAGACTGATTTTACTGGCACTGCGCGTTTATTGGCGTCTGGTGGTATGATTGAAAATTCATATCATATGTATGCTGGGGTTAAAGAAGTCCTGACATTGAAGGCCTATCAAAAGACGTTGGGTATTGATAACTTGGATTTGGCAGTTGATTTCGGGTGGTTCTGGTTCTTGACCTATCCATTTTTTCTGGCGCTTCACTATATAGGCTTGCTTGTTGGTAATATGGGTGTTGCGATCATTATTCTTACAATTATAGTGCGTAGCGCAGTGTTCCCATTAACGCGTGTTTCTTATCGATCTTTTGCGAAAATGAAGGTCATTACGCCACAAATATCAGAATTACGTGAGAAACATGGTGAAGATAAAGAGAAGTTACAAGCTGCGATCGTAGAGCTTTACCAAAAAGAAGGGGTAAACCCGATGTCCGGCTGTTTGCCGATGTTGGCTCAGATCCCAATTTTCTTTGCGTTTTATAAAGTGTTATTTTCAACAATAGAAATCCGTCATGCGCCGTTCTTTGGCTGGATTGAGGATTTATCCTCTAAAGACCCGACAACAGTCTTTAACTTATTTGGTCTCTTTCCTTGGAGTGTTCCAGAATTTCTTATGATTGGCGCGTGGCCGTGTCTGATGTTGATTGCTACGCTGATGCAAAAACAGTTAAATCCGCCACCGCAAGATAAGATGCAGCGTGATATGATGACGTTCTTCCCATTCTTCATTACATTTATTATGGCTAAATTCGCATCGGGCTTGGTTATATACTGGACCTTTAGTGCGATTTTGGGCGTTATTCAGCAATCGATCATTATGCGCTCTATGGGTGTTCCGGTTTATTTCTTTAACAAGGATAAGTTTGAGAAGACCTTGGAAACGCAAGTCGAGGAAGGGCCTGACATCCACCCATTGATTGATATGGCAGAACAAGAGGCGGAAAAAGCTTTGTTTGGTGATGAAGGTGCAGATGTTGACGCTGTGCCTGATATTAAGCCACCAAAGCCTAAAAAGAAAACGCAGAAGAAAAAGAAGAAATAGCGCGTTATGGATGAAGAATTCTCAGAAGAGCAGTTAGAAACTGCGCGTAAGATTTTCGCAGGGCCGTGTGACTTTATGCTTGGTGTTGTTGCTTTGTCGGGGTTGCCTGATGCCGCCGTGCCTGAGATCGCTTTTGCGGGACGCTCGAACGTAGGTAAGTCCTCTTTGGTGAATGCATTAACGGGGCGTAATACTCTGGCGCGGACATCCAATACGCCTGGCCGTACGCAAGAGCTCAACTATTTTAATCTAGGTGACCGTCTTTATATGGTGGATATGCCGGGATATGGTTATGCGAAAGTATCCAAAGATAAAATTAAGGCATGGACCAGTTTGATTTTTTCTTACCTTCGTGGCCGACCAACGCTACGGTGCGTTTTTATTCTTGTTGATGCGCGCCACGGTCTAAAGCCTACGGATATAGAGCTTATGGAGATGTTGGATAGTTCTGCGGTGTCTTATCGTATCGTTTTGACGAAGGCGGATAAGGTTAAAAACGAGGATCGTGAAAAAACGGTTGCGAAGATTTTGAGTACTTTGAAAAATCATGCCGCGGCTTATCCTGGTATTTTATATACCAGTAGTATAAAAGGCACTGGTATCCCAGAGCTTCGCGCCGTGATTAACAGCTATGGTAGTGATTAGCGATTTATAATAATCGTATAAAAGCTATAGGCCGTTATGGTGTTGTTACTGACGCAAAGCGCGCTATATCCCTCACATGCCACGCAAGATACTGTTGTTAAATCGGTATTTGTTCCTGTATCAACTAAGTAATCACTTAGATTACCTGAAAGGGCTGGGATTACCGTATCGCCTGTGATTTCCTTGTTAAGGGCCTGACATACGGGTCTTGTGATTTGATGGGCTGTTAGAATGATGTCTGTTGCGGTGCTTTTCGTCCATTCAACGTGATTAAAATTTCCTAAATACCAGTTTGCTTTCGGGTTCGTAGAGATTTCTTTTATGATTCTGTTCGGTAAATTGGTGGGGGTTAAACCGCCACCCTCAGGATGAAAAATTTTGTGAATGTGTGGTGCGGTGTTAAATCCTGCTTCGCCGGGTTTTGTGAAATTCAGGTTATTGGTTTTTGTTCCTGTGAAAGACATTTGATCAATAATCGATTTCACTTGCGCGCTATAGCCAATGAGCTCAACTGCGTAAAGTGCGGCTCTGGCATTGTCAATTTCTTTGGTGTTAGAGCCACTCATATTTCGGGAGAGAGTAAAGCTGAGGGCAGCGAACAGAACAATTGCAATAAGAACATAAACCAGCGCATTGCCTTTTTCTGTATATCGGTTCACCATTTTTCTGCGCATAAATGTTCTCTTTTTGTTTCTTTTCTTTATCTCTTACTCTATGGTAGAGGGAATCATGTTTCTTCAAATAAGGCTATCAAAAATGACGTTAGACGCAATAGTTTATATTGGATTGGGTTTTATACTTGGCGGCGCATTGGGCGCGGTTGGTTTTATGTTTGCGCGTCAGAAATCGTCATCAGGACTTGCAACGTTAGAGGCACGCGCGGCGCAATATAAGGATTTGGCCGATACATTGGGGCAGGAAAATAAAACATTGGCGGGTGATCTGCAAAATATGCGAGAAAAGGCTCTGCGCCAAGAAGTGGAAAACGAATCCTATCTGCGCCAAATCGAACAAAGCAAATCCGATTTCAAAAAAATGGAAGAGGTGTCTATCCAGAGATTTGAAAATCTGTCGCATAAGATTTTTGACGAGAAAAACCAGAAATTTAAAGCGCAATCTCAAGAAAGCCTGAATGAGTTGCTTAATCCTTTGAAGGAGAAAATTGGCGAGTTTGAGAGGAAAGTGAACGATTCATTCGGTGCGCAAGCGAAAGAGCAGTTCTCTTTAAAAGAGCAAATCAAGAATATCGTAGAGATTAATGAGCGTATGACACTTCAGGCGGAGGGGCTTGCCAATGCGTTGAAGGGCGACAGTAAGGCGCAAGGCGATTGGGGGGAAATTGTTCTGGAAAAAATCCTAGAAGATTCTGGCCTGCGCAAAGGGGATGATTACAGTGTGCAAGGCGGTGGTAAAAATTTGCGGGACATGGATGGTGCATTACAAAAGCCGGATGTAATTGTGAATTTACCTGAAAACAAGCATGTGATTATCGATTCAAAAGTCTCCCTAACGCATTATGAGCGGTATTTTTCAGAAGAAAACGATGATGCGCGTCCGCCTCATTTGAAGCAATTCTTGGCCTCAGTAAAAAAACATATTGTGGATTTGGAACAGCGACGTTACCAAGATACGGATAAATTGGGGACACCTGATTTCGTTTTGATGTTTATCCCGATTGAGGCCGCATATGTTCTGGCGGTTCAAGAAGATCGAGAGCTGCAAAACTTTGCATGGAACAAGAAAGTGATCCTTGTTTGTCCGACAACATTATTTGCGACGTTACGCACTGTTGCCTCTGTTTGGCGTTTGGAGCTGCAAAATAAAAATGCGCAGGAAATCGCAAAACAAGGCGGACAGCTTTATGAGAAAGTATGCGGTTTTGTTGAGGATATGAGTAAATTGGGTATGCAAATGGGCACAGCGCAAAAAACATATGATGCGGCGATGAATAAACTCTCTGAAGGGCGTGGCACTATTTTAGGACGCACGGAAAAACTTAAGGCTCTGGGTGCTAAAACATCAAAGTCTTTGCCCCCGGAATTACTCGATGTTGATGCAATGTTATCAGATGGAGATGCGCAAGATTTGCTGCTGGAGAATCCCAAAGAAAAAAAGCGCGCTTGATCTCTTAATGAAAACCAATTAACACTTTATCTATGACAGCTTATAAAATTATTACAGTGCCCCATGCCGCATTAAAAACGATAGCCCAACCCGTTAGTACGGTAAATGATTCTGTGCGTATGCAAATGGATGGCATGTTGCAGGCAATGTATGATGCACCGGGCATTGGGCTTGCGGCCAATCAGGTGAATATTTTAAATCGCGTGTTGGTGATGGATTTGTCTTCACGTGAGGATGAGGAAGAGAAGAATCCGATTTGCATGGTTAATCCAGAGGTTATTTTCTCATCAGAGGAAATGAGTATCCGTGAAGAAGGTTGCCTCTCCATACCGAAGCAATATGCAGATGTAGAGCGTCCGGCGATTGTGCGTGTGAAATATCTTGATTACTATGGCAAAGAAGCCGAGCTTGAGGCCGATGGCTTGCTATCTCATTGTGTGCAGCATGAAATAGACCATCTAAATGGTGTTTTGTTTACTGATTATTTATCGAGTCTCAAACGCAATATGATTTTGAAAAAAGTCGAAAAAATGAAAAAGCAAAATTTACTCTAGGAGGCTCATATGGGCGAAAAACTTCGTATCGCTTTTATGGGGACACCTGATTTTGCGGCGTATGCCTTGCGCGCACTTGTGAACAGTCATCATGAGATTGTATGTGTGTATTCACAGCCGCCACGCCCAAAGGGGCGCGGGCATAAGGTACAAAAATCTCCCGTACATGATTTGGCAGATACGCACGGTATTTCTGTTTTTACACCAAAATCCTTAAAGGGCAGCGATGCGCAAGAAGAATTTGCAGCGCATGATATCGATATTGCGATTGTTGCGGCCTATGGTTTGCTTCTTCCGCCTGAAATATTAGATGCGCCGAAATACGGATGTTTGAATATTCACGGCTCTCTTTTGCCGCGCTGGCGGGGGGCCTCTCCAATTCAGCGCGCAATTTGGGATGGGGATGAACTCTCTGGCGTAACGATTATGCAGATGGATAAAGGGCTTGATACCGGTGATATGATTGCGAAATTAGAAATTCAGCTTGGCACGGATATGACAGCGACGAAATTGCATGATGAGTTGGCGGAAATAGGTGCAGATCTTGTTTTGAATGTTTTGGAACGTCTAGCAAAAGACGGTTCTTTATCTGCGGAAAAACAGGACGAGGCGTTGGTCACTTATGCGCATTTACTAAAAAAATCAGATGGTCTGGTTGATTGGACACAAAGCGCTTTGCAAATAGATCGACAGGTTAGGGCGTTAAACCCTTGGCCAGGTGTGTGGACAGAAATTCAGGAAAAACGTTTTAAAATCCATGTAGCTGAGCTTGGTGATATTGATTATCCCAACTATGCGGGCGCGCTGTGTGACGAGGGACTTTGTGCAGGTGCGCTTTTGAATAAAGATGGTTTGATGCTTTGCGGTCGTAAAACGGTCTTGAAGTTGGTCAAAATCCAACCTGAGGGTAAAAAGCCAATGGATTTCTCCTCTGCTCTTAATGGCGGATATATTGATGCAAAGAAAATATTCTGATGACCAGATATAAACTAACTATTGAATATGTAGGTAGTGATTATTCTGGCTGGCAAAAACAAAGTCACGTCCCTTCTATTCAACAGGCAATAGAAGAAGCGATTGAAGGGTTTTCCGCTCAGAGAGTTTTGGTGCAAACCGCGGGACGCACGGACGCTGGTGTTCATGCACGTGGGCAGGTCGCACATGTTGATCTTGGCGAATTCACAAAGCCGATGGATGAGTTTTCAATTACCAAAGCAATTAACGCGCATCTGCGGCCGCAGCCGATCAGTATTATTAATGTAGAAATTGTAAGTGATGAATTCCATGCGCGCCATGACGCATTGAATAAGCTCTATCGCTATCGTATTGTGAACCGGCAGGCCTTTTTGGCGGTTGATCGTGGTTTGGTCTGGCATGTGGGGCGGCCACTTGATGTTGATGCGATGCGTGCGAGTGCAAAATATTTGCTTGGCCATCATGATTTCACAACGTTTCGTGATTCAGAATGTCAGGCAAATTCACCAATGAAAACGTTGGATCGTCTTGATATTCAGGCGCATGATTATGACGGTTGCGGTGGGCGCGAAATTATTATTGAGACAGAAGGTAAATCATTTCTGCATCATCAGGTGCGTAATATGGTTGGGACGTTATCACTTGTAGGACTTGGAAAATGGCGACCTGAAGATATGCGCACCGCTTTGGAGGCCAAAGACCGTACAAAAGGTGGCCCAACTGCCCCGGCGGATGGTCTGTATTTAGTGCGGGTGGATTATCCTTTAAAATAAAGCTCTAACATATGTGCGAATATTTTTGTTAGGTCTTTTAAATCTTGTACCGACGCATTTTCATCAATTTGGTGAATAGTTGCATTGATGCCGCCAAATTCAACAACGGGACAGTAATTCACCATAAAGCGCGCATCGGATGTGCCGCCATTTGTAGTAAATTCGGGTGTTTCTCCTGTGACATTTTTCACGGCTTTACGCACGATACCCGACCAGTCCCCCGGTTTGGTGAGAAAACTCTCCGCGCTGCAAGATAGTTCCAGTTCATATTCAAACCCGCAAGACTTGATGATGTCATGAATTTTTGTTGAGAGGGTTTCGCTGCTCCAATGATCATTAAATCTGATGTTGAATTTTGCGCATCCTTGATTGGCGATAACGTTATCGGCGGTGTTGCCAACATCAATCGTCGTAATTTCTAAATTGGTGGCCGGGAAGAATTCTGATCCTTGGTCAAACACAGTGTTTGAAAGCGTATCTAATATTTTCACCAATTTTGGTAAAGGGTTATCGGCCAGATGTTGATAGGCAACATGTCCCTGTTTCCCTAAAACAGTGATATGGCCAGTCAAAGAGCCCCTGCGGCCAATTTTAATTTCTTGCCCCAAATGGTCTGGATTGGTTGGTTCGCCGATCAAGGCAACATCGGGAATATGGTTATTTTTTTTCATCCATTCCAGTACTTTAATTGTCCCGTTCAGGGCAGGGCCTTCTTCATCACCGGTGATCAGTAGGCTGATCGATCCAGTGGGTGAATTATGCTCAAGATATTGTGCGACCGCCGCGGTAAATGCGGCAACTGAGCCTTTCATGTCACTTGCGCCACGACCATAGAGCACACCATTTTCTATATGTGGATTAAATGGGCCATATGTCCATGATTCTACAGGACCAGTTGGAACAACATCTGTGTGCCCTGCGTAACAAATATGTGGGGCAGTATTACCAAGCCGCGCGAACAGGTTGGGTACATGATCATCCCCCTCACCGAAATCAAGCCGATGACATGTAAAGCCAAGTTGTTCCAATTGCTGCGCCAGATAGACAAGCGCACCCTCATCCTTCGGTGTAACCGAAGGGCAAGCGATTAATTTTTGTGTAAGTTCGATAACATCCATGGAAACAGAGTTTATTGTGAAAAGTTTGGATTGTCATCATTAGAATAATTATTTTTTTGATCTATATCTGCGTCGTTATTTTCAGCCAAATGGGTGTCTGGATAAGTATGGCGTATCCGCTCGGCGGCTACGATAAGAGGATGCAGGCCAAGGGGTAAGTCCTTAAATCCTTTTTGGGGCATTGCAATATCTAGATCATCATTATCTGTTATTTTTTTGCCTGTATCCACGATGTAGTAATAGCAGGTTTGTACTTCTTGCCTGATGAGTTGTTGTAGTGTTTTGTATATGGATTCTTGCGCGGGAAACTTGCTGCTGGCGGCTTCAACATTATCATGTTGAAGTTGTAGTGTTTTGGCTGTGTAGTCGGCTATCTTTAATTTATCTTTAACCCCGACAAGTGTCATAACATTATGTGCACGATCAAACATTTTCGCAACAGAGGCATTTCTATCACCCCTTACGGCGCAGGAGTATTTGTATTCGTTTTTATAGCGGTCTGGACCATTTTTTCCATATCGTTTGGATATTGCGTCAAAAGATGTTTTGAATGTGTCTATGTCTTTGCGGGACTTTACACCATTTTTAAGAAGGTGATTTTCCATATATTGAGGCGAGAAACCGAAATCTTCACCAAGGTCATGCGCGAAGATAACGCTAATGATGCCTTCTTTATCGTCAACGTGAAGTCCACTCTCAATACAATTTATAAACCATACGGCCTGTGTTATTTCGTGTAGGGCGCTGGGGGTTATGCCATCTTGACGTGTTTTTTCTTTGTTACATTCAAGCATCAAATCCATCAGGACTTCAGCCTGCTTATAGTCCCGATCTTTTAGCCAGTCTCTCATTTCGCCAACAAGGGAATCGAAATTTTCAACAACGTTGTCCTCGGCCTCATACAGGGCCGTGTTATTTAAGTGATCGGTAAATGATGCCGCGCCTTTAAAAGAATGCGCACCAGTATTGCTTTTGAATGAATCGCTTGTACTTTTCATCTTCTATATGACACCATGTAAACCGCATTAAATATAGTGCGGTTATAGGCTATTGAGTTAGAAAAAGCAAAACTTATGTAAACATTAAGTTGCGCTAATATGCGCTGCACTTCTAATCGCGTAACAATTCATTAACGCCAGTTTTGCTGCGGGTTCTTTCATCCACGCGTTTCACTATAACCGCGCAAGCCAGGCTTGGTGCAGGTTTTCCGTTTGGCATTGTTTTCTCTGATGGCAAAGTGCCTGGAATTACAACGGAATAGGACGGGACGCGTCCTTGAAAAATTTCGCCAGTACTGCGATCAATAATTTTTGTAGAGGCACCAAGAAATACACCCATGGATATAACAGATCCTTTTTCAACGATGACACCTTCTGCAACTTCTGATCGTGCGCCAATAAAGACATTATCTTCGATAATAACCGGTTCGGCCTGTAATGGCTCTAACACGCCGCCAATGCCGACGCCGCCAGAGATATGACAATTTGCACCAATTTGTGCACAAGAGCCAACAGTTGACCATGTGTCAATCATTGTGCCTTCGCCGACATATGCACCGATATTTAGGAAACATGGCATAAGAACCGCGTTTGGTGCGACGTAGGCCGAATGGCGGACAATTGAATCAGGGACAGCACGAAATCCTGCCTCTTTAAATCTTTTTTCATCCCAGCCGGCAAATTTACTGTCAACTTTATCATACCAGTTTGCATTTCCAGGGCCGCCGGAAATCATATGGTTTCCATTGAGGCGGAAGGATAATAAAACGGCTTTCTTCAGCCACTGATGCACAACCCAACCATCATCAGAGGGGCTTGCGACGCGAAGAGTTCCACTGTCAAGCAATGATAATGCCTCATTCACCGCGTCGCGTTGTTCGCCCTGCGTTGCCGTGTTGATTGAGTCTTGATTGTCCCATGATTTTTCAATGGTTGCTTGTAAATCCGCGTAATTTTCAGCCATAGTACCTATCTTTATATTTGTATAAATGAATAAACTCATTGCAATTCACCATGAAGAGCGTTCAAAATCAAGTCACGATGATAGAAAAATCAGTTAAAAACCAGAATATATGCGAAATTGAGTGGGGTACTTTAAGCGTATCTGAGTGGGATACTCATTTTTGCAATGTTAAACGCGCAAATTTATTACAATCTTTGGATTATGCGCATACTATGGCACGGCTTAACCATCAACAAGTGCGCCATGGTGTTATTAAAATTAATGGTGATACTGCTGGCTTAGTACAAGTACTGGAGGCTGGTTTATTTAGAAATGCTGTGCATGGTGTGCTTCTTGATCGGGGGCCGCTTTGGTTCGATAGTTATGGCAGCGTGCATGATTTTGACTTGTTTCTTTCTGCTTTTTCAAAACAATTCCCCAAACGCTTTGGTCGGCGTATTCGTTTTTTACCAGAAATGGAAAATACTGAAGAAATTAGGCGTGTTTTGCAGAAATATGGCTATAAACCAGCTTCAAAAAAGGGTTATCAAACAATTTGGCTGGATATATCAAGGGATTTAGATGTTTTACGCAAAAAATTGAAAAAAAAATGGCGGAATAAGCTCAATAAATCAGAAAAAAATGGTTTGAGTATTGTTTGGAGTGATAAAGGCGCATATTTTCCATGGCTCATTCAGCATTATACAGAAGATAAGCTTTTGCGTAAATATGATGGTCCTGCGCCTAAATTGGTTGCGTCACTGGCGTATGAATTCTCCCGTGGGCAAAATATGTTGATTGGTGCTGCGCTGTTGGATGGAGAGCCAATAGCCGCTATATTAATTTTTAAACATGGGTTTAGTGCAACCTATCAAATAGGATATACAACGGAGATGGGGCGCAACAAATGTGCACATCATTTGTTATTGTGGACTGCGCTGGCGCAGTTAAAGGAAAGGAATATCAATGATTTCGACTTGGGCGGTGTCAATGATAAAAGCGCAAAAGGCGTCAAAATTTTCAAAGAAGGGTTGGGGGGAGAGCTGTGTGAAACGCTTGGTCTTTATCACTAGCTGTTGCTTATTGGTGTCTGGATTTTCTTTAGCAGCGCATGCAGATGGGGCAAAAAACACATCTAAGGAATTTACTTTATCTGCGATAGAACCCGCCGAAGCATTGCGCCCATTTGACCTGCAACATATGGCGTTTGATGTTTATGCTGGAGGAGTCCACGCGGTACAAGCAAGTATGACATTGGACTATCGTGAAAAAGGGCATTATTCAATGTTGTTTGAGGCGCAAACACGTGGGCTTTTGGGTACGCTTGCACCGTGGAAGGGGACATTTGAATCAAAGGGGTGGGCGTTGAAAGATGGTCGCCGCCTGCCGGAGCTACATGAATCTGTTGCCATATGGCGTGATGAAAAGGAAGTGAAGTCCTATAATTATACAAAGAATGGCGGTTTCAAAAATATCGTGACTTTGTATACGCATAAAAAGCCAAGAACACATGTTCCTGATGTGGAATTAACGAAAGAAACGACGGATGCGCTTAGTGCCACGATTTTGGTGATGGAGCATGTCGCCGATGGTGGTAAGTGTGAAGGGGAGCGCGATGTCTTTGACGGTAAACGGCGCTATACATTGGTCTTTAAGCATTCCCGTTTTGTGATGTTGGAGAAAACAAGGTATAACGCATATAGTGGTTTGGCGGCTGAATGTACTGTTGAGGTGAAACCTGTCGCGGGCGCATGGCATAAGAAACCACGTGGTTGGCTCTCTATTCAAGAGCAGGGACGTGAACGCGGTATGATGCCAACGGTTTGGTTGGCGCAAGTGACAAAGAACGCCGTTGCAGTGCCAGTTCGTGTGCGTGTTAAGACGGCGTATGGTACGTTATTTATGCATATGACACGTTATGAAAGTGGCGATACGGTTTTGGTACCGAAAGATTAATCGTTCAGATCGGAATTGTGAGTTTGCATATTCTTGATACGTTTGATAGATATTGCGCGTTGAATTTTTAGATAGAGAATATATATGACCAATCAGAGACCTCTTGCTGTTGTGATCCTTGCTGCTGGTAAGGGAACGCGGATGAATTCTAAAATGCCAAAGGTGATGCATACGCTTTTAGGTTTGCCGATGATTAATTGGTTGCTGTCCTGTGTGGAGAAACTCTCCCCGGCCCATGTTGTAGTTGTTGTCGGTAAAGGGATGCAGGATTTGGTAACGGCAGTGCAGCCGCATAAAACGGTCATACAAGACACGCAAGATGGTACAGGCAGTGCGTTAAAATCAGGGATGAGCGTATTGCAAGATTTTGATGGAGACATTCTTGTTTTGCTTGGTGATACACCGTTGATTTCACTTGCGACAATGCGTGGATTGATTGCTGCGCGTCATCAAGACGATATAACGGGAATTTCTGTTTTGGGTGTTCGTTTGGATAATCCGGCAGGCTATGGCCGTTTGTTATTGGATGATGGATACTTGAAAGCCATTCGTGAGGATAAGGATGCTTCACCAGAAGAAAGATGTATAGATATTGTCAATACAGGTGCTTTTTGCTTGGATGCTGGTCGCGTTGATGCGTGGTTGGACGCGCTAGAGAATAACAATGCGCAAGGCGAATTTTATATTACGGATTTGCCGGAAATTGCGGCGCGTGAAGGTATTAAAACCCGCGTGTCCCTGGCCATAAATTCGGCGGAGGTTTTAGGCTGCAATACACGTATTGACCTCAGTAATCTTGAGCAAACCGCGCAGCAAAAAATGCGAGAGGATTTTATGACCTCGGGTGTTGTGATGCAAGATCCATCCAGTGTCTATCTGCATCACGATACAAAGATTGCTTCTGGAGCTATTATTGAGCCAAATGTTTATTTTGGCGCAAATGTTGAGGTTGGTAAGAACGTACATATTAAAGCATTTTGTCATTTTGATGGTGCAATAATTGGTGATAATTCCATTGTCGGGCCGTTTGCGCGTCTGCGTCCGGGTTCTGATATTGGTGAAGAAGTCCGTATCGGAAATTTTGTCGAGATTAAGAAATCAAAAATTGGTGACCGCAGCAAAATATCGCATCTTGGCTATGTTGGCGATTGTACAATGGGTGAGGATGTAAATTTCAGTTGCGGTGCGATTACTGTGAATTACGATGGTTTTGATAAGTACCAAACGGTTATTGGTAAGGGGGTTATGGTCGGTAGTAATGTTAATCTGGTTGCGCCGCTGACCCTGGATGATGGTGCATTTATTGCTGCTGGTTCAACCATTACCACCGATGTTCCTGCCGATGCCCTATCGATGGAGCGCAGTAAGGCCGAAGTGCGCTCAGGTTGGGCTGCGCTGTATCGTAAGCGCAAAGAAAAAGCGCATGAATTGGTGCGTAAACGTAAGTCAGAAAAATAGAGCAATATCTCTGAAACAATCCGTAAAATTTCGTGATTTGAATGTTGTAAATTAGTGATTATGATAAGCGCATGAATCGAATTTTAATTGCTTTAGTTCTTACATTTTGTTTTTTTTCAGCACAATCGTCGGCAAGCCCAAATTGTATTGCGCGCAATATATATCTTGATGATGGCGTTAGGCAGAGGGAATTAGGCGGGCTTCCTTTTATATTTTATGGCAAGGTTCTTGGCTATACGGTTAAAGGTGATAATGAAGTTGCTATTGTTAAAGTGACGAAACAAATCAAAGGGGAATTGCCGGAATATGTTTTGGTGCGTAATTTTAAAGTCAGTTGCGGAATGGGTGCCTTTAGAGTAGGGAATGTGCATGATTTTGCAGTGTATCTTTACGATGGTTCTTTAGTGAGGGCTGATATTCGGTTTAAGTCATCTGATTTTAATTCTTGGAATTATCACATTTTTTCTTGGTTAGGTGCATTAATGAATAGTCCAAATAGGTCGAATATTGAGTTTATACTGGAAAAAGATTTCATTGTGTCTTCTGCCTATTATAAAATACGCGTAGCTATCCCAGAGGATGAATATAAGGCAAAGATGGAACGAATTATTCGGACATGTCGCGCATATGAGCAAAAAGATGATAATTGGAATAAAAAATATTTAGTAACTGATCATAGGGATCCAAGTATTAATTATATGAACTTGGCGTATTTGACGGCCAAACAATATAGTTTTGAAGGTCAAGAAAAAGAGGTTGTTAATATTTCTATTCCATATAATTTTTGGGCACAAAGTTTGATGTCACCTATTGTTGAATTTAAAGATACAGACGGTGTTTTTGAATTGAATGGGTGCAAAATGCCTGATATTGATGAATTTTACAAAGAAAGACTATAATCATGTGCGGAATAGTTGGAATTATTGGAGAGCAAGATGTTGCCCCTCTTTTGTTAGAAGGGCTAAAGCGTCTGGAGTATCGCGGATATGATTCTGCAGGGATTGCCAGTCTTTCGAATGGTCATATTGATCGTCGTCGTGCGCAGGGCAAGCTTGTGAATTTGGTTGAGAAAGTTGACGAAAATCCGTTGGCTGGAACCGTTGGTATTGGCCATACGCGCTGGGCTACGCATGGTTTGCCGAACGAGCGTAACGCCCATCCACATGCAACGGATAAGGTCGCCGTTGTCCATAATGGTATTATTGAGAATTATGCGAGCTTGAAACAAGAGTTACAGGATAATGGTGCGGTCTTTGAAACCGAAACTGATACAGAAGTGATCGTACATCTGGTGACGTATTATCTGGATAAAGGACAAGAGCCTGTCGCGGCTGCAAATGCGACGATGGATCGTTTAACAGGTGCTTTTGCGCTGGTTATGATATTTGCTGGTCATCATGATTTGATCGTCGGTTGTCGCCAAGGGACACCACTGGCGGTTGGTTATGGGGATGGTGAGATGTTTGTGGCCTCCGATTCATACGCGCTTGCGCCGCTGACCAAGAAAATATGCTTTTTGGAGGATGGTGATCGCGTTACCGTTACCCGTGATAATGTTCGTATCTATGATAAGGATAATAAAACAATAGAGCGCAATATTCGCATTACCGAGCAATCTGGCGCGGTTACAGGTAAGGGCGAGTACAGACATTTCATGCTTAAAGAAATTTATGAGCAGCCCGCCGTGATTGGCGCGACCTTAGGCTCATATGTGAATGCATCCACGGGTAAAATCACGATCCCTGAGGATGTGTTGGATGCCATTGTAAAGGCACCGCGCATTACGTTGATTGCGTGCGGAACAGCGTATTATGCCTGTATGGTTGCGAAATATTGGCTGGAACAAATCGCGCGTATTCCATGTGAAATTGATGTGGCGAGTGAGTTCAGATACCGCGAAGCACCAATGCCTGAGGGCGGCGTTTCAATCTTTATCTCTCAATCGGGTGAAACGCTTGATACGTTGGAGGCTCTACGTTATTGCAAGCGTCAGGGGCAAGTGATTATCTCTGTTGTTAATGCAATTGAAAGCACGATAGAGCGTGAATCTGATTTTGTCTTACACACCTTGGCGGGGCCTGAAATTGGTGTGGCCTCGACAAAGGCATTTACAACACAATTAACGACTTTGGCTTGTATCTCTTTGGCGGCGGCACATGCAAAGGGATCCATTGACGATACCCAAATGCAGGAAATGGCAGAGGCTCTACGCCATGTTCCAACTATAGTCGCTGATATCCTGTCGCATGATGAGGCCATTCGGGCGATTGCCAAGGATGTAGCAGAGGCACGCGATGTGCTTTATCTTGGTCGTGGCAGCTTATATCCTATTGCCCTTGAGGGTGCGCTTAAGCTTAAAGAGATATCATATATCCATGCGGAGGGTTACGCATCGGGGGAAATGAAGCACGGGCCAATTGCCCTGATCGATGACAGTGTACCTGTTGTTGTTGTTGCGCCGGGCAATGATCCATTATTTGAAAAGAACGTATCTAATATTCAAGAGACTGTGGCGCGCGGCGGTAAGGTCTTTTTGATCTCCGATGAAAAGGGCGCGAAGGCTCTGCAAGAGCAATCCACGTGGAGCGTTGCAATGGGTGAAGTTCACCCCTTTGTTGCGCCGATCCTCTATTCTATTCCTGTGCAGTTGCTGTCTTATCATGTTGCGGTGATCAAAGGTACGGATGTTGATCAACCAAGAAACTTGGCGAAATCTGTTACGGTGGAGTAGTTGGGTATATTATTCTCTGAGGTAAGTGAATGAAGAAACATATTTTTAGGGCAATCGTATTTATTTTCTTCGTGGGATTGTTTTTTTCACCTATTCCAAGAGCAAGTAAAGGAGTTTATAAATTTATTGTTCAAACTCAAATAACCTATCCTTTGCCTGATGAAACTATAGGCCTGCCAATTATGGTAGAAGATCAGGAAGGTAAGCGAGGAACTCTCATTCTCCGTAAAAATGGTGAATATCAATCAAAAACTCTTAAGATTGTAAAAAGAGATGGTAAGTTTTATTGGGATAGTTGGAAGGGGCAGAGGCTAAATGTTGTCAGGGGGCAATATTACATTACTGATGTGGGCCTTGCCTCCACTACTTTCATTAGCGCTGATGGCGACGGGATGGTGTTTATATTTAACCCGATAATTATTCCCATTATGTTGTGCCGTAGAATGGCGACAATTCGACATCATACCTATGAAACAAAGTACATGGAGGTACGCTCCAAGCCGGGTGAACCGTCAGTTATTATTAGAGGGAAAATGCGGTCAATGTTTTATCCTGACGGTTTTGCAGAGAAATTATGTGCTGGAGAATATATGATTACTCCTCCATTAATTTATTTTAAACCTAGTTTATTTCAGCAAGTGAAACAACATTTGTTCTCTTTTGCTCCGGAGAAATAATACGTTAGGTGCTGCGCCATTGCTGAGTGTAAAAATTTAGAATTTCCAAAAGAAAAAACGCCCGAAGGCGTTTTCTTGTAACATATTGATTTCTTGGAGCGAGTGAAGAGATTCGAACTCTCGGCCCCAACCTTGGCAAGGTTATGCTCTACCCCTGAGCTACACTCGCTCTCTCAAGAAATCAGTGGGCGTAATATATATCTTTAAAAATGAAATGCAAGCACAAAAATAATAAACGTTAAAACATGTTTCCAATTTGCACCAAAGGTACTTTGTATCCGATAGGCTCATGGTTTGGGAACAGCGAATAAATCATGATGTTAGGGGTGTTTTCAACTGGTTTTGTCATGCGCTCTGGAATTTCATAATGCATGAGTTCATCGTTGTTTTCTTTCGCATCATAGACTAACATAAACAGCCGTTGGTCGCGGTAATATTCAACGCGGCACACAATATCGGGAAGTGGGGTATCGCTGACCAGCATTATATTTCCATCATTTAAAACACCCAGCTCTATATTCATTATTTAAGTTCCATTGCGATGAAAGGATCAGGGCTGTTTGTTTGTGTATTATCAAGTGTCTCGGTAGATTCCGGTAGGGCGGACGATAATTGTTCAAATATGATAGACTCATTGCCTGGGATGGCGCCAAGTAAGGCACTGCTGTCTGTAATACCAGCATTCGCAACGGATTGGTTGTCGACAAGTGGGGTATTTCTATTTTCTAATGCTTGAAGCAAATCTATTGCTTCTGTGTTAGCGATCATGTTTACCGTCTCTCCAAAAGTTATGGATATTGTAGCATTTAAATATTAACAAACTCTTATGTTATAGTATTTCCCAATAAAACGGCAAACATTTTTGTCATAATACTTTACAAGCGAATGACCGCGATATTGCCGTATATGTTTTAGGTCGGAATATTTTGCTTTTCAGGAATTGATGCTTTAACGTGCATTTTTTATGAGTGGAAAGAGTTCTTTATGATTATTGGTACGCAAGACACCCCGTCGCAGCCACAAGTCGCGCAGGTAAGCCCGCAAGATATTATTTTTGATGTAAATGCACAGGATTTTGAGCAACGCGTTATGGCTGCCTCTATGCAAACACCTGTGATCGTGGATTTCTGGGCGCCATGGTGCGCCCCGTGTAAACAGCTGATGCCTGTTTTAGAGAAAGTGGTTATGGCTGCGGGTGGGCAGGTCTTGATGGCGAAAGTTAATCTGGATGATAACCCCGAACTGGCGCAGGCGTTGCGTGTGCAATCCGTGCCGATGGTTTTTGGCTTTTTCCAAGGGCAACCTATTGATGCATTTTCAGGCGTACAGCCAGAAAGTAAAATCCGTGAATTCGTGGGTAAGCTGGTCGCCGCGGCAAAGGGCGCGCAGCCTGATGCTCTGGATATAGATGCGGCGTTAAAAGGCGCAGCGCAAGCGTTGAACGAGAATGATGCCTCCACCGCGCATGCTATTTATTCGCAAATATTGCAGCAAGATGCGTTAAACGTTGCGGCCTATGTTGGTTTGGTACGGTGCTTTATTGCGGCGGGGCAGCTTGAACAGGCGGTGGCTATGGTGGATAATGCGCCTGAAGAGATCTCAAAGGCTTCTGTTTTCGCGCAGGCGCGCTCTGCGTTAGAATTGGCGCAAATTGTGCCAGACGCATCATTAGATGATCTCACTGCGAAAATCACGACGGATAAAGACGATCATCAAGCCCGTATTGATTTTGCGCAAGGCTTGTTTGCGGCGGGTGAAAAAGAGGCGGCGACAGATGCTTTACTGGCGTCCATTGCAATAGACCGTGAGTGGAACGAGGGGGCAGCGCGTAAAGAGCTGTTAAAGTTGTTTGAAGCGATCGGGCATGGCGACCCTTTGACCTTGGCGGCGCGGCGCAAGTTATCGTCAATTTTGTTTTCTTAAGAGATAAAGGGTAAGGTAGAGGCTATGAGTGTAGAAATTGATCCTAAATTATTGGAAATTCTAGTGTGTCCTTTGACAAAAGGGACATTAACCTATGATGCAAAGGCACAGGAATTGGTGTCAAAGCAAGCAAAATTGGCGTTCCCGATCCGTGATGGTATTCCGATCATGTTGGTTGATGAAGCACGTTCCTTGGAAGGATGATAATATGAGTCGTATTGAAAATACAGGTATGGGAACGGTTTGGAAAGTAAGTGCAACCAAGAAGACGCCTGCTGTACCAAAGACAAAAGAGACGCAGGAAAGTGAAGAGCATCAAGGATCTGAAAATTCTTCACGTGAAGAAAATGATTTTTCCGAGAAGAAGAAATCTGAAACGCAGGGTGTTTATGATAATAAAGGTAAAATAACGCCTCTTGATTATGATTGAAAACTTGACGTTTCGCCATAAAATCGGTTAGATGAACTTTATGAACATGCAGCCAACAACATTACTGCTTCTAAACTTGCTCCTTATGCGCCTCTGAGCGACCATGAGGCATTTGACATGCCTGCGCTACAGGGGACTTAAAAAAATCCAGAATATTGAAAAAATAAACAAAGCGCGATAATTTTTTTGCGCTTGCGAAGAATTATAAGGAATTTAGCTATGAGCAGAACTTTTGACATTGTAAAAAATGACCCTAACCGTTTGATTATCTTTGATACAACCCTTAGAGATGGTGAGCAATCGCCCGGTTGTGCCATGAATTTGGAACAAAAGGTCAAAATGGCGGTAATCTTGGATGATCTTGGCGTTGATGTGATCGAAGCGGGCTTCCCTGTTGCTTCCAAGGGCGATTTTGAAGCTGTAAACGAGATTGCAAAGACTATAAAAAATGCCACGGTGTGTGGTTTGTCCCGCGCCATAAAAGGCGATATTGAGGCTTCCGGGGAGGCGATTAAGCCCGCGGTGCATAAGCGTATTCATACGTTCATCTCGACATCTCCTTTGCATATGAAATATAAATTACAAATGTCGCCGGATGATGTTTGGGAAGCCGTAAAGGAAAGCGTCACCTTCGCCCGTAAATTCACCGATGATGTGGAGTGGAGCGCCGAAGATGCCTCCCGCACCGAAGATGATTTCTTATGCCGTTGTGTTGAGGTCGCCATTACTGCGGGTGCAACAACGGTGAATATTCCCGATACGGTTGGTTATGCGATGCCCGATGAAATGGCTGCGAAAATTGCCATGTTGGTGGAGCGCGTCCCCAATATCGATCAAGCGATTATCTCTATGCATTGTCACAATGATTTGGGTGTCGCGGTGGCGAACTCTTTGGCGGGTGTGGCGGCAGGCGCACGTCAGATAGAATGTACGATTAATGGCATTGGTGAGCGTGCGGGTAATGCTGCGTTGGAAGAAGTTATCATGGCGCTTCGTACACGTCAGGATATTATGCCTTATACGCATGGTATTGACACAACCCAAATCACAAAGGCGTCACGCACCTTATCTACGATTACAGGATTTTCCGTGCAGCCGAACAAAGCCATTGTCGGGGCAAATGCTTTTGCCCATGCCAGTGGTATCCATCAGGATGGGATGCTTAAAAATGCCAATACCTATGAGATTATGACTCCCGAATCTGTTGGTTTGACCGAAAGTAAATTGGTGATGAGCAAGCATTCAGGTCGCCATGCGTTCCGTGAAAAGTTGAAGGAATTAGGTTATGACCTTGGTGATAATGCGTTGAATGATGCGTTCGCGCGTTTCAAAAACTTGGCGGATCGTAAGAAGGAAATCTTTGAAGATGATTTGATTGCTTTGGTCGAAGACGAAATCACAAGCGAGAATGATAATATTCAGTTCGTGTCCCTACAAGTCGTTGCTGGAACATCAGGGCCACAAACCGCAGATTTGTGCTTGAACATAGATGGTGAAGAAAAATGCGCGAAAGTTGAGGGCAATGGCCCTGTTGATGCGATATTTAAAGCGATACGTGAAATTATGCCCCACCCTGATGCAACGCTACAACTTTATCAAGTGCATGCGGTGACAGGTGGAACTGATGCGCAAGCTGAGGTTACCGTTCGTCTGGAGGAAAATGGTAAGATCATAAATGGATCGGGCGCGGATGCGGATACACTTGTGGCCAGTGCACGTGCTTATGTTCATGCGCTTAATAAGCTCTTGGCGAAACGCGATACCTTTAATCCGCAAACGGACTAAGAAACGGTGATATCCTAAGTGAGATGCATCGAGATTGTTTTGAAAACATCCTCGAACATTTCTGTTGTCAGGCGTTTCGTATTGGTATTGTAGCGTGAGCAATGGTAGCTGTCGATCAGCGTGAGATCATCCCCTAAATCGTGACATACATTATGCGCGAATTTAAAGGCGGATTGTTTATGCCCTGTGGCTTTTAAAACCGCCTTGTGTGAGACGAGACCAAGGCTGAGGATTATCTTGAGCTTTGGCATTGTTGCCATTTCGGCTTTTAGAAATTGCAGGCACGTATTGATTTCATCGCCTGTTACTTTGTTTTGCGGTGGCACGCATTTTACCGCGTTGGTAATGCGCGCATTAACCAGCTCCAACCCGTCATCTTTACGCGCTTTATATTCTCCGCTTGCAAAGCTGAACTTCAGGAGGGTCGCATAGAGCAAATCCCCCGCATAATCACCAGTAAAGGGTCTACCGCTGAAATTTGCACCTTTTAAACCTGGTGCAAGACCGACAATCAGAAATTCTGCATTCTGCGAACCGAAGGAAGGCACTGGCGCGTTATATTTATCAGGGAATTTTTGCCGATTATCATTTATGAAATCTTTCAAACGCGGACATAAGTTGCAGTCAATATCAGGGAGTAGCTCAAACATTCTTCTATCATCATTATGCTGTGTATTTCGTCAAGTGTTCTTTAATATTGATGTTTCTGCCTATTAGCCTTGCATTTGGTGGTAATACGCACTATAAACGGTAAAATTCTATAACTGACATTTATGAAAGCACAAAATTATGGCACGTGTTACCGTTGAAGACTGTATTGAAAAAGTCGAAAATCGTTTTGAACTGGTTATGATGGCTGCACAGCGCGCCCGTAAAATCGGCGCTGGGGCGGCTTTAACAGTTGATCGTAATAATGATAAGAAAACGGTTATTGCTTTGCGTGAAATCGCAGGGGATAGCGTTAGTGTTGATGCATTGAAAGAAGAAATGATAACCAGCCATCAACGTTACTTACCGCAAGAAACGGATGAAGATGATGCGGAACTTATGGATGGAGAGCAAGAATGGGCGGATATTGCAACGACATCTGGTATTTATGCGGATGAAGAGGCTGGCGTTACTGCAGAAGCAGAAGATGGCAATGATGATGCAGGTGAAAGTGATAAAGGGTCATCTTTGAGTGATATCGCAGGCATTTAGCTTTATTGGTTATTTTGTGAATTAAAAGCCGAGCATTTCGTTCGGTTTTTTATTGTCTTTGAATAGGTTCTCCTCTTGATAGAAATCAATTGGTACGTCTATAAAATCATGTTATTTTATAAAGAAAATAATGCCATTAAGGGGCAATGATAAACGTATGCAGCAATTAGAAAAACTTCTTAAGACAATTCATGCATACCAGCCCGATCTCGATTTTGAGATTGTTGAAAAAGCCTATGCTTTTGCCAAAGAAATGCATGAGGGACAGTTTAGATCGTCCGGTGAACCCTATGTCACGCATCCAGTTGAAGTTGCACAAATTTTAGCCGAAATGAAGATGGATATTACAACAATCGTAACGGCACTTTTGCATGATACGGTTGAAGACACAGATGCGACATTTGAGGATTTGGAAAAGAATTTCGGGAAGTCTGTTTCTGATTTGGTGAATGGGGTGAGTAAGCTAACCCGTATTGAAAGCCAAACATTAGAAGGAAAACAGGCGGAAAATTTTCGTAAACTTTTATTGGCGATGTCTGAAGATATTCGGGTTTTACTGGTGAAGCTATCTGATCGTTTGCACAATATGCGTACGATGGGCGGTATTAAGAAAGTTGAAAAACGTCGTCGCATTTCGTTGGAAACATTAGAAATATACGCGCCTTTGGCAGAGCGTATCGGTGTGCATTTTATCAAAGAAGAGCTGGAGGATTTATGTTTTGAGCAGATTAATCCCGAAGCCAGAGAAAGTATAACAAACCGTCTTTCCTATCTTAGGAAAGAGGGTGTTGACGTTGTTGATGACATTATAGATGAGCTGACGAAGATATTACATGATGCGGGCGTTGAGGCCGAGGTTACGGGCAGGGAAAAGACGCGCTATTCTATTTGGAAGAAAATGCAGCGTAAAAATGTCGCGTTTGAACAGCTATCTGATATTATGGCATTTCGGGTGATTGTTGATAAATTGGAAGATTGCTATTTGGTTCTTGGAACGATCCATGGAAAATATCATTCTGTTCCTGGGCGTTTTAAAGATTATATATCTACGCCAAAGCCCAATGGTTATAAATCTATTCATACCACGATTATGGGACCGCGGCGCCAACGCATTGAGGTGCAAATCAGAACGCATCAAATGCATGATGAGGGTGAGCTTGGTGTTGCCGCGCATTGGGCGTATAAGGGGAGCAATCAGCCGCAAGAGCGTGATGTGACAAAGTATCGTTGGCTTCGTGAATTGTTGGAAATTTTAGAGCAAGAACAAAAGCCGGAGGATTTTTGGGAACATACAAAACTAGAATTATTCCAAGATCGGGTTTTTGTCTTTACGCCGCAAGGTGATTTGATTGAGTTGCCGAATGGTGCAACTTCCGTTGATTTTGCCTATGCGGTGCATTCTGCGATTGGTGATAAATGTGTGGGTGCCAAGATAAACGGGCGGATTGCACCACTGAACTCTCGTCTTACGAATGGCGATCAGGTGGAGGTTATTACAGCGAAAACGCAAAACCCTTCCCCCACGTGGGAGCGTTTTGTGGTGACAGGTAAGGCGCGTTCACATATTCGTAAATATGTTCGTAATCAGCAACGTGATGAATTTATTATCCTTGGTAAGGCTATGATTCAGAAGGTTTTTCGCCAAGAAGGGTATGAGTTTTCAGAAAAAGCCATATCGGGTACGCTTAAACATTTTCGTTTGGAAGAGAGTGATGATGTTTATGCGAATATTGGTTCGGGTGTATTTGTTGCGCGTGATGTATTCAGATTAATTTTCCCCAGTCATCAGGCCAAAATTATAAAGCGTCCATCCGAACATATGGATCGGGCGGTTATGGTACGTGACGGCGCGAATACTGATGGCCCAATGCCAATTAAGGGCTTGATCCCTGGTATGGCGATGCATTTTGCGCGATGTTGTCACCCATTGCCTGGTGATCGGATTGTTGGCATTGTGACAACGGGTAAGGGCGTCACTATTCATACGATTGATTGTGAGACGTTAGAGACCTTTGCTGATACGCCGGAACGTTGGTTAGATGTTGCATGGGGGGATAGTGATGAAACATCAAGCGGGCAAGTCGGGCGTTTGTTCATGACGATGGTGAATGAAACGGGCGCATTGGGTAATGTTTCCACGGTGATTGGCCGTAATGGTGGTAATATAACCAATTTGAAGATTACCAGCCGTTCACTTGATTTTTGGGAGATGACCCTTGATGTATTTGTACAAGATACGAAACATCTTAATAATGTTATTGCCGCTTTGCGCGCAACACCCGAAATTATTTCTGTGGAGAGGTCGCGGGGGCGATAGGCTGTTCATTGGCTTTTTTGCCATGATGCTAAATATTGTGTAAGCAGTACTTGTTCAGTTGGATCAGTGAAATCGAAGACACATGAGAGGGATAATATTGGCGTCAGCTTCTCTATATAGTTTTGATGGGACAGCTCATATACACCGAATTGCTCCAGATGGTCATTGGTGAATTGTGTGTCGAGAATTTTATATCCCGCCTGACTAAGCCGCGCCACCAAATGCACCAACGTAACCTTGCTGGCGTCGCGCGCGGTTGAGAACATACTCTCACCAAAGAACGCGCCGCCCAAGGCAATGCCATAAAGCCCGCCAACCATTTTGCCATCCTGCCAGCATTCTATAGAATGGGCGTACCCCTTGGCATGCAGCGCGCAATATGCGGTTAAAATTTCTGCGTTAATCCATGTCTCGCTACGGCTATCCGTTACAATTGCACAGGCTTTCATAACGCCTTCAAAATCAGTATTAATGCGAATGTCATAGTGCTGCCCACCGATTTTCATCTGGCGGACAGTTTTTCTTAAACGGCGCGGGATATGCATAGCAGGAATAGAAAGCTGCCCCCGCATTTCAGGGCAATACCAATGCACTTCGGGGTTATCCGCGCTTTGCGCCATCGGAAACAGGCCTTGCGAATAGGCTGCCAGCAAAATATCGGGTGTCAGTATAACTTGCATAGATCACAGTATGCCGTAAAGAAAAGGGGGAGGCTACTCTTTAGCGTTTTTCTCTTCAGCATGTTTCTCGGCTAATTTATTCTCAAGCCACTGGATTGTATACTCACCTGATATAAATTCAGGTTGCTCTATAATCCACTCATGCAAAGGCAAAGTCGTCTTCACGCCCTCGACCACAGTCTCGCGAATCGCGCGGGACAAACGTCTGATGCACTCCTTACGATTACGGCCATGAACAATCAACTTCCCAATCATCGAGTCATAATAAGGCGGTATTGAATAGCCACCATATATAGCACTATCAAAGCGCACGCCCAAACCACCGGGCGCATGAAAACGTGTGATCATGCCGGGCGATGGCACAAATGTATCAGGATCTTCCGCATTAATACGGATCTCGATGGCATGTCCGCGGAAACGGAAACCATTTTTATTAACCGTTAATGGCTCACCCGCCGCAACGCGGATTTGCTCGGCAATCAAATCGATACCGGTAATCATCTCGGTCACCGGATGTTCAACTTGGATACGGGTATTCATTTCCATGAAGTAAAATTTGCCGTTTTCGAACAAAAACTCAATCGTCCCCGCGCCAAGATAGCCAAGATTACGCACCATATCCGCAGATAATTTTCCAATCTCTTCGCGTTGTTCTTGCGTTAGGATCGGTGAAGGGCCTTCCTCAAGTAATTTTTGGTGACGACGCTGGATCGAGCAATCACGTTCGCCCAGATGGATAGCATTCCCATGAGAATCACCAAAAACCTGAATTTCAATGTGGCGAGGATTTGTCAAATATTTTTCAATATAGACCGTATCATCACCGAAGTTCGCTTTCGCCTCAATACGCGCGGTATGATAGGCCTCAACAAAATTTTCTGCGGCAGTCACAACCTGCATACCCTTACCACCGCCGCCACTGGCCGCCTTGATGATAATAGGGAAACCCATATCAATGGATGTTTGTAAACCGTCTTCGGCACTTTCAACGCCACCATCTGACCCCGGAACAACAGGCAATCCAAGCGCATCAACTGTTTGCTTTGCGCGTACTTTATCGCCCATTTGTTCAATATGATCGGCAGATGGGCCAATAAAGGTAAAGCCGTGCTCTTCAACCATCCGTGCGAATTGTGCGTTTTCTGATAAGAACCCATAGCCCGGGTGAATGGCATCCGCACCCGTTAAAGCAGCAGCCGTTAAAATCGCAGGAATATTAAGATAGCTATCCTTACTCGCAGGTGGTCCGATACAAACAGACTCATCAGCCAAACGCACCGCCATAGAGCTAGCGTCCGCTGTTGAATGAACAACAACACTGCCGATCTCCATCTCACGACACGCGCGAATGATACGAAGGGCGATTTCACCACGGTTGGCAATTAAAACTTTCTTAAACATAAATATTTATCCATCTATTTATCTGGATCATCGTTACTCGCATCCTCACGTATAAGTTATACGCTTCGTCACTTATGCCTTGTCCAGACAAAAATACGAATAAATATGAACTGAGCTTTTAATCATTCAATCACGAGCAGGACATCACCAAATTCGATTGGTTGTGCATTTTCAACCAGAATTTGGATCACGGTACCGGATTTCTCGGCCTTAATCGGGTTCATAACCTTCATCGCCTCAATAATCAGCAACGTATCGCCTGCATTAACATTATCGCCTTTTTTCACAAAAGACGGTGATTCAGGGTCGGCTTGTAAATACGCCGTACCGACCATCGGGGATTTCACAGCCCCCGGATGCGCCGAAGCCACATTTGCAGGCGCGTCCATATTTGCTTTTTGTGGAACAGCAGGGTCAGAAGGCATCGCTGCAGCAACGCCGCCGCCTGCGATAATCGTATTGCCCTTACTCACGCGGATAGATTTTTCGCCATCGGCGACCTCTATTTCGGTTAAGCCCGTTTCATCTAGTAAACCTGCGAGTTCTTTGATCGCATCTGAGTCAATTTTCATCAATAAATCTTATTGTTATTAATATTGTATTTTACTTTAAGCACCTGAATACAAAAGTTGAAGTAGAATGTCAAAGCATACGATACTTTTACTGTAAAACTTTTTTCAGTTCTTCTAACGCCATTTCATATCCCGAAGCGCCGTGACCTGCAATGACCGCGGTTGCCACCGATTCAATATAGGAAAAATGGCGGAATTTCTCCCTTTCTTTCGGATTAGATAAATGTACCTCTATGATCGGGCAATCCAATAGTTTCAAAGCATCATGCATTGCCACAGATGTATGCGTATAGGCTGCGGCATTGATAATGATGCCACTGATAGATTTGCCAGCCTCTTGAATCCACGTCACTAGCTCTCCCTCATGGTTGGATTGTCTGAAATCGATATTAAAACCCAAGGACTGCGCTTTCTCGGCGCATAGCACCTCTATATCATCCAAAGTCTGATGCCCGTATATTTCAGGCTCTCTCGTTCCAAGCATATTGAGATTAGGCCCGTTAAGAATTAGAATTGTTTTCATATTTACCCTGCCTAAGCTACTATTTTCATCACTTATTTTTAGGATCGTGCATCTTTAAATTTCGCTAAAAAATCTTCAACTGTCACATCTGTTGTTTTTGGCATATAAATCGCTTTTTCTCCTATCAGAAAAGCGGGCATTCTGCCCAATCGCCATGCTTCAAAGAACTCTTTATTTTGTAGCGCATGCTCAAGAATTTCGGTTTTCATCATATCGCGGCTAAGCTGTTTTGTATCAAGCCCTATTTCTTTTGCATGGCGAAATAAAGATCTACGATTATTGATTGGCCATTCTGTATTAATGACATCATGCAGCGCGATAAACTTCCCTTGTTCACCTGCAGCATAAACCGCGGTAATAAGTGTTTCCTCCCATTCATTGCTGTAAGTTACGCTGCGAGAAACATAGCGTACCTTTCCATCTTGCCTAATTGCCTCCATTAAAACCGAATGCAAAATGCGACAATGGGTGCAGTCATATTTATTGAAATCGATAATAATAAGGTCGGAATCTGCGGGAGCATAGGCATATTGATCGGGAACATCATAAACCATAAATAAACCACGGCGTATCTCAATAATCCCATAGGCCAAATAGCCAACAGCCAGAATCAAAAGAGCTGCCAAAACTTTATTAACATATCTCATTTGAAACTGTACCCTATAGAATTATGTATATGCGCCATAGTGAAGGTTTACTTACTATCCTGGGCTGCCCTTGCTTCTTTGATTGCCTTACGAAGTCCGTCAAGTCCAATATAACCAGGGTAGATTTGGTCGCCAACAATGAAACCAGGTGTTCCACGAATACCAAGAACTCTGGCCATTTCAGATGATTTTTCAATACTGGCAATAATTTTCGCAGAATTTGCATCTGCGCGCATTTTTTCAACATCTAAACCAATATCTTCAGCCAGCTTGTTATAGGCATCTTCGCTTTGACTACCTCGGTAATCCATCAAAGCCTTATGCATTTCGAAATATTTTCCTTGCTCATGCGCCGCCATTGTTAGACTTGCCATTGCTTTGGAAGAAGGGCTTAAAATTGGCATTTCTTGAAAAACAACACGCAAATTCGTATCTTCTTTCAAAAGCGTAAGGATATCGGCATAGGCTTTGCGACAATATCCGCAATTATAGTCAAAATATTCAACAACAGTGACATCGCCGTCAGGATTACCAGCAGAAGGTAAACCAGCATCTGTAAAATATTCAGCATAGTCTTTTAAATTTTGCTGTGCGGATTGTTGTGTTCTTTTTTCTTCTGATGCACGGAAATCATCAACGGATTTCAAAATAGCTTCCGGATTTTCTGCAAGAAACTTTTTGAATAGAACTTCCAGTTCCTTTGTTTGCTCGGGCGTGAATGCTTCTGCCCGCGCATTATGTGCAGGTGCTAAAAGTGCCGCGCTGCATACGCCCATTGTAAGTACCAAAAACTTAAAATTCTTAATTGCTTTGTTCAAAACATAACTCCTCAAAATATATTACTGTTCTATTATTCGTTCCCTTGACAAAAAAGTCACTCTTTTTTCGTCGTTTCTATAAAAGAAATAATATCTTTCGCCTTCAGCCAAAGTTTACTGCCCTCATTTTCGCTTTCTAAAACGCTTTGTGCATGCTGTTTTGCATAGGAAAAACGTCGTTGCAATACTGCTTCTTCCGCCAGATGTATCTTTGCATTATTATGCTGATTAATGCGCCCATACGCTGTTGCTAAAAGACGATGAATACGCGTTGAGCGTGATTCATCACGTAAGGCACGCTCTAGATGCTCAATCGCTTGGCGTAATAAAGGTGGTTCGTTTTGATTTGCAGATTCGATTAAGGCATGTGCCAGAGCAATCCTGAACAGCGTTGCCTTTGGCATAATCTCAATTGCTTTTTTGTAATACGGGATGGCCTCTTTGATACGTGCAAAATCAACCAGCATTTGTCCTTTAAGCTCTAAAAAATATTGATTGTTCGGTTCATGCTTTAACAAAGCATTAATGCGTTGCAGAGCATCATCGATCTGATTATTGCGATACGCTGCAATTGCGCGTGCATATTGTGCAGGTATGGATGTATCTTTATCATCATAGAACCACGCAACTTTCTCGGGACTGATAAAACCAATCAATTTGGCTTTCATACGCGCATGTTGTTCTTGCCATGCTGTTGGGTAAGTACTTCCTTTATAGGCAGATTCCGCTATACGTCGTTCCATGGCTTCTATACGACTGTTTATTAGGGGATGCGTGCGTACATATTCGCTTTGTTGGTTTTCGGGGGCAAAGCTATCTGCTTTGAGTTTGTCCATAAAACTGGCCAGACCTGAAGGGTTGATTTTTGCTTTTTCTAAAAACCCTAAAGCGGCCTGATCTGCACTTGATTCGTGAATACGGCTATGGGCGAGGTATCGTCGCTGTGCCAAGCTATTCCCCCCTAAAGATATCGCAGAGATAGCGTTTGAATCACCGCTGGCAACGGCGATACCTACGCCTAGAATCATGCCCATAATACTTTCGTAAGACGCACGTTCCATTGCTTCGCGACTGCGAATAAGGTGACCGCCTGCGATATGACCTGTTTCATGGGCAATCACACCAATCAATTCACCTGGATTATCGGTTTTATTAATCAAACCTGTATAAAGAAAAATATTAGGTCCGCCCGCAACGAAGGCATTCACAGTATCGCTCTGCGCCAATATAATGCGAACCCCGTTCGGATCAAGACCGGCAGCCTCGAAAATAGGCGTACCCCATAAGCGCAGGGTGTTTTCTATCTCCGTATCACGAATAAGGCTGGGCGCGCCTGCCCAAACGGGCGATATATTGACTGCTATTCCTGATATTAGGATAGCACCCGTAAGAAAAATTCTGAAATTGTTTTTAAAAAATACGTTCATCGCCTAAACTACTTCAATGTTTGAATTTCTTTGTTTTTGGGTTGACGCAATATGGATGCCGATTGCCTATTTTATTGTCCATAAAAAACATCGTTGGTGGGCTCTTGGCTTTGTGATTATCTCCATGATACTTATCCGTCTATTGGCTGAAGTAATGATCTCTATCGGTTACGAGAACGGTATTATGGGATTTATGACGTCAAATGTCCACACCAGAGGTATAGCTGTTTCTAGTTTCTATTATATCTTATTTTTAATTTTGGCACATTTTTCTCCAAAAACCGAAGGTGTTGTCTTTATGGCCGCTTGTCTCAGTATTTTCTTTTCAATTTTTGTTACCGCCGCCTTCGTTATGCTGTTATAAGAACATTAAAATACTATGCTTAGAGCCATGTAGGAACGATAACGATGTCACGTAATAAAAAGAAAACAAAAGTTCGCACGGCCAAAGGGCGCAAGAGTTCTTCAACGCGGTGGTTACAGCGTCAGCTTAATGATCCTTATATTGATATGGCGGAAAAACAGGGCTATCGCGGAAGAGCAGCCTTTAAGCTCAAAGAAATTGATGAAAAAATAAAATTTTTTAAACCGGGAATGACCGTTATTGATTTAGGCGCCGCGCCAGGTGGGTGGTGTCAGATTGTCACAGAAAAAAAATGCAAAGTTATCGCTATCGATTTGCTTGAAATTGATGAAATGCCGGATGTTGAGTTTTTTCAAATGGATTTTATGGATGATGCTGCGCCTGATATATTGAAAAAAGCCTTGAATAAACAAGCTGCGGATGGTTTGGCCGATGCTGTTATCAGTGATATGGCACCCAATACAATGGGGCATAAACAAACAGATCATTTGCGTATTATGGTCGTGGTTGAGGCGGCATATCACTTTGCTACAGAAGTTTTGAAGCCTGATGGTATTTTTATTGCCAAAGTCTTTCAAGGTGGCGCACAAGATGTCTTGTTGAAAGAGATGAAAAAACATTTTGCAACGGTGAAGCACATTAAACCACCTGCCAGCCGTAAAGAAAGCGCAGAACAATATGTTGTCGCAACTGGGTTTCATAAACCAGAAGAATAACAATCTTGACTATACTCGTTTTAGAAATGGCTATTTATGAGCTTAGTGCATGACCAGCATAGCTTTTAATCTTGTACGGATTTTCCCAATCACGTAAACAATCCAAGCCTCTTTGAAAGTCTTGTTCGCAAGAAGCATGAAGGTGGAGACTAACACGGATAATATCAAAATCCTCTACCTTGGCGGCGCGTTTAATATTGTAACGCATATTGTCTTCTCCGCGTAGAACGCTATGGAATGGGGTAACTTTGATAAGGTTATCCATACGATTTTCAATATCATTTTTAAAACTCTCGAACCGTGAACCGCTTGCAAGTGACTCACAGAAATCTTGTAAGGTGTCACTATCGACAATGCTGGGACTGTTACGACAATCAATAATCGTGTCTTCCCAACTGTAATATCTATCGCAACCAAAATTTCTGCTAATACCAAATTCTGTCTGACCATTATGTGCCAAAAACGTATGGGTTCTAATTTTACCAATACGCTCAGCATTGCTGAGTAGATTACTTTGTGCCATCGCTAAGAGTGATTGTTCACCAATTATTTTAACATACATATGTGCGATATTACTGCTTGGTATCATCTGAGCTCATCCTTCATTCTTATTTTTTATATCTAGCCTTAAGAATACATGAAGGACTCATAATAAATCGTTACTTTTCCAGAGGATTTTATATAATTATAGTCTGTTTAATGTTACAGACTTTACATTTTGGGAAAACACGCTATAACTCACTTGCAAATTTCGCCCATATAATTAAGCGCTGGAGATTTGCATTATGGCTCGCATTAAAGACACTACAAAAATTCGTGAAGCACTTACCTTTGATGACGTATTACTGGTTCCCGGTGCATCTGAAATCCAACCGAACGAAGTTGATACGTCAACCCAGATCACACAAGAAATTTCACTGAATATTCCTGTCCTATCCGCGGCGATGGATACTGTTACCGGCGCAGAGATGGGCATTGCCATGGCGCAAAATGGTGGTCTGGGTATTCTTCACCGCAATATGGAGATCGATGAACAAGCCAAGTTGGTACGTCAAATCAAACGTTTTGAATCCGCAATGGTGCTTGATCCCATTACAATTCGTCCCGATGCCACACTCGCCGACGCTTGGGACTTAATGAGCATCCACAAAATCTCCGGTATTCCGGTCACCGAAAGCACAGGGAAGCTGGTTGGTATTCTTACAAACCGTGATGTGCGCTTTGCCGAAAACCCTGATGAGCCTATTAAAGAACTCATGACGCATGAAAGTCTTGTGAAGGTCACCGCAGACATCACAAAAGAAGAAGCCAAAAAATTATTACACAAACACCGCATCGAAAAACTCATCATTGTCGATGATGCGGATAATTGCATCGGTCTTATGACTGTGAAGGATATCGAGAAATCAAAGCTGTTTCCGATGGCAACAAAAGACTCTCAAGATCGCCTTCGCGCCGGTGCGGCTGTTGGCACGGGTGACATAAATGGCATACAACGTGCTTCTGCCCTTGCACAGGCTGGACTGGATCTGGTTGTTGTTGATACCGCGCACGGACATTCACGCGCCGTTCTTGATACGGTTGCACAAATTCGCGCAGAAAACCCGACCTTGCAAATTATGGCTGGTAATGTTGCCACCGCAGAAGCGGCCAATGCCCTTATAAAAGCAGGTGCGAATTCTATTAAGGTTGGTATCGGTCCGGGTTCTATTTGTACGACCCGTATTGTTGCAGGTGTTGGTGTGCCACAACTGACTGCCATTATGGATGTGGTCAGTGCGTGTGAGAAAAAAGGCATTCCGGTGATCGCGGATGGCGGCATCAAATATTCCGGTGACTTTGCAAAAGCCATCGCAGGGGGGGCAAGTGCCGCCATGATGGGCGGTGTTTTCGCAGGCACAGACGAAGCCCCGGGTGAAGTGATCCTCTTTCAGGGACGTTCCTACAAATCATATCGCGGCATGGGCAGTGTCGGCGCAATGGTTAAAGGCTCTGCCGATCGCTATTTCCAAGGCAACGTCAATCAAAGTAATAAACTCGTCCCCGAAGGGATCGAAGGGCGCGTACCTTATAAAGGTCCTGTTGCAAATGTGCTTCACCAAATGGTTGGCGGTTTGCGTGCCTCTATGGGCTATACTGGCTGTGCCACTGTTCAGGACATGCGTGATAAAACAGAATTTATCCGTATGACTGGTGCGGGCTTCAAAGAATCACATGTCCATGATGTGACCATCACCCGTGAAGCGCCAAATTACAGAACAGAATCATAAGGATAAACGGAAAATAAATCTTTGCTTGCAAAATTCTGGAATCAGATCAAAGTAGGCGAATATATAAAATATAGTAAATTTAAGGAAAATATCATGACAAAATATTATTTAACACTTGCTGCTCTTTTGATTGCAGCCACTCCAACTTATATGTCTTCTGCACATGCAGACGCGCTTGCTGTAGCTCCCGAAGCTGCTGTAGAAGCAACAACAGATGCAGTTGAAGAAAAAGTAACAGACGTAACAACAGAGGCGGCAGTCGTTGAAGAAAAAGCAACAGATGCAGTAACAGGTGAAGAAGCGCACGAAGGCGAAGAAGCAACTGACGCACATGCTGATGATGCAACTGAAGAGCACGCTGAAGAAGCAACAAAAGAAGCTCCACACGCTGAATAATATCACCGTGTAATTACAGATTTACAAAAACCCGACTGGTATAATGCCGTCGGGTTTTTTATACTCCGCAGATGATATTTATGCCGCTCATCATCGCCTTTGCCTTTTTCGCCCAAAGCCTACTCGGTTTTGGCGGCGGTCTGATCTGCATCCCGATACTCAGCCTCTTTATGCCCGTACAAGATGTGGTTGCGATGGTGATGATCTATCAACTCTCTATGGGGCTTCTTATTTTCAAAACCCACCGCCATATTCAATGGCAACATATCTTAAAAATGCTGCCCATGACCATTGTTGGGGCGGCGCTTGGGGTGATACTCTTAAGCTATGTTGCAGGTGATATTATACGCGCGATACTGGTTATCTATATTATCCTGCATCTCTTAAGGAAACACACAAAGATAGATCCTTTGGGACGCCTCATAAGATGGGGCGATGCACATTTGGCCGGATTTCTGGGTGGCACGCTCAATGCGATGATTGGCGGCGGCGGGCCTGCCTTTATTCTCTACCTTAAAGAAAAAGTAACAACCTCATCAGAGTTTCGCGCCAGCATCATTATGATGCTCATGCTCTCTAACATTCCGCGTGCCATCGGAACAATCAGTGTGGGCTTACTCACCTATGATCTGTTTATAACCGCGCTTTACGCCTATCCTGGGTTTTTACTCGCCCTTTATCTCGGTCAGAAACTACACGATAAAATTCCGCAAGAGAAATTCTTCTATCTTGTTGAAGGTCTGTTGGCGTTATCGGCAATGCTGCTCATCTTCAAGATCATACTCTAATCAGATCATTTAGCTTTTCTTGAAAACAAGACAATGCGTTAATTCATAATCTCTGTGGTGAATAGATTTCGCGCCCGTCCAGCGCACTATAATTTCGGCTTGTGGAGTGAGGCTCTTTGATATTTGTTGATAGAAGTCATGCACAAGCGGCGTATAGCGTTGCCCCTGAAGATTATCCGCCTGCACAATAACCAGAGCATCCTTCTTCATCACCTTGGCAATTGTCTTAAAGATCACAGCCATGCGCGCAAGATACACGTCATAGCCCTCATAATCAGGGTCGCCGCCATAAAGCGAGTTCCACGTATCCTCGCACAACATATAAGGCGGGGAGGTAATGCAGAAATCCATCTGCGGAAAATCATAGGCACCAATATCGGCGGCATCGCCATGCTTGATATTGCGCCAATTCTCTAATTGGCCTGCCGCCCATTCAAAACGCTCACCATCTGCTTCAACGCCGTAGGGAATGCGCGCCATATCCTCGGCTACAAATGCCGTTGTGCCAAAGCCTAAGAAAGGATCGAAAACACAATCCCCTTCTTTCGTATAATTCTCCAGAAAATAGCGCACGAGGCTCTCGGGATATTGATCGCAATTATCCGCCCCTATCGGCGCGTTATGTTCCGCCGTAAAAGGCAATTCTATATAGGTTGGGTAATTCATATTCGTCAACGTCCCTTTAAAACATGGATGAACGTAGCGCGCGCCAAGCGCATCCGCAAATTATTTAATCCTAAAACATTGTAGAAACTGAATTTATCCTGTAAGAGTAGCCACCATGAAACCAGCATCCCGCATAGACGCCACGATTGAAATTCTTGAACGCGATCAGAGAATCCGCATTCCTCTTGACTCTTGCGTTGGGGATTACATGCGTAATCGCCGCTATATCGGGTCAAAAGACCGCCGCGAAATCGCAGAGCGTGTCTATGCCATGGCGCGGCATCATGCGCGTCTTGGCTGGTGGATGGAAAAGCTGAAAATCGAGGATACACCGCGCAATCGCGTTATCTTCTGGCTTGCTTTAGGTGAGAACACAGACGAAAAGCGTCTTGGTGATTTATTTGACGGCAGCCAATATGCACAAGAAGAATTAAACGATGAAGAAAAGACATTCATCGGCGCTCTATCAGGTCAAACTATGGATCATGCCGATATGGATGAGGCAGTTCTAGTTGAATGCCCGCCGGACTATGAGGACACTCTACGTGCCTATTTCAAGGATGATTTTAAGGAAGAAATGCGCGCGATGCAGACCTCCGCCACATTAGATATCCGCGCCAACATCTTCGCAATGGAGCGTGAGAACGCACAACAATCTCTGGCCAAAGACGGCGTAGAGACAACGCCAACGCCTTATTCGCCGTGGGGCTTACGCTGCAAAGAAAAAGCCTATCTCTCCAAAACTAAAGCCATGAATAAGGGCTGGATTGAAATTCAGGATGAGGGATCACAGATGATCGCCCATGTTTGCGGCGCGAAGCCCGGCATGCAAGTTCTGGATTACTGCGCGGGGGGCGGTGGTAAGACGCTGGCTCTGGCTGCGGCGATGATGCGCAAAGGGCGCGTTGTTGCAATGGATCTGGATGAAAAACGCCTTGAGAAAGGCCGTCGTCGTTATAAGAAAGCGGGACTAGCCGATATTATCGAAGTACGTCCGCTCTCTGATGCGCGCCATAAGAAATGGTTTAAACGTCAAAAAGGCACGTTCGATATTGTTCTGACCGATGTTCCATGCAGTGGAACCGGCACGTGGCGTCGTAACCCTGATATGCGCTGGCGTAATTACGGCCCGACCTTAGAGGAGCTGATTGAAATTCAAGCCGAAATTCTAGAAAAAGTTGCTAAAGCTGTGAAGCCAGGCGGCAAGTTGGTCTATGCCACATGTTCATTGTTGCCTGCGGAAAACGAAAATCAAATCGAAAAGTTTTTGGCGAACAATGATGGTTTCGAAATTGTACCTCTGGATGAAGCTCTGGGTTTAGGAACGCCATTTATGCGCCTGACCCCGAAACGCCACCAAACAGACGGGTTCTTCGCCGCGGTATTGCAAAGAAAAGTTAATGTTGAAGCGGTACAGACGGCTTGATAGTGTTCTAATTTTTTTAAATATGCGGCGTTTGAAGTGGTATCAAGCCTGTTTACTTTCTGGTTCGCAGATAAATTTATTTGCCATTTTTACAAGAATATTCCAATCAGCCAGAATTTAGGGGTGAAAGCGATGAGCCTAAATAAATTCAAGAAACCGCGAAGTTATCCAAACTAAGAAAACTATTGTATGCAAGTAAAGTACGGTTTATAATGCATGTATATAAGTAAAACAACATATTGCTTATTGTTTTCTGCGTCTTGATTACTCTGATAACGTATAATGATCTGCCGTATCCATGAAGTTTTTTTCATTCATTAATAGCACCGCTTTAATCAGTACACTTCCCGCTTTGGGTTTGGTTTCTATGCCTGCTTATGCACAGTATAACGTTGGAGCGGGTGAGAATTATGTCGTCACATCCGGTACAATAGTGCCTGGCGTGGATGTTGATGGTGTCGCTGGTGGGTCTATTACGAATTCGGGTACTATTGTTGATGATGCTACTTACGGGGTCGTTCTGTTTAATAATCCAGCAGATTTAACAGGCGGGATTATTAATAATACTGGCGGTCTTATTTCCGGTGGCTTGGCCGGAATTTTATCTGCTCCATCTGCTGATATTTCGGGAGGCATTATAAATAACGATGGTGCAACAATCTATGGTGGTGCGAATGCTATTCAGGTGAATGGTTATGGGTCGATTTCCGGTAATATTGATAATGCGGGGGATATCATAGGCGGGGTTAAGGGAATATATACTGCTGGTTTTGCCTTCGTTGCAGGGGACATTAATAATACAGGGTCGATTGTAGGAGGAACGGACGGTATACATCTTCTGGGTTCCTCGGTGACTGGAGATATTAATAACAATGTGGGCGGTCTTATTTCCGGGGGTGAAAAGGGAATATGGATACAATCAATTAGTATGAGTGGTGGAATTAATAATAGCGGAACGATTAGAGGCTATGATGATGGGTCTCCGGCAACTTCAGGCGCTATCTATATTCAAAGTGGACGTGTTGTTGGCGGTATCACCAATAGTGGTATTATTGATGGGCAAGGCAATATAGCGATTAATATGGTTGCTCTTAACGGGTTAAACGCCATGACATTTAATGGTGGGCGCGTGATTGGTGACGTTGTTGATGATAATCCGGCGGGGGGGCGTTCAACGATTAATATTACAGGTGATTTCTCCACGGAAGGTGATATTACGGTTTCGGATTTAACAGTTGCCGCTGGGCAGGGTTTTTCTATTGCTCCGACCAATGTTGTAACACTTGATGATATGTCGGTGAGCGCGGGAACTTTTGACTTTGGTATTAATACGTCTAATCTGGCAGCGCGTTTGGTTGTGACCAACGGGAATGTGGATCTAACAGGGGCGAGTGTTGCCGCTGGGCAGATTAAAGGTTCTTTGGCGGTGGGGAATACGATTCTTTTGGCTGATGGTAATGCGGTGGTTACCGCTGGTCCGGGTGGCACGCCATTAAGTATCGTCGATGCATCAGCCTTGTGGAATTTTCAATTGGTTGATGGGACTTACGCTGGAATCGGTGGTGATAATACGGAGCTTTATGCACTGGTTTCCCAAGGGGAGAGTGGAAGTATTGCTGATATGGGATCTGCTGTGAATAACCAAAGTGCTGGGGCTGTTCTGGACACACTTAATAATACGAATAATGCTGAGTTATCATCAATCATTAATAATATAAATAATGCGGATTCAGTGGAAGATGTGCAGGAAATTATTGAAGCCGTAACCGTTTCTCCTAATCGTGCAGCGGTTTTGACATCACAAACCCTTTCATCAAAAACGAGAAGTATGGTTGCACAGCGTCTTTCGTCGCAAGGCACCGGTATATCTACAGGTGATGAGCCAATTGTTTCTCCCTTTAAAGGTCTAGAATTTTGGGGGCAGAGCTATAATGCCATAGCAAAGCAAGGCACGCGAAATAACGTATCTGGTTTTGACGCTAGCACGGCTGGTTTTGCTATCGGCGTTGATACAGAAAATCTTCACGACGATATGGTCGTGGGGGTTAGTGTCGGTTATTCAAATACAGATGTAGATTCAAAGGACGCAAATAATAGCTCCGTTGATATTGGCTCGGCTCAGATCACAATTTATGGTGATTATGATTTAGACGAAGATATTACGGTTAAAGGCTCTGCTGGCTATGTGCGCGGTACAAATAAAACCAAGAGATATAATGTTGGTGGGGTTGGTGGATTAACGGCCTATGGTGATTATGCCACGAATTATTATTTCGCCGAAGCAGAAATAGGACGCACTTACGGTTTTAAATCACTTTCCCTTGTTCCTGCTTTAGGGGTGTTTTATGGGCATCATAGTTCAGATGATTATACTGAGGCTGGTGCAGGTGGCGCGAATTTATCTGTTGAAAGTAAAGATATAAACATAGTTGAGCTTGGTGCCAAGGTCGATGCGTCTTGGGCGTATGAAATAGATAGTGAGTTTATGTTAGAGCCTCGTTTGCATTTGGGATATCGTTACGACGTGCTGGGAGATAATGTTGTTACAACATCACGGTTCACTGGCGATGGTACGAGTTTCACAAGCACGGGCGCTGACCCTGCAAGGGGAACTTTGAATTTAGGAACCGGTTTTAGTATTTCCAGTGAAAAACACTGGTCGTTTGATGCGGGTTACGACTTTGAATATAAACAGGATTACCATGCTCATTCGGTGTTCTTAAAGATGAGGTATAAATTTTAGATATGAAACAAAATGTGCAATCTGTATATGATATTCTCGCCAATTATGCAGATGAAAATGCTGCAATGTCAGCTGCTGTCGGAACAGATGTCGATGTCAATTTTGCACAGCTTATTCAAGATGTTGATGATGTTTCTCGTTATATTTTAGCCCAAGGTCTTAAAGAAGATGCGCTGGTTGCGGTTCTGATGGAGCCTAATTATTTACATACGGTTTTTATTCTAGCGCTTGATCGGCTTGGTATGGCGTCGTTGTCCTATACATTTCCGCCTGAAACATTGATGCAGCAGCAATGGTGGTTGGATACTGATGTGCAATATATTTTTTCTTCGAAAGAAGCCCCTGCAAATCATAAGGGGCAGTGGGTTAGGGTTAATGATTTCCCCCGTGTTAAGGGTGATTGTGTATTGCCCGTTGACCGTAAGCAAGATCGTATTGTGCGTCTTATGTGTTCCAGTGGCACAACGGGTATCCCGAAGCCTATTGCGTTAACGCGTGAAAATGTGATGCATCGCGCACGGAATTTGCTGTATTTTAGCCCCGAAGAGGGTAAGGATTCGTGTTTCGTGGGGATGCCATATGATACGGCAGGCGGATATAACATGATGCTCAGTGTCCTAATGTATGGTTGTGAGCTTGTTTTGTGGGGGCATGACGAAAATTTTTTAAAAGTAATGCTCAATCACAGACCGTCGCATATGCTGCTTACGCCGTTGACACTTCGTAATATTGCTGTGTACGGGGCAGAACATAATATCAGGCTTGATTTTGTGAAGTTATGCCTTTCAGGTGGGATGATTTTTGATGCAAGGCTTCAGGATCCTATTAGGGCAGTTTTCGGTAATAGTGTTGTAAATGCTTATGGTTCGAGCGAGGCTTGGGGCGTTGCTGGCGGCTTTGTACATGAACATAATTACACACCATATATGATCGGTGCATTGTGTGATGGGACGCAGGTGCAGATTGTTGATGAAGATCATATTGAGCTTCCACGTGGTGAGATTGGAATTGTTCGTATAAAAACAGAATTTACGATAGATGGGTATTTTGACGGGAAAAATGAAGATTATTTTCGTGATGGTTATTTTTACCCCGGCGATGTTGGAAAACTTGATGAGCAAAACCGTTTGAGTGTGTTGGGGCGCGTGGATAATGTAATCAACATTGACGGACAGAAAATTTTACCTGAACCGATAGAAGAAGAGTTAACCAATTTACCTGAAATTGAAGATGCTGTTTTGTTTCAAGCGCCTACCAAAAAGGGGTTTCGCGTTTGCGCGGCGGTTGTTTTGTCAGGGGATGAAAGTCAACATAGCCCAGATTATCACAATGCTATGATCGAGAAAATCCAAGGACATCTGGGACGATTATGCCCGCAAAGAATTTTCTTTGTATCTGCGTTACCGCGTAATGCTATGGGTAAGGTTATGCGCCGCGAATTGGCACATTCTCTTGTTACAGCTTGAATAATGTTATCATAAGATATGCCAAAGACACTATATCATTCCTCGCAGTCCTACAAATCAGATGCATTGTGCTCTGGGAAAGTATTTTGCGATGATATTGTTTCGAATACATAATTTGACAAATATTATTGGATTAATATATAATTTGGTAAAGATTTACACAAAGGGATCGCCCAATGGCAGATAAAAGCATACTCATTGACCAAGAACAAACGGGACTAAGCGGTGATGAGCTTGCCAATGCGCTTATTGCGGAGATGAAAGAAGACCCTGAAACCGCACTAAAATTTTGTCACTATTACATTGAGCATGTCCCCGAAGAAGTGCGCGTTGAATTACTCACGACCTTAGCAAAAGAAAACCCTGACATCGCATTTCATGCAATAGGAAAACATGACGGAAATTGGATTATGGAGGTTCCATGGAGTCAGCGCGACGATGTTATTATGGATATAGCAAAAGACAGTTCCTCTGATGCTATATTATATGCAGCTCAATCTCTTGATCATTACTTTTTATCTAATAGCGAAACATCGGAACTCGTAAAAGAAGCGGTAAAGGACGTCTCTCCGGAGACAATACTTCTTGCATCTGAAACATACGCAAAATATCTTCCGAAAGATGAATATACCAACATTATAAAAGAGGCCGTGCAAAATGACCCATATAATGCATTAAAAAATACCGACAGCTTCGTCCAAAATCTTTCAAAACAAGAAGCAAAAGAAATCCTTGAGGGCGCTGTAACGCAGCTTGACCAGAGAATACAGGTCGCCCCCAGTATATCATATAACAATAAATCATTACATCAAATACTGGGTGAAGAAAGAATCAGTGGCACAAAAAACGATATAAATAACAATCTCACGGTGGCTTTTGAATTAAATGAGTTACATGATGAACCCGACGATGTAAGATTCGCTTCAATTAACGACCATTCTGCGTCACAACTTCTTGATGTTATGGTTTTAGGAAGGGAAGAGGTTTATACATCAACTTTTCTTGGCGTATTTGATCGTTTTCAAGAAAAAATGGCAGCCGAAGGAAAAGACAGTGTTCTAGATGTCGCCAATCCCAAATATTCAACTATGGCTGTCAGTTTTCTGGAGATTGCAAACAGCTATAACAAACTTGACGAGGCTATGGCCTTTATTCCGAAAGATCAATGGGGCAGTGTTTTAGAAACAGTATCTTCAGAGATAGAAAATGGAAACACTGGCATTGCTATTTCGCTAGCCGATATAATGAACAACACTTCTGACCCCGCTATCAAAGCACAAATAGAACAGCACATTCAAAACAGCTATGATAATGCGCCTCCTGGTTCAATAAAAGACACTTACGCTGTGACAGCAGCTTATTACAATGACCTATCTGGACAAGACACGATTAAGATTGAAAACCCAGACCACTACAAAGTGGCCGCTGTTGATTCTCTTTCTCAAGATGAACTCGTAGGAACCGATGGCATACATAAACAACTTTTGGTTTTTACGGGTGACGAAGACGGAGTATCTTCATTTGAATATTTCCAAAAGCGCTTCGAACAAAGCAAAGATTACAAAGTTGAAGACAAAGGAGACTACATAAAAATAACATCCCTATCTGGAGAAACGCCCATAGAAATTTACGCAAATCATCCTGATGCATCTCCTGACACCATATTACAAGATATTTCCGGAAAGCCTGATGCCACCATTAAGGATGTTGAATTTGATTCCGTAATTCATCGCGGACACAGTTACAATCTTGACAATACGCTGCCTTATTTTTCAGAAAGCAATTCACTTGTTTTTTTAGGGTCATGCGGTGGCTATAGTAATGTAGAAAAGCTGATGGATATTGCGCCTGACGCCCAAATAATTGCAACCAAACAGGTGGGAACAAAATTCATTAACGACCCGATGATTTTTGATATCAACGAGTCGATTCGTAAAGGAGAACCTCTTGTTTGGGAAGATAAACAGAAAGTTCTTGATGGCTTTGGTGATCCAAGGAAAGAGTCATATGTTCTTCCCGACAAAAATACTCCATTAATATTCGCAAAAAAACTAAAAGAGCTTGAAGATGAAAGAAATGAACAATCGACAGCTCCAAGCGTACAAGCCCCCGCCCAAGATATGGACGCCAATACGCCAAATGGCGTGACGGCTCATGATGATTTATCTTCGGTTTTACCACCGGATGCGACGTTGACGGTGCAGTCAAATGCCCCAAGTGGAGTTGCATTGGTTTCCGATGTTGTACCCGCCGCGCAGCTGAGCGTTATTAATGACAACGGTGAGGTCATTGAGCTGGAGCAGCAGCAGGAGTTAGAGCAACAACGCCTGTTTGAACAACAACAAATAGTACAGCAGCAAGAATTAGCACAACAGCAGCAATTACAGCAGGGCCAAACTATGGAGTTCAAAATACCTGTTTAATCTATTGTAAAATCAATAGTTTTTTTGCTATAATATCTTGATTTTATGCTTTTGAAATTTATAAAAAATGACTGATACACCAATTCTCCCTCCAGTTGATGAAATGCCTGTCCTTGCAAATATGACGGATGCGATGAAACTTGACCTCGCGGTTAGTGATGAAGATAAAATATATATATTCCATGACAAGCCTTTTCAAGAAAAAGTGAATTGGGTTGAGTATGATATGGATACCAAGCAAATTTGCTGTATTACAGAGAAAGGACGCATTCAGGGGCTTGGGTTAAATGTTAAAAAGAATATGCAAGAGCAAATTATAAAAGCAACGTGTATCTTTGTTGTGTATGTGGATAAAGGCGAAACAAAAGAAATCCTTGAGATGCCCATCATTTTTCATAGTACAGGCTTTGGGCATAAAAAATAAATGATGCTTTCTACGGGCAAGCGTAACGCCCTTAATAATCAAAATAATAATGTCTAAATATTAGGGCTTGACCTTCGCTGAACATATCAGGGTTACAAGAGCCCAAGGTTGAAATTTCTTCGTATGAAATTTTCACCTTTTGGGGAAATTATTTTTCAGTTTACCGCTGATTATCCAAAATTTTATCTAAAATACACCCCTAGAAGAATAAAGTCAGAACGCCCGTATACCCATAAAGACGGGCATTATTGATTTCACCACCTGCATAAAATCCGGTGAGCGGAATATCCCCTATAATATCTTTGATTAAATGCATCTCATCTTCGGAGTTGGAGGTTTTTTCAGAAAATCCGCGCGCGACACAAGAGACATAAAGCGCAGCTTTCGGCTCAAAGCATCCGCGTTCTGCCTGAACACGCTTGCGTAAAGCCACTAATGTTCGTGATAAATCGGCGGCGACGCTTTTCTCATCACGCTCAACAAATGTAATATGCGCGCCCGTTGTGACATTTTCGGAAATAGAGATTGAGCCCTCATCTGGATCAATGCCCGTGATGTTACGCACCATATAATCTTTTTGGTCGGATTGCGAAAAGGGCAAAGCGACATGGACCTGCCCCTTGAACAGGCTTTTAAATTCTTTTGGAATATAGTCACTGGCCTCCATAGATTTTAAATCGCCGAGAAATTCATCCGGCTTTTTGCCCAGTTTTTTGGCGGCAAGAATGCGTAGATCATCTTGAAATACATCAAGGGCGCGCCTGTCATCCAGTTCTAGAATTGTAAACTCATCGGATTTTGTGATGGTGTGCAGTTCGCTGATCGGGGCGCAGCCTTGGGATAAGGTGGTTGCAACAGGCACGCTGTCAGCAAAGAAAACGCCACTAACCGCGTTATGACGCACGGCATTCGCAATTTGATAATGCTTGGATCGAGAGGAGGTTAACCCACCGACCAGAAAGCTGTTTGTCGTACTTTCCAGCTCATGCATAAAGGTTTGCGGATCGTGGATTGCCATCGGATCGCCATGGACAAGGGTTAACATTGGCGTAGTGCTTGCCAGCCAGGCTTTCACATTATCTTGAAGCGATAATTCATCCGCATCATCATCAGAACTTGCTTCGCTATCTTGCGCATTATTATCAGTGGGGAAAACGCAGAAGCTATCTTCGGGGAATTTACCGACCATTGCAGAAATCGCAGGCATATCGACATAGGATTTACCGCACCCGATAACCCCCATCCCCACAGAACCAACCCAATTGTCTATTTTGAGAACAGATTTAAAGAGGTTGAATATGCTGGTCGCATCTTCTGCCAAATGGTCAGAGATATAAAGGAACCCCAAATTAAAGGAATTAGGATGTTGCCTGACGCTTTCCAGTTGCTCCAGAACTTTTTTGGACGTATCACGCCAATCTGTCCCGCTCGCGCTTGTGCTGGCAAAACTGGTAGAGGTAAATAAAGGCATAGAATAAAGGCTTTGATGTAGAGGTTAAAATAACAGAAGACAAAATACCTTCTTCTCTATAAAATAGCGCAGCATATGCAAGAGTGAAAGGGATAAATTATGAACTCATGGGTCGGATTAGGAATTATTGCTGCAATTATAGGGCTGTTCGTCATGCTCTATAACCGTTTGGTGGCATTACGCCAAACACGGGAAAACGCATTTTCCGATATAGATGTACAGCTGAAACAGCGTTTTAACCTTGTGCCGCAATTGGTGGAAACGGTAAAAGGTTACGCTTCGCATGAAAAATCAGTGTTTGAGAATGTCACAAACGCACGCGCACAAGTTGGTGCGGCCAAAGGCGCAACCGGTGAACGCGTTGCAGCGGAAGGCGTACTTGGTGGCGCATTGATGAGCTTGCTGGCCGTGGCAGAGGATTATCCTGACCTAAAAGCAGATCAGAATTTCCAGAAATTAATGGATGAATTATCCGATATCGAAAACAAAATCGCTGCTGCGCGTCGTTTCTTCAACAACGCAACGGCGGAATACAATATAGTAACTCAGCAATTCCCTGCGGTTCTTATTGCCAATTCATTTGGTTTTGGCAAAGAGGAGTTCTTTGAACTGGATGAAGCAGAAGCCGCCGCCGTTCAAAAAGCACCGGAAGTGAAGTTTTAGATCCCGTAATGACAGTAAGCCAAGAATATGTGGAATATATAATCGAGAAACTTGAAACATGCCTTGATGTTGAAAAGGCAAGGTTTTTTGGTGGTGTCGGAATTAAGCATAATAATCTTCAATTTGCTATGATAATGGGCAGCACTTTCTATCTTTGTGTTAACGACGCGACGCGTGAGAAATATGTTTCCATGGACTCTGAGCCCTTTTCTTACTTAACCAAAAAGGGGCGTATTTTCGTAAGGAAATATTACGCGGTTCCGGAAGATATAATAGAGGATCAAGATACTTTATCTCTTTGGTGTCACGAAGCATTAGACGCTGCACTTAAAGGTAAGACGTAAAGAGGACACATGGCCAGCAGACAAGTCGGGTTAAGCACCCATATATGGAACAATAATTTACGCTGTATCGTGTTACTGGCGTTTTATCCGTTGCTGATTATGGGGGTTTTCTGGTTGATTGCTTGTGCGCTGGGGCTGACGATGCCCTATAAAACACCAGATGGTGTGGACTGGGACGCGGTCTTGCTCTTCGCAAACAGGATTACCTTTGAATTTTGGCCGTTAATATTAACCGCTGTTTCAATCTGGTTTATGATTGCGTGGTTTTTCAATACCCGCATGATCCGTAAATTATCACGCTCTCACCCTGTCTCGCGCAAAGACGAACCGGAGCTGTATAATTTGGTTGAAAATCTATGTATCGGGCAAGGTATGAAAATGCCGCATCTGGAGATCATAGAAACCCACGCACGCAACGCCTTTGCCAGCGGTGTAACCGAAGGTAATTTTGCCGTGACCGTAACGCGCGGTCTGATGAATAGTCTGGCTAAGGACGAGCTGGAAGGCGTAATCGCACATGAACTAACCCATATTCAAAATCGTGATGTACGTTTGTTAATTGTGTGTGTGATTTTTACGGGGATATTCGGTTTTCTGTCTCAATTGGTCTGGAGCAGTATTCGCTATAATATTTTCTATAGCCGCCGCCGTGATCGTAACAGCGCGGGGATGCTGGTTGCGGTTATGGTGATTGCGGTGATCCTATGGCTTGGCTATATGGCAACGTTGCTGATGCGTTTTTCTTTGTCGCGCAAGCGTGAATATATGGCCGATGCAGGCGCAATTTCCATGACTAAAAACCCCGATGCAATGATGCGTGCCTTGATGCGTATTTCGGGGCGTGATCGTATCCCCGAAGGCACAGATGATATTGCGATGATGTGTATTGAAAACCACGTGCCTTTCATGGGCATGTTTGCAACGCACCCACCGATAGACCAGCGGATCAAGATAATATCAGAGGTCACAAATACCCCCGTGCCAGATGCCTCACACCTCGCGCCAATCGACAAGTCAGAGCGCATTGTGAAGCCTACGGATGATAAGAAATTCCGAAAAAATCCGTGGTTAATTCGCCAAAGACGTAACTAATGTCATCAAATCCGCGAAATAATCGTAAGACCCTTTGAATTCTGCTATAATAGAGGGTATAAGGATGAATATATTTATTAATAGTTTTTTTTGGAGAATTAAAATGCAAACAGATCGTTTTTCAAGTGCACAAACCCGCACGCAAGAAATTGATGCAGGTCTACGCACACATATGTTGAGCGTTTATAATCGCATGACAATGGGTGTTTTAATTACCGCTATTGTGGCATGGGTTGTGAGTAGCTCTCCTGATCTAATGATGATGCTTCTCGGTGGGCCGCAGAGATATTTGGTTATATTTGGACCGCTTGCTATTGTTTGGTTTGGTTTTAACCCTATGACAATGTCATCGCAAAAGCTGAAACTGGCCTTTATTGGCGTTAGTGTCCTTTATGGTATTAGTTTTTCAGGAATTGCCCTTATGTACGCTGGTGCGGATATCGCACGCGCGTTCTTTATTGCATCAGGTATGTTTGCGGGACTAAGCATCTTCGGATATACAACTAAAAAAGATCTAACGGGGCTTGGATCGTTTTGTGTTATGGCATTAATCGGTCTAATTTTGACATCTATTATTGGCATGTTCGTTGGTTTTTCCAGTGGTATGGAAACAATGCTAAGTGTTGGTATTGTGTTGGTTATGGCTGGTCTTACGGCATGGGAAACGCAAAATACAAAAAGAATGTATAATCCGGCGAATGGTGATGAAATTAACAGTCGCATGGCGTGGTCTGCGGCACTTAGCCTGTATATCAGCTTTGTAATTATGTTTACGCATATTCTGCAGTTGATGAGTAATCGTTAGAATATAGACAATATTAATTAAAAAGCTACTGAGAAAAAATTCCCTGCTCTAGTTGCGTAATATACAAAATATATTAATTCAAACACCCGCAGATTTTTCTTCGCGGGTGTTTTGTTATTGAACTCAAAATACTTGACCAAAATATATTAAGATCATACCTTGGCTTTGGAGTTTAAACACTCTGGGGATTTTTAGTAACCTCTTTCGTGCGGCAAAGACATCAGGCTTGTTCTCCGTCAGGTCTTATGAGACCATTTAAAGGCCTTGCATAAAGGAGTGTTTTGGTTTTGATCGTAATGACGAAGGAATGAAGATGCACCCAAGGGCATAGAAAAGGCCTCTGATGTCACTGACACGCTGGAACTCGCGTTAAGGCTTCGGGCTGTGACAGTGCCAAGGTCATTCATAAGCCGCGCCTGCTCTCTGATAATGGAGAATCTTACGTGGCGGGTGAGCTTGCTGAGTTTCTTGAAAGTAAAGGCATGAACCATGTACGCGGCGCTCCATACCATCCGCAAATGCAAGGAAAGATTGAGCGTTGGCACCAAACCTTGAAAAACCGCGTGCTCTTAAACAACTATTATTTGCCAACCCATTTAGAGCATGAAATAGGCCAGTTTATAGAATATTACAATCATGAACGTTATCACGAAAGTATTGATAACCTCACATCTGCTGATGTGTATTTTGGCAGGGGGAATTCAATTTTAGAAAAAAGGAGAAGCCAAAACTTCCTGATCATATTTGACCTATATGTCTCAAATCATTTGACGACGGACAGTCATAGGCTTTTACAACAGTGTGATGTTCGGCATCTATGATGCGTTCAAGAAACTGTTCTACTTTCTTGTCTATTTTGTCGAGCTCTAGCTTGAGTACTTTTGCTTGCTCAGATGAAATATCGCTTCGTTCTTCCCAAAGTTGGTGAAACATATCCTTGGCACAATAAAAAAGTTCTTGGGATGGGCGGAGCTCAATTAAGAGCGCTTCGAATTCTCTTTCTATATTTTCTTTGCGGATAGATTTTTTATATTCAATACAGCTTTTATTGTGGCAAAGGTAATAGGCGTAATGCGCACTATGGCCTTTCGACCAGCAAGAGGTTAATAGCGTGTTATAATAGTTTGCGTTAACAATCGTATATTCTATAATTCTGTATGACATATTCAATAGATTTACGAGAGAAGGCAGTTTCTTTCGTCCGAGCCAGCGGTAGCAA